>NZ_CP009282.1:2572841-3859262 GCF_000758605.1 Paenibacillus sp. FSL R5-0912
GAGGATAAGGTGTATGCCATTGCAGCAGATGTAGGCTATAAGGATTACAAATATTTTATTGCAATCTTCAAGAAATACGCAGGATGTACACCCAGCTATTATCAGGAACGGTACGGACGCGGAGAAGAGAATATGGATGCAGCCAGTGGTTCAGACATGAAAAACAGGAGCTAATTCAGCCTTACGTTTAACAGGGATATTTGATGTACGATAAAAATTGCGCATGTGAGCGAAAGCTCCTTGCGTTTTTTTGTTTTAGACATTTTTTTGAGGGGGGACAGAGTTTTTTCGTTTTTTTGAGAAATTACCCGTATGTAGGACCTGATGAAGCGGTTTTTGTCGAGAATTGTTAAGAGTTTGTTTAGAGCTGTCTGATAGAATGGACCGCAGATATGAAAATTTCTATTTAGCTTTTAATTGTTTTTTGTCCGCGGGTACGCAAGATGAAGGGAGAATGCGGGAGCTAAGGGAGCGTATACAAACTGCAGCAAAGCTTGCTATACAGCGGACGGAAAATGATGAATGAATAAGGGGGAGCGATACATTGTTAATGAGCAGGGGATTGAAGAAGTATTTCGCGTTGTTACTCGTAATCTGTTTATTTGTGACAGGAGCATTGCCCGCATCTGCAGGTACGGAGAATACAGCTCCGGTAAGCTGGGAGAACCTCAGCCCGCTGCCAAGCGGCAACAAAGTAAATGGAGTAACTATAGGCGCAAATACAGTCGTTGTGGTAGGTGAAGGAGGAAGCGTGGGTACGTTCAGCAACTACACGACCTGGGCGATCCGTAATTCAGGTGTAGTTAATGACTTGAACGATATTATTAATATAGGCTCAGGGGCTAACGCCAAATTTGTTGCTGTAGGCGACAAGGGAACCGTCATAACGTCTACAGATGGTACATCCTGGACCACTCAGACTACAGGCATAGCTGAAAGCATATCTGAAAACTTGAACGCAGTTGTTTACAGCGGCAGCAGTTTAGTCGCAGTCGGCGATTCAGGCAAAATAATTACGTCCAGCGATGGCGGCATCACTTGGGCTGCATCAACCTCAGGGGTTAGTGTGGATCTTAACGCTATTGCTTATGGTGACAGCAAGTTTGTAGCTGTTGGCGATGGCGGGGAAATTATTAACTCTTCGGATGGGCTGGTCTGGACGCCGCAGACCTCCGGTTCTACTAATGATTTGAACGGCATCGGCTATGGCGGCAATGTGTTTGTTGCGGCCGGAGCAGATGGGGAAATATTAAGCGCCTCGAACACTTTGGGTACATGGACAAAGGGGACAAGCGTTCTTACAGAAGATTTCAATACTGTATCTTATAGAAACAACAGATTTTTCATTGCCGGCGATGCAGGCAAACTGATATATTCAGCCACCGGAACGAGCGGTTGGAGCAGTTCAGTTTCAGTAGCCGGAACTACGGATAATCTGATGAAGATTAAGGCTACCGATTTTGGTTATTTTATCGTTGGCTCAGAGGGTTCTGTATTTTTCGCGACAGCGAGTACTGGCGGAACGAGCAGCTGGGAAAAATTCAGCTCCCCCACCTCCAGTGCACTGAAGACGGTAACTTACGCCAATAATACCTATATTACCGTTGGTACGGATGGATTGATCGGCACTTCCACCGACGGTAAGGTCTGGTCGAAGGTTGCTAGCGGCACTACTAATGCTATTAACGGCATTGCTTACGGCAACAGCAAGTTCGTAACGGTCGGCTCGAACGGCCAAATCCTGACCTCCAGCAACAACGGTACTAGTTGGGCAGCCGGAACCTCGGTGGACACGATTACGCTTAATGGTATTGTTTACGGCAGCGGCCTTTTTGTTGCAGTAGGCAATAGCGGGAAAATTGTAGTGTCTTCAGACGGAGTCAACTGGGCGAGGATCTCCGATAGTAAGACCTTGAATCACTTAAATGCTGTTACCTATGGCAACGGCAAATACGTGGCTGTAGGTGCTGGCGGTACCATCGTAACTTCTTCGAATGGAGCGGAGTGGAAATCGGAAGATTCCAAAACGAGTGGTAAATTGTTGAACGGCATCAGCTACGGCAGCGGTCTATTCGTGGCGGTCGGCGCGTCCGGAACGGTCGTAATCTCTGCGGATAGCTCGAGATGGTCGGTCAGAACCATTGACGGACAAGTGAATCTGAATGGAGTTGCATCCGGCAGCGGCGTATTTATGGCAACGGGAGACAGCGGGAATGTCTACTATACCGCTGATCCAAGCCAGACTTGGCACCCTGAGACTACAGGCACGACTAAAAAACTTAATGGCATCGGGTTTATTGCCGGGCAAGATCGTTTTATCGCAGTCGGTGACCTCGGCGTGATGATTGTTTCCTATCCGGTTCTCAACATTCCGCGGGTTATAAGTCAGTCTCCGGAGATATCTGAGAAAGATATAGCCATCGATGCTGAGCTGGTTCTGACATTCAATCAGAAGGTGATGGCAGCCAGTGGTAACATTAACATTTACAAAGCTTCGGACATGTCAGCTCCGGTTGAAACCATCCCGGTGGACGACAGCATCAGGGTAACCGTACAGAATAATACTGTAACGGTTAATCCGGAAAAGGATTTGGATAAAGGGACTAAATATGCAGTCACAATTGACAGCGATACGTTCTACAACGAGAGTGAAAGTGGGAATGTAGCGATTGAAGGTGATGACTGGAGCTTTACGACAGTAGCCGAGCTGGATGAAACTGCTCCAACTGTAACTACTTATTCTCCTGATAAGGGAGAAACGGGAGTAGCCATTGACACGGATCTGACGCTTACATTCAGCGAGGATGTAACGAAGGAGAGCGGTAATATTGAGATTTACAAAAGCGCGGATGACATTGTTCCGGTAGCGGTGATTCCAGTTAATTCTGACTATGTAACGATTCTTGATAAGGTGGTAACAATTAATCCTGCTGATGATTTAGTATACAGTACAAGCTACTTTGTGAATATTGGAGATGGTTCATTCATTGATCCGGCAGGCAACTATTATGCCGGAATCATGGACAGCGAGACCTGGCAGTTTACAACAGCCGAGGCGCCGGATACTACACCACCGGTGATGAGCTCTTATTCGCCTGAGGATAGAGCAACGGAGGTTGCCGCTGGTGCGAACCTGACCCTTACCTTCAGTGAGAATGTAACCAAAGCAGAAGGCAGTATTGAAATCTATAACAGTGCGAATAGCAATACCCCGGCTGTGACCATTCCTGTGACTTCCGAAATTGTAACGGTCCAAGGCAATGTGGTAACGATCAATCCGGAGGATGAGCTGGGCTACAGCACAAGCTACTTTGTGAAGATCGGGCCCGGGGCATTCAAAGATACGGCCGGCAACAATTATGCTGGCATCGAGAACAGCACAACCTGGCGTTTCACAACAACAGGTGAACCGGATACGGCTGCACCAACCGTAAGCGCGTATTTACCTGCTAGCGGTGCAACAGGTGTAGGCGTTGAGGCCGATCTTGTGCTTACCTTCAGCGAGAATGTAGCGGCGGGTGAAGGCAGCATTGTGATCTACAACAGTGCGTCAGACAAGTCGGTAGCTACGATTTCTGCCAGTGACCTGACCATCCTGAATGAAGTAGTGACGGTTAATCCGGCAGACAATCTGGAGTATGGAACAAGTTACTTTGTTCAGATCACGGACGATGCATTCACAGATACATCGGGCAACTACTTTGCAGGTATCTCTGACAGCACAACATGGCAGTTCACAACAGTTGCTGCGCCAGATACGACAGCACCAACAGTAACCGCGTTTTCGCCTGAGCCTGGGGCAACGGAAGTGGGGATTGACGCCAATCTTACCCTTACCTTCAGCGAGAATGTAACGGCAGGGGAAGGTAACATTGTGATCTACAATAGTGCGAATAATGCCCAGGTAGCTACAATTCCCGCTGCTTCCGGAAATGTAACCACCCATAATCATGTAGTGACGATTAATCCGGCTGACGATCTGAAGTATAGTACAAGTTACTATGTACGGATTGGAACCGGGGCGTTCCAAGATACTGCAGGCAACAGCTATGCTGGCATCACCGGCAGCGGAGTATGGAACTTTACAACAACCGGTGTACCAGATAGAACCTCACCAACGGTGAGCACGTATTCTCCGGAGCCTTGGGCAACGGAAGTAGCTCTTGGCGCTAATCTGGTTCTTACCTTCAGCGAGAATGTAAAGAAAGCGGAAGGCAGCATTGAGATTTTCAAAAGCACAGATGAGATTCATCCGATAGTGACGATTCCCGTCACATCAGACATCGTAACGATTCAGAATAATGTTGTAACTATTAATCCGGCTGACAATCTGGAGCATGGTACAAGCTACTTTGTCCGGATTACAGAAGGCGCATTTAAAGATAACGCAGGCAACAGCTTTGCCGGTATTGCAGGCATCACAGCCTGGCGGTTTGTGACAGCAAGCGGGCCTGATACAGCAGCGCCGCTGGTGACAGCCTATAGTCCGGTAGACAATGCGACCCAAGTATCCACATCCGCTGCGCTCTCATTGACCTTTAACGAGAATGTATTAGCCGGGGATGCCAATATTGAACTTGTGAATGCGGCGGATGATATGATCGTAACGACGATTAAAGCGGGTAATCGGGCGCTTGTCACCATTATGAATGCTACCATCAGCATTAATACAGGCGGTCTATTGAAGCAGGGCGGCAGCTATTATGTATTGATTCACCCGGGTGCATTTACTGATGAGTCAGGGAACAGCTTTGCGGGGATTGCGGATAAAACCGTCTGGAACTTCTCAACCGTTCCTGTACCCGTCACGCCAACTGATCCTCCCGCATCGGGTTCTGGAGGTTCCGGAGGAGCGGCTCCTGCAGCAACACCGACGCCGGGCACACAGACCGAAACCATTAATCTAAATGTTGAGAACGGCTCAACCCAAGGCTCCAACGTATCCTCCGTTGTCGTTAGCCGCACGAAGGATGCAAATGGTGTGAAAAGTGATGTTATTACGTTCGCATTAGATCAAGCGCTCAGAGCGATTAATGAGCTTAAGGCGGCTGGTTCCAATATTGCCAGAATCATCGTTCCTGATGCCAATGATGAGGTTGCGGAAACTAGACTGACGATTCCAGCCGCTTCCAGCAAGGAATTTGCCGATAATCAAATCAGTCTGGACATCTTCACGGTTAATGCTGAAGTGAAGGTGCCGGGAAGCTCTCTGGTTGGGTTTGGTACAGATATTTACTTCAACCTGGTACCCTTAAAAACGCAGCAGCAGAGTGCAGATGCTGGAGCGCGTGCAAAAGCACAGGTTCAAAGTCTATCCGGCGGTGGGGCGGTGACGCTGGTAGGCCGTCCGGTAACGATTGATACCAATCTGCAGAGCCGTCCGGTGACGCTGGTGTTGCCGATTAACAACACTTCGTTAACTGCAGAACAGCTGAAGGCACTGGCGGTCTTCATTGAGCACAGCGATGGTACCAAAGAACTGGTTAGGGGTGAAATTGTACCCTTCGGCCAAACCGGCAAGTCCGGGATTCAATTTAATGTCAATAAATTCAGTACATTTACAGTGGTTCTTGCACAAGATCCTGCGGTACAAGTGAAGGCTTATATGACGGGTTACACTGACGGCACCTTCCAGCCGGGCAAGAGCATTACCCGTGCAGAAATGGCCAGCATCATTGCCCGTACCTTCAACCCGTCAGCCAGTACTTCCGGCGCTGTATACACAGATCTTGCTGCCGGCCACTGGGCAACAAATGCAATTAATCTGGTGAGCAGAAGCGGTATTATGAAAGGTTACGCTGACGGCAGCTTCAAACCAAACCAAACGATCACCAGAGCCGAAATGGCGACCATTCTGTCCCGTCTGGTTACTAACGGTCAGGGGAATGCAGTCAGCTTCAGCGATATTGCCGGCCACTGGGCACAGGCAGCCGTTGAAATGACGGCCAAAGCGGGCGTGATCACCGGTTACGAGGATGGAACCTTCCGTCCGAACCAAACGTTAACCCGTGCGGAGGCTGTAACCATCGTCAACCGTGCCCTGGGCATCACGCCGCTGACAAGCGCGGCACCGCGATGGTCCGACGTCCCTGCGCAGTACTGGGCATTCGGCAATATCCAAGCGGCATCGGTGGATCACACATCAGAATAATCAATACAAAAACAGCCCTTCCTGTCCGTCTGCTGACGGGGAAGGGCTGTTTTATATTCGCAATACATAAGCCATGTGTTCACCAACAAAATTCGAAATTCTAAGAAGCTGCGCTTTTGTAAATGTAACACTCAGGCGTTAATCCCACCTTCATTCTCATAGATATTCATGACAACCTGCTGAATGGGCAGCTCCTTGACCGAGATGTCGGAGAAGCGGTGCTTCCGGGAGATATTTTCGATGAAGTCACTGATAGAAATCCGAGCTGTATCCACCTGAAGCGTAATCTGAAAGTCAGATGGCCGTTCGATGACTTGGGTATATGCGTTGTCGAACAAGGTGTTCTGCACAGACTCTACAAAAGTAAAGCTCACCCGCTTCTTCTCCCCCAGGAAAAGCTTCAGCTGTTGAAGCGAATCATCAAATACCTTCTCCCCATGGTTAATGACAATCACCCGGTGGGCAAGCTCCTCCACATCCTCAAGATCATGGGTGGTCAGAATACAGGTCATATTCTGCTTCTTATTCATCTGCTGGATGAATTCACGGATTTTGACCTTGGCGATCACATCGAGTCCGATGGTCGGCTCATCGAGGAACAGAATATCCGGACCGTGCAGCATCGCCATGACGAATTCACATTTCATGCGCTCGCCGAGAGAGAGCACGCGGGTAGGCTTTTCGATCACATGGGCAATATCCAGCAGCTCCGTCAGCTCGTCCAGACGATTCTTGAAATCCGGAGTGCTGATTCCGTAGATCGCCTTGTTCATGTTGAAGCTGTCAATCGGCGGGATATCCCAGATCAGCTGGGATTTCTGGCCGAAGACGGCCCCGATTTTGCCGACATAATGTTTCCTGTCCCGGGCAGGGGAATATCCAAGCACCTGAATTTCTCCGCGGGTCGGATACAGCGCGCCGCAGAGCATTTTGATCGCTGTGGATTTACCTGCCCCGTTTGGACCCAGAATACCGCAGATTTCCCCCTGCCCAATGGCAAAGCTGATATCGTTAACAGCGTTGACCACGACTTCCTCGCGCTGGAAGAAGCTCCGGAAGGTCTGTCCCATGCCTGCGCCCCGCTTATAGGTTGTATATGTCTTGGTCAAATGCTTCACATCAATAACCGGCATTACCCGCCAACCCCCTCGTACAATCTGATCATATGCCGGTACACCCATATGCCTGCCGCCAGAAATAAGAAGCAGGGCACAATAGCCGCGAAATCACTGGCCTGCACCCGGCCCAGCAGAGCGGAAGCAGGCAGGAAGCCCACCATCCCCACAGGAATGATCAGCGTGGCCACAGCCTGCACGGCCTTCGGGAATACGGGCAGCGGATATTTGCCGACATGCAGCACACTGTCCGCAAGCTCGGAAATCCGCGAATTGCCCACCCATTTGAAGGACATTGCAGCCATCATCAGGGATAATCCGGCCAGGACTGCCGTCCCGGCGATGAACATCCCGGCAAACTGCAGCCAGGATAAGAACGGAATGGTGCCTACATGTGCAGCTGAGAAGATGAATAGTGCAACACCGCCCAGAAACAGGCCGACACTTTCGGTAGAAAATGTAGTGGCCACAATAAAAAACAGCGGATTCAGCGGTTTGAGCAGAATCACCTCGAAGCTGCCTTCACGGACATGCGACATGGTAGTCCAGAGAACACCGCCGAATATAAGGCTGGAGAGGCCGCTGGACATGGTGAATACAGACTGAATCAACAATACTTCATACAAGCTCCAACCGGGAAAGCTGGTGCCAGCCCTGTAAATAAGCAGGGTTACCAGCGGAAAGAGAATGTTGCCAACCAGTGTAATCAGACTGCTGACGATGAAATTCATCCGGTAGGCCGCGGCGGACTGAACGGCGGAGTACATGCACTGCTTATAAACATCCAGATACCGTTTCATGTTGAGAACTGTCCTTTCATCGGGGCATTCACGCACCGACAGCAGTGAATTGCTTCATAGCCTGGCGGCGGATGACCTCGTTAAGTCCGAAGGTAATTAGCACAGCCACAGCCTGCATGCCTACAGCCTGCGGAATGGACAGCTCAAGGCCGCCAAGCGAATAATGGCCGGTGAATACCATTGCCGGCATGTAGGCGATGTATTGGAACGGCAGGAAGAACTGGATCACCTGAAGCCAGTGCGGGAAGAAGTCGAGCGGAATGAGCGCCCCTGAAAAAATAGCCGACACCAGCATAAACGCGCTTCGTATTCCGCCCGACTGCACAAGCCAAAACGAAGTCAGGCCAATTGCATAATTCACATAGAAATTCATCAGAAAGGCAAGCAGCACAGACAGTAATGTCCATGGGAAGCTTGCCGGTCGCATATCAATTCCAAAAATAAAAATGAAGATCAGCAGGCAGGGCACAAATTCAAACAGGAAGCCGAGAAAGCGGTGCCCGATCTTCTGGAACAAGGCGAAGGAACGGTGATGAATCGGACGCAGATGAAAGGTGAGAAACTTACCGGTGCGCACAAGCATGGACAGGTTCCAGTCGGCAAAATCCATAATCAGGTAGCCGATAAGTGCAGTAGCGCCGAAGTAGCGGATCATCTGGGGGAGACCGATACCACCGAGGGTAGCGTGATCTCCATATACCGCCGTCCAGATGAAATATTGCACCATGAAATACACGGGGCCGACGATAACGGACACCATGGAATGGGTGCGGTAGGCACTCCATTCTTTGTAGGTTACTTCTGCTACTGAGCGGCAAATCAGCCAATTATGCGTAAGGCGGTTCATTAAATAAGTCCAGACCAGATAATATTGGTCACATTGAACAACGCCTCTGCGTACCAGTTATCATCGGTGAAAGGCACGAACCATACCGCGGCAAGCTGCTCAGTGGGGTCAATAGCCATACAGCAGGCTCCGGCACCTTCATGAAAATAACTGGAATCTGAGTAGAGGAAGGCGGGACCTCTTCTCATATCGAGACCAATGCCATAGCTCCGGTCTTTGACATCGTTTCCCCAGCAGTAATCGGGCACTCCGTATAAAGTACGGGTTGTGATTTTCTCGACTGCCTTACGGCCGACGATCCGGGTATCACCTAGCGTTCCCATGCCCAGGAGCATATTGGCGAACCGGTTGAGGTCAGCCGGTGTAGAGACCAGGCCCCCACCAGTACTGGAAACCATTTCCCACAGACTTTCTGCTGGAGAGACTTCAGGCTGAATACCATGAATCAGGTCATGTAGCCGCTTTTCATACTGTTCGTTTCTGATAATGAAGCGTTTAGCCAGCTCCGGAGTCGGTTCCCACATCGTATCCTTCATCCCCAGCGGCTGCAGAATCTGCTCTTCTATGTATTGTTCAGCGGGTATGCCTGTGACTTTCTTAATGATCTCACCGAGGATACAGAAGCCGAATGAGCAGTATTGCCACTCCTCTCCAACCTTTTTATTAACTCCGCAGCTCAGTGCGGCTGTGATCCAGTCCGGCTCACCATCCGCAGGTTTGTATTGATCGAAATACTCTCCGATGAGTTGCCAATAAGATTTGTGATACGGAATCAGGTTGTCCGCACAGTCGGGAAATAATCCTGAGGTATGAGTCAGAAGACTATAGATATCGATTTTGCTGAAGGGTCCCACATTAAATGGCTCCAAGATCGTGCCGACAAGGGTGTCGAACCGGAGAAATCCGTCCTCGACCAGTTTGGATATGCCTACTGAGGTAACGGCTTTGGTGATAGATGCGATGTTGTGGGCGGTTGTCGGTAAAAGCGGTTCCGTCTGGTCTTCCCGGTAAGAGAGCGGACCAATGGCACCATGCATAAACGTCTTGCCATATCTCGAAACGCAGTAAGACGCAGCCTGGATCTTGTTGTCATCGATCAGATTCTGGAAATGGGTGTGCAAAACGCCGATTCGTGAAGCGTCATAACCTACCTCTGCCGGTGAGCAGTCGGCAATGCCTGGAGTGTACAGCATAAATTAAGCCTCCTTAAATTTAGTAGCATCCTACAAGGTTGAGTGTTGTATAAGCGCTTACATATGGACTCACCTGTTCGTGTCGTTCTACATGGTAACGCTTCCGGCACGATACCTTCTAAGTATATTTCCAGAGAATGGATGCTGCAATGTGGAGTTTGTTTATAACCAAAGTTGACCTAATGATATGTTCTGGGTACCAAGTATATGCTATAGTGGTGGGGAAATAAGGACTAATGAGGGAGCGACCCACTTATGTACGAGCAGAAAACAAAAGTAACCGATAACAGCGTTATTGAGTTCATCGAACAAATTGCTAGCCTCAAGAAACGTGAGGACGCATACAAGCTGCTGGATATTTTCAGCGAAACGACCGGATTTCCGGCGAAAATGTGGGGCCCGAGCATTATTGGTTTCGGAACATACCACTACAAGTATGCAACAGGGCATGAAGGGGATGCACCGCTGGTAGGCTTCTCGCCGAGAAAAGCGAAGATCAGCCTATACTTTGCAGCGGGTGATGCCCAGCGGGAAGAGCTGCTGCAGAGGCTGGGGAAGCACACGCCGGGCAAAGCCTGTGTATACGTAAACAAGCTGGACGATATTGATGCCGTTGTCCTGAAGGAATTCATTGAGCAATCTGTGAAGTTCTTAAGAGAGACTTACGGTGCTTGAAGCCTGCAAGTGACAACAATGTCACATCAGACCTCTTAATTAGCAGCTGAATCGCACGACAGTGCTTACCCGAACCCCTACAATGAAGGAGTTGGCTGGAACAGACACTTCACTCCGCCCTTTGGAACTCCAAATTTAAGGACATTAGGGAGAGGCTGCAGTTGAAACAAGGTAATATCAAAAGGAATAACAAAAGGAATAACACCCGTATCAAGTCCGGCATTCTAAGCGCTCTGCTTATACTGGGTTGTGTTAATGCAGGAAGTGCCTATGCTCAGCAGCAGGAATCTTCAGTGAGTCCAGCCTCCATCAAACTGCATGCTGAACTCAGCAGCGCTGCCGCTGCAGATGCAGATGTACAGAATGGCCCTCATGATGCGAAGGAAGTCGAGGCGTTTCTGGATGGTTTTTTTGCCAGAGCGGATGTTAAGGCGAAAGCCGGAGCTGCTGCGGTCTCAGTCGTGCAGGACGGGGAGACCCTCATCTCTAAGGGGTATGGGGTAACCGGCAAATCAGCGAAGTCAGGGGTAGATGCAAGCAGGGATACGTTCCGGATCGGCTCCGTGTCCAAGGTATTCACTGCAGCTGCCATTATGCAGCTGGTCGATGAAGGGAAGATCTCACTTCAGGACAATATTGAAAAATACCTGGACGGCTACACGCTAACGAATCCTTATGATACTCCGGTAACGGTAGAACATCTGTTGACGCATACGACAGGTTTTGAAGTACGTGAACCTTCCGACGCCAGCTATCTGTATGACACTTCCCGTAAGCCGGTTTCTTTAAAGGAAAGCATCTATGATGTCTTTCCTCCTGTGGTCCGCGAGCCGGGAGCCTCTTACATGTACGATAATTTCGCTTCCAGACTACAGGGATATATCGTGCAGCAGGTAAGCGGAGAATCCTTCGGGAGCTATGTGGAGAACCATCTATTTAAGCCGCTTGGCATGAATTCAAGCAGCTTCAGTGTAACTCCTGAATTGGCAGACCGGCTCGTGCCTTCCTATGACGGGGAGGGTAGCGCTATACCGCTATACGGCTTCTCTCCAGCGGAGTGGCCTGAAGGCAGCATGTTATCAACCGCATCTGATATGGCGCTATTCATGGAAGCTTTTCTGAATGGCGGCAAGGCTGCTGACGGTACGGTAATCCTGTCCGGGGAATCGGTTAAGGCGATGTCTTCCTACCGGATGGTTATTCATCCCGATTTGCCGGATACGACCTATGGCTTTGAATCGCCTGTAATCCCGGCCCAGACGAAAGGGGAGAAGGTGATCTCCAAAGGCGGAGACATTCTAGGTTATAGCTCTCTGCTGTGGATTCTGCCTGACCGGCGTACTGGAGTCTTCGTTTCATACAATACCAATCAGGATTTGCGTAATGATCTGTTCACCGCATTTATGAATCACTATTATGCAGGGGGACAATCGCCGTATGAACCGAAGGGGTATCAAGTGCAGGCTGCGGAGGAACTGGCCAGGTTCGAGGGCTTGTACTCCGATCTAAGAATTAAGCTGCTGACGAAAGTTCAAGCAAACGCAGACGGCACCCTAACGGTGAGTGATGTGCTCAGCCGTCATCAGTTGAAGCAGATTGGCGAGCTGCTGTTCGTGGATGAGGAGGGGAATCCGCTGGCCTTCAAAGCGGATAATGAGGGTCATATCCTCTATATGAAATACTCCAATCTATATAGCTATGCGTCCAAACTCCCGGAGAATCCAGCCGGATTTCCGGATGTGCCGGCCAATCATCCGTATGCCGGCTATATTCTGAGCCTGCGGTCACTGGGCTTCTTGACAGAGGAGCTTTCGGAGCCGTTTGAGCCTGAGCAAAAAGTTACCCGCGGAGCGTTCATCCATACGTTTAATACGATATGGAGCATCCCGGAGTCATCGAATCCGTCCTTATTCAAGGACACCGGTAATTCACTGTACGGGCAGGATATTCAAGCTGCTGTCGAGGCTGGCATGCTGAATGGACCCGGCAACGGGGTGTTCGAGCCGGACCGTCCGATTCTGCGCGAAGAAGCGGCGGCAATCGTCTATCGCCTGCTTACAGCAACAGGGATAAGGGCACCGGGTTCTACAGCCGTGCTTGCACCGGGTACCTCGAAGTGGGCTGCTGATGCTGTTCGTTCAATCGTTAGCTGGAAGCTGTACGGACCGGAGGTTACGGAGCCTTACGGCATGTCCGACTACGGTTCACAACGTGCGCTGAGCAAACAGGAGATGGCGGCTCTGCTGTTCCGCATGCTGCTTCCGCAATAAGAACATACAGGGAGAAGGGGCGATTCATTCGCTCCTTTTTTTGTGCTGCAGACAATTTTCACATGGCCTGTTAACTTTGTAATGGTATTTCTTATTATTCCATGCGACAATGCCATTCTGGCTATTATTTTAGAAAAATCGGGTTTACCGAAGCGGAGCTGGTGGAAGAATTCAATTACCCTCATCAGAAATTTGTTCTGGAGAATAGAGGTGTGCAGAGTTGAACTTAGCCTGGAGGACGTTTGATAAATAAAAACCTGAGAATGAAAGGACAATGAATCACATTATGAATTCGAAGCCGTTAACCAAAAGTATCACTTTCATGCAAGCCCTGGCCCTTGTGGTCGGGATGATTATCGGATCGGGGATCTTTCTGAAGCCCGGGATTGTGCTGAATAATGCGGGAACTCCATGGATGAGTATCCTGGCCTGGGGTGTCGGGGGGATTATTACACTGGCTTCGGCGCTGAGCGTTGCAGAAATTGCTGCCGCAATTCCGAAGTCAGGAGGTTTGTATACATATTTAAATGAATTGTATGGCGGGGTATTCGGCTACCTGCTCGGCTGGGTGCAGGCGGTGATATCCTATCCGGCTTCTGTTGCCGCGCTGGCGATTGCTTTTGCCACATACTCCGGCTACTTCCTGCCGCTGAATCACTGGCAGCAGAAGCTGCTGGCCGTGGGCATTCTGGCTTTCATTCTGCTGATGAACGTCATCGCCACAAGGTTCGGCGGAATCATCCAGACTGTGGCAACAGTGGGGAAGCTGATTCCGGTAGCGGGGATCGTGGGCGTAGGTTTGTTCTCGGATCTGGCTCCCGGCTTTGGAGGAATCGGCGCATCAGCCGCAGGCGCGGGCTTCGGGGCGGCGGTTCTGGGCACGCTCTGGGCGTATGACGGCTGGATCAGCGTGACCAATATGGCGGGTGAAATCAACAATCCGGCCAAAACGCTGCCAAGGGTCATTTCCATCGGCGTTATTTTTGTAATTGCCGTATATGTACTGTTCAACATTGCAGTGTTCAAAGCGCTGCCCTATGATCAGATTATTTCCTCCCAGACTCCGGGTGCAGATGCGGCAGAAGCGCTGTTCGGCAGCGGCGGGGGAGCTTTTATTACAGCAGGAATCATTGTCTCCGTATTAGGTGCACTGAATGGGTATCTGATGACCGCTGCGCGGGTGCCGCAGGCAATGGGGGAGAAGCGGCAGATTCCATTTTCCCGGGTGCTCAGCAGTATTCATCCGAAGTTCCAGACCCCGGCGAATGCGCTTATTTTTCAAAGTGTGCTGGCGGTGATCTACATCTTCTCGGGAACTTTCAATACGCTGACCGATCTGCTGGTATTTGTATTGTGGATTTTCTTTACAATGGGTGTGTTCGGCGTGTTCATCCTGCGCAAGAAAGTGCCGCATGAACAAGGCCGCTACCGCGTGCCGCTCTATCCGTTCACACCGATACTTGGCGTGGCAGGCGGAATCTATATCTTGGCCAGCACGATCATCAGTGATCCGCTGCGTTCGCTGGTGGGGATCGGCATTACGCTGGCCGGACTCCCGGTCTATTATGTGATGATCCGGAAGAACCGTGTGTAGAGTAAGTCCACAGATTGTCCGAGGGTAAGCTGAATATGAAATAAACTGCGCAGTGCAAGGTGCTTCAGGGCTTTGTACTGCAGCAGTTAACGGCTGAGCAAGAGGAAATATAATTATTTGTTGACAAGGGGAGTTATATTAAGTATACTATGAAAGTATCTTTTGAGCGGGCGTTCACAGCTTAGAGATTATCGTCTTGTAGATCAGAATACATAGACACATACGGACTCTTAGCTCAGTTGGTAGAGCAGTAGACTCTTAATCTATTTGTCCAGGGTTCGAGCCCCTGAGAGTCCATCACACAAGAAACGGCAGAGATGCCGTTTTTTTATCGTTTAAGGCGTGAATAATAAAGTTGGAATATCGCTGAAGAGGCGGCTAAGGCATCCGGGAGCAGCGTTGGCGAGGGTTGGGCTGAATCAGCGCCGGAAATAGTTATGATTTTCTCCACTTGCTGATGAATAGAGAAGCCCTCGCCGGACAACAGTTGGATAAACAGCACTTAATTTGCGGTAAAGGCCATAAAGTAGAGTGAATGTGAGAAATTAAGTGACGTTTCTCCAACTAAAATCCTGAAATTAGTCAAAAGAGCGAAATTAAGATACGTTTTTCCATTTAATACTCTATGTACTGGGTAAACTACGGCGGCGATCTCTAAGCACGACTCATTAATTAGCATTAGCCTATACTCAATTACCGTAGTTTGCTGATTCGCTTGAAATTAAACTTGATCATGCTTGTCAGAACAGGAGCTAGCAATGCTCCGCAATCTGTACTTCGAAGCCGTCCGGGTCTAGAATGTAAAAGAACCGCAGATGCGGATTCGGCGAGACGGGTCCGCGTGCTACCGGAATTCCCTCGTTACTAAGCTCCTTCATAGCCTCGTCCAGTGAACCTGCCTCGAAACCTACTGAAATACCGCACTCCGGCATTAGCGCCGGATCACTTCCCTGAATAAGCTCGATCTTCGGTTGTCCTTCTGCACCCAGCATGACAATTTGCCTGCCTCTGCTCTCAAATCTGCGCTCAATGGGAAGGCCCAGAATCCTGTGATAGAAATCAAGGGAAGCCTCCAGATCGCGCACTCTGAGCGTAATCCAGTTCATACTCAAGTTCATGTTTCTCATATCCTTTGCTGTGAATTTTGGTAGTGTCTATTATACGCTATGTGTACGGCTTTTTTAACATACACAGTCTGCCGGGTAACGTTATAATCTATCTGGAATGATTCTGTTATATTGCCGGAGGCCGGAAGATGAGGAAGTATGTGCTGCTATTGATATTTCTAGTACTTATGGGACTGCTGGCCTTCATAGGAACGATATGGCGCGAGGGTCCGCAACAAGAGGTGCCTGAATTAACAGCGGCCCGGAAGCGGGAGGATTTTGAATATCTGGCCAAGCTCGTGAAGGAGGTTTATCCGCTGGATAAGGCGCTTGAGCAGGATAAAGATCTTGAGAATATGGACGTAATCGGTCAGGCATTCATAACCCGGGCCGGGGAATCTGCCGATAATGCTGAATTTCTCCGGCTGTTCTATGAATACATGACATTCTTGGGGCAAGCCGGCCATGCACAGGTGGTCTTTGATGAGCCGTACAATCCTATGCTTGCTTTCTTCTATAACATTGATAAACAAGCCTACCGCTCCAGAGACTACTGGCTTAACATGGCGGCCGGTGTGGAGATGTATGTGCACAGCAAAGCAGACATCCACTATGAGCAGGGTAAATATGTGCTGGCGCAGGATTATCAGGCGAGAGAGACTCTTTTTCCGCAAGGTTCAATAATTGAGCGAATTAACGGTCTGGATGTTGAGGATTATGTTAAGTCTTTGCAGACACGGCTTCATCTAGTTTGGGATGCTGCGCTTCATCGGGTATACCTGCAGACGCTACTTAGTGCTGATCCGGGGAACGGTGCTTGGATGATTGAAGCGGTCCGCCCGGATGGCATGATGGCCAAGGGGGATTTCTTGGTGTACAAGGGATATGCGGCGCCATACCGGAATGAACAGCCTGACAGCAATGTTATCCCCGTTGAGCTGGATGACCAGACCGGATATATAAGGATTTTTAGCTTTGCAGATATGTATAAGGAGCAGGACCGACTGGTTATTCAGGATTTCATGAAGAAGTCGGGAGGGAAATACAGTAAGCTGATTATTGATCTAAGGAGGAACGGCGGCGGTGATGATGATTATTGGGCGGATAATCTGCTGAAGCCTTTGTTAAAAGCGCCCGTGGATTACGAGCAATCCGCAAGCGTGAAGAAATCATTCGGTGAACGTTTCGGGCTGCGGTTTCGCCTGTACAAACAATTCGTCAGCTCTACTCTGACCAATAAGGACAGATATGACGTAACAGAGGTTAAGAAAGAGCAACTCCCGGGAGTAGACTCTGCGGACTGGGACACTTATACGGTGACCAAGTACTGGCAGCCGGAAGATTCTTTTCTCTTTGACGGAAAGGTATATGTGCTTGCAGACGGTGACAGCTTCTCGGCAGCAGACAACTTCACGGCCGCTGTCCGCAAGCTGGGCCTGGGAACGGTGGCCGGAACGAATACGGCGGGTGGAGCCTGTGTCTATATGGAGCCTTACAGGTACGCTCTGCCGAACAGCGGGATTATATTTAAACTCGAAACCGACCTGAACAGTAACGCTGAAGGCCGGATTAATGAAATCTACGGGACTGCGCCGGATGTGCTGATGGACGAATCCCGCTATCCAACGGCCTATCCGGAGAGTTATGAACCTGAGGTTTTGAAGAATGAGGAGTGGATCCGCAAGGTTATGCTGGGTCTATAATGGAGGGCTCATCATTGAAAAAAGGGAGTTGAATAAGTTAGGATGAAGTATGAGTTTCTAAGGTATATATTAGGAGGATTTGATTATGAATATAGCAAAAGTAATTCATGGCGGAAAAACGATAGCCGTAGTGAGCGGCAGCGAGACCTTAGTCAGTGATGTCCAGGATGCGCTGGATCTAATGGCAACGGTACGGTATGAAGTGGATTGTGACCGGATTGTCCTTCATAAAGCTCTGCTCAGCGAAAGCTTTTTTGATTTGAAGACCCGGCTGGCCGGCGAGATTCTGCAGAAGTTTATTAATTATCATGTAAAGGCAGCAGTGGTAGGAGATTTCAGCGGCTATACCAGCCGGAGTCTGCGCGATTTCATCTATGAATGCAATAACGGGAAAGATATTTTTTTCCTGGCGGATGAGCAGCAGGCGGTTGAGCAGTTAAGTAAGGTGTAGGATCAGAGCAGCCCGATTTGCGTTTGACAACCCTTCAATGTTGAAGCACAATAAAAAGGTGATGATGTAAATTTAAGTGGTGCAGGGAGAATAATACATGAATAATAAATCAGGACGACAGTCCTTCCGGGAAAGACTGGATTATATGGTAAGCAAGCTCCGCACAGATATTCTTAGCGGTATTCTTCAGCCGGGAGTGTATCTTCCTGCCGAGAGCCTGCTGGCCAAACAGTTTGAGCTCAGTAACAAATCCGTCCGCAGAGGACTGGATGTCCTTGTACAAGAAGGTCTGATTCTGAAGATTGACCGTGTAGGCAGCGTGGTAATGGAGTCGGTCAGGGAGCGGATCCGCATCCATTTCGGCTGTAGCTCTTCCTTGACCAAGGACTTCAAGCTGGACGATCTCATAGCAGAATTCCACCGGCTGCATCCCGGGATTCATGTTCTGCCGCTCGCCTTGAATGACTTCGATCATGTGAATTCTGCCTTGGAGCTGATGAATAACGGAATGCTGGATGTGTTGTCCCTCAACAGCACCCAGTTTCAGGAGATGGCCGAGAACGGGTCCGCCGAGCTGCTTGAGGCGCTGGAGCCTGATCCGGGGCTGTATCCGATTACCAGCGAAGCTTTTTTGCATGAGGGACAGCTCTTTGCTTACCCGATTTCCTTCTCGCCGGTGGTGCTCTGCTATAACAAAGCCCATTTCCGTGAGGCTGACCTGCCTGAACCGGACAGTTACTGGACCTGGGATGATCTGATGGAGTCGGCCCGGCAGCTGTCGGAGAAACGGGGGCGCCATGCCGTGTATTTTGTACCCGCCTCCGAGAACCGCTATTCAGTGTTTCTGCTGCAGAGTGGAATCCGGATCACGGAGGACGGAGGACACCATCCCACATTGAGTCCCGAGACCGCCAATAGTCTGGATATATACAGCAGGCTGGTGAACAATCATCAGATCTTCCCCAAATACCTGGCCGGCAATCATGAGGATGAAACGATATCGCTGTTTGTCCAGGAGCAGGTATCGATGATCCTGGCGACCTACTACAATCTGAACGAATTCAAGGACCTATCCCTGGACTATGACTTGGCCCCGCTGCCTACACTCAAAGCCAGGGACCCGCAAAAAACACTGCTCGTCACCATTGGTGCGGCGGTAGTGGGGAATTCCCGGCAGAAAGAGGCTGCGCGGCAATTCGTCAGCTTTCTGGCCTCGGCCGAGGCGCAGCGGATGATCCGTGAACGTTCGGTCAGTATTCCGGCACGCAAACGGATTGCTGAAATGGCCGTAGATGATCATCTGAACCGTCCTTCGAGATATCTGATGTACAGAGAGCTATTCCCTACATTTTCATACCTCAGAGATCTGGGGCTTCCTATTGCTGTACTGCAAAGCTTCCGCAAGCTTTTGAATGCGTATTGGTCCAGAATGATTGATGAGACCTCTATGTATGAGGAAATGGGCCGGCTGATTGCAGAAGAAAACAGGGCGAAGGCGGATAAGGCAACGGACACGCCCGCCTGAGTGCGGCTGTAGCAGTTCTGGATCGGAGATTAAGCGTGGTGATAGCAGGATTCTGCTATTATCACGCTTTTTTTGCTGTGTTTACTACTAGAAAAGGTTTAAAAAGAAAACGTGAAATGAAAACCATGAGTCATTTCATATCAAATCATGTTAGATTTTTCACAATATCAAGAGGATGAATTCGATTGATGAAATATTAATGTGATGTATAATTACATAAACGCTGATAAATATTCAAAATTTAATTGACTTCAACGAAAGGTGAAAATATAATAAATACATCAGATGTATATCAGTAATGCAAAAGTATAGATCTGAACAGCTTAGATATGAATCAAAAAGAAGTCAGGAATGAGGAAAACGTCACAATTATTAAAAAACGGACAGGCTGAAGGAGAAAATCAAGAGGAAAGGCGCTGATAGCTATTCTGTAAAAACGAAATGTTGATGTACTGTTGATTCCCTTATCGTGTGTTAGTAAATATCTCATAGGAATTATCTTACTTTTACTTATTAATAGGGGGCTGAATTATGAATGTTGCTAAAAGGAAGCTAGCTCTGCTGTTGCCGGTCCTGACACTGCTCGTTACACTGGTGTCCGCCTGTGGAGGGTCAAACAATAATGGAGGCAACGCCGCTGAACCATCGGCCTCTTCGGGTGCTCAGAGTGAGACGGCTGCTCCTGTAGAAGGAAGCCGGTCCGTTGGCGGCCTCCAGGTGCCGATTGTGGCGGACAAGCTGGAGCTGTCCCTTTGGTCCCCAAGCGGGGGGAATTTCCGGGGAACCGATTTTAATGAGAAGTACTCCTTTCAGCAAATGGAAGAGAACACCAACATTCATATCAACTTTCAGCACAGTACAGAAGCCAGCGCAGAAGCATTCAGTCTGCTGATGTCCTCCGGCAAGCTTCCGGATATTATCTATAACGATCTGTGGGGGACGGACTCCGGCAAATACGGCGCTCAGGGAGCGCTCCTTCCACTGGAAGATCTGATTGAGCAATACGCACCAAACTTCAAAAAGCTCCTTGATGACCACCCGGATATCCGGGGACAAATCACTTCGCCTGAAGGGCATATCTATTATCTGCCGAACCTCGTACTCGATTCCCAGGATTTGACCCAAATGTTCCCTCAGGTCCGCAGTGACTGGGTGGAGAAGCTGGGACTCCAGATGCCGCAAACTACAGAAGACTGGTATAACATGCTTAAAGCCTTTAGGGAGCAGGATCCCAATGGTAATGGCAAAAAAGATGAAATTCCGCTCGTCACCGTCAATCTGGAGAACATTATGATGCTGTTCGCACCGGCTTTTGGTGTTGAATACGGGTTCTTCGTGGATAACGGTGAAGTGAAATTCGGGCCTAATGATCCGCGGTTCAAGGATGTGGTTGCCTATCTGAACCGTCTATATGAAGAACAGCTTCTGGACCCGAACTATCTGGTGGACACAACGTTCCAGACGCTGACCGAGAAGGTGACTACGGATGTGGCCGGTGCCTGGTTCGGCTGGTCGGGGTCCTACATGGGGAACTTCACAACGCTGATGGAAGGCAAGCATGACACCTTCAAAATTGCAGCAGCCATTCCTCCAAAGGGGCCGGGCGGTGATCAGCGCCATGTCTCCTTCCGCTGGCAGGCTGCGGCCCATGGACTTGCTGTATCTTCGAAGACTGCACATCCCCAAGAAGTGATGAAGTGGCTGGACTACCAGTATTCTGAAGAAGGCATTCTGCTGAACAATTTCGGGGTGGAAGGCAAGTCTTATGATCTGGTGAACGGCGAGCCGGTATATAAGGAAGAGGTTACTCATCCTACCAACGGGTTGACCAATACGCAGGAGCTGCTGAACCATACCATCGGCGGCGGAAGCTGGGCTACAGTGGCTGATACCCGTTATGCCGAACAGATCCGTGAAGCGAACGGACAAACGGAGAATCCGCTGGAGATTTACAAGGATTATATTGACTTTGACGCGAAGCTGCCGCCCGTACAATTCACGGCTGAAGAAAATGAAATTGTGGTTCCGCTTATGGCTGACATTCAGACTTATGTGGCTGAAACGATCAATGCTCAGATTATGGGACGCCAGAGCTTCGATGATTATGACAAAGTCATGAAGCAGCTGGAACAAATGGGGATTGGTGAGGTGCTGAAGCAGTACCAAGCTGCATATGAGCGTTTTAAAGGAAAATAAGCGGAGCAGGGCTGTCTGTCTTAGCCGGGCGGGCTGCGGAAATTCCGGCAGCCTCCTGGCACTAAGATAACCGGTACCCTCGCCTCTGTCCGGGAAAGGAGCCCCCTATGGCAGTACCCGTAAATGCAATCAAGGCCAAAGGCAGGAAACAGCAGACGAAACGGAGTTCCCTTTCGCTGAAGCGTATGATGGCTAACCGTTATCTCTATCTCATGCTGCTGCCCACTGTGCTGTATTTCCTCATCTTTGAATACAAACCGATGTACGGGGCGATAATCGCCTTCAAAGATTTCAATCCTTTCGCAGGTGTGGCCGGCAGCCCCTGGGTGGGCTTCAAAAATTTCGAGAAGTTTTTTGAGAGCTATTATTTCTTCCGTTTGCTGAAGAACACCTTCCTAATGAGCTTTTATTCGCTGTTGTTCATTTTTCCGGCTTCGCTGGTCTTTGCGCTTTTGCTTAATGAGCTGCGGATCAAAAAGCTGAAGTCCTTCCTGCAGACGGTGTCATATCTGCCGCATTTCATTTCACTAATTGTCATCTGCGGTATGATAATTGACTTCACGAAGCCCGGAGGCATTATCAACAGCCTGCTGCTCGGCATGGGAATCATCTCTGAGCCGATTCAGTTTCTGATCCTGCCGGAGTGGTTCCGCACCATTTATGTCGGTTCAGGCATGTGGCAGAGCCTGGGCTGGAACTCTATCATCTATCTTGCAGCCTTGTCCGGCATTAACCCAAGCCTCTATGAGGCTGCAGTTGTGGACGGGGCCGGGCGCTGGAAGCAGCTTACCCACATTACACTGCCGGGAATTCTGCCCACAGTGCTGATCCTGTTGATTCTGAATGTCGGGACCCTGCTGAATGTGGGCTGGGACAAAATTATATTGCTGTATAATCCGGGAACCTACGTCACGGCAGACGTCATCTCCACCTTTGTCTACAGACGCGGTGTCATGGAAGCCGATTACAGCTTCTCGGCGGCGGTGGGACTGTTCAACTCCGTGATCAACTTTACGCTGCTGGTGCTGGCGAACCGGATCAGCCGGAAGACCACCGAGAGCAGCTTATGGTGAGGGGAGCTATGCTTCCGAAGCAAGTTTAATTGCGCTGTTCACACAGGAAATATAGCTCCATTAAACTCTTAGGAGGGAAGACAGTGGTCATCAAACGCAGCATTCCGGAACTGATATTTGACAGCTGCAATGTTCTGTTCCTAATCTTCTGTTCCTTCCTGTTCCTGTATCCCATGTGGTATGTACTGGTATCCTCATTCAGTGATGCGCATGCCATCGCCGCCGGCGAGATCAGCTTCTGGCCGAAGGGCTTCAATGTGGATGCTTATAAGCTGGTTTTTGAGGACCAGCGGATCTGGACTGCTTACGGGAATACGTTCATTTATGTTATCGCGGGCACTTTTATCAATTTGGTTCTAACTACACTTGGAGCTTATCCGCTGTCCAGAAGGAATCTGGAGGGGCGCAGCCTGATTATGGCGTTCATCGTATTTACGATGTTCTTCAGCGGGGGGCTGATTCCTGCCTATCTGAATGTGCGTGAGCTCGGAATGTACGATACAAGATGGGCGCTGCTGCTGCCGGGTGCGGTCAGTGCCTTTAACCTGATCGTGATGCGGACCTTCTTCCAGTCCATACCGGAGAGTCTGGTGGAATCGGCCAAAATCGACGGTGCCCATGACTTCCGCATTCTGCTGCGGATTGTACTGCCGTTATCAATGCCTGTACTGGCGGTAATGACACTGTTCTATGCGGTGGGACACTGGAACAGCTGGTTCTCGGCGATGATTTATTTGCAGGACCGTGATCTGTTTCCGCTGCAGCTGATTTTGCGGGAAATTCTGATTCAGTCCTCCGCGCAGAATATGCTGGCCGGTGTTACACAGGATGAGGTGTTCCGCATCAGTGAATCTATCAAGTTCGCGACGATTATTATCGCAACGGTGCCTATTCTGATGATCTATCCGTTTTTGCAGAAGTATTTCGTCAAAGGCGTCATGATCGGGGCACTGAAAGAGTAAACGGGTAAGGGAGCAGAAACAGAGCATAAATAGAGAAAACAACATTCGCACCGTAATCTGCGCGAAGCAGTCGGGAGGAGAGAGGCTATATGAAGGCGGTACTATCCCAGAATGGTGAAATTAACGTGGCTGATATTCCCGCTCCGGTGCTGGAGGACGGATTCGTGCTCGTTGAGACTGAATATTCGGCCATCAGTCCCGGAACAGAAATGATGATGAATGGTGCTCACCGCCCGAAACCCATAGTTCTCGGATATAGTGCAGTAGGGATCATCCGGTCCCGGGGACGGGGAATGGAGCATTGGCCAGTTGGACAGCGGGTGGCCTGTTATGGGGGGCCTTATGCGAAACACGCGGAATGGCTGCTGATGCCACAGCATCTAATGGTGCCGGTTCCGGAGCATGTCAGTCCGGTGGAAGCGTCAACGGTGGGTCTTGGAGCCATCGCAGTGCATGCTGTAAGGCAGGCTGACCTGCAGTTCGGCGAGACGCTGGTGCTGATTGGAGCAGGGATTCTCGGCCAGCTGATTGCGCAAATTGCCAGGGCTGCCGGCTGCCGGGTCATCGTCTATGATCTGCTTGAAGCGCGCTGCAGCATCGCTGAGAGCCTGGGCATCCGCCACATTGCAGTGAGTCCGGAGCAGGTCAGCTCGCATCTGGAACATTTGACGGCGGGAATGGGAGCGGATGCCGTAATGATCTGTGCCGGGGGCAAGTCCGGCGGGCTTGTCGATCAGGCGCTGGAATGGGTGAGGAACCAGGGGAAGGTGCTGCTGGTCGGAGATGTGAGGGCGGACTTCTCGCGGGAGCTGATGTTCGGGAAGGAAGCGCAGGTACTGATCTCCAGAGCAGGCGGTCCGGGCCGTTACGATCCTGTCTATGAAAAGCAAGGGATTGATTATCCTTATGGCTACGTCCGCTGGACCGAAGGACGCAACATGGCGGAATACATCCGGCTGATCGCTGAAGGCGATATTCAGGTTGGACCGCTGATCAGCAAGGTGTTCCCCCTGGAGCGTTCAGCCGATGCGTTCTTACAGTATGCTCAATCTCCGGCAGAGCTGCTGGGGGCGGTGCTTGCTTATCCTGTAACCGGTGTTCAGGAGGCGGAGCCCGCTGCAGCCCAAGCCCGGGAGGGGCAATAATAATGGAGGCGCTGCGGATCGGCGAGCCGCTGAACGGGCTTGCGGTATGGGCATCGGCCTATGGCAAGCGGCAGGGGCAGGACCGGATCTATGCCGTATCCTCCGGCAGTCCCTGCATGCTGTTTGTACTTGATCCTACTGGTACCCAGCCGGTGCAGCAATTCGCGCTGGAAGGCTCGGATCATTGCTGGGGAGTGGTTGCGGCGGCCAGCGGAATCTACATCGGCGGCAGCGGGATTCTATACAGATTTACGCATGAACAGGGCATCGAGAACCTGGGGGAGATGATTCCAGGCGAGTTCTACACCTGGCGGCTTGCCGCCGACAACGCAGGCAACATCTATGGAGGCTGCTATCCGGGCGGCAAAGTCTTTCAATATAACCCGTCCACGGGACAGTTCAGAGATTACGGCGCCATGGTGGACGGAGAGCAATATGCCCGGTGCATGCAAGCCTTGGAGGGCAAGCTGTACGTGGGGGCCGGAACCCGGTGTCCGCATATTGTGGAACTGGACACAGAGACAGGTGGACGGATTGAGATCAGCCTGCCGGAAGAGAGCCGCACAGAGCAGCTGGTGTATGATCTGAATATTGTACACAGTAAGCTGATAATTCGGATAACACCGAGTTCGAGATTATATATCTATGATCTGAAGCTGCGCCGGTGGGAGAATTCTATCGATCATGTAAGTGGACTCAGTGTGTCACCGCCTGACCGTCACGGGAACATCTATTTCATCAAGGATGATGTTCTGCAGCGTTATGCATTGGCAACGGGCGTTCTTACCCCTACTTCATTTGCCATGCCGGAACCGGCAGGAGACTACGGCTGGCTGGAGGGCCATCCGCTGAATCCGCAGGGAAGCTGCCTGGCAGGTATGCACAGGGACGGGACCTGCTGGATCTATGATCCGGAGCATGACCGGCACACGGTCATGGATTTCATGCTGCAGGGGCAGCCGGTTCACCTGCAGTCCCTGGCCTGGGGGCCGGAAGGGAAATTGTATACCGGCGGTTATTTCGCCGGCGGACTGGCCAGTTACGATCGGGCCACCTCGGAAATCATTTCCCGCCGGGGGATCGGGCAGATTGAGGGCATGATGGAAGCCGGTGGCATTATGTATCTGGGAGTGTACCCCAAAGCGAATATTTTCGCCTATGACCCGTCACGGGCATGGAATCCCGGCCTTAATCCCAGGCTGGCTTTCTCCCTGCAAGGCGAAGAACAGGACCGTGCTTTTGCCTGGACCCGGGCGGGAGAAGAACTGGCTATCGGAACCGTACCATCCTACGGCCGGCATGGAGGTGCATTAACCCTGCTGCATCCCGGAACCGGGGCGCGTGAAGTGTTCAGAGGGCTGCTGCCGCAGCAGAGCATCGTGTCATTGGCCGCTGGAAAAGACCTGTTGTTCGCCGGAGGCTCTGTCTGGGGAGGGCTCGGCATAGCGCCGGAGCGGACGGAAGCGTCCCTGATGATCTGGGATGTGTACACCCGCCGCAAGGTGTGGGAGGGCGTTCCGGTACCGGGAGAAAAGGCCATCCCGGCGCTGGCGCTGGATGATGAAGGCAAGGTATGGGGACTCACTGCAGGGCTGCTCTTCCTGTTTAATCCGTTCACGCTGGAGACTGAAAGGACGATTCGGGTATGCCCGGCGGATTGGGAAGGAATGACCCACTTCTGGCGGGGAGGCAACGAGCTGCTGTACAGGGAAGGCATATTGTATGGGACCGCAATGAAAACCCTGTTCCAATATGATGTGCGCCAGGACAGGCTTGAGCTGCTGGACGACGATGCCCGGCTGCTTGCGGTGGACGGCGAAGGGGAACTGTTTTTTGCCAGGTCAACCGCGCTGTACCGGATGCAGGCCTTGACGGCAAGTCAGGAGGAATCATGAAAATCCTATATTTCTACAAATTTTGCCTGCTGGGCGGAGTCACCACGCAGCTGGCGAACAGGCTTAAGTTTCTGCGCGGCCGTGCGGAGGTGCATTTTGCTTTTCTTGAGGACTACGGCGGGGCCGGCGCTTTTGAAGGCTATGCGCATGTCCGTATCCTCGGAACAACTGATGAAATCAGGAGCTACATTAAGGTGCATGACTTTGACGTAATCATCACCATTGATACCTATGAGCTGTATGAAGCGCTGGGACCGGCGGAAGAACGGAAGCTGATCATTCACGAGGTGCACACCACCTATGAAGAGCCCTTGCGGATGCTGGCTGAATCCAGGGACAGTCTGCCCTTTCACTATGTCATCACACCCTCTACCTATATGAAGGAAATGCTGGAGGGAATCGGGATTACAGATGCTTTTCATATTAACAACTGCCTGGATACCGGTCTATTCAGATATGAGCCTCTCTCCGGCAAGCGTCCGCCTACGCTATTGTGGGTAGGCAAGCTGGACCGGCATAAAAACTGGGAGTCCTTCATGAACATAGCAGGCAGGCTGAATACGCAATTCCCGGACCTGCAGTTCCTGCTTGTCGGCGGTTACACCGCTCCCGAAGAAATTACCGGCAAACTCCGGGCGAGAGTGCAGGAGCTGGGAATCCGGCATTTTGAGTGGCTGCCCAAAGTGGATTATGAAGAGATGCACCATTATTATTCTGCGGTTGCCGGGAGTGGCGGGGTGTATGTCAGTACTACCAGCAATGAATCCTTCGGGATGACTGTGCTTGAGGCGATGGCCTGCCGGTGTCCGGTTGTCGTGCCGGAGGTCGGAGCGTTGCCTGAGCTGCTGGACGATGAGCTGAGTGTATCGCTGTATGCTTCCGGAAATGAAGAGGAATGTGTCCGGCGTGTGGCCCTGCTGCTCGAACAGAACGCCCTGCGGGAACGCTTGGTGACCTTGGGCGAGCAGAAGGCAAGAACGGTGTATAGCATTGAAGAGGTTGGAAAAGCATACATGGCGCTGCTGGAACGTTGCGTAAGGGAACGTGCATACCACAGTTAATCTACATTGTCCGCAGGCACAAGGGGGCGTTCATTAACTGCTATATAGATTGAACTTAAAAATATACGGAGAGGCGTCATGGGAGTTTGTACTACTAAATCGTCTGATTTTTACCCCATGATCCGTTTAGTTGTATTTGGTACAACTAATCTGCCTCGCTACCTTGGTTCTGGCCCATTCGGGCAAATTTAGTTGTACAGACTGCAGTTATATGATGCAAGCCTCCCTTTTGAGCTTTTTTGATTGTACATTATACAACTATATATAACTATCCCTGAATATCCATTTGGAACGGAATACATTAGTTGCTGCAAGTACTAGTTAACCCCAGTCTACGCGGGCGGAGGTGCAGAGATGAAAGAGCTGAACATTGGTATGGTGGGCATGGATACCTCACACAGCAGAATCTATGCTTCGCTGCTGAACCATGCGTCCCATCCGCTGCATGTACCCGGCGGGAGGCTGACTTGCGGGTATGCCGGAGGCTCAGCGGATTTCCCGTTAAGCGCCTCACGGGTGGAAGCGATCAGCAGGGAGCTGCAGGAGCGCTACGGTGTCGAGCTGGTGTCTTCCATTGCTGAAGTAGCCGAGAGAGCAGATGCGGTCCTGCTGACTTCTGTAGACGGAAGAGTACACCGTGAACAGTTCGCGGTGCTCGCACCCTACGGCAAGCCGGTGTTCATCGACAAGCCGCTTGCGGTCACCAGCGCGGATGCCCGGGCCATCATGGAGCTTGCAGCAAGCTATGGGACACCCGTTTTCTCCAGCTCGATGGTCCGGTTCGGCGGCCCGCTGAATGCGGCGCTGAAGGATGAGAATGCAGGCTCCATTGTAGGAGCGGACTGCTGCGGTCCGTTCGAGCTGCAGCCGACCCAGCCGGGATTCTTCTGGTACGGCATTCATACCGCAGAGATGCTGTACGCGGCACTTGGCGGAGGTTGCATTTCGGTGAGAGCCCAGAGTAATGAAGTCCAGGAATGGGCTGTCGGGCAGTGGAGTGACGGCCGGATCGGAACCCTGCGCGGCAACGTGACCGGCGGCTCCGATTTCACTGCGGTGCTGCACAGGGAACGGGGCAGCACCGCAGTGAATGCGCTGGGCGGGCACTATGAGGCAGGCCATCAGAATCTGATGAGGCAGTTTCTGTTGATGGCGGGTGGAGCGCCTCCGCCCGTAAGCCCGGCGGTGACCCTGGAGCTGATCCGTTTTATTGAAGCGGCTAATGAGAGCAGGGAGACCGGACAGACCGTGCTTCTGTAAGGAGCTTAATCGTACCCGAAGATACGGACAGGCCGTTCTTTTGTAATAAAGAGTTACATTCGGAAAGGGGAGAAACGGAATGCTCAAGACAGCAGTGATCGGCTGCGGCGGGATGGGAAACATTCATGCGGACAGATATATGTCCATGCCTGAGGCTCAGCTTATCGCGGTATGCGATATCAACGGGGAAGCAGCCGAGAGGCTTGGATTGCAGGCAGGTGTGAAGTATTACCTGACGGCACAGGAAATGCTCGAACGGGAGAAACCGGAGGTGGTCAGTATAGCTGTACCTACCTATCTGCATGTGTCGATGGTACGGCTGGCAGCGGACTACGGTGCACATGTGATCTGCGAGAAGCCGCTGGCGCTGACTTCCAGGGAAGCGGAGGAGGCGGTCCGTTACTGCAGCAGTAAAGGTGTCCGGTTATTTGTCGGACATGTGGTCCGCTTCTTCCCCGCCTACAGCCAGCTTGCGGAAGGGATCAGGCAGCATGGCGGGGGAGGGGGCGGGATCTATCATGCCAAGAGAGCAGGCTCGCATCCCGGCCAGGTTCAGGAATGGTTCCGCGACCCGGCGCTGAGCGGAGGCGTGATTGTGGATCTGATGATTCACGATATCGATTATATCCGCGGGACCTTTGGCGAAGCGGAGGAGGTGTATGCCTTCGAGCATCGGACGGAGTCGATGAATTATGCTTCCGCGACCTTCCGCTTCGGGAACGGAACCCTTGCTCAGCTGGAGGCTTTCTGGGGGTATCCGGGCGCGTTTCATACAGCGTTCGAATATGCCGGTGCGGAAGTCATTATCTCGGGCGGAACACCGGACGGGGAGAGCGTGCATGTCCGGCGGGCAGCTGCCTCTGGGTCTGCTCCGGGGTTCGTGGAGACCCCGGCAAGTGTGCTGCTGAAAGATCCCTATTATGAAGAGCTGGAGCATTTCCTGCGGTGCATTGCCAGCGGTGCGGAGCCTAAGGTGACGGCAGAAGATGCCGTTCAGGCTGTACGCTGGGCGGAAGCTGCCGTGAGCTCAGGGGCAACCGGACTTCCCGTTAAGCTCGATGCCAAAGGAGGGATTCTATGAGACGTCTCAATGTGGGAATGATCAGCTTCGCCCATGCCCATGCCTATGATTATCTGGCCTGTCTTCAGCAGATGCCGGTGGTGACCGTAGGCGGAATCGCTGATCCCGTGCCGGAGCGGACAGAGGAATTGACCAGGCGCCATGCCATCCCTTACTACAGCGATTACCGCGAACTGCTGGCCGATGCGTCGATAGATGCGGTGATCATATGCTCAGAGAATGTTCATCATGCGGAGCATACCCTTGCCGCTGCTGAAGCAGGCAAGCATGTTCTCTGCGAGAAGCCGCTTGGCCTCTCTGCCGGGGAGATGGAGCGGATGATTGCAGACTGTGAAGCCAAGGGGGTCCAGCTGATGACCGCTTTTCCCTGCCGCTTTCTAACCCCGGTGGTCCGGGCCAAGGAGGCATTTGACAGGGGGGAGATCGGAGAGATTATAGCTTTTAAAGGAACCAACAGAGGTTCATTCCCGGGTCCGGCGTGGTTCGCCGAGCCCTCGCTTTCGGGCGGTGGCGCTGTGCTGGATCATACAGTTCATGTGATGGATCTGATGAACTGGTTCACCGGCTCTACGGTCGAGCAGGTCTATGCCTATGCGGGAACCTTATTCGATCCTGAGCACAAGCGGACAATTGATGATTCCGGCATGGTGCATGTCACTTTTGCAAATGGCGTGTTCGGCGTTCTGGACCCTAGCTGGTCGCGTAATCCCGGATTTCCCACCTGGGGGGATGTGACCCTTCAGATCATCGGGACAGAGGGAGTCATCTCCATCGATGCCTTCAATCAGAAGAACAATGTGTATGGCAGAGCATCCGGCAAAGGCAGCTGGTCCTTCTGGGGAGACGATATGAACGGACTAATGCTGCAGGCATTCGTGCAGGCGCTGCTGGAAGGCTCGCCGGTACCGGTGACCGGACTGGATGGTCTCAGATCGGCAGAGGTCGCATTGAATGCCTATCGTTCCGTACAGGAAGGACAACCGGTTAAGCTGCACAGGTAACGCCAGGATTTGAAGGTATGTAACCACATTAAAGAGGCGGGATGAACAATGGACGATCAGAAGCTATTCGATACGATGTGTGAAACGCTCTATTCGGCAGTTATCTCCGATACGCTGGATCAGCTCGGCTACCGCAATCAGGTGATGCGCGAGAATATCAATCCGGTCGATCCCTCCTGGGTGGTGGCTGGACGTGCCAAAACCGTTCTGTCCGTGGATATTCATCATCTGCCGGAAGACCCTTACGCCAAGGAGATAGAAGCGGTAGACAGCGTCAAGCCGGGAGAGATTGTGATCGGCTGCACGAATGAATCCAGGCAGAATGGCCTGTGGGGGGAGCTACTGTCAACGGCCTCCAAGATGCGCGGCGGGCGGGGTGCCATTGTGGACGGCTTAATCCGGGATACGGCCAAAATTCTGGAGCTGGGCTTTCCCGTCTTCGCCACCGGCACCAAGCCGGTAGATTCGCAGGGACGCGGGATCGTTATCGACTACGATATTCCGGTGCTGTGCGGAGGTGTGCTGGTGAATCCCGGCGACATTATCTTCGGCGATCGTGACGGTGTCGTGGTGATACCGGGCGCCATCATTGATGAAGTGTTCGCACTGGCGACGGATAAGGCGACACGCGAGAATCATACACGCGATGAGCTGCTGGCGGGCTCCACACTGCGGCAGGTCTACGATAAATACGGAGTACTCTAAACCATGAAGGCGGGGTGTCTACATCATGAGGCTGGCTGGAAAAAGAGTGCTGGTAACCGGCGCCGGGCGGGGCATCGGGCTGGCGATTGCCCGCCGTTTCCTGGAGGAGGGGGCCCGCGTGGTCCTGCTGGACCGCAGCGAAGCAGAGCTGCTTACTGCCGCTGATGAACTGGCAGACTACAGCGGAAGCTGGACCACGGAGGTCTGCGATCTGCGCGACCCGGCACAGCTTGAGGCGTCTGCCGCTAGGGCCTTCGCGCACTTTGGCGGAGTTGACATCATTGTGAATAATGCAGGAATTGCTTATAGGGAATCCTTTCTCGATATTTCCTTGGAGCACTGGAACGCAGTCTTCGAGATCAATGTCCGTGCGGTCTACTTGCTTGGACAGCTGGCCGCCAGGCAGATGATTGGCCAGGGCGGGGGCGGTGCAATTATCAATATGAGCTCCAAAAACGGAATATCGGCCAGCGCGGAGCTTGCGCATTACAATGCTTCCAAGGCTGCCGTTATCCTGCTCACAGAGTCTATGGCGGTAGAGCTGGCTCCGTATGGTATCCGGGTCAATGCAGTGGCACCGGGCTTCGTGGATACCCCGCTGGACCGCAGACTGCGTGAGGAAGGCGGACTGCCGTCCCATTCGGAGCATACCCCGATGAAACGGGCAGCGGCTCCAGAGGAGGTTGCGAATGTGTTTCTCTTCCTGGCCTCAGACGAAGCAGCGTATGTGACGGGGGAAACGGTCCGTGTAGATGGCGGACATCTGGCTAACGGAAGTGAATTGTAGCTTGAAGGAGGTGCAGAGATGATTTTTGATTCACACACTCATTTGTTTGGACCGGGAATGGTGGCCGGACCTACGGATGCCGCGATCAAGCGTGCCTGGGGCCCGGATATGAATATTGAGGCTACACCGGAGCAGCACCGGGGCAACCTGGAAGGATTCTCGGGAGCCATAGTACTGGCGATGGCGGCGTCTGCGACCGGGCTGGTGGTGCCGAATGAATATGTGGCGGAATACTGCCGGACGGACCCGGGAAGGCTGTTTGGTTTTGCCAGCGTAGATCCGAATGATCTGGACTGTGTAGGCAAGTTCGAAACGGCTGTCCGCGAGCTGGGGCTGAAGGGACTGAAGCTGGCCCCGATCTATCAGAACTTTTATCCGGAGGATCCGAAGCATATGTCGCTCTATGCTAAGGCGGAGCAACTGAACGTTCCGGTTCTATGGCATCAGGGAACATCCTTTGTCCCAGAGGGGTACCTGGATGCTTCCCGCCCGGCGATGCTTGATCCAATTGCCAGGGCTTTTCCGAAGCTGAAAATGATCGTAGCCCATATGGGCCACCCCTGGGTGGATGAATGCATCTCGCTGGTGCGCAAGCATCCTAACCTGTACATGGACGTGTCTGCACTCGGCAGCCGGCCGTGGCAATTCTATAATGCACTGGTCTCCGCTGCGGAATACGGGGTGCAGGACAAGCTGCTGTTCGGCTCGGACTATCCGTTCTTCGGGACGCAGCAGATGCTGGATGCCTTGTACCGGATCAATGATCTGGTGGAGGGAACGAAGCTGCCGCGTGTAGCGGAGGATTTCATTGAAGACATTATTCACCGGCCGACACCGGAAATCCTCGGGCTGGTCTAAGTGGTACAACAGCAGGCTGGAAGCCAAAGGGAGATGGAGCATGGAGGAGCATACGGAAACCAGCCGGGCGGACAGTGACGGGAGCGGTGCCGCCGGACGCAGACTGAAGAGTGAAGCCTATTTCCAGGAAAAAGATCTGTGGGGCTTCATACACCGTTCGTTTACAAAGTCGATGGGATATACAGAAGAGGATCTGCGCAAGCCGGTCATCGGCATCTGCAATACCTTCAGTGAGCTGAACAAGTGCCATTCGCACTTTAATGAGCTGGTGGATTATGTGAAGCGCGGGGTCTGGCAGGCTGGCGGGGTGCCGATGGAATTCCCGACGATATCGATCGGCGAGCCTTATGTCAAGCCGACGACGATGCTGCTGCGCAACCTGATGGCGATGGACACGGAGGAAATGATGAAGGGCCACCCCATAGACGGGGTGGTGCTGCTCGGCGGCTGTGACAAAACAGTGCCTGCCCAGCTGATGGCAGCGGCAAGTGTGAACATTCCGGCCATTGTGCTCACGGGCGGGCCGATGCTGAACGGCCGCCTGGGCGGACGGAGCCTGGGCGCCTGCACCGACTGCTACGGCTTCACGCTGGAGCATAAAGCGGGAAATCTCACCGATGCGGAGCTGGCGGTGGCGGAGGACGCCATCTGCCGCAGCGACGGGCACTGCATGGTGATGGGCACAGCCAGCACCATGGCCTCGATTGCCGAAGCCATTGGCATGGCGCTGCCGGGGTGCGCGGCCATCCCCGCGCCGGACAGCCGCCGCAGGCATCTCTCTGAGCGGACCGGCAAGCAGATTGTAGAGCTGGTGCGGCGGGATATCCGCCCGCGCGACATCATGACGGCAGAGGCAATGGAGAATGCCATCACGGTCACGATGGCCAGCGGCGGCTCCACGAATGCCATCATCCATCTGGTGGCGATTTCCCAGCGGCTGGGCCGGAAGCTGCCGCTGGATACATTCGATGACATCAGCCGCCGGACGCCGTTCATTCTGAATCTGCGGCCTTCGGGCAAATATCAGATGGAGGAGTATTTCGAAGCAGGCGGCGTGCCTGCGCTGATGAAGGAGCTGGAGCCGCTGCTGCATGGCGGCTGCCTGACCGTAACCGGCCGGACGGTTACGGAGAATCTGGTCCAGGCGGTCACGCTGGACCGGGAGGTGATCCGCAGCGTGGCGGAGCCGCTGGACAGAGAGGGCGGAATTGCCGTGCTGCGCGGCAATCTGGCCCCGGATGGCGCGCTGATTAAGCAGACGGCGGTATCAGCGCATCTGAAGCGGCACACCGGGCGCGCCGTGGTGTTCGAGAGCCCGGCGGATCTCCAGCTGCGGATCGACGACCCGGAGCTTGCGGTAGATGAGCACAGTGTACTGGTGCTCAAGAACGCCGGCCCCAAAGGTGCGCCCGCGATGCCGGAGATCGGGCAGATCCCGATCCCGCAGAAGCTGCTGGTGCGCGGCATAAGAGACATGGTCCGCATCTCTGATGCACGGATCAGCGGCACCTCCTACGGCGCCCTGATCGTGCATGCGGCGCCGGAAGCGGCTGTAGGAGGAACGCTGGCGCTGGTACAGGACGGCGATGAAATCGAGCTGGATATTGCCGCGAGAAGGCTGGTCCTGAAGGTGCCGGATGAGGAGCTGGTCCGGCGGCGGGCTGCCTGGAAGGCGCCGGAGCCCCATTATGACAGAGGCTACGGCCTGCTGTTCCATGAGCGCGTGCTGCAGGCGAATCTGGGCTGTGATTTCGATTTCCTGCTGCCGGCAGAGCTTCGCCGGGAGCTGCTGGACGGAGCCAAGCAGGACTAACCATAAATTTTATCCACCTAAAGGAGAATTCTTATGCAAATGCCAACGCAAGCTGTGATCCGGTCTGTTCAGGAGCTGGAAGACCAGCTGGCCCGTCCGTCTGCCGCACTGCTGGAGGAGCTCGCCCGGCTCGACGGGGATATCATGCTGCTCGGAGTAGGCGGAAAAATGGGCCCGAGCCTGGCCAGGCTGGCCGTGAATGCCATCCGGGAGGCCGGGCTGGACAAGAAGGTAATTGGCGTCTCCCGCTTCTCGAATGAGGCATTGAAGCAAGAATTAATTGAAGCCGGAGTGGAGGTGATCGCGGCGGATTTGTCTGACGACAGCGCGCTGCGGGCACTGCCTGACACGAAGAATATCCTGTACATGGCCGGCAATAAATTCGGCACAACAGGCAATGAGCATTTCACCTGGATGATGAACGCTTATCTGCCTGGGCGTGTGGCGGAGCGCTTCCGCGATTCGCGGATTGTCGTCTTCTCGACAGGCAATGTCTACCCGTTCACGCCGGTGGGCCAAGGCGGAGCAACGGAACGCACCTCACCGAATGCGAACGGCGAGTATGGACAGTCCTGTCTGGGGCGAGAGCGGATCTTCGAGCATTTCTCGCATAAGAACAATACGCCGATGTTCATCTACCGGCTCAATTATGCCATAGACTTGCGCTATGGCGTTCTGCTGGAGCTTGCCCGATCCGTCAAGGAGCAGCGGCCCATCGATCTGACGATGGGGCACGCCAATGTCATCTGGCAGGGAGATGCCAATGAGCTTGCCCTGCGCGCCTTGCTCCGCTGCAGCTCGCCGCCGAATGTCATGAACATCACCGGACCGGAGACGGTGTCGCTACGCTGGGCGGCCGCGGAAATCGGCCGCAGGCTGGGGACTGAGCCTGTCTTCACGGGTGCAGAAGCCCCGGAAGCCCTGCTGAGCAATGCTGCGAAGGCAGCGGCTTCCTTCGGATATCCCCGGGTATCGCTGGCACAGATGATCGATTGGGTCGCGGACTGGGTGGCTGCGGGCAGCGAGACCTGGAACAAGCCGACACATTTTCAGGAACGGGAGGGCAACTATTAATGGGAGCGAGCAGACAACCGTTAACTCCGGAGCTCTATGAAGCGCTGCATGAAGGTCTGGCGATTCCGGCGCATCCTCTGGCCCTTACGGCAGAACGCAAGCTGGATGAGCGCCGCCAGCGGGCATTGACCCGTTATTATATCGCCTCCGGGGCAGGCGGAGTTGCTGTGGCCGTGCATTCCACGCAGTTCGAAATCAGGGACCCCGGGATCGGGCTGCTGGAGCCGGTGCTTAGGCTGGCTGCGGAAGAAGTGGAGCGTGCCGGCCTTACCCGTCCTTTCCTGAAGGTGGCAGGCATATGCGGAGACACGGAGCAGGCTGTCCGGGAAGCGCAGCTCGCGGCAGGTCTGGGCTATGAGGCGGGACTTCTCAGCATGGGCGGACTGCAGGACTGGAGCGAGGCGCAGCTGCTGGAACGCACAAGGAGAGTGGCGGATGTGATTCCTGTCTTCGGCTTCTATCTGCAGCCTTCTGTAGGCGGCCGGATCTTAAGCGTTAACTTTTGGCGGAGCTTTGCAGAGATTGAAGGCGTTATCGCGATCAAAATGGCACCGTTCAACCGTTATCAGAGCCTCGATGTGGTCCGGGCGGTGATGGAGTCCAGCCGCAGCAGCGAAATCGCTCTCTATACCGGCAATGACGATAATATCGTCACGGATCTGCTCACCACTTACCGCTTCATGGTTAACGGGGAGCCCATGGAGAAGAAAATTGTCGGCGGGCTTCTCGGCCACTGGGCGGTCTGGACAAGCAAAGCGGTTCAGCTTCTGGATACGATACGAAAAGTCCGCAATGATGCTGCCCTGTCATCCAGCTGGCTGACCCTTGGCATTGAGGTGACCGACAGCAACGCGGCTTTGTTTGATCCGGCCCATCAATTTCACGGCTGTATTCCGGGCATTCATGAGGCGCTGCGCCGCCAGGGGCTGCTTGAAGGCTTATGGTGCCTGAATCCGGAGGAGCAGCTCTCACCCGGGCAGCTGGAGGAGATCAGCAGAGTCACGAGGGATTATCCCCATCTCACGGATGATGAATTCGTGGCAGCGCATTTGGAGGAATGGCTCCGGTAAAAGAGGCGTCCGCACATTCCCCAGTGGAACCCGAAAGCCCGGATATGATAAGCTCATGGCATCAGGCCAGTCCTGAACCAAGGAGGGAAATCTATGAGCAGCTTAATCACAGGCCAAGTCTATTCCGGGTTTCAAGTCATGCGTCAGGAGTATATCCGGGAAATCGAATCCTCGGTATATACGATGGAGCATCAGCAGAGCGGCGCGCGGCTGCTATACGTACAGAATCAGGATGATAACAAGGTGTTCAGTGTCACTTTTCGGACTCCGCCTGCGGACAGCACGGGAGTGTTTCATATTCTGGAGCATTCGGTCCTGTGCGGCTCGGATAAGTATCCGGTAAAGGAACCGTTTGTAGAGCTGCTGAAGGGCTCGATGAAAACATTTCTGAACGCCTTTACCTTTGGCGACAAGACGATGTATCCGGTGGCCAGCCGGAATGAACAGGACTTTGCCAACTTAATGGAGGTTTATCTGGACAGCGTGTTCCAGCCGAACATTTACAGCCAGCGGGAGATTTTTGAGCAGGAGGGCTGGCATTACGAGCTGCCGCGTTCCGGGGATGAGCTGATCTATAAGGGTGTCGTCTACAACGAGATGAAAGGCTCTTATTCCTCACCTGTCACGGTATTAATCGACCGGATCAAAAAGTCGCTCTACCCGGATACGGTATACCGTCATTCCTCCGGCGGAGATCCGGAACATATCCCTGCGTTGACCTATGAGCAGTTCCTGGAGGCGCACAGCCGTTATTACCACCCGTCCAACAGTTATTTCTATCTCTATGGAGACTTGAATATCGAAGCGAGGCTGCAATTCATCCACGAGGAATATCTCAGCCGCTATAACCGCAAGGATATCGATACGGGGATTGCCCTGCAGCAGCCGACAGGAATAACCGAGCTTACGGCGGAGTATCCCATTCTGGAGTCCGAAACCGCCGCTGATAAGACATACGTGAGTTTGAACTATGTAATCGGAACCTCCCAGGACCGGGAGCTTAATCTGGCCTTTGCCATTCTGAAAAGCATGCTGATGGACAGTAACGCCGCTCCGCTGAAACAAGCTTTGCTGAAGAGCGGACTCGGCAAGGATGTGGTCTCTTTCTATTCCGACAGTATGGTCCAGCCTATGCTGGGCATTGCTTTGACCCATTCTAATCCTACCGCCAAAGAGGCCTTCGTGAATCTAGTCAGAACGACTTTAAGCCGCCTTGCGGCGGACGGACTAGATGAGAAGCTGGTGCTGGCTGCGGTGAACAGCAAGGAATTTGAACTGCGGGAAGCGGACTTCAACCAGTACCCGAAGGGCCTGACCTATAATATGGAAGTGATGAAGGCCTGGCTGTACGATGGCTTGCCGTCCACGTATCTGGAGTATGAAGCTGCAATTTCGGCTATCCGCGAACAAAGTACAAACCGGTATTTCGAGCGGCTGATCGAGACCTATCTGCTGAATAGCGACCACTGCAGCGTCGTTGTCCTGAAGCCTTTGCAGACCCTTGCGGCAGACAAAGAGGCGGCTGCCCGCAGCCGTTTGGCTGCATATAAAGCCTCGTTGACGCCGGTACAGCTCGAAGAGCTGGTGCTGAATACGCAGAAGCTGCTGGCCCGGCAGAACCGTCCGGATGCCGCGGAGGATCTGCAGAAGCTTCCGAAGCTGTCCCTTCAGGACATTGACCGCAGCGCTCCGCCTGGGGCACCCACCCAGGAGCATAGGCTGGATGGAATCACAGTGCTGCATCATGAAGCGGCTGCGGGAACCATCGCCTATATTAAACTGTATTGGGACACCCGGGTTCTGGCGGCAGAACAGCTTCCTTATCTGGAACTGCTGGCGAGGGTACTGGGGCAACTGGAGACTGCGGCCTACAGCATTGAAGAGCTGACCAGTGAAATCGGGATCACAACCGGCGGCATCCGCTTTCAGAATGAGATATTTGGGTCCGGCAAAGCTGGCGAAGGAAGCTACCAGCCCAAATTCAGCGCCCGCATCAAGGTCATGCAAGGCAACATCGGCGGTTCCCTGAAGCTGCTGCACGAGCTGCTCTACAATAGCAGCTTGAATAATTTATCCAAGCTGCAGGAGATTGTCCGCCGGGAAGCCTCCGGCATGGAAGCAATGCTGAACCAGAAAGGCAATGAAATCGCAGCCGGCCGGGTGCTCTCTTATTTCACGGATAGAGGGATGTATGAGGAGCAGCTCGGCGGTATGGCCTATTACCGCTTCATCAAAGAGCTGGCCGGCCGGATTGACCAGGAGGCTGATCAGCTGGCGGATATTCTGAAGGGAATCTGCGGGGTTCTGTTTAATACACAGAATGTAACACTGTCCGTAACCGGAACGCTGGATACGTATGCGGAATTCACTGCACACCTGGCGCAGCTGGATCTGCGGGACCAGCAGGTTAAGTTCTTGCCGCTGCTGCCTGCGCTGGACCAGGCGGGCAACGAAGGGTTCATGTCTGCCAGCCAGGTGCAGTATGTGGTCAAAGGATATGACTTCACGAAGCTGGGGTTTGCTTATTCCGGCAAGCTGCAGGTGCTCAAAAGAATCCTCAGCCTGACCTATCTGTGGAATGCTGTCCGGGTCAAGGGCGGAGCTTATGGCGGCAATCTCGTTCTGCGCAGAGACGGTGTGCTCCTGTTTACTTCTTACCGTGATCCGAATTTGCAGGAGACGCTGGAGATTTATGACCGGGCATATTTGTTTGCCGGAGAATTTGCAGCAGATGAAGAGGAGATGACGAAGGCGATCATCGGCACGCTGGCGATGGTTGACCAGCCGCTGAGTCCCGGCGCACAGGGCCGGCAGGCGGACCGGTATTATTTCGAGCAGATTACCGGTGCAGACCTGCAGCAGGAACGGAATGAAATTCTATCAACAACCTCCGAAGATATCAGGCAATATGCCGGCCTACTACAGGCAGTGACGCAGCAGAATTACTTCTGTGTGGTCGGTAACGAGTCGAAGCTGAAATCAGTCCGGGATCTTTTCGGCAGCCTGGAGGAACTGGTGAAGTAATTTAGTTTTTGAATATTTAACTATTTAGATTTAAAATATAAGGATTACGACTAGGCGTATGCTTTCGAAGCAAGTTTTGCGAAGGGGACTCCCATGGAGCAGATGCTAACATAACTTTTAGGAGGAACAACAAGTGGAACTTGGAATAAGCACCTTTGTCGAGACAACGCCTGATGTGAATACCGGTGAGACCCTGAGCCACGCGCAGCGGCTGCGTGAAGTGGTGGAGGAAATCGTGCTCGCGGATCAGGTGGGACTGGATGTATACGGCGTAGGTGAGCATCACCGGCCTGATTTTGCAGCTTCATCGCCTGCGGTTCTAATGGTTGCTGCTGCACCGCTGACGAACAGAATCCGCCTGACCAGTGCAGTCATGATTCTCTCGTCAGCTGATCCGGTGCGTGTATTTCAGGATTTCGCCACACTGGACGGGATTTCGAACGGCCGTGCCGAGATTATGGTGGGCCGTGGCTCGTTTGTGGAGTCGTTTCCGTTATTCGGCTATGATCTGAAGGATTATGAAGCACTGTTCGACGAGAAGCTGGATTTATTGCTGAAGCTCCGCGAGTCGGAGAAGGTGAGCTGGAGCGGGAAGCACCGTCCAGCGATACATAATCTGGGGATTTATCCGCGTCCGGAGCAGAATCCCCTGCCTGTCTGGATTGCGAGTGCGGGAAGTCCGGAGTCTGCGGTCCGTGCCGGCACACTGGGCTTGCCGTTTGCCCTGGCGATTATCGGCAATGTGAATCCTTCGGATTATGCTACGCATGTACGGCTGTACAAGGAAGCAGCGGCCAAGGCCGGGCATGATGTGTCACAGCTGCCGATTGCCTCGCACTCGCATGGCTTCATTGCGAAGAGCAATGAGCTGGCGCTAGAGAAGTTCTTCCCGTCCACTCACGCGCGGACGAATGTCCGGGCGGTGGAGAAGGGGCTGCCGCCTTATCACCGTGCGGATTATGATGCGGCGAGCAGCTTTGACGGAGCGTTATATGTCGGCGGTCCGGAGACGGTTGCCCGCAAAATCATCCACCTATACCAGCACGTGGGGATTACGCGGTTCCTGCTGCATGTGCCACACGGCTCCATGCCGCATGCGGAGGTTATGGAGGCGATCCGCCTCTTCGGAACTGAAGTGGCGCCAATTGTGCGGGCGGAAGCCGCCCGTTTGAAGAACGTATAGCTGCTGTTGCGCGAGAGATTTCTCGTTGATCGCAAAATCCTGCACAAAGTACAACATTTTCTTCACTAACCGGCGCTAATATGGAATATGTTGTATGAAATACAGCATTACTCCTTCTCCAAGCGGTTTAGCGGGAGAATTCCTGTATTTCATACAACAATTCACCCGTAGCCCCAGGCATCGCAGGCTCAAAGTTGCAATCCTTACAACATTTTAGTTTATTCCGTTCTGATGGATCTTTAGGAATGGGCGGTTACTGCTTTGGAGTTGGTCTTATGTTTGGCTTATATAACAATGAGACCCCGGGACATTAGTCCCGGGGTCTTCGTCTGCTAATCAAGCAACTCTATAGATTGGGTGGGAAACTTAAGAGAAAAGGCGGAGCGGTGGAGGCTTCAAGTTATGGAAGCCTCGTAGATCGCAAGGGTGGATGCAGCAAGTATGCTATTAAATTCATCGTCACTCTGCTGATCGCTGAGTCCCTGGGACAGGGCGCGCGAGAAGCTGGCAATGAGTCCGTGCTGGCGGGCCAGCTTCTCATTCGCTTCTGCCTGGGTATAGCCCCCGGATAATGCCACGATGCGGACTACATGCGGATCTGCAGCGAGTTCGCTGTACAGATTATCTTCGGTCGGAAGTGACAGCTTCAGCATGACCTTGACGCCCTCTTCCAGAGTGGATAATTGGGCGGCCAGTTCCCGCTTCAGCAGCTGCTCGGACGCTGCTTTGTCCGGGCTGAGAATGTCTACTTCCGGTTCTATGATCGGAACCAACCCGTAACCGGCGATTTGCTCCGCGACAGCAAACTGCTGTTCTACGACTTGCCGGATACCCTCCGCGTTAGCTTCATGGATCACTGAGCGCATCTTGGTGCCGAAGATGTTCCTCTTGACCGCCCGTTCCAGCAGGTCATCCAGACCGGGAATGGGCTTCATGAGCTGAACCCCATTTTCCTGCGCGGCCAGTCCCTGATCGATTTTCAAAAAAGGCACGATGCCTTTCTGTTCCCATAAATAATCGGCGGTTAATTGTCCGTCTATGAAACGGTCCATCGTGTTCTCAAAAAGAATAGCGCCGAGGATATGCTCCGAATTAAATGCGGGACTCTGAATAATGCGTGTTCTCATCCCGTGGACCATCGCGTACATCTCTTCGTCACCGGAGTAGCGGTCCTCCTTAATGCCGTATTGCAGCAGCGCTTTGGGTGTGCTTCCCCCGCTCTGATCCAGAGCAGCTATAAAGCCTTGGCCTGTGTGAATTCTGTCCAATTGTTTCGTATTCATGGATATTTGTCCTTCCCTTCTACGAAATGAAATGGTGACTCCATCTGTTTAGTATAGCACTTTTGATTAGGGACATACATTTGAGCCGGCAGAGCTTTCCATTTGAGTTGAGAGATATGGTATGTTACCTTGTTCAATAGGATGGTATGATAGGAAGAGGGGTGAAAATAATTATGACAAATGAAACAACCAATGAGACAGCCAATGAGACCGCCAATGAGGCAACAAACGGGGAAGCAGAAGCTGCCGAGAAGGTCATGACCGAAGAGAAATGGAACGAGCTGCTGAAGGCTGTTTTTCATAACGGCATTGTAGCTCTAAAAATGAGTTTCAGTGAAGTGGAAGGCCAGGTTCTGAATTTGGATACTTACGGCCCGGTGTTTGTGTATCGTGTCAAGGACAGTGCCAACGATGATTATTACTGCGGGTTCTTCCTTCGTGAGTTGGCCGGCAGATTCCAGTCCGGAAGCAGTCCGGAAATCTGGATGGCCTCCTTCTTCCACGAATTGATGAAGACCAAGGGAGGCAACTCCTTGCCTAAGCCTCTTCCGAGTGAAGAGGAAGCCAAGGCCGTTGTTGATAATGTACTGGTTCCCATGTGCATCGCCGCTGTCCGTGAAGAATTCGCACCGGAGCAGGTTCATGCAGGCCTGGCCTTTAACCCGGAGCACGGACCGGTCTTTGAAGCAGGATTCCCTGCAATCACTGACGGGAACAACGTATGCGCGATTCCGCTTCATCTGTTGCTGACGCATTTACAGCTGAACCGCGATCCTTCGGAGCTGCTGCTGCAGGGCTTGTACAAAATCCGTGAAGAACACGGAATGGAGTAAAATGCAGGTAAAAGAGTAAGATAAGCACAGGCCGCTCCTCTATGGAAGCGGTCTTTTGCTGCAAAGATAAAAGTACATAGGTCCATACGGTCACTTCTCCTTCCGTTTCTGCCGGGTTCGCTGAATTGTCAAAATTACAGTTCTTACCGGGAGTAAAAACGATATATATGGGGTGTAGCGGATGAAGACGTTCTCAAATGCCATTTTCCGAAACCGGTTGGGTTAGGTTTCAACTGCACGAACGTACACGTGCATTGAAATAGGATGGGCAACCTTGAATAGCAAAGAGGAGGACAACGATGTTGAGAAGAGGAAAAGTCTTAAGTTTGTTTCTGCTGTTCACGCTTTTGATCGCACTGGTGCCTGCGGGGAATTCCAGCGCAGCATCAACCTGGAATCTGGCCTGGAGCGATGAGTTCGACGGCTCTTCCCTGAATACCGCCAACTGGACTGCCGAGACCGGCACCGGTAGCGGCGGCTGGGGAAACAATGAATTGCAATATTATACGAACCGGACACAGAATCTGCAGGTTACCGGCGGCAATCTTGTAATCACAGCGCAGAAGGAATCCTATGGCGGCATGAATTATACCTCAGCACGGATCAAGACGCAGGGCCTCAAGAATTTCACCTATGGCAAAATAGAAGCCAGAATCAAGCTGCCTTCCGGTCAGGGGTTATGGCCTGCATTCTGGATGCTGGGCTCCAATATCACCACGGCCGGCTGGCCGGCCTCCGGGGAAACGGATATTATGGAACGGGTGAATAATAACGCCTTCGTCAACGGTACAGTGCATTGGGATGCAGGCGGGCATGCCGAATACGGGCAGGTGTCCGGAAGTCTGGATTTCTCCCAGTATCATGTGTACAGCGTGGAGTGGGATTCGAAATATATCAAGTGGTTCGTTGACGGCAACCAGTTCAATCAATTCTATATTGAGAACGGAACAGGCAATACAGAGGAATTCCAGAAACCGTTCTTCCTGCTGCTGAACCTTGCGGTAGGCGGCAATTGGCCGGGCGCACCGAACAGTGCTACCAGCTTCCCGGCACAAATGCTGGTTGACTATGTGCGTGTGTATCAGGCAGGCGCTCCATCGACCGGTATTGTCAGCGGCGGAGTATACACATTAATGTCCAAAGTAAGCGGCAAAGTGCTGGATGTGAAGGATGTCTCCACGGCAGACGGGGCCAAAATGCACCAGTGGACTAATTATACTGCCAGCAACCAGCAGTTCAGAGTGGAGAGCACAGGGGATGGCTTCTACAAGCTTACTGCGATGCATAGCGGTAAGGTGCTGGATGTTCCGAATGCCTCCACTGCAAGCGGCGTCCAGCTGCAGCAGGCCAATGACAATGGCAGCAATGCCCAGCGCTGGAGCATCATCGATGTAGGTGGCGGTTACTATAAGCTTATATCCAAAGCGAGCGGGCTGGCTATGGATGTCTCCTCGTCCTCTACAGCGGATGGTGCGGTAGTGCAGCAATGGACCGACAACGGAACAGATGCCCAGAAGTGGCTGCTCACCAAGATTAACTAGGGAAGCCTCACTCTAACTCTAATAGCATCTTCCCGCTCATCAGACCGGGATGCGAATGGGACTGTTTATAGATAGGGACGAAAGACCGCGGAAGCTGCGGTCTTTCGTGCTTGTACGTGGTTATATTAGAATAATATTATTCAAAGCGGATGTTCTTGCTGAAGCGGACTGGGTTCCAGCTTGATCCAGCTTCAGCCGGCAGAATAGTCATACCCTAAATATTCATTGATGTGATAATGCTTATTGTAAGCGTTATTATATGGTGGGATAAATGGAATATTGGAGGCGATTTATGCAAAGCCGCGGAAATGCCAGGTCTAACTTAATGATGCTGATAATACTAATCATGCTAATATGCTGTATGTCCCTTGTGAGTTGTTCTTCCGGTACAGATTCAGCGGCTGTCCAGACAGCTTCCCCGGAAGCGTCCGCAGCCGCAACTGAAGGGACTGCGTCAGCAGCACCGCAGCAGAGCCCCGGAATTCAAAATTTAACGTTCCACAGTGAGGCGCTGGATCGGGAGATGCGGCTCAGTATTTACCTGCCCGAAGGCTACAGTGCGAAGCAGCATTACCCGGTCCTCTATTTCATCCACGGCTACGGCGGCCAAGAAACGGATATGATCGCCGGGCTGGGGCTGCATCTCAATGCAGACAGGCTGATTGAAGCAGGTCAGATCAATCCGCTCATTATCGTCTCCCCGCAGATGGATAACAGCTATGGGCTGAATTCTTCTCCTGCATATGCACCGAATGATCCTGGTGACCCCCTGACGACCTCTAACGGGATGTATGAAGATTATCTAGTGAAGGATGTTGTGAATTATGTGGATTCGCATTTCAGCACGTTAGCCGAGCGGGATTCGCGTTATATTGGCGGCATCTCAATGGGCGGCTTTGTAAGCCTGCATGCCGCGCTGCTGCACAGCGATGTCTTCAGCAGGGCAGGCGGGCATAGTCCGGCGCTGTTTCTGGATGACTGGTCTTCGGTCGGCGGTGAATACGGCCTGATCAGATTCCTGTATCCGACAGAAGCAGAGCGGCAGGAGCGTGATCCGCTTATTTTGGCGAAGGATAGGGATTTAAGTGATCTGGCAGTATACCTGGATTGCGGGGAAGAGGACAACTACCGGTTCTATGAAGGTGCAGAGCAATTATATACACTGCTTAAGGATAAGGGGGTGCCGGTTGAATATCACCTGAGAGCAGGGGAACATGATGGGGAGTACTGGAGAGCCCACTTGGATGAGTATTTGATTTTTTATGCCGGAAGGACTAACTGACGATGATGCTTACGAATTATAAATTGAATTTTGAAAAGCTATGTGCTACATATAACTTGGGGTCACTGCGCACTGAGCCGGAGCGGATCTTCGGCGGGTTCCTGCACCGGATGTACCGGATGACCACGGATCAGGCAGAGTACGCAGTGAAAGCGCTGAATCCGCAGATTATGCTCCGGGAATCAGTGATGAACAACCTGACAGCCGCCGAGAAGGCCGCGGAGCTCGCAAGCAGACATGGAATAAATGCTCTCCCGGCTCTGCTGCATGAGGGGAGCTGTATGCATGAAGTGGACGGGCAGTATTATCTGCTGTTTCCATGGATTGAAGGCCGCTCTATATCTGCAGGCAACGCGGGGCTGGAGCACTGCGTTACTATGGGGGAAGCTCTCGCGGCTATACATGCCACGGACTTCTCTCCGCTCCATAATGAGCTCCATAGGGATAGCACAGCGGAACAATTGCAGACCGATTGGAAAGGGTATGCCGTACAAGGTCAGGCGATGGATCTTCCATGGTCCGCTTCCCTTATGGCTGCTCTGGACAAGCTCTACCGCTATGAGGAGCTGGTGAATGCTGCTATGCCGATCCTTAATGGCAACAGGATTATCAGCCACCGGGATCTGGACCTGAAGAATGTGCTGTGGGATCATGACGGCCGGCCCGTTATTATTGACTGGGAGGCTGCGGGCTGGATCAACCCGGCGCAGGAGCTGGTTGAAGTGGCACTCTATTGGTCAGACTTTGAGAGTGGTCACATCCGCAAGGAGGCCTTCTGTGCGCTGATTCAGGCTTACCGTAATCATGGGGGAGGGACACGTGACCCCTGGCCGGAGGTGCTAATCAGCGGTTACCACGGGAAGCTGGGCTGGCTGGATTACAGCATCCGGCGGTCGCTGGGGCTGGAAGGCCCGGATGAAGCGGAGCGGGAGCTTGGGACAAGCCAGGTGCTGCCTACGCTGCAAGCGCTGAAGGATTACGAAGCGTTCATTCCGCTTTGCCTGCAATGGCTTACGAACTTAAGTATGAAATAGAAGGAGTTGGGCCCCGATGGAAGAGAATAAAGTCACCTATGAATCTGTCGATCAATATATTTTGGCCTATGCACCAGAGGTCCAGGAGATTCTGCAGACCTTGCGCAAGGTCATCCGGGAGGCAGCGCCAGAGGCAGAAGAGAAGATCAGCTATCAGATGCCAACCTTCTTCCTGCATAAGAATCTGGTGCATTTCGCCGCATTCAAGAATCACATTGGATTCTATCCGGCACCGCAGGGAATTGAAGCGTTCAAAGAGGAACTTGCGAAATATAAAGGGGCCAAAGGCTCTGTGCAATTTCCGATTCATGAGCCGCTTCCCTATGAACTCATTACGAGGATCGTTAAATTCAGAGTGGAAGAGAATCAGCAGCAGGCAGCGGGTAAGGCGAAGAAGAAGAAATAAGTGCTTATGGCAGACCGGGAGGCAGAGAGGGTAGCAAGCTATGTCTATTACCACAATCAGCTGCAGGAGGAACAGGCTGTTCATGGACCGAACAGAATAATTATCCTATACGAACTGGTAAAGTAAAGTCCGGGCCCGCTGAAACATCGGGGATTTGTATTTTCCGGGAATGCACAACGAGCCTTGGAAGTGATTCCAGAGGCTCGTTTTTAGCATCTTTTATTTAAGTTAATTGTTCAGTAGCCTTGCTGTCATAGGGGATTCTCTGCTTACAGCGACTTATCATCAATGCTGTTCAGCCAGCTCTCAATATCCCCGATGACGGAGCTGACGCAGCCGTCCTCGAACGGTGAGATCAGTCCGGCAAGCTCTACCAGCTTCGTGAAGGACTGGCTTCCTCCAGCCTGGCAGAGGCGCAGATAATCCGACCATGCGGATGTGAAATCCTCATTCGAGCGTTTCCAGAACTGGAAGGCGCAGAGCTGGGCCAGCGTATAGTCAATATAGTAGAACGGAGACCGGTAGATATGCGCCTGCTTTTGCCAGAAGCCGCCCTGCTCCAGATAGACGTTGCCGTCATAATCGCGGTGGGGCAGATATTTCTGCTCAATTTCCCGCCAGGCCTGCTTACGTTCAGCCGGAGTCGCCTCCGGGTGCTCATAGACAAAATGCTGGAATTCATCGACAGAGACACCATAAGGAATAAACAACAGACTCTCTGCCAGGTGGTTGAAGCGGTATTTGTCCGCATCCTGTTCGAAGAACTGGTCCATCCACGGCCAAGCGAAGAATTCCATACTCATCGAGTGGATTTCTGCAGCTTCAAAGGTTGGGAAGGCATATTCCGGAACGCCGGAGTTGCGGCTGGAATATACCTGGAAGGCGTGTCCCACTTCATGGGTCAGCACATCAATATCCGCTGAGGTTCCATTGAAATTGGAGAAAATAAACGGTGCCTGATAGTCGCTGAAGTAGGTACAGTAACCGCCGAATTGCTTGCCCTTCTTGCTTACCAGATCCATCAGCCCATTGTCCAGCATGAAGGTGAAGAACTCATCGGTTTCCGGTGACAGCTCCTTGTACATCTTCGCTCCGTTAACCACAATCCAGTCAGCATCGCCCTTGGGTGTAGCATTCCCGGAATTGAAGCTAATGCCCTCATCGTAAAATTTCAATTCATCCAGACCCAGACGCTCCTTCTGGCGCTGCTTCAGCTTCGTTGCAAGAGGAACGATATTCTCAAGCACCTGCTTGCGGAAATTAGCAACCATCCCGGCATTGTAATCCGTACGCATCATCCGTTCATACCCCAGCTCCACAAAGCTGCTGTATCCAAGCTTGGCAGCTATGCTGGCCCGTACCTTGACGAGCTCATCATAAATCCGGTCGAGCTCCGGTTCATGCTCTGACATGAAGGCATATCTGGCTTCAAAAGCTCCCTGGCGCACAGAACGGTCAGTCGATGAATCATAGGGGATCAGCTGGGCCAGGGTACGCTCTTCACCGTCAAATCTAATTTTGGCTGAGGCGATCAATTGGGCGTATTCGGAAGACAGCTTGTTCTCAAGCTGTAAGTCTCCGATAACTTCAGGGCTGAAGGTACGCAAGGAAATTTCGGCCAAGCTTAGCAGCTGCGTTCCCCATTCCTGTTCAAACTCGGCTCTGTACTTGGAATTTACAAGGGCTCTGTAATAATCCGTTATGTACTCCTGGACCACCGGACCGATCTCGTCCATGTAATCCTGTTCAGCCTTGTAGAACTCATCCTCGGTATTAATCGAGTGGCGGACGCTGACCAGTGTCTCCATCGTACCGAATTTGCTGCGGAGCTCATTCATGGCGGCAACCGCGGCCTTCTGCTCCTCCAGACTGCCATTCTCCAGGCCTTTCAGCAAGGTTGTGAAATCGGTCTTAAATTGCTCCACATCCGGACGTTCATAACGGTATTCTGAGAATTTCATTGGATTATCAGCACCCTTTCTTTACCATATAAACCCCATTATATAATCGACTCCCGCAAAAAACCAACTTTTAGACAGTAAAGTTTAATTATACTTAATTTCTCAAGGCGAAAGGTCAGTGAAACTTCCACGTTGTGTTGCGGATGGTATTATTTTAGAATAGTAATGATCTGCATCCATAAAATGTAACTGTATACGGCGGCGGTCAGCGCTGCCCTGGGAGGTGAAGGACCATGTTTAGAATGAACCAGTATGTGAACGGCACGCTCCATGCAAAGCCTGTGGAATAACTAAGGCGAAAGCTTGGCATGGAGCGGACTTTATTCGCCTGAAGTAACAGACTGGTACAGTTATTCATACAGGCTTTGCCCTTAAAAGATCAATTTTATTTTAAGGAGCGGGCCAAAGATGAAATGTGTAAATGCAGCAGCGTTATTGCCAGACCACCTGCTGAAGGAGATTCAGCAATATATTCACGGGGAAGCCTTGTATATCCCCACCCGTACGAGCAGCCGCAGAAAATGGGGCGAAAGCTCCGGGGCAAGAGGGTTCTACAGACTCCGGAACAATGAGATACGCAAATGTTTCCATGATGGTGCGGACATGAACCAGTTGTGTGAGCAATATGGATTATCCATAGACAGCATCCGTAAAATTGTATATTCCAAGAACCCGTAGAGCTGATCTGCGGGTTCTTGCTGTGAGATAAAACAATTCTAGAAAAGCTTGGTATATAATGTCCTCTGCCTGTTCCGTAGAATGAAGGTATGACAGAGCCTCTGGAGGATGAAATGACTAAGAGAGCAGGTAGAGCAGAATATAGACCCTATACTCCGCAAGATATGATGAAGGTGCGGGAGTATATTTCGCGGGTCTACTCCAGGCTGAAACGGCCGAACAGCTGGTCCATTGCCCGCTGGGAATTTGAAATATTCTTTATTCAGAAGAGAGCGGGCATGTTGCCCGGCTGGGAGCAGCATATAGGACTGTGGGAAGATGAGGGGGGTGAGCTGGCCGCCGTTGTCTGCCGTGACGGGGACTACTATTTTCAGCTGGATACGCTGGAGCCGCAGGAGGAGTTACTGGGCGAAATGTTCGAATTCATAGAAAAGAGTTCCAGTCCGCACAGCCCTAAGCTGGCCATTCCGAAATTCATGCCCGCGCTGGAAGCGATGGCGCGCAGCCGGGGATATAAGCTGCTGCGCAATGAAAGTGATACTATCATTTCGGTCGCGCTGGATCAGGAATTCCGGGCAGACCTTCCCCATGGATTCACCCTTTGCTGCGGGGATGAAGTCAGTGACCGTGCGAAGGCGCAGGGGCATATTATGGCTTTTGACTATGCAGGCACGAAGAAAGCGGAGCAGACGCTGCAGCATTATGGCGGACTTCGTGAAGCACCGGGGTACCGCCCCGGGCTGGATCTGTCGCTGGTGAACGCTGCGGGAGAGGTCGTGGCCTTCTGCAATATTTTTGTGGATGAAGCCAATAGGATCGGCATGCTCGAACCGGTTGGAACACATGTGAATTACAGAAGACAGGGGCTGGGCAGGGCCGTGATATATGAAGGCCTGAACCGCCTGCGGACGCTGGGCATGGTCAAAGCTTATACGGGGCCTATGCAGCCCTTTTACCGGAGGATTGGCTTTGGGCTGGAGGCAGAGATGACCATCTGGGAGAAAGAACGCGGGTGAAAATGCGGGAATGAAATAGCGGGGATGAAAATACAGGATTGAAATTAGGGAGAATAGTGTGGACTCTCCTCATATGTAGAGAGTACGGTAGTTGAATTTGTACAATGGCGGAGAGTCGCGGAGAGTCGCGGACTGAGATTCCGTTATTTTGGATTTATGGACGGTTTTGGGTAGTTCGCGGACTGAAAATCCGTTATTTCTGCTCGGAGGGGTGTTTTGGAGTGATTTAGGAGCAAATAGAGGAATCTCAGTCCGCGAGCTATTGGAAAAGCCCCACTTTCAGCAAAATAAGCGCATCTCAGTCCGCTTCATTGGAGTGGTGTACCTACTGCTCAACAGTTATTCGATTGCGGCTCGGGAATTTCTTGCCTATTACTCGAGTGTTACCTCATTACTAGATACTCTAGTTACTACTAGTTACTACTAGTTGTACCCATTGCATAGTCGTATCCATTGCGGCTCGGTGCTCTCCTGCGCTTGCAGGTGATTCACTCCGTTACAGCCGAAGCTTGTAAGTCCGCGCCCGATGGGAACCACTCGCGACATCCAGGATCTGCAGATCAACGAGATCATGAAGAATGCGTCTGGACTGACGGTCGCATATCTTGAGGTGCCGGGCAAGCTCCAGCGGAGTCAGCGGCCGCAGCATACGCCGGGCCAGGCGGACGGTCTCTGCCTCCAGCCAGGATAAGGATGCAGATACGTCCGTGGCTATGAATCTGCCAATAAAAGCGAGCACCAGCTGCTGGCATAGCTGAGGTTCTTCCGTGATGGACGGGTAAGCGATCGGCAGAAAGGTCCAGCCATCCAGTGCGAGTAAACAATGCCGTCTGCACAAGTCTTTGAATCTTCTGACATCCAGATCTCTGGCATGAGGGCCGAAGCCCTGGATCTCGATTCCGCCTTTTGCTCCACCGGGCATATACGCCAGATCCAAATAGCGGTAGCCGTTATTGAAATCCCGGACCTCCCATTCCGGAAAGAGATGATTGAAATTTCCGATAGCGGGAAACCAGACAGAGCGAAGAAATTCTCTGGTTCCGTGCCCTAGACCTTTTTGGAGCAGCTCCAAGCGAATTGCACCTGTCTCCGCATGAATCTGTTCCTGCAGCCATTCATCATAGTACTGTTCAAATCTCGACATTGCCTCATCTCCCTTGCGAGTAGTTTGACCCTTGAGCTGACCTGATACGATCCGATCCAATCCAATCCCGATACAAGAAAAGCCGCCGCAATACAACGTATCTGGAAGGTTAGCTCCAGACAAACGTTCTATTGCGGCGGCGTGTGCTTCACGACCTATACCGGTTATTATACCGTATTACCGCACAGCAAGGGTATCTTATTTCACATCGAAACACTCCCCATATTCAGGCCAGAAAGCGACTTGGATCATAATTGATCTGCCATTGATGTGATAAGGTGGGAAATCAGGGCTTGGTAAATACTGAGGAGGATTCAAGATTGAAGAAACACAGAGGTAAGCGAAGAATAGCTTTGCGGATATTATGGTTTGGCCTGCTGCTAATCGTCCTGCTCATAGGAGGCGGATTAGTCTTCCCGACATGGACTCCAGGCATCAAAGGCGGCAACAGCGTAAGCATCCTTAAGCAGATAACTATTAACGGCACGAAGCAGGAAGTGATGATCCGGGGGAAGGACCGGAGCAATCCGCTGGTGATTTTTGTGCATGGCGGGCCAGGGGTCCCTGAGACTCCGTATGTACGGAAATATCAGGATCTGCTGGAGCAGAATTTCACCGTAGTTCAGTATGACCAGAGGGGCAGCGGGAAGTCCTATCATTTCTCAGAAGACTATTCGAATCTGTCGTCAGAAATGCTGGTAGATGATTTATTGGCGCTGACGGATTATCTTGAGCAGGAGTTCAACCAGAAGAAAGTGCTGCTGATCGGCCACTCCTATGGTACATACATAGCCACACAGGCGGCAAGCAAGGCACCGGACAAGTTCAGTGCCTATATCGGAATCGGCCAGACGGCCAATTGGGTTAACAGCGAGCTGGAGAGTCTGCAATTCATGATTGCTCAGGCGGGGCTTGCCGGTAATGACGCAGAGGCGGAAGAACTGGAGCTGCTAAGGGAACCGATTACTGAAGGAGGACAGATTACCCCCCGGGATAAAATCCGCGAATACGGCGGTTCAGCAAGGCTGATTAACGATAATGCGGATATCTTCCAGGGATTGCTGTTCGGTACAGAGTATAATTTGCTTGATGCCATTCGATTCTTCAAGGGGAATTCGATGTCGGAGCTTAACCTGCAGGCAGAGTTAACAGAGCATGATATCACGGAGCTGGTGGATCAGATTGGTATTCCCGTATATTTCGTGATGGGGCAATTCGATCTGATGACCTCGGTGAATGAAGCTCGTAAATACCTGGACGAGCTGGAGGCGCCGCATAAGGAGTTCGTGGTGTTCGACCAGTCGGCGCATTATCCGCAGTTCGAAGAGAAAGAGAAGTTTGCACAGTGGCTGAACGAGACATGGGCTAAATTACCGCAATAGCGCACGTTCTCTGGGCGGCACACTAGCGATTGCAGCGGAAGCTGAGAAGAAAACGGCGTACTATCCTAATCCAAAGGACGGTGCTGCCGTTTCTTTTTGTATACAGTATCCTGACCTGCTGAAATTGCAGCTTGAAGCCGCTGTAGCGCAGCTTGCGCAAAGGCCATTGTATAAGTCTTTTGGCAAAAATATACTGTAACTGTAAGGAGAAGCGCAGGAGGCGATGGGCGATGAAAATTACAATTGAGAACGTTCCGGAGGGCGGTGAGCCTGAAATTATTCTAAGGTGCAACGACCCGGATGAATCTTTGCTCAGGTTAATCTACTCCGTGAACTCCAGCTCCAGAAAGCTGATCGGGATGACCGAGTTGCAGCTGCATATCATTAGTCCAAGGGATGTGTATTACTTCGAGGCGGTGGATCATAAGGTGTTCATTTATTGCCACGAGAAGGTGTATGAATCCCGTCTTAAGCTGTATGAGCTGGAAATGGATTTCGAGCATGGCGACTTTTTCAGAGCATCCAAATCGACCATCCTGAATATTGCCAAAATCAAATCACTGAGTCCGGTACTCTATGGCAGATACGAAGCGCTGCTGCAAAACGGTGAAAAGGTCTATATCTCCAGACAGTATGTTCCTGTGCTTAAACAAAAATTAGGGCTGTAGCAGATGATTCGTGCTGGAAGAAATGAGATGCTTAATATTCGGGAGGGAATATCATGATTACAACCGGTAAATATATATCTTTTTTCGTGAAAGATCTGTTAACGGCCTGCGGCTTTTTGACGGTACTTGCGGCGGTTGTGCTGGCTCTGAGTTCTACGGAGACGATCAACGGCTCGCTGTTTATGCAGCTGTTCCTGGGGGCCTTGGCATTTACTTGCTTCCGCTATGCACTGGTGAATACCTATGAGGTTGATAAAAAAGTACAGACAATCAGCTTCTACATTTGTTTTATCCTCGCCGATGTTTTTGTGATTCTATGGCTGTGGCTGTTCGCTACAGGTCCCCGGCTGCTCGATAACGGAGTACTGGTGCCGTTCGTCATCGTAATTCTCGTAGTTAAAACCATGGTTTACACAATGATGCACATTGACGGTAAAAGGGAAGCCAAGCAGCTGAACCAGAAGCTGGAGGAGTATAAGAAGGACGGGGATAAATAAGCAGTAAGCAGTTAGCAGTTAGCCTCCGCAAGTGCAGCCTTATAAGCGAATGTTCGAAAGCCGCCTTGGTGCCGGATCTGCCTGGGAGGCTTTTTATTTGGTTTATTTTATTTAGAAAACATACAAAAATCCTGTTACCATTCTGCTAGTTAAGCGTAACTAAGACGGTGTTATACATAATCTTCCATGGAGCTGATATCATGCTGCTTAACAACTCATCACTGATAGAGATGATGAATGGTACGGATGAACCAGAAATCCGGCTTGAGAAATCGCTTAATTTGTACCTGGAGCGGTTCGGACAGCTCGAGCCGCAGATCCGCGCTTTTGTTCCTGAAGCGGATGTTGAACAACGTCTTCGGCGGGAAAAAGCGCTGCTGCTGCATACTTATAGCGAAGCGGACAGCAAACCGGCCTTATTCGGCGTTCCTGTGGCGGTTAAGGACTTGCTGCATGTGGAGGGACTGCCTACCCGGGCCGGTTCGCAGCTACCCGCGGATCTGTTGACCGGACCAGAGGGCTCTTTGGTCCTAAGACTCCGCTTCCTAGGCGCGCTGATTGCCGGGAAGACAGTTACCGAGGAATTTGCCTATAACGGGCCTATTGCAACGCGTAATCCGCATAACACCGCGCATACTCCCGGCGGGTCAAGTGCAGGCTCAGCCGCTGCAGTTGCTGCGGGAATCTGCCCGCTGGCGGTTGGTACCCAGACACTGCGCTCAGTCATCGCTCCTGCATCCTTCTGCGGCGTGGTCGGATTCAAGCCGAGCTATGGCCGGGTTCAGCTGGACGGGGTGCTGCTGCTCTCGCCTTCTTTTGATACCATCGGGTTCTTCACGCAAGATTTGCCTGGTATGGAGGCCGCCGCAGCTCTGCTTGTACCGGGTTGGGAAGCCATTCCCGCTATATCTGACCGCAAGCCGGTCCTCGGCGTTCCCGCCGGGGTGTACATGGAGTTAATGAGTCCGGAAGTAAAAGCTGTCTTCATCGCTCAGATAGGGGTACTCGAACAGCTGGGCTACCAAGTCCGCCACGTGGATATGCCCTGGAAGGATGAATTCATCTATGGAGATGCCATGATTCGGTTTATCGAGGGAGAGCTGGCGCGGGAGCATGAACATTGGTTCGCGGAGCATAGGGAAGAATACGGCCTCCCGGTTCAGGAGGCCATTCTTAGAGGCCGGCAGATTCCGGATGAGGAGCTGGTGCAGTACCGGGGACAGCAGATGATTCTGCGGCGTGATCTGAAGGAACTTATGGTTCAGGAGGGCATCGACCTGTGGGTGTCGCCGGCCCAAGGAGGCACGGCGCCCAAGGTAGAGGAGAACAATACAGGCTGGGCAGGAATGCCTGCCATCTGGGGATTCGCCGGGGTGCCGTCAATCAGCTTGCCGGCTGCAACGATCGGGAATATGCCGCTCGGCTTCCAGTGCATCGGCACCTACGGGGAGGACGAGACACTGCTGGCTTGGGCGCGGGAGCTCTGGCCTCACTTATGCACAAGCGCATAAGCCTCCAGCAATTTCTCCACAGGGATATTCATTAATCCGCAGGCCGGGGATTTCAGATTGAGGTAACTCTGCATTCGAGTTGTAATCCGTACAATATTTAGCACCTCCCGTTTAACCGCGGGCCATTCGCTGTTGCTTTGGGATAAAAAATGCCCTTAAGCAAAAAGGAAGCGGGCTGATCCCCTTATGCTTAAGGGCTGCTTCCGTTATGCTTAAGGGCTGCTTACATCACACTTAAGGGCTGCTTCTACTTGCCGGTAGGCTTAGAGGCGCAGCGCTTCAGGAAGCGCACATCGATCTCGCCGCTGCCTGCAGTATTGGGCTTCAGGCCAAGGGAGAAGGCGTTCCGCTTCAGCAGGCACTTCACCTGGCCGGGCGTCAGGCAAGGGCGGAGCTGCAGCAGCTGTGCAGCTGCACCGGACACGATCGGCGTGGAGATACTGGTACCGGACAGCTTGAAATACTTCCTGCCAACCTTATTTCCCGGCAGTTCGCGGACCAGCTGGGAGCCGGGTGCGCGCAGTGAGATCACCGAATCGCCGGGGGCAACAAGATCGGGCTTCACTTTACCGCCGGGAGCAGGTCCGCGGCTGGAGTAGACGGCGATACGGTCGTCCTTTTGCGTCACCGTCCGGCGGTCATTCACGGCTCCGACGGTGATGGCGGAGGGACTGATACCGGGCGACTCAACCGTTCTGCGCCCGGGTCCGCTGTTGCCGGCGGCGATAACTACAGTGAGTCCGGCTTTGACGGCTTTCTCAACCGCCTGGACAAGGATATCGTCCTTGGCAGAAGGGCTCACCGGTCCGCCGAAGGACATGGACAGGATGCGCAGCTTCAGCTTTTTGCGCCGGGCAATGCACCATTCAATGGCTTTAATGATGGTGGAGTCATAACCGTCGCCGTTTTTGTCCAGTACCTTAATTCCGACGATCCCTGCTTCAGGTGCCGGCCCTCTGTATTTACCTTTGCTGGACCAGCCGTTCCCTGCGGCATCGCCGGTAATATGTGTGCCGTGCCCGTTATCGTCATACGGACACTTCCGGTGATTGATATAATCCTTGAAGGCTATAATCCGGTTCACAGGCCGGGTCAGATCGGGATGCGGATACACACCGGTATCGAGCACGGCGATATTGACGCCTTTGCCGGTAAGCCCTCTTGTACGCTGAACGGCGGTGGCACCAATGGACGGAGTAGCGACATTTAAGGTGGTTTTTTTGATGCCATCGAGATAGACCTTATGCACCCCGTTCCAGCAGCATACCTGCTCCAGACATTTCAGCGTAATACGTGAGGCAACCGCGCGGTGCAGGGGCAACAGATGTTTAACCGGAAAAGCGTGTGTCCCCAGATGCTTCTGAAGAGCCTTCATTCTCTCTGGAGTCAGCGGATGCTTGAACTGTATAATGACCGGAAGGGCAGCCGGTTTCACGGTGGATGTATAGGACTTGCGGATCTTTTGCTTCAGCGGACGGTTAAGCTTGGCGGTATGATGCTGAACCCATAACTTATCAGTCATTAATGTGATCACCTCTATGGAAGCATAGTATGCGGCCGGGTGATCAGTGGGTACGAATCTATGAATATAGGACACTGCTACATTTCTATGAATATCAGGCAATAACACGTGTCGGCCGGTTCTTCAGTTGCATTTACTACTGTATTCCAACAGAAAGTGGTGAAGCAATTGAAAGAATCAGAGAAGAAAGCATTAATGGCAAAACGTCTCCTTATAGCCAAAAAAGCAAAAGCATCGGCGGTAGTAAGACCTAAGAGACGGCGGATCAAACAGGTTCTCAGCAATTTCATCGTGCTCGCAGTAAACAACAACAATGTCCCTTATGAAACGCAAGGCTGGACGGCTACGTTGACCAGAAGCTCTGGTACCGTTACCACGGCACAGTTTGATGAATTCGGTGTAGCGCAATTTAACACAATCAGCACTCTGACAACTATCAGCTACACCCTTAGAATTATTGACGCGGATAATGTTCAGCGTACTCAGAAATTCGTCCCTGCCAACCGTGAGTTCTTTGTAGCCCGTTTCTAAGACAACAGCGCGCCTCCGGTCAATTCGGAGGCGCGCTGTTATTTCGTGCGTACTCATGGACATGTTTCCTTGAACCCTTCGGCGAAATGTGAAATTATAGAAATATTGAACTCATCATACATAGCAGAGGGGAGTCACAAATGAACAGCTATTTTATTCATAATGAATCATTGGCGCTGCATGTGCTGGAGAGTGGAGAGAAGAATGCTGAACTGCCGTCGCTATTAGTGGTCTGTGGATTGTGGGAACCTGCGGAGCGGGCGATTCCGCTTCTGTCCCATTTGCAGGGTCATATAGTTGCATTTAGCTTCCGCGGCCGCGGCTTAAGCTCTACACCGGATTCTGGTTATGATCTGGAAGATCATCTGTCCGATATTGAGACTGTAGTTAATTATTGCGGGCTCGCACAATATATTGTGCTGGGCTTCTCACGCGGAGCAGCCTATTCCCTTGCCTGGAGTCTGAGGCATCAGGATCAGGTGAGGGGCCTTATCCTGGTTGATCAACCGCCGGTTCACAGGGCCATGTCTCTTGAAACAGTGGAGTTCTGGAGCAGCCTTGTCTATCAGCAGGTGCCTCTTCTGAACTATATTCGCCGGGAAGCCTTGCAGGGAATGGGGCGGGAAGCCCGTGAGGTGGACTTCTCGGAACAACTGCCGCAGCTTGCAATTCCCGTCACGCTGTTTGCCGGCAGGAATCCGGATTCTATGATCTCATCGGATATATCAGATGAAGTACTGGAGAAGTATCGTACATTGGTGCCCTGCTTCACTGTAGTTGAGTTTGCACTGTCGGGACATATGATACCGGATGAAGAACAGGCGAAGTATATAGCTGAGGTTAAGAGATGGATGTCTGAGACTTTTCGCTAAGAGGAGGTAAGTCTATGTATCACTGGATTCAGAATCATACGAGACTTGAGTATATCACGGAGCTGGAGCCTTTCGACTTCAGCTCCCTGCGGGCGCCGGAGAGTATTCACAGAATGGAGCCGCAGGAGCAGCCTGTTGAAATGACTGCACTGGCGCAATATTTCATTGCTGCAAGTGTCTGGCTGTCAGAGGATATGTATACATCTATTCCTCTGCGGAACGAAGAAGCCGTGAAACGGGTGCTGGAAGAAGTAAGCCCGCATTATGCCGAAGCCCGGCAGTATGCTATTCCTGGAAGGGGAGATGAAATGGTTCTCCGGAAGCTGAAGCCAGCTTCGCGAGACCTATTCTTGGCTACAACGACATGCGTTATGCCTCCGATGAAAGACTTATACCGCCACCATGATACCAGTGGATGGCGAAACGGCGTTAAACGGGCAGTCGTGAATTATCCGGTTAACAGTAAGGCCTTAGTACCCTACGAAGCAGAGGGGATAAGGGAACTGCAGGAGTTGCTGCGGAAACTTTATCTTGAACCGCCGGGTGACGACCTTGGGTGGGTACCACTGGGCTGGAAGTTTGAGGATTCCCTTAAGGATTCCCTGATGCTGCGTTTCCTGGCCGGATTCGCGCCGCATCTGACGCTCGCCGTGGACGCCGGCACCCTGGAAGTCATTAGCATTCATCTATCCCAGGAGGAATTCAGCCGTCCGGTTCTGCTGCGCTCAGGGTGGCCTAAGCCGCCGCGCAGGAACGGGGATTATCTGTATTTGGATCTCGGCAGGAAGCTCGTATATGTAGTCGATCTGAGCAAGCAGGACAAGCTTGAGACCTGGGCTGATCTGCATGAAGAGGCCCGCGTTTACCTAATGCGGCCGTACGGGGATTTCGCACAATTCGATCATCTTTCCGCAGAGCCGAAACCGGCCGGTGTAGGCTTATTCTTTGATACCCATACGATTGGCAGAATGCTGGAGACTATCAACCTTGAGCTGGAGTCTTTTTGAAATAATAAATACTGTAGAGGATCAGCGGAATGACCAGGAAGTTGGCCAGCTGGATATAGAGCAGATAGTCGAGCAGCTTGAACATATCGAACAAATCCCGCGAGAACAGGTACGAGAAAAGGATCGTCAGCGCGCAGATATAATGCTCCTTGAACCTGATTTTGAGGCCCGACAGCCGGATCAGCTCCATCAAAGCAAAGAAGCAGACGATATAACGGATGAACCAGCCGGCGACCACCTGCAGCATAACGAATAATTCACCAGCCTCCAGGAAGCCAAAAGCACTGATAATCTGGGTCTGTGTCAGCTTGGGGAACAGTAGATTGACTGCCCGGTCCGGCCCGAAGGTAGTAATGACACCAAGCATCGAGAAGATCTGCATCTGGATAATGAACAGCAGGGCAATCGAAGTATGCAGGAGCAGCTTGGATTTGTCCCGCACACTGTCCAGGTAAGGGATCATAATGGTGACACAGCTCAGTGCGCCGAGAATCTTCAGGGTGCTCAGCAGCAGTGCAGGGGTAACTCCATGCTCCAGAATCGGATAGATATACTTCATGTCCTTGTATTTATGAGTCAGGAAGGCGAGCAGCATACCGGACAGGCTGATGAAGAAGATCACCACAATGGTCGTAATCGTTACGGAAGCAATCCCTTTTTTGACTACATAGACCGTGGCTACCGCAGTGACCAATATAAAGACCCATACGGGCGTGAACAGCTGGAAACCGGTGTGAATGACACTGGCCTCAGCGCCCGCACTTTCAAATATAGTTAATAGAAGAGTCAGCAAAAAAAGCACAGAAAAAAAGCCGCCGCCCCATTTGCCGAGTGATTTCGCATAGATGTCGAGCAGGTTATAATTTTGGGTTCTCTTCTTAATCGTCAGAATAACCCACATGTACACAAGAATACAGGCTGAAGCGGCAATCATGGCAATCCAGGTATCTCTTCCGCCTAGCCGGATGAACGATGAGGGGAAGGTCTTAAGAGTGACAATCGCCAGGCTGCAGATGATGAAAAACAGATGTTTGGAGTTCATACTTGCCACTATTCCACCTTCTCTCAGAAAAGTCTAGACTTAACGTCTAGTATGGTCTGCTGTTAGGAATATTATTCCGGTAATCCGGCATACTATCCCTACCACTTAAGAAGGGCGGGAAACCGGATGACCGTACAAGCGAGTGAGCTTTCCTCTATACTAAGCGGCTGCTTTGATTTCATTAAGCGGGATATCGTGATGAATGATACTGTCATAACTCTCTTTTATATAGAAACCATTTGTGATTCTAACTATATGAGCCAATATATTATTGAGCCGCTGTCGCAGGCGGCAGGGGGGATAACAAGCAGAGAAGCGGTCGGTAAGGCCATCTATGCCGCTAAATTCGGGGAGGTCAAGGATGCGGACGAGGCGCTTGAGCATCTGCTGGCAGGTGATCCGGTGCTGATTTTTGAGCAGCTCCAGTATGCTGTTTATTTTGACGCCCGCAAGCTGGAATCCCGTCCGGTCGAGAAATCGCAGTTCGAAGCGTCGCTCGTCGGCTCGAACGAGAGCTTCAATGAGCTGCTGGTCAACAATGTCAGCCTGATCCGCAAACGGATGGCTACGCAGACGCTGAAGATTGAAAGCCATATTCTGGGCAAGCAGTCGAAGACGCAGGCGGTTCTGCTCTATGTGGAGGGGACGGCTCCGGAGGATCTTGTCGCGACTGTCCGCCAGAAGCTGGAGGCTATGGACAATGAATTCGTGCTGGGCGCACAGTATGTTGCGGAAGCCTTAAGTCCGGGCAAGACGCTGTTCGATACCATAGGATACACCGAGAAGCCCGATGCGGTAGTCGCCAAGCTGTTTGAGGGCAGAATCTCCGTAATTGTGAATGGAACGCCGTTTGCACTGACCGCGCCCTGTTTCTTTTTTGAGAACCTGCAGTCCCCGGATGATTATGCCACCAACAGGCTGTTTGTTACGCTGCTGCGCTTTGTGAGATTCGGCTCGGTGCTGGTATCGCTGCTCCTGCCGGGATTCTATGTGGCGCTGACCACGCATCACTTCTCGCTGATTCCTTCGGCGTTTGTGTTCAAGCTTGCCGTGTCCCGTTCGGGGGTGCCTTTTCCGACAGTGGTGGAAGTGGTCCTGATGTTCCTGTTCTTCGAGCTCTCCCGGGAAGCCGGACGGCGGCTGCCACATCAGATCGGACAAGCGCTCAGTATTGTAGGCGCCCTGATTCTGGGTGATGCTGCCGTCGGCGCCGGACTGGCTTCCCAGGCTACGGTGGTCGTGACAGGGATTTATGCCATTACCTCGTTCATTAATCCGCGCCTGACCTCGGCCATTTCTGTATGGGCAGTGTTCTCTATCATCATGTCTGCCGGTTTCGGGCTGCACGGCTTCTATCTGGGATTCATCCTGCTGGTGGCCCATCTGGGATCGCTGAGATCCTGTGATTATCCGTATCTGTTCCCGCTGGGCACCGAGAAATCGTTCCGCGCCGCCAATCTGGATGTGCTGGTCCGGGGACCGCTGAGCAAAGTATCGAAACCCTTCCTGTACCGGGGCAGAAAATGATCAAGTCGCTCCGCAGAAAAGTACTCGTCACACTGATGCTGGCGGTGCTGCCCTTCCTGCTGGCCTCCTGCTTGGGCTACAGGGATCTTGACCACATCGCATTCGTGACCTCCATTCTGATTGATCAGGATGAGGAGGAGAATCTCATTTTTTATTTTGAGACGCTGAACTCGATCCGCAGCTCCTCCAAAGAGGCGAACCAGGAGGAGAGGATTGTATATAAAATAGCAACCCAGAATCCGGGCGATGCCCTCAACCGTCTGGAAACTCATACCAGTTCCCCGGTTACCCTTGCCCACAACAAAGTCATCCTCTTCACGAAACGTTTTGCGGCGGGCGGGCTGGACCAGGCATTTGATATTTTTGACCGGTGGCAGGAATCCAGCACACGTACACTTCTGGGCGTGTATGTAGGAGAGACTGAGGATTTCATCAAGCCCAACCATGAGGAAGAGGTTATGACCGGCCTGTACCTCTATGACATGCTGGGCAACAAAGCATCCGTAACCTCCTATGGCGTCAAGCTGAACATCAGGGAGTTCATGAATCAGAAGATTATCGGTGATCATGTGAATTCCATGTCAATCATGAATGTGTCCAAGGATAAGGATACGAAGGGGCAGTATTTCCTGGACGGACTGGCACTGATTAAAGAATATAGAATGGTAGGCAGGCTGAGCAGCGAGAAGTCCATCTACTTCAACTTCCTGCTCAATAACGAGGTATCGGGCAATATCAATACGCAGAATCCCGAGGACCGGACGAAGACGGTGAGCCTGCTGCTGCAGAATAACCGCTACAAGTCCAGGCTCGATTATAAAGACGGCATACTAAAGATGGAGATCATCCTTAAGCTGAACACCGATGTATCCTTAATCCAGGGGAAGCTGAAGCTGAACGAGGAAAACATTGCGAAGCTGGAGGCGTCCATGGCAGCGAAGATCAGAGCCAATTGTCTGGCGCTGTTTCAGGAGTGGAAGGATAAAGGGACCGATATTTTTGATATCCAGGAGAAGTTTGAACGGAAATATCCCAAGCTCGCCGGGCGGAATATCATCGGGAGTACAGAGCTCGACCTTAAGGTTACGGTAGATATCAACGGCACGACAACGCTTAGGGATGCGGAATAGCAATATGATAATTATAGAAGCTGTTATCACGGCCATAAGGGCTGCGGTTACAGCTTTTTTTATATGACAGATTTCGTGCCGCGAATGAGCGGTGTAGACGGTGTGATGTATCTTTTGTCAAGATTCGATGGGTGATATCTATAAAATATTGTTCGATTATACAAACCAATCCGCAAATTTTAGCTATAATGACAATAAACCTGCCATGAACATTTCAAAGCCGGAGCATTAAAGCTATAATGTGGCCATAGGTATAGGGATGATACAGTGCGGAACTGCCCGTAATTATGCAGCCTAAAGATGCCAGCGAAAGGTCTGAGGATGATGAGCCTGGAAGCCTTGAATGAACGTGTGAAGACGGATCTTTCCTACCTTGCCTATGGGGGCGCGGACTGGATACGCCCTCTGGAGCATCCCGAAGGCCATGTCTATGATGTAGTGATTGTAGGCGGGGGGCAAAGCGGACTCGGAGCGGCTTTCGGCCTGCTGCGTGAACGGATATCCAACATTCTGATTATTGATGAGAACAGTGACGGGCTGGAAGGTCCATGGGAAACATATGCACGGATGGTGACTCTGCGCACGCCCAAGCATTTGACCTCCATTGATCTGGGCATTCCATCGCTCACCTTCCGCTCCTGGTGGGAAGCGCAGAAGGGAACAGCAGCCTGGGAGGAATTAGGCAAAATCCCCCGCGGCGACTGGATGAATTATCTGCGCTGGTACCGGCGGATTCTGCAGCTGCCGGTGATCAATGAGGTGCAGCTTAAGCTGATCGAACCGGGTGAGGACGGGATCTACCGGCTGCGGATTGCTGGAGCGGGTGCCCCGTCCGGTCTGCTGCTGGCGCGCAAGATCGTACTGGCCACAGGGATCCAGGGCGGAGGCGAGTGGCATGTCCCGCCGATGATTGCGGAGCATCTGCCGGAGCATCTGTATGCACATACCTCGCAGAAGATTGATTTCGCCGCTCTCCGCGGCAAGCGGGTAGCGATTCTCGGCGGCGGGGCCTCGGCCTTCGACAATGCCAACTTCGTTCTTACTGAAGGAGCGGCGGAAGCGCATGTGTTCGTCCGCCGCGAACAGCTGCCGAATGTGAATCCGATCCGCCAGATGGAGGTTTCGGGAATGATTGAACGGTTCCATGCCTTAGCGGATGAAGATAAATATGCAGTGATCTCGCATTTCTTCAATTATAATCAGCCGCCAACGAACGACACCTTTGCACGGGCGGCGGCCTGGCCCGGCTTTCGGCTGCATCTCGGTTCTCCCTGGCTTAGTGTGGCAGCTTCCGGAGAAGAAGCGGCAGTGACTACACCTAAGGGTGAATTCAGCTTCGACTTCCTGATTGTCAGCACCGGGCTGCTCAGTGATCCCGCCCTGCGGCCGGAGCTGCAGCAGGTTGAAGCTCATATTGCCCGCTGGCGCGACCGCTATGAGGCGCCGTCCGGAGCTGCGAATGCGCTGCTGGATGCGCATCCGTACCTCAGCCCGGGGTTTGCGCTGCAGAGCCGGGATGAGGCAGGCCGCAAGCTGCTGCATGGAATATTCCTCTTCAATTATTCAGCCCTGGCCAGCTGCGGCTTATCGGCATCGGCGATCTCCGGCCTGAAGAATGCGATACCGAAGCTTGTCTGTGGTGTAGCCGACCAGTTGTTCATGGATGACCGCCAGCAGACCCTTCAGGCTTATTATGATTACGACGAGATTGAATTTACAGGCAAGTAATACAAGAAGAGGCTGTACCAGGGTCAGGGAGACCTTTGGTACAGCCTTTGTACTTGTTGGGCGTGTTGTCTAGGTTGTGATCCTGGCATACACCGCGAAGAACAGCGCCAGCTCGCCCATGATCAGCACATTCGGAACATGGATTACGAGATCCAGCACGTAGAAGCAGATCAGAAGAGCGGTGAGCAGCGCCAGATGCTTAACCCCCAGCCGGTGCTGCTTATGTCTGTAGACATGGAAGACCAGTGTGGTTGAAGCGAAGTAGAGCAGGACTGAGCCGAAGAGCAGATTCAGCATCAGGTCATAATGAAGCTTGTTCAGGAAGAGCAGCTGGATTGATGCGGCAAGCATACATAACGACAGATAGATAAACAGATGTCCGTAGATAATAGTCTGTCCGGCCGTTTGAATATGCATATCGAGCTTCTTCTCCAGGTTGTCATAATACTGCCACCACACCGCGATAATCAATACGAAGGTGAGGGCGGCGAAGCCGACAGATTGTCCGGTCCAGGTACTGGACTGCAGTACGGCAAGAATGCTGACGACAGATTCACCCAGGAGAATTAAAGCGAACAGTGAGAACCGTTCCAGCAGATGATGCGTATTGGCGGGAGTCTTCACAAGAATCCGCCGGCCGGTAAGCGGGAGGATAATGTCCAGCGTAATCCCGGCGTACAGCACGGCATACCGGAGCCAGGAATCGAAGAACAGCGAACAGGCCGAAATCACCAGTCCGATCCAAAAGCGTGTTCCCAAATAACGGGCAGTGTTCCGCAGATGGCCGCTTTCTTTGGAATGTGCGTAGTGATACTGGACGGCGGTCATGATCCGGAGTCCGAGATAGCCAATCAGAAACGGCAGATAGTTGGCATCGAAATCCACAGACAGGCTGGCTGTCATAATCAGCACGAAGAACAATTGGATGATCAGGAAAATCCGGTGCGTCACCGTATCCTGTCCATAGCGGTTGACGAAAAGCGTCTGGCCTACCCAGGCCCACCAAATCGGAATGAAGATCAGTACGAATTTGCCCAGTGTCTCTAGAGAGAGAACCTCGTCTTCTACATGCAGGAGCACATGGCTGGCCTTGGAGACCGCAGCGACAAACAGCAAATCATAGAAGAGCTCCAGCCAGGTTACTTTTTTGATGATCATTCTGTAAGTCTCCTTTGCCGTTTGTTTACCGGAGCAGTCCGGTTAACAAGTATAATAAAGGCTCTGGATAGAAGAAGGCAAGACAGCAGGTGGATTAACCATGGTTCATTCCGGCAGCAATTGACCTGGGCTGCACTCTCACGGATAATATAGAGGTTCATATTCTTTACAGGATCGGGGTAGAAGCATGTCATATCGTAATATGGAAGAATGCATTATTGACTTGGAGAAGCACGGACATTTAATTCGCATACATGAGGAAGTTGACCCGCATCTGGAAATGGCGGCGATCCATATGAAGGTCTATGAAGCGGGCGGTCCAGCATTGCTGTTCGAGAATGTCAGAGGCTCGAAGTACCGCGCGGTATCGAATCTGTTCGGAACGATCGAGCGCAGCAAATTCATCTTCCGGGATACCTGGCAATCCTCCCAGGATGTTATCGCTTTGCGCAGCAATCCCATGAAGGCGCTCAAGCAGCCTTTCAGATATATTGGAACCGCCCTTGCAGCCAGAAAAGCACTTCCGCTGAAAAAGCGCGGCAGTGCTCCTGCCGGTTTCGAGGAAATTCAAATCTCCGATCTTCCCCAGATCAAGCACTGGCAGGGAGACGGAGGGGCGTTCGTCACGCTGCCGCAGGTGTATTCGGAAGATCCGGACAAGCCGGGGATCATGAACTCCAATCTCGGGATGTACCGGATTCAGCTTAGCGGCAATGAGTACGAGATGAATAAGGAAGTAGGCGTGCATTACCAGATTCACCGCGGCATCGGCATACATCAGTCCCAGGCCAATAAACGCGGCGAGCCGCTCAAGGTGAGCTGCTTCATCGGCGGACCTCCGGCACATACGCTGTCGGCGGTGATGCCGCTGCCGGAGGGCCTCAGCGAGATGACCTTTGCCGGGCTGCTGGCCGGACGCCATTTCCGCTACACCTATGTGGACGGATTCTGCATTAGCAGCGATGCCGATTTCGTGATTACCGGAGAGATCCATCCCGGTGAGACGAAGCCGGAAGGTCCGTTCGGGGATCATCTGGGCTACTACAGCCTGACCCATCCGTTTCCGGTGATGAGAGTGCATAAGGTCTATGCCAAGCGAGGGGCCATCTTCCCCTTCACGGTCGTCGGCCGTCCGCCGCAGGAAGACACCGCCTTCGGAGAATTGATCCACGAGCTGACCGGCGGGGCGATCCAGTCGGAGGTTCCCGGCGTCAAAGAAGTGCATGCCGTAGATGCCTCAGGAGTGCATCCGCTGCTATTCGCCATCGGCAGTGAACGCTATACACCTTATCAGCAGCTTAAGCAGCCGGCGGAGCTGCTGACCATCGCCAACCGCATTCTCGGAACCGGACAGCTCAGTCTGGCGAAATATCTGTTCATCACCGCAGAAGAGGACCAGCCGGTCAGCACGCATGATATTGAAGGTTTCTTGACGTATATCCTGGAGCGGATTAATCTGCACCGCGATATTCACTTCCAGACGAATACCACCATAGATACACTGGATTATTCCGGCACCGGAATCAACAGCGGCAGTAAGGTGGTATTCGCTGCGGTAGGCGAGCAGAAGCGGAGCCTATGCACGGAAGTGCCTGGGATTCTGCAGGCACAGCAGAGCTGGGGACCGGCGGCGATGATTATGCCGGGTGTTGTGGCGCTGCAAGGCGAGCCGTTCGCGGATTACCAGTCAGCAGCAGAGGAAATCGCCGGCCTGTGTGCCGCCATTGCGGAGCAGGGGCCGCTCGATTCCTGCCCGATGATCATTCTGTGCGACGACAGCGGATTCATGTCGGAGCATCTGAACAATTTCCTGTGGGCGACCTTTACACGGAGCAATCCTTCCCATGATATCCACGGGGTGAACAGCAGGGTAGAGCATAAACATTGGGCCTGCGATACTATCATTATCGATGCCCGGGTGAAGCCGCATCAGGCGCCGCCGTTAATCCCCGACCCTGAGGTGCAGAAGAATATACAGCGGGTATTTGCTCCCGGAGCCAGCTTGGGCGGTATGCGGGGATAGAAGGGAGCTTACTCCCTGACGGGCACCTCAACTTTAAGGTATTCATCTTCACTGTTTAAGACGGCGATTGCTTCTGCTGTAGGGATATCATTAATGGCGTATAGCTTGCTGCCTTCAGAGAAAGTAGTGGAGAAGTTGTTGGGAGTATCTGCGATAGGCTCCAGGGACTGCAATGTAATTTCGCCGATTTGTTCCCCCACATCAGTAACCTGCGTTCTCGTAATTTGATATATTCGGTCATTCCATTTGACACATGGAAAGGCAATGGACCCCGCAGTGCGGATCTTTATGTGTTGACTAGAGGGACCCGGCTGCGGGGTTTGTACTTCTTGGTTGGCAGATGAGCAGGCAGCGAGGAAGATTACGCTTGCGGCAACGATGAACTTCTTCATTCGTCTGGTTTACTCCTTTCAGTAAGCTTTTAGTTGGAAAAACGTCACTTAAGTTCAGCCCATATCCCGATATCCCGTAAGATGGGTTAAATTAAGTGTTGTTTATCCAACTACAGCTCCATTTAGGGAGTTTCCCCGGAATTAGTTGACGTTTATTCAGGCAGTGTATAGGTATGCACAGTTTCTTCGCTGCCGTCCAGATAGTTAACAGTGAAGGTGAACACATTGCCCACACGCTTGGTGAACTTAATATGGTCCCCGGGGAACATGTAATCGATTTGCTCCACATCAAGCTGCCCTTCAGCACTGAGTAGCTCCTTGTACAGCGGGACTTGCTCGCCGGTAGTACGATTGACGAGTGTCAGGAGGGCTGTATCCAGAGGGCGGACCAGCAGGACATCCTTGAAGACAGCTTCGACATTATAGTAGACATCTTTCGTGACGGTTGCACCCATCAGGTGTGGTAAATCAATTGTTTCACTGACCGCTCCCGTTCCATCCTCAATCAGCCGCAAAGTCTGCCCGTCATTCAATACCAGCTTCCCCTCAGACCATTCGGCGGCTGTGCCGAAGGAGGTGTAGGTATCTATATGCCCCTGACGAATGACACTGCCATTTTTCAAAAGATAGGTGTAGTACCCGGCATGCAGATGCGGTTCGCCGTAAACATTGCTTACACGCAGCAAAGTCAGGCCTGCAGGTGTATGCTCGAAGGTGAAGTCAATAACATCCAGACCTCTGCCCAGCGTAGCAAGCTTGTGCTTCGTGTTCTGCTTGGTGGTGAGGTACAACTCACCGCTGTCAAGGGATAGGGAATACACTCCGCCCTCGAAGGTTTCCGAATAGCTGCGGTACATATGCAGATGATTGATCAGCAGAGTCTTCTTTGCAGAGTCCCACCGGACAGGTCCCCCTTCAAGTGCCGCTGCAATAAATTTAACAGGTACATACAGCTCTTGGTTTGACATATACGGAGTGCCGCCTAGCTGAACCTTCTGCCCGTCGAGTACACCGGTGGAGCTGCCCAGCTGTACACTGAAGCTTTTATTCCAGCCGCTGAATGTAGCAGTTTTAGCCGCATTGTTCCACAGGATCTCCATTCCGGTAGCTTTCACCAGATTGGCAGGCATGTAGGAGATTCCATTCTTAATCTGTGCGTTCCCCACTGAACTCCCCGATATACCGCTCTCACTGCTATAGGTAAAGTAGATCTTTACCTCAGAAACAGACTTGGCGGAAGCCGGGACTGCCGGTGTGCCCGTTGCCATTGCAAGTGCAAGTGCGGGGAGGAGTAATATTTTCCGGGTAATCTTCATCGTTCCCATCCTTTCAATAAAAGCGTGATTGCCATGCTCTGGCATTATTCTTCTGTTCCATATTGACGAATATATAGACGGATATAATGATGGAAGGTTTCGGGTGTTTGTAAAAATATGGACGAAGTGATGATGAGTATGCCCAGTCTCCTGTGGATATGCTACTATGTTGTTTAGAGTGGCAGAATAGCGCTTTCATCCGGGGCATGAAGGCAGTGATGAGATGGCCGGCCTGGTCGCTGGATGTACGGCGCAGGCTTCGCTGATCCCGACGGACACCGCTGGAATGTGCTCTATATGGATATGGATCAGATACCCGAAAGTTGAAATTAGGGAAAGCATACACTGCATGCAGGGGGAAACAAAGATGGATGTATTAGAAACGCAGCGGTTAATCTTACGGAGCTTCAGAGCAGAAGACGGGGACGATCTGCATGCCTATCTCTCGCAGGAAGAGGTTGTGAGATTCGAGCCTTACGGCGTATATGACCAGGCTGCAAGTAAGGCTGAGGCAGAGCGCCGGGCAACCGATCACGCCTTCTGGGCCGTATGTCTGAAGGACAGCGGCAGACTGATCGGGAACTTGTATTTCCAGCAGCAGAACCCGCCGCAGTTTCAGACCTGGGAGCTGGGCTATGTGTTCAACAGTAACTATCAAGGAAAAGGCTATGCGGCAGAGGCTTGCCGTGAGCTGCTGGCGTACGGCTTCGGTACGCTTGGAATCAGACGCGTGACCGCGCATTGTGATCCGGATAATCATCCGTCATGGCAGCTGCTCGAGCGGCTGAAGCTGCGCCGGGAGGGGCATTTTCTGCAGACAGGTTATTTCAAGCCTGATGAACAGGGCAACCCGGGATGGCATGATACCTATGCCTATGGTTTGCTTGGGAGTGAGTGGATGAGTATGAACCAAAGGGATGATGTTACCGGCAGATCGCTGTGAGGCTGGCGGAATTCGACCATTCCTCATGCTAGATTCGTTTCCGGCAGGATAGAGACTCTTAAGTTAGCACTAAGGGCATAAATGTTGTACATTGTGCAGCTTTGATTCCTGAATATCTGGGTGTTCGGGAGGATTGTTGTAGGAAATGCAACAATAGTTCTGCTAAACCGCCAAGTGGAGGAGAAATGCTGCATTTTCTACAACAATATTGGTTTTTGGACTGGTATAGTGAGGAGAATGTTGTATTACGTGCAGGATTTTACAAAATCTTCGAAGTATAGCCCCCACAGCCCCGCTGTGTGGGGCTATTTCACGTATGCGCCACCGGCTTTACATTCAGTTTATGTAAATCTTCAAGTGAGCAAATAATCATCTCCTATAGTAGTTTAAAAAGTAGTTAAAAAATAAACTATAGAATATAGGAGTGACAATCTCTTGAATTCATCCAGTAAAGCCATCCTTTCTCTTCTCCTCGCCGCAGAGCTTGCAGCCGGAACCGCATGGGGCGCAGGCCCGGTAGCCGCCGCCCCTTTGATACAGCCAGGCACTCCGTATAATGCTTCCGGCAGCTATGATGTAGCCGTTCCGCACATTGTCGTCAACCAGATTTACGGCGGCGGTGATGCCGAAACTACAGAGGGCTACTTCTCCAAAGGCTTCATTGAGTTATATAATCCCACAGATTCGGATGTGAATCTGAGCGGCTGGTCGGTGCAGTATTCCGATCCCGGCATGACCGGTGCCTGGAGCAAGCTTGCTCTGACCGGTACTATTAAAGCGCATACCTCCTACCTTATTACGTACGGTAAAGTGAATCCCGTCTACCAAAGTGACCTCAGCGGCAAGGGGGATCAGAGCTGGGATGAACTTCTTTTTAATAATAAAGGCATGAAGGTAGTCCTTCTTAGCAGTTCCGCTCTGCTGGAGAACGCAAATCCGTTCCTGGACAAGTCACCGGATTATGTAGATATGATCGGCACAGCTGGCAATGATAACGGTGCTACGATCGATGGCTATGAGGCGGATTATCCGACGGGCAAGACCGGCGGGACCTCCAAGCAAAAGTCAGTGCGCCGCACGGATTACGTGGACACGGACAACAATAAAGCGGATTTTGCGCAGATTTCATTCGATAAGCTGGATGGGGCAGCAATGAATCAGATGAAGCCGCATAACAGTGCCGATGGCGCCTGGGGGATAAAGGCTCCTGCCCTGGGCATAGCGACTGCATCATTGCCTCAGGCGACAGCAGGGTCGCCATATTCAGTATCCCTCTCGGTGTATGGCGGAACACAGCCGTATTCCTACTCCGCAGCGGGCCTGCCTGACGGGCTGAGCATTGACTCCGTATCCGGTGCAGTTAGCGGCACTCCGCTGAAATCCGGAAAGGAAACGGTAACTTTCTCTGTATACGACAGTGCTGCTCCTTCCAACAAGGCTGAAACGATGCTCCCGCTGACGGTCCAACCTGAGGCTGCTCCGCTTACGGAGGATGTCATCAGCATCACCAAAATTGGCGGGTATGCAGTTGGTACGACCAGTGAGGATGGCGGTGTAGCCGAGATCATTAAGTACAACCGTGATAACGGGAAATTCTACCTTGTCAACGGCTCAACCCATCCGGCATCGGTGGACATCGTGAATCTGAAGGATGGCATTCACCCGGAGAAGGAAACCAGCATCAATGTGGAGCAGCTGTCAGAAACCGGGGGCTTCAGCTACGGCGACTTGACGAGTGTCGATATCAATACGGCCACCAAGCGGATTGCTGTTGCTGTACAGGAAGAAGATGCATTGAAGAATGGTAAAGTGCTTGTGCTGGATTATGACGGCAGGCTACTGGAACAATATGAGACCGGCATCCAGCCGGATATGCTCAAATATACGGAAGACGGCCGTTATATTCTTACGGCAGACGAGGCCGAGCCCCGTACACTAGCAGGTGATCCTGAAGGCAGTGTAACGATCATCAATACGGCTACCAAAGCAGTGAACCTTGTGAAATTCGACGATCCGGGGGTTATTGATGACCTTGTGCATATCCGTGGTGCTGTGGATCCTAAGACCAAGCTGATTACCGGGAAAGGGAGCAAGGCGGATGCTAAACGCGATCTGGAGCCGGAGTTCATCGAGCTCTCCGGGGATCAGACAACAGCGTATGTCTCGCTTCAGGAGAATAATGCGATTGCCGCGGTTGATGTTGTCTCCGGAAAGCTGTTATGGGTCAAGGGTCTTGGATTCAAGGATTTCAGCAAGCCGGAGAATAAGCTTGATTTGATAAATGACAGTACGATCCATCTGGAGAATGTGCCGTTTAAAGGGGTCTACATGCCGGACGGTATCAGCCAATATACAGTAAACGGCAAAACCTATTTGTTTACAGCCAACGAAGGGGATGCCACCGAATGGGACAGCAAGGAGAATGCAACCAAGATCAGCAAAGTGAAAGGTCTGCTGAATCCGAATTCTGCTGCGGCCAAGTTCCTGAACGACACCGCGAAATATGACGGGGTAGAAGTGATGTCGGATATGGGCAATGACGGCATCTACCTGTACGGAGGCCGTTCTTTCTCAGTATGGGATGCGGCGGACATGACGCAGGTCTATGACAGCGGCAGCGATTTTGAACAGATTACTGCGGAACGTCTGCCAGACTATTTCAATGCAAGCAACAGCAATACGACACTTGACAGCCGCAGCTCCAAAAAAGGGCCGGAACCTGAATATGTCAAGGTAGGCATGGTGGGGAAAAAGGCGCTGGCCTTCACCGGATTAGAGCGTATCGGCGGTCTGATGACCTACGATGTAACCAATCCCGGGCAGCCGCAGTTTGTGAATTATATCAATTCCCGTGAATTCACGCCTAAGAATAATCTGGAGACCGACACCGGGCCGGAAGGGATTGATTTCATCCCGGCTACGGCCAGTCCGACCGGACTGCCGCTCGTGCTGGTCGCCAACGAGGTCGGGGGAACGGTTGCCGTCTACCAGCTGAACGTAACGAAAATTTCACTGGACCAGTCCTCGCTGTCTCTGACAGCCGGAGGAACGGCAGTAGTGCTCAAGGCAACAGCTCAGGCCAGCGGAGTAGCGGAGGGCCCGCTCAGCTGGAGCTCTTCCAACGCTTCTGTAGCTTCTGTCGATCAGACTGGTAAAGTAACACCGCATGCCGCAGGAACGGTTGTTGTCTCGGTATACAGTGCGGACGGCTACGGTGTAGCTGAATCGCAGGTAACGATTGCGGCTGCTGGTCCGGTTGCCAGCTTACCGGGGGCGGGTTCTTCCGGTGGAAGCGGGGTTTCACCAGGTGCAGCAGGGGCTGCAAACGCAACTGCTGCAGTTACTATAGAAGGCGGCAAAGCTGTCATGGGACTGAAGGGACAAGCTGATGCAGAAGGCAAACTCAGCTTGTCGGTAACCGCTGCTGAAGTGGCAGCAGCACTTGAGACCCTGAAGACTTCAAGTGCCAGGGAGCTTGTATTGCATATCATTTCGGGGCATGCGGCCGCAGCGGTGTCGCTGAAGATTCCAGCCGCAGCATGGGCTCAGATTGCCGGCAGTTCGCTGGAGGCAGTGAGTGTGACCGGAGGACCCGGTACAGTTACCTTCGACCGGGCTGCCTTCTCCGCCATTCACACGGCGGCAGGCAACGAAGATATCAGTCTGACCCTTGCCAAAGCCGAGCTCGGCAGTACCTTGACCGGTCAGGCAGCGGCGGGTTCAGCCAGCATCATTGGCAACCGCCCGGTGCTAAGCCTAATGGTTCAGGCCGGAGTGCAGGCGCTTTCGAGCTTCGGTGAAGGTAAGGTGGATGTAAGCATCCCTTATACACTGGCGTCCGGTGAAGACGCCAATGCGGTTGCTGCCTATCAGGTGAGCGCAGGCGGCGAGCTGGTTGTCCTTCCGGGCAGCAGCTATGATCCAGGGAACGGCCTGCTCTCCTTCCGCACGAATCATTTCTCGGTGTACGCGGTTGGCTACAATAAGCTTGTGTTTGCGGATACGGGAAGCAGTTATGCCAAGGATTCCATTACGTACCTTGCGGCACGCGGCATTGTTACCGGGGTCTCCTCAGAGACATTTGGCCTGAAAGGCAAGCTGAGCCGCGGCGATGCCGCGCTGCTCCTGGCCCGTCTGGCCGGGGCAGAGCTGAAATCCTCAGCTGGGGGCAGCTTTACGGATGTGAAGCCGGGGGACTATTATGCTGCCGCTGTGGACTGGGCGAATCAGAGCGGAATTGTCCGGGGAACGGGAGACGGAAGATTTGAACCCAAGGCACCGGTCACACGCGAGCAGTTCGCCGTGATGATGATCCGTCTGTCAGATTCAATGAAGTGGAATCTGCAGGAGAACGGCGGCTCTGCGGCCTTTGCAGATCAGCAGTTGATTAGCTCTTATGCAGTGGAAGCCGCCACAGCTGCAGCGCAGGCCGGCATTCTCACCGGCCATGCCAGCTCTGACGGCAGTGTTAACTTCGCACCTAAGGCAACCGCTACACGTGAGGAAACGGCACATATGTTAGCCAAACTGCTCAAAGCAGTGCAGAAATAAACCATTTTAAATGATTCCTGAAGGGTGTTTAGAGGCCATAAAGCGGCCTCTAAACACCCCTTTTGCCGTTAAAGGGAGCAGTTAGATGCATCATGGAAAAATCCGGAGCTTCGGGATAAGCTACAAGGGACGCATAAGGATGAGGATGAGAATGGAGCGTGGGGCTGACCATGAAGATTAATCGATTGCTGGGCATCGTAGTCTATCTGCTCAACCGGGAGACCGTCAGCGGGCGGGTGCTGGCCGGGAAGTTCGAAGTGTCCGCGCGGACCATTCAGCGGGACATTGAAGCGATCAGTCTGGCCGGGATTCCCATAGGCTCGCTGCAGGGCCTGAACGGCGGCTATTACATTCTGGACAGCTTCAAGATGAACAGGCAGCTGCTTCAGCCGCAGGACTATGCGTATATTCTGGCAGCGCTGAGAGGTTTCGTGTCCGGATATGACAGCAGGCAGGCTCAGGATACGGTGGAGAAAATGGTTGCGCTCTCGCCGGATAAAGAGGCGGCTCCGCAAGCTTTTCAGCTGAATCTCGGGGTGCTTCAGGAAGGTGTGGGGACCGGCGAAACCATCGCTGTACTTGAACGAGCGATCCGTGAGAAACATGCTGTCCAATTCCAATATACGAATGCCCATCTTAAGGCTTCCTCCAAGCGGGTTGAACCGCTGCTGTTGACCTACAAGTGGTACGCCTGGTATTTATTTGCCTATTGCTGTGTGCAAGCGGATTACCGCCTGTTCCGCTTGTCGCGGATGCGTGATATCTTGGCTCTGCCCGAACGCTTCACCACAGTTCATGGAGATGCGGAGCTCCTGCTGGCAGGGCATGGAGACAACCGGGTCTATCTAAATATTAAGCTGCTCTGTCCAGTGGAGTACCGGGTACTGCTGGAAGAAGCTTTGCCGAATGCCAGGATGCTGGAGATGCGCGGGCAAAACCTGGTAATGGGCTTTACGGTGCCTGAAGAGGAGCAGGGCTGGTTCGGCATTATCCTGCAGCACAGCCATCAGGTCACTGTTCTTGAACCGGAGTCACTCCGGGAGAAGCTGCTGGCCAGAGCCAGAATGATTCTGGATACTTACAGCTGAATAGCGACATAATGCTGTCTGATATAGCCCTCTATAATGGATTTATTCCATAGCATAAGGAGAGCTTAGCATGAAAATAGAAATATCAGATCCTTACGTAACCTGTCCTGTTTTTGAAACCAAGCAGTTCCGGCTTAGACAGGTACAACTGGAGGATGCAGAGGATTTATTGGGCTGTTACAGTGACCCTGAAGCCAGCCTGCTGTTTAACAGTGACAATTGCCGCTCAGATTTCCGGTTGAACACCCTGAAGGATATGCAGAATATTATCGGGGCATGGCTCGGGGAATATGAGAAAAGAGCCTATATACGCTTCAGTGTTGTGGATAAATTAGCGGGCACAACTGCAGGGACCATTGAATTTTTCTGCAGAAGAGGAGTGGACGGGGACGAGCAGAGTACAGGCGTATTGCGGCTGGATTTGGCCTCACGCTATGAGACAGAAGAGAACTTGTGCGAGCTTATCTCTCTAGCAGGAGAACGTTTCCGTGAATGGTTTGAATTCAGCGGGATGGTGACCAAAGCAGTGCCGCAGGCAGAACGGCGGATTCGTGTGCTGCGTCAGGAGGGGTATCACCGCTTAGAGCTGAACGGAAACTTTGGCTATACCGATTATTATCTGAAAAGATCCAATTAAAAGTTAATGATTAGTATTATTTGTCTCAGCCCTTCCGGTCTCCGTTTTGGAGAACAGGAAGGGCTGAATTTTCTGCTGAACAATATCGGAATTGTTCCTGGCATATCGGTATTCGTGAAGAACAAGCATAAAATTCAAGGAAATCGGTCATGGAATGGCAAATAGTGAACATGAATAGATCCGGCTCACCCCGCATAGATATTACTGATACTTTAAGGTGAGGGGTGAGGTTATTTGAGCACAGACGGAGCAGCCCGCCATCCGCAAATGCTGCAGCATCCGATCATACAGCCTTGTAATGTGGACCGGATGCCGGCGGTACATACCCAGATCTATCCGATTCCCGGTGTGCCGCAGCCGACGGAATATGTAACACTCCTGGATCCGGTGTTTCTCCAGCATATCAGCCGTCATGTGGGGCAACAATGCTTTGCCGTTATGACCACTACAGGCAGGATCGAAGGTACGCTTGCCGGAGTGGGCGTCGATCATATACAGATCAATCTGGAGGACCGTTCGCTGCATATACGGATTGCGCAGATTGTTTATTTTGAGGGGGCTCTGGCTTCGTATGTGTAGGTTGGCGGTATGAAATAAGCAATAAGCTTTATAGATTTTTTTTCATCCCTTATGGGATGGAGGAAGGTCTTTTTTTGTTACTTTGGAGATTAAACTATTTAAGAAAGCGGGAATGAAGGACATAAATGATGCTTTCTTTAACATTCAGGTAGTCAGAATTCCCTGTCTTCTCTTCATCTAAATGGTGAAAACCGTTGCCGATAGATTGTACCTTCCCTGCTCCCGTCGAATAGTTGCTGGTAATTCCACTATACTTCAAATTTAAATCTATTTCTGCAAAAAAGACACTCCCGGGTCCGGGAGTGTCTTAGGACTATCGTTATACTATTTTCTTAACAATATTATTCAAATATATACAGACTTAACCCTCACCCGCACCATGGCCCATAGTAGAAATTAATTGGGAGCTATTCAGATCTGTTGTGAATCCGATACCTCCAACCGGTAACATAATTACAAGTAGCAGACTAAACGAAGTTAGAAACATGATAAACTTTTTGGTCATTTGGATCCTGCACCTCTCTGATTAGAAATTGATACTTCACTTGCTCTTCTTCGCTGGCCTCATGCCGGTGCTGCTCAAACAAATTTACACATTTAATAATTAGGCTTTCATTATTGATTCTAACGGATGATTCCAAACTTTTGAGTATTACGCTAATTCCATCATGCCGTTTGTTGTGTAAATTATACATGGCTAGTTCAGTGAGGAATCTGGCATGCTGGTCTGCAATAATCTGATGATTATATTTGCCGAAGCCGGAGTTGTATGGTTCATAAGGAACATGCTTAGAAAACCTGGCAAGAATATAATCTATATTCCATCCGTAGCGGTTTGCTGATTTAATGATATTATAGACAGCTGTAAAAACCTGCCCCTCATGGTTAGAGATATAGTCTATATAATCCTGCAGCCCCTCATATTGCCCGGCCATTACACGGTAGAGGTAGGTGTTTGCTGTTCCCCAAAGCTTAAATTGAGCTAACGTCTCCCGGACCTCATCACTGTCTTCCTGTATCCAGTCGGCCTCCATATATTGTGGAATAAGATCTAGAGCCGCTGTATAATTCCTATACTCTTCCTGCACACTGGAGCGCATAAGATAGGAATATAGAATGTAGAAGTATAACGGTTTCTCGGGAGCTTTCTCGCTTCTGTCCTTGCGGCCGGAGGGATACTGGAAATTGTAGCTGAGCGTAGCCAAACGGAGCATCTCCAGGGCCAGCTCATCAACCTTGTCCCACTTGTGCAGTGAATAATAGACATGCATCAGGTGTTTCAGCCCATCCAGCTGATCTGCTACCTCTAACCGCTCAATATTGCATTCAAAAAGTAGAGCCGCCTGCAAATTGAGGACTTGGCTGTCACCAATGGAAATGCGGAATAAGCGGTATTGGCATATAGCAAGCCTTTCGGAATGCTGATACTTCTCACTTGCACTTACATTCTTGTACAGCACCGCTGCTGCCTGCCATTGGCCCTCCTGAAACAAGCCCTCGGCCACTTCAAACAGCATGGGTGCATAGATTAAATTGTCGAGCAGATTCCTAACCACAAGTTCAATACAGTCAAGCCGCCCTAGCTCTGCTGAACTCAGAATGAACGGGCGCAGACGCCGCCAGGTTGGTGCTGAATGATAGAAGCATTCGTCCACATACAAACTATAGAAATGGTCCACCGGTACTCCCATTCCCCGGGTTATCAATTCCAAATGACTCATGGCAATCGGCTGCTGGCCGTTAAGTAAACGGCTGAGCGTTCCCGAATTAATGCCGGTCTGTATGGAGAATTGATTAATGGACATATGCTGTGCAGAGAGATAAGCCTCTAAATGACTGCGAATCGTGGCTGCAGGCTCCAAAGAAACACCACCAATCTAATACCATAATTTAGGTTCTTCATGTTATAAGTGTATAATATGCGCCATTATACCACCGGTCAAGAGCGTGATTGGTAGAAACAGTGAACAACAGGAAAAAGCATCCCCGATGTAACAGGAACGCTCTTCCGGATTTTTGCAGATTGTGATATGAGACGCTTAGCTTCTGAAACTGGACTAGGCAGTGAAAATACCCGCCCCTCCCTGGCTCTTCCTTCTCTCGATCACCTCTTCGTAATCCTTGATCAATCCATCGAAAATATGCTCCCAGGAACGTCCGAGCGCGAGGCGCCGCCCTTCCCGGCCCATAGACGCACGCAAGGCATGCTGGGCGGCTAGGGTACTAATTCCGCGTGCTAGCGCTGCCGGATTACGGGGTTCGAACGAATTCCCGGTGACACCGGGAACAATCAGATCCTTGGTGCCGCCAGCATCTGCCGCGATGACCGGCAGCCCCGAAGCCATGGCTTCAAGCACTACATTGCCGAAGGTTTCCGTGCAGGAAGGGAAGACAAACAGGTCGGCTGAAGCGTACAGCTCCGCCAGCTCTCCGCCATGCTTCGCACCGGTAAAGGTTACGTTGTCCGGTGCCTGTGATTTTAGCTCAGAGAGGAGAGGCCCGTCTCCGACAATCAGCAGCTGCACACCGGAGCGTACGGATTCCGGCAGAAGCTGCATGGCGAGCAGCAGGGTGGTGATATCCTTTTCCGGGGCAATCCGTCCAACATAGAGCATAACCAGCGGCGCGCGCATACCATATCGCTCCCGCAACTCTTCACTTCGTTTCTCAGGAGAATAGAGAGTGCAGTCGACGCCTCTGGACCACAGGCGCAGTCTCATGAAGCCCTCTGCGCGCAGCGAGGTTAATGTCTCCTGGGAAGGGGCCAGCACAGCATCGCAGGAACGGTGAAACCATTTCATATATTTCCAGTAGAGCGGGACAATTCTTCTCATTTTGTAATATTCCAGGTAACGGTCGAAGTGGGTATGGTAGGAGGCAACATGAGGGAGCTGCTGCTTGCGGGCATAGCGGAGGCCGGATAAGCCGATGTTGAACGGGGTGGCCAGATGGATCAGATCAGGGGCGAAGGCCGATAGCTCACTTTGAATAGAGGACATGCCCGGCAAGGCCAGTCTGCACTCGGGATACAGAAAAAAAGGGATGCTGGCGATGGGGCGGACGGGATCGGGGTAGCTGCTCTCCGGTGCGGACTTAGGGGTAAACAACAGATGCTTAATTCCCCTGCGGTGCAAATGACCGGTTAACCGGCTAAGCGTGCGGGCAACACCATTGGTCTGCGGAAGAAACGTGTCCGTGAATAGAGCCAGACGCATCGGAATCCCTCCCTGTATTCTTGTTGCCTTGATCTTAGCAGGTGAATATTTCATGGAGATCAACCGCAGGTTAAACATCTGGTACAGAGGAAGATCAGGGAGTTTCGAATCCGCTTTTTTTTCAAGAAGGGGTGGAGCGGGTATACATAGGTATCAGGAATGAAGGAGGTAAGAGGATATGAATAAAGATCTGCCGCCAGAGGTTCCACCGGAAGTTGTACCTGAAGTGAAGCCGGACATGATCCCTGAACCGGGACCGGTTGTGATTCCCCCGGAGGTTCCTCCGCAGGAGCAGCCGGAAATCATTCCCCAGACCCCGCCGGAGATTATTCCGAGGGAGCCTTTGTAATGGTTGATATAAGCCGGGTAAATGGAACGGCATGGAGATAATAGGAAAGACAATGGGATAATAGGAACGACATCTGGATGATAGGAACAATATTGGGATGATAAGAACATTACCAGTGATTATAGGCACAGTAAGTGACGATAGGAATACTATAGGATGGATTTCGAGGAGCGTCCGGGAAACCGGGCGCTTTTTGGCTGCTTGGGAGATATACAGGTGGAATATTGTGAGAACTCGGTTTGGCTGCGCGGGAAGCGGGCGGGATGATGTTGTTCCAAAATAAACATTGTAAACATTCTATATATTTGCTTCGCGCCAATAATATGAGTTCCCCTTTCGCTGAAGTGGACTGAGATTCCGCTATTTCAGCTAAAACCCTCCATATGAAGAGTATGCGGACTGAGAATCCGCTATCTTGTTCAAATGGGGATGAAATGAGGAGTAGTCGGACAAATAAGCGATTCTGAGTCCGGTTGGGCGGGAAATCGGCTTGTTTTGTTTAAATAGCGGATTTTCAGTCCGCTTCATCAGCTGGCGGGCATGAAGTGACTGCGAAGCGCCGCCGGAGCGGCGAAGTTACGCGAAGCGCCGCCGGGAAGCGGCCAAGTTACTGCAAGGTGCGGCCAGAAGCGCCCAAGCTTTGGCCAAGCGCCCACCCGTTCCCACCGCCTCCCCCCCCCGGCAGCTCCATTGCCCCGGTTGAAGCGGCGGCAGAGCCGGGTGAGACGCTGACTGCGATCAGCTGCCAGGCAGGCTGGACCAGATGGGCTCTGCATATTGGTTCTGCAGGTTCATGCTGCATTCCTTGCCCGTATCGTACGAACGGTCGCCCAGCACGGATCTGAAAAGCCCGAACTTATGCTCTGCAGCCGCAGCGTCCGTACATTCCAGCCAATCAGCGAGCGCGGTGAGCACAGTCCGGCCTTCCTCCAGCGCCTGCTCCCACAGCTCCCAGACGGATTCCGTCCGGACCTCGGAATACAGTGCGGAATGCCGCCACTCGGCGTGTTGGTCATTCAGATAATCCAGCTCCTCTTCGTGGGCAGTCAGCTTCCGGGAGAACAGACGCCGGGTGCGGCCCCAGGCGAGGGCCTTCTTCCAGCCCTTCGGGTCATAAAGACATCTGTGAGCCAGCACCATATCCCGGTAGGAGCTCTGCCAGATGTCGGAGGGCAGCTTGCCCATGGCTTCCGGATAGTGCCGGAGTGCAGTGGTGTGAAGAATATGATGAACCGGCTCAGGTAGCCGGGGACCTGCGTCAATTCTTGTCCAGGCAGCATTCTGCCAGGTATTGATGCCCCGCAGCCGCTTCATGAACAAGGTATCCAAATCGATCTCGAACCGCTGGTGATCGCGGAATTTGTAGCCTGCCTTCCAATTAATGAATGGGTGCAGGTTCCGGTCCAGCAGATGATGAGTCAGGAAGCCAAGGAAATAGAGCCGGGCCTGGTCCGCCTCCGGCCCTTCGAGAGTCCGCGCAGCTTCCCAGCAATCAATAAGCACAGGCCCGCAGTGCTGCGTATGCATCAGATCCCCGAGATGAAGGGCCCCCGCATCCTTGCTCCAGGGCAGAAAACTATGATACAGCAGGAAATCAGGGCCCTGACATCCGAGATTATACAACTGTTCCTGCTGCTGCAGATGATGTAAGAACGGGAACCGGCTGCGGAATTCCCCGGCCAGCTGTTGCCCGTATTCGAGATGCATCCAGATATTAGGCATGATTAATCCTCCTACAGGTTTTGTGAGCACAGCTTAATACAGATCTGTACCTATTGTAACGCCTGCATGTTAAAACAAAATGAGAAATGTGTTAACCGTCTTGAAGTATGGCATTTTTGTACGTTAAGGTAGACATTATTACAGGCATAAGAGTATTCTTATATGGCTTTAATACAACCACAGCTATGAATTTACAACTGGCAAAAGGAGATCTGTGCGTATGAAGTCTCGTCCCTCTGACCGAATTAAAATGCCTCCGGGATTCTGGGCAGGCATAAATCACATAGGAATTGCCTCCCGCGACGTGGCCCGCCATGCACAGCTGCCTGTATCGATAATAACGGAATCCTCAGTCACCACTGCCCAATATTTCGCAATCTGGCAGGCGTATTCCGAGCTCACCGGGGACACTGCAGAGGGGATCATCAAGCTTGCAGCCGCCTTTGAAACCACACAGTATCCCCCAGCCGTCTTAGCGTTGTATCACGCCCGCGACTACCGCGATGCTCTGAAACGTATGGCCAGATACAAACAGCTGTGTCCTCCCGAAAGTCTGCGGATCAAGGAGGAGAACGGGCATTGTACAGTTGAACTGGAGTGGCTGAATACCGAAGCATCCGGTCCGCCGGTGCTGGCAGGGATCACTTTGGCCTTTCTTTTGGAGCTTGGGAGGAAGGGGACAGGCCGTCACTTGAAGGCACAGTCCGTCGAATTTACGCAGTCCATGGGCGATGCACGGGTCCTCGAAGCCTACTTCGGCTGTGCAATCCAGGCAGGCGGGCAATGTAACCGGCTGACGCTGCATCGAAGTGATCTAGATCTTCCCTTTGTATCGTATAACGAAGAGCTGCTGGAGATCCTGACGCCCGCTCTGGACCGGTCACTCGATGAACTGCATGACAACCGCTCTATTACCGGAAGGGTCAAAATGGTCATTAAACATAGCCTTGCAGGAGGATGCCCCGGCATTCAGGCCGCTGCGAAGGAGCTTAAGATGAGCGGCCGGACCCTGCAACGCCGGCTGACTGACGACAATACGACCTTCAAGCAGCTGTTGACAGAAGTCCGGCATGAGCAGGCCCTGGAGTACCTGGCAGACCCTTCGCTTGATATTAAAGAAGTGGCTTACCTGCTTGGCTACGAGGACCAGAACTCATTCTACCGTGCTTTCCGTCTGTGGGAGGGGGACACCCCTTCGAAGTGGCGTGCTGAGCATCTTCCGGATGCCGGCATATCGTGAGCAGTATGTTTTGGCGTGTTAAACAAGAAGTTTGGCACATGGGGCTAGTTACTGAATAATCCCGGCGGGGTACAATATTCACTATCCGGAACACAGGAATGTTCGAATAAGGAGAAGTGGATTATGGATATGGGATTAAACAACACAACAGCATTCGTTACAGGATCTACGAAAGGCATAGGGAAAGCTATTGCTATAGAGCTTGCCAAGGAAGGCGTTAACGTACTGGTCAATGGAAGGAATTACGAAGAGGCAGAGCGGACCGTCAGTGAATTGAAGATGAATTTCCCGGCCACCTCTCCTCAGAATGCCGCTGCGGATATAGTGGACGCTTCACAAAGGCAAGCTTTATTCGCAAAATTCCCCAGCGTTGATATTCTGATCAACAATATGGGCATTTATGAATTGATGCAGTATGAGGATGTTGACGATGACATATGGGAGAAGTATTTCCGTACGAATGTGCTTGCTGCAAACGGATTAACGAAATTATATATACCTGGAATGTTGAAAAAAGACTTCGGCCGTATCCTTTTCATCGCCAGTGAAGAAGCCGTCATGCCTTCAGGACAAATGCCTCAATATGCAATGACCAAATCTATGCTGCTGTCCTTGTCCAAGAGTCTGTCCAAACTTACAGCAGGAACTGAGGTTACGGTTAATACAATCATGCCTGGACCTACATTGTCTGAAAATGTGCAGCAAATCATTGACGGGATGTATCCTGAGGAGAAGCTAACGTTTGCAGAAAAAGAGAAGAAATTCATGGCTGCAAGTCTGCCGCAATCTGAATTACAGCGTTTCATCAAGCCTATGGAGATCGGCAGACTGGCTGCTTTTGTATGCAGTCCCCATGCGGCAGCATTTAAAGGCTCTCCAATCCGTATGGATGGTGGAATGGTGCCGGTTATTTACTGATGGAGGAGGATGTATGGATACACGGTTAATATTCAATGAGGATGCGGCGAATTATGATAAATGGAGGCCGTCCTATTGTGAGGAATTGTTCCAGGACATTATAGCGTATTCCCGGACCGGACAGGGCGGCAAGGCTATTGAAATCGGGATCGGAACGGGCCAGGCCACCCGGCCTTTTCTGGAAACGGGCTGCGAATTAGCGGCCATTGAACTTGGGGCAGACCTTGCGGAATACTCACAACTAAAGTTCCGGGAACACAAGAATTTCAGAGTGCACAATACGACTTTTGAAGAATTCACAGGTCCGGACGAGAGTGTAGACCTCATTTACTCCGCTACTGCATTTCATTGGATTCCAGAGCACATAGGTTATCCGAAGGCATTCAAATTGTTAAAAGCCGGCGGCACACTGGCCATATTCTGGAACCGGCCTTTTGCAGCACGGGAGGATGACGAATTACATCAGCATATTCAGCGTATTTACCAGCAGTACAGGCCCTCAAATACCAAATTAATCGAACATGATACGGAAAGATATAATGCCATCTCACAGAATCTGCATACCTACGGGTTCAGGGATATCCAGCTTAAGCTGTATCACCTAACCAGAAGCTTCTCCTCAGCGGATTACATTGCCTTACTCAATACATATTCAGACCATAGAAGTATGCCTTCTGCCATTAAAGCGCCGTTTGAGGAAGAGATCAGAGCGGCCATCAATAAGTTCGGCGATGTGATGACTATATATGATACGATCGACCTGCATTTGGGCAGAAAATGAAGGATTGCCGACTTCCGATTTCTGCTAGCTCGGCGGAATAGGTCATCTGTAATGACAAACAAACAGCGGCAGCTCAGGGACATTTAGGTCCTTGGCTGCCGCTGTTTGTTTGTATCAGAGGGGAGTTCAGTCCATACTGATCAAGTCGCGGAATACACCGGGAAAAGAATCAGGGACCGCAATCGCGCCGACACTCTTCTCATAGAAAGGCACTGCGTCCACGACCCAGCCGATAATGGCGTAGCCGTAGCCGTTCCGGTGCATCGCGGACAGGCATTCCAGCAGCAGTGCCTTCCCGATGCCGAGGCCCCGGTAATCCTCCAGTACGCCGGTCGGGCCGAAGAAGTTCTTCACAACAACATCGTGACAGGCAAAGCCGATTACTTCGCCCTGCTTCACAGCAATATAGCAATGGACGGGCAGATGCGCGAAGGCCGTCTCGCATTCATTCCGCCAGCTATTCGTGAAATGGCGGCCGACGAAATCCACGATGGCCTGCTTATCCCCGGTCATCGCCCGTTTAATGGCAATTCCTTCTCCCCGCAGACGTTCCAGTAGTGCCTCATTGTCCGGCAGATCATATAGCTTAACAAGCATATCAGGCATCAGCTATCCCCCGCTTTCTGTTCAATCATCTCAAGATCTGTAATCATCCCGTGCAGGTCCGCTTCGAATAATTCCAGCCGGTAGAACCGGGAGCGGATGAACAGCTCCGCCATCTGCGGCGGAAGCAGCTCTGCAAGCACGCTCTGCATCCGCTGCCTGGCTCTGAGTAAATCACCATATCCGCTCCTGTATTTATCCCGGAGGAAGGTGATCACTTCCTCGCTGCCCGGCGACATCGCTCCCCGGAAAAGGAACGTATGCAGCGGGGAGCGGCGCTGCGCCGGGATCTCATACTGGATCATGGCGTCGATCAGTTCGGCAGTGAGGCGGTTCTTCTTCACAGCCGGAAGCAGCTGCGGAATCAGGGAATAATAGTCGGGTACTGCGTAATCCGCCCATTCCTCGCCCATAAGCTGAGCCGTATCCATACCGTGGAACTGGTACAGGAAACGGGTCAGGAAGGAGGGGACATCCGCCTTGGCATTCCAGCTCTGCTCTGCGGCAAAAAACGCCGGATAACGCGAGGTCTCGAACAGGCCGTAAGGACTGCCCAGCGAGAACGGGCATCCCCAGTTCGTATGAATGATTCCGTCCAGCTGCTCCGATTGCGCCAGCTGAATCCAGTCTAGCACATTCTTGATCCGGTTATGAATCACCGGATAATTCTGGTCGCCGTTATCATCCCAGCAGCGTACAGAGGAGGCGCCGATGGTCTCAATGCCGGCGTCGCGCAGCTTGTGGAGAATGAGCCGGGCATCCGCCTTCATCCGGTGCCCGCCGTAGATCCAGACCACCACTACGACACGCTTGTCGAGTGCGGCGATCTCGTCCAGGGTGGCGTGCATGATCATATCATGCCAGATCATCGGTGTTTTGCCGAGGCTGAGCGTCTTCTCAGCCAGCTGATTGACAAAGCGGATGAAGGAGGCTTCCGGAGTAAGCCCGGAATTCCGGCAGTCTTCACAGGTGCCGAGTGTCCAGACCTCATCACAGCCCAGATGAAGATAATCGCTGTGCGGATGAAGCGCAGCCACTTCCTCCAGAATGCCGGCCATCATCTCGAAGGAGCCTGCCCGGTGAGGGCATAATTCCGAGACAGTCTCCGGGACTTCACGCAGACCGATGTAGACCGGATGCTTCAGAATATATTCCAGATGCCCGAAGGACTGCTGCTTCGGAATCACTGTGACGAAATGGTCATGTGCAGTCTGCAGTAACAGCCGGTGCTCTTCCTCCGTGAAGGCCAGCCCGGGATGGCGCAGGAAGCTCAGCTTCCGGAACGGCAGCTTGTCCTCATATTCGATGATCAGCGTATTGATCTTGTAGCTGGCCAGCTCTGCGATATACTCCAGCATATGCTCATAGGTCGGATAGACGGTGCGCAGATCCAGATAATCACTGCGCAGCCGCAGATCCGCCCAGTCGGCAACCGTCAGCGCAGGCACGGTACTGCCGCCGCTGCTATGGAGCATCTGTTCCAGTGTCTTAATCCCGTAGAAAAGTCCGGAAGCGCTAAGTGCGTATAGTTCAACCCGGCCTGTATCTGTAATCAATACGTAACCGTCATGCTTGCCCTCTACCCGCCGGGCCATGCGGGGATTGAAGGGGGTTCCTTCAGAGACTAGGGCGTATACACTGCTGCCGCCAGACTCCAGGTTCACCGTAACCCCTGCAAATATCCCTTGCGCTGCCGCCAATAACCGGACATCATTCCCGGGACTCCATAGCTGCACCGTCCAGCCGCGGATGCCGCTGACCGGTTCCGGTCCCCGGCTCTGCACCACCTGAGGCTGCGGAATCAGTGGAATGTTCATAGCCAGCGGACCCGGCCCTTGAAGCGCTCAATGAAGCGGTTATTCCATTCATCCCCGCCGGGAGCGTTGCCGCTGCGCCAGACCGGCACCTCAATCCCTTTTTCCCCGAGACAGGCCGCCGTGGTCATCATCAGTGAATTCAGCAGGAAAGCGTTGGCGAACGTTGAGGTCGAGCCCATCTTCGGTTCAATGCCGTCAATATGCAGGGCAGCATCCCCCGGCTTGACCTTGCTGTCCAGCACATAGTCGCACAGCTCATACAGGTTCTGCCCCGAAGGATGGCGGGCAATATGATTCTTGGGGGTAGCTTCGGCATGGCCGACAGAGGTGACAGCAATCGTTGTAACCCCCCGGCGCCGCGCCTCCAGGGCAGCATCGATACAAGCGGTGTTAATGCCGTAGGCATTGGCAAGGATCAGGATGTCACCTTCGCCCAGCCGGTTATCTTCTATAACAAGTGTTCCGTAGCCGGGAGTACGTTCAACGGCCATCGAGCGCAGAGCGCCGTTCGAGATCATCGTGCCTTCATCTAATATAGCGCTGATATGCATCAGGCCGCCTGCGCGGAAGAATACCTCGGTCGCATTCATGTTGGAATGTCCGCCCGGACCGTACAGATAGACCAGCTTATCCTCTGCAATATGATCCGCAAGCAGCTCCGCCACCTGCACCAGCTTGTCCCTTGGCTCACTCCGTATCTCATTCAGCAGCTCCACAATGCTTTCCATATAAGCGGACATAATATCTGACTTTGCGTTCACCTGCATTCCTCCTAAAAGTTTTGTAAGCATAAGCTTCCTGAGTCTCTTCGCAAAACTGGCTTCGGAAGCATACGCTTTAAGTTTTGTAAGCATAAGCTGTGCTTGCCTAGAAGATAACAAAGCGGGCAGGCGTAGTAAATCAACTATTTTGCGCAAATCCGCACCGTTTTTGACTGATTTGGCCAGCAGCAGGCCATGAGGTGTGCAAATCGCTGATTGGGACAACGGCAGGTAAAAATTTTTCTGAACGGGTCAGGATCGTGACTTATGTAAAATTATTCGCTTTTCTATAATGAGAGATAACATCACGCAAGAGGGGGACAGAGCCTTGAAGACGTCAGTTGCCTTGCCACAGTCCCGGGAGAATCCGGTCAACCGCCGAAACAAACGGAAATGGAAAGAAATAGGGATGGGTTATCTGTTCACAGGGCCCATGCTGCTTGGAGTTATTGTATTTACGCTGATCCCTATGATGTTCTCCTTCGTACTCAGCTTCACCAAGTGGTCGTTCGTCACCGGGTTTGACAAGATCCGCTGGAACGGACTGGACAATTTCCGCCAGCTGTTTCAGGATGAAGTGTTTCTGAAGTCACTGGGCAATAATTTCATTATGCTGCTGGCGGTACCGGTGGGAATGGCTATAGCGTTGATCCTGGGGGTGATTATTACGGGTCATGTCTACGCCCCGGGTGCGTTCAAGGTCATCTATTTCATGCCCCAGATTTCCAGTGTCGTCGCTGTCGCAGTAGTGTGGCAGGTTCTGTTCCATCCCTCCTACGGTCCGGTTAACGGCTTCCTGATGGCACTCGGAGTGGACAACCCGCCCAAATGGCTGGCCGATCCATCGTATGCGCTTCCATCGGTTATGCTGCTGATGATCTGGATAGACCTTGGGGTCTCGCTGATTATCTACATTGCCGGGATCAAGAATATTCCTGCCGATCTGTATGAAGCGGCGACGATCGACGGTGCCTCGAAGTTCGCCCAGTTCCGCTCCATTACTTTTCCGCTGCTGACGCCGACGACCTTTTTCCTGCTGGTAACCGGAATTATCGGCAATTTCAAATCCTTCGCGCTGGTTAAGGTGCTGACGGAGGGTGGTCCGGCCAACTCTACTTCGGTTGTGGTCTACGACATGTATCAGACCGCATTTGTGGATCTTCAGACGGGCTATGCTTCCTCCATGGTCATGATTCTGTTCGTTATCGTACTCGCCATCACCGGCTTGCAGTGGCTGGGACAGCGTTATTGGGTCAATTACTAGAAAGGGAGGGACCCCTGTGAAATTAAGAAATCTGGACTGGGGAAAAGCGGTCATCACTCTACTCATGGCGCTGCTGGGCATCGTGTTTCTGCTCCCTTTTATATGGATGCTGTCCGCTTCGCTCAAGCCTGAGGCCGATGTGTTCAAATATCCGATCGAATGGATTCCGCAAACCTTACGGGCATCGTTCAACTACCACTCTGTGTGGTTTGGCAAAGCGAACTTTACCCTGTATTATTGGAACTCCATCAAAGTCACAGCACTCACGACACTCCTGTCCGTAGCCGTCTCCAGTATGGCCGCTTACGGCTTCACCAAAATCCGCTTCCCGGGCAGAAACGCATTATTTGTGGTGGTGCTTGCCACTTACATGATCCCTGCGGAAGCCACGCTGGTGCCGCTGTTCATCATGTTCCGCTCCATCGGCCTGTATGACACGCATCTGGGCCTGATTCTGCTGGGCGGGTTCAGCGTACTGGGAACCTTCCTGCTCCGCCAGTTTTTCGCCTCACTCTCGAATGAATACATCGAATCCGGGAAGATAGACGGAGCGGGCCATATCCGCATTTTCCTCTCCATTCTGTTTCCGCTGGTCCGGCCGGCGATTGCCACTTATGCCATTCTGCGGTTTATCTGGACCTGGAATGATTTTCAGACGCCGCTGGTCTTCCTGAACAGCAAGACGCTCTATACCCTTCAGCTTGGCATGAATGCCTTCGCCGACCGTAACGGCGCATTCTACTCCCTTATCATGGCGGCTTCCGTCTCGGCAATTGTGCCGTTGCTGGTAGTGTTCATCCTCGGCCAGAAGCAGGTCATCGAAGGTATTTCCTTGGGGGGGGTGAAGGGGTGAAGGCTGGCAAGTTCCCGGAAGTTGCATAACCGGATGTGGGTGGATCGGACGTGACGGTCAGTGAGTGTACGGGCTGAACAAAAGAAAGCAACAGAATGCGAAAGGATCGTAGGGGGAATTTGGAACTGAAGGAGCGCTAGCGACCGCCTGAAAGCTTTCCTATGGAAAGCTCACTTCGGAAGCATCAGCAGTCACCGGATTTCTACCGCGAAGAGCGGTTTAAATGAAGAAATCTGGGGGCGGGCAGCGGCCGGAAGTCCAAAATGTTCTCCGTAGTGACGCTTAGCATTAAGTGAACAGACTGGTTCAGCAAATACACATCGATAAGGAACAGCTGCCGGACAAGCTTCATAGGCAGGGAGAACTCACATTAGAAGGGGTGTTATTCATGAAAAAGAATGGTTTCGCGTTGATATGGATCACCGTACTCCTTGTAGCCCTGGCGGGCTGCGGCAATTCGAACAACACTAATAATGCATCTCCCACTAATAGCAGTACTGCTGCACCTGAGGCGGCTGAGAGTGCCGCACCATCCGCAGAGCCTGTAACCATTAAGGTTGCCAACTGGTCACCTGCGGCGGATATGGAGCCTGTGCTGCAGGCTTATGAGGATTCCCATCCGGGAATTACACTGGAATACGTGGAGCTGGCTGACAACGGCGATTCCGTGGCCGGGATGAAGAAGCTGGATCTCCTCGTTGCTTCCGGCGAGAACCTGGACGTTGTGTTCATGCCGGGTGCAACCGACTACTCACAGCGTGCGGGACTCGGACTGCTTGCACCGCTGAATGACCTGATCAGCAAAGAAGGCATCACGTTGGCGGATGAATATACGATTGATCCTTCCGTAGACGGACAGGTGTATGCACTTCCAGATACCCTGGAGAATTATTTCGTCCTGCTGAACAAGGACAAGCTGGATGCGGCTGGACTGGCTGTGCCTACGGAATGGAGCTGGGATGACTATCTTGACTATTCCGCTAAGCTGACCAGTGGCAGCGGGCCGTCCAAGACCTTCGGCACTTATTTCCATACCTGGGCTATGTACTGGGAGCTGGCCATTATCAACCAGGAGAAGGACAACAACCTGGTCAATAACGGCATCGTAAATATTGACAGTGCGGGTATACGCCAATCCCTGGAGCTGCGCAGCAAGGCAGAGGAATCCGGAGTTGCCGTGCCGTATGCGGATACCATTTCCCAGAAGCTGGCTTACCGCTCGGAGTTCTTCACCGGACATGCCGCGATGATTGTGACCGGTAACTGGATGATTGGAGAAGCGGGCGGATCGGAGGAGTTCCCGGCTACGTTCACCACTGCGTTTGCACCGATGCCGTCCAATAGCGCGGGTCAGCCTGCCGGAGTCAGCATTGCCAACGGCAACTATGTGGGCATTCTGGAGAAATCGGAGCATCAGCAGGAGGCTTATGATTTCATCCGCTGGTATTCCACTGAGGGCGAGCAGATGCAGAATGTATACTCCGCATGGAAGAAGCAGGATGTGGATCAATACATCGCCGGGGTGAAGTCCTCTGCCATGAGCCCGGATATGATTGACGAAACCTCGCTGGCCTACGTAATCAAGAATGCCAAGCCGGCTCCGCTGAGTGTGCCACCGACGTATCAGGGCGAGCTGGAAACTGCTTTTACTAAAGAAACCGAGCTGTACATCCTGAAACAGCAGGACTTGGAGACTACAATCAGCAAAGCGCAAGCTGAACTGCAAAAGATTGTGGATGCCAATAAGTAAATAAGGGCGAATCGTCATATTTTGTCGAGATATTACTGGGAAATGAATTACTGGAGGCGGAAAGCTGATATGATAGAGGCAAAGAAAACGATAGTCTGATTGTGAAGGGGGATTGCCATTGCTGCCAAAAGGATGGAAACTCGGTTTTCGCAACAAGCTGCTCGTCGCTTCCTTGCTCTGTCTGCTGCTTCCCGCCTCCATTACCCTGTATATTTCCAATTCCTATACCGAGCACATCCTCCGTTCCCAGGTGGTTCAGAATGAACGCCGTTCGCTGGAGCAGGAGAGCATGTATATCTCGAACCTTCTCAGCAATCTGGTGCTGGTGTCGAATTACATTCAGTTCGATCCCGGGATCACGCTTATTCTCAAAGAAAATTGGCAGCGCAGTAAGCTGCACCAGCCGGATACAGCCAAAAATGTTCTGGAATTTACAGAGGTTACCGAGAAGCTGATTAGCGTTACCTCCATGATGGAAAAAACGTTTGTCACCGTGCTCACCTCGGATGGCCAATATTATTCAAACGATTCTTACGCCAAGCTGGATGTCGGCGCCCTGATGCTTCAGCCCTGGATGGAAAAAGCCCGGCAGCAGCCTGCCTTCGAGCTGTACTGGGCGGGTGTGCTGGATAACTATATCCCGACTAGAGCGGTTACCAGCCCTCAGGTGCTAACGATTGCCCGCAATCTGAAGCTGTCCTCCAATTCAACCTATGCCACAGTCATCATCAGTATCGCCGAGAGCCGGATCAGCCAGATCTTTAATGACAACCGTGAGGGCCAGGAGACGCTGCTGATCGGGCCTGACGGAACGGTAATAGCTTCCCGGGACAAGGCGCGGCTGGGTCAGCCTTTTGCACTCGCGCATGAACTGACGGGTACAGCCGATTCGCGGTTTATGGATTACCGGAATGAACAATATCTGCTCAGCAGTCTGGATATTCCCTACGGGAACTACCGGATTGTAAGTCTGTCGCCTTATCGTGAGGCGGTCAGCCAAATCAGTGCAACCCACCGCTGGAGTACAGCCGTGCAGATTATGTCTGGAGCTTTTTTCCTGCTGATCCTGGTTCTGCTGGTCCGTCAATTCACGAAGCCGGTGATCAAGCTGGACAGTGTGGCTGCCAGAGTGGAGCAGGGCGAGCTTGGCATCCGTTCCGGAGTCCGCGGGTATGACGAGATCGGGCGGCTTGGCAAGTCTTTTGACCATATGCTGGACCGGGTAGAGAAGATGATCATTCAGATTAAGGTCGAGCAGGCGCAGAAGCGCAAGGCTGAGCTTGCGATGCTGCAGTCGCAGATCAATCCGCATTTCCTGTTCAATATTCTTAATTCCATCCGCCTGCGCATTATGATGCGGGGAGATGAAGAGAATGCGGAGCTGCTGTTCTCGCTGTCCCGGCTGCTGCGGATGACTATTCAACAGCGTGATGAGTACACTACTCTGCATGATGAGCTGCATATTGTCAGGAGTTATGTGGAGCTGCTGAATTTCCGTCAGGCCGATGAAGTTACGCTGGATACAGACTGCACCTCGGAGAGCCTTGGGCTGAAAATCCCGCGCTTCCTGCTGCAGCCGGTTATCGAGAATGCTTACATTCACGGCCTGCGCCAGGAGAGTGGACGCATTCTGATCCGCACCTGGACCCAGGACACACGGCTGCTCATCGCGATTGAAGATAACGGCCGGGGCATGGATGAGGTGACCCTGAACCGGCTTCGGGCAGAGGTTGGCTCCGAGCCGCCGGAGCTGGAAACCATGCCGTCCAGCAGACTGGCTCATATCGGAATGTCGAACGTATACGAGCGTCTGTATCTGACCTATGGTTCAGCCTTCCAGGTTACCATTGACAGTATCCCCGGACAAGGGACAACCTTCCTGTTTGTGCTTCCTGAAGAAATTCCGGATCAAGGTTAGGAAAGGGAGAGTGGGAACGATGTATAGCGTGATGCTGGTGGATGATGATTATCCGGTACTGGACTTTCTCTCGGCAATGATTCCCTGGAACGAGCTTGGACTGACCCTTCATTCGGCCTGCAAAAATGGTCTGGTTGCCCTGGAGAAAGCGCAGGCCGGTATGCCGGATATTGTGATAACGGATATTGGAATGCCCTATATGGACGGCATTGAGCTGATCCGCGAGCTGAAGCTGATGAACGAAGACTTACGCGTTGTGGTGCTGTCATGTATGGATGATTTCACGTATGCACAGCAGGCGGTGAAGCTGATGGTGAGCGATTACATTCTCAAGGAGATGATGAGCCGCGAGCTGATTACCGGGCTGCTGCAGGAGATTGGCGATGATCTGCGCCGCAGGGACGCGGAGAGAGCCCAGACATTGAAGTGGAAAAGCATGGCGGAGAACCAAAAGGTGCTGCTGAAGCAGAGTGTGCTGCGGCGGATTGCCGCCCGGGAGCTGCCGGACACCGAATGGCTTCCGGATGCCGCCGAGCTGGGGATTGTACCCGATTTGACAGCGAATGTAGCCGTCCTATGCCGGGTCAGCGGCAGTACCGGGGAGCCGGTCCGGGATGATCTTGCGCTCATGGCACTGGTGGAATCCGCCGCCGAAGCGGTGCTTCAGGATGGAACGGCCGCAGTATGTCTGCCTTACAGCGGACGGGACTGCGTGCTGGTCTTCACCGGAGGGATGGGCAATGGCGCAAGTGCCGGCCATATCTCCATGCTCGGCAAGCTGCGTTCCGCGGTTCAGAGCATGCCGGGGGTAGGGGCTTCTTTTCAATATCTGTGTATTCCGCCCGGCAGCGGGCATTTCCGTGAAGGGATTATAACGCTGTTAACGCAAGGGCGGGAGAATGCCTTTTATCTGAAGCCGGGCGAGCTTACCGGGCTGAAGGAGCTCCAGCCGTTCACCGGTGAGGATCTGTTCCTGCATTACACCGAAGCCTCCCGGGAGATCCGCGAAGCCTTCCTGGAGGAATCGGCCGGGCGGTTAGAGGAATTGCTGTCCAAATGGATGGACTATATCCGGTTGAAGCGCTTTGCTCCACGCCAGGTCAAGGAATGGATGCTCAAACTGCTCTACGATAACCAGATGCGGCTGATGGCCCGTCAACAGTTCCAGTCGACCTTCTCCCTGGAGATGCTGCATGACACTATCACTGCCATTGAGCATATCGACAGTCTGGAAGAGTGGTCCCTGCAATTCTTCTATGAACGTCTGCCGGTGATCCGTGAGATGTACCAGGAGACCCGGCGGGATGAGATCAAGAAGGTGAAGCAGTATGTGGACCGCCATCTGAACCGTAAAATTACGCTGGAGGAGGTCGCCGAATACACTCATTTGAATTCGAGCTATTTCAGCCGCCTGTTCAAGAAAGAAACCGGGATGAGCTTCATCCACTATGTTACCCACACCAAGATGGAGCATGCCAAAGAGCTGCTGGACCAGTCTCCGCAGAGTGTGGAGCAGGTCGCTGAGCAGCTGGGCTACGAGAACAAAAGCTATTTCACCAAGCTGTTCAAGCTGCATACAGGCCTTACCCCGGGTGAATTCCGGGGCGAAGAAGGGACAAGGAACGGACAACCACAAGGGACAGGGAGGCACTACTCATGCTGAAAGTGACACCAATCCATACCGAAATGGCAGGTTCCATGCTGGTGCGTGTATTTGAGAACCGGCGGATGCTCGGAGAGGCGGCCGGACGTGAAGCTGCGGCTGCAATCCGCGCCTTGCTGGCTTCCAAGACTACGGTCAGAATGATCTTCGCCGCCGCACCTTCCCAGAATGAATTCCTTGCCGAGCTTGCTGAAGCGCCGGATCTGGACTGGAGCCGGATTACGGCGTTCCATATGGACGAATATCTCGGTCTCCCGGAAGGCTCGCCGCAGAGCTTCGGCAGCTTCCTCCGGGAAGCGCTGTTCGACAAGGTGAAGCCGGGCAGGGTTCATTATATTAATCCTGCCGCTGACCTTGAAGCTGAATGTGAGCGATATGGCAGGCTGCTGGCGGAAGCTCCTATAGATATTGTCTGCCTCGGCATTGGGGAGAACGGCCATCTGGCCTTCAATGACCCGCCGGTGGCGGATTTCCATGATCCCCGGCTGGTCAAAGCGGTCACTCTCGATGCCGCCTGCCGCACCCAGCAGGTGAATGACGGATGCTTCGCCAGTCTGGAGGAGGTTCCGCAGCAGGCACTGACCCTGACGATCCCTGTATTGCTGTCCGCCAAGTGGCTGTTCTGTATGGTTCCGGGCCCGACGAAGCGTGGTGCAGTTACCCGTACACTGCATGAATCTGTCTCCACGGCCTGTCCGTCCACAATCCTGCGCAGCCACGGGGATTGCCGGCTGTTTGTGGACACGGATTCCTTCGGAGCGGTTGTGCGATGATTGTGGATGCGCTGCATTACCGTACAGGCGAGCCGGTCCGGATTCGTCTGGAGGGCAGCATCATTGCGGGAATTGAACCGCTGGACGGACCTCTTGCGCTGCCGCCGGACGAGCTGCTGGAGCTGCCGGTAGCCGCGCCCGGCCTGGTAGACCTGCAGATCAACGGCTTCGGCGGCCATGACTTTAATCATCCCGTGCTGACCGCGGAGGCTGTCAAGGAAGCAATCCGCGCCTTGTGGACCGAAGGCATAACCACCTGCTATCCGACCGTGATCACCGGTGCTCCATATACGATTCACGGCGCAATGCGGGCAATTGCCCGGGCCTGCGAAGAGGATGCCGCCGCCGCTGCCACGATTGGCGGCATCCATCTGGAGGGGCCGTTCCTCTCGCCCGAAGACGGACCTCGAGGAGCGCATAGTCTGGAGCATATCCGCCCACCGAGTACAGCCCTGTTCGACCAGTGGCAGGAAGCGGCAGGCGGGCGGATCTCCATCGTGACGATGTCCCCGGAGTGGGAGGGGAGTGCGGAATTCATCCGCCACTGCGTGCGGCAGGGCGTGACGGTCTCTATAGGGCACACCTCGGCAAGCACGTCACAGATCTCGGAGGCGGCCGCTGCCGGAGCGCGGCTGTCCACGCATCTCGGCAATGGGGCGCATGCCGTGCTGCCGCGCCATCCGAATTATCTGTGGGCCCAGCTCGCGGAAGAAGAGCTGTGGTGCACTTTAATCGCCGATGGCTTCCACCTCCCGGATGAGGTGCTGAAGGTGGCGATGAAGGTCAAGGGCAGCCGGGCGCTGCTGATCAGCGATGCCGTTGCCCTCGCCGGCCTGCCGCCCGGCAGCTACGACACGCCGGTCGGCGGCCGCGTCGTGCTGACCCCGGAGGGCCGGCTGCATCTCGCCGGCCAGCCCGGGCTGCTGGCCGGTTCGGCGCAGCTGCTGCTGCGCCACATCGCGCGCCTTAGCGCCGCGGGCCTGGCCGACCTGCCGGACGCCTGGGACATGGCGTCCGTGCACCCGGCAGGCTTCATGGCCCTGCCGGAGGCAGCGGGCCTGGCCGCCGGCGCGCCGGCGGATATTGCGCTGCTCCAGCGGGGCAGCGGGGGGCTGGCGCTGGCGGCGCTCTGCAAAGCCGGCGAATGGGTGTACCGCCGGGGATGATGTCCGGCGGTAGCTATTCGCCGGGAGTTGCTGCGGGGTGCTGCGCCCGCTCCCCGGCACGAGTACCTGTACCCGCGATTGCATCTGTCACCTACATCTGCATCCGCACTTGCACCCTCATCCACATTCTCAACTATGCCCCCGCAACTTTTTGCCTGAGACAGGTTCATGCTATAATAGTGCGGAACACACTCCTTAGATGCAGAGGTGATTAGAAAGTGGGATATAAGGCAGGCCAGCTATTTGTTAATTTGCCGGTGAGTCATCTGCAGGATTCGATCAACTTTTTTACCGCACTCGGATTTGAGTTCAACCCGCAGTACACGGATGAGAACGCAACATGCATGATTATTAATGACAACACGTTTGCCATGCTGCTGACCAAGGAATTCTTTAACACCTTCACTTCGAAATCGGTTGTGGATACTGCCGGACACACGGAGGTCATTCTCGCCTTCTCCGCAGCAAGCAGGGCAGAGGTGGACGAGCTTGTGCATAAGGCACTTGGGGCCGGCGGCAAACCGTTCAATGATCCTGTCGACCACGGCTTTATGTACAATTGGAGCTTTCAGGATATCGACGGACATCTGTGGGAAGTCATGTATATGGATGAGAACGCGCAATAGCATAGTGCTGCATGAGGACAGGCTTCCGGATGCGGGGGCTTGTTTTTGTTTGTTTATAGAGGAATCTTCTGAGGGTTGCAGTGATGCTATTATGGTATGCGGTATGCGGTATGCTTAAGTGCACTTTGTACAACTAAATCGTCTGATTTATAACCAATTATTCGTTTAGTTGTATTCCGTGCAATTAAATTGCCACATATAGATGGTTTTCTCCGCTTATGGCAGATATAGTTGTACAGAATACAGTTATAAGAGGCAAGCCTGCCTTTTCGCGGTTTTTAGTTGTACAGTGTACAACTATGCTGTAAGTTTCCAGTTGAAGCTGAATCCGAATACATAAATTGCTGCATGAAATGAACTCACTTCATTAGTTCTGTGATTGTACCAAGCCGGGCGTTGTAAAAAAGCTGAGGCGTAACTGAAAGACAGATTCCTGGTGGTGTTCTGGAGCGAATGGCCGTCAGTGTGGCAGGACCGTCAGCCCATCAGATGTCGATCAGTAGGGGAATGCGGACTGAGAAGACGCTATTTTGCCAAAAACACTGCTTTGTGCTCCCATACGGACTGAGATTCCGCTAACTTGTTCATTGAAGCCCGAAATGAGGTGTGGACGGACATATAAGCGATTCTGAGTCCGCTTGACCCGCAAAACCGCCTGTTTTGCTCAAATAGCGGATTCTCAGTCCTATTCACGATCGTATACGCTCGTGAAGCTATTCATCCCCCGTCAAGTCCCGGCCAGCACCCCCGAGTCCCGCCAAGTCCTGCTAAGTCCCGCCCAGCTCCCGCCGTGTCCCGCCCAGCCCCCCAAGCCCCGCCGAGTCCTGCTAAGTCCCGCCCAGCTCCCGCCGTGTCCCGCCCAGCCCCCCAAGCCCCGCCGAGTCCTGCCAAGTCCCGCCCAACTCCCGCCGAGTCCCTCCCAGCTCCCGCCCAGCCCCGCCGAGTCCCCGCCAATCCCCATCAACTCCTCCTAAAATACTCCCCCAACAACTTCTCCGAATACAATTAGTACATCAGGACTTCACTTAATACTCCAGCAGGCGCCCGTTATCATGCCATTGGCCGTACATTGTATTGGCTCTGGTGTTTACGATGAATTTATCCAGTCTGCGCTGAAACACTTCTGGCTGATGGATATAGCTTTGTATGGTATCGATCCGCACCCGCCGGTAGAGCGCCGGAAAGGTCATGAAGTTCTCATACACCTGCGGTTCCTCCTTCAGCTTCTCTTCGATAACCTTGTCTATTCTAAAAGAGCGGATATCCATATCAGGAAGGACCCGCCGTCCTTCCTCACGCATCAAGCCCAGCTTCTCAAGGCGGCGGACACGCTCTTTGTTAAGCTCAGTCCATGAACTCCGTCTGCTGCGGGGAGAGAGCCTCTGCACCAGCTTTGCTTCAGCGTTCACCTTCTTCACCCCATCGATCCAGCCGAAGCACAAAGCTTCTTCAACGGCGTCCAGGTACAGCAGCGTACCCGGGACTGGCTTCATAGTCGCTTCAACCCAACAAAAGGGTTCAGCCGTGCTGTTCACCAGCAGCCAGTTCCGCAACTCTTCCCTTGATGTAGCCGCAATCCAATTTTCTGTGCTCATAGTTACTGTACACTCCCTTCTGTCAAATATATAGCCCGAACAGGAGTCTGCACGGACGTTTTACGTGAATGGCACTTAGTAGGGCGGGAAGACTCCCGCTCAAGTACTGACTGTAGTTTCTCCTAGACCGGTTTGTACAATTATAACGAGCTGTCCCAGCAAAATATACAACCTTCCGCTAGGCGTAACCCGCTTGAGAATGGTAGAGCTCTTCATTGATTGCACTTTCTACAACAGATTCTGCGTTATCCTGCGCTAAAACCAGTTCTGATGTATTTCATACAATTGATTTCCAGCTACCTGCCCAAATTCACCTATTCCATAGAATTCTATTGTACAAAGTGCTACAGATTCTATTTTTCGGCGGATTTTTGAGCGATCTGTTGTACGAAGTGCAATATACAATAGATTTCAACCTACCCCTCACAAGAAGACCAGGCAGCTTGCTTAAAGGTGAATCAGTGGTGGAGAACCGGTCGTGGTTCGTTGAAGTAATCCTGAACGAAATACAACATTCCCCCCATCAAAACCGACCCTGATCGAAAATTGTTGCACAAAAGTCATCAATCTTCCTCCACCAAGTGGCTAAACGGGGAAATTGTTGTATCGCGTACAAGAATCCTTACGGTTACCCCAGTAACTATGAATTAATGTTGCAAAACGTACAACAACATCGGCTTTTTAACAGTTAGCTGTCAGAATTCCCCCACTTCTCTAAGTGGCGGGATGAATGTCAGCGGTCTTTCTCATAGACAAATACAACCTAAAATATTACAATAAAACCATTCAGTAGTATTATGAAATAGGTTGTGATATCCGTGGAATTAGACACAAATAATCATTCAGTATTCTCTCTTCATTATCATCTTGTGCTAGTCGTGAAGTACCGCAGAAAAGTAATAGACGATGACATTTCGAATCGGTTACAAGAGATATTTGAGTCTATTCAGCCTAATTACAATATCACCCTGCAGGAATGGAAGCATGACAAGGATCATGTTCACATTCTAATGAAAGCTCACCCCAATAGCGATATTTCTAAATTTCTGAACGCTTATAAGAGTGCATCCTCCCGTCTAATTAAGAAAGAATTTCCTGTAATTCGTCAACAGCTGTGGAAGGAATATTTCTGGTCCAGAAGTTATTGTCTACTGACGATTGGCGGTGCGCCGATTGAAGTCATCCGGAAGTACATCGAATCTCAAGGTCAGAAATGAGGTGGGCAGGTGTTAAAGGCTTATAAGTATCGAATCCATCCCACCTATGAGCAAGAGCAGTACTTCACTAAAGTATTCGGCGCTGTTCGCTTCATCTACAATCGAATGCTTGCAGATAAGCTTGAACATTACAAGCAAACGGAAACGATGCTCCAAACGACACCTGCGCCCTACAAAAAGGATTTTGCCTGGCTGAAAGAAGTGGATAGTCTAGCCTTAGCCAATGCCCAGCTTCACTTAGAGAAGGCTTATCAGAATTTCTTCCGTGAACCGAACGCGGGATTTCCAAAATTCAAGAGCAAGAAGAAGAATAGCCATAGCTTCACAACCAATAACCAGAAGGGAACCATTGCCATTACAGAGGGAAGGATCAAAATTCCCAAACTAAAAACGAAAATCAAAATCAAGCTGCACCGTCCATTCGAGGGACGTATTCAATCATGCACCATTTCCAAAACACCCACGGGAAAATATTACGCTTCCGTATTGGTGGAAACGGATATCATCCCATTGCCCCCACTCGAGACGAAGATCGGTGTGGATCTGGGGTTGAAAGACTTTGCGATTCCTTCACATGGCGAAATCATACCGAATCCGAAGTACTTGCGGAAGTCTGAACAACGATTAGCCAAGCTGCAAAAGGACTTGTCACGAAAGAAGAAAGGGAGCCGTAACCGGTATAAAGCAAGGCTGAAGGTCGCCAGACTGCATGAAAAAATAGCGAATCAACGGAAAGACTTTTTGCACAAAACGTCCACCCAAATGATAAACGAAAACCAAGTGATCGTGATGGAGGACTTGCGTGTAAAGAACATGATGCAGAATCATAAGTTAGCCAAAGCCATATCCGAAGTGTCTTGGAGCCTGTTCAGAGACATGCTGACCTACAAAGCGAAATGGTACGGCAGAGAATTAATCATTGCTCCCAAACACTTTGCAAGCAGTCAATTGTGTTCCTGCTGTGGCTACAAAAATGCAGAAGTCAAGAACCTAGCCGTACGGGAGTGGTCCTGCCCTGCCTGTCATACGGAACATGACAGAGACCGGAATGCGGCACTGAATCTTCTACAACTAGCCATGTAAATGGCCCTTAGCGGGTTAGGAACTAGCCTATAAGCTTGGGTAAACTTGGAGCAGTAGCTCTATTGACCAAGAAGCACCCACCTCTTAGGTGGTGTGTAGTTCACCTCATCGCTACAAGAATTATACTGACAATCAGCCCGGACAGGAAAAAGTAGCTCCCGCTAACCAGTCCGTAGACCAGCGGCCGGGGAATATTGGGGTTAATCCCGGTATTCACGGTTGTGGCCGCCAATAACCCTGCTCCGACAATTCCGCCAAAGAGGAGAGCATCGGCAAGGGTTTCAATATCGAACGCATAGAACAGTACCGCCATCGCCACTGTTGTTACCAGTCCGCATACCAAGGGACCCAAGATGAACCGGAGCGCCGGTTTTTCTTTGGAAGGAGAAGGATTCGTATGTTGCTTCGTATGTTGCTTCGTATGATTAACATTCCTTCCATTTCCCGCTGAAACGATACCGTCCTCCTTAAGGACGGCAACGCCGTTTTCACTTGGTGCATTCTCTTTTCCCAGAGCGTAGGCATAGGCATTGCCCCAGACCACAGTGAACCATAGGCCTCCCACCAAAGACAACGCCAGCGTCCCGAGCACAACAGCCAACCAATTGATTTCCTGAATTACATTAAACATAATATCCTCCTCGTGTGGTTAAGTCTGCTTACATCATAAAAAAAGAAGTTTGACAACAGCGTGTCATACTTCTTCATAAGGTTTGAGTGCGTTTTGCAGATGCTCTTTGATGATGGCGCGCAGGGGGATGGGTTCGAGTACCTCGGCACCGCTGCCGAAGCTGAGCAGAATGGCCCATAACCAGCGTGCGCTGAGCGGCTGATATACCGGAATGCGCATCGTCATACTTCCGTCTTCGTGAAACTGTTTGTCCATCTGCTGAAACTGATCCAGCGCGTCGGCCAACGCCTCTGGCCTTACCCGGATCACTACATCCTCCAGCTGATTCTGCCGTGCGTGTTCTGAGGGAGCTGCCTCTTCCGGCACCTCCGGGTGCGGTTCGAAAGCTTCCCCGGTCAGCATCAAATTCATCAGCCGGGACAGGCGAAACTCGCGGTAAGCCTGACGGGTGCGGCAATATCCGTAAATGTACCAGTTACGGTATTTGAAATGAAGCCGCAGCGGCTCGATGTCACGGGCCGTACGTTCATTCATGGTGTCGATATAATCGAAGCGGATCACTATGCGCCCGGTGATGGCAGTCCGTATATGACGCAGCGCATCGGGTTCCGTCCGCAGGGTGTCGAAGTCTACGGACAGGCTCTGCGTCAGATGCTCCGGTCCAATGGTTTGTAGCCGTTCAATAGTCCCCTGAGCACGCCCGTCTTCAAACACGGTAGAAAGGCTGCGGAGCACGGTAATCAGGGCATTGACGTCATAAGTGCCGAGCAGGCTTTTATCCATTTTGTAGCCGTCCATCATACCATATCCGCCTTTCATCCCCTGATACGATACGACCGGGAAGCCCGCTGCACAGATTACATCGATATCCCGGTAGATAGTCCGCTGCGATACCTGGAACTCTTCAGCCAGCATAGCCGCAGACAACACCTCGTGATTCAAAAGCTTATAGATTATAGAGATCAGCCGTTCCAGTTTCATAGGTATACACCCCCGTCCATTGGTCCTATTTCCTTAAATATTGACGTTTTGTTAACAGTTTCGCAACATATTCTTTACGCTCAGCATACACAACCTAAGAGAACAGTTAATATCCGGCTTCTACAATGAGGATATTAGCAGAATATACCTATTGTAAAGACAAGCTAGATATGAAGGGATGATACTTTTGAAGGGGAACCTGCTGCACTTTTCGATGAAATGGAAGCTAATCTTAAGTTTCTCGGCAATTACGCTCATTTTTCTGGGCGTGGCTCTGTACCAAGGACATAAAATTAACCAGGTAGAGCTATCTATGGAACAGCAGAAGAGCGAAATGGAGAAAAGAATTACAGTCTCAACCATCACCCAGCTGCTGCAGGAGCAGAACCGTGCAGAGACTTTCTTCGCTGAATCCAGTGATTTGGAGCTGGCAGAGCCGTTACAGGAGAAACAGCAGCAGATATCGGCTGAACTGGCCAAGCTTGATTTTGAGCCGGATACGCCTGCGTTTACAATGCTTGGGCTTCTGGGCACCCAGGCTGGGGAATATGGGGAGTTCATTACGGAGCTGGCCGGGGTAATGTCGGATGAGACGCTTGATCCGCTGACTGTACTGGAACAGATTGATGTTATACATACGAAGGCACTTGCGCTGAATCAATCCATGCTTGAGACGAACGGGAAGCTGTATAAGGCAGCCGCCGACAATGCAGAGCAGGCGCAGACGGTTTCTTTTAACCTGCTGGATGATACGGTCTCAATCGTGGCCTATGCTGCAGGTGGAGTATTCCTGTTCATGCTGGTGCTGGCCTGGCTGCTGATCCGCTCGTTCCTGTCGCCGGTCGGCAAGCTGCAGGCTGCGCTCAGGCAAATTGCTGACGGGGATCTGCGGCAGCAGATCAACTCCCCGTATAATGATGAGCTGGGCCGGCTCAGCCATCATTTCGATCATATGGTGGGCAGAGTTCAGGGCATGCTGCGGCAGACCTTGTCTGCTGCGGGTTCGCTGGCTGACTATTCGCATTCTTTTCAGCAGTCATCGGCGATTACCGCGCATACGAACCGGGATATTGTCCGGACGATCCAGGAGATTTCGCTGGGTGCCGACCAGCAGGCTGTTCAGTCTGAGCAGAGTACGCTGCTGCTGGAGGAGCTGGCCCGCGGGGTTCAGGATATTACCGAGTATACGGATGTCATGCTGACGACAAGTGAAGCGGCTAACCGGAATACGCAGCAGGGTTCAGATACCGTTACTGCCCTGCGCCAGATTTCACAGCGTTCCCGGGTGTCCATCAGCAAGGTGTACGGGGCACTGGAGCAGCTTGTGAACCAGTCAAAGGATATTTCACGCATCACGAATTCAATCACGGAGATTTCGAAGCAGACGAATATTCTCTCGCTCAATGCAGCGATTGAGGCAGCGCGGGCCGGGGCATCGGGAAAAGGCTTCGCCGTTATTGCCGATGAAGTCAGACATTTATCCGTGCAGACGAATGATTCTTCCGTGCATATCAGCCGGATTATCCAGGAGCTTCAGGCCGGCATGGCCGATTTCCAGGGACATATGATGGAGACCCGGGAAAGTCTGGAGCAGCAGGATCATCAGGTGGCGGAGACACTGGCATCCTTCGAGGCGATCGATGAATCCATTGCGGGCATCAGCACACAGATCGGGCAGATTCACCAGAAGGTGGAACAGACCCGTACGATCAACTCACGCCTTGCCGAATCTGTGCATTCGGTAGCATCCGTGGCGGAGCAGACAGCGGCGGGGGTACAGGAAGTGAATGCCTCCAGCACTCAACAGGATCAGGCGATCAGCGATATTGCACGGCAGGCGGAGGAGATTCATGAAATCTCGCAGCGGCTGTTCCGGGAGATCAATGTGTTCAAAATTGCCGACACTGCCGTAGCAGGACCGGAAGAAGGAACGCTAAATGGGATAGCGGACGGGCCTGAGGCGGCAGTGGCTGACAATACAGCAGCAAAGGCTGAAGCGAAGATAGAAGCGAAAATAGAAGCGAAGAAAGCCGAGAAGGCAGAAGAGAATAAATTGGACGAGGCGCCAGAGAAGACTAGGAAGCAGACAGCAGAGAAGCCGGAACAACAGTCAGAAGCCAGAACGTTTGCGGAGACTGAGAAAAAGACCGGAGCCGGAGTTCACCGGCCTCAGTCTGGAGGAATACGGGAGACGGGGGAATCCTCAGCCGCAAACGGGCGGATTGAATCGGAGGCTGATTTACTGGTGCTGGCGAAGTGAATGATTCAGCGAAGTGACCAGCTCAGGGAACCACTCGGATAAAGACAGGAAGCTGAAGCCCGCGGAGCGGGCTTTTGCCGTATCCATGACCCATGATTCTTCAATGCCAAAGGGAGAGCTGTCCGAGTCTACGGTTTCCTGCCGGACCACGGCAGGTTTACCTGTTGCCGCTTCAACAATGGAGATAACCCCGCCGATGGTCAGTGTACCGTCCGAGCAGGCATTCACCGGACCCGTCAACGTGGAACTGCCCAGCCAGTGCAGGAAATCAGCGGCTTCATCGGAACGGATGAATGAGATCTCCGCTTGCGGGTTCGGGATGCCGATCGGCTGCCCTGCTTGTACATGCTCTATATGAAAATGCAGTCTGCGCGTATAGTCATCCGTGCCCAGCACAATCGGAAACCGCACCGCGGCCACCGGGAAGTCCGCCGTCTGCAGCAGAACGGTCTCGGCCAGTCTTTTGCCTTCCTGGTAACTGAAATCGGCCTTCCCGCCTAGCTTCAGCGGATAATGTACAGGATCGAAATCCGCTTCAGTCAAGATATCCGGCTGCGGATTATAGACAGACAGGCTTGAAGTCAGAATATACCGCTTCGACCGGCCGGCAAATATCCGCACCGCAGCCGCAGCCTCATCCGGTGAGAAACAAATATTATCGTAGACGATATCCCAGTCTATATCCCCTACAGCATGCTCCAGCGCAGTTTCATCAGTCCGGTCCACGGCCAGCCGGGTTACGCGGTCACCGAAATCATCCTCTGTTACACCGCGGGTCAGAATGGTTACCTGGCTGTCCCCGTTCTGGAGCAGCAGTTCCACCAGTCTTTTACCAAAAAACCGCGTTCCTCCGAGTACAAGTACCTTCTTCATTTGGCTACACTCCTAAAGTTTTGTGTGCGGGCTAAGATTCTAATGAATAAAGTTAAGCTGCCATCCGCAGCCCGGCATAGGTGCTGCTTCCATTCAGATAGGAGAAGCTTCCGCTTCCGGAATACAGGGCATGCACTGTGGTGGTGCTTACAGCAACAGTTACTTCTGCGGCAGTCGCCTGGCGGAGCAGCTCCAGCATCACCGGAATTTGACCCTGCTCATAGGCATGGGCCAGCGCCCTGAGATAAGCCCGGTAATCAGCATCCGGCGGAAGAGCGGGCCCCTCATTCTCAGCCAGTTCTTCCCGGACCCTGGATAAGGCCAGGCGTGCCCGGTGCAGAGCCGCCTTGACTGCCCCTTCGGTAGTGCTTAAGGCTCCGGCTGTCTCGGCGGCTGAATATCCCAGAACATCACGGAGTACGAAGGCGGTCCGCTGCAATGGGGAGAGATGCTTGATCAAGGCCTGAAAGGCCAGTTCGATTTCGGTGCGATCTCCTTGCGCAGCCGGTGTAAGGGCTGAATCTGCCGGGGGTTCTGAACGTTCAAGCGCACGGATCAGGGAGCCTTTGCGCCGTGAGGCATCAATCCACGTATTCTTGGCAATCCGCAGCAACAGGGCTTCAGGATTGGGGCTCAAAGTGAACTTGCTGTATCCGAGTGCCTTGGTCCAGGTCTCCTGGGCTAGATCTTCAGCGTCGAAGGCGGAACGGGTCAGCGATAGGCAATACCGGTGCAGCGCAGTCCCCAGCTCCTGCAGACTCTGCTTTTCCATATCCGCCCTGTCCGGCATACGGTGATGTTCAAGAATTGTCATCTTGGCCCTCTCCTTTGTGCTTTTTGTTATGTTCTTGAATTCATTTTATATAGTTATTGCTTCTATTATATAAACGAACGGCACATTGTAAAAGATACGCTATCCTTGTATACCCGCCGAATTTCGCATACCCGTATCTTTAAGCTTCCCTGGTCCGTCTACAGGATATATACACTAAGACAGATCAGAGGAGGCACAAGCTAATGAGTATTATACCTTATGTCATTGAACAGACTTCCAGAGGCGAACGGTCCTACGATATTTATTCCCGGCTGCTGAAGGACCGGATTGTGTTCGTGGGTGCGGCAATCGATGACGGGCTGGCCAACAGCATTATTGCCCAGCTGCTGTTCCTGGCGGCAGATGAGCCGGACAAGGATATCCAGATGTTCATCAACAGCCCCGGGGGCTCGACTACCGCCGGCTTTGGTATTTATGATACGATGCAGGTAATCAAACCGCAGGTGAATACGATTTGCACCGGTTTTGCGGCTTCCTTCGCTTCGCTGCTGCTGCTGGCAGGAGCTACGGGCAAAAGATCCGCACTGCCGAACAGCGAGATCATGATCCATCAGCCGCATGGCGGTGCACAGGGCCAAGCCAGTGATATCGCCATCAGCGCAAGACGAATTCTGCAAATCCGGCACAAGATAGTCCAGATTACGGCGGAACGTACCGGCCAGCCGGCGGAGAAGGTGGAGAAGGACATGGACCGTGATTATTTCATGTCAGCTGAGGAAGCACTGGAATACGGGATCATCGACACGATTATTACCCATCTGTAGACGAAGGAGCGGATTAAGATGTTATCAGCGTTGAAAGGGCAGGAAGTAACGATTCATTTTTTGGATGGAACCAGTGTCAGAGGAGGGGTTCTGGAGGAGCTGGATGAGAGGTTCGTGAAGTACAGCACGGAGTTCCAGACCCTCTACATTCCAATCACCTCCATCCGCGCCGTAGACGTGCAGACCAAAGAACGGGAACGGCCGCGTGTCGGTTTCGGGCAGTAGACAGTACATCCTGGTAAAAGCAATCTAAACCCCCGGTTCTCCGCTATGAGGGAGATCCGGGGGTTTTGGGTTTGGAATAGTGCAGCTGTTGCTGCTGATATTCGGTCTTAATATCCGTTATATGCGGATACCATTACCGGAATCAGAAGTCCGTAAGGCTGAAGCTGGTGAAGTATTCATTCACCGCGGAAGCGGAGAGGGAAGCCGCTATCTCGGGGGCAGTGAGAAGGCAGGGGCCAGGCGGTGCACACCCTTGGGAGTATATCCAAGCGATGAGCTTACGCCGCACAGGTCAGCCAGCAGATAGAGGATACTCAGCCACATTTCGGTTCCCTGCAGACCCGTGTCCTGCTGCTGTGATAACTGGAAGGCGAAGCCGCGCTGCGGAACCCAGAATTTAAGCACTTCGCTGAGCATATTCTCCGCCCAGCTGCGGATCTCTGCACGGCGGTAATCGGTCTGCTTCAGGCAGATCCAGAGCGGATGGACCACATCCAGCACGTTGCAGGCGTTAAGCACCTCTGCACGGAAGAACCGGCGGTCCCTGCTGTGGGCCAGCACGGTATCGATGCTGCGCTCCGGATACGGCAGAGGAAGGCCGAACTGCGCATAGGTCGCGCGGGTGAGCCGGTAGAAACCGTTCACCGGCTGCAGCCAGCCCTCCTCTGCGGTAGGGAGGCCCCATAGGCCGGAGTCCTTGCGGCAATGGGTCGCCAGCCAGCCGAACAGATCATCCGGCCGTTTACGGGAGCCGAACGTCTTCAGGTTGTGGTACAGACCCGTGGCATAGCAGTCAATCCAGTCGCCGCCGCCCCAGGCATTGTGCTCCCACGGCAGATCATTCAGATATGGATACAACGCAGCGGTCTCCATATTCTCAGCAACGGTAACCGGATGGGGCAGGGCAGAACCGAGCACCTCCAGCGCGTACCCTACAGCGAGAAGATGATACCGGGAGAGGTGGTCGGTTAATAGCTCAGGGTGATCCTCCGGTCCGGGCGGAGACCAAGGGTCGGGCAGCAGTCCTGTCCCGGCATCCTGGAATCCCTGCAATACAGCGATAAGCTCTGCCCGCGTCCAGCCGGGAGGCAGGCTGCCGAACATCGCGGCAATCTCCACTGCATCGCAGTAAGCTCTAACCGTCCGCTTATATCCGGGCCGGTCGCGGAAGAATTTCTCTGCCTCCGTTGACTCTGAGTAGTACTCCAGCAGCGGGATCAGCTGGTCTCCTGCCAGCTTGCCGAAGTCAGCCAGCTGCTGTGAGAGCAGGCTATATGTCTCCAGCTCACCAGGAATCGGCTTCGCGCTTCTGCCGGTTTCCCAGCCAGTCAGCAGCGCTGCATCAGCCGCATCTGTACCCGTACCAGCTTTCACTGCTGCTCCTCCAGCTTGCGAATCCATTGTCATCCCTATATCCTCCTTTCGTTCACCTGCAGCGGCAATTGCTGTTGTATCCCCGGCCAGCCGGCTGCGGATTAGCCTGGCCGGATTGCCGCCCACAATACTGTAAGCGGGCACATCTTTGGTAACCACGGCACCGGCGGCGACAATGCTGTGCGAACCGATCTGCACACCGTCCAGAATAACGGTATTGGCTCCAATCCATACGTCGTCCCCGATGACAATCCCTTGGACAGTGCAAGGCTGGCGGAAGACCGGGATATCGGTGGAGGCGAATCCGTGATTGAACCCGTACATACTCGCATGTGAAGCAACTCTTACACCATTTCCCATGGTAATATCGCCTGACAGCACGCTGTAGCTGTTGAGTGAGCAATCGCTACCCATGATGAGCCGGGCACTGCGGACAATCGCTCCGCCGGCAATATAGCTCCGGTCGCCCATCTGAAGCTGATCCGGCAATACCACCGCCTGCGGCGAGACATAACAGGCTTCTCCAAAGGTATAGGAGTATTCAGCGCTTAGCTGCTGCTGGTATAAGATTTGCTCTTGCTGCTCCTGTGCGGAGGGGCCAATCCAGGGCATGTAATCGAGCGCCTTCCGTGAGGCGGAACGTTGTTCGGGCATCTCAGTCTCTCCTCTATAGCATAAGTCATTATTTCCTTAAGTGTAGCAGTAGAGGAAGGGAAGGGACATGGCATAAAGAGCACGACTAGCTTGTCAAAAACGCTTCAACATTTTATGCTGATCTCAGAGATGCTGCAGAAACGGGGGAGTCAGAGGATGGAGAAAATTGTGCAGAATCTGGCCATAGATATTCACTGGATTCACGATAAGATCACGTTCCCGGACTGGAGGGATATCCGCCAGAATATCAATGTGCACAGCTTCTACTGGATTCAGGAAGGTCAGGGGATCTTCCGTACGGACGAAGACTATCCGGTATCGCCGGGGATGCTGTTCTATCTGCCGCCTGGGCTGGCTTTGGACATGAGCTGCGGAAGGGAGGAGCCTCTGCGGATTACAATGATTCTGCTCTCGCTCTATACCTTGTCGCCTTCGGCGGATAATCAGGGCAGGATAGAGCCGCTGGATGTGCTGCCGCTGCAGTTCATGCTGAAGCCGGAGCGGGAACAGGGCAAGCAGCTTGGTCATTTGTTTCATAAAATTGCTGCGGATTGGGTCCCCGGAAGCACCGGGAGACAGCTGATGACCCAGTCCCTGCTCTATGAGCTCATGTACGAATTGCTGCAGGTTCAGGCGAATGCCCAGCTGGGCCGGGGGCAGGGCTTTGAGCTGTTTTTGCGGATCAAGAATGATATTGAACGCCGTTACAGTGAACCTTTGCTTATTCACGAGCTGGCGGTGCGTTACGGGATTTCCTCCTCGTATTTACGCAGTCTTTTTCAGCAATATCTGCATAGGAGCCCCAAAAGCTACTTAAGTGAAATCCGCTATGAGCATGCGGCGAAGCTGCTGCTGTACACCAGACTGACCTTGAAGGAGATTGCAGCAGCCTGCGGTTACAGCGACGAATTTCACTTCAGTAAAAGCTTCAAGCAACAGAACGGACAGCCGCCTTCTGCTATGCGGACTCTAGAGCACGGGAAGAGCGGATAATCCTTACCGGTTGGATTCCCTGCCAAGTGCCTTACTGTTTATAGTTCTCCGCTCCCGGGACAATTTCAATATTAGTGATTAGATCATTGGCAACAGTAAAGAAATAATAAAACAGCTGAGGACTACCCGGGAAGATACCACTGGTTAATGAACTTACAATGATTATCCCGTGTTTATACTCCACTTCAATAACGTTGGATTTCAATTCATATCCGATAGATTTTCCACGCCATTCTTTAATAGCTTCAATTCCATTGAAATGATTGTTTTCACCGCTATCGTGGATGTGTGCATCTTTTGCCATGCAGACATCTATGACCGTAGTATCATTGGTGTTTAACGAATCCATATATATTTCAACAGGTTGCGGTAGTTGTTTTGACATTGTGTTACCTCCTTTTTTTTATATCCTAACATGAGTAACTAGACTACTGTATGTCACATTACCTATTCACATTGCCAATGATTTTGCATTGAGCTGGGGATAACAAAGAGGCGTGCTGAGGTGAAGATTACGGCAAAGTTCTGCAAGCGGTACAATAGCTACAATGAGCCGAGACTTAACAATGAAACGCGCAATACTGTATAAATGGTTGACTGCACCCCTCAGAGCCCCATCTGCGGGGTTTATTTCTGCATACAGAGTATTGGATTACCAGCGTTACACATAATAACCTCATGGAGCTGCTGCCGGCAATTCCTGACGCAGCTTTGCCGGTCAAGCAGTTAGTGCTGCGCGAAAAAGGGGTAAGTTACTATAATGTGCGGTATTTGCAGCTTTATACAACCACTTGGAGGTGAGCAGATTTCATCGAAATAAAGAGGGCAAACTCAGCCGTTTCCACTTAATTTTAAAATAAATCGTATGAAGATTTCTTCTGCTGTGATACAATTATCCGGTTGGCCTTGTGCATGGTTAATCGTCCGGTGCTCCTGATGAGTCCGTGATTGAATGAAGCTAATAAGCGCAGGAAAACGAAGCTTTCCAGTGTATTACTGTGAATTACAGAGTATTAATGGAGAAATCGACAGATTTTACACGGAACATATCATTTTTTGTCGTTTTTTATTGATTTATTGAGAAGGTTTCTGTATAATCAGCCTTGTTGATTTTTCATAGGATGTAGCCTGTTCAGCTTGATGAAACGAAACGACTGACAACGAAACGGATCCAGAGCAGCAAGGCTAATAACTAATAACTTAAGCAAAATTAGGGGGTTATTAATTTGGGAAAAGCGTTAATTATTGGCGCTGGCGGTGTAGCGAGCGTTGTTGTTCATAAATGCTGCCAGAACCCGGATGTATTCGAAGAGATCTGCATTGCCAGCCGTACGGTGTCAAAATGCGATGCTCTGAAGGAGAAACTGGACGGGGGCCTGACGAAGATTTCTACGGCCAAGCTCGATGCTGACAACACGGAAGAAGTCATTGAACTGATCAAGAGCTTCCAGCCGGATGTCGTGATTAATGTCGCTCTCCCATACCAGGATCTGACGATCATGGATGCCTGCCTGGCTACCGGAGTGCATTATGTAGATACAGCTAACTACGAACCGCAGGATACCGCGAAATTCGAATATTCCTGGCAGTGGGCATACAAGGAAAGATTCGAGAAGGCCGGAATTACGGCGCTGCTCGGCAGCGGATTTGACCCAGGCGTAACCGGTGTATTCACGGCTTATGCACAGAAGCACTATTTTGACGAAATTCATACGATTGATATTGTGGATGCGAACGCGGGCGACCATGGTTATCCGTTTGCAACTAACTTCAATCCTGAAATCAATATCCGCGAAATTACAGCGAACGGACGTTACTTCGAGAATGGCGAGTGGATTGAAACGGCACCGCTGTCCGAGAAAAAAGTATACGATCTCCCGGAGATCGGTCCGAAAGATATCTATCTTTTGTACCATGAAGAGCTGGAATCCCTGGCTGTTAATATCCCTGGCGTGAAAAAAATCCGCTTCTGGATGACCTTCTCGCAGAACTATCTGACTCACCTCAAGGTGCTTGAGAATGTTGGCATGACCTCGATCGAACCGATCAATTATGAAGGTAAAGAGATCATTCCGTTGCAGTTCCTGAAGGCGATTCTGCCTGACCCGGCTTCCCTGGGACCAAGAACCAAAGGTAAAACGAACATCGGAAACATCATTCAGGGCGTGAAAGACGGCCAGCCTAAAACTTATTATGTCTACAATGTCTGCGATCACGAAGAGTGCTACAGAGAGGTTGGCTCCCAGGCCATTTCCTATACTACCGGCGTTCCTGCAATGATCGGGGCTATGATGATTATCAAAGGCATCTGGAACAAACCGGGCGTACACAACATCGAAGAATTCGATCCGGATCCATTCATGGATGCACTTAACAAACACGGGCTGCCTTGGCAAGAAGATTTCTCGCCGACGTTGCTGGATTAGGGCTTAAGTCATGAAGGATAAAGATATAGATATTGATATCAGCTCGCTGCCGTCCCCTGCCTATCTGGTAGATGAACGCCTGCTGACGAAGAACCTGGAAACTCTGAACTACGTGCAGGAGCGCAGCGGGGCGAAGATTCTTTTGGCACAAAAAGGCTTCTCCATGCATTCCATGTACCCACTGGTGGGTAAATACCTGCATGGCGTAACTTCCAGCTCCTTGTTCGAAGCCCGCCTGGGCTTCGAGGAAATGGGCAAAGAGGTCCATGTTTATGCACCGGCTTATGTAGACCGCGAGTTCGATGAGCTGCTCGGCTACACCGACCACATTGTGTTCAACTCGTTTGATCAATGGAGCCGGTTCAAGGAACGGGTGCAGAACGCACCGAAGAAGATCAGCTGCGGCATCCGCGTCAATCCGGAGTACTCCGAGATTGAAGTGCCGCTGTATGATCCTTGCTACAACTACTCCCGTATGGGCGTAACCCTGCCGAACTTCCGGCCGGAAGAGCTGGACGGAATCGACGGGCTGCATTTCCATACCATGTGTGAACAGAACTCGGATACCCTGGAGCGTACGCTTAAGGTTGTGGAAGAGAAGTTCGGCCAGTATCTGCACGGCATGAAATGGCTGAACTTCGGCGGCGGGCATCACATTACCCGTCCCGACTATGATCTGGAGACACTGATCAAGTGTATCCTGCATATGAAGGAAACGTATAATGTCGAGATCTATCTGGAGCCGGGCGAAGCAATTGCCCTTAACACCGGTTACCTGGTCGCGACTGTACTCGACACAATGCATAACGGTATGGATATCGCGATTCTCGATACCTCGGCCGAATGCCATATGCCGGATGTGCTGGCGATGCCGTACCGTCCGGGCATCATCGGTGCCGGAATGCCGGGCGAATTCGCCCACACGTACAGACTCGGCGGCATGACTTGCCTGGCAGGGGATGTTATCGGGGATTATTCCTTCCCGGAGCCGCTGAAATACGGTGACAAGCTCATCTTCCTCGACATGGCGCATTATTCCATGGTGAAGAACCATATGTTCAACGGCGTGAACCTGCCGGCCATCGCTTCCTACAATGAGGAAGAAGGCATCAAGGTCATCCGCGAGTTCGAATATAGTGATTTTAGTGGCCGTTTATCTTAAGTAAGTATAGAAGCGCTCCTTCAGCTGCGGCTGATGGGGCGCTTTTTTGCGCGATTTAGGAAACTTCCGGGCTCTTTTGTTCGCTGCTGCTACTTGTAAGGAATAGTTAAATACATTTGTTACATTGTCCTTAGTCTGGATCAGGCGTAGCATTATACGTATAATGGCTTGAACGTGAAGGGAGTGAGCGGCATGAAACGCCGGGTTATACGATTGATTTACTGCTGCAGAGATAGTGAGAGGGATGACAGAGGAAGAAATAAATGACGAACATATAAGGGAGCTGCCGCTAAGCGTGCTTAAATTAGAATATCTACACAATAATGAGGAACTGGCATCGATGCTGCTGGGAAATTGGGAATTCGATCCGGAGTCGCTGCATTTGTTCCAGTATTACAGGATCTCCTCCAACGCGGTGTATCCGTTCGAGAATGCCGGGGAGAACCAACTGCTGCGATTTGCACCAGCGGCTGAGAAGCGGAAGGATAATGTGCGGGCAGAGCTTGAGTTCATTGCTTACTTGCGGGAGTGCGGGTATGGCGTGCTGGAAGCTGTAGCCTCGAACACAGGTGAGAAGCTTGTGGAAGCTGATACCCCATGGGGGGCATACTATGCTTCCGTATTCAAGCGGGTAGGAGGGGTACAGCTGGGCAGCACAGAGTTGAGCGATCATATCCTATACAAATATGGCGAAGCGCTGGGCCAGCTTCATCAACTGTCTAGCGAATATACGCCGGTTGAGGCGGCGAGATGGTCCCATAAGGATGTACTGGAGTGGATGTTGAGCGTGCTGGCTGAGTTTCCCTGGGAAGAGGCAGCCGTGGCCGAGGCAAGGCTGTTAATTGAATATTTTTCCGGGCAGCCGGTCACGACTAAGAATTACGGGCTAACCCATTATGACTTTGAACTCGACAATGTGTTCTATGATGAGGGCACGGATACCATCAGCGCTATCGATTTCGATGACGCGATGTACCACTGGTATGCAGCCGATATCGAGCAGGCGCTGGACAGTCTGCGGATCTTGAGATCCGCTGCCGAACAAAGCGAGCATGAACCGGAGTGGCTTATCACGCTGCGGAGCCGGCTGGCAGGTGCCTGTGCGGCCAAGGCTTCGCGGTTTAGCGGACCGATCAGGTGAATAATATACCGGATTAGACGTGTTTTATTTCTAAGGTAGAAGAAATTCTGTCCGTATCATTCTTCTAATCAAATTTTAACTGAAGCGAATCACAAATTGGCCTATAGCCTATCTTTTGGTAGATGTTATTAGATATGGGATTTGCTAAGTCCGTATATAAAACGCACTTCGTAAATCCTGTATCCAATGCAAGCTGGCTGATTTGAGCCACAATTGAAGTAGCGTAACCCTTTCCACGCTCATATGGAGGGGTATATACAAATGCCACGCCAATAGCCGTCTGCATTACCCTTGTATATCCTGCCATAGAAACGGGTATCCCGTTGTCCTCTAAAATATAGATTTTTTTCGATGCTATCCGGTAGAGGTAAGGGTCTGCATCTTGCGGGATGGACATTTCTGTTTTGCCATAGCTCCCCGCTGCATAAAATGCTTCAGCCCAGTATGGGAAAAAGTGAATATCCTTTTCATCCAGCAATCGAACGATACCAACTTTTTGAATGTCTGGGTTTACTGCCGTAAGTTCATATATACGCTGGCTCATGGTTGTTTTAAAGGTTATTCCCTTGCGCAAGGTATATTCTTTGGCAAAATACTCTGCCAAGGTTTTTTCGGTTGTCACCCCTGGAATTTCCCGGTCTTTCAACCCATCTATCAGACAGTTTATAGCTTCCGGGTTAATTATGTTGTCTGATGCATAAAGCGTAATATTGTGTGGCGGTGTCATTATGGCGGTAAGTTGTATGCCCTTAGCATCCGAAATCGTTGCCATAAGCCAATTTACAGGGTCACGCCAGTCTGTTTTGTCTTTTCCTTCATGCCCAATTATGATATTGCCAAGAGGAATCAAATTTTGTGCTTCATGACGCATCAGTACATCATAGGTATCATTGTAAAACTCATGCACATCCGTATACAACTTGAATTGCATTGCAATACCACCCTTTCATCTGCTCAATATTTTTCCGGATTTTTCGAACTAACTTAAAACCTTAATTAGAGCGTCTCAACCAATTTCTGAATTTTTGAGCGGGAAATTAAATATACAGGACCCATTATTTCTATATTGCCGTCCTTTACACGTATAGCGCTCTCCTGTTCTGCCGCATAAACATCAATCTCCTCAGACAAGGGGAACAGGTAGCCTTGAACAAAAGTGGCGTAGTTGCGCTGGGAATGAGATTCGTAGGCAAAATGATCAAAGCCAATACCATCATAAATAGTACTTGTTTCAACTTCATCAGTGTTATTCATGCTTAACCATTGTGCAGCCATGTTTAACGCACCGGCGCTGGCACCCATTATAACGGCATTGCTGTTCTTAATAACATCCGATAATTCATATTCCGCCAAAAAATCGTTCTGCAAAACAGGATAACCACCGCATAAAAAAATGACAGAAGCGTTCTGAATGAATCGCCGGGCATCTTCCTTCTGCATGCGGTAATCAATGAAATGATATTCATTAAAAATAAGGTTAGCCTGATAGAGCCATGTCCATTCAGAAATATCATCAAAGTTAATTTGCTCACCTGTATAACCAGACGGATCAGCGCTAATCATAACAAGCGATTGTCTGTCTCCTATATCCTCATGCAAACAATGGACCAGCTTCTCTGGGAAAAAATTATTAAACCAACTGAAATAGTAGTGAGTACTCAAACTTAATTACCTCCATATGTATTATTTACATAAATCCAACTCTAGACTACCATAACATGGAATTGAAGTATTAGGAAAAATTCTGGTATATCCAAGAATAAGCGACTGCATTCAATCACCTATTCCGACCGTTGTTATGAATTATGAGAACACATTTACCCAGCCAGATCCCATTGACTATAGTCTAATCAGACTATACAATACAATTAGTCTAATTAGACTATAATAGTCATGTAATGGAGTGAAGCCTAAATGATAAAGTCATTTTTAATGCTGGGTCAGTCGAATATGGCGGGCCGTGGTTTTTTGCATGAAGTTGATCCTATCTATAATGAAAAAATAAAAATGCTGCGCAATGGACAGTGGCAGATGATGACAGAGCCGATTAATTACGACCGGCCGGTTTCCGGTGTTAGCCTGGCGGCGTCTTTTGCCGATGCCTGGTCGAAAGTAAGTCCCGATGAAGAAATGGGTTTGATTCCTTGTGCGGAAGGCGGCAGTTCCTTGAATGACTGGCATCCGGAAGGCATCCTATTTCAGCATGCGTTATCCGAAGCCCGCTTCGCCCTGCGGTCCAGTCAAATCTGCGGAATCCTGTGGCACCAGGGTGAGAGCGACAGTTACCGTTCGCTGCATGAAACTTATTACGAGAAGTTAACCCTTATCATCGAGACCTTAAGACACGAATTGAATCTTGATGGGGCGCCGTTGATCATAGGCGGACTTGGTGATTTCCTGGGGAAGACCGGTTTTGGACAGCACGCGAAAGAGTACCCGCAGGTTAATGAACAATTGCAGCACTTCGCTAACGGACAGCCCAATTGTTATTTTGTAACAGCGGCAAATTTGACCGCGAATCCTGATGGCATTCATATGAACGCGGTTTCGCAACGCATTTTCGGCTACCGCTATTTCGAGGCTTTTTCGAAAAAATGTCATGTTATGGAACCCCTCCCGGGGGAGGAGCAGTCACTGAAAGTAGAGCGCGACTATTCAAAAACTGAGCAGATGTACCTTCATAGTCTGGATTTGGCTTCTGGTAAAATCACATACGCGGAATTCGAGGCGAAGATGGTGAAGGTGATGCAGCCTTGATCCCCTTGCTGATCCTTGGCTTGCTCATCCAAAACCCCGGCGCTCACGGGTACGAACTACTGGCTTTAATGGAAAGACGCCATTACAAATACATTGTAAACTTCACGAAGGGTTCGTTTTATTACAATCTGCAGCAGCTTGAAGAGAAAGGCTGGATTGAACAGATTCTGCAGAATCCTTCAACCAGCGGGCGCGAAAGCCGGAACTTTAACATCACCGGAGCGGGAAGGGCTGAATTCGATAAATTAATGGTCACATACGGCACCAAATCGGAATATGTGAACCTGCAATTTTATGGGGCGCTGCTCTTTGCCGATGAATACGACAAAACCAAATTGCTGGAACTGATTCAATCGCAGATCGATCTGACGATAACCCGAATCTCCCGCCTTGAGGAATACTTGTCTGGCACACAAGAACTTCCCGGCACCATCGATTACTACCGCCGTATGAACGAAAATTCCCGTTCCCATCACTTGGTTAACTTAGCGTGGTTTGAACAATTGAAAGCAGAAATAGGGGGATCTGTTGCAGACAAAAAAGAAAGCTAATCACCTTATGATACATCAAAGAAAACGGGCTATCCTCCAGAAGAACTGAGAGATAGCCCGTTTGCTCTTTTTATCAGGTAAATACCTGTCTATTTCAGACTAATCGCAATTCTGCCCTCCTGCGGCAGCCACTCCACAGTCGCTCCAAGCTGTTCGCTGATGAAGCGCAGCGGCAGATAGACGGCACCATTGACTACAAAAGGCGGAGTAAGCAGTGTAATGCTTTTACCATTTACTGTTGTGGCTCCGCTCACGGTATTAATCATAATGGTCAATGGCAATTTGTCTTTCGCGGTGCCGGTAATGGTCGCTATCTTATCCGCAGAATAGCCGACGGTGGCTCCCATCTTGCTGAACAGCGAGCGCAGCGGAATGAAATTCTGCCCGTTCCGGGTAATTACCCCGTTCGTGAAGGCGACAGATTCACCGTTCAGAGTGACGGAGACCGGTTTTTGCATCGGGACAGGGTTTTTATAGCTGAACTCATAGGTGCCGTACCCGAGCTGGGCATTCTTGTTCACACCCCAGCCCCAGAGGGTGCCGTCTTTCTTTTGCATAATAATATGTCTTCCGCCGCCCTTCATGGACTGAACATCGGAAGTGAGCAGAGTGAACGGAGCGTCCGGGGACATCCGGGTCGTCTCAGTAGAAGCCGCATATACCTTGCCGTCTGAGGTCAGCGCAACAATAGAGTGTTCGACAATGTAAGCATCCGTCACTTTGCTGATTCCTGAGAAAAGGACGGGAACGGGTTGATCCGCATAAGTAGTTCCATCGGAGTATCCTGTGACCGTTGAGCCCCAGAACCATAAACGGGATTGCCCGTCAATGGCGAGCCGGGTACGTCCGTTGTTGCGCAGAATACTTACGCTGGATAAGGCGGGCATGCGGGTAGCTGTAAGCTTAGAAGCATCGCCTAGAGTCTCCGGTTGATAAGAATTCTGGATAGGCCAGGTCCAGACGCTGCCGTCCTTGCGGAGCGCGTAATTCTGTTCAAGCTGGGTGATGTCCGTCAGACTAGCTACAGGCGTGAGGGTGGCAAATTCGTCAAAGGTGGTCCATACTGTACCGTCCGTCTTCAAGAACAGGAAACGCCGCCAATAGCTTTGCCCGTTACTCTCGCTGTATCCGGAGACAGCAGCAACTTGATCTATACCGGGGACTGGTGAAAAAGGAGTCGTCTCCGCACCGTCAGGTGTCGTCACAGCAATAAACACCTTGCCTTCTCCGGTGATTGCTACTCGGCGGCTCTCCAGGCTTAAGAAGTCCGTCATATTCGTTAATTCAGCGATCGGAGTCACTTCTATTTCCAACGTCCGGGCGTTGGTCTCCCAGTTCCAGACAGAGCCGTCCCTGGCCGTAACCAGTGCGCTGTTCCACAGGGGAAAAGAAGCTTGTACATCACTTAACCCCTGAACCTGTGTAGGGACAGATTTGGTGTCGCCCCAGACCCAGAGGGAACCATCATCCTTAATCAGATCATTGGCTCCATAGGAGGCGATCCCGGAAGCACTTGCGGCTGAGCCCGTCTCAGGATTACCAATGCTCAGAACCGCGGTCAGACCCATGATCAAGCTCACAAGCAGATTTATTTTTTTCATAAAAGCACCCTCTACCCTCAATGTTATTTTTACTGATATAGGTAAATAAAAGGATATATTTCCTTCCATATAGACGCTGTATGAGGGCGGAAAGTTTCTTTGAAAATTAACGGTTTACAGCAGGTGCTACTGTGTTACAATGATTTAGTCTGTTTTTTGTGGAATTTGATTTGTGCACTGAAATTTAATAAGCTGTACCCGGCATTGTCCGTATTTGAGGAGGAAATCAGCGTTAATGAAACATGCACCTTTTATAGCCGTGGAGGGTCCAATTGGAGCCGGTAAAACCACCCTCGCCACGATGCTCGCCAGCGAAATGCACCTTCCGGTCATTAAAGAAATCGTGGATGAAAATCCGTTTCTGGACAAGTTCTATCAGAATATGGACGACTGGAGCTTCCAACTGGAGATGTTTTTCCTGTGCAACCGGTTTAAGCAGCTTGAAGACACTACGACCCAGTACATAGATAAAGGTAAGCCGGTCATTTCGGATTATCATATTTATAAGAATCTGATCTTCGGGGAACGGACATTGAAGGGATCGAAACGGGACAAATACCGGGAGATCTATCATATCCTGACTGATGATTTCAGGAAGCCGGATATCATCTTCTACATTCGTGCCGATCTGGACACGCTGCTGGCCCGGATTGCCAAACGCGCCCGTACGTTCGAAGAGATCATTGCGCCTGCTTATCTGCAGCAGTTGATCGAGGATTATGACGATGCGATGGCTTCACTGGCCCGCCGCGAACCCTCTACGGTCATTATTACCATCGATGGCAACAAGGTCGACTTTGTAGAGAACCCGGAAGACTTCGCCGCAATCGCAGAACAATTAAAGGAGCTTATGAAATGAACTCATACAACATCCCGGACAATGCAATTATCACGGTAGCCGGCACGGTGGGCGTCGGCAAATCGACACTGACCGCAGCACTGGCGGAACGCCTGCAGTTCCAGACGTCACTTGAGCAAGTAGATCATAATCCGTATCTGGAGAAGTTCTACCATGACTTTGAGCGGTGGAGCTTCCACCTGCAGATTTATTTCCTCGCGGAACGCTTCAAGGAGCAGAAGAAGATGTTCGAGCTGGGCGGAGGGTTCGTGCAGGACCGTTCGATTTACGAGGACACCGGGATTTTTGCCAAAATGCATGCCGATCAGGGCACGATGTCAAAAACCGACTATGAAACTTACACCAGCCTGTACGAGGCTATGGTGATGACTCCGTATTTCCCGCATCCTGACGTGCTGATCTACATTGAAGGCAGCCTGCCTTCGATTCTGACCCGGATCAATGAGCGCGGGCGCGAGATGGAGATTCAGACCGATGTCTCCTACTGGGAGCATATGCATGGCCGGTATTCCCAGTGGATTAACGAATTCAGCGCCTGCCCGGTGCTGCGACTGAACATTGACGAATATGATGTGAAGGATGCTGCCTCCATGGCGAATATCCTGCATAAGGTAGGCGCGGCAATTGGCCGGGCTCCGGTGGGGAAGTAAGGATTTTATTTTAGCGGAATGGTTTGTGAGATCGATAAGAATAGGGATGTTAAGAAGCGGCACCAGTTCATCTGGGTGCTGCTTTTTTTGTGTTTTTAGACATTTTTTTTGAAGTGAATGCGACTTTTTTCATATTTTCGGGACATTTACCCTATTCAGGACCATTTGAAACGACTTTTGTCGAGAATTGTTAAGAGTTTGTTTAGAGCGGCCTGATAGAATGGATCGCAGATATGATAATTGCAGTAATTAGAATTTAATTGTTTTTGGTCCGCGGGAAGGCAAGCGAAAGGAGAATGCGGGAGCTAAGGGAGCTAATAGAAGCTGCAGCGAATCTTGCTACACGCCGGACAGGAAATGATGAACGAATAAGGGGGAGCATCACATTGTTAATAAGCAGGAGATTGAAGAAATATACCTCGCTAAGTTTGATTCTCAGCATGTTGTTGTCGTTAATACCCGGTTCCTTTAGCGGCTTGGCAGAAGCTGCGGGTGATGATTTTGAGGTAACGTTTAAGAACGGAGCGCATGTGGGGAATCTGAGCTACCCTGCAGAGAACGCCTTTGGTAACTTTTACAACAATATGGAAGCAGGTTTCGCCCAGACTGAGACGGACAAAGATGCCAGAATGGATTGGGCAACCGGTGATATCTATGCCGGTCTCGATGATAATGAAGCAACGGTCACGTTCGAGGTTGACGTAGCCAATAATCCGTTATTGAAGGCCATGGCGGAGAGCGGACAAGCAGAGATGATTACAGGTTTTGCGGTTCTGCGGCGTCACTCCGGGTTCCTGTGGACACGTCATTCGGCAATTACGGTAACCATCGACGGAAGGGATATTATCAAAGAAAGAACCGGCAGTAGTCAGAAATATAACAAAACGGCTACAGCCCGTATTACACCTACCTCCAAAATTAGAGTATGGGTGTATGGTGAAGGCGATGACGACGGTGAAGCAGCGGGTGTACGCGGATTCTACCTCAAGTTCCAGGACCTCAAGCGTCCGGTGATCGACAACTATACCTTCACCGGCAACGGTGCTGAACGGCTGAACGAGAATATTAACCAGCAAGAGCTGTATGTCAAAAGAGATGAGAACATCACGCTCAGCTACAATTTCAGCGAGCCGGTCAGACCGACTTCGGTGGTGAAGGCAAACTCGGATTATTTCCTGCGGCACAAGCTGTTCATAAATGATCCGGACACCGGACTTCCGGCAGCCGGACAACAGCAGTATCTGCAGAATACAAGCTTTAATGAGAACAACCTGGATTCATACCAGAAGAAAATATCCTATAGATATACGGGAGTTCCTTTTCATAACAGCAGCAATCTTCCCCTGAGACCGCTAATTACCGGGGGAACCACCGGCGGAGCACCGATGGATCTGTCGCTGGATAATAAATTGAAAGAAGCCGTGCTCAGTGATGCGGCAGGGAATAAAGCAGTTGTCAATCTCAACACTGTACCGAGCAGCGGCAGCAATGCCTGGCTGAATAATAAAAGCGGGAACCCGTTTGATTTCGATCGGGGCGGCTTCCGCGTCATCGTGGATGCGGTGCGTCCGAAGTATTCCAAGACTGCTAACGGCATTCAACCGGAGATTCTGACCGGTGTGACGCTGAATAAGGGAGATGTTATTGACTTCACCCTGCAGATGACGGAAGAGGCAATTGCCAAAACCGGCTGGGATGAGAAGAAAACCTTTATTCTTTTCAATAACGGAATGAAAGCCTATTATGTTGCAGGCAAGAATACAAGAAATTGGACCTTCCGCATGACAGTACCAGGCGGACTAACCGTGGAAACACCGTTGCTCAAGGCCGTTGCCGTATCTAATGATGCCAAGGGCGGCAGCTTGCCTATTAATATGGATACGGATGTTATCCAGGATTACGCAGGCAACCTGATGATTCAGCCCGCTAACTTTGATGGGATACATGAAGAGAAAATTGATCCTTACGGCAGCGACTTCTCGCTCGCCAACTCTAAGATTGACTGGGCGAACCTGTTCATCGACAATACGAAGCCGGTTATCGGGTACCGGTTCGAGGCAGGCGGTGCGAGTGATACGGCCTATTCAAAAAAAGGTAAGGTAACGATCGATGCCAATGATCCTTCGATTAAAGTACCCCACTTTGATCCGACTGAAGCAGACCGTGGTGCAGAGCGGCCGAGCCGCGGAATCTACCGGCCTTCCAATATGAGTGCGGAAGCATCGCCTTCCGTTGGACTTGTCTACTACTGGTGGAGTCAGGATAAAGCGGATCCGTTTGCTTCTGTATCCGGAGACAATAACGCGGCACTCAAACGTTACGCGCTCTCCGCCAAACAACCGTCGGAAGAGCTGTATCCTGGAGAATTCCAGAATGTACAGCTGTCTGTAGTGAATAACAAGACCAACCTGCTCTCTCCTCCGCCTGAAGCGTTCGAGGAAGGAAACAGCGGGGAATGGTACCTGCATACCTGGACAGCGGATATGACCTGGGATTCGGCCAGAGAACTGATGCAATACGAGAAGAAAAAAGCTTATGTGGCGAGCCATCAGGCGCAGTATGATGCTTGGATTGCAGAAGCACCGGGTTCGAAGGCAGATAAAATCTTCTATGCTGACAACCAGGCACTGGCCGCTGTTGGACAATACGGCGACCTGAGCGTCTGGAAGGTTGACGATTTCAAACAGGATGATTCCAACTGGACGCATGAAGTAGGGATCCTGAAGCTGGACAACCAGGGACCTGCCATTACAATGGCCGCCGAGGACACCACCACTGTACAAGCTCTTGTGAAGGACCCGCATAGCGGCGTCAAGAGCGTGCAGTATCAATGGGTGAAGGACGGGGATTCACCGCAGGACATCAAATGGGCAGCTACTCCCTACTCCGGTACAACGGTAACCCGGTCTACCTATGAGGATATTGATGAGGATGGCGCTTACTGGCTCTATTTGAAGGCACTCGATAATGCGGGCAACGAAACGGTCAAGACACCGCAGGAAAAGGCGGTTGTTGTGAGTTCAGAGGCTACGATTCCGACGCAGTTCACACCGGAAGCGAATCCTGAGTATGTTCAAAGTCATGATGTCATGTTCCAGATCAGCGGAGTGACACCGGATTATGTGGGCTATGCCATCAGCAGCAGCTCCATTCATCCTGACTCCGACAATGAATATACAGGCCTTGAAGCAACTAAGGATCTGATACAACCTCTGTCCGTGGACAATTCCTTTGACAGCAGGGAAGAGACTACCCAGCCTGAGGCTCCAGTAGAGCCGAATGCTCAGGCAGAACCGGAAGTTACGGCAAACATCGGACCGGTGGCAATCCTTAAGCTCTTGTCCGCAGGACCGGTTCAGTCTGAACTGACCCCACTGGCGGCTGAAGAGACTCCGGCACCAGGTGCTGAGCCGGAAGCTACACCTGCTGCTTCAGCAGGTGCCATTGAACCGGCAGGAGAAGCCGCAGCGGAGCCGGCAGAAGATAACACGGATTCCAAGCTGGCAGCGATGGGACTTCATGCTTCTGTAAGTGAAGCCACCTATAGCTATGTCATTCCTGCTAAATCTGAATTGAACGGAACGCAATACATTCATCTTATGGTGAAGCACAGCGACAGAACGTATTACTATTCGAAAGCTTATTATTTTGACAATGAAGCACCGGTGGTTACCTTAAGCCCTAACGCTATTGCTTATCCGCTTCCGGAACAGAAGACGCGGGTAAACGTGTCAGAATTCTATAGCAAAACAGGACTTGTCAGCAAATATCAATGGGTAAAACAAGATGCAGATGCAATAGTGCCTACAGAGTCCTCTGCAGACTGGCTGAACGTCCCAGCAGGCGGATCGGTATCTATTGACGACAAAACGTTGAAGGCAGGAGAACTTGCTGATTACAAAATCTATGTACTCGCGGTTGACGGGGCAGGCAACAGCTCTGTGACGGCAAGCACGGGGACCTTCAAAGTTTCAGCCTCTTCAAAATCGGATACGCCGCCGGCTGAAGCAGACTCTTCTCTCATCTATCTGTCCGGTGATGCGAAGGATGGCTACACAGCGATTGTGAAGCTGAGCCTCGAGACAGAGGACAAAGCGGGTTATGAATATTCGGTATCACCTGATAACGGTGCAAGCTGGATCAACTGGAAGCCTTATACCAACTTCGTAGCCGTGAAGGTTCCGACTGGTGATCCGACAGAGCTGCAGGTATGGGTCAAGTACAGAACACCGGGCGGGTTGATCAGTGAAGCGGCCAAGCTTGATATCGAAGGCGCTTCTACAACCGAACAGCCAGTCTATGCGCTTGCAACGCTCAGCGTGAACAGTCCGGTAAATGCCACGGTTGGTGCAGATATTGAGATCACGCTTCCGCCGGGTATCCGTGTGATGCCTTCGAAGATTAATCCATCGGCGCCTGTGCGGACCGGGAATGCATTCAAGATCTATGAGAATGGCTACTACAGCTTCGATCTGACCGATCTCGGTGATCCGGACCGTACAGATACATTGTATCTGGTCGTGAAGAATATTGATGGAACCAAACCGGAAGGAACGGTTGAATACTCGAACATGGTAAGTACGAATGGCAATGTGGTCGCCTATCTTCAGAGCACCTCTGAGCCGGTAACGATTACGAACAATGGCGGCAAAAATGCCTACACCTTCAAGGAAAATGGCACCTTCGTCTTTGAGATTAAGGACGCGGCCGGGAATACAAATACCGTCGAAGCCACGGTAAAGAACATTAACAAAGAAGCTCCGAAGGTGAAAGTGGTCCGTTCCTACCAATATGGCCTGAACGGCAGCAGCACCTTCAATACCGTGAAGGATAATAACGGCAATGTACTATTCTCCACCGGCACTACAGTAACGGTTGAGAAGGCAGATGCCTCGGCTAAAGCTATTAACATTATCAGTCAGGCCAAGAGCATTACACTGACTGAGAATGGAACAGCCTCCTTCACAGTTGTAGATGAGTACGGCAATACGACAGTCATTAAAGAGAAGGTTACGAATATTCTCTCCGCACCGCCTGAAGCTGAGAAGATTGCCTACACCTTTGTAGATGCGGAAGGCAAAGCTGTTCCAGCCGATCAGATTGTTACGATCGGCGGACAGAAATATGCCAAGGGTAAAGTGAAGGTTACGATTAGCGGCAGCGTCACAGCACCGAATAAAATGTTCTTCGGAGTAAGACCTATTGAGGGCGGAGCAGCTTATTCGAATCAGATCAGTAAAGCTGATGGAACGTTCAGCTACTCACGTACCTTCGAGAGCAGCGGGTCAGCGGTAGTCGCCATCTCGGATCTTCTGGGCAATGTGAACAAGGTTCCGGTTACGATAGCGGGTCTTGATAACACACCGCCTGAGCTGACACTGAATAACGAAACAGCAGGTATTGTCCAGAACAAGAAAGACTTTAACTTCCGCGCAGATCTCGGCGGCTTCACAGTTTCCGATAATGTATCGGAAGCAGCAGGCGTGAAGGTGTCAATCAGTGGGCTGGATCTCAGCAAGCTTGGACGCCAGCGTGTAGCATATACGGCGGTTGACCAGGTAGGGAATGAGACGGTTGTGTATCAGGATGTGGTGGTCGTGAAGGATGGCGGACTGCTGATCTTCGGTAACGATACCTTAATCTCGGCATCCTCCGGAGAGTCTGCACTGTTCAATACCAATACACTTACCTTTAAGGTATCAGGCTACAACCTTATGAAGGTAGCCGGAGTAGACAAGGTCAATCAGGCAGGAACATTTGATATTCTGTATTACCCTGGTTTGTACCGCGAAGGACAGCTGAAGCTGGTGAAGCAGAAGCTGACTTATGATGAACTCGTGAGCAGTCAATTTAAAGTCACCTTCCCGAAAACAGGCTGGTACACGATTGTCGTGAGAACACAGGAGCGGGACCGCGAGTTTGCCACCTTCTTTATTGGCAACATGAAATAAATGAAAGATAAACAGGGGGAATACATGGTGAAGCTGCTCAAACGCGCTACCGCGCTCATGCTCACAATAATCATGGTATTTCTGTCCACCTCCGAGAGCTTTCATGCGCTTGTGGAGGCGGCCAGCAGTACAAAGACAACTGTTGTAGAGAATAACTTTATTAAGGTTACTGTGGATAATGAAACCGGACGCTACGGGATTCGGACCCTGGATGGCCAGCCCATCCGCAAGAATGACAACAACGTAAACTTGCTGTTCCAGGGAGATGATCCGGAAACGTCGTTCACGACGTTCCGGATTGACGGAACTGATTATATTTACGGGAATAAGTACAAGTTTGACAACAGTCATTATTCAGAGACTACTACACCCAAGGTGGTAGAGAATTCGAATGGCACGAAGCAGCTGGAGATGATCTGGAGGATTAAAGGCGTAGAGATTAAGCAGATTCTGATGCTCTACACCGACAGCAAGGATGCTGTAAACTCCGGAAATGTCAACATCCGCTATGAAGTGAATAACCGGAGCAATGCGCAGGTTCAGATCGGAAGCCGGATCCTGCTGGATACGATGGTCGGCGGAAACGACGGGCCGCAGTTCCAGATTGGAACAGCCTACAAGTCACCGCTGCAGGTAGAGCGGAAGCTGGTGCATAATCCGGAGGATAATGCCGGAATCCCTGAAGAGGACAGAGCATACTTCAAGATTCCTTCTTACTGGGTAATGCGCGACAAGCTGGATTTGACTAATCCTCAGGCAACCAATGTCGTTGCCTATGGCTTCAATAACTTTGCCGAACAGAACATTAATATTGTGGATGAAATGATTGTCGGGCACTGGAACGGCCTGGCGAATACGAAATGGGATTATGAAGTGCATCCCAACCTGGACTTCACCAGAGACACCAATGATTACGGCACGGCGGACTCCGCCGTTGCCTTCTATTGGACACCGGAGAAGCTGGCAGCCGGAGGCTTCCAGAGCTTCGAGACTGTCTATGGGCTTGGAGAAATTTCCGCTCCGGATAAAGTGTTCTCGATCCGCTATGTGGATCAGGTTCAACAGCTGGCTACGGCTGATCTGGGAGAAGGAGAGACGGTTCCTTCGAAGTACAAGGACAACGGAGTCTTCACGATCACAGCCGAGGTTGAGAATCTGCAGGCCTACAATATGGAGCACTCCAAGATCGAAGTGGAGATGACGCTGGAGAGCGGCCTCAGCTTTGTCAGGCAGGATGAGAGCGGCAAAGACGTCATGGACGCAAGTGGCAATCCTGTCTTGGAGAATGGCCGCAGCAAAATGCTGGAATTCAAAAAGTCAGCCTCTCCAGAGGAAGCTGCACTGGGAATTGAGCCGAAGTACAAGCCGGGTGATGCTATCACTGCGACTTTCCGTGTTCAGGCTAAAGGCAGACCTTGGCCGGTAACGCGGGATTACATGATTTCCGCGAGAAGCCCGGAAACGCAGGGCAAGATTGAGGGCATCGAGGATGAAGGCATCAAAGCCCAGTATGAGTCGAACCGTACAAACTTCATTCTGCTGCCGCCGGTAGGCGAAGCAACGGCTACGTATTCATACGCTCTGTCACCGGCAGAGCTGTATAGCTCAGATGTGAAATATCTGACTGTGAATCTGTCGAACATTGAAGCCTATAATACGGGCAATGCAACCACAGCACCGAACTTTGACCTGTACCTCAAGGATCTGGTCTCCGGAAGCCGGTACAAGGTGAATGTGCAGGATGCAGTGGTTATGCAGCCTACAGACGATGGTTTCTCCGGTGCCATGCGGATTACTTACCGCGGCGGGGAACGGGTTGATGAAGGCGGCAATGTGCTGGAATCCGGACTGGGACCTGAGCTGCCGCTTGGTGAATACGCAGTTGAGATCGACTATAAAGGCGATGCCGGAGGCGACGAGGAAGTAGCAGCTCTTTACGATATTACTACCCCGCAATCCTTCCTGGTTACAGATAATGATGAGACGCGGATCCGTGAAGCGGGCATTATGGTCGTTTACAGGGAATCTGTGGATATCAGCGGCCTGGCAAACGGGTCATCTGTAGAGGGTGAATTACTGGATCAGCTGAATTCGCTGTTCCCGGGTGAGCCGTTTGAAGATGGGGCTTTCCTGTATTCCGCTGTTACCGATTATAAAAAAACCAAAGCATTGTTCGGAGCAGCGAGCAAGGCGGTAGATCCTGAATTTGATATCAGTGAATTCATGGATGATGATGCGCTTGCCGAGACTCCGATGTATGCTTATAAATTGTTTGCAACGGAAGAAGACTTTGAAGCCTTCAAGGAAGAAGTGGAGGCGGAAGAACCGGAATTCGATCGTGAGATTCTAGTTACGATCCGAGGCATGATTAAGCAGGTAGGTTCGAATAAGGACGAACAGGTCATTGTCGATACCAAAACTGAACCGGCAATTATCAATGATGCCGTAGCATATACAGGCAAGGACCTGGCTTTTGTACGCGGCAAGCTGGATATCTTCGGGAACTCCCTGCCGGATGATGTCCCATTCCTGGATACCTTGTTCATTAAAGGTGATGGAACACTAAGCGTAGCTAGCAGCGGCTTTGTCTTCCATAAGGGAGAATGGACGCTTGATTTCTTCAACGGCTTCTCCAAATCCCTTGGAGATGAGAATTACAATCCGTCCAAGGTGGAAACACCGGAGGATGATGAAGAAGAGGAAGAAGAGGAAGAGGGCAATGAAGGCAACCCGGAAGATGACAGCCTTAACGGCAGTCTGAAATGGGCCATTGGCGGCGTGGGCGACAGACTGAACCCGCTTCGCCAGGTCATGATCGGGGATGTGTACTTCAATAAACAGTCACTGTTTGGAGCACCAAGCTTCGCTATTGATGGCTTTGGCTTCTCCTTCAATGATTTCATCCTCAGAGAGAGCGGGATTTCCTTCGGCGGCTCATTGTCCCTGAAGATAATAAACGCAGAAATTAAGAATGTAATATTCAACAGCGCCGGCTTCTATGGCGTAGATGCTTCACTCGGCTTCGATCTAAACGAGGAGATGGGCTTGTTCGGACCGGAAAAAGAGAAGAACGCGGATGAAGAAGAAGGACCAGATGCACCTAGTGGTGAGGTTACAATTAAACATGCCGTGCAGGATGGTGGTGTAGGCGATGAGTATGGATTGCAATTCGCCGCACAGCTGAAGAATATGCTGGGTGTGGAGATTGAATTCTCACTCAAAAAGGTAAAAGACGGCCGGATCCTTCCGGATGTCATCGCCTTCGGAGCAGAATTACCTTCACCAGGTATCATTGTTACGGGTGCGACTTATCTGACTGCAGTACGTGGAGCTGTAAGAGAGTTGGCCGATACCATCGCTGGTGGAACAGATCAGGATCCGTTTCCGCTGACCATTGAAGCAGGCGTAGGCCTCCGGTTCGGAATAGCCCCGGCGTACTTCTTCGGGGATGTGGATCTGACGGTGAAGCGCACTGGCCTCAAGATCGAAGGCAAGCTGGATTTCTCCGCAGATGCGGAAGCGGAGGAAGACGATCGGCTCCCGATGCTCACCAAAGCACTGCTTGAAGCGCAATGGGTGACTCCATGGTTCGTGCGCGTAGAAGCGGCAATGGATATTGGCGGCTGGGATATCATCATCGGTAAGGCGGGGATCTTCGTCGGACAGAATCTGGAGAAGAACCGCACTGACTTTGAAGGCTATATCGGCTCCAAAGTACAGATCCCGAATAGTGTACCGGTTGTCGGTGGAATGCCGCTGTCCAGTATGTTCCTCGGGGTCAACAATGATAAGGTATGGGGCAGTATCGGCATTCTCTTCATCTCGCTGGGTATTACCTACTACTGGAGCGGGGGCATAGAGTTCGGTACATCAAGCGATCAGCTGCCGGATGGTATGATTCAGCTCGTAGTGGATGATCCCGATAATGGACCGCGCCTGATGGTTATTGGTGAAGGTGTAGAGACTCTTGCCACTTCGGCCGCCCCTGCTGCTGAGGAAGAGAATCAGGAGATTATCTACCGTGAAGTAGCAGAAGGTGTGAAAATTGTTGAGAATGGATCGGTTAATGTCGGCGTAGGCGGCATTACGGTCAAGAACGGCGGCAGAATCCATGAGATTCCTATGGGGGCTGCAACCGGTAATGCCATTATCGAAATGGAATACAGCAGTAAGGATATGCCGGAATTTAAGCTGCAGGACGCAGCGGGCAAGGATTATCCGGTGATATTCGAAACCTTTGCGAATCCGGACAAGCCTAATCCTAAAGCTAATGCTTTTACACAATATATTCCTGCAAGTGATGTATCACCGGATCCATCCAAGCTTAATGCTGAAGTGGACATCCGCAGAGCTTACCTTATTATCCCTGAGAATGAAGCTAAGAAAGGCGGAACCTGGACGCTTACTGCAGTCTCGGCAGTAGAAACCAAGCTGATGAATGTTCCAACCCTGCCTCAGCTCAGCGAAGTAAATCTCGCGAAGGATAGCTCGAATGTCAATAAATTTACGGCATCCTGGAAAGTAGCCAACGCAGCAGAAGGAGATACAGTGAATCTGTACCTGGCTGAAGATGCGGTAACCACTGAAAAGACTATCGTGGAAGGGCAAGAGGTGCTGTCACCGGGAGATCCAGGGATGCTGATTGCCAAAGATGTGCCGGTTGGTGCAGGCGGCTCTGTCAGTGGTGGCATAACCAGCGGCAGTACAGTAATTGATGTAACGAATGTAACGCTGATGGGCAATCCCGAGGATATCCGCGGGCTGCTCAGACAAGGCAACTACTATCTGCGGGCCGAGCTGAAATCCAGTGCAACCTTCGGCACCAAGACTTCACCGCAGCGATTCGAGCTCATTGATCCGCTTGCACCGCAGGTTGTTAGCAGCGTCTCTGTTGTACCTGCCGGTAACGGACTGTTCTCACTCTCCTTCAAGCCGGGAGCCAAAAAAGCGGGACATAACGCTTACGAGCATAGCTTCGTCATTGATGCACAGGCCCAAGTGAACGGCAAGCTGGAGTCTTATTCTCCATTTGGCGAAATTTTGTACACCGAAGAAGAACTTCAGCCTTACTGGAATGCAGCAACTGGTAAATATGAAGGTATTCTGATCGGAGGCTGGAAGGCCCTGTCCACTTCGGATGAAGTGAATACGACCAGCCTTGAAGGAACGGTTACGGATGTGACCAAGGTGAAGTATACCGGTCTGGAGGTTGGAACGGAGTATGTTATTGGTGTCACTGCCGCAACGGTTCCAACTGAAGATGCGGACAAGAATCAGAACTATCACTATGCCGAGCACCAGAACAGCAGCAAGAAGCTGCTGCCGGTTCCAAGCCTGCCGAAGCTTACTATGGCAAGCGGATCTGGTACCGTGCAGGATACGGGAAATTACATTAACCTGCTGACCAGTGAAACGAAGCAGAAGCTGACGCTCACTTCAGACCAGTCCAATGTGACGGTGGAGGTCTTTAATGCTGAGAAGTCCATCGGGTCGGTAGCTTTAACGAACAAGGCTGGGGGCGGAAGCCAAGGCGTCCTGAATCTCGACCAGTTCCAGACAGACGGACCGTTTGCTCTTGAACTGAGAGCCAGAAACATGACGACCAAGGATATCTCGGTCACTATGCTGTATATGACTGTAGATACGATCGCTCCGGTCCTGTATCTTGATCAGCCGGTAACGGGTGAACGTACCGCAAACGGCGCTGTTCATGTAGCAGGAACTACAACCACAGGAACTGTGCTGACAGCGAAATATACAGTGAACCAATTGCAGCCGGATGGCAAATACAAGGAAGTGGAGATTCCTACTACCCTTAAGGTGGACCCGCTGACGGGGGACTTTAATGGAACTGTGGAGATCAAATCCGATGAGCCTTCCGTGGCACTTAACATTGTTGCCTCCGATGAGGCAAAGAATCTGAACACAGCGGTTGTGGATATTACTAACGCTGGTTACAAGGTTCCTGTAGCACTGGTTTTGAAGGGAATGGAAAAGGACCTGGAGCCAGGGCAAACAGGCAAAGTTCAGGCGTATCTCAAGGTCTCGGATGGACAGGACGAGAATACCGGCAAGCCGAAATTCAAGGATGAGCCAATTGCAGATAAGGATCTGCAGAATCTGACTTATACAGTTACTGTAGGCGATGCGGTGTCCTTGTCGGCAGATGGCAGTGTTACGGCGCTTGCCACAGGCTCCAGCTTAATTGAAGCAGCGTATAAGGTGTCCGAGGGTGTAACGCTCAAAGGCATGGTTGCGGCAACAGTAGCCGTACCGAAACCAGAGAAGCTTGGTGCAATTCAAGCCAGCACTTCTTATGTTTATGCAGACAGCAGCCGCACCAAGATCACCATTACTTCCTCCGGGGATATGACCGGACAGCAGATTGCGTACAAGGTTTATCGTTCCGGCGCTGTGCTTCCGGCCTTCGATGATAATGTCAGCTCTTGGCCGCTCCTTCCGCTGGACGGCATAATCAGCGCTTCTTATGGTGATGTAATCGTGCTCGCTAAGCGGACATCTACCGATAAGCTGGTTAAGGCAGCGGGTCAAGTTACAGCAACTGTATGGTCCAGCAGCGGTGCTGGAACAGGCGGTGGCGGTGGCGGCGGTGGTGGCGGAGCTGCCACACCAGGCGTAGTGGAAGAGCAAGCACCAGATACAGCCGCACAAGTAACTGTCAACGGACAGCCGGTTGTCACTGAATGGAATGGGCTTACAGCTGTAATCCGGATTACGGATAAAGAGGCCGCAGCGGGCAGCGATCTCACGGTTAGTTCCGCAGATCCGGCTGCTCGTGCATTCAGTATCCATGTGGATCAGAATGTGGTGAAGCAGTCCGTTGCAGCGAAGAAGAAAGTGACTATCGAGGTTCCTATGGGCCGGTTGGTTCTTGAACCTGAGAATCTTACCGCTGTGAATGGTGAGCTTGTGGTGGGCATTGGCCGCAGCAGCACTGCAGATCAGCAGGACATGAAGACAATAGCCGATCAGCAGGGCTTCACGCTTATGGCCGCAGGACAGGGTGTTACGGTAACGGCTAACCTGCCAGCAGGCAGCTGGACACCGGCACTTGCAGCCAAGATCGCCATTCCTTCGCCGGTTGCAGCAAACGAAATTACAGCAATCGTGCTGAAGGATGCAGCCGGTAACTGGACTACTGTGCCATGGAAGCTGGACAGCAGCGGTACGGCAGTGAACGTACAGTTGACCGGAGAAGGCAGCCTCTACTTCATCCGGAATCAGAAGAACTTCAAGGATATGCCTGCAGGCTGGGGCAAGGACGGAATTACAGCAGCCTCCGCCAAGCTGTTCGTATTAGGCAAATCTGCAGATACCTTTGATCCGACCGGCAAAGTGACCCGAGCAGAGTATCCAACGATTCTGCTGCGCGTCGCAGGTCTGATGAACAAGCAGGCACCTGCTGCAGGCTTCAGTGATGTCGGCAGCAGCAGCTGGTATAACCGCAGCGTGTCCATTGCTGCACAGCTGGGTATTGTCACCGGACTTGAAGGCGGCAAGTATGCGCCTCAGGATACGCTGACACGAATGGAAGCCATGACGATGCTGGGCAGACTGCTCACTCTTGTCAGCCCAGGCAGTGAGATCAGCGAAGCAGAAGTAACAGCAATTCTGGCTGGTTTCACCGATAAAGATAAAGTTCCCGCATGGGCAAGACAAGCAGTAGCAATGAGCATCAAGAACGGCGTTATCCTTGGGGAAGGCAACAAGGTGAATCCGTCCAGTCCGCTTACGCGTGAACAGGCGGCAGCCATTGCTATCAGACTTGATCAATTGATTACAGCCAAGCAATAACAAGAATGTGCCCGTACCGCCTATTGTGGAGTGCGGGCACACTTTGCTGGGAGTTCATAATACTATTCGGGTGGTGTCAAAATGGCTTTGAAGCGGAAATCAATTATAGGGTATTTAATAGCGCTGGCAGTGGTTGTCGTTGCGGCAGTTGCGGGCGGAATCATGGCTAAGGCTGATCCGCAGACCTGGGACAGCCAAGCGGATGTCAAATGGTATGTACCAACTAATGATACCTTCAAAATTAACAATGCAAAGGAACTTGCAGGTGTTGCCAAGCTGGTCAACGAAGGCACGGGTAACGGCCTGCAAGGGAAAATCATGGAAATTACTACCAACTTGAATCTCTCTGACTATCAGTGGGTGCCGATAGGTACGGCTGAGCATCCATTCCGGGGAACATTGATCACAGAAGGCGGGTTGATGAAGAGAATATCCGGGATGAATGTAGTAGAGAATCTTTCATACCAGGGATTGGTAGGTAACATGGAGGGCGGTACTATAGGCGGCCTAATCTTTGACACAGGCTCCATCACTGTCACAGGTGTAACCTATGATGTATATGCAGGCTCCGCAGTAGGTAAAATGAGCGGCAGCAGCATCGTTTTCGATATTACCAACAATATCAGCATCAGCACTCACGCTTCTCCGTACCGCTCCTTCACGGGCGGAATTGTCGGAATGGGCGAAGGTATGATCTCTAACTCTATCAACAACGGAACCATTACAGCGCAAGGCTCAGCTGATATCGGCGGGATCCTGGGCTATGGCACATCCAGAGGCATCATCATCAAAAAAGTGGTCAATAATGGAGCAATTCTCGCACAAGGTACTGACAGTGCCGTTCTCACCGCAGGCGGGATTGCAGGTCATACTACAGGACCGCTTAGTCTGAGTGATGAAGACACTCCAATCATCAATAATGCTTCTGTCACCATCGCTGGCGGAAACCAGGTTGTGGCAGGCGGAATTGCCGGTAAAGTGGGCAATACCGTAGTATTCTCTAACATGACTACCAACAAGGGTGCAGTTACGATTAATGCACCTGCAGCAGAAGGCTCGGCAGCCGGGGCACTGGTGGGTGCGACAGGAACGGTAGTCAGTCCGGAGGTTGGGATTACGTTCGTAAATACCGCTCCGGTTGTCAATAACGGCGGGAAGAATGTATACACAGGAGGAGTTGCCGGTTACACCGTTAGCAAATTCACCTGGACACATGCTTACATCAACACGCAGCCGATTACAGCTACAGGTACACAAAATGTATTTACTGGCGGATTTGTAGGATATGCTGCAGGCGGACTGGTAACGAGCAACGCCACAGCAGCAGCGTTTGAGAATACAGCGCTTATCTCTGTTAACGGGGGAACCGCAGTATACACCGGTGGGATTGCGGGTTATGATGCCGGCGGGAATATGAGCCAGGCTTCCTCCAAAGGTGCTCTGAATGTAAAAGGTACAGCGGATGTATACACCGGCGGTATCGTAGGGTATGAAGCCGGCGGAATGATTACATCCTCAGTAACCGGCAAAACCGCAGACGATCTTCTGGCGATAACTTCAGATGGCACGACCGGGGGAATCGCCGGCTATCTGGAAGGTACCTTGAATGATTCTTCTGTTAAATATGCAACACTGCAGGTAACTTCTGCAGGCGGGGTTGCCGGCGGAATTGCCGGCAACGCGCAAGGAACCATGAACAACATCACTGCCGGAGATGCTTCCTCGGCAAGCTACAGCACGTTAATTCTGAAAGCTGTGGTGGCCGCTCCGGGAGACGGCCAGGATAACATCACGTTCGGCGGACTTGTAGGCGTGAACACTAAGCCTCTGGTTCTGACTGACGGTAAGGTTGCCCGGATCAGCTTCCTGAATGAAGCCGGCACAAGCGGATATACCATCGGCGGCGCAGCCGGTAAGCTTACTGCGGATGCGGTAATCGGCACTGTCGCCGTGCCTGCGGAAGTACAGGATTTGCTGGTTGAACTGAAGGCCGACAAGGTCAGCTTCGGCGGTGGCGCAGGGAATAACTCGGCTGCCCAGTTCAACGGACACACGAGCCGTACTGAAATCAAGGCTACAGGTGCTTCGGTAAAAGCTGGCGGAATGTTCGGTGAGAACCATTCGGCAGCAGCGGCTCCGTTCAATCATGCGGAGAATGTAGTCATCACTTCAACGGGTGCGGATAACGTGCTCGGCGGGAATACCGGTCTCAATACCGGTCAACTGGTTAATGCTACAGTTACCCAGCTGTCTATTGAGGCGAATGGTGTACGTGCTGAAGCCGGCGGGATTGCCGGACATTCGGAAGGACCGGCAGCTCCTGCTGACCGGGCGGGAATGAAGTCAGCTGTGCTGAATGTTCCCGGGTATGACCCGATGATTACGCTGACAGCCGTGGAATCCAAAGCGGGAGCAATCGTAGGGGCTGCGAAAACTACGGATATTAATAATCCGGAAGTGAACGCAGCGGATGACGCGCAGGCGTTCATTCAAGCGCAGGCAGCTAAACCGTCTGTCGGCGGCTTGGCGGGCACACTTGAGAACAGCGTTATCTACAGTGACAGCAAACTAGTGAATTTGGAAAATATGTTGATTCTGGTGGCGCCAGCCGCTACAGATGCCTATATTGGCGGTATTGTCGGCTACAATGATGCCTCCAAGCTTGACCGTCTGGTAGGTACAACGGTAAATCTGACGATTAATGCACCACGCGCTACTGCCGGGGGGGTTGCAGGGTACAATCACGGTAGTTCTTCAGGGATTATTGTGAACAGTTATATAAGTGCTCTGAATCTGAAGGCTAACGCCGGAGCGGTTTCATCTTATATCGGGGGGATTGTGGGCTTGAATGATGCCCAGACGATTGATCCTGTATTGAATCCGGCCACAGCGGTTAGTACGATTCAGAATACGCGTACACTCGGTACGGTATCCGCTGTTTCACCTACTTCAATCGTGGGCGGGATGGTCGGTGAGAACCGCACTCTGATTGCCAATAACAGCATTACTGATAAGATCACAGTAATCTCCAGAGGCAATTCTTCTATCATCGGCGGTTTGGCCGGGGTGAACACGGCAACAGGAACTCTCTATTATACGTATTCCAATGCCAACTTGACCATCGAGGGTGTAGGCACCCTGGGTGGCGGACTGGTAGGTGAGAATGCAGGGGCAGTTCTCGGCTCCTATGTAGATATCGACGTTACAGGCAATGCAACAGGAACAGCAAGCGGATCGGTCTACCTGGGCGGGCTGATCGGCAGAAACACAGCCGGTACGGTGGAGCAATCTTATACCTCCTCCAAGGTTACGGCAAACGGTGTATATACGAATGTCGGCGGTCTGGTCGGGGAACACTCCGGCGGTACCATCAAGAACTCTTATGTAGCCAAAAGTGTAGCAGCTGCCAAAGCCAATTCTTACGTTGGCGGCTTCATCGGCAGAATAACTAACGGTAAAGTGAACAATGTATACTCGGCGGCGCAAGTTACTGCTGGTTCGGGCGCTTATGCCGGCGGCTTCGCCGGACGGTATGACAATGCAAGCAAAGAGCTGCTCTACAAGTCTTATTACATTAAAGATGAAGCGCTCAACATCAACTCTGACCTGCCAGATTTCGCAGAGGGCAATCACCGCTGGCTGAATGTGCATGTGCGGCTGACTACGATCCTCTCCGAAACGCTGAAGGATAGAACGGTCTTCCCTGGCTTGTCAGGCTGGGACTTTGAAGGCGCGTGGAAATACGGCTCGCTAAACGCAGTTTACCAGTATCCTGAAGTAAACCGTGCAGCGAATACCGGTGGTGATATCGGTAATGATGTCAATGCCAATATCAACTGGTACATGAAGGATAAGGATGCTATCAGCTTCCAGATTACTACGGAAGCAGAGCTTGCCGGTCTGGCAGCGATTGTCAACGGCACGATTGCCGGTGCGGACAAATTCGACTTCACGGACAGAACGGTGACGATCATGAATCCGATCCATATCCAGTCCAAGCAGTGGGTTCCGATCGGCAACAAGGTAATCAATCCTTTTGAAGGAACCTTCGAAGGAAACAATCACTTGATCGATGGCTTAACCTTGCAGCCGGTGTACACTCATTCCGGATTGTTCGGAGTCATTGGTACGAAGGCGATCGTTCAGAATATCAATCTGGAGCCGCTCTCTGTTGCGGGCAACCAGTACACCGGAGTCCTTGCCGGGATGAACCTGGGTACAGTGAACAATGTGGACCTTAAGCTGCTTGGCGGCGTGAAGGTCAGCGGCGGAATTGTCGGGGGGATGATCGGCAGCAACTCAGGCAGTATCACCGGACTCCACCTTACGCTGGACGGCGGAAGCCGGATTGAGACGGTTGCTGACCACGGCGTTGCCGGTGGATTAATCGGTGAGAATACAGCAGATTTCACAACCGGGACTTATACCATTAAGGATATAGACGGAAGCACAGGCAGCGCTGCTGACCATGCGATTGTCGGCGGGCTTATCGGAGTCCAGACGGGTGATGTAACAGGTCTTGAGCATGAAGTGAATTCACGTTACCGGGTTTCGGCTACGGGAATGGAATCCACTGTCGGCGGACTCATTGGCCAATTCACCTCGGGCCAGGCGAAGGATATTACGCTGTCCTTCGCTGACGGAACGCTTGAAGCACGCGGACTCGGCTCGATTCTCGGCGGCATCATCGGCCAATCGGATGCCGGAAACAGCATCAGCAATATCACAGTGACAGGCTTCGGAAGCGGTGTGCAGTTGACCGCCAACGGTACTGCCGGTGGTGTTGTGGGCGTTAAAGAAGGCAAGCTGGGCGGAATGTTGGCCCGGTCCATTGACCCAGGAAACAGCTTTGACATTGAACATGCAGCAGTTGAAGGCGTGAAGCTGTCTACTGCGGGTGACAGCCTGAAGGCTGTTATCGGGGGGATTGCCGGATCGGCTGTCCATACGGCGATCCATGATGTCCGGTTCAATGCTTCTTTGCAGGCCGCAGGTGAAGCCATCACTGCCGGAGGTATCCTGGGAGAGAGTGTGAATTCTATCCTGTACCATGCGGATGCATCACCTGATCTTCAGGTTGCAGCGAAGAACGGCGATGCAGTAGTCGGCGGGATTGCCGGAATGGTCTCTGCGGATGATATCGACCAGGGCTTTGATTTCGGCAAAGCCTATCCGCTGTACAGCGGCATTTACATTGCCAAAGTTCAAAGCGGCAAGATAACGGTCACTGGAGCAGACAATAGTGCTGATCTCTATGTGGGCGGTGTGGCAGGCAAGAACGACAATGCCTCAATTTATAGTTCAGAGGTTGCTTCCGGGCTGAATGTAACCGGCGGCAACACGGTGAATGCAGGCGGAGTTGCTGGATACAGCAGCGGTATCATTGTAGATACCATCGTGAAGACCGGTCTGCATGCGGATACCAGCAGAGTGTATAATACCGGCGGGCTGGTCGGCTGGGGATCAGGCGGCGAAATTCATTACAGCAAGGTGATCGCCGGATCTGGACAAGCTTTGACGGTTGGCACAGCGTTAACACTGGGTCAATCTGTACCGGCGACACATGCCGGCGGGGTAATCGGTATGGGGGATACTGTAAAAATTACGTATACCCATACGGATATTCCGGTACAAATCACTGATACCAATCAGGACAATACCATCTATGCGGGCGGCTTTGCCGGACTTCTGGGTGATAACGGTACGCTTGCAGGACAAATTCAGAAATCCTATGCAGCAGGCAAGCAGAATGTCAGCGGCAGATTAGGCTCTTATGTCGGCGGCTTCGCAGGTTCAGTAGATCATTATTCGATTTCGGACTCTTATGCTTCCGGTGATATCAGCAATACCGGCTTCGACACACGTAGCGGCGGTTTCGCAGCAGCGGTGGAGAGAAGCGGCAGCATCAGCAATTCTTACGCATTGCAGAACAAGATTTCTACAGTCGGAGTGAAGTCTTCGACCCGTTCTTACAATGGTGGCTTTGCCGGATATAATGACGGGACTCTGACAGGCGTCTATGCCAATGTTCCGGAGATTTCCGTTAATGTAGCAGGCAATAACGTCTCTACAGGCGCACTGGTCGGCTATAACTTCCGGGACGGCAAAATTTCCGGTTCGTCGTATACGACAGGTACGCTGACGTCAGGACTGAAGGCTATAGGCCACAATGCAGGTGCGGCAGCTGGCGCTGTGAGTTCAGCAGCGGTTAATCCGCTCAGCTCAGGCACATGGATTATGGATTATGATACCTCCTTCCTGAACGATCTGACAGACGGAACAATCACGGTCCAGACTCCGCTGCAGCTCTCGGGTGCAGTCATGTTCTATAACGAGACAGGTCTGAATTATTACAAGCTGTTCAATAGAACAGCTGACGACAAACCGGAGCTGATAACCATCCTGCTTGGGGCGGACATTAATCTTGCCGGAAGCACTTGGACCGCTTTCGACAGCTTTAAGGGAGTATTTGACGGTCAAGGCCATACGATTAGCGGACTTTCACTGAATACCTCAGAGCAGCAGACAGCTGGATTCATTAAAGAAAACCACGGTCAGCTTCTGAATGTTAACTTTACCGGAGCGGAAATTTCCGGCGCAGTGAATTCCGGGATTGCTGCAGGGATCAATTACGCAGATGCAGTAATTCGCAAGGTTAACGTCAGTGGTTCTGTAGCTGGCAGTGCCACAGCAGGCGGAGCTGCAGGTGTGAATCAAGGACTCATTGAGAAGGCAGCTAATGACGGAGTTACTCTTTCGGGACAAGGCCGTAAAGGTGGAATTGCCGGACGCAACGCCGGATTGATTCACCAGGCAGTGTCCAAAGGCAATATTGATGTTACTGCCACACTGGCAACCGGCGGCATCGCCGGCGAGAACAGTGCGGAAGGCATAATTACCGAATCGATGTCCTATAGTGATATTCATGTGGCTTCAGCCCAGGCCATAGCCGGAGGAATCAGCGGTCTGAACGCGGGAGAGATCAAGAACAGCTATTCTGCCGGGACTATTTACGCAGAAGGAATGTCTACAGCATGGGCAGGCGGTATCGCCGGTCTGGCGGAGAGCGGAGCGATTACTTCTTCCCTGAATACCGGAGAAGTGAAAGCTGGAGTGAAAGGCAAAATCCTTCCGCTGCAGGCCTTCTTCGGAGGGATTGCCGGACAGAAGTCAGATCATGCAACCATCAGCCAATCCTTGTTCAACAGACAAATGCTGAAGAATAATATTGCGTTCTACAATCTGGCTGGTCAAGCAGTAGCTGGCAACAGCAGTAGTGCAATGGGGCTGCTTGGCACAGAACTGACCCGCAAGAATCTACCTGCTGGTCTGGATGCCGGAATCTGGACAGCACAGAACACATTCTATCCGGTACTTCTGGCCTTTAACGGAACAGACGAAGGAACTCTTGCTTCTGCGGCTGTAATACTGAACCCGCAGGATCTGATTAATCGTGTAGGTTCGGGATTCAGCTTGAGCGGCAGCGGAGCCCTGGTATGGAGTGCAGATCCGTCCAAGGCTGATGTGAACGGGGCTGCAGGAAGCTTGAAACAGGGGGGCAGTGCAGTACTGAAGGCAACAGCCGGAGGACAGAGCAGAAGCATTACAGTTAATGCGGCTGCACTGCAATACCCGGGCTCGGCAGTTGTACCAACTGCAACATCTGAGGATAAGAATTTCACCAGTGAAGTGAAGGTGGAACTTGCAACAGGCGAGCAGGGAGGAAGTATCTACTATACACTGGACGGTACGAATCCTACCGAAGCATCAATGCTGTACAACGGAGCTATCGTTCTTAAGAGCACTTCGACGGTTAAAGCTATCACTATTGTACCAGGCAAGGAATACAGTCCGGCTGCAACCTGGACCTGGACGCTTGTAGTACCTAATCCTGGACCTGGTTCTGGTCCAGGCTCCGGGGGTCCTGGACCTGTTGTTCCGGCTCCGAGTCCAACACCTAAGCCAGCAACCCCAGTGATTACGGCTATTGCAGGCGGATCGACAGTGAATGGAGACAGTGAAGCTCCAGTCAAAATCACCAAGAACAGCAAGCTGAAGCTTACAGCTCCAGAAGGGCAGACGATCTACTATACAACGGACGGAAGCACACCGACATTAAACAGCATGAAATACACCGGTGAGCTGTTGATTACCAAGACCATGACGATCAAAGCGACCACAGATAAGGACGATACTGTCACTACCATCGAGTATGTGGTGGAGAATGCCAAGTACAGCCTGAAGAGCAATGCTGGAGAAATTAAGTACATTGCTGCTTATCCGAATGGGTTGTTTATGCCAAATGCAGCCATTACCAGATATGAGCTGATCCAATCCCTTGCTCCGCTGCTGGATATGGAAGAGGTGAATGTAGGAAACCTGTTCAATGATGTAAGTGCAGGCAACGAGGCTTTGACCGGATTCTTCGCTTCGGCAGGAATTATTGAAGGTTATCCGGACGGCGGCTTCGGCGGAGCGAAGGGCTTGACGCGAGCCGAGTTCTCCAAGATCATGACTACAGTGCTGAAGCTGGACGTTACAGATACCGGAGTTACGAAGCAGTCGGATCTGAAGGGCCACTGGTCAGAGAATTATGTGAATGCCCTGTCCAAAGCAGGTTATGTACAAGGCTTCCCTGACGGCACATTTAAACCGGGATCACCGATTACCCGTGCTCAGGCTGTAGTGCTGATCAACCGGATTGCCGGTACGAAGAAGTTGACTGTAACAGCAGTACGCTTCAAGGATCTTCAGGCAACCCACTGGGCTTACAAAGATATCATGTCGGTTGTGCAATAATTTGTAATTCTTTTATGAAGGAGATTGGCGGATGAAATCAAAACTGCTTGCCGTAAGCCTGATCTTCTCATTGATCTCGGCAGTGCTCTTCTATTCAGGCACTACGAGCGCCGATACACCAAGTGTGTATAACGCTGAACAGAGCTACGGAATTGCGAATGAAGCCATGTTCTATCTGCGGGTACTCAAAAGTGACGGCACCGCAAGTTCCACGGGGACAGGAATTATCCTGTCTCCGGCCGGAACAGCGGCAACGGCGTATCACGTGGTCAAAGGTGCGGAGCGGATGGAAGGGGTGATGGCGGATGGTAGTATTATCAGTCCGATCAAAGTCACGAAATTCGATGAGCTTAAGGATGTGGCTGTTCTTGAATTGCCAAGTCCTGCTGCTATGAAGCAGAAGGGCAATGCGTATGCTTATCTTCCGCTGCGTAAGGACGTCCTGAAGCATGGAGAAGCTGTATTCGCACTGGGCTATCCGCTTAAGAATACAGCGATTATCACCGAGGGGATTGTCAACACGCCTGCTGCGGCGATCAATGGAAGAAGCCGGATTCTGACTTCGGCCCAGGTGGCAAGCGGGATGTCCGGAGGACCACTGCTGGATACGCATGGCCAGCTTGCCGGAATTATCTCCGGTTCGCTGCGGACCATGAACAACATTCATCTGGTTGTAAATATGGAGGATCTGCGCAGCCTGCTGCCGGCAACCTTCAAGTAGAGTTCATTTCAGAAGCAGCTCAGACAACAATGAAGGCTGCAAAATAAGAATAACAATGGCTGTCCTCTGACGTTTGGAGCAAACGGGGGACAGCACTTTTTTTAGAAGCCTGTACCGATAGACTGCGTAATTCACCCGTCCGGAAGGAGGAGGAACCCGAGTGATTAAGGCATTTCTGCTGGATATGAACCAGAAGGATCTTTATAAGCTGTCTTCCATGCTGCAGCATACAGGTAAAGTGAATGTAATTGGCATGTCAGCCTATCCCGAGAACGTCGTGGACAAAATTGTTCTGCTGCAGCCGGATGTGCTGTTTCTGGATCTTCAGCTGCCCGGCCAGCAAGGAATAATTGTAGCCGAACGGGTAAAAAAGAAGCTGCCTGATATTCAAATTGTGATTGTCACCGAGAGCAAACAGCATGCCCTATGGGCCTTCGACCAAGACATTGTGGATTATATGCTGAAGCCGCTGGAGGAGGTCCGGCTGGGCCAGTCACTCGAGCGGCTGCATAAGGGAAGCTGAAGCGCCAGACTGAATCAGGATGCCGGAAGACTCTCTCCATGTTACAATAAACGGACAAGCAGAAAGGATGGGGTGATTTTAGTTGAAGTACGATTTTAACCGTATCATTGACCGCCGCAATACCCGCTCATACAAATGGGACCAGTCCGAGAAGCTGTTCGGAGACAAGGAGATTCTTCCGCTTTGGGTCGCGGATATGGACTTTGAGAGCCCTCCTGCCGTGAAGGAAGCGATTCTGCGCCGTGTACAGGAAGGGGTGTACGGCTATAGTGTGACGAGTGACTCCTACAAGGAGGCGATTGCCGGGTGGTACCGCAGCCGTCATAACTGGGAGATTCAGAAGGAATGGATTACCGATTCCCCGGGAATTGTGACCTCGCTCAGCCTGTCCGTAGAGCTGTTCAGCCAGCCGGGAGATCAGGTGATTCTGCAGTCGCCGGTCTACTATCCTTTCTATGATGTGATCCGGATGAATGACCGCAAGGTGGCGATCAACCCGCTGAAGCTCGAAGAAGGCCATTATGTTATGGATTATATCCAGCTAGAAGAGCTGATGGCCGGCGGCGCCAAGCTGCTGCTGCTGTGCAGTCCGCATAATCCTGGCGGCAGAGTGTGGGAGCGGGAAGAGCTGCTGCGTCTTGGGGAGCTGTGCCTGCGGTATGGTGTGACGGTAATTTCGGATGAGATTCACTGCGATATGGCGATGCCGGGTTACAAGCATATCCCGTTTGCTTCCCTGTCACCGGAGCTGTCGGATATTACACTGACTACACTGGCTGCGACCAAGACCTTCAATCTGCCGGGCCTGCAAACCTCGTATATCGTAACCTCGAACCCGGAGCTGAAACGTAAATTTGACTATAAGCTCAAGGCACTCAGCCTGCATATGTCGGCATTCTTCACGCCGGAGGCGGTTGAGGCGGCTTACAATGAAGGCGGAGAATGGCTGGATGAGCTGGTGCAGCATGTCAGCGGCAATGCCGGGTATGCCATCAGCTACCTCGCAGAGCATCTGCCGCAGGTGAAGCCGATGAAGCCTGAAGCCACCTATCTGCTGTGGATCGATTGCCGGGCCCTGGGGCTGGATGCGGACGGACTTAAGAAGCTGATGTACCGTGAGGCCAAGGTGGCTTTTAATGAAGGCTCTGTCTTCGGAACGGAAGGCCAAGGCCATCTGCGTATTAATCTGGCCTGTCCGCGTTCCATTCTTGCCGAAGCGCTGGAGCGGTTCACTCAGGCTGCTGCTCCATATGTTCAGCAATAAAGGTAGCGTACCGTAAATTAGAAGCTATATTAAAACATTTACAGCGATCAAGAAATCCGCGCCCTTAGAGGTAGCGGATTTCTTGTTATACTGCTGTCTGAGAAGGTAGATGGTGTCCCACCAACCTCGCGGTGAACACTCCATTGCTGACCCTTCCCGGCATGCGCATCAACCACAACCACTTATTGAGCAGAGTGCAGAGCCGTGTTAAGATGGGCAGTACGGCTGATAGAGTAAGTATATATAGAGAGTGGGAGAGATAGAGATGAGTAGCAGCAATACAACCCGGATGGTTATTGATTGTGATACAGGAATAGACGATGCTTTGGCTATTCTATATGCCCTACGCACACCGGAAGTGGTGGTTGAGGGGATAACGACGGTGTTTGGCAATATTGATGTGAAGCAGGCGGCGGATAATACCTTGCGGCTGCTTACACTCGCAGATCCCGGATACGACATCCCGGTAGCGCTTGGAGCGTCCAAGGCACTGGTGCGCGAACTGACAGGCTTCTCAACCCATGTGCATGGGGAGAATGGGATTGGCGGCGTTGAGCTTCCCCCTTCCGGGCAAGTGCCGGTGCAGGAGACAGCGGCGGAGTTCATAGCGCGGATGGCGGATGAGAACCCGGGTGAGATTGTACTGGTAACGCTCGGACGGTTGACCAATCTGTCGCTCGCGCTGGATTTGGACCCGCAATTGACCTCCAAGCTGAAGAAGGTAGTGGTCATGGGCGGCACGGTCTTTAAGCCGGGCAATGTGACTCCGGTGGCCGAAGCGAATCTGTGGGGCGACCCCGAAGCAGCTGACCGTGTATTCACCTCTGGCCTGCCTGTGCTGATGATCGGGCTGGATGTTACACTGCAGACACGGATCACATCAGAGCATCTTGAGCTGTTGAAGCGCCATGGGCGCGAAGAGAACAAGTCCATCATAGACTTCATGGAGGAGTCACTCGAATACTATTTCAAGTTTTACCGGGAAGCCAATTATCTGATCAACAGTGCGCCGCTGCATGATCCGCTGGCCCTGATGGCCGCAGTGCAGCCAGATCTGGTGACTACGCGCCGGATGAAGGTCCGTGTGGAGCACCAGGGAGAATTCACCTCCGGTATGGTCGTGGCAGATTTGCGGCCGCAGCCCAAGGTCGGACATTTCATCGAAGTGGCGGTGGATGTAGAGGCTGAACGGGCGGTTGGTGTCTTTTTGAGCGCGTTTATGTGAATGGAGGAACCGAATTCAGCTTCAGCTACCCGTCTTTTATAGCTAGCAGACATATGAATCTCCCAATAGTTACAATCTCTTAATTTGCTATAATTACCTGGTTTGGTAAAATGGTAGGGGATGTAAGATTGAGAGATTCATAATCTATCTATAAGAGAATGGGGAATTAATTAATGAAGCATCTTGCTAAAATAGTATTATGCGCAGCGATCTCACTGGGGAGCTACACAGCACTTCCTGGAAGTGCTGCACAGGCGGCACCAGGCGGTGTCAGCATTCTGCTGGACGGATATCCGCTGCCTTTTCCGGTAGAACCTGTAGTCATGAGCGGAACGACAATGGTACCCTTCCGTGCGATCTCTGAGGCGTTGGGCATTGAGGTGGAATGGAATCAGGCGGCCCGCCAGATTACCGCGACGCAGAAGTCTGCTGCTGAAGCAGCTCCGGCAAAAGTTATCCTAACCCTGGGTAGCAAAAACGCTTCTGTGAACGGGACCGTAGTGAAGCTCGACGTAGCGCCACAGAATATCCGCGGGACAACGATGATTCCGCTCAAGTTCTTCAGCCAGCAGTTTGGGGCGGTTGCTTCCTGGAATCAGGCGGCCAAGACCGTATCGATTACATCTCCCAAGCGGGATTTGTATACCTTGGGATTCTACGCGCAGAAGGCCTACAGCGAAGTGTCGCTGATTCCAAGCTTTGATGCAGTAGCCTTCGGCTGGAGCCGGATTGACCCGGCCGGACAATTCACCACAACCGGTAAGGATTTCTGGTGGCCTGAGGCAGCAGGAGAGGTGACGCCGGAATCCATTGTCCAGAATGCAGCAGCGGGAGGTACAGCCCCGTATCTGATGGTCTACTCTAGTGACTCTGCTCTGGAACTGAGCAAGAATCTGACGGACCCGCAGCTGCAGCAGCAGACCATCGCCAGCATCGTGGACCTGGCCTCGCAGAAGGGATTTCAGGGCATCGGACTGGATCTGGAAGGACTGGGCTTGACCGGAGATAAGGCGCTTGTGCAGAGCCAGTATAATGCTTTTGTCAAAAATCTCTCCGTGGCCGCACGCGCTGCCAGTCTGAAGCTGACGGTGATTCTGCATCCGCTCAACAGCTCCTACAAAGGCTATGATTACAAAACGCTTGCTTCGCTCGCTGACGATCTGGTCATTATGGCCTACGCCTACGAGGGCGAGAAGGGGCCGGAGCCGATGGATAAAGTGGATGAAGGTATCCGGCTTGCCCTGCAGCAGGTCAGCAAAGACAAGCTAATTCTCGGCATTTCAGTATTCAGCGAGAATGATTCCTCCGTTAACGCGAAGATTGGCCTGGCCAAGCGTTACGGTCTCAAAGGAATTGCCATCTGGCGACTGGGTCTCATTGGCCAGCCGGTGTTCAGCAGAATGGGAGAATCGGTAGAATTGTAGAATGTGCTGCTAGTATTCATGCAATGGTAGCTATAAATAAATCTGGCTGAAGGGAGACTGCCGTATGGTGATACTGACCACACGGCAGTCTATTTGATGAACATATGAATGTATGGGGTTCCTTATTTGAGTCCTCCTCAGGTTTCTGTTTATTATGCAGTATCTTGTATATTCGGGCTGGCGATATCAAATGTCACATTAAGCTGACGGGGGAACCTGTATAATTTTAAAGGTTGACCTTTAAATTGACGGTTCTAAATATAGGAGGACTATAGAGCATGAGTACGAAATACAAAGCACTGGAACTGGATAAACCGATGACTTATGAGCTGGAAGGGCTGGAAGTCGGGGTTACCTCGAACTGCAATTTCCGCTGCGATTACTGCTGCGCTTACAATAGAAATGATGGACAGAGCATTAACGGCAAGGAGGTTATTCGCATTCTGGAGGAGCTGCCGAATCTGAAGCGTGTGCGCCTCTCGGGCGGTGAGGTGACGCTGAAGTTCCAGGATTGCGTGGATATTGTGGCTTACTGCACCTCTCGCGGGATTCAGACCCAGCTGAACTCTAACGGCAGCCTGCTGAATGAAGAGCGGATCGGGCAGCTGGTGGATGCAGGCCTGACTACGATACATATTTCCTTCAATTTCACTACTGCCGAAGCATTCTCTGCTTATTACAATATCCACACAAGCGTTTATACCAAAATCAGAGAGAACATCACGATGTTCGCCAAAACAAATGTGAATGTGGTACTGGAAACGCTGCTGTTCAACGAAACGCAGGACAATATGCGCGAGATCAGCGATCATGTCTATTCCATGGGCGTAAGAACGCATGAGATCCAGAACAGCATTATTATGGGGCATACCGGCTGGAAAGCGATCGCGGCCCGGGAACAGCTGAAGAATGCCGTGAACGAGCTGATTGCCCGTAAACCGGCGGATACCACACTCTATTTCACATGTATGGACCGGTTCATGGAGGCCATGGGCTTCGAGGAACAGCCGGGTGTCTACTTCCCGCACTGCATTGAGGGCATGAAGCAGCTTCACCTGCACGGCAATGGCGATATTCTGATCTCTGAGCTATGCCACCCGGTTATTATCGGCAATATTTACAGCGGCACCTCGCTGAAGGATCTGTACAGCAATATGCCTGCACCGCTCGAAAAGTATCTGGAGAAGCGGCCTTGCCCGGCGCTGGATGCGCTTTTCCCGCAAGGGGTATAGTCCGGACGCTGCAGCAGAAGAGATTATGAGCGGAACTTATTATTGTGCATTATATCAGGCAGGATTGCAGCCCAACCGCTGTGGTCCTGTCTTTTTGCTGGTCACATATGAACTGGGAGGATTTCATCATGAGCCTGATTATCGCTTCAGCTGCCGGACTAGGCTCTGCTGCGATGAATATCGGCTTCTCCTATGCGAGTCAGGCGGCAGATATAGCTGTTGCCGATGGAACAGTCAGAATTAGCGCCAATCTTATTTCCTGGGTAATTACGCTGTCCGGCGGCTTCATCGCCAACTTCGTGTATGCTTTTATCCTGCTACTCAAGAACCGGACCTATAAGGATTATTTCGCCCAAGGTGCAGGCCCGGCCTACGGCAAGGCGCTGTTAACCGCTGCAGTCTGGTTCCTGGCACTCGGTGTCTACGCCAAGGCAACCGCATTACTCGGTCGCTAGGCTCTGTCGTGGGCTGGCTTGCCTTCAACGGATTGTCGCTGATCATCAGCAATGCCTGGGGACTTAAGGATGGGGAGTAGAAAGGATTCACGGCTCCCAAGAAGCTGCTGCTGTGTGGGAATGTAATATTGATTCTGTCCTAGATTGTAGTGGGGATCGCCAACAGCATGGCATAGGATATTCTGCAAATTGGCAATTTTCCACTCTTCCGGGCGGCTTGGTTCTGTTATGATTTCATTAGAGGTAGTAACTAAGACCAAGAAATCTGCAGATAAGGAATGTGTGGCCAGCCATACATAAAGGGATATAACATGCTTGGTGCAATAAGACGCGGACTGATATCTTCCAATGTGGTGCTTGAGAAAATAATGCCGCTGCTCACTCCGGCAGCCATTGTCGTTGGTGTGCTTAATGAGGCGGCGCTGCTGCCGTTTACCTGGCTGGTGCCGTGGATCTTTGCTTGTATGACGCTGATCGGCAGTCTGAAATCTAATTTCCGTGACTTGCTGGCAGTGTTGGCTAAACCGCAAAAGCTGATCATCCTGCTGATTATTCTGCATGTGGTGATGCCGCTGATCGGCTGGCTGGCAGCCATGGCCTTTTTCCCGGGAGATCCGTATACAGTTACAGGGTATGTGCTGCTGTTTGCCATTCCGACCGGTGTGGTCAGTGTGGTCTGGGTGTCGATGCATGGCGGGAATGTTGCTCTTACGCTGGCGCTGATCCTGATCGATACACTGCTCTCGCCGCTGGTAGTACCCGGCACGCTGTATCTGCTGATGGGGGCGAGCGTGCAGATTGAGATCGGGGAGATGATGCGGGGGCTGCTCTATATGGTGGTGCTGCCATCCGTAGCGGGGATGCTGCTCAATCAGTTCAGTAAAGGCAAGGTTACTGCAGTCTGCGGCCCGCCGCTTGCACCGTTTGTCAAAGTTGGCCTGTTCATCGTTGTGTCGATCAATGGCGCCAGCATTGCCCGTTATCTGAAGCATCCGGATGGCAAGCTGATCCTAATTATTGCCGTTACTTTCGTAACTGTCGTATTGGGCTATATTATCGGTGCTGTAGTCTCACGAAGCTTCCGCTGGGATTATGAGAATACCGTCGCCGTTCAGTTCAACTCCGGTATGCGCAATCTGAGTGCAGGTGCGGTACTGGCAGTGAAATACTTTCCGCCAGCCGTCGCCCTGCCCGTGATTTCCGGCATGCTGTTTCAGCAGATTCTGGCTGCCTGCTCCGGCATGTTCATCCGCAGCCGGGCCAAACGTCTGCTGCAGGCGGAAGCTCCTACTTCAGGAGGACCTATAGCCACACCGGCAGAGAGCCGCATTTCGTTATAGAGTATCCCGGCAATCCCGCATTTCCCCCTATATTGAGTGCCGCTGCCTGCGGCTGGGGAATTGCGGGTTTTTCAGGCTGAATATAAATAAAAATAGTTATATTTCACTATTATTCGACAAAATGCGATATTATTTCCGAAAATTCGTCTAGAAATATTAATTATTTCTGTGGAAAATCCGATAGTAATTGTAATAAATGTTACGGTTTTTAGCTATTCAGGTACTAGTGGATTAGATAGAGGCGGAAGGGTGTAGAAAACTATGAAGATTCGTATGAAGCTATCGGTTATGATGATTGTCGTTACACTAATTTCTACAGCATTAATGGGGATTTTTACGTACACCAAGTCCACTGGCACTATCTTGAATCTGACTGAAGCTTCTATGGCACAGGTGAACACCAACAAAGCGCAGACGATTGCGGCAATGATCGATAAAGAGAAGCGGAGCATGCAGCTCGTTGCAGGTGAAAGCGAGATCCAACAGCTGCTGCTTCAGGCCGGAAACGGCGAACTTACTACCGGGGATGCACTGCAGAATGAAGTGAATGTGAAGCTTCAGGGCTTAGTCAAAGATGCTGGCAACCTGGAGCATATGTTTGTGGCTGATATGAAGGGAATTGCGGTAGCTGACAGTGACACCAAGCTGGTCGGCACCGATTTCAGCGAAAGAAACTACACGAAGAATGTATTCAAGACAGGTGAAGCTGTCGTCAGTGAGACCTTGAAATCTAAATCTACCGGAGCCTACGTATTAGCCTTTGTCCATCCTGTGAAGAGCGGGGGCAAGATGATCGGTTTCGTCGCTTCGGCGGTTAATGCGAACAGTATTATTAAATATTTAGCCGATGCCAAGGTGACCAATGCGCCTTCATCCTATGCCTATCTGGTGGACGAAACTGGCAATATCCTCTACCATCCGGATGAAACAAAGATTGGTTCAGTGATTGAGAATGAATCAATTAAAGCTGTTGTGGAGCGTGTGAAGGTGGGCGAGACCGTACCGGATGGAACGGTGCAGTACACGTATGAGGGCGCTGAGAAAAAAGCGGCTTTCACCGTTCTTCCGGAGACTCACTGGACCCTGGTACTGACTGGAGATCTGGAGGAGATCATGCTGCCTGTGGATGAAATGACCAACTACATTTTATTGCTAGGACTGGGAAGCCTGCTGCTTACGCTGTTAATTGGGGTTACTGTAGCTACCCGTATCTCCTCACCGATTATCAAGCTTACCCAGCTGATTAACCGCACCGCGCAGCTGGATTTGAAGTATGACAACCAGTATGAATATTTAACTAAAAATAAAGATGAGACAGGTACCATTGCCAAGGCAATGTTCCATACCCGCGCCGTTCTGCGTGAGATGGCCGGAAGCCTGATCTCGATTTCCTCGAAAGTGCTGGATAATGCGGAGACGCTGGAGAAGCTGTCCATTGACGTCAGGGAGAATGCGCATGATAATTCAGCCACTACGGAGCAGTTGTCCGCAGGAATGGAAGAAACGGCGGCATCTACCCAGGAGATGACAGCGGCCATTCATGAGATCGAGAATAATGTCAGAATGATCTCCACCCGGGTAAAAGAAGGCTCCGGTGTATCCGGGCAAATTACGGAGCGTGCATTGGCGCTTCAGCATGATGCGGTCACATCCACCGAGAATGCCAAACAGATCTACGGCTCGGTCCGTGGTGAGATGCAGAAAGCTATTGAGCAATCGGGTGCCATCAACGAGATCAATGTGCTGGCGGATACGATTCTCTCCATTACAAGCCAGACCAATCTGCTGGCGCTCAATGCGGCGATTGAAGCTGCACGGGCGGGCGATGCCGGCCGCGGATTCGCCGTTGTAGCGGGTGAAATCCGTAAGCTGGCCGAGAAGTCGTCAGAGACTGCGGCTGGCATCCAGGGCGTTGTCAAGAATGTCTACAACTCCGTAGAGCAGATGATTGAACATTCTGAAGCCATGCTGACGTTCATTGATCAGAATGTACTGGGCGATTATGAGCGGCTGACTGAGGTCAGCCAGCAGTATAACAGCGATGCTTCAACGATTAATGAGCTGATGAACCAGTTCGAGGAGGCAGCGGACCATCTGAACGAAACGGTGTCCAGCATCGCCATCGCCGTCAATGAAGTGGCGGCTACCGTGAACGAGGGTGCAATTGGTGTTCAGGATATCGCCGAGAAGACGGCGGATATTGTGGAGAAAACCTTCCATGAGGCTACCATGGCTGATGAGAATACGCAGAGCGCCAAGGAGATGCAGGTCCTGGTAGAGAAGTTCAAAATCTAAGCCGGTTTCAGCAGATTTTTACCCGCGCTTCATCTGATTTTAAGCTTCGGGGTATATATTAAACACATAACCCCCCTTTAATATAACTTAGACCCCGCCGGACGCTGGCGGGGTCCCTTTTTTTGTCTGGAATTCAGGCTCACCCCTTCCACATTCTCAAGACTCCGCAAATGGTGAATTATGGTGAAAACTGGGTTGTAGCGTTGATTTTGGAGTGGAGGCTAAGGTAGCTGTGGGAAAGATTGAAGAATTATATCAGCTGATAGGCAATAAGCTCATAGGAATAATTCCTGATGAGTGGGACAAAGTTTATCTCTATGCTGAGGTATTGCCGGGTTCAAGAATAGTCTATTTTTATTACAATTCTACCACCCGGAACGAGTTGATATTTGGTCATAATATTCCTGAAATATATGGGGTAGATGAGCGCATTTATGACCGTTTGTGTAGTGAATTAGAAAAGTACTTTGTTGATCTTAATGCGGAATTTAGCAAAAACAATCCTCAACAATGGACAAATTTAACTATGTATTTAAGTCAATCAGGCAAATTTAATAGTTAGCTGTCAGAATTCCCCCACTTCTCTAAGTGGCGGGATGAATGTCAGCGGTCTTTCTCATAGACAAATAAAACCTAAAATATTACAATAAAACCATTCAGTAGTATTATGAAATAGGTTGTGATATCCGTGGAATTAGACACAAATAATCATTCAGTATTCTCTCTTCATTATCATCTTGTGCTAGTCGTGAAGTACCGCAGAAAAGTAATAGACGATGACATTTCGAATCGGTTACAAGAGATATTTGAGTCTATTCAGCCTAATTACAATATCACCCTGCAGGAATGGAAGCATGACAAGGATCATGTTCACATTCTAATGAAAGCTCACCCCAATAGCGATATTTCTAAATTTCTGAACGCTTATAAGAGTGCATCCTCCCGTCTAATTAAGAAAGAATTTCCTGTAATTCGTCAACAGCTGTGGAAGGAATATTTCTGGTCCAGAAGTTATTGTCTACTGACGATTGGCGGTGCGCCGATTGAAGTCATCCGGAAGTACATCGAATCTCAAGGTCAGAAATGAGGTGGGCAGGTGTTAAAGGCTTATAAGTATCGAATCCATCCCACCTATGAGCAAGAGCAGTACTTCACTAAAGTATTCGGCGCTGTTCGCTTCATCTACAATCGAATGCTTGCAGATAAGCTTGAACATTACAAGCAAACGGAAACGATGCTCCAAACGACACCTGCGCCATACAAAAAGGATTTTGCCTGGCTGAAAGAAGTGGATAGTCTAGCCTTAGCCAATGCCCAGCTTCACTTAGAGAAGGCGTATCAGAATTTCTTCCGTGAACCGAACGCGGGATTTCCAAAATTCAAGAGCAAGAAGAAGAATAGCCATAGCTTCACAACCAATAACCAGAAGGGAACCATTGCCATTACAGAGGGAAGGATCAAAATCCCCAAACTAAAAACGAAAATCAAAATCAAGCTGCACCGTCCATTCGAGGGACGTATTAAATCATGCACCATTTCCAAAACACCCACGGGAAAATATTACGCTTCCGTATTGGTGGAAACGGATATCATCCCATTGCCCCCACTCGAGACGAAGATCGGTGTGGATCTGGGGTTGAAAGACTTTGCGATTCCTTCACATGGCGAAATCATACCGAATCCGAAGTACTTGCGGAAGTCTGAACAACGATTAGCCAAGCTGCAAAAGGACTTGTCACGAAAGAAGAAAGGGAGCCGTAACCGGTATAAGGCAAGGCTGAAGGTCGCCAGACTGCATGAAAAAATAGCGAATCAACGGAAAGACTTTTTGCACAAAACGTCCACCCAAATGATAAACGAAAACCAAGTGATCGTGATGGAGGACTTGCGTGTAAAGAACATGATGCAGAATCATAAGTTAGCCAAAGCCATATCCGAAGTGTCTTGGAGCCTGTTCAGAGACATGCTGACCTACAAAGCGAAATGGTACGGCAGAGAATTAATCATTGCTCCCAAACACTTTGCAAGCAGTCAATTGTGTTCCTGCTGTGGCTACAAAAATGCAGAAGTCAAGAACCTGGCCGTACGGGAGTGGTCCTGTCCTGCCTGTCATACGGAGCATGACAGAGACCGGAATGCGGCATTGAATCTTCTACAACTAGCCATGTAAATGGCCCTTAGCGGGTTAGGAACTAGCCTATAAGCTTGGGTAAACTTGGAGCAGTAGCTCTATTGACCAAGAAACACCCACCTCTTAGGTGGTGTGTAGTTCACTATTGATTATAATTATGGCGCTGTTTTGTATTCCCCCTCACAACAGCGTACAATTTGGGAGTATGAAATTCTAGGACTACATCCTACAGATGGCTTTCACCAGAAGTATTTAGATGAATATCTCAAAACAAAAACGGATTAATCCCCCTAGAGGTGTCCCTTCAGCTATTCAACGGCTGACCGAAGCACCTCAAGTTGTTTATTTAGAAATGGAACTTTTAGCGGGAAATCGCAGTTTCAGTATGCTATATTATTTATAATCCAAGTCAGATAATGGAAGGAGGACGATTCATGAGAAGATTAATGCTCAGCTCTACGCAAAGTCTATGGACGACATGGCAGTGGTTGTTGTGTAGAGCTGATAGCAAGTCTCCGCTGCAACGATCCGCCGGATAAAATGGTCTGTTCTATAGACTTTGCTGCCTTTACAAGTTCACTACTTTAAAGGAGCGGAGCTATATGAAATATGTAAATGCAGATCTGGTATTACCGCAGCAGCTGCTGCAGGAAGTACAGAAATATATGCAAGGCGGGATGCTCTACATCCCCAAGCCCGAGGGGCAACGGAAACGGTGGGGGGAGAACTCAGGCGGCAGAACCTATCTGACGGCCCGGAACCAGTCCATTCGTGACCATTATGCCAGGGGCTTAAGCGTAACCGAGCTTGCCGAGCAATTTTGTCTGTCGGGTGACAGCATCAAGAAGATTGTCTATGGAAGCAAGCAGCTATGAGCAGCACTTATATTGAGATGAGAGAAGGAGTCGAACAGGGCTCTTTCTTTTTTTTTGTGCAAAAAATGAATTGCAGCTGTTTATTATCTATGTTCATCCATTGAGTCACCCCTATAATTATATAGACAGATGTATGCGGGAGGCAGGAAGATGACGGGACATAATTTATGCAGCAGCAGTGCGGGTGATCCATCGCGGGATCTCTGGAGATCGGGCAGGAATATAGCACTCAGGGCATTGGCAGAGTATGATCTGGAATGGAACAGGATTGAGCTTATCGGCTTATCAGACAATTTTACATTCCGGGTGGAGACTGCAGCTGCCGGCAGCTTTCTGCTGCGGATTCATGGTGACCGCTTCAGCCGGGAGGAGATCCTGTCGGAGCTGGAATGGACCCGGTATCTCAATCAGACAGCGGGCTTTGTGGTCCCGCAAGGATTGGCCAGTTCCAGCGGCGGCTATATCCTGGAGACTGGAAGCGAAGAGCGGCGGCTTGCTTGGGCAACGGTGATGCACTGGGTGGAAGGGGCGCCTGTAGAGGGCAATCTGCCGGATGATCTTATCTTCCGGATGGGGGAAATGCTGGCCGGTATGCACGTAGCGAGTACACCGTTCGTTCCGTCTGCCGGCTTCACCCGTCCGGTATGGGGAGCAGACAGCTTCGAGCTGGAGTGGAGCAAGCTGGAGGCGCATCACGCGGTAATGGTAACGGAGGAACAATGGAAGCTCTATCAGGCTGCTGCCGCGAAGATACGGGCAGATCTCGAAGCCATGCAGCCTGACGCCAGCAGCTACGGCTTGATTCACGGCGATTTGCATAGCGGAAATATTGTTTTTGACCAAGGCCAGCCGCGTGCGATCGATTTCGGCCGCTGCGGCTACGGATATTTCCTCTATGATATGGCCGCCGCACTGCTGGAGCTCTCCCCGGGGCAGCGCGGCAGCCTGATCCAGGGCTATAGAAGTGTCCGGGAGCTGGAGCCGGATTATGAACGGAAGCTGGAATGCTTCTTCGTTATGATCATGATAGGCAATTACAGCCATCACATTTCTAATCCGGATGAAATCCCCGGTCTGCGGGAAGAACAGCCGTATGCCCTGGCTTACCTGAGAGAATATTTGCAGGGTGAGCGTTTTTTGTTCAGTCGTATCGAACCCTACGTGATAGAGTGAGGGCAGCGTCCAGTTGTACTTAATAAATAGCAGAGCCCTTTGCGGTCTGCTTCTCCAATATCAGCTGTTCCCCGGTGATAATGCCGGTGGGGCAGCTTTTTTGATGTGCCGGGAGGTATCCGATCAGTCGTTTATTGTGTATTTCAGGAAAATAAGCCCAAAAATTATGCTGGGAAATTATGCGATGTATTGATGAGACTCCCGCAGTGAGTCATGGAGGAAATGAGCTGTAATACAATGTGTCACTGCGAAGGTAAACGAGCCCAATGTAAGCGAAAAACCGAATACAATGTGTCATCGCGAAGGTAACCGAGCCCAATGTAAGCGAAAAACCGAATACAATGTGTCACCGCGAAGGTAACCGAGCCCAATGTAAGCGAAAAACCGAATACAATGTGTCATCGCGAAGGTAACCGAGCCCAATGTATGCGAAAAACCGAATACAATGTGTCACCGCGAAGGTGACCGGGCCAAATGTAAGCGAAAAACCGAATACAATGTGTCGCAGCGTGGGAATAGGGTGGAGGAAATCCCTTTAAATGACCGGAAAGAGCAAGTTGCGTTAATTGAACTTTTGTTTTGTTCCGCCGGGAGCCGCCGTTGGATTCGGACCCCCTGAGCGTTGAAGTCATACGTTAGACCCCGCAGCATACCCGCCAATCTGTAAATATGTCCATTGTTCCTAGTCTAAGGACATTTTTTGATCTCCGTTGGGGCGGTAACATAAAGACATCAAAGCGCAGCCAGCTTTGAATTACCGGGTAAAAGGGGAGTACACAGATGAAACGATCCATGCAAAAAGTAACGTCAATATTACTTATGGTTATGATGCTGGCAATGGTAGTAACCGCCTGCGGCGGGAACAATGCGAAGAACAACAGCGCAAACGCCGGCAACAGCGGCAAGGAGACGCAGGGAGAAGGCAGCGGCAGCGGCAAGAAGACAGAGCTTCTGTTCTGGTCACCGTTCTCCGGCTCGGATGGCCCGTTCATGAAGAAAATCGTAGATAAATACAACAGCTCTCAGGATAAATACAAAGTGAATTTCGTGATCCAGCCCAATGGTGAGTATTACAAGCAGCTGGATGTAGCGCTCAGCACCGGCAAGGAACGGCCGGACCTGATGATTATGCACGTGGATCAGGTGCCGACCTACCAGAGCAAGGATCAGCTGCAGTCGGTGGATGAGCTGGCGGCAACAGCCGGAATTAATTCTGCTGATTTTGCCGAAGCCCCGGTGAAATACGCCACCATCGACAGCAAGCTGTACACCATTCCGCTCGACATTCATCCGGTAGTCATGTACTACAACAAGGATCTGTTTGAAAAAGCGGGAATTACCGCACCGCCAACGAACCGTGCCGAATTCGACGCCGCCGTAGAGAAGCTGACGGATAAATCCAAGGGAGTCTACGGATATGTAGTACCTACCCTATGGCCGCAGCAGTTCATCTTCCCGTCGCTTGTCTGGCAGAATGGCGGAGAGCTGTGGAACGGAACAGACGTAGCTTACAATTCCCCGGAAGCGGTAGAAATGGTGCAGTGGCTGCGCGATATGGTCGACAAGGGCATCTCCCCGGCCAATGTTCAGCAGGACGGCGAGAATACGCTGTTCCTGCAGGGCAAGAATGCGATTCAGTTCAACGGACCATGGATGAAATCGCAGTTTGATGAAGCCGGACTCAATTATGGCGTAGCCGTTATGCCGCAGATCGGCAAAGCAAAGCAGGCTATTTATGCAGGTTCGCATGGCTTCGTGGTTCCCAAAGCAGTGACCGACAGCAATACACTGGCCGGCATTGGCGATTTCCTCAAATATGTTTCCGGCAACTCCCTGGATTGGGCTGAATCCGGTCAGGCGGTAGCCTCCAAGACAGTCATGGACAGTGCTGAATTTAAGGCGATGGAATTCCAAAGCACAGTATCCCAGAGTTTCTCCTCTGTACAGTTTGCACCGAATGTACTGAACTGGGGCACCATCGTCGAGCCGGTATGGAGCGAGCTGAGCAATGCCATTCTCGGCAAAAAGTCACCGCAGCAGGCGATGGATGATGCAGTTGCCAAATCCCGTCAGGCGATGAAATAGCACTTATGATGATGTGATCATTTCGGTAAGCAAAAGCGGGGAGCGCGGATCGCTTCCCGCTTTTCCCTATACGAAGAAATGGAGGAACCCCTTTTGAAAAGCACATGGACTTCCCGCTTCACCTCATTCCTGTTCATCCTGCCCTACCTTGCAGCCTTCGGACTGTTTCTGCTGTTTCCGATCCTGTATGGTGTTGTGATCAGCCTGCAGGACTTTGAGCTGCTGTCTGCCGCGCATCCCTTTGTGGGGCTGCGCAATTATATTACGATTTTCACCCCGGGGACGTATGAGAATAGTATCTTCTTCCGCGGGCTGTGGACCACCTTCCAGTTTGTACTGTACTCCGTTCCGTTGCTGATCGTGGTGGGGCTGGGGATGGCGATGCTGGTCAATGCGCTGCCTTCGAAGCTCCGGGGGTTATTCCGGACGTTCTATTTCCTGCCTTATGCCTTGTCGGCTTCGGTTATGGCCGTGATCTGGCTGATGATGTTCGATACCAATGCCGGATTCATTAACAGTCTATTGCAAAAGCTAGGTCTGACCGGTATCCCGTGGCTGACCGCTACGCCTTGGGTATGGATTGCGCTGGTGCTCACGACGCTCTGGTGGACGATCGGGTTCAATATGATTATTTTTGTGAATGCGCTCAATGAGGTGCCTGAAGATTATTACGAGGCGGCTGCTATTGACGGGGCGGGCGCCTGGAGCAGGTTCGTGTCAATTACACTGCCCTCGATCCGGCCGGTGATGCTGTTCGTGATGATTACCTCAACGATCGCGTCCTTCAACATTTATGCCCAGCCGTTTCTGCTGACGCGCGGAGGGCCGGGAGACACCACCAAGGTGCTGCTGATCAATGTGCTGGACCAGGCATTCGTGCGCAAGGATATCGGCTCAGCTTCCGCGATGGCGATTCTGATGGCGCTGCTGATCATGATGGTGTCCATCGTACAGTTCCGTCTTACGAACCGGAAGGAGAAGGTATAAATGGGAAAAGCCAAAAAAACCAGCCTGCTGCTGCTGGCCATTCTGATTGCACTGTTCGTGCTGCTGCCGCTCGTGTGGATGCTGTCCACTGCGTTTAAAAATGACTTCGAAGCGCTCTCCGGGCGGATGAACTTCTTCCCGCAGAAGCCCACGCTTGATAATTTCGTTCAGGGGCTGAGCGGGGAGCTGATGAATACACCGATTCTGCGCTGGATCATCAATTCCCTGTCAGTCGGGATTGTGGGAACAGCAATCGTGCTGCAGATTGATTCGATGGCGGCGTTTGCCCTGGCCCGGCTGCCGGATCTGCCGCTGCGCCGTACGCTGCTGTCCATGTTCATTGCCTCATTGATGATTCCCAGCGTGCTGACCTTTCTGCCGATGTACATTGAGTTCAATACACTAGGGCTGATCAACACGTATCAGGCGCTGATTCTGCCGGCTACAGCCGGGGCGTTCGGCGTGTTCCTGCTGTATCAGTTCTTTGTCTCCTTCCCGAAAGAAATCGAAGAGGCGGCCCGGATCGACGGGGTGAACAAATGGAATCTGTATGCCAGGATCCTGCTGCCTTCCGCAGTGTCGATCATGATGACGCTGGGGATTTTCACCTTCATGGGAATCTATAATGACTTTGTCTGGCCGCTGTATGCGACCACCTCGCCGGAGATGCGGACGATCACCGCAGGTATTGCTATGATGGCCACCGGAAGCTACACCCAGAGTTACGGCAAATTAATGGCTATGACCACTATCGCGGCGCTCCCGGTGCTGATTATCTTCATTGTAGGCCAGAAGTCTTTTGTAAAAGCCATAACGAGCTCGGGTGTGAAATAACGGGTAATAGGGGGAAGCATATGGAAATGAAATCAGCGAAACCGCGGAAGGCATGGACAGGTAAGAACTCACGTAGAATAATCTACTCCCTTGCGGCGGTTCTGTTACTTATACTGGCGGGAGGTGCATATTTAGTGCAGCAGCACAATAATAGCAGGACGGATGAGGTCTACAATGGGCATGGCGGGACGTTTAAGAACACACTTGCCGAGATCGATACTCCTGATCCGAGCATGATCTACAAGGATGGATATTATTACATGACCTTTACCCATAACGGAACGGATATTATGGTGATGAAGTCACGCACAATGGATTTCCGCCAGGCCGAGCGGAAGGTGGTATGGTATCCGCCGGCGGAGACCGCCTACTCGGCGAATCTCTGGGCACCCGAGCTCCAGTATATCCGGGGCAGCTGGTATATCTATTTTGCCGCGGATAACGGAATGAATGAGAATCACCGGATGTATGTGCTTCAGGGGGACAGCGGTGATCCGCTGGGCGATTACACCTTCAAGGGCCAAATAACCGACGACACCAACAAATGGGCGATCGACGGGCTGGTGATGGAGGTGGATGATGAGCTGTATTTCGTCTGGTCCGGCTGGGAAGGCGATGTGAACGCTGCGCAGAACACCTATATTGCACCAATGAGTGATCCGCTGACGATCAGCGGACCGAGGGTGCTGCTAAGCGAGCCGCTGCTCCCATGGGAGCAGGCCGGAGGCCCGCCGTACATTAATGAAGGCCAGTCAGTCCTTCATCATGACGGCCGCGTCTTCATTGTCTATTCCGGCGCGGGCAGCTGGACTCCGTATTACAGTCTGGGCCTGCTGGCCTTGAAGCCCGGCGGCAATCCGCTGGAGGCGGCAGACTGGACCAAGGCGGAGCAGCCGCTGCTGGCGATGGATGAAGCCGCCGGAGTGTACGGACCGGGGCATAACTCGTTTACGGTGTCGCCGGATGACAGCGAACAGTGGATTGTCTACCACGCAACTACAGGGGCAGCGGACGGCTGGAACAACCGCAAAGCGCGTGCCCAGCCGGTCTGCTGGGACGATGGCGGCCTGCCGGTGTTCGGGAAGCCGCTGGCGCTGAGCACGGCACTTAAGGTTCCCGCTGGAATGGGAGTATTCCAGGCTGAGAATGCCATCCGCAGCGGGAACCGGCTGGAGTTCCCGTCCCTGCCGTCCACAGTAGATAGCGATACTCCGCTGCTGGTGCATTATGTGAATCCGGGTGAAGCGCAGGCGGAGGCGGCAGTCTCAGTGAATGCTGGAACACCGTCAAAGCTTCAGCTGCCGCCTTCCGAAGAGGGACAGACCGGATACGCCTATCTGAGCTTACCGTTCACAGCCGGGATGAATACATTAGCCTTTGAGCTGCCGGAGGGAAGTGCAGCTGAACTGAAGGCCATTGAAATTCCGCGTTATGAAGGTGAAGCCCAGACGCTGGAGGGGAATGCTGATGCGGAGGATAACCCGTATGCCTCTGGCGGAGCGGCGGCGAGCCTGAGCGGAAGTGATGCCGCGCTGCGTTTCAGCAATATTCACGTTCCGCGAAGTGGGACCTACTCCGTCTCCGTAGCTGTTCTTAATGCTTCACCGGACGCGAAGCTGGAGGTGGCGGTGAACGGGGATTCTACGATCGTATCAACCCTGGAATCTAAGGAACGAAACCAATTATCCTTCATGGAGCTGGAGCTGGAGCTGCAATTGCAGAGCGGTGCGAACGAAATCATTCTTTTTGACAGACAAGGCAGCTTCGGTATAGATTATATGGATATATGGCAGAAGAGTGAATGAGCCGGAAGATTCATAGAATGCAAGCAAGACGGGGGCTTAACCATATGAGAGATACGGGTCGCTATAGCGGACTCAAACGGAACAAACTGATTACGCTTTCAATTCTGCTGCTGGCTATGCTTCTGGTGCTGGGTGGTTGCGGTACAGATGGGGCAGAGGAATCCCCCCAGGCTGCCGCTGAGCCGGTAACTCTGGAGTATTGGACTCCATTCAGCGGCGGAGACAACATTTTCATGACCGAGCTGGTGCAGCAGTTCAACCGGGAGCACGGGGATATCCGGATCGAACAGATCAACTCCCGGCTGGATGATTATTATTCCCGGCTGCGCACGGCGATTCTGTCCGGTAATGCACCGGATTTAGCCATTATTCACGCGACCAATCTGCCGCAATTCGTGCAGAACGGTTATATTGAGCCGCTTGACGGACTCGCTGCGGATACCGGGCTGGACTGGGGCCAGTTCAATGCCAAAATCGCTGAGTCCACGGTCTACGGCGGTGCCCATTATGCTATACCCCTGGATACGCATACGTTAGTGCTCTATTACAATAAGAAGTATTTAAAAGAGGCTGGGCTGCTGGATGCCGGGGACAAACCGTTGATCAGCAAGGGAGAGCGAGGGTTTACGGAGTTCCTGCAGCAGTTGAAGGCGGAGTTGCCGCCCGGTGTTGCTCCGCTGGCTCTGCCCAGCACACGTATTGATTCCGTGTGGCTGTGGTGGAGCCTGTACAATCAGATGCAGGGCGGTGGTGTCTTTTACAATCCCGAAGGTACGCAGGCGGTCTTTAACAACAAGGAATCGCTTCAGGCTCTGGAGTTCGTGAATAGCCTGTATCAGCAGGAGCTGATTCCGCCGGATATTAATGATGCCTTCAAGCTGTTCTATGACGGGGAGGCCGCTATGCTGATTACGGGGGTGTGGGGAACCGGCGCTTTTGAGAAGGATGAGAACCTGGAGCTGGGCGTCGTGCCGGTTCCGGTCATCTACGATCATCCGGCGGTCTGGGGAGATTCGCATACGCTGGCTATTCCGGCCAAAAGCGAGATGAGTGCGGAGAAGCGTAATGCTGCCATGATTTTTGCCCGCTGGGCGGTGGAGCATGGAGTGATGTGGGCGGAAGCCGGTCATGTACCGAGTTCCCGGGAGGTCGTAGAGAGCGGAGCGTATGCTGCACTGAAGTTCCGCAGTGATTATGCCAATACCGCCAACTCCGTAGCCTACTGGCCGAGAAATGTGAAGCAGTGGAGTATTAATGAAGAGATTATCCGGCAGTTTGAGAAAATGATCTACAAGGAGCAAAGCCCGGAGCAGGCTCTGCAAAAAGCGGTGGACAGCATTAACCTTCAGCTGAAGAAATAAATGCAAAAGGATTAAAGGGGAGAATGCGGTTGAAATCATTTCGCGGCTGGTTCAGGAATCTGGCGCTCGCGCGCAAGCTTATTCTTATCAATGTGGTATTCATTGTGCTGCCGCTGGGGCTGATGGGCTATTTCGCCTTCGCACGCTTCACCGAAACGACGGAGCGCAAGGTTGGCGATTATCAGCTTCAGACGCTGAAGCAGCTTACCCTGAATATCGACACCTATATGAATGAGCTGAACCGGCTGACCGTGATGCCCTATCAGTATCCGAAAGTAACCGAGTATCTGGCTACCAAACGTATCTCCGGTGAACCGCTGACATTGGATGAGATTAGCGGACTGAACAGCTTCGTCACTCAGGTGTTTTTGAACGGCCGGGTAGATATACTAGGTGTCTCTCTGTATGGTACGGGCGGAGCTTCGTATGTGGTCATGCCGGAGAGCCAGTATGTGACGACCTATAAGCTCGATGAAAATGTCAGCTGGCTGAACAAGTTCAAGGGTCACTACGGGCAGCCAGTGTATGTTGCCACACATGACTTAAGCTCAAGCGGCGGAAATGTGTATCAGGCCTTCTCCATTGTGCGGGAGCTGCGCAGCTTCGATGACGGGGTGACCCTCGGGTACATCGTCATTGATGTGGACCCCAAGTTCATTAGTGAGATTCTGTCCAAAGTAAAGCTGGATGCCAAAGAACTGCTGTACATTACGGATGATTCCGGCAACCTGGTCATCGGCAAGGATCATGGACTGCCGCAGGCAGCGCCTTCCCTGTCTCCTGAACATTCGGGTGAAGGGGTAAGTCATGTGAAGTCGGAGGGCGAAGGGCTGCTGATGGCCCACGTAACTTCTGAAGTGACAGGCTGGACCACGGTGGGTGTTGTACCGGTCTCCAGTCTGATGAAAGATACCGAGGTTCTACGCACCTACATTATTCTTATTGGCATCATCTGTGTAGGTCTGGCCCTGCTGCTGTATGTGTTTATCGCCTACCGGATCACCCAACCGCTGCGCAAGCTGAGCCGGCTGATGCGCAGTGTCGAGCGCGGAGACCTCAGCAGGGCTTTTCCGGTGAGCGGTACGGACGAGGTAGGAATGCTGGGCCATTCGTTCAACGGCATGCTCGCCAAGCTTAGCGAACTGGGATATCTGCTCTATGAGACGGAGATCCGGGAGAAGGATGCGCAGATTGCCGCGCTGCAGAGCAAGATCAATCCGCATTTTCTGTACAATACACTGGGTTCCATCAGCATGTACGCCGAGCTTGAGGGCAGTCCGGAGATTATTACGATGTCCAACAATCTCAGCAAGCTGCTGCGCTACAGCCTCAGCGGGCGCACGGAGCATGTGACGCTTCAGGATGAGCTGGACCATGTCGGCGGATATATGGCAATCCAGCAGATGCGCTATGAAGAACGCATTCACTTCACGATGACCATTGAACCTTCGCTGCTGGACTGTGAGGTCATTCCGCTGATGATCCAGCCGCTGGTGGAGAATGCAATCAATCATGCACTGGACAAAGGGGTGGGCCGGGGCCGTATTTCGCTGACCGCGGACAGCAGCAGTCAGGTGCTTAGAATCACTATCGAGGATGATGGCATCGGCATGAATGCGGAGGCGCTTGAGGCGCTTCGGCTGCATCTGCTGAATACGAAGGAGCTGGGCGGACGCTCAGGCAACGGTCTGCTGAATGTTCACCGCCGGATTGTGCTGCATTATGGCGATGAATATGGTCTTTCGCTGGAGAGTATGCCGTATCAGGGCTTCAAGGCAGTGCTGAGGCTGCCGGTTATTACCCATCAGGGCAGAGCAAGGGAGGATGACGGAGTTGCCTAAAATACTGATTGTTGACGATGAGTCTGTCTTCCGCAAAGGTCTGCGCAAAATGATCACCAGCCTGGAGGGTAACTGGGAGGTGGTTGGTGAAGCCATTGACGGCTATGATGCGCTTGACAAGCTGGCCGAGCTGTCGCCGGAAGTGCTGCTCACGGATATCCGCATGCCGCGGATGGACGGGATTCAGCTGCAGCAGATGGCCGGGGGAAGGTTCAAGGATCTGATGACCGTCGTGGTCAGCGGCTATGACGAGTTCGCCTATGTGCAGCAGTCGATGCGCCAGGGGGCGAAGGATTATCTGATGAAGCCGGTCGAACGCCAGGAGCTGAGCCGTGTGCTGGAGAGACTGGGGCGGGAACTGGCCGAGCGCAAGGCGCTTCCGGTGCGCAAGGATGAACCATGGCAGGTCCAGCCTGTACTGAAGCGGCATGTGGCCGGTCATCTGATCGAGAGTCTGCTGAAAGGCAAAACAGAAGATAGCGACCTGCAGCTGCTGCGGGAGATGGGCTTCGCCTTCGGCCATCCTTACTTTCTCTGCATGGTGATTAAGCTGGATAAGCATTCGGTGGAGAAGGAGCGTTATCAGCGGGGCGATGCCTCCCTGTTCCTCCTGTATATCCAGCAGGTTGTCCAGGAAATGATTGACCGCCATGCGACAGGTTTAAGCTTCGTGCTGTCGGATACCGAGGTGGTGGCTTTGCTGAATATAGCTGAGCCGGAGCATTCCTTATCGGCACCGGGAGCTCTGGGCGACCTGATCCGCAGGCAGATCCGCTCTTTGTCCAACCTGACGGTAACCATCGGGGTCAGTAATCCGGCGGAAGGACTGCCGGGTATTCCGAAAGCTTATAGTGAAGCCGGAATCGCCCTCTTGTACCGGCTGATCGAAGGCGGTGATAAGCTGCTCGATTATGCCAAAATGACAGAGCGCCCCCATTCCGGAAGCGGACCTTTGAAATGGTCATGGGAGATGCTGGAGAAGTCGATTACCGGAGGAAGAGTGGCCAGCATCGGCCCGATTGTTGAACATATGATTGAAGAGCTGTGCAGTAAGGCAGATTCACCGGAGAGTATTCATCAGCAAATCTGTAAGCTGCTGCTGTACTATTACGAGCTGTCCGAAGAGCTTGAGGTTACGGAATCGTGGCTGGGATCGAAGGATATCCGCAAGGTGCTGTTCGATGTATGCAGCCTCTCTTCGCGGCAGGAGCTGGCCGAGAAATGCCGGGGGCTGCTGCTCACCCTGACCGGCTGCATTGCGAAGTCCAGAGAGGTGAAGGATCTCGATCCAGTTGCTGCCGCCCAGCGCTACATTTCGCAGCATTATGATCATCCGCTAAGCCTTAAGGAAGTGGCGGATGAGGTGTATTTGAACCCGGCGTATTTCAGCAATCTATTCAAACAAAGAACAGGCGTCACCTTTATCGAATTCCTGACCCATATCCGGATGGAAGAAGCGCGCAAGAAGCTGGCCTTCACAGATGAGAAAATCAGCAGGATCGCTGAGGAGACGGGCTTTGGCAATGTGCGCCACTTCAACCGCGTGTTCAAAAACTGCAGCGGTTTTTCGCCTAAAGAATACAGGGATAGTATACGCAAGGCGCAGGCGGCTTCTATGGATGGCCGGGAGTGACAGTAAGGACTGATAAGGACTACAGCAAGACCGGATCGCATGAAATCTAATCACACGGGAAACTGGCGGATGAAATAATGACGAATCAGCAACGTGCGGAATATCCGCGTCCGCAATTTGTACGCGATAATTGGGTGAATTTGAACGGGGAGTGGGAGTTTACTTTTGACGATGACAATGTAGGCAGCCGGGAGCAGTGGCATCTGGGAAATAAACCGCTGGCTCAGCGGATACAGGTTCCGTTTGCTTTTCAGAGTAGCCTGAGCGGAATCGGTGATCCCGGATTTCATGACATCGTCTGGTACCGGCGGGAGCTGGAGATTCCGGAGAGTTTTGTAGACCAAGAGATTCTGCTGCATTTCGGCGCTGTGGATTACGAAGCCTCCGTCTGGCTCAACGGGATCCTGGTGGCGAAGCATGAGGGCGGGCATACGCCGTTCCATGCCGGGATTAGCGCCGCACTGGCGCCAGCAGGCCAGCCTAATATTCTGGTGGTCAAAGCTGTGGATTACAGCAAGGACGTAACTCTGCCCCGGGGCAAGCAATATTGGAAGAGCGATTCAGCCAGCATTTTCTATACCCGCACAACGGGCATCTGGCAGACCGTGTGGATGGAGGCGGTATCCTCCGTCTATCTCGGCAAAGTTAAGCTGACGCCGGATATTGACCACAAAAGTATCGAAATCCGCTCCTTCATTAAAGGTGCGCTGACCAGTAATGGAGAGCTGAACAGTGATTCCCTGAAACTTCAGGTGGAGATCACGTTTGAAGGCCAGCCGATTTCAAGTGACGTATACTCTGTGCGCAGCCCGGAAGAGTCCCGGAGCATTACCCTCAGTGATTTCAATGACCATGGGCACGGGCACTGGTGGTCGCCGGAGCAGCCGAATCTCTATGATGTCACTTTTACCCTGCTGGATGGCGGGAAGGTGCTGGATAAGGTAACCAGTTATTTCGGTATGCGCAAAATCTCGGTCGAAAGCGGCAGACTCTGCCTCAACAACCGCCCTTATTTCATGAAGCTGGTGCTGGATCAGGGGTATTTCCCGGACGGCAACCTGACACCGCCCAGTGATGAGGCGATCCGCCGCGATGTCGAGCTGACCAAGGAGCTGGGCTTCAACGGTGCGCGCAAGCACCAGAAGCTGGAGGACCCGCGTTACCTGTACTGGTGTGACCAGCTGGGCTTACTTGTCTGGGGCGAAGCGGCTAATGCCTATGAATACTCGGAAGAGTATGTCCGCCGCTTCACCCAGGAATGGCAGGAGAGCATCGAACGGGATTACAACCATCCTTCGATTGTGGTTTGGGTTCCGCTCAACGAGAGCTGGGGCGTGCCGAACATCGCTGCCGACAAACAGCAGCAGCAGCATGCCCAAGCGATGTACCACCTAACCAAGTCGCTGGACGGGACGCGGCCGGTTGTCTCCAATGACGGCTGGGAGCTGGTCACCACAGACCTGTTCAACATCCACGATTACGAGTGGCGGCGCGAGGTGCTTGAGCAGCGCTATTCCTCCGTGGAGCAGGCCGTCAGCGGCCTGCCGGGCAACCGCAAGCTGGCAGTAGAAGGCTTCCCGTATGCGGACCAGCCGATTCTCATCACAGAATTCGGCGGCGTCGCCTACAAAAAAAGCGACTGGGACGGCTGGGGCTACTCCGGCGCAGAGAACGACGAAGACTTCGCCGCGCGTCTGCGGGCGGTGATACAGCCGCTGCTGCTCTCCGGGGTGGTGCAGGGCTACTGCTACACCCAGCTTACGGATGTGGAGCAGGAGATCAACGGCCTGCTGACGTATGACCGCGTACCGAAGTTGCCGCTGGAGCTGATCCGGGCTATTAATGAGGGGAAATAGGCTTTAGTCGTAATGCGTACTGGTGAAAATTATGACAGACACGAGAAAGATGCTTTCGGATATGGAATCTCATACGGGAGGCATCTTTTTGTTTATTAGAAATTTTGTATAGCAACTAAGTCTTGATTGATTACGATATACCAAATATTAGTACATAGATCATATTAAGTGCTGTTAAAATTATGTAGAATTATTAATAATAATCTATTTTTGATAATCTTAATAAGGAGCTAATATTATGTTTCAAGTATTACCCTCTTTTAAGAGTAAAGAAAAATTGAAGTTTGAAAATTTATATACGAAATATAGATATCTATTATATAAGTGTGCTTTTGATATCCTAAAAAGGCAAAACTTAGCCGAAGATGCTACAAGTGAAGCTTTTATTAGAATATTTAAGAATCTGGATAAAATAAATGAGAATAATGAGAAGGAAACTATTGGTTTCATGGTGATCATTGTTAAGAATATATCCCTTACAATGTTATCTAATGAAAAGAGAAATAAAACGTTATTTTTTCAAGAGATTGATGAGGATATAGAAGAACATTTCAATTTGGAAGATGCAGTTATATCTAACCATCAATATAAGGAAATAGTCGAAGCAATAAGTAAATTAAAAGTTGAATTAGAAGCACCGTTTCTGCTCCGGTACGTTTATGGTTACTCCAGTAAAGAGATCGCTGAGATTCTGTGTATCTCTATAAATAATGTTGATGTAAGAATTTATCGTGCGAAAAAAGCCCTTGCTGATATTTTAGGGAAACGGGGTTTAAAAAATGGATAACGTAAAGTTAAAAAAGGAACTTTTTGATCTTATAATAGAACATGCGGCAACAGAATATTTATACGACGAAGCAGATGCGCTAAAAATAAAAACTGAAAAAAGTTGTGATGTCAAATTCTCTGATGGTTTTGAACGGAAAATAGATGTTTACATTCAATTAGAAAAGATTCGGCATGTGAGAAAAAGATGGGCAAAGCATCTGAAAGTTATTGCTGTTGCGGTAGTGATTTTTTCCTTGATTACCATATTGTCTATAAATAATGTAGAAGCATTTAAAATAGATTTTTATAATATTTTTTACTCAGAGAAACCTAATTTTGTTGAAGTGAAAGCTATTAAGGAGGATTCTGATCTAATAATTGAAAAACTGCCAGACGGGTGGGATCATATCTATCTTCCGGACTATATTCCCTTGAATTACAGGTTTGAAAGTAGTTCCAATAATTCAAGTACCTTTAAAATAATATTTCAAGATAAAACAGATAAAAAGCTGGTTTTTAAGCAGAAAAACTATGTAAGGGATAAAACAGTGGCAGATAATGAAACCTCGAATTTTACAAGTATAACTATTGGCCATACGAAAGGTTACGCAGTTGAAAAAAATGGCGAGATTTTTATGTCATGGCAAAATCATAATTATTCGTTTGAGTTAGTTGGTTCAATAGATATAAAAGAATTAAGAAAAATGGCTGAAAGCCTTAAAATTCATAACTAAACATTTATTTCTATAATAAAAAACAGAAGAAGCAACAGCTTCTTCTGTTTTTTATGTTTTTTAGGAAAATGTGTAAGATATAGTGTTTGTTTGTAGTTTTATATATGAGAAGAAAAGAGAGGAGAGGTAGAATTTGTATGAAAAATAGATTTATGGCACTCTTTGCACTGCTTATGTTATTTCTGGTTCCTCAGCACATGTATGCAGGTGAAGTCAATGCGACTGTGAGTAATTTGGATCAGGATTACCAGATTCAAAGATTTAAGATCATTACCAACGTATCATTGAGGCTGTTTATCAGCAGTAGTGGTATCGCCGAGATGGATGTAGATTTAACTGCGTTTCAAGCTGACAAGACCTCTATAGTCTGTAACTTGCAGCAGTACAAAGATGGGGGATGGACCACACTAAAGACATTTAGTAATTCCATCAATAGCAACGATCTTAATTTGTTTCAAACATGGGCTGTGGCTAAAGGCAACAACTATAGAATTGAAGTTCATGCAACAGCCTATCTAAACGGTACTTCTGAGAGTACAGTACAGTACTATTACGCCGATTATTAACTAAAAGCAATGAAAGATATTGAAAATAGGCAGAGGTGAAATAAATGAGGAAAGCATTGTATTTAACTTTTGTTGCTTTATGGACTCTATGCTTACTTTTTGTATCGCAACCTGTAAGTTCTTACTCTGCAGGGAGTCAATCTTTGTATCAAAAGGTGGATATCTCGAATCCGATTACACTGGAATCTTCTATGTTGTACACAGGAGGCCCCTTGAACTCTGGCGAGGACCTCTGGTTTTCTTTTATTCCCAAACAGACTGGCAGTTATGAAATATCAGTGCGAGGGGAAGGTGGATTGTCTGGAACATTGTTTGACGCACACAGTTCTAAAATCATTATGCAAAATGAAACCGTTGAAGGCTCAGATATTTTGAAGCTAGCTAATACATGTTTAGCAGAAAAAAACTATTTTATAAAAGTATCATCAATACATCCAGGCGCATTTATCAATCAGTTGGAAATAGCTATTGAAGAATTACCTGCTCCTAACGATGAGTTCTTTAATGAGCAGTGGTCATTATTTAACCCGCTGAACGGAATAGATATTAACATCATTCCAGTATGGAAAAATTATAAAGGTTCAAATATTACTATTGGTGTGGCAGACACAGGGGTTGATTATCAGCATCCGGACTTAATTAACCGGTTGGATATGTCCCTTGCTTATAACTTTACCCATGATATGAAGGATGTCTTTCCAGAAAATGAGAAATCCTCTGCTTCTTCGGCCAGAGCGGGTCATGGTACTCATGTATCAGGTATTATATCTGCTCAGAGTAACAACAATCAGGGAATAGCAGGTATTACTTCGCAAGGTTCAGTAGTACCGCTTAAAGTGCTTGGGAGCAGACTGACAGATACCAGTGTGTATAACGGATCCATTGCTGCTTTTGTCAAAGCGGTAGAATATGCAAAAGCAAATGACATCCGAATCATCAATTGCAGCTTTGGCGGAGCAAATCCGGCTGTAACTGAGCAGGAGGCAATGTACCAGGCTAATGATATTTTATTTGTTATCGCAGCAGGGAATTCAGGGAGTAACCTGGCAGATTATCCGGAGTATCCAGCCTCATATTATCATGACAATTCACTGGTTGTTGCTGCACAAAATATGGAAGGGAACTTAGCCGCTTTCTCTAATTATGGCGGACCAACCGACATAGCTGCACCGGGTGAATCTATTATCAGCACTTTTCCTAATTCGTTATATCTTTATAATAGCGGAACTTCAATGGCAGCTCCTGTTGTATCTGCGGTATCCGGTTTAGTTTGGGGGAATGCACCTTACTTGACAGCACTTGAAGTTAAGGAAATTGTGACAGATGTGAACAATGTAACTTTAGTAGATTCACTTTCAAATAAGGTACACAGTGGCGGTATGGTCAATGCTTTCAAGGCTATGATGTCTGCAGAACCCAGAACGGAGTCTCGCAGATTTGAGAATAAAAAGCGTGATATTTTTGGGGAAAATCTTAAATCATCTATCGACTCATACCTGCAAAAGGCAGATGAAGCTCTGAAAACAAACCAAATTATTGTCAAATTTGCTGCAGGAGTTAACGCGGAAGAGTACATAAACACGCTTGAAAAGGAAGAATTACTCACGGGAGTTCATTTCATTGATTACCTAAGTTCTGTTGATGCTTATGTACTTCAACTTTCAAACATGGAAGAAGCAGATAAAGCCATTACTGCTCTAAATAATTCCAACAATATTCTGTATGCAGAACCAAATTATTTAAGAGAATCAAATTAATTGGAAGGTTATTCACTGAATTACTTTCTTTATTGAAGGAATTTAGTGTTCATATACAACCCGGAAAGGAGATGATGCAACATGCGGGAGCCGCCTTTTTCTTATTTTGACGTACTAAATGTAAGGCTCGTGAATAATTCTATAATAAGAAGGAGTTAATTATGAAAAAGTTGATCGCAGTTCTTTCTTTGTTTGTATCCTTGTCTTTGACAACCAGCGCGTTTGCATCTGAAGTAGCACCAGTAAATGTTGTGGATAATAATTCGTACGGCATTACAGTGGAAGCACAGTTTGACGCTGTGAACAGTGAAATTTCGATTGAGCTTCCCGATGAACGTACTCCGCAATCTTTAAGTGATGTTACGAATTCTGATGATGCCTATGTCAAAGTGACGTTGAAAGCAAATTATTACTTTGATGCCTATACAAACCGCTTTACCTGGAGCACTATTGATAAGGTATTGGTAAATGCTAAATCTGGATATAGTTATAACAACCCTATTTACTCAGCCTCTTTTTTAGATGGTAATCGGACTTATGGAATTAGGCTGAGTGGGACTTTGGTTAATACTAAGGACGGCACCAGCAAGGATTATCCTATGTATGTGGAGTTTTACTTAAACCCGCAGACCGGTGCAATTTCGACAATATTATATTAAGAAAACGAGGAGGATTATAGTGAAAAAGTTTGTGAAAAGTATCACCCTTGTCGCCAGTTTTTGTCTTCTACTCAGCAGTGCCAATATAGTTAGTGCTTCAGCAACGGAAGCGAAAAGTGCCCAAACCAGCATTCAGAGCACGGCTACAGTTAACTTTTTTCAGAATATACTAAATAATGGAACACTGTCGGCTGATAAACAGTTAATCACATATGACGAAGCTGTATATGTGTATTCCGATATTGTAAGACATGCCAATGCTGAATCAGAGGTCCCCGAAGATGACAGGAGCCCAAGTGCAGGTTATTATATTTCTAATGATATTTCTTATGAATACACAGATATCAGTAATCCAGTTGACACACTGGATGCGACACCTGGTCAATCATTTTCTTTTTCGGCAGGTAACTCATTTGCAGCAACTGCCACCGCAACTGCTACATTAAAAGCATCTGAGGTCTTACAGATCGGGGTTTCAAACGGATACACTCAAACCTATACATTAACAAAAACGATATCAGACAAGAATAATACAAATCAAACCAAACGATATGGTCTATGCAAAATATATCGTGTTCATACATTTGATATTTATTATAAAAACATTTTTGGCAGCAATAGCTTTATTACGGCAGCAGTGTTTTATGAACCAGTCTCAATGGTTGTACGGGCGTTGAACTAGAATTCCGGTAGCTGTTCAAAAAAAGTAAACGTACAGATATAGAGATTGTACAAGAGCATCTCGTATGCTTAGTGTACAATCTCTATTGGTGTTATGCTGGGAAACTAACTGGCAATCCGCACAACCGCCTCCCCCACCGTAACCAATCTCTCGCTCCCCAGCGTCATATCCTTGAGCCGCAGCTTGCCCTCAGCCGCCTCGCTCTCACCAACCATAATCACATACCGTATACCTTTAGAACTCGCTGTGGCCAACGTTTTTTTGAGCTTGCGCGATCCGGTGTCTACATTGGTGCGGATGCCGGCAGCCCGTAGCGCAGCGGCGGCAACCAGAGCCTCCGGCAGATATCCGCCGATCGGTATGATGAGGACCCCTGAACGGTCCACCGTATCTGCCGGGCGTTCGCCCAGCAATGCCATGATCGACTCCATCCCAAACGAGATACCCACCGTAGGGTACTCTATATCGTCGCGTCCGACAAGCTTCCCGATAATTGCATCATATCTGCCCCCGCCGCCCAGGCTTGAGGTATAGCTGCCGGATGCGTCGAAGATTTCATAGACGGTCCCGGTATAGAACGAGAGGCCGCGCGAGAGAAAAGGATCGAAGACGCACACTGTGCTTAGGCCAATCGCATCAATCAACTGCTGCAGCGCGAGCACTTCAAGCGCACCGGGCTGCCCGTCCAGCGTATATCTTTCCACCAGCTGCCCGAACCCCGGATTGTTAAGCGTAAGCAGCTCGGCAATCCACTGAACCGTGTCAGCAGTCAGCTGCTTGTCCGTCAGCTCTGCCAGCACCCCGCCGCTGCCGATTTTGGCCAGCTTGTCGAGCGTCAGCATCACGGACAGCTGCTCCTCCGGCGGAACGCCGACCGCACCCAGAATCTCGCCCAGGAACCGGCGGTTGTTCCACTTCAGCACCACTGGAATCTCCAGTCTGCGGAAGACCTCCGCTGCCAGCTGCATCAGCTCCGCTTCGGCCTGCGGGCCGGCAATGCCGACCACATCGGCGTCACATTGCAGGAATTCGCGCAGCCGCCCTTTTTTGACCGGCCCATCCCGGAACACCTTACCGATCTCATAACGCCGATATGGGAATTCTATCCCCGGATTCATGGCAATCACCTTGGCAAAAGGGATCGTCAGATCGTACCGCAGCCCCAGCCTGCGTCCGCCCTGATCAGCCAGCTGATACATTTCGCGGAGAATCTCATCGCCCCCGGCGTATTTGGAGGTGAGCAGCTCCAGCTCGTTCAGCAGCGTGGTATCCATCGACTCGAAGCCGTACAGCTCGAACAGCTCCTGGAGCGTCATCCGGACATTCTGGCGTATGGCTTGTTCGCGGCCGAAATAATCATAAGTCCCTTTAATATTTTGCATCATTAGAAGCTCCCTTGTTCTATAGTTACGGTAAAATAAAAAACGCGCCGGACCCCGTGGTCCCGCGCGCTTCGATATGCCGCAGGGAGGTCAAACGCGAAATGCGTTAGCCCTCCCTGAATGAATTCAGGTGTGTGCTAACGCTGCTTGTGATGATGAAGTTGATTCGGTATGATGGACAGGCAGTTCATATGAATCCAATCCCTTCAGCTTTTAATTACTGCACATTATAGCGGATCAGGGACAGCTGTGCAACACTTATATCCCTATTTTCACAAAGGAGCAATCATAATGAATCATACAGAGCTTATCACGGAAGCAGAGAACTTCGCCAAAGAGCAACTGGGCCAGGATACCACCGGCCATGACTGGTTTCACACGAACCGCGTGCGCAATACAGCGGCGCTGATCGCAGGGATGGAAGGGGCCAACGTAGTGATCTGCACAATCGCCGCGCTGCTGCATGATGTAGCCGACGAGAAGCTGAATCCCTCCAAAGAAGCGGGTCTGCTCAAAGTGCATAACTGGTTAACCGGACATCTGCCAGATGAAGCGGCATGTAAGCATATTATGGAGATCATCGGGACGATGTCGTTCAGCGGCGGCGGTGGCGCACCCATGTCCACGCTTGAAGGACAAGTGGTGCAGGATGCGGACCGTCTGGATGCGCTGGGGGCGATCGGGATTACGCGTACAATGGTCTTTTCAGGAGCCAAAGGCCGTCCGGTCTATGATCCGGAAATTCCGCCAAGGGACGAATCGCTAAAAGAGGAATACCGCAACTATTCCAAGGGAACGGCGGTCAATCATTTTTATGAGAAGCTGCTGAAGCTGAAGGACCTCATGAACACCTCTTACGGCAAACAGCTGGCGGAGGAGCGGCATCAGTTTATGCTGATTTTTTTGGAGCAATTTCATAAGGAATGGAATCAAGGGGCGGAGTAGGTGTTATAATGAAATAATGCGCAAGATGGATGGAACGCGGGAGACCCCGCTTGAACCGGAACAATCGGCATAGAAGAGGTTGGATACAATATGAGTGAAGTACAAGTACAGTTTAGTGATTATGGTCTAAATGAAGAGATTATCCGCGCGCTGGAGGTTCTGAAATACGTAGACCCTACTGAGGTGCAGCGGAAGGTTATTCCGGTAGCGCTGAAGGCGCAGGATCTGATCGTAAAGTCGCAGACGGGCAGCGGCAAAACCGCAGCCTTCGCCATTCCGCTCTGTGAGCTGGTGGATTGGAATGAGAACAAACCCCAGGCACTGGTGCTGACACCAACCCGGGAACTGGCCCAGCAGGTGAGAGAAGACATTACGAACATCGGGCGCTTCAAGCGGATCAAGGCGGTAGCACTGTTCGGCAAGCAGCCGTTTGCCCCGCAGAAGATTGAGCTTACCCAGAAGACGCATGTGGTCGTTGGCACGCCGGGCCGTGTGTTCGATCATATTGACCGTGGAACGCTGAATCTCAGCCGGATTAAATATCTGGTGATTGATGAAGCGGACGAAATGCTCAGCATGGGCTTCATTGAGCAGATTGAGAAGATTATCAAGCAGCTGCCTAAGGAACGTGTAACGATGCTGTTCTCGGCGACGTTGCCGGAAGTAATTAAGAATCTGTGCCGTAAGTACATGACGGAGCCGGTGGATATCGAGATCGAAGCCAGCGGAATTACGACGGCGTCGATCGAGCATGCGCTGATTGAAGTGAGACAAGCTGCCAAGTTTGGACTGCTGAGCGACCTGCTGACGGTGGAGAGTCCGGATAGCTGTATTATTTTTTGCCGCACCCAGGAGCAGGTGAATGCCCTCTTCCGCGGAATGGCGGATCTGGAATATCCGGTGGACAAAATCCACGGCGGCATGGAGCAGGACGAGCGTTTTGAGGTCATGAATGCTTTTAAGCGGGGCCAGTTCCGTTATCTGATCGCCACCGACGTTGCAGCCAGAGGGATTGATATCGAGAACATCACCCATGTCATTAACTACGATATCCCGCTGGAAAAAGAGAGCTACGTCCACCGCACCGGCCGGACCGCCCGCGCAGGCAAAAGCGGTAAAGCAATCACCTTTGTTACGCCGAACGAGCACAAATGGGTCAAGGAAATCGAAGGTTACATCGGCTTCACCCTGCCGGAGATGAAAGCTCCTTCGGATGATGCCGTGGCCTACGCCAAACCGGCCTTCGATCTGAAGCTGGGCAAGCAGCAGGTCCGCAAAGCCGGCAAAACCGAGGTCATGAACCAGGACATCATGAAGCTCTACTTCAACGGCGGCAAGAAAAAGAAGCTCCGCGCGGTCGATTTCGTTGGCACCATCGCCAAGCTTGAGGGCATCACAGCGGCGGACATCGGGATCATCACGATCCAGGACAACGTGACCTACGTCGATATTCTGAACGGCAAGGGATCGCTTGTGCTGCAGGCGATGAAGGAGACAACCGTGAAGGGCAAGCTGCTGAAGTGCCATATCGCCAATAAATAAGCCGTTTCCAAGAGCTGTCACACCCGTTACTATGCGGGGTGGCGGCTTTTTTGCGATGTATGAGAGCCTGCGAACAATGTATGTGAAAAACCGAACACAATGTGCCACGAATGGAGTAAACGGGCCGGATGTATGCGGAAAACCGAATACACCACGAATGGAGTAAACGGGCCAAATGTATGCGAAAAACCGAATACAATGTGTCACCGCTAGCGGGGGAAGCCGATAGTCCGGAAAATGTTAGATGGGAAGGAGCTGATACGTTTAACGGCGTCAAGGTTTTGTCCTGAGGGATACGTATGCTCCGGGACAAAGTGACTTTTGCGGCTGCGAAAAGGTTCAGAATCACGTAGATTTCAACGTAAGTTATATGCACGATCCTGGATAGGCGCGCTGTAAACTTGGCCGAAACTAGGGTGAACTAGGATGAACTGGACTGAATTGAACTAAACTGAACTGAAACTACCTAACCAAGGAGGATGGTGGACTATGAAAAGTGTGAGAAGCCGCGAGTATGCCGTGCCATTTCTGCAGCGCCTGATTGAGGTGGATACCTGTAATCCACCCGGCAATGAGCACAAGCTGTCTGTGCTGCTGCAGGAGGTGTTGCGGGAGCTGGGCATATCCAGCAGCATTACGATTGTGGAGCAGGGGCGGAGCAACCTGGAGGCGGTGATTGCCGGCTCCGGCAGCCGGAAGCTGATGTTCTGCGGCCATCTCGACACGGTCAGTCCCTGGAGCGCAGCAGCAGGCAGCTATCCCCCGCATGGCGCTGTGATTGAGGGGGGCCGGATGTACGGCCGGGGCACCTCCGATATGAAAAGCGGCCTAGCCGCCATGCTGCTCGCCGCAGCTTCCCTGCAGCAGGACGGCATCCGGCTGGCCGGTGATCTGCTCTTCCTGGCGACAGCCGGGGAAGAGGTGGACAGCTGCGGCGCACGGCTGTATGCCGAGCAGCACAGGCACGACCTGCCGGAGCTGGACGGCCTCGTCATCGGCGAGCCAACCGGCAGCCGGGTGGCGGTCGGCCACAAAGGCGCTCTCTGGCTGCGCATTTCCCTCTTCGGGCGCAGCGCCCACGGCTCCATGCCTCAGCTCGGCCTGAATGCGGTGGAGGGCATGATGGAGATCATCCCGCTGCTGCACCGCCATGCGCTGGAGTGGCAGGCCACTGATCCGGTTCTTGGTTCAAGCAGCTTGTCTGTAAACAAGATTACCGGTGGTGTACAGACCAATGTGGTCCCGGATTCCTGCACCATCGATGTGGATATCCGCACCGTTCCGCCGTTGGAGCATGGTCCGCTGCTGCGGGAGATCGAGGACAAGCTGCAGGAGATTCAGCGGCTTCATCCGGACTACCGTTATCAGGTGGAGCAGCTGCTGGACCGGAGTGTGGTCTATACTGATCCCGGCCAGCGTTTGATTACTACGGCTTTGGAAATTGCTGCGCAGCAGAGGAGGCAGGGCCAAGCGGGAGACCCTGGTGAAGAAGCAGAAGGTTATGCGGCAAGAGACGTAACTCCAATTCAAGGCGTACCCTATTACACGGACGGCTCCGTGCTGCATAATAACGGCAGGCTCCCGGTTCTGATCTACGGACCGGGCGACCACCGCCTCGCCCATCAGCCAGATGAATGGGTGAATATAGACGCCTACCTGGATTCAATAGACTTTTATAGAGAGTTGGCGATCCGTTTTCTGGGCAGGACTGATGATTAGAACACTTAACGCTGATGAGGCAGATGCCACTTTTAAACGAACAAACTGGGGCATAGGTAACCTTGCAGTTTGGTTGATTGTACTTTATAGGCCGTTTCTAAGGTTGTAATAAACTTCGGATTTCGTCGCCGACAATTCTGGTATCCCAAGGCGAAAAGAACACATTCACACCATCATCAACAAGAGAAAAGGAGAAGGCAAACGGTCGCCCGGTATATAAGACTACCTGATAATATTCCGGATCACCGTTCTTATTCTGAGGGCTGTGATTTTGGGTGTTTTTTCCGCTTTCCAGCAGGTGAATGAAGCGTTTGGTTTCATCCTCGGTTAGAGTTTTGTAAGGCTTCACATCATCCTGATGATATAGTTCAACCCGCTCTATATTGTGTTTAATGACGTCGTTATATCGCTGCTGGAGGTTATTCGAGTAATCATCCTCCACATATAAGCGGTATCCGCCGATGCGTGTTTCATCTTTAGCGGCAATAACTTCGTCTGTCTTAAAGCCTTCAATGCGGTATAGTTTTGTTCCTTTTTCCAAAAAGGCTGCATCGCCATCCTTCGTCTGGTAATGAGGATTAGTAACGACATCTGCGACTTTAAAGTCCACTTCACCAATGGTCTCCGTGGTGACTTGAGCCGGGTTCTTAATCACATTTTCCCAAGATCCGGTGTAGGAATGTCCATTTAACTTTAGGAAATCCACCCAATCAATGGCAGAGCCTCCCTTAATCCGAGTATTGCCCGAGCAGCCGCACAGAACTATAACAGCCGTTAGCACGATGAGTATTTTTAGTTTCATCCTAAGACTCCCGCCTTTCTTCAGTTGCGCTTCTTATACTAATGGACGAAACTGTTCACGGGAGGTTGCGGGAATGAGGCCCGTGAACGCAAAAAAACCTTGCGAAGTGCAGCCCGCAGGCGCATCTCGCAAGGTTATTAATGTGTACTCCTAAGCATTATACTGCGCCTGATACAGGCGGCTGTAAGTGCCTCCGGCGCCCACCAGATCCTCATGGCGGCCTTCCTCGGAGATGCCGTCCTCGCTGACCACGATAATCCGGTCGGCATTCTTGATCGTTGTCAGGCGGTGGGCGATGACAAGCGTTGTGCGCCCCACGGACAGGTCAGCCAGCGACTGCTGAATCGCCGCTTCGGTCTCGGTATCGAGGGCCGAGGTGGCTTCATCCAGAATCAGAATCGGCGGATTCTTGAGGAACATGCGGGCGATCGCCAGGCGCTGCTTCTGTCCGCCGGACAGCTTGACGCCGCGTTCCCCGATAACGGTATCCATTCCGTTCGGCAGGCTGTTGATCAGCTCTTCCAGGTGAGCCTGACGTGCGGCCTGCCAGATCTCCGGCAGCTCTGCATCCAGCTTACCGTAAGCGATATTCTCACGGATCGTGCCGGAGAAGAGGAATACATCCTGCTGCACGATCCCGATCTGCTTCCGCAGCGAGCTGAGCTTCATGTCGCGGATATCGATCCCGTCGATGGAGATGGCTCCGCCGGTCACATCATAGAAGCGGGGAAGCAGGCTGCAGATTGTTGTTTTGCCGGCACCGGAAGGTCCGACGAAGGCGATGGTCTCACCTGCATTAACCTTCAGGCTGACATCTGTCAGCACTGTACGGTCCGCTTCATAGCCGAAGCTAACATTGCTGAAGCTGATATCCCCGCGGAGTGAGCCTACTTCTACAGCATCCGGCTTGTCCGCGATATCGGGCTCGGTATCAATCACTTCAAGATAACGCTTGAACCCGGCAATCCCCTTCGGATAGCTCTCGATGACGGAGTTGATTTTCTCGATCGGGCGGAAGAAGACGTTAGCCAGCAGGATGAAAGCAACAAATTCCCCGATCTCAAGCTCTCCCTGGATGAAGAACCAGGCACCGCAGACCATCACGACAATGGTAATCAGACGGGTCATCATATAGCTGACCGACGAGCTTTTGGCCATCAGCTTATAAGCCATCAGCTTGGTCTCGCGGAACTTCTGGTTGTCTGCAGCGAACAGTTCTTTCTCATATTCTTCATTGGCAAAAGACTGAACCACGCGAATTCCGCCCACATTGTCCTCAATCCGGGCATTAAAGTTACCTACATTGCCGAACAGACGATGGTAAGTTTCCGTCATATTGCGGCCGAAATGGATAATAACCCAGGCCATAACCGGTACGATGATGAAGGTGATCACAGCCAGCTGCAGATTGATATCCGCCATCAGAATAAATGCACCGATCAGTGTCATGACAGCGATGAACACATCCTCCGGCCCGTGATGGGCCACTTCGCCGATATCGTTCAGGTCATTGGTAATTCTGCCGAGCAGATGACCTGTTTTGTTATTATCGAAGAAGCGGAAGGACAGCTTCTGGATATGATCGAACATTTTTTTGCGCATATTGGTCTCAATGTTAATGCCCAGCATATGCCCCCAATAAGTGACAACATAGTTCATTGCCGTATTCAGCGCGTAAATTCCTAGCAAGACGACACAGGCAATCAGAATGAGCGGCCAGTCCTGACCCGGCAGCAGATCATCAATGAATGTATTGACCGCTACGGGAAAAGCAAGCTCCAGCAGACCGGCACCTACCGCACAGGTGAAGTCGAGGATAAACAGCTTCTTATAAGGACGGTAATAGGAGAAAAAACGACGCAGCATCTCTTGTTCACTCTTTTCTGTAGTGTGTTATGTATCTGGTTATTGAGATTGATTCTCAAGTGAACCTTATTCTTAGGATACTAAAGAGGGTTACATCATTTGTCAACGGTAAGATGTTTAAAATTACATGTAATTCATCTGATTTATTGCCGGTTCACCCAGTCGCGAAAGGCTTTTTCCACATATTTTAACTGTATTCAAGTATAAAGGAGGAGTTAACATGAGCGAAAATGTTGGGGGATACGGCGGAGTTTTCACTTCCACTGGCGCGATTCTGGTTCTGTTCATCCTGCTCGTAATCATTACTAAATCATTCTGGATATAATTTAGCTTCACCTAAGTGTACTGCCGCCGGTCGTGAGACCGGCGGTTATTCCTGCTGCGGACGATGTTTAGACGTATTGTCAACCCTCGGAACTAACTTAAATTTGTGCAGCCTCCAGCGTAAAGAGATATAATGGCGACAAGTGCCATGGATCTGAAAGTCTACTACATAGAGCAGCTTTATTCCCTGACAAGCCCCCGGCTTGACGGGTGTTTTGCTGCGGCCTTGGAGGAACAACATGAAATTCAGCCGTCAAAAAAGCAACATAGCGGGGCCAGGTTTGCCCGTGCATGATTCAAATACCGCCAGCCGGTGGATGCTCATCACCGGCATAATTTGTGTCGCAGCTGCGCTGCGTGCCCCGTTCACTTCAGTCGGACCTCTGCTGGAGACGATCCGAGATGACCTGGGATTGTCTAATACCCTGGCTGGAGCGATCACGACCTTGCCGTTACTGGCCTTTGCGCTATTATCTCCGTTCGCTCCACGGCTTGCCCGTAAAGTTGGACTTGCCAATATCCTGATGCTGGCTATGCTTACGCTGTCTATGGGAATACTCGTCCGTTCAGCTTCCGGAACTGTCACCTTGTTTGCGGGTACGGCAATGATTGGCCTGTCCATAGCCGTCTGCAATGTGCTGCTGCCTGGATTGATCAAGGGGAAATTCCCGCACCGCATCGGCCTGATGACCGGAATCTACACGGTCTCGATGAATATATGTGCAGCTGCTGCTTCAGGAATCAGTGTTCCTTTGGCCTCACATGCGGGGCTTGGATGGAGGGGAACCCTGGCTTTGTGGTTTATCATCTCTGCGCTGGCTACCCTGCTCTGGATTCCGCAGATGAAGAGCCTTAGCCCAAGCGGCACAGGCGACGTGCGGTCTTCGGCTATGCGAGTATGGCGCTCCCCGCTCGCCTGGCAGGTTACATTGTTCATGGGGCTGCAGTCGTTGCTCTACTATGTCCTGATCGCCTGGTTTGCGGTTATTCTCGGGGAGCGGGGAATGTCCTCCAGCCATGCGGGATGGATTCTCTCACTAATGCAGCTGGCACAGCTGCCGTTTACATTCTTTGTACCGCTCTGGGCCGGGCGGATGAAGAACCAGCGTCTGCTGGTAGTTATTACTTCTATCCTGTTTATCATTGGCATCCTTGGAATCTGGCTGGGCAGCACGGAGCTGATGGCGGTATGGGCGGTATGCATTGGAATCGGCGGGGGATTTGCCTTTGGACTGGCGATGATGTTCTTCAGCCTGCGCACCCGGACTACGCAGGAAGCCAGTGAGCTGTCGGGCATGGCCCAGTCTGCCGGTTATCTGCTGGCCGCGATGGGGCCCGCACTGTTCGGTCTGCTGCATGATGCTACGAACAGCTGGAACACACCGCTGGCACTGCTGGCGGCGGCAAGCGTGCTCTTGTTCGCGGCAGGGATGGGGGCCGGACGTGACAGATACGTTGGCGACAGGGGATAGCGGATTATAGTGAACACGGATATATTTATTATTTTCATGGATTACCTCACACATTCCATTTACAATCGGATGGTATATTAAGGATATCCTCAGCTTGTATGTGCTATATATGTTTATGAACTATGGACTCCGCCACTTGATGGCGGGGTCAATTTTTTTTATAACTACAAGAATTTATATGTTCCACAGGATCACTTATCCTTCTATTTCTCACTGAAACGGTACCGTCCATACAAAAGGGCGGCAATGTCGTTCCCGCTTACAGCTAAATTCAATACGCTTAGTTTGTATAAGATTTTGGCAGAGAAAGTGCATTGAAAGCTGATCAGGACATGCTACGATTGTCATTAAGATTACATGAGAATGATAATCAATGAAAACAGACATAGGAGTGAAGAGAGAAATGACAAACCGGGGCCGGAAGTTTATCTGGACAATCGTACTTATGCTGGCAATGTCCGCTTTGGCGGCTTGCGGGACTGCTAACAAGGCTGCAGATGGCGGCAACGCTGTCCAAACAGGGAATGCTGCGGAAGAGGCAGCAGCTAGTGTAACTCCTACAGAGAGCAGCGATAATGCCTCAGAAGAAGGCGCGACCCGTACGATTACCGGAGAATTCGGAGATGTAGAAATTCCCATTAATCCTAAGCGGGTGGCGGGGATCTATGTAGAAGATTATCTGAAGGCACTTGGCGTTACTCCAGTGGTGCAGTGGTATCATCCAAGCTGGGGCAAGCAGGATTATCTGAATCTGGACGTGCCTGAATTCGATATCAGCGGCAGTATGGAAGCGTTGCTCGACAAAAATCCCGATCTGATCATTACCGATGGCGGTGCAGATGCCGCTAAGTATGAACAATATTCCTTGGTGGCGCCAACCTACCGTCTGCCGGAGAGCGTGCTGCAGGATTCAAGGCTAATGCTCACAGCGATTGCCGACGCGCTGGGTATTCCGGAGAAGGGCGAGGCTGTGCTTGCGGAGTATGACCAGAAGGTAGCCGAGGGTAAAGCCAAGCTGCAGCAGGCTCTTGGTCAGGACAAGGTAGCTGTAATCCGGCTTAATGTCGCGGACAAAACCTTTGCTCTTTTTGGAGTCAAAAACCGCTTTACCGGTGTGCTCTATGATCAATTCGGTCTGACTCCTGTCCCGATGGCTGCTGAGATGACGGAATATCAGTCCATTATTTCCGAAGAAGTGATACCAGCGCTTGAAGCGGATCACATCATTGTATTCCCTGACAACGGAGACTGGGATACTGCGGCTAATCAGGAGGCGATTCAGATTCTCGATGGCCCTCTATGGAAGAACCTGCCTGCGGTGAAGAACGGGAACATCTACAGAATGGAACGTTCCCACTGGCAGTCCGGTGCAATCACGGCAAATACGATGAAGCTTGAGGATCTGCTTAAGGTAATGGTGAAATAACCTGATTTTGATGAAGCAAGTGAAAAGAAGGTCTATCAGCACAGTTGATAGATCTTCTTTTTTGTTTTACACTGAATTGGTGATAATGATTCTCAATAAGGAGGGGTGGAATGGCGGATCTAGTTCAGGAAAATACCGGAAGAAGGCTATTCTATGGCCTGATTAACATAGAAACCGTTGCCCAGTCCCCGTCTGAAAATGAGCCGATAGATGTGTACAAGGAACATACATTAATTATAGTTTCGGAAGGGCAGGGCTGGCTCAAAGCGGATGATAGGCAATATCCCTTGGAGAAAGGTGCCGGATTTCTGATAGAGGCCGGATCTCTAAACAGAATCCGGGCCGGAGAGCGGGGACTGAGCTTTTACCGGATTGGCTTTGAGGTTATTCATACCGGAGACAGCAAACCTAACGGAGTGGAAAGGGAGTCTGGAGATGGCATGCTCCGGCCGGGATTTATTAACTGCAGACCTTATTCGCAGTCTGTACTGCTGCTGGATTCCATTTATCATAACCGCAGGAGTGGGGAGGATATTGAATGGTTTGCGGCTCAGACCCGTTTTCAGGAACTGCTGCTGCTGATTATGCGGGCGAATTCTCCGGCGATGAAGACCAGGGATGATCATGAGGCGGTGGAGCGTTCGATCCGCTATATGGAGGACCATTTCAATGAATCCTTATCTGTCGACCAGCTGGCTGAGCTTGCAGGGATTGGCCGTGCGCGTTATACCCAGCTTTTTAGAGAGATTACCGGTCAGATTCCCTTGGAGCACTTAAATGGACTGCGTATTGAACGGGCACAGCAGCAGCTGCTGCTGACCAGGGACCGCCTGCATGATGTTGCACTGGCTGTCGGCTACAGCAATGAGTATTATTTCAACCGCCGCTTCAAAGGAACAGTTGGTGTAACTCCCGGCCAATACAGGAGCCTTCATCAGGAGGGAGTCCGCGTATTTGCCCCTTTTCTGGAGGATTATCTGCTGGCATTGGGGATTACTCCGGTGGTGCAATATTGTCATGCCCAGTGGGGGAAGCAGGAGTATCTGGGTCTTGATCAGGTTCCTTCCTTCGATATTTCGAGCGGAGACTGGCAAGGACTCTCCCGGTATATGCCCGAGCTGATTATGCTGGATGACGGCTTTCAGCGCTGGCAGCTGGGGGAATGCCGCCAGGTGGCCCCGCTGCTCCGGCTTCCGTTCCATCAGGAGGACTGGCGGGCAACACTCCGCTCCGCAGCTGCTGTCTTCGGCAGAACGGAACGGGTGCAGGAGGTCATCAGCCAATATGAGCAGCAGGCCCGGCAGGCCAAGCGGATGCTCAGCCGCAGCATCCGGGGACAGACGGTAGCATTACTGCGGATTTCCGCTTATGGAGTTGCTCTGTATGGCTGTGATGAGCTGGGATATTCAGCAAGCGTTCTGCATGAGGATCTGGGGCTCCAGCGGCATGGATTCGTCAGCAGGCTTACCCGGGGACAAAAGCGTGTAAATCTGAGCCGTGAAGAATTGTCTGAGCTGACCGCAGATCATCTGTTTATAACGTTTGACAAGCAGGAAGGTGAAAGCCGGGAGCTGCTCGATACACAGCTATGGAGAAGCCTGCCCGCTGTGCGTAACCGCTGTGTGTACGAGGTTGATTTCATGGCCTGGATGAATTATGGTGTCCTGTCCCATCAGCGGAAGATTGAGGATGTGCTTAAGGTATTGGCATAAGCCACTCTCACAGCCTGCGGATTGGCGAGGCAACAGCAATAATCACCTCGATCAGCTTGGCGGCGGCGCCCAGCAGAAATACTGCACCGGGGGCCAATGCACCGCTCATCCAGCCGCCGAGTAATGCACCGGCCGGCATAGCTGTGCGGGTGACGACTCTGGAGAAGCTCAGCACTCTGCCGAGCAGCTCGGGCGGAACATGCTCCTGGCGGATGGAAGCGGACAAGACGGACCAGGAGGTGTTGCAGGCAGCGACCAGGCCGAAGCCGATTCCCGGCGCCAGCCAGGAGGCATTGAGACCGGCCAGTACAAATCCGCAGGTTCCGGCCATCAGCAGCAACGGAATCAGGCGGCCGCGCCTGAAATGACGGTCGAGATATATAACCGCAAGGATCCCGGCGACTCCTCCTGCAGCGAGCAAGGTATAAGTCATGCCCATTTGACCTGTAGTTAAATGAAGATTGGTAATCAGGTAGTAGGTCAGGGTGGCATACGCTGCACTGTAGCCGAAGTTGCCGATGGCTGCCTGTAAAGAGAGGGCCAATTGGACCGGGCTGCGGATCAGCCAGAGGAAGCCCTGGGACATTTCGGCGGCAAAAGCAGGCTTGGCGCTGCGTGACCGTGCGGGTTCCTGCGGAAGCCGGTACAGAACGTAGAGAATGACCGCGAAGGAAGCGACATCCAGCCACAGGATGGAAGTTATACTCATAAAGGAGGCCAATCCTCCCGCGACCGCCGGTCCGAGCATATCAGCCAGCTGACCTGCGGTCTGCACTCCGGCATTTCCCCGGGTAAGATTCTTCCCGGACAGCGCCGGAATGAGGGTTACAACCGCTATATCATAACCCGTTGATACAATGGATAAGAGCAGGGAAATCACGTACAGATGCCAAATCGCGAGCAGTCCGTAATGTGCCAGTATAGGAATGAGGGCAATGAGCCCCATACGGATCAGATCGGCGCAGAGCATCAGCCGCTTGCGATTGAAACGGTCGAGGATCACTCCGGCAAAAGGGGCGAACAGTATGACCGGCAGCACACTGACAGCAAACAGCGAGCTCATTACCAGCACAGACCCGGTCAGCCTGTAGGAGAGCAGCGGCAGACAAAAGGTGTATAGGGCGTCTCCGATTCTGGAAATGAAATATCCGGTCAGGAAATGCGCCAGCTGGAGCGGGCTTTGCGGCCGGGAGTGACGCTGTGGTTCTTGCGGCATAAGAGAGGCTGGATAAGCAGAGGAACCGCGGGCGGTCTTCATAATAGTTGCCTCCAAAAAGTGGACAATACGGTGAAGCTGCCGTATAAGCTGAACAGAACCAGTATGATTGCGGTGCCCAGGCTCAGGAACCGGCTGAAGCTGCCGGACAGCCTGCCCCTGATCAGGGAGATCATGCCGGATAACAGCAGCCACCAGGCGAAGGAGCCCAGAGCAATACCTGCCGGAAGTAACAGGGAGGCGCTGATTGCCTGGCCCAGCGAAGCGGCAAGCGCCATGAAGGACAGAAGTGTTGCCGGATTGGCTAGAGTCAGCAGGAACGCAGAGAGCAGGCTATAGGTTGTTCCGCTGCGAACGGCAGCTGTTACTGGTTCTCCCTTGGCCGGACCCGGCCACAGCGCCTTCAGCCCCAGATAGCCGAGAAATAGGCTACCGAGTAGTCGAAGCGGAAGGGCGTACATGGTGGTGAAATCATTCACAATTCGGAAGCTGGCGACGGTCACCACCGCATAGAAGGCATCGGCCAGTGCAATCCCGGCACCCGTAGCGAGACCGGCAGTGAAGCCGGACTTCAGTGTACGGTTCATACATAATAGAGACATCGGGCCGACAGGAGCGGCAATAATGAAGCCGAAGCTGAGACCGCTTAACAGGGCCAGGCATGTATTCATGGTGTGCGTTCTGCCGGGGGCAGCGGTACATGCGGAGTTTCTTTGACCGTTCCGAGGATAATCGTAGTGCGGGTCCGCACGATACCCGGCAGGCCCTTGATCTCCTCGCTGATAATCCGGTCCAGATCCCGCGTTCCCCGGCAGCGCAGCTTTAGGATATAATCATCATCCCCGGCAGTATGATGGCATTCCTGAACCTCTGGCAGCTTCATCACAAGTTCTATGAAGCCTTGCCGGTGTTCCGGCCGCTCCAGGGACACGGCTATCAGCGCAGCTAATCCGTAACCGGCCGATTCAGCATCGATCAGTGCTGTATACCCAGTGATCACACCTTGCTCCTCCAGCCGCCGCACCCGGTCCGCAGTGGCAGGAGAAGACAGACCAAGCAGTCCGGCAAGCTCGGACCAGGTGATCCTGCCGTTATTCATTATTGCCGAGATGATCTTGTAATCTAAAGAATCCATGTTATTCCTCCTTATATTATTAATCCATATGAGGAATATACATTATAATAATAAGTATTTCAATAATATTCCATACTTATTATTTGCGGTTCATTAAGTGGATAGCAGGACTTTCATAGTGCTGTAATAATCAACAATAAATAATGCTTGCAATTTATATTCAAAGAGAGTATAGTCTTAATTACGGTGATTGAATCACTGAACTACATAATATGCGGTCATGGCGGAATTGGCAGACGCGCTGGCTTCAGGTGCCAGTGATAGCAATATCGTGGAGGTTCGAGTCCTCTTGACCGCATCTTTTTTACAAATATGGCTCGTAATTGCTCAGGCAATTACGGGCCATTTTGATTTTTGAGCTAATGGGTGGAATGTAGGCGGGAAAGAGGCTGGGTGAATGAGGGGCAGAAGTGCCCCAGAATCCGCCGGAAGTAGGCGGCAAGCGGAAATGAGGGGCAGAAGTGCCCCAGAATCTGCCGGAATTGGGCGGCAAGCGGAAATGAGGGGCAGAAGTACCCCTGAATCTGCCGGAATTGGGCGGCAAGCGGAAATGAGGGGCAGAAGTACCCCTGAATTCGTCGGAAGTAGGCGTTGTGGGGAAATCAGAGGGTGAAATTCCCTCTGAGTCCACCAAAAGTTGCCAGACGAGCCGGATGTATGCAGAAAACCGAATACAATGCACCAATGTTAGGGCAGATGGGCTGGATGTATGCGAAAAACCGAATACAATGCACCAATGTTAGGGCAGATGGGCCGGATGTAAGCGAAAAACCGAATACAATGCACCAACGATAGGGCAGATGGGCCGGATGTATGCGAAAACAAACATGTCTTTCAAGGCACAACTCCAGCATGAAAATGAGCAGCGTGGCTAAAAAACAGAACATCGTCTTTTCATTTATTTAACATATTTTAACGGAAAACCGAACACAATTGGAAAGGGTGCACCGCGTAGGCCAAATGTAATCGAAAAACCGAACACAATTGGACTGGGTGCACCGCGTAGGCCAAATGTAATCGAAAAACCGAACACAATTGGACTGGGTGCACCGCGTAGGCCAAATGTAATCGAAAAACCGAACACTATTGGACTGGGTGCACCGCGTAGGCCAAATGTAATCGAAAAACCGAACACAATTGGACTGGGTACGCCGCGTAGGCCAAATGTAATCGAAAAACCGAACACAATTGGACTGGGTGCGCCGCGTAGGCCAAATGTAATCGAAAAACCGAACACAATTGGACTGGGTGCGCCGCGTAGGCCAAATGTAATCGAAAAACCGAACACAATTGGACTGGGTACGCCGCGTAGGCCAAATGTAATCGAAAAACCGAACACAATTGGACTGGGTGCGCTGCGTAGGCCAAATGTAATCGAAAAACCGAACACAATTGGACTGGGTGCGCCGCGTAGGCCAAATGTAATCGAAAAACCGAACACAATTGGACTGGGTGCGCCGCGTAGGCCGTGCGTTTATCGCAGTGCCAGACGTATTTTCACAGAAAAACCGAGTACAATGCACCAATGATAGGACTGATGTGGGCGGGATGAGAAACGAGAAGCCGCAAAAGATGCTACCAGGAAAGGGGAGCATCTTTTTTTGCGTGATATACGTGATATACGTGATGTGCGCTATGTGAGGCGAAGCCTGATGTACTTACAACTTCATGCCGATCAACTTGCGTAACGCGATGACCTCTTTGAATACCTTATTCACCGCCCGCTCCCGTGCTCCTGCTTCCGCAGGAACAGGCTCAATACAACCCCGCAAAGTGCCAGACTCAGCGGAAGCAGGAAGGTGTCGTGGAACCCTGCAACCATCGCTGCGGTATGGGCAGAAGCTGCAGCGGAGCCGGCCTGGCTCATGTGCTCAGCAATGTTGGAAGACAACAGACCGGAGATGATGGCAATGGCGAAGGAGCCGACAATCTGCTGGGCGGAGGTGGTCAGCGGGGTTACCCGGCTGATCAGGTCTTTGGGTGCCGACTTGAGTACATGGGTGCCGAGCTGCATGGTGGTGAGACCCTGGCCCAGTCCCAGAAGGGCGAAGGATCCAATCATCGCATAGATCGTCGTATCGCTGTCCAGCCGTGACAGAAGAACGAGTGCAGCCGAGAGCAGCATAAGACCGGAGAATACAGGAATCCGTGCTCCGTATTTGTCGAGAAGTCTGCCCCCAGCAATAACCCCGGCGAAGCTGACCAGCGCCTGCGGGATGATCATCATCCCGGATTCCAAGGAGGAGAATCCTCTAACCTGCTGCAGATATAAAGGAATCAACAAGATCGAACCGAATAACGCGATCTGGTTAATCCAGACCAGAATAATGCCTTTGGTGAACTCGAAGGAACGGAAGGAGCGCAGCTCAAGCAGCGGCTCCTTCTGTCGCAGCTCTACAACAATAAATAATGACAGAGCAACTAAGCCGAAGGCGAGCGGCAGCAATGAATAGGAGTCTGCCCAACCCTCTGCGCCACCTCTGTGCACTCCAAAGACGAGACTGGAGAAGGCCAGCGGGGAGAGGATCATTCCCCAAATATCCAATTTGGCAGAGGTTCCTTTTTCGGAGACCGGAAGATACTTCATCCCTAAATAGATTGCGATTAGACCGATCGGCAGGTTAATCAGGAAAATCCAATGCCAGTTTACGTATTCGAGCAGCCATCCGGATAACACGGGGCCGAGCAGCGGAGCGATCAGCATGGGCATGGCGAGGAAGCCCATCAGCTCGCCTCTCCGCTCAGGCGGGGCGATTTTGAAGGATAAGGCCATGCCGATAGGAGCTACCATGCCGCCGCCAAGACCCTGCATTATCCGGAAGACAATCAGCTGAGCCGGGGACTGGGCTGCTGCACACAGCAGGGAGCCGATAGTGAACAATAGAATGGATACAAGAAAAACACGCCTAGCGGTGAATCTGTCCGAGAACCACCCTGCGAGCGGAATGACCATGGAGGTGGCCAGCGTGTAGCCGGTAATCGCCCATTGGATGGTCTTTAGGCTGGTGTGAAATACATTCTCCAGCTCAGGTATGGCCACATTCATGATGGTATTGTCCAGCATAACCAGCAGCATTCCGGCAATGAGCGCGAAGAGTACAGGGATAAGCGGTTTGATCGAAAAAGGTTTGCCGCCTTGCAGGGCGGCTTCTGTTGCGGATAGATTCATTGCAGTACACGTCCTCTTGAAATTAATATGGGTCATCCTGCGAAGCTTGAATAATGATCGGGAAGCAGCTGACCCCTCCGGCCGGTAAGGCTCTCTGCACCCTTAATCTAACGGTGTGAGATTAATATAGCACTGCCTTTTTTCACTGTAAAGGAAAATATCTAACAGTGTAAGTTTGTTATGCCGCATGAATTATCTAACGATGGTAGACCCTGTCTGCTGGATCGCTTAGAATAGAAGCAGCTTGTACTCAGGAGGGCTCGTATGAGAATCAAAAATATGCAAATTACTGAACCCAATATAATTACAGCAGCCTGGGAGCTGCTTGACCAAATAGGCATTGAGGATTTCAGTATGAGGAAGCTGGCGGATCTGCTGCATATCCAGGCCCCGTCGCTGTACTGGCATTTCAAAAGCAAGCAGAGCCTGTTTCAGACGCTGGCCAATGAGGTGGCGAAGGAGGCCCTGCAGTCTGCTAAGCTCGAAGGAGAGTGGGAAGAGCAACTGTTTCAATGTGTATCGATGATCCGCAGCGTGATGATTAAGTATCCGTGTTCCGCCCAGCTGTTAATGAGAACGGTACCTACCGAGCCGGACTATCTGGCCTTAATCAACTCGCTTCTGCAGATCGTGGATCATCTTCCCGTCAGCGACAGCGACAAGTTTTCCTCGATTGCCTGCCTGCTGAATTATGTGATTGCTTTTGAACTCGATAAATATGAACAGCGCAGAGTCGATACAGCCATGAAGAAGGAAGCGGAGGGCGGAGCACAGGGAATGTTTATGGATTCGCTTGCACGTCTGTCCGGAGGAGGGCCGAACGTGGTGCAGCGTATGCACCATAATGGCTTATTCCGCGAGCTGGGTTCGGATACCATGTTCCGTACAGGCCTGAAAATAATCATTGCAGGAATCGCAAAGCTGGCCCAGCAGAAGGCATAAGCCATAGTCTGAAGCTTCATCCAGCTTCTTGAAGATACTGGACTCCTTCAGAAGAACGGCATTTCCGTTTTTTTTTAAGGATATTTATATGTCTTGGGGTCCCCACTTTGTGGGGTTATTTTTTGCGGACAGACTGTAACCTTTTGCACGAGGTAAACGAATAACCAGTAGATGGCTCAGCGGGAGAGGAGGCGGCGTAAGACGAGCGGAAACGGAAGAGAACATGCGGAAGACCCTGAGTCAGAGGAAGCGAAGGATAATTCCGCTGAAGAAGAGGCTGTACTGGTCAGGTTCCGGGACGGAAGCCTGGAGGCCTTTGAGTGGCTGGTGTGTAAGTACCGGAAGCCGGCGGTACGTTTTGCGTACCACTTGACCGGAGATTATCATACGGCCGAGGATCTGGCGCAGGATTGTTTCGCATATCTGCTGGTGTATCCGGAAAAGTATGATCACCGTGCATCCTTCCAGACCTATCTGTTCACGATCCTGCGCAATAAAAGCATTGACTCCATCCGCAAGCGCAGCAGACAGCGTACCTTGACCGCGGAAGAGAGCTATAATCCGGAAAACCGCAGGACACAAAGTGGTAGTCCGGCAGACCGCGGCGGATTCGAGAGCTACGGCAGCGTACATACACAGGGAACAGACGATCCCGAGCGGCTGGCTATTATCCGTGAAGAAGACCTGGAATGGCGCAGAAGGCTGCACCAGATGAAGCCGGATTACGGCCAGGCGGTCTATCTGGTGGATGTGGGACAGATGTCTTATGAGCAGGCGGCAGCAGTAATGCGCCGCAATATGGTTAGCTTCAAGGTACTGCTGCACCGGGCGCGCAAGAAGCTTAGGCAGATTTACGAAAAGGAGGAGTGGGATTGTGAGGTCAAACGAACCGGAACAGTTATTTCTGGATGAGGTCTACCGCAAAGCCCGTTTGCTGGAATATGACAAGCGTGATGCAGAGAAAGTGCTGCGTAACCGCAGGATGCTGGCCAGGCGCAAGGCAATGACAATTTCATGTGTCGCAATCTTTACGGCTGTTTTTGCCCTGATGATCTCGATGGGTAAGATCGATCAGGGATTATGCGTGGCGCTGTCGCTCCTTCTGATCGCAGCAGGTCTGCTGATTGAGAAGCTTGAATTGTCGTGGAGTCCGGAGAATGACGGGTGAACAGGGAGTTGTAAGAACGGGGGGAGAAGACTGGAATGGAGCTAATTATTAATCATTTGACCAAGACCTACGGAAACAAGCAGGCACTGCAGGATATCAGCTTCCGGGTGGGCGAAGGCATTCACGGCCTGCTCGGACCTAACGGAGCAGGTAAAACCACGTTGATGCGTCTGCTTGCCACCTTGCTGGAGCCTACCTCGGGAACGGTGGAGATTGGTGGAGTTGCCTTGAAAGATAAGGCCCAGATCCGCGAACTGGTTGGCTATTTGCCGCAGGAATTCGCCTTTTATCCGGGGATGACGGTAGTCGAAGCGATGGATTATCTGGCGCTGCTATCGGGCATAGCCGGCCGTGCGGAGCGGAAGCGGAGAATAGACAATCTGCTTGAGCTGGTTAACCTTACCGAGCAGCGCCGTACCAAGGTAAAGGCGTTATCCGGGGGGATGAAGCGCCGGCTCGGGGTCGCCCAGGCAATGGTGCATGAGCCGAAGCTGCTGATCGTGGATGAACCGACCGCAGGGCTGGACCCTGAAGAGCGGATCCGCTTCCGGCGGCTGCTCAGCCGGTTTGCCGAAGGCAGAATTGTTCTTTTATCCACGCATGTCGTTGAAGACGTAGAGTCCACCTGTGAGCAGATGACCGTGCTGCATAAGGGGCGTCTGCGTTATCACGGCAGAATAGGCGATTTAACTGCCGCCGCTGCCGGCCGTGTCTGGATAGCCGAGCTTGACCGGGTGGAGTGGGAGCGGGACCGCGACCGGTTCCCGGTACTGTCCGCTGTGCCGGAAGGAAGGAATATGCGGGTGCGGGTGCTGGCAGATGAACAGCCCTATGCAGGGGCACAGCAGACCGCGCCGTCGATTGAAGATGCTTATCTGCATCTCATGCGCAGGGAGGAATCCTTTGTATGATGGCACTGATCGGCAAAGAGATGCGCATGACGCTGCGCAGCCTGGTTTTTTATCTGTTTATTATCGCGAGCGTGTTCTTCTATTTCACCTCTTATGCTACGGAGGAAACCTGGGGCGAGCTGGGATCCCCGGTTATAAGTACGCCGCAGAATGTAGGTACTATTGAACACCCGTATTACGGCTGGAAGCAGCCGGCGGATACCCGCGATTTGGCCGAACAAATGAGGAAGGAAATGGGCTGGAATCTGGATGCCGGAACCAGCCAGAAGATCAGGCTGGGTTTTCCATTCAAGGTTAAGCTGAGCGAGAAGGAGAAGAATGCCCTGTCTGCAGCGATCTCCCAGCTGGATGAGGTTCTGAAGAATCCGGATAAATATACTATGGATGAGGTATACACTATCGCCGAGTCAGTGAACAATCAATTGGGCGGGAAAAGTATATACCAGCAAGGGCTGGGGGAATTCGGTTCTGCCATTGAGTCTGTTGATGAAGCCATAAAGGCGCAGGAAGCGGATCTTGCCCGCTATAACGCTAAGGTGGATGCAGGTGAATTGCTGCCCGGAGCCGCACGCTACTTCAGTGATTATCTCTCGCTGCCAGCAGGGATCTTTCCGGTCTTTCTGTCTGCCTTTCTGCTGCTCCGGGACCGCTCAAGCCGGATGAATGAATTGATTTACAGCCGCAGGATTTCGCCTTGGGTATATGTCGGTTCGAAGTTTATTGCACAAGGTGTCATGTTATCTGTGATCTACCTCATCCTGGCTGTCATCGGCGGCTGGCAGACCGTACATTCACTGGGGCTTACCGGCCAGACGGGACAGGCTATTGTAATCTTCCTTGGATACACAGCATGGTGGCTACTGCCGACGTTATGGATTTCCGTTGCCTTCGGGATGTTCGGCTCGATGCTGTTCCGCCGGGGGATCGTACCCATCGCCCTGCAGATTATCTGGTGGTTCGTGTCGGTACTGCCGCTGTTGGGCTCTTATGGGCTGAACCGGCTGTTCATCCGCTTCAACTCGCCTAATGACTACGAGTTATATTGGAAGTGGACGGATGAGATTGCACTTAACCGTAGCTTCTATTTAATACTCTCTGTATTATTGGCTGCAGGAGCCGCCTGGTTATGGGAAAGAAACCGCAGCCGGCTGGATTCAGCCAAGACACTGAGCAGGAAGACGGCTAAAGGTAGTGTGGCGGCATCTGCAGCGGAGGCGCTTAGATGAGCCGGCAGATCATCCGCCCGCTGGCTGGGTACAACCTCAGGCTGACTGCACATTATTCCTGGCTCCTGTCCGCAGCGCTTCTGGCTGTCACTCCGTTCTTCATGGAGCCGGCGCTGATGGACAGGGTTCAGGTTGCGAAGCTGGGGGAACTGCTAATCAGCTTGCTGGGACTGATTGTCTTCCCCCACCTGGGCCTGCTGGAGGATGGAGGGATTGGTGAAGTACTCTATGCCAAGCGGGTAAGGCATCACCCGGTATTTCTTTTCCGCTGGCTGCTCACCGTTCTTTATATCTTCCTTGTGGTGACTGCTTTATTCACATGGATGCATGGGAGCGGTGCTGATTTTGCACTGTGGCCGATGATCGGCGGGACAGTGATTACCGCATTTGCGATAGGATCAGCGGGAATGACGGCTGCACTCTTGATTGGCAACATCTCTGCCGGATACATTGCCGGGTTCTCCTGGTATCTGCTTGATTTCACGACCAAAGGCAAGCTGACCGGCCGCTATTATTTATTCGGCTTGATCAATAGCGAATGGGATAATGATAAATGGCTGCTGGCAGGTGGTTCTCTCGCCCTGGCGCTGTTCTGCGCCTTCTGGCTGCCGCGCAAGAGGCTGGACTAATAGAGGCCAGCCCTGTCATATATCAGGTACACTCCAATATTTTAAAAATCATATAACAACCGCCTTGATGTCGTTTAATTGACCGGGGCGGTTTTTTGACGCATTGAATATACTGCCTGATTATTGGTGTGACTTCAGGGCTGGAGCATATTTTCCGAAATAAAGGTATACTGATAATAATTTATGTCCCCCACTTTCATAGAGGAGGCTCGGAGCTTTGTCTGACACACTTTTTAAGCATTTGTATTTACGGTCTTCCATAGGCTATGCGGTAGTATCCATTGATAATGGTACAGTGCTCATGGCCAACCCTGCCTTTTGCGGGATGTTTGGATATACAGAGGATGAACTTAAGGGTCTGCGTTATTTGGATATTGCCTGTCCGGAGGATGAGCATACCGTGGATCACGGCCTGATTATGAAATATTTGCTGCGCAGTCCCGGCGCGGCTGTAGATAAAGAGAAACGGTTTGTGCGCAAGGATGGGAAGATCATCTGGGTGGCGTTGCATATATTTTTGATTTTTGATGAATCGACAGGCAGGCCCTTGCAGCTGATTGCGGAGATGACGGATATCACCGCACGCAAGGTGGCGGAGAAGAAGATTGTGGATGATCATCAGCTCTATAAGCTGATTACGCAAAATACTCCGGACATGATCTCATTTGCCGATCCGGATGGTACCTTGCGATATGTTTCTCCCTCTGTTGAAAAACTGATGGGTTATTCCGCAAGTGAGATGATCGGCAGGAAAAGGCAGGAGTATTATCATGAAGTTGACGCGCTAGAGATGACCGAGCAGGGTAAGCTTTACTCGGACAACGATGTCTTTACCCGCCGGGCAAGGCATAAAGACGGCCATTATATTTGGATTGAAAGCTCGTTTCAGGTTATGCGGAACAGTGAAGGTGAAGTGCAGCAGGTACTGACCATTGCCCGTGATGTTACGGTGCGGAAGAAATACGAGGAGATGCTGGCGTCTGCGCAGGAGCTTGGGCAGATGGGTTCGTGGGAATGGAATTCGGTCTATGCGGAGTTGACGGTTTCCAGCCAGATGCGGGCTATTTTTGAAATGGGCGGTAGTCAGGGCAGTCATACCCGGACTGATCATCAGCTGCTCCTGGATTGTGTGGTGAAGGATGATCTGGGGGCGCTGCGTGAGCAGCTGCACCATACACTGAAGTCTGGCACCCAAGGTGAAGCCACCTTCAGAATCAGGAACGGCAGCGGCGGGTGTAAGGTGATCTATGCGCACTGGGAGGTTATCCTAGATGCGGCAGGCAAAGTTCAGCAGATCCGCGGCATTGTGCAGGATGTTACGGAACGCCACCGGATGGAGGAACAGCTTCGCGACAGCGAACGGAATTACCGCCTGATCTCGGAGAATTCACAGGACTTTATCTCACGTAATGCGACAGATGAACAGGCGACATTTCTGTATGCTTCTCCGGTTTGCCAGCAGATGTTCGGATATACCCCGGAAGAAATGGTCGGCACGAATGGGATGGATTATATCCATCCCGACGATTTTGCCTGTGTGAAGGCTTATCTGGACGACAGTAAGCAGGGCTTGAAGCTGGAACCCATCGTCTTCCGTTATCTGTGCAAGGACGGCTCGTATCTGTGGGTGGAGACTACGCTGCGGCATACGGAGACGGGAACCGCAGGAATTACAGAGATGATCGGAGTTACACGGAATATCTCAGAGCGCAAGCAATATGAACTGAAGCTGCTAGAAAGCGAGAACCGGTACAAGTCGCTGTTCGAATATAATCCGTCCGCAATCAGTGCAATGGATCTGCAGGGCTGCATCCAGTCGCTGAATGCCAGTCTGCAGCAGCTTACCGGTTATTCCCGTGAGACACTTCTGCATTCAAGCTACAGTGAGATTATTGATGCGGATGAGCTGGCATTTGTGAATAACCGATTTCTTGCCGCTGCCGGGGGGATGGCTCAGACTTTCGAGACCCGGATCATCCGACATGACGGGCAGACGGTTGAGGTTGGCATGATTTATGTGCCTATTCTGCTGGACAGCCAGGTGGTAGGCGTGTTTGCAATTACGAGCGATATCACCGAACGCAAACGGTATCTGGAACAGATTGAGAAGCTCAGTTATGAGCATGCGCTGATATTGAATTCGGTTTCGGAGGGGATCTTTGGTATCAATCTGCAGGGGGAGACAGTCTTTATTAATCCGGCGGCTTCCGTTATGCTGGGTTACGCTCCCGGTGAACTGGCCAGCAATATCAAGCTGCAGACGATCGCCCAGACCTGGATGGACGGGGAACTCTACCGCGGAGGGCGTCGAACGCTCGCAGAGCTGCTTACGACCAATCTCTCCTATGAGCGGGAGCAGGAAGGGGTTTTCTGGAGACAGGACGGTTCCAGCTTCCTCGTAAAATACCGCATGACGGCATTATACGACAACGGGGAACGTAAAGGTGCGGTAGTGGTATTCCGTGACATTACGGAGGAGAAAGCGGTTGTGCGTGCCAAGGAATCAGCAGAGCAGGCCGACCGGGCCAAATCAGAATTCCTGGCCATTATGAGCCACGAGCTGCGTACTCCGATGAATGGGATCATTGGCATGGCTGATCTGCTCTCGGGGACAGAGCTTACGGAGGAGCAGGAATACTACACGCAGATTATCAACAAAAGCAGCGGAGCACTGCTGCATATCCTGAATGAGGTGCTTGATTTCAGCAAGATTGAATCCGGTATGATGACGCTGGATCTGCAGCCGGTTGATGTCCGGCAAGTGATTCAGAATGTATGTGAACTCTTTTATCCGCGGGTCAAAGAGAAAGGTCTGACCCTGCGCAGCGAAGCAGACCCGGAGATTCCCGGGCTTGTAATAACGGACGAAATCCGGCTGCGGCAAATCCTGGTGAATCTGATCGGCAATGCGGTGAAATTCACGGAAGAAGGGGGAATCGGCATTTCAGTGAAGCTGGAATCTGTACGGGAACCCGGGTCAATCATTCTCAGATTCACGGTGACAGATACCGGCATTGGAATTCCGCAGGACAGCCAGAGCCTTTTGTTCCAGTCGTTCTCCCAGCTGCATCCTTCCATTAACCGCAAATACGGCGGAACCGGACTGGGGCTGGCCATAAGCAAGAAGCTGGTCGAGCTGCTGGATGGTGCGATCGGTGTGGACAGTACGGAAGGTGAGGGCTCGGAGTTCTATTTCACGATTGAGGTTATGCCGTCTGGTGAGGTTGCGGGGCCTCCGTTACCCCTGGAGATCCTTGCAGTTGAAGAATATAAGAACGGAATTTTTGATATGGATTATCCGGAGGGGCGATATGGTCCGTTGTCGATCCTTATTGCCGAGGATCATCCGGTGAATCTGCACCTGCTGCAGAAGTATTTGAATAAGCGCGGCTATACTTCGGATGTGGCCCTGAACGGGGAGCAGGCGGTTCATGCTGTGCTCACACGTCATTATGATCTAGTGTTTATGGATATTCAGATGCCGGTGCTGGATGGTATTGAGGCTACAGGGCGGATCCGCGAGGCGATGGGATTATCCCCGGTTATTATTGCGGTTACCGCCTTTGCCCGGAAGGAAGATAAGGAAATGTGCCTTCGAGCAGGGATGCAGGACTTCATCTCCAAGCCGATCCGTGTGGAAGAGCTGGACAGGGTTCTGCGGGAATGGTCGATTAAGCTCCGGAATTAGCAGGCAGAGCCTTGAGGAGGAGCAAACAGGAATGAGATGGATCATCTATATTTTATTTACCATACTCTATGTCCTGACAACGCTATATGGGCTGGGGCCGGTGCTGCTGGCTGACGCATCGTTCCGGGAGAGGATGCTGACACTGGCCATTGTACTGCTGGTCTATGCCGGAATTACCTGGTGGCTGCGCAGTATGCTGAAGCGGCTGGGCAGACGTTGACAATCTTCCCCTGGCTAAACTATTATTTATAGGGATCGTAATTATTACGATTATAAACTAGTCAGCGAGAGGGTTACGACATTGAAAACCATGAAACGTGGCGATTTCATTATGATCCTGGTCGTATTGCTTGCCGCCGGTTCCATTTACGGCTATAAGTGGTTCTCGAATCACAATGAGCATTATGCACAGGGAGATCTGAAGGCTGTTATTACAGTGAACGGCAAGGCGTACAAGACGGTAATCCTGACCAAGGAAGAACAGATTATAGACATCCGTACCAAGTTCGGCCACAATACCCTGAAGGTGTTCGACTATGGGATACAGATGACTTACTCGGATGCTCCCCTGACCATTGCGCTGGATATGGGGTTCATCTCCAGGCCCAAACAGCAGATTATCTGTATTCCGGCCCGGCTTCTCGTTGAGGTCGTAAATCCAGATTCATCCATTGATGACGATGACGCGCTGGACGCAGTGATCTAGCACTCAAGGCTGCAGCTCCTCCCAGGCCGCTGCGGCGTCGGCACTAGTGTATACATAAGGTGTGGACGGCTCAGGAACTGCGGTCAGGACTTCCGGAGTAATCTGCAGTGTCTCCACTCCCTGATAGAGCACCACATGAAGCTTGCCCCGAACCTCAATCCAGGTATCGGCGGGCAGGCTTATTTGTGTTCCCGGCTCCAGCAGAATACCGAACGGAGTGGCATCCGCCGTGCAGCACTGGACGAGGAATCGGCTGACCGCATAGCTGGACTGGTCCGCACCCTGCGGCTCGCGGTAGAGGAAGCCGGATACCGAGATTTCCCTGCCTTCAAACTGTGATTTATACAGGTTGATTGCGCCTAGGGTCTCGGAGAAAATCTCCGGGTATACAGGAATAACGGACTCTCCGTACAGCTTGCCGGCCAGCTCGGCAAATTCCGCCTCATAGGGGTTAGAGGGAGTGAACTTCGCGCCGCTGCCGGACTCTGCGGCTGTATAAGACAGGGTGAGGCCTTTTCTGGCCGCTGCCGCACTGCCCAGCGCGCGGTCAGGCAGGAGAAACCCCAGCAGGAGCGGAAGCAGGAACAGGCTGTACAGTGCGGAGCTGCCCAGCCCGGAACGGGGGAGGCGGTGCTCACAGTCGCACAGGACACTGCTTTTGCCAAGGACGGCTTGAAGTCCGAGGCTCAGCGCCATCAGGGAGAGCGGAACCGGGCACAACCTGATCCAGCGGGCCAGCTTGGGGGCAACGTAATAATGAAGCGCGTCCTGCTGGACCAGATGTCCGATATAGAGGGCGAAGGCGAGCAGAATAACCGCCCTCAGTAAATAGTGAAACCGGATGCTCCGGGCGTTATTCATACGGAACCTCCTAAAAGTTTGTGAGAGTTGCTCCCTGAGTTTCTGCGGACAAGCTGCATCGGAAGCCTATGCTGAGTTTGTGAAGGTTGCTACAGCCAGAGTGAAGCCAGCACCGAGCCGGTGAAGACGGCCGAGAAAATCAGGAAGAACAGATAAAGTGCGAATCTGGTTTTGAACAGCGACAGCAGCATCAGTGAGTTTTTGAAGTCGAGCATCGGGCCCAGCACCATGAACGCCAGCAATGATCCGGCCGGAAATGAATGCAGGAAGGTAGAGGCGACAAAGGCATCTGAGGTGGAGCAGAGCGAGAGTACAAAGGCCAGCCCCATCATGAACAGGTAGGAGCCCAGCGGGCGCTCTCCGATAGCGGTCAGGCTGCCGTGATTCATGAAGGTTTGGATACCGGCGGTTAACAGGCAGCCGATGATCAGGTATTTGCCCATTTCAAAAAACTCATCCGACGTATGCACAAAGACTGCGACTAGCCGCCCGCCGCGGGTAGTGCGGTGATGCTCCTCGCCTCCCTCGCGCGGGATGGACAGACGCAGCGGTGATTTGCGGACGGTGGCATAGATGACAAGTCCGATTAGGGCGGCTACGGCAAAAGCCAGTCCCATCCGCGCATAGGCCAGTTCCGGATGGGAAAGAAAAGCCGTCAGGGTGGCCCCGTAGACGACAGGATTCAGGATCGGACCGGACAGGATGAAGACGATGGCGACGTAGAGCGGCATGCCTTTGTGCATTAACCGGCGGACAAGCGGAATCATCCCGCATTCGCAGACGGGGAAGATGATCCCGAGCAGGCAGCCGAATAGAATAGCCGGAACCGGATGGCGCGGAATCCAGCGTGAGATCATCTCGTCCGGCACGAAGACGCGGAGCAGTGAGGAGAGCAGCGCACCCAGGAGCACGAACGGCAGGGCTTCGAGCAGAATGCCGAGAAACGCTGTTTTGAACGTGTCCACATACCCGTTGTTAAGCAGCTCCGGATGACCGGGGAGCCAGAGAATGCCAATCGTGAGCAGGAAGGCAGCGGGAATGAGCAGCGGCAGTATTTTGAACGGAGAAAAGGTTGTCAAGGGCTTCATCGGCTCCTTCCCGCGCCTGATATTAGCTGAATAAGGCTGCCCAGCGGCGGCTGACTGCCCTCTCGTCCAAATTCAGGCCGATGCACACAATGTAAGGCTGGCCCGGATAACGCGAGGCTTCCCAGGTTGTACGGTGTCCCGCATATTGCACAAGCTGTACGGAATCATGCTCCGCAAGCTGGACATGACCTTTGGCTCTAAGCAGACTGTCTCCCCATTCCCGGAAAAAAAGCTCCAGCTGCTCCCGGCGGATGCTTCCGTTTCCCCCCTGCGGAACGGTCAGCGTGACTGCCGCTACCTGCGAGTAGGAGGTGCTTGGGCCGGACTCAGGCTCCTGCACAGCAGTCGCGCTGCCCCCGTAGCCAGGACTGGTTCGTTTAAGCAATGTGCCGTTCATAGTACCCGGTCCGCGCTGCGGCGCAGGCCTCCGCAGTTCACGGGCGGCGATGCCTGCCAGCAGCGGGGCCAGATTAATCTGACTGTAATGGGTAAAAACAATCTCCGATTCAGAGTTTTGCTTATAGACCATTTTCTCGATTTTCCATAGAGTTTCCGGTTCGACCAGATCGCTTTTGTTCACGATAATCAGATCGGCCACCGTGAGCTGCTTGCGCAGGGTGCGGACCAGCTGTTTATCGGCGGAGAAGCGGCTGTTATAGTCCAGCGCATTCTCGGCGTCGAGCAGCGTGATGGTAAAGTGCAGCTTCAGCCTGTCAGCTAAAGGCATCTCCAGCAGCGATTTGGCAATTTCATCGGGGTCCGCTACGCCGGTAAGCTCGATGTAGATGATATCCGGACGGCGCGCCAGCAGGGCGGCCAGACTGCGCGGCAGCTCTTCCTTACGGCTGCAGCATACACAGCCGTCCAGCAGCTTTTCCACACTAGTGCCGGTATTCTCCTGCAGAATATAGCCGTCCACATCCTTTTTCCCCAGCTCATTCATGACAACGCCGGGATTCAGCCCCCGCCGCTTGCTCTCCTTCAGCAGACTTAACAGCAGAGTAGTTTTTCCGCTCCCCAGAAATCCGCTCAGTATGATCACAGGTATCTTCATGGCTCACTCTCCCGCTTCGTTCTTGGAATTGCAAGAATCATATTTTCTTTGTAATAAAACCTTCGATGCATCTCACCAGAGCAACCGTCTGTTTCCTGTTGGAACGCCCCGCTCTTGAAGGAGGCCAAGCCGTTTTCACTTGTAATTCCATCTATACGTAATTCCTCCACAGGAAAGACCACAATTCTAAGAGAGTTGAAATTTTGCGGATCACCAGTTGACAGCGGACAGGCGGACCATGTAGAATGTGTAAATCGTAATAATTACGAATAAATGAGAGGGAGTTGAATTTTAGTGAGAGTAATCGTTACCTTGGCCTGCACGGAGTCTGGCGACCGCAACTACACCACAACGAAGAATAAGAGAACCACGCCCGGACGGCTTGAGATGAAGAAATATTGCCCGCGCCTGAAGCGTGTAACGCTGCACCGTGAGACCCGCTAAGGATGCTGAGCAGTACCTTGGGAAGGAAGAAGTTCTGATAGACGGGCGGTGGGTGCGCTGCTGTCCTAAACTAAATTTGTGTAAGGAGTAAATCAATGAAGAGAATTCCTGTTACTGTGCTGAGCGGATACCTCGGTTCCGGCAAAACCACACTCCTGAATCACATCCTGCATAACCGCGATGGCCTTAAGGTGGCAGTCATTGTGAATGATATGAGTGAGGTGAACGTGGATGCGGGGCTGGTGAAATCCGGCAATACTCTCTCCCGGACAGAGGAGAAGCTGGTGGAAATGTCCAATGGCTGTATCTGCTGCACGCTCCGCGACGACCTGCTGCGGGAAGTGAATAATCTTGCGTCGGAAGGACGTTTCGATTATATTCTGATCGAGTCTTCCGGCATCAGCGAGCCGGTTCCGGTAGCCCAGACCTTCACCTATGCGAACCCGGAGCTGGATATTGATCTTACTGAGCTTGCCCGACTGGACACGATGGTTACGGTAGTCGATGCCAACCGATTCTGGCATGACTTCGCTTCGGGAGACAGTCTGCTGGACCGCAATATGACTGCGGGCGAAGGCGACTTCCGGGATATCGTCGATCTGCTCATTGACCAGATTGAGACCTGCGATGTGCTGCTGCTGAACAAATGCGATCTGGTGGAAGAGCAGGAGCTGAACAAGCTGGAGGCTGTGCTGCGCAGGCTTCAACCGCGCGCGAAGATCATCCGCACGGTTAATGCGGAGGTTGACCCTTCAGAGATCCTGAATACAGGTCTGTTTGATTTCGAGCAGACCAGTCTGTCCTCCGGCTGGATCGCGGAGCTTGGCAAGGAGGAGCATACACCGGAGACGGAAGAATACGGCATCACCTCTTTTGTCTACCGGCGCAGAACGCCATTCCATCCGCAGCGGCTGAGCTTCTTCTTCAGCAACTGGCCGGCCGAGGTAGTCCGGGCTAAAGGTCTGGTATGGCTGGCCGCACGCGGGGATCTGGCCGCAACCATCAGCCAGGCGGGACCGTCCATTCAGTTCGGTCCGGCCGGTTACTGGCTGGCGACGATGCCGGAGGACCAGCAGTTGGAGGTGCTGGCCAGTGAGCCGGATGTCAAGGCGAAGTGGGACGATCAGTGGGGCGACCGGCTGAACGAGATCGTGTTCATCGGTGTCAGCATGAACCGTGCAGACATTGAAGCCCGGCTGGACCGCTGCCTGCTTAGCGCGGAAGAAATGCAGCTGGACTGGAACGAGTTCAACAATCCGCTGCCATGGCCGGCAGAGGAGCTGCTTGCTGCTGGGCAGGAATAGACAGCTGAGGAGAAGCGTGCAGCGGGCGGAAGGTTAGGGTTTAAGAATTGAACTCGGGTGATACAGGGCATTTATATCCGGGTGGAATGGAAGACGGGTATCTGGAGTTATGGTGGAATGCAGGACGAGCATCTAAATTCGCGGAAGAGCCGGAATCGAGACTGTCGGTTCCGGCTTTTTACTGCCTAGATTACGGGACTAATGAGTTTAATTACGATTAAATTCCGGTTTTGGGTTTACAGATCGTAAATATTACGATAATATCAATAGAGTTAAAACGTAATTATTACGATTAAATCTACTGCTGTTGCCTGTGAATAGACTTTGCGGTGCTCCATCTGAAGTTGAATGAAGAAGGGAAGACGATACACTATGATTTTGTCATCCATGCGGGATGTTGTGTTCGGCTACGGGAACGAGCCGGTCATTGACCGCTTGTCGCTGGATATTGAAGCCGGACAGTTCATCGGGATCACCGGCCCGAACGGGGCGGCGAAGACCACGCTGCTCAAGCTTATGCTGGGCCTGCTGAAGCCCTGGAGCGGAACGGTCTCCTTGAACAAGGAGCTTGCCGGCGGGGGCGGGCTGGTGATCGGCTATGTGCCGCAGCAAGTCGCCTCCTTCAATGCCGGATTTCCCAGCAAGGTCATCGAGCTGGTCCGTTCCGGCTGCTACTCCAGGCTGGGATTGTTCCGCCGCTTCACGAAGGAACAGGAAGCGCTGGTGGAGAGCAGCCTGCGTCAGGTCGATATGTGGGAGTACCGTAACCGCAGAATCGGCGAGTTGTCCGGCGGGCAGAAGCAGCGGATCTGCATCGCCCGGGCGCTGGCCCAGCAGCCGCAGGTGCTGGTGCTCGATGAGCCGGCAACCGGCATGGATACAGCCAGCCGCAGCGGCTTCTACAAGCTGATGCGGCATTATGTCAGCCAGCATGGCCGCACCGTCATTATGGTTACACATGGCCTGGAAGAGACAAGATCCTATCTGGATACGGTGATCAGCCTGGAACGGCAGGAACAGGAGGGCTGGACATGCTTGGTTACGAATTCATGCAGCGTGCATTTTGGGCAGGAGGCCTGATTGGCATTATTGGTCCGCTGCTTGGCGTTTATCTGATGCTGCGCAGGCAGGTGCTGATGGCGGACACCCTGTCCCATGTCTCACTTGCAGGTGTGGCGCTGGGATCAGTCCTGCAGTGGAACCCGGCCATCAGCGGATTCACTGTGGCCGTAGCCGGAGGGCTGGTTATCGAGCAGCTGCGCCGTTCTTACCGTACATACAGTGAGCTTCCGGTAGCTATCATTATGACCTCCGGTCTGGCGCTGGCCGTAGTGCTGATGAGCCTGAAGCAGAACCTGACCAAGAGCTTCAGCTCTTACTTGTTCGGCTCCATCGTTGCCGTGAGTGATACCCAGCTTAAGCTGATTGCTATCGTGGCCGCCGCCGGACTTGTCTACTTCATTGTTCTGCGCCGGCCGCTGTACAGCCTGACATTTGACGAGGAGACCGCCAGCATCGGCGGGGTTCATACAGGGTTGTTGTCCTTCTCCTTCGCGGTTCTTACCGGCATGACTGTTGCCGCTGCAATGCCTGTTGTAGGCGTGCTGCTGGTATCCGCGCTAATAGTGCTTCCGGCATCCATTGCTCTGCGGATTGCGTCCGGTTTTACCGCAGCCATTCTGATTTCTGTCGGTGTCGGATTAACCGGTGTTTTTAGCGGCTTGACGGCTTCGTATTATATCAACACGCCTCCTGGAGGCACGATTGCGCTTATTCTGCTCGTATTTCTGCTGAGTGCCATAGCCGTACAACGGCTGATTACATTGAAAAACCGCCGCAACATTCATAAATCTACAACCATTTAAGAAAAGGGGTCTCCGAAAAATATGATGAATTCCAAATCAAAGTCCAAATTCAGAATCCGCCACCTTGCTGCCTTGTCTCTCACCGCTATGCTTATTGTCTCCGGCTGCGGAAACAATACTGCAGGCAATGCTGCCTCTACCGGCAGCGCTGCTAACGCACCGTCCTCAGCGGCTGCAGCTACAACCGTACCTGCGGCAGACAAGCTGAATATTAAGGTCAGCTTTTATCCGATGTATGAATTCACGAAGAATATTACCGGTGATCTTGCGGATGTGGAAGTCCTGATTCCGGCTGGAACCGAGCCGCATGACTGGGAGCCGACCGCTAAGGATATGGCTGAGATTTCCGAGGCGGATGTGCTTGTCTATAACGGAGCCGGTATGGAAGGCTGGGCGCAGCAGGTTGTAGACGGGGCCTCCGGCAGCAAACTGATTACCGTAGAAGCCAGTAAAGGGCTGGAAATCATGGAAGGAACGGAAGAGGAAGAGGGACATGACCATGAGCATGAGCATGAGGATGAGCATGCCCATGAAGAAGGCACAGCGTCCGGAGAGGCTGATCACAACCACGAACATGATCACGAGGATGAACATGGGGAAGAAGCACATGCCGGAGAAGGCCATGATCACGGCGGCCTTGACCCGCATGTGTGGCTCGCCCCGGCTATGGCGATCCAGGAGGTCCGCACGATTGAAGCGGCTTTATCCGCAGCCTCGCCTGAGAATGCAGCAGCCTTCAAAACGAATAGCGAAGCCTATATCGCCAAGCTGCAGCAGCTGGACCAGGAGTTCAAAGACGGGCTGAAGGATACGAAACGTAAGGACTTTATTACCCAGCATGCCGCTTTCGGATACCTGGCCCGTGAATATGGCTTAACTCAAGTGCCTATCGCCGGGCTGTCACCGGAGCAGGAGCCATCCGCTGCTCAAATGGCAGAGATCGTAGAATTTGCCAAGGCGAATAACGTAAAAACGATCTTTTTCGAAACTCTGGTATCCTCCGGCGTGGCTGACACTATTGCCCAGGAAATTGGAGCCAAGACAGCCGTACTGAATCCGATTGAAGGACTGACGGAGGAAGATATCAGGGATAATCTGGATTACTTGGGCGTTATGCGCCAGAATCTTACAGCTCTGAGTGCGGCGCTGAACGAATAAGAAGAAGAGAGGCTGATCCATACAATGGCTAAGAAATCGAAGGTTGTCAAGGAACTGAAGCGGCAGGAGCTGGTGGCGAAATACGCGGACAAACGCAGAGAGTTGAAAGCGGCGGGAGATTATATGGCGCTGCAGAAGCTGCCCCGTGATTCCTCGGCTACCCGTCAAAAAAACCGGTGCACCGTCTCCGGCAGACCACGGGGGTACTTAAGCAAATTCCATGTATCCCGGATCGTCTTCCGCGAGCTCGCACTCCAGGGACAAATTCCCGGTATCACCAAGTCCAGCTGGTAGACCGTTAACTTCATAGATGCTCTGCCGCAAGACGGCTGATTCTCTGGGATACAGGGGACCAGCCGTTTTGCCATATTCATTGACTTTGCCTGATGCAGCGGAGTGAATTATGATAGAGGAAAAGATATTCCGCAGCTGAAGGAGGCTTCTAAATGAGCTATACCGATACTTTTATCCTTGTTGCTGAAGATTGCCCGGCAGAAATTGGCATAACCCCGGTCTCGGGACGGCCGCTTCCGCCCGCTCATGTCATTCAATACCAGCTGCTGGCCGGAGCGCCTTACCACTATAACCATGAAGAGCTGCTGTATCAGGTCCATGTACGGCACAAAGGAATTCCCGAAGAAGAGCGGGACGCCCGCCGGGAAGAGATCTGGACAGAGCTGTTCACGAAGAATCATCCTTGCCTGCGGGCCTCCATGCTGCCCAAGAAGTACGGCTGGGGAGTCCACTATGATGCAGAGGGTAAAATCGCCTTGTACGCCAAAGAGTCTCCGGAGTACGATTATTATACTTCCAGCGGTGAAGCCGGTGTGACGCTGCTGAATGCTATGCGCAGTAAGCGCCGCTGAGCCGGGAGCCAAAGGTACAGCATCACAATTTCCTGGATAGAAAGAAGGAAGTGTTATGTCACAGTATTGGAGTCAGCGGTTTGCCCGGGAGGGGATGATCTGGGGGAGCCGGCCCAGTGCGTCCGCCGGGTGGGCCAAACAGAGGTTTATGGAAAACGAGGCGTCTTCCGTCCTGGTTCCGGGTGCCGGTTACGGGCGGAACACCAAAGTGTTTGCCCCTGAATTTACCGTTTACGGTATAGAGTTAAGTGAAGCCGCGCTGGAGCTGGCCGCAGAATGGGATCCCGGGACAACCTTTATCGCAGGATCTGCTCTGCAGCCGCAGCTTGAACATCCGGTGGATGCCGTGTATTGCTATGACGTGCTGCATCTATTCCTGGCGGATGACCGCCGCAGGCTGATTGAAGCGTGTCTTGAGCAGGTGCGCCCCGGAGGGCTGCTCTATTTCACCAGCTTCTCCGATGAAGATCCCAATTATGGGTGTGGGACGGAGCTTGAACCGGGCACTTATGAATACAAGGCAGATAAGTATGCCCATTTTTTCAGCGACAGCGATTTAAGGGGGCATTTTGCCGGTACAGAGATTCTGGAGACGGGGGCATTTACTGAACCGCTGGAGAGTCCACAGGGCGGGACCCATGAATACATACTAAGATACATTCTCGCTCGCAAAAAATAAACAGGTGCAGGAGCGCAGCAAGAGGCCCTTCTCCAAACAGGAGGAGGGCCTTATTCAGACGTTTTATTCAGGCGGTTACACTAGTGAAGCTCACAATCGGCGAACAGGATATGCCGCGGAATCCGGAAGAAATTCTCGGCTTTCTCCTGCAGCGCCGGGGTAGGCAGATGGCATTGGTGCAGCCACTTACGGAACGTGCCGGGATGGACACCGATCCAGATGCTGACATCGGTTACTGAGAAATCATACACCATGCAGAGTCCGGTCAGGATGGCATTGCTTTGCGGTGAACGGGCAATCGTTCTTTTCATGAAACGGGACGGGGTCGGCTGGCACACAATCGGACTCTGCCGCAGAAGAGCTTCATTGAACAAGATATGGGACGGATAACCGAGCAGGCGGCAGACCTTGTCCAGATTGGTTCTGGAGGGAATGCGGCCTTCATACACCCATGCGCTTACGCTGCGCGAGGAAACGGAGAGCTCTTCTGCAAGTCTGGAGAGCTTCATGTCCCTAGCCATCAGAATGGCCAGCAGAACGCGGTTGCGGATCTGGCTGCGCTTTGGCCGGCGAAATCTTTTGACACGTACACCTTGTCCAAGATATTTGCGGTTGATCAGAGACCAGGCCTGAATTTTATGTGGTTCTTGCTGATTCTTAGGCATAATTCCTCCGATATACTGAATTAATGAAGTGGTAATTCTTCTAGTTTAGCTGTATATGACTTTAACATTACACTAATGCTTTCGTCCAGATCAAATGCCTTCGTTTCGTGCAGCGCTAAGTTTCTTTCAGTAATGCTGCTGTTTATGATATATTTTTAGTAATCAAATATATATTAATCATGAGCTGGGAGCGAGATAGATGATCAAGCATATTGTATTCTTCAAATTAAAGGACCGGTCCCCCGACAAAGTACAAGAGACAGTAGCCGTTCTACGCAACATGGAAGGAAGAATTCCGCAGCTTATTTCTATTGAAGTAGGGGCTGATCTGATTCACTCCGAGCGTTCGTATGATATCGCCCTGGTTACCGTTGTAGCCTCCATGGAAGATTTGCAGGCTTATCAGGTTCATCCGGCCCACAAGGAAGTTATCGCCCACATTAACGAAGTCAAGGATGTTTCTGTGGCTGTGGATTACGAGATTTAGGCAGCAAATGATCTGCAAGGCTGGAACCCATTAAGTACGGAAAGCGGTGACGGTTATGCGTGAGCTTGAGTATCCGATGGAAGCGTTAACGTATCTGATTGTTTTTTTTGCGGCTTGCTTCATTATGCTGTTCTGGCTGAAGCGCCGGGGCAAACGAGGGAAGTAGCGGCAGTTATGGAGTGGCAGGACAAATAACCGTAGGGTGGAGGGTCATCTGTGTATTATGTCAACCGGAAGCAAATTGAAACGATACTTGATCAAATCCCTGATCTGAATAACGGTCTCCGGCACGCGGCTTCTTCCTGGGATGGCAGTACGATACTCGGTCTTGTTCAGGAACGCTGCCTGCATCTGGCGGTAGAAGTGGTTACCGATGTGGGCAGCTGTCTGATCGACGGGTTCATTATGCGGGATGCCGGGAGCTATGAAGATATTATTTCCATTATTCATGAGGAAAAGGTGCTGGGTAACAGCGGGATTTATCCTGAGCTGACCTCGCTGGTAGCCCTGCGCAAGCCTCTGGTTCAGGACTATTATGTGTGGGAACGGAAGGCGCTGCACCCGCTGACGCTGGTGCTGCCAAGTGTGCTGGAACAGTTCGCCTCCGAGGTGCGCGGCTATCTGGACCGGGAGCTGGGAATTGAAGTAACGGTTCAGTCATAACATAAAGTATGTAGTGAGACAGAAAGGAGGTCCTTTATGGCGAAGAAGGGTCAGGAAAGCGGTTCGACAAGGCGGATGATTATGACGCTGCTGAAGATGAAAGGGCCGCTGACCATCGGCGCTCTGGCGGAAGAGCTGGGCATTACCGAAATGGGCGTCCGCCGTCATGTGCTTCAACTGGAGCAGGAGTCGCTTGCAAAGACCAAGGTGGTGCGCCAGGCCATGGGACGTCCTATGCATGTATACTCGCTTACCGAACGGGCGGAAGATCATTTTCCCAAAAGCTATCACAATCTGGCGCTGGAGCTGCTGCGGGAGCTGGATCACGGGAGCGGGCTGGATGCGGTTAATGTGCTTTTTGAAGGCCGCAGGCGGCGTATGCTTGCCCAGTACACCCCGATGATGCAGAACCGCGATTTGGAGCAGCGTGTTGCCGAACTGTCAGCGATTCAGAATGCCGGGGGGTATATGGCGGAATGGAGCAAGGAAGAGGACGGTTCGTACGTGATGCGGGAGTATAACTGTCCGATCCGCCAGGTCGCTACCCAGTACCGCAAGGCCTGCCAGTGCGAGCAGCATTTGTTCGAGGAATTGCTGGATGCGAAGGTTACCCGCAGTGAATGTATGGCGGAAGGCGGCCAATGCTGCCGTTATGCAATCACTCCAAGCAAAAAGGAGAAAACTTCGGAAAACTCCAAATGATCAGTCACAGGACAAACTCTCTATGCTTATGATATACCAGAACTAGGCGATCGCCCGGGCGGCCGGGCAGAGGCACTTTGAATCCAAAGGAGAGATTGATGATGAAAAAGGATACCAAAAGCTTGCTCTGGGGTGTGCTTGCCGGCAGTGTGGTCGGTACGGTGACAGCATTGCTGTTCGCCCCTAAACCGGGTAAGGAGCTCCGTAAGGATATTGCCGAAGGAACGACTGAAGCGGTCGATAAGGTCCAGGAAATCGCTGTTCAGGCCAGTGAGAAGACTACAGAGATCTACGGCAAGGCCAAAGAAGCTGTAGTTTCGGTCGTCAGTGAAGTCAAAGAATGGAGCAAAGCCGCCACGGATACAGTTGAAGAAGCTAAGACGGCTACCGTAAGCGGAATTGCTGAGGATGCTGTGGAAGCTGTGCTGGAAGAGGAAGCCGCTGAAGCTGAGATCGAAGCTGAGATTGAAGCTGAATCAGACACCGGTACTGCTGCAGCTGAAGATGCTGTTGACGGCAAAAGCGAAGGCGAACTTTCTTAAGCTGACCAAACAATAGAGGAGCCGTTTTCCGCAGACAGGCGGAAGGCGGCTTTTGCCGTTCCTGTCCCTCTCCAGGTCTGGCTTGTTCCGGTCCGGGGCTGTGCCTGATGAATCCCTTACTTGAACTAAGCCGGTAAATGGGGTATTATCTGCAATTGGGGCTGAAATCCTGGTACACTTTATTCCGGCCTTACATAAGCTACACAAAACAAGTTAAAGGATGCGGTGTGTTCGTGCAGCAAGCAATAGCTATATTAGACTCAGGTGTGGGAGGATTGACCGTTGTCAAAGAAGTGATGCGACAGCTCCCGAGGGAGAAAATCATCTATTTCGGCGATACGGCGAGAGCTCCGTACGGACCCCGTTCGACTGAGGAAGTGAAATTGTTCACTGAACAAATCGTGGACTACTTAATTCAATTTAATCCTAAAATGATCGTTATTGCCTGCAATACAGCAACAGCGGCAGCTCTTGATTATATCTCCGCCAAGGTAGCCATTCCTGTGATCGGAGTCATTCACCCCGGTGCCCGCGCAGCCATCAGCGCATCCAAGAATGGCCGGGTCGGCGTCATCGGCACCATCGGTACGATCAAAAGCGGAGCGTACACGGCGGCGCTGAAGCAGCTGTCACCGTTCGTCCAGGTGGTCAGCCAGGCCTGCCCGGCGCTTGTTCCCTTTGTAGAACAGGGATTATTCCGCTCGGAGGAGAGTCACCTTGCCGTAGCAGAGTCACTGAACGGCATCAAATACGAGCCGATTGATACTCTGATTCTGGGCTGTACCCATTATCCGTTCCTGGTCGAGCCGATTGGTAAAGTGATGGGGCCGGGAGTCAAGCTGATCAGCTCGGCAGACGAGACTGCGCGGGAGATCAGCACTATTCTGTATGACAAAGGCCAGCTGGCGCGCGGAGATGAAAGCCCGATCCACCAATTCTTCTGCAGCGGCGATGCTGAGATGTTCCAGCGGATCGCCCGGGACTGGCTTGGCGAGCAGATTAGCCGTACCCCTGTAGTATGGCAGGTATCCTCGATGTAGGCTGGGATGCTCTCAGTGGTGAATTGAATAGGGACAAACCCTCAGGCATCACGGGGGCGGATGTTACAAGCCGGGAGCGGGATTCCCGGCTTTTTGTATGTTCAAATCTTTCATGACATGGAGCTGCTGCTCATATACTAGGCTAGGGCTGAGTCCCGCCTGTATTCGCGGAGATATCCGGACAGGCTGGAGGGGACGGCGGCTCAAGAGGGCCGGGAGGATGAGACATATGCAGCAATATATTGCCCGCAGGGGAGATACCGTAAGCCGTATAGCCGCAAGACACGGACTGACACCGGAGCATGTCATTCAAGGGAATCCATGGGCTGGAAGCCAGCCTTATTTATATCCGGGGCAGGTGCTGTTCCTGCCCTCTGCTCCGCGAAAGCGTTATGCGGTGCAGGAAGGGGACGATGCATACAGCATCGCTTCCCTGTTCGGTGTGGGAATTGACGAACTGGAAATGCTGAATCCGGGAGTAAGCTCGGGGCGTATATGCCTGCCGGGCAAGGTGCTTGTAATACCAGCTGCAGTCCGCCGTGAGGAAGTCTATCTGCGCGGTGAATACGGGCCGGCTGACCTGGAGGCGGATACCGCCAGGCTGGCGGGCAAATATCCCTTTGTCAGCACAGAAGCCATCGGCACCAGCGTGCTCGGCAAGCCGATCATTCTGCTGCGGATCGGCAGCGGCTCACGGCATCTGCATGTGAATGGCGCGCTGCATGCCAATGAATGGCTGACCGCGCCTTCGCTGATGCGCTTCATTGAAGAATACGCAGCAGCCTTTGCTTCAGGCAGCGCGTGGCATGGCCATCAGCCGGCGGAATGGCACCGGGATTGGACGCTATGGGCGGTGCCGATGGCGAATCCCGATGGCGTTGAGCTGGTGCAGGAAGGTGCGATGCCGGATCATCCTTATTATGCCGCGCTGACGAAATGGAACAGCGGCAGGCGAAGCTTCCGCCACTGGAAGGCCAACATCCGCGGTGTGGATCTTGGCGATCAGTTCCCCGCCCACTGGGAAGAGGAGCGCGACCGGCGGCAGGTTCCCGGTCCGGCTCCGCGGGATTACAGCGGGCATGCACCGCTCTGTGAGCCGGAGGCAGCGGCGCTGGCTGCTCTGGCCGAGCGGATTCCCGGCGATGCGGCCGTATCCCTGCACAGCCAGGGTGCAGAGATTTACTGGAACTACCGGGGCTACGAGCCGCCGGAGAGTAAGCGGTGGGCAGCAGGGCTTGCGGCGGTGAGCGGCTACCGGGCCGTCGAGCTGACCGGCAGCGATGCCGGATACAAGGACTGGTTCATCCAGCGCTTCCGCAAGCCGGGATTCACGGTAGAGCTGGGCATAGGCAAGAATCCGCTGCCTGCGGCTGATTTTGAGGATATGGCCCTGGAGACCGGACTCATACTCGGGGCGATACTCTCAAATTTGAAATAATAATGAAACAATGTCTGCAAATTTGCGTAAGATAGCAGCAAAGGGCACGGCCGCAATCCTCCCTATCGATCCTCCGCGGCTGTATCCTTTTTCTATTGTATTGCCAGTTGGAGACAAATCTGGTCCATGGACCCGTATAATTGGCGCAATAATAAGCGCAATAATAAACGCACAAAGATATCGTTCCTTAAAGAGCGGGTGGGCTGGCCCCCGACGCTTAAGGGGCGGTTTCTTTTTGTATTCGCTGGAGAGTGGGCTGGGTGAGTAAAAATGAGGAGCAAAAATCCCTTGATTCCGCTTTGGAGTGGGCTGGGTGAGTAAATGAGTAGCTAAACTCCCCTGATTCCGCCGGAAGTGGATTAGATGGACGAATGAGTTAGACTAATTATTCCGGAGACAGCCGGTTGGTTAGTGGCTTGCCAAAATTGGTTACTGGTGATGCAGGAGCGATTGCTCTAATGAAGAGACGCGGACTGAGAAGCGCTTATTTCACGAAAAAACCTAATAATGAGGCTGAAGCGGACTGAGATTCCGTTAATTTGGTCATTCGGGCTTAAGATGGGGGATATTCTGACACTTAACGGAATCTGAGTCCGTTTGACAGGCGATTTCGCCTGATTCCATCATTTAGCGGATTCTCAGTCCTCATCACTAGCTGAACCGGACTGAGGTTCCGCTAGTAAACGCAAATACTATGCACGCACGCAGAGCATACATACGTCCATTCTTCCACATACCCACACCCACACACAAAGTGCCAATGTTACTCCACGGCCTACACCAACTCGAACTCCGGCTCCACTTCGAACCCCAACCCCAACCCCAACCCCAACCCCAACCCCAACCCCAACCCCAACCCCAACCCCAACCCCAACCCCAACCCCAACCCCAACCCCAACCCCAACCCCAACCCCAACCCCAACCCCAACCCCAACCCCAACCCCAACCCCAACCCCAACCCCAACCCCAACCCCAACCCCAACCCCAACCCCAACCCCAACCCCAACCCCAACCCCAACCCCAACCCCAACCCCAACCCCATGAGTCTCCCGCCTACGCATTTTATAGTCAAAATAATGCACATCAAGGCGTATGAAAGCTATACCGTACTCGCAAATGTCTCTTGCTAAAATTAGTGTATAGAAGAGTGGCGGACGGCTCCACGGAAAGAGGGCCGGCCGCCGGGAAAGTGAGGGCCACATGGAGAACGATACGTATACGCTGAAAAGTAAACAGATCCCGCTCAATTCCTCCTACGATGTCATTGTAGTCGGAGGCGGACCTGCGGGCTGCACTGCCGCAGCTGCGGCGGCAAGAGAAGGGGCGCGGACGCTGCTGGTCGAAGCAACCGGGAGCCTGGGCGGAATGGGAACCTCCGGCCTGGTGCCGGCCTGGTGCCCATTCTCGGATAAAGAGAAGATGGTCTACCGTGGTCTCGCGGCCAAGGTATTCAATACCCTAAAGTCGCAAATGCCGCATGTCCGGGAGGAGGCGATGGACTGGGTGCCGATTGAGCCGGAGAAGCTCAAGGTGGTCTATGACGATCTCGTAACAGAGTCGGGGGCGCATATCCTGTTCCTGACCTCGCTCGCGGATGTGGAGAGAGACGATAGCGGCAACATCACCACCCTCCTCCTCCTGAACAAAGGCGGCCTGCAGGCCTTCCGCGCAGCCGTCTATGTCGATTGCACAGGGGATGGCGATGTCGCTGCCTGGGCGGGGGCCGAGTACCAGCAAGGGGACGAAGAGACCGGCGAGCTTCAGCCCGCCACCCATTGCTTCATCCTCGGCAACGTGGATGACTATGCGTATCTGAACGGGCCGAAGCTGCATGCGGAGAACCCGCACAGCCCGATCCATGAGGTGGTCCGGTCAGGGGAATACCCGGCCATTCCGGATACGCATCTGTGCAACAATATGGTAGCTCCGCGTGCCGTAGGCTTCAATGCCGGACATCTCTGGGGAGTCGATAACACGAATCCCTTCTCTGTATCCGGGGCGCTGGTAGAAGGACGCAAGATGGCAGGTGCCTACAGGGACATGCTCGCCGCTGTCCACCCCGCGGCCTTCGGCAATGCGGTGGTCATGAACACGGGCACGCTGATCGGAACGCGGGAGTCCCGGCGGATTACCGGCGATTATGTCCTGACGGCGGAAGACTACATTTCCCGCAGAAGCTTTGAAGATGAGATCTGCCGCAACAGCTACTTCATCGATGTGCACGGCACACAGAAGGAGCAGCAGAGCGGCGCCGGGTCCAGCCAATCCATCACGCTCTACGGTCCGGGCGAATCGCACGGCATTCCATACCGTTGCCTTACGCCGCGCGGACTGCGCAATGTACTGGTCGCCGGCCGTTCCATCTCCTGCGACCGCAGGGTGCTCGGCAGTGTCCGGGTGATGCCGGTCTGCCTGGCGATGGGTGAAGCAGCCGGACTCGCTGCAGCACTGGCTGCCGCTCAGACCGGCGGCGATGTCCACGCCATCGACACCGCCCGACTGCGCACCCGGCTCCGCGAAGAAGGCGGCTATTTGCCGGACATTCAAGCTGAAACTGCAGGGGAGAGAATGCAATGAGTGAATCTGCTGTTACCCGTAAGACAGCCGGGGCTGAGCCCAAAACGTACTGGACTCGCAAAAGAAGGGAGCAGCTGGCCGGATGGCTTTTTATCGCTCCCGAAGTGATCGGTATGCTGGTCATCGCCGTGTTCCCGCTGCTGTTCAGCCTTTTCCTCAGCTTGACGGAGTGGAATCTGGTTGGAGGCTTGTCCGCCATTCACTTTGTAGGGCTGGACAACTTCGTCGAACTGTTTAGAGATAACCGCTTCCTGCTGGCACTGAAGAATAACGTGCTGTTTACGATCGGCACGGTGCCGGTCACGATGCTGCTGGGGGTGGTGCTCTCGGCGCTGATCCATAAGAAGCTGTATGCCAAAACCTTTTTCAAAGTAGCCTTCTTCGTGCCCTACATTTGTTCAACCGTCGCGATTGCCGCCGTCTGGCAGGCGCTTTATCACCCGTCCAAAGGACCGATCAACCAGATTCTGATGCAGATCGGATGGTCCGAGCCGCCTCGCTGGCTGGTCGATACCAGCTTCTCGCTGATCGCCATTATGATTATTTACGTCTGGCAGCTGCTGGGCTATCAAATCATCATCTTCCTGGCCGGCATGACGAATATTCCGGAAGAACTGTATGAAGCCGCAACGATTGACGGTGCGAGCGGGATCGGACAGTTCCGGCGGATTACGCTGCCGCTGCTGGGTCCGACTACTTTTTTCCTGGCGATCACCAGTACGATTTCGTCCTTCAAAATCTTCGACATGATCAAGTTCCTGACGGACGGCGGTCCCAACTATTCCAGTACGGTCATCGTGTACCAGATTTATGAGGAAGGGTTCGAGCGCTTCAAAATGGGCTACGCCTCGGCAATGTCCTGGGTGCTGTTCCTCATCATCATGCTGGTTACGTCGATTACCTGGATGACACAGAACCGCAAAGTCCATTATTAGTCTACGGCGAAAGGAACTAAAGGCAATGACAAACAGAAAATTAAAACCCGGCAATCTGATCTTTACCGCCCTGTTCGCCCTGCTCTCGGTATTTTTTCTGATGCCGCTGGTCTGGATGCTGTCCGCCGCCTCCAAGACAGAGAAGGAGGTATGGACCTTCCCGATTCAATGGATTCCGACGGACTGGAATCTGATCGCTAACTTTAAGGCAGTATGGATGGGCGACGTTGCGTTTGGACTATTTTATATGAATTCGCTTAAAATTGCCCTAATCTCTACGATTGCCACAATTGTGATTTCAGCCATGGCCGGTTATGCGCTCAGCAAGCTTGATTTCAAGGGCAGAACTCTGATCTTCACCCTGATGCTGGCCTTCATGATGATCCCGGAGCAGGCGACACTCGTTCCACGCTATATTATGATCAAGGAGCTGGGACTCTACGATTCGCATGCAGCGCTCATCCTGATGGGGATGTTCTCCAGTTACTTCACCTTCCTGCTGCGCCAGTTCATGATCGGTATTCATAATGATATGCTGGAAGCTGCCGAGCTCGACGGTGCCGGATTCTTCCGGATCTTCTGGAGAGTTGTCCTTCCGCTAAGCCGGCCGATCTTGGCTACGGTAGGGATTATCAAGTTCATCTGGACGTGGAATGATTACCAGGGACCGCTGATTATGCTGAATTCGACCAAGCTGTATACTATACCGCTGGGGATGCAATTCTTCAAGGAAGAGTTCGGTACACAAATCTCCGTCATGATGATGGCTTCCGTAGCTGCAATTCTGCCGCTGCTTATCTTGTTCCTGGCGCTGCAAAAGCAAGTCATTGACGGCATTGCCATCGGCGGAGTCAAGGGTTAAAGTAATGTATCCGGGTAGATAAAGCTGCCCGGACCGGAAGGTCAAAAAAGTGTACGCGCACACCGCAAAGCTGTACACGGTGTGCGCGGGCCTTAGATTGTATAATGAGCCTGCAGACAACAAATCAAGGGGGAATTGCTTTGAAAAAACTATCTTTAGTATTAGCAAGTATGATTCTTATGCTCTCCGTTACCGCATGCGGCGGGAACGGCAACAGCAGTAATTCGGCCGCCACCGATGCGCCGGCTTCGGCTGATCCGGCTGCCGGAAGCAGCAGTACAGACCAGCCCGCAGGCAAGGCGAAGATCAAATTCTACACGTTCAAGGCCGATAAACCGGAAGAACCGATCTACCAGGCCGTTCAGGCGTATAACGAATCCCAGGATAAAGTGGAAGTTGAATATGAATCACTGGTGCAGAATAGCGACAGTACTGATTTCATGAAGAAGCTGGATATTCTCGTAGCCGGCGGAGAAGTGGTCGATGTATTCATGACCGGGAATGAGGATGAACTGCTGGAGCGTGCTTCACGCGGTGTTGTGGAACCGCTTAACTCCTTCTTTGAGCAGGAGAGCATTACACCGGAGGATGAATATTCCAAGCTGCTGAAGCTGGATGACAAGGTATACGGCATTCTGCCGAGCTCCACCCAGTGGCTGACGGTCTTTAACAAGGATCACCTAGAAGCAGCCGGGCTGTCCCTGCCTGAGATGGGCTGGACCTGGGATGATTTCCGTGAGTATGCCAAGAAGCTGACGACACCCGAGCATTTCGGAACGTACTTCCACACTTGGGGAGAATATCCGAACATTATCGCTTACACCGAGAAGCCGCATCCTCAGCTGAGCGCAGATCTGAAGCCGATTTTCGATGATCCGTCCTTCGAGTACTTCTTCAATCTCCGCCGCACTATGGAGAAGGAAGATAAGAGCGTTGAACCGTATGCCGATGTGCTTGCTTCGAACTATCATGTGCTGCAGCAGTTTTTTGCCGGAAATGCCAGTATGCTCGCTGTACCAAGCTATGCTGTCCGGGCGGCGCTGAATCTGGAGAAATTCCCGCATGAGTTCCAGACGATGTACGCTCCGTTGCCGCGCTCCGTGGATACGGAAGAGCTGGGCATGACGAATATTTCCGGCGGCGGGCTCGCGATGGGCGCGAAGTCGGAGAACAAGGAAGCTGCATATGATTTCATCCGCTGGATGTCCAAGGAATCCTATACATTCACGAAAGAAATTCCAGCCTTCAAGGGTGTAGACGGAACGGAATTAATCAACGGCTTCTTTGGAGAAAATACAGATTTAATCGATACCGCATCGCTGTCCAAGACCCTGTTTGATCCGAATATTCAAATGCCGGATACCTTCAGCGTCCCTTACGGGAGTGAGCTGAAAGCGATTGTGGAGAATGGCTTCGCCAGCTTTATGCTGGATAACCGCAGTTTCGATGAGGTCAAGACTGAAATGACAGCCGAAGTGGAGAAGGTAGTTCAGGCCAACCAGAAATAATGAATGAAGCTAAAGGCGGCAGCGATTATGGATTATAATAGGGACGTTGAATTTACATTACAGTACAAGGTGGATACATTATGAAATGGTTAAGCCGTTTTTCTTTCCATCGCAGACTGCAGTTCACGTTCCTGATCCTGATCCTGCTGCCTTTTATTGTCGTTACCTTCTGGTCGTACACCTCCGTGAGAGAGAATGTGAGTGATAAAATCTCGCGTTCAGGCGAGGAGACGCTGAAGGTTATCGGGAGTCAAATTGAAAAAACCGTAGACAGCATCTCGTTTGTCTCGGTCTATTTCTCTGAGGCTTATGATCCGGCCGTGCTGGAGAGTCTGCGCTATTTAAAAAACACCGGGAACTTCGGGAACTACGGAGTGTATACCCACTACAATAAACTCAAGACCACGGCCAATATATTGTCCGTTCAGTCGCTGGATGCCGATCTGCAGATTATGCTGGTTAACCGGGAGAACCGGATTCTGATCGGCAACCAGAATATTCCCGTCTTTTCGGGCCTGCCGGAGCAGCTTCTGCAGGAGAGCAGCAAGCTGAATGAGCAGGAGAAGATCTCACTGCAATGGTTCCCCTACGGCGGTGACCCATCGGCACCGGACTATTACTACGCTGTACGCTTCATTACCGATCCGCTGAATCAGGAGAAGCTGGCGACGCTGTACGTGGGTATTCCAAGCCATTATTTTCATACCCTGCTGGATACGGGCAATAGCGCGAATATTCTCTCCCTGGCCGATGGTCTTGGCAGAAGTATCGCGGTCACGGGCGGAGCGGATACCCCGAAGGAGAGTCAGATGCTGGTCAGTGAGGTCCGTATTCCAAAAGTGGGCTGGCTGCTCACCAGCAAGACGCCGCGCAGCTCTATCGACAGCCATATCAACCGCGAGTTTCTGGTTTCAATTTCGATCGTTGGTTTGTTCTTCCTGGCGTTTCTGATCCTGTCCATGCTGTGGGCCGGGTATATCAATAAGCCGATCAGTCTGTTGCGGGCAAGTGTCAAGCAGTATGTCGGCGGCAACCGCGCTGTGCGGATTCCGGTCCGGGGCAAGGATGAAGTTGCGGTGCTGTCATCAGCCTTCAACCAGATGCTGGATGATATGAATCAGCTGCTGCAGCAGGTCGAGAGTGAACAGGAGGAGAAACGGCTGCTGGAGCTTCAGGCCTTGGCAGCGCAGATCCGGCCCCATTTTCTGCTGAATACGCTCAATTCCATCAAGGTGGATCTGCTGCTCTCCGGGGACCAGCCCCATGGTGCGATGATCGATGCGCTGATGAAGCTGCTGCGCGTATATGTTCATGTAGATAAGCCGCTGGAGCTGGCGGAGGAGTGCAAGGTGCTGGGCAGCTATGTGCAGGTGATGCAGATCCGTAACCGGCTGGATATCGCTTTTGAATGCGTGCTGGATGAGAAGGTGGGCGAGGTTATGCTGCCAAGACTGCTGCTGCAGCCCATTGTCGAGAATGCCATCAGCCACGGCTTCTCTGCACGTCCGGCGAAGCCGGCGATCCTGCTCGAGGCAGCGTTTGAAGACGATATGCTTAAGATCAGCATCAGCGATAACGGCCGGGGGATGGCGGAGGATAAGCTCCAGCGTCTGAACCGGCGGCTGCAAGGAAATGAAGACACGGCCCTGTGGCCGGAAAAAGGGGTCGGACTCGTGAACACGGCACGCCGGCTGCAGGTGCTGTACGGATACCGCGCGCGGCTGAGCGCGCAGGCAAGAACAGATGATGATGGCATGACTTTTACCCTATATATCCCCATAACCAGTGAGAAGGAGGCGGTTCCCCTTGATGACCCTGATGCTGATTGATGATGATGTCCCGATGCTGGAATATGTAGAATATCTGCTCGGGTCACTGGGACTGGAGCTGCAGCTGGTGGCTTCGGCCTTCAGCAGTGAGGATGCGCTGGAACAGTTCCATGCGGCTTTGCCGGATGTCGTCATTATCGACATCGGCCTGCCGGGTATGGACGGGCTGGAGCTGGCGGACGCCTTCCGTATTACGAAGCCGGAGGTGCGCCTGATCTTCCTGACCTGCTATGAGGATTTCCATTACTCGAAGCGGGCCATCCAGCTGGAGGCGGATGATTATCTCATTAAGGATGAATTATCGCCTGAGCAGCTGAAGAGCAGCCTCAGCAAAGCGATGAGCCGTTTCAAGAGCCGCGAAGAGCTGCTGGAGCGTTATTCCTTCCGCCAGGCGATCGAGCGCAATAAGGAAGTGCTGAAGCAGAGCTTCCTCAAGCAGCTGCTGTCCGGTGCGGCAGACCAGGAGAATACGCTGGAATTCGGACAGCGCCTGGGGATCTCCTGGAAGCATCCTTATTTGCGCCACGGGTTTATCCATATGGATGCCGCCTCTGTAACCGAGCGTTACCGGTACAAGGATATTCCGCTGATTCATTTTGCCGTGAACAATATAGCGCTGGAGCTGTCCGCCGGAGAAGCTTCCATTACACCGATTATGAGCAGGGACGCTGACATTTATCTGGTCTGGAATGTAGCTGACCCCGGCAGCCCGGGGACGGGGCTGACTGATTTTATGCAATCCGTGCTGGACAAGGTAGAGCAGTACCTCAAGATTACCCTGCGGGGGTTCTATTCCGGGGCTTCCGTGCCGCTGCGGAACTTCGACTCGCTGTATAAGACGCTTATGGACAGCCGCGATTACAACTTCTATCATGCGGTTACGCCTATTGCCGCCCTTGAAGAACAGGCGGATTTCGGGCAGACGGCCGAATGGCGCGGAGATAAGGAACGCGGGATGCTGTCGCTGGCGCTGGAGGAGGGGCATGCCGCCTGGATTGATCTGGCTGTCAATCAATGGACACAGCAGGCAACAGCAGATAGGCTGCTGCCCCGGCTGGTGAAGGAAGCCTGCGGCAATTTCGTTCGCCAGATGGCCTTTGAAGCCGGAGGACTTGCCGAGGAGGACTTCTTCACCCAGCTGGAGCAGACGGTTCATATCCAGGAGGCGGCCCGCCTGACCAAGCGGGAGCTGCGGAATCTGTGGAGACAGCATACGCTGGCACCCGTGGCGGCGCAGGAGAAGGATATCCGGCTGCAGGAGGTGGACCGTTTCCTGGAGGAGCATGTGGACCAGATGGTGACCTCGACCGATATGGCGGAGCATCTGCATTTGAATGCCAGCTACTTCTCCCGCTATTTCAAGAAGCTGTCCGGCATCAATTTCACCGATTACGTCAATCAGTACAAAATGAATATGGCGATCACAATGCTGGCGCGCCCGCATGAGACGGTGGAGAATGTAGCCTACACGCTGGGCTTCTCCGACCGGGCGTATTTCTCCAAAGTGTTCAAGAAATACAGCGGGAGAAATCCCAGTGAATACAAAGCCGGGCCGGTAGAAGAGGGTACGGGTGAGGAACGAGCAGACTAGGCTAGGGAATGAACAACATCCCCATTGGAATCAATTCAACTTCAATCTATATAGGCTTGTATTAAGGAGGAATTGTAATGAGTGAAACTACGTTTAGATTACCTGCGGAAGTAATCACCGTTTCGCAAGAAGTGGATGTGCTGGTTGCAGGCGGCGGGCCTGCGGGCGTGGCGGCTGCGATTTCCGCCGCCAGAAGCGGAGCACGGACGCTGCTGATTGAGCAGCGCGGTTTCCTGGGCGGCATGGGCACCGTTGCCCTGGTGCCGGCCTTCTGTCCTTACAGTGACGGGGAGAAGGCTGTTGTCCGCGGCATCGGTCTTGAGCTGCTGGAACAGATGAAAGCGGAATGTGAGCCGGAATTCCGCGAACGCTTCGGCGCCGAGCTGGACTGGGTGCCTATCGATCCGGAGGTGCTTAAGCGCGTATACGACGATGCTGTGGCAGAGAGCGGAGCCGGGGTGCTGCTGCATACCATTGCCAGTCAGACTGTGATGGACGAGACCGGACGCAAGGTCCAGGGTGTAGTTATCGTCAATAAATCCGGCCGGAGCCTCATCAAGGCGAAGACAGTGATCGATGCGACAGGCGATGCTGATCTGGCTGCCCTGGCAGGAGCGCCGTTCCATAAAGGCGGGGAAGCGGGTGAGCTTCAGGCGGCGACGATGTGTTATCTGCTGGCTAATGTGGACCGAAAGCGCTTCCTGAAATATTTGAATGAAAGCGGCGATACCGATCAGATTCATCGGGCGGTGCAGCAGGCCCAAGCGGACGGGAAGCTGCCGCAGGGCCGGGATTCGGTCTCTGGCCTGTCCTGGGTTGCCGATTACCTGGTCGGCGTCAACTTCGGCCATGTCTTCGGCATCGACGGCTCCAGAGCGGAGGATTTGACCCGGGGGGCTGTGGAAGGCCGTAAGCTGGTCCTCCGACAGCTGGAATTCTTCCGGGCGTACGTGCCCGGCTTTGAACATGCCCACCTCGTGTCCACCGGTGAGCAGATCGGCATCCGCGAGACGCGGCGGATTGTGGGCGATTATGTTCTCACACAGGATGATTTCATGAATATGGTGTCCTTCCCGGATGATATTGCCCGCAATAGCTATTTCATCGATATCCATATGGCGCGCAGCAGCGGAGCCATGCATATTCACCATCTGCCGCCCGGCGAATCCCACGGCGTTCCCTACCGATGCATGCTGCCGGTTGGTCTAGATAATGTGTGGGTGGCAGGACGCGCAGCCTCCTCGGACCGCGTAGTGCAAGGCTCGCTGCGTGTGATGCCCAACTGCTTCGCGATGGGGCAGGCGGCGGGAATGGCGGCAGCGATGGCTGCCGGAACGGACAGCCAGAGCCGGAAGGTAGATATCACCGCACTTCAGCGCGGGCTGGTTCAGCAGGGGGCCTGGCTTGGTGAAGCTTTGGCTGCGTTATAACTAATTGCGGGAGAGTGATTAACATGTCAAGTAACCAAGTGAAACCTAGTTCAAGGCAAAGCAGGCCGGGCAGGCTCACCCTGCTGGGCATGATCGTATTTTTACTGTTCAGTCTCCTATCCGGCTTGTCAGGTCCAGTTGCAGAGGCCGCAGGGACGACGTATTACGTCGATTCTGCCCTGGGCAGCGACAATAGCTCCGGTACCAGTGAAACGGCAGCCTGGAAGACGCTGGGCAAAGTGAACAGCACTACCTTCAGCCCGGGTGACCGGATTCTTTTGAAGGCAGGCGGCGTGTGGACTGATCAGTATCTTGATCTGCAGGGCTCAGGCTCTGAGGGGAACCCGATCATAGTAGACCGCTACGGCAGCGGAGCCAAGCCGCTGATACATTTCGGCAACACCGCCGTGGGCGGTGAAGGCTTCGGGGTCAGATTACGCAATGTCTCCTACTGGGAGATCAATAATCTGGAGATTACAAGCGGACAGCAGCCCACGGATATGCGGAGAAACGGTGTGCTGGTTGTGGGCGAAGGAGCAGGGGCGGGGAACTTCCGGCATATTTATATCCGCAATCTCGACATCCACGATATCTTTGGTACGGACCGCAGAACGGGCGGAATTAATGTACATGCCCGGGGAACCAATACCGCAACCGAGAGCACCTGGGATGATATTCTGATCGAGAATAACACAGTTATCAACGTGGCGGATACAGGGATACAGACGATGACGGATGCTTTTTTCAATAGTGCATGGACTCATAAGTTCGATGCCTTCCGGGGTGTGGTGATCCGGGGCAATGTGGTGGAGAAGATCCACCGGGACGGCATCCTGGTCAGAGCCAGCGCCTCGCCGCTGATCGAATACAACAACACGAAATCCATTGGAGAAGCCTGCGAGGTCAATACATCCATTGTCAATTACCTTGAGGATATCACTGTCGTTGCGGCACAGTGGGCTTATTATACCAAAGGTGCTATTTTCCAGTACAACGAGGCCTCCGATACCCGGATGCTGGGCGGAGACGGCCAGCCGTGGGACTTCGACATTGAGGTGCACGATAGTATCTACCAGTATAACTATAGCTATAACAACGAGGGCGGCACACTGCTGGTCATGAACAACACGAATAATAATATCTTCCGCTACAATATCAGCCAGAATGATAAGGATGCGAACGGGGTGTTCCATCTGGTGAACGGCGGCGGCAATCTGTACGTCTACAACAATATCATCTACCGTTCGGGAACGCAGAACAAGGCGCTGACCCATGCGAGCAATACAGGAATGGCCTATTACACGAATAATATCTTTTATAATGCTGCCAGCGGTCAATACACGAACAGTCCAAGAATGACGTATGATCACAACAGCTTCTACGGGCTGAATTCGGGTGTTCCCAGCGATCCTAACAAAATCACCGGCAATCCCGGCTTCGTCAGTCCAGGCACGGCCACAGGACTCGCTTCGGCAGACGGTTATAAGCTGGCGCAGACCTCTCCGCTGATCAATGCCGGGGCGGTGGTTGCAGGCAACGGGGGTCTCGATTACTTCGGAAACACATTGTATAACGGCGTGCCGGATATCGGTGTATTCGAGTTCCAGGGTACAATCACACCGCCGGTTACCCTGCTTCAGGATGATTTCGAGGATAACAATTACAGCGGCTGGACGACTTCAGGCGGGGCATGGAGCGTAGAGGATGACGGTACGAAAGCTTTGACGCAGACATCGTCATCAGGGGAAGCGCTAGCCTATACAGGCGATGCCTCCTGGAGGAACTACACGTACTCGGCCAAAATTAAGCTGCTGAATGCCTTCGGCAACGCTGGATTGCTGTTCCGGTATGCGGATGCGTCGAATTATTACATGTTCAGACTGAATGATTCAGGCGACAAAGCGGAGTTGTTCAAAAAAACAGCCGGAACACTCACGATGGTAAGCAGTGCCGATGTTGCTGTTACGCCCGGACAGTGGACGGAGCTGAAGGTGACGGTCAGCGGCATTACGGTTACGGCTTTTGCCGGCGGTACCCAGCTGATCCAGTGGACCGATACGGCGGCGCAGCCGGCCGGAGGGAAAATTGGGATTCGGATGCATTCCAGCACTGCCCGGATCGACGATGTTAAGGTTACGGAATAAAGGTTAGCGGGATTGATGATCCGGTCAAATTTTAGTTAAAAATGAAACGATTTCTGCAAATTTGCGTAAGATAACAGCAAAGGGTATGGCCGCAATCCTTTCAACAGGTGCTTGGCGGCTGTGCCCTTTTCTAATGACATAAGCAAATGAAGCAGGGAGGACTACTCAATGAAATTCAGAAAACTGTTGTCGCTCAAACAATGGTCTCATATATTCCGCAGCTCCTGGCAATATATCATTTCACCGGACGTCGCGATGGGAGACAAGCTGCTGTTCACCATTCCTGCGCTGCTGTACTGGGTGCTGCCTGATTTCATGCCGTTTATACCCATTGATGACATCGGGGTGACGATGCTGCTGATGGGCTGGTTCGTCTCGCGGATGGACCGCAAATACCCGGCGCTGAAGAGCCTAAGATGACGGTTTTACGACACTTTTAAATGCTCTATCTGATGTATTTCAGCAATATGGTTGCTTTTACATTCTATATTCCTTAAAATGAATTATTGAGTATTTAAACTATAGATGCCCGGGAGATGGAATCGAATGAACGTCAAAATTACCCGCAATGCGGCTAAAGTGATAAAGAAAACTATGGAGCTTGAAGGCAACAGCGAGCTTAAACTGCGCGTAGCGATTACGCATTCCCACGGTGACCATGCCCATTACGGCCTGGATCTGGACACGCCTAAGGAGAACGACGTAGTCATCTCCACTGACAAAGAAATCGATGTTATTCTTGATCCGAACCAGCCGCTGCTGGATGGTGTGAAGATTGATTATCTCTACTTCCCTGAGGAAGGCTTCGTTATTACTAATCCGTCTAAAGGAAATCATGGCGATCACTAATTGATCCGCCCGTATTTTACGGACATAAAGAAGGGTTGCTTCATGGCTAACGATATAAGAATATGTGACGAGTGCAATCATATCAAAATGAAAAGCATCGTGCCCAAGCTGCTGAAGATGGCGCCTGACGCCGAGATCAAAACAGGCTGTATCTCCTACTGCGGACCTTGCGGCAAACGCCCGTTTGTCTATATCAACGGCCGTTACATCAGCGCTCCGACAGAAGATGAGGTGCTGGCCAAAGCGGAAGCTTTCGTCAAGCAGCCGGCAGTGAAGAAATAGATCAGCTCTGGTAGTGATAGAACACAAGAACAGCCTCTGCATAAGTTTGCGGGGGTTGTTTTGTTGTGCGAACTGTATGCGGACAAACGAATACATTGGTCTGATGCGGATAATTTCTATATTGACATTTTTGTATTGTGTTTCCAGACTAAAGGGACACACTATTTATAGATACAAGCATGCCCCGTCTCTCTTCCATTCGGAAGGAGGCGGGGTTTTGTGTAAATATAAGAATTTATATGCTGCGCATGACAACTTATCCTTCTATTTCTCGCTGAAACGCACCGTCGTTTCAAGGACGGCGTAGCCGTTTCTACTTGATTTAAATTCAAATTTTATTGCAGAATGAGGGGATGAATATGAGCTTTACGACGGAAGATGATCAATGGTTGAGCGATCATCTTAAACGAAGAAAGGGGGAGCGGCTTGATGCGCTAAAGCGGGGGCATGGCTATGGTAACCGCTTGTTTGTCGAGCAGGTTTGGTGGACGCTAGCCGGACATTTTCAGGGACTGCATCCGGAATATGAAGTTAAAGCCTGGCGCGGCAGATCCTACTTTGTCGATAAACTGTGGGAGATCGGATCTTCGCGTATTGCTTTTGAGATTATGGATTTTGGCTCACATGGCACGGATCGGAGTAAATATCAGGATGTATCTGAACCGGGGGCTTTTCCTGCAGTCACAGGAATGTATGGTACTATATATCGCTGGATGAGATGAAAGAAAATCCGTCTTTCATCCTTTCCGCGCTGCGGAACCTTCTGTTTCCTTATTTGTCGGCAGGAACTACAAATAAGGAAACAGAGAAATCCTATTCTAAAATTGAACGAGATTTGATGCGGTCAGCCATCCGTCACCATCTTGTTCTTCGTCCGGGTGATGCAGCGAGAGAGCTTAAAATACATACCACTACAGTCATTAAATACAGCCGCATGCTGGTGGAAAAGGGGGAATTTCGCCCTGTAGCAAGCGGAGGATCTCAGCGAATTATGTACTATGAGTATATAGGGTCGCTCCAAAGTCCAGATCTGGTATAAAGACTAATACGACCCGCGAATGTATGCGAAAAACCGACCACATTCGGAGCAATTGTGTTCGGTTTTTCGATTACATTTGGCTTACGTGGCTTACCCAGTCCAATTGTGTTCGGTTTTTCGATTACATTCGGCTTAAGCGGCGTACCCAGTAATTGTGTTCGGTTTTTCGATTACATTCAGCTTAAGCGGCGTACCCAGTCCAATTGTGTTCGGTTTTTCGATTACATTTGGCCTACGCTGTGCACCCAGTCCAATTGTGTTCGGTTTTTCGATTACATTTGGCCTACGCGGTGCACCCTTTCCAATTGTGTTCGGTTTTTCGATTACATTTGGCTTACGTGGCTTACCCAGTCCAATTGTGTTCGGTTTTCCGTTAAAATATGTTAAATAAATGAAAAGACGATGTTCTGTTTTTTAGCCACGCTGCTCATTTTCATGCTGGAGTTGTGCCTTGGAAGACATGTTTGTTTTCGCATACATCTGGCCCGGTTACCTTCGCGACAGCCCAATGTGTTCGGTTTTCCGCATACATTGGGCCCGCTTTCCTTCGCGGTAGCCTAATGTGTTCGGTTTTTCGCATACATTGGGCCCGGTTACCTTCGTGGTAGCCCAATGTATTCGGTTTTTCGCATACATCTGGCCGGGTTACCTTCGCGGTAGCCCAATGCAGTATTTGAGGGCCGGGCCGGTTTCTTTGCTTCAGCGGTTGGTTTTAGCACAAACAAGCCTTAAGTCCGCAGCGCAGACCGGCTGCACGGAACTTAAGGCTTGTTATCTGATCGTTGTTAACCGCCACTCCTGCTAATTACGCGGAGGCAGCGGACCGAGGTATTGATAGTATTGGCATTCAATCCGGCCGTTGTAGAGCTTGCGGCGCTTGTCCGCTTTACGTCCGTAGTATTGCTCGAATTCCTTGTACGGGCTGATGGCGAAGAAGGACCAGGTCGGCAGGTAGAGCATCATCTCGCCGAATTGGCGGGTCAGCTTCTCCACTTCCTTATCATTACTGATCCGCTCCCCGTATGGAGGATTCGTGATAATACAGCCATATTCGCCTTCCGGGCGGGCCTTGGCGGCAGCGATATGCTTGAAGGTGATCTCACCGGAGAGCCCGGCGCTCTTGGCGGCGGCTTTGGCAATCTCAATCGCTTCCGGATCAATGTCGGTGCCGGTCAGCTGCAGCGGGTAGTCGTCACGAACAGCGTCGAAGGCTTCCTCGCGGGCTTCTTCCCACAGCCGCCGGGGAATCTCCGGCCAGTGCTCGGACGGGAAGGAGCGGCGCAGACCCGGCGCGATATTCCAGGCGATCATCGCGGCCTCGATCAGAATCGTGCCGGAACCACAGCATGGATCGTACAGCGGCCGGTGGCCGTTCCAGCGGCTGAGCTGGATCAGGGCCGCAGCCATGGTCTCCTTCAGCGGTGCTTCGGTGGCCTGGCGGCGGTAGCCGCGTTTGTGCAGCGCCGGTCCGGTGGTGTCCAGGGTGATCAGCGCGATGTCATTCAGCAGAATGACTTCAACCACATATCGCGGCCCGTTCTCAGGGAACCACTCGGTACGGTACGACAGCTTCAGCTTCTCGACAATCGCCTTCTTGACGATCCCCTGGCAGGCAGGAACACTCGTCAGCTGGGATTTATGGGAGCGGCCTTCTACCGGGAATTCGCCGTTCTCGGGAATCCAGTCCTCCCAATTAATCGCTTTGACGCCTTCGAACAGCTCATCGAAGGTTTTGGCCGGGAACTGGCCCATTTTGACCAATACACGGTCAGAGGTGCGCAGCCACAGATTGCAGCGGCAGATGTCGATATAATCTCCGCTGAATAATACCCTTCCGTTCTCGACCGTGGTCTCATAACCCAGTTCGTTCAATTCACGCGCTACTACAGCCTCCAGCCCCATGGGGGCGGTGGCGATCAATTGTAATTTGCCCAAATGCTCTCAACTCCGTTTAACTTGTGGATAAATACGCAAAGCCAGTACAATAAGAGAAGCTTGCTCTCCATGTGAATGTGAACCATTAGAGCGTTCAGATATCAGTATAGGGTAATGAAGGGTTCTACACAATGCCCGTCCGTGCTACACAAAATGAAATTTAAAGGAGAATACATATGCAGAATCAGGAAGAATACAGCGAACAGCTATATACAGAGGATGATTTACTATTAAAAGTCAAACAGGCCATCGCAGCAAACGGAATGCCGGAGGTGTCCATCGCTCCAGGCTACGGCAGACTGCTGACGATGCTGGTTACCCTTTCCCGTGCCAGCCGGATACTTGAGATCGGTGCGCTGGGAGGCTACAGCGGAATCTGCCTGTGCCGCGGTTTCACGCAGCGCGGCAGCCTGACATCCCTGGAGCTTAAGGCTGACTATGCCAAGCTTGCCCATAGCCATCTGGAGCAGGCGGGCTTCGGGGACGCGGTAGAATACCAAATCGGCCCGGCGCTGGACAGCCTGATGCTGCTCGAAGCGCAGGGCCAAAAGTATGATTTCTTCTTCATCGACGCCGACAAGGAGAACTATCCGAATTATCTGGAATATGCGATTCGGCTCGCTTCACCGGGTGCAATCATTGCCGGGGACAACATCTTCCTGCGCGGCCGTACGCTCAATGCCGAGAAGAACGGACCGGCGGTTCAGGCGATGCGGCGCTTCAATGAGATGATTGCAGCCGATCCCCGCCTGAGCAGCACACTGCTGCCCGCCTATGACGGACTGGCCCTGGCGATGGTTAAGTAGCTAGTCCTCTCCAATCGGGGCTTGCCTTGTCTTAAGCTAACGGAACAACCGGGGTTCAGTCTTCTTGTACAGCTTGAGCCTTACCCAGACCGTATTAATCAGCAGGAACGCGCCGGAGATGATGAACAGCCCTTCGATCCCGATATATCCGGACAGGAAGCCGCCGATGACCGCGCCCAGCATATTGCCGAGTGCCAGTGTGCTGCTGTTGAAGCCGAAGGCCCGGCTCTCCTTGCCGTCAGGTGTGTAGGAACGGATCAGGGCGTTGACGCTGGGCAGCAGGCCGCCCATGAAGACGCCCATCAGGAAGCGGACGAGGATCAGCTGCCAGACGCTGGTCACGAAGGCCTGCGGGATCAGGAACAGCGCCGCGCCAATCAGCGCATAGGTCAGTATCCGGTGGGCGCCGACCTTGTCGCTGAGCTTGCCGAGCAGCGGAGAGGCCAGCATGTTCGAGATGCCGGTGACGGCACTGACCATGCCGGCCCAGAAGGCGATATTCACTGCGGAGCCGTGCAGCTTCTCCACATAGAGCGGCAGCAGCGACATCGGGCTGATCATGGCGAATTGCAGCAGGAACGTCACGCCGAACAGGGCAGGCAGCTGCGGCACCTTAGCCAGCTCCTTGAAGCCTTCGAGCACAGACACCTGCGGCACCTGCGCGGCTTCCACCCGGTCGAATTTCTCCTTGACCAGGAATAACGCGAGCAGGGAGGCAACGAACAAGAGCGCACCCACGACATAAAAGATCGGACGGAACCCAATCCAGTCCGCCAGCAAGCCGCCGATCAGCGGACCGAGAATCGTACCGGCTACAGCGCCGGACTGCATCAGTCCCATGGCGAAGCCCATACGCGGTTTCGGGGTGGTTCCCGAGACCAGCGCGATGGAGGCGGGGTTGAAGCCGGAGATGGTGCCGTTCAGCAGGCGGAGCAGCAGGAGCTGCATCGGGGATTGCGCGAAGCCCATCAGCACGATGACAATCGCCATACCGAAGCTGGAGCGCAGCAGCATGATTTTGCGGCCGTATTTGTCGGCAAGCTTGCCCCATAGGGGCTGAAAGATAAACGAGGTCAAGAAGTTTGCGGCAAAAATAAGTCCGGCCCACATCCCGATCGCGTGATCTCCGGTCACACCCAGGTCTTTAGCGAGATAAAGGGACAGAAAAGGGGTAATCATAGTCATGCCGGCATTCACCAGAAACTGGCCAAACCAAAGCACCATGAGGTTGACTTTCCAGGTCTCCCAATTCTTCAAAGTGCTTTCACTTCCTTTCAGGGGATTCAATGATAAATAGTTCACGAAAAATTGACATTATATCAGTATATCATAGTTTTTTAGCCGTGCAGTGCAACACTTGTCATAGTAATGTCATGGGATTGTCATTCCCTTAAGGGTGAAGCGGTTGTTACCCGCTGGCAAAAAGGGCATAATAATGTTATGTGTTTTCACAGTAACCTATCAAATCTTATGGAGATCTTATCATGACCTACAACGACACTTTTATCCGCGCCTGCAGACAGCAGAGTACGGAGCACGTTCCCGTATGGTACATGCGGCAGGCCGGCCGTTATGATCCCGAGTACCGTAAAATCAAGGAGAAATACTCGCTGCTGGAGATCTGCAGACAGCCGGAGCTTGCAGCTGAAATAACCTTGATGCCTGTGCGTAAGCTGGGTGTGGATGCGGCCATCCTATATTCAGACATTATGAATCCTGTAGCTTCCCTTGGCGTGAACTTCGACATCGTGAAGAATATCGGCCCGGTCATTGAGAATCCAATCCGCTCGGCGGCGGATGTCGACCGGCTGAAGCCGATTGATGTGGAAGGGGATCTGGGCCACATTCTGGAAACGATTTCCCTCCTCGACAAAGAGCTGGACGTGCCGCTGATCACTTTTGCAGGAGCGCCTTTCACCATTGCCAGCTATCTGATTGAAGGCAGACCCTCCAAGAGCTATCACCGCACCAAGGAAATGATGTTCAGCCAGCCCCGCGTGTGGGAGAAGCTGATGGAGAAGCTGGGCGATATGGTTATCGCATATCTTCGCGCCCATGTCCGAAGCGGCGGTAAGGCGTTCCAGCTGTTCGATAGCTGGGTTGGAGCGCTGGCCCCGCGTGACTTTGAAACCTATGTGCTGCCGACAATCACCCGGATTTTTGCCGAGCTGTCTGATCTGGATGTTCCGAAGATTTACTTCCCGGGTGTCAGCTCAGGGGAGCTGCTCCCCAGCCTTGCCAAGCTCCAGGCCGATGTGATCGGACTGGACTGGCGCGTAAGCCTGACCGAAGGCAGACGCAGAACTGGCGGAGGATTCGCGATTCAAGGCAATCTGGATCCTTATCTGCTGACCGCACCAATGAACGTATTGAAAGAACGGGCGAAAGAACTGATCGATGAAGGCATCAGACAACCGGGTTATATTTTTAATCTGGGCCATGGATTATTTCCTGAAGCTTCGTTGGACACACTTAAGGAATTAACGGATTATGTACATGAGTATTCAGCAGCGGCCTTGAAACAGGCAGCCGGACCGCTGGCGTAATTAAAGCAAGGTACATGAGATAGCAGCAATTGCTGCTCTCTTTGTTTTTATGAACATATTTCGTAAAAGGGGATGGAAACCGTGACTACCAAAATTGGAGTACTCGTGATGTCGTACGGCACGCCTGAAAGTCTGGAGGATGTAGAAGCGTATTACACGCATATCCGCAGAGGCAATGCACCTTCCGCTGAACAGCTGAAAGAGCTGAAGGAACGCTACGAAGCCATTGTTGGAGGCGTGTTCCCACTCAGGGAGAATACAGACCGCCAGGTGGAGGCCCTGCAGGCCAAGCTGAACAGCGGGCAGATTCAGTATGTCTGCTACCAGGGGCTGAAGCATGCCAGACCTTTCATTGAAGATGGTGTGGAGGCGATGGTCCGGGATGGGATTACCCAGGCGATAGGCATTGTGCTGGCCCCTCATTACTCGGTGATGAGCGTTGGAACCTATATCAAGCGGGCCAAGGAAAAAGCGGATGCTTGCGGAATTGATATGGATTTTGTCGAGAGTTACCATATGCATCCGGAGCTGATTGATGTGCTTAGCCGCCGGGTGACCGCGAAGCTGGATGAATTCGAGGAAACCGGAGCGGTGAGGGATGAAGTGCGTGTACTGTTCAGCGCACACAGCCTGCCGGAACGTATTCTGGCTATGGGCGATCCGTACCGTGACCAGCTGCTGGAAACCTCCAAAGCCATTGCCGACCAGGCAGGTGTGGAGTCCTGGCAGTTCACCTGGCAGAGCGCGGGCAGAACTGCAGAGCCGTGGCTGGGTCCGGATATTCTGGATACGATGCGTGAGCTGGCCGAAGCTCAGGTGAAATATGTGCTGTCCGCTCCCATTGGCTTCGTATCTGATCACTTAGAGGTCCTGTACGATCTGGATATTGAGGCGCAGGCCTTGGCTTCAGAGCTGGATATGCGGCTGCTGCGGATTGATTCCTTGAATAGCGATCCGGCGTATATGTCAGTGCTGAGCGATGTGGTGCGTACGAAGGCCGGGCAGTTACAGGTGAAGCAATCATGAGCGGTTCACCGCGCAAGGTAGTAATTATCGGCGGAGGCCTCAGCGGCCTCAGTGCCGCTTACTACGTCCGCAAGTTTTACCGGGAAGCCGGGATTCAGCCGGAAATTATATTGGTTGAGAAGGATAAATGCCTTGGCGGTAAAATCGAGACCCTGCACCGTGACGGCTTTGTCATTGAGAAAGGTCCGGACTCCTTCCTGGCCCGCAAAACAGCTATGGTTGATCTGGCCAGAGAGCTGGAGCTGGATCACGAGCTGGTGACTACGAATCCGAATGCCAAGAAGACTTACATACTGCAGCGCGGCAAGCTCCACCCGATGCCCGCCGGGCTTGTTCTGGGGATTCCTACGGAGCTGAAGCCGTTTCTGAAGAGCGGCCTCGTCTCCTTCAGCGGTAAAATGCGGGCGATGATGGATTTCATTCTTCCGCCGCGCCGCAGCTCCGAGGATGAATCGCTCGGTGACCTGATCGAGCGGCGTCTGGGTACAGAGGTGCTGGAGAATATGACCGAGCCCCTGCTCGCCGGTATTTATGCCGGTGATATGCGCAAGATCAGCCTCCAGGCTACTTTTCCGCAGTTCGGCGAGGTCGAGCGCCAGTACGGCAGTCTGATCCGCGGGATGACGACCGGCAGGAAGCCGGCGGAGACCCATACCGGAACCAAGAAAAGCGCGTTCCTGACTTTCCGTCAGGGGCTGCAGAGCCTGGTGCATGCCCTGATCCATGATCTGCAGGATGCCCAGCAGCGGACCGGAACGGGAGCGGTGTCCATCAAAGTACGGAGCGGGGCGGGGGTGTCCGCAGAGGCCTCTACTGCACCGCGCTATGAGGTGGAGCTGGACAACGGTGAACTGCTGCAAGCTGATGATGTCTATGTAACCGTGCAGAATTTCGCTGCCGCAGAGCTGCTGCGTCCGCATGTGGATGTATCCGCGCTGAATGCTGTCAATTATGTATCAGTGGCTAATGTGGTCATGGCGTTTACCAAGAAGGATATCGTTACCGAATATGACGGATCCGGATTCCTGGTCCCCCGCAAAGAGGGGCGGAACATCACGGCCTGTACCTGGACTTCTACGAAATGGCTGCATACCAGCCCGGATGATAAGGTACTGCTGCGCTGTTACGTCGGACGGTCTGGGGATGAACAGAATGTAGACCTGCCGGATGAGGCGCTGGCTGAACTGGTACGCAAAGACCTGAAGGAAATTATGGGGATCACTGCAGCGCCGCTGTTCACAGAGATTACCCGGCTCAGGCATTCCATGCCGCAATATCCGGTAGGCCATCCCGGCCGGATCGCCGGCCTGCGAAGTGAGCTGGAGGAGAAGCTGCCGGGTGTGTATGCTTTTGGCGCGGGCTATGACGGCATCGGCATGCCGGACTGCATTAAGCAGGCGAAGCTTACGGCTGAGACTGCTGCAGCCCATTTAGAGAAGCTGCCGGAACCGGCGGCTGTAACGGTATAACGGAAGCGGTGGAGCGGAGCAGTGGCGCTTCACCGTTTTTTATAGGGAAATGTATAAAGTGCCGGAATAATCATTGAAGCCAAGGCCACGCTCGGCGGGGCGGGAAGACTATGGGTTACTTTGGAGTGACACGGAAGAGATATGCTATAATAGAAACACTTTAAGGGTAAAGGAGATTACCAGTACTCATGTATCCGCCGAGGTCACGCAGTAGACAGAGCAAGAAACATAGCAGCAAAAAGAGGCGCAGAACGGTCTGGGCATGGTTTAATGTAGTGTTGCTTCTGATGATTGCCGGCCTGCTGGCCTATTCTTTCATGGATAACAAAGATATGGAGAGTTCAGCTCCTCCGGTTGTGGTGGCCGATCCTTCGCCTTCGCCTGAAGCTTCTGCAACAGCGGCAGCTCCTGCGGAGGTGGCACCTACAGCAGAGGCTACAGCCAGTCCGGAGCCAACACCTGAAGCAACACCGGAGGCCACTGCGCTGCCTACGGAGACTGCGGAAGCCGTGATTACGCCTGCTCCTACAGTTAAGGAAGCGGCAACGGCTGAACCCCAAACGGCAACGGGAAATGCTGGAGGCCAGATATCAGGCTTGCCGGAGAACGCTTCAGGCGGGACGGTGAAGCTGAATTTTGCCGGAGATGTCATCTTTGCCGGTAAGGTAGCGGAACTGCTGCAGAAGAAGGGGTACGATTATTCTTACAGTGCACTTGACGGGATGTTCAAAAAGGATGATCTGACCGTGGTCAACCTGGAGACACCGATCACTACTGGCGGTGTAGGTGCCGCGAACAAGCAGTTTGTATTCAAGGGAGCTCCGGAAGCGCTGGATGCACTGAAATCAGCTGGCGTAGATGCAGTCAATCTGGCTAATAACCACACCCTGGATCAGGGGGAAGAGGGCTTGCTGGATACCCTGAAGCACCTGAGCAAGCGGGGCATTCCTTATGTCGGAGCAGGAAAGAACAGCAAGGAAGCTTACTCTGCGCAGTATTTTGAGCGGCAGGGTATCAAAATAGCCTTGCTCGGGTTCACACGGGTGATGCCGGTGATCGAATGGAAGGCCGAAGCAGGCAAGCCGGGTCTCGCCTCTGTCTATGACAGCGCAGAAGCACTCAAGGCCATTGCCGCTGCCAAAAAACAAGCCGATGTTGTCGTAGTTGTTGTCCATTGGGGCAAAGAGCGGATGGAGCAATATGACAAGACCCAACAGACGCTGGGGCATAGCTTTATCGATGCTGGAGCTGATCTGGTGATGGGCGGACATCCGCATGTGCTGCAGGGGATTGAGCCCTACAAAGGGAAATGGATTGCCTACAGCACAGGAAACTTTATCTTCACACGTTCCAGTCTTCCGGCAACCTGGGAGACGGCTGTATTCCAGGCGGAATGCAGCAAGGAGGGGCAGTGCTCCCTCAAGCTGAGTCCGATGGATGCTGAGCTGGGACAACCGGTGCCGATGAATGAGGCGGACGGACAGCTTTTGCTGCATAAGGTGGAATCCTTATCCTCCGGTCTGGTCAAGATCCGTAATGACGGTACCGTTGTGCAGCCGGCCCAATAAATCCTACTTCTGCTGGAGGTGCCAAAGATGATGAATAACATGTGTGTCGCCCACCGCGGATTTTCCGGGAAAGCTCCCGAGAATACGCTGGCGGCCGTACGGATGGCGATTGCCTTGCCCTTTGTGCAGTGGATGGAGATTGATGTGCAACTGACGAGGGACGGCGTGCCTGTGGTCATCCATGATTATTCGCTGGACCGCACGACCAATGGACACGGCAAGGTGAAGAACATGGACTATGAACATATACGTCGTCTGGATGCGGGGAGCTGGAAAGGGCGTGCTTTTCGCGGAGAGCGGGTCCCCTCCCTGGAAGAGGTGCTCAGCCTGGCGTCAGGCAGACTGCGGCTTAACATTGAGCTGAAGACCAGCGGGGAGATGTACCCTGGCCTTGAGAAAGCGGTCATCGACCAGGTGAATACCATGGGAATGCGTGAGGATGTGGTGCTGACCTCCTTCGACGCCGGTGCGCTGCAGCGGATTAAGGAGCTGGACCCGCGGTTCCGTACCGGTCTGATCTATGATTCCAGGTCAGGCGATCCGGCCAAAAAGCTGAACGAGCTGGGCTGCTCCTTCTTATCCATCAGCTCTGACCGGCTTAGCCCGGTTCTGGCGAAATCCCTGGCTGAACGGGGCGTGAAGATCATGGCCTGGACAGTGAATAAAGCTAAGGAGATGCGGCGCTTGTCCGCCATGCATTCGGATATCATGATCTGTACGAACCGCCCGGATATTTGGGGCGATATCTTTTTGTAGGCCTGACTTAAGATCCATTCTAATCCATCTATAAGATCCATTCGTTCTGATAATCTGAGAAGAAAGCGAGCTGAACCATCAATGAGTAGAGCGGTCAATAATGTATACTGTGTAGGACGCAATTATAAATTACATGCGGAGGAACTCGGCAATCAGGTACCGGCCGAGCCGCTGATCTTCCTGAAGCCATCGCATGCGGCTGTTGCGCTTGATAAAGCGATCATCCATCTGCCCAAAGATGAGGGACTGATCCATTATGAAGGTGAGCTGGTGCTGCGTATTGCGCGTGATTACGTGCCGGGGATGAGTGTGGAGGAGCTGGTGGATGTGATGGCGCTGGGCCTCGACTTCACGCTCCGTGATGTGCATAATGATCTGCAGAAAAAAGGCCTGCCCTGGACACCCGCCAAGGGCTTCAAGAATGCGGCGCCGCTGACTCCCTACATTGCATTTCCTGAGCAGGAGGAGCTGGAAGCAACGGATTTCACCGTCCGCAAGAATGGAATTGAGGTACAGCGCGGGAACGTGCAGAACATGATTTTCTCGCTGCAAAAAATTGTTGAATTCATTGCCTCCCGCTACGGGCTCGGCAAGGATGATATCATCTTCACCGGAACGCCTGCTGGCGTGGGACCTGTAGTGCCCGGCGATTCTTTCGAGCTGTTCTGGGGCGATACGCTAATGGGCACCTGCCTGATCGGTTAGGGCGATGTTATCAGGACTTGAAGTGCTGCAATGGCTGATCGGGGCCTGCGGTGCGCTGCTGGTCGCCGGGGCCGCATACTGGAAGCAGTCGTTGAGCCTCTCGGGCATGCTGGCGGCGATTGTGATGGGAACCATCTATTTTGGGGCAGGCAATGCCTTCTGGTTCGGCATTCTGCTGCTGTTCTTCATCTCCTCCAGCCTGCTCTCCAAGCTTCATCATGAGAATAAGGCCGAGCTTGAGGCTACCTATGATAAAACAGGGCGCAGGGATGCCGGCCAGGTCTTCGCGAACGGCGGACTTGGCATGCTGCTGGTGTTGCTTAACGCGATTTATCCGCTGGAAATCTGGGGTTTCCTGTTCATCGGGGTTATGGCTACCGTGACCTCGGATACATGGGCGACAGAGATTGGTACGCTGGCCAAGCGGCCGCCGCGGTCCGTGCTGACCGGGAAGGTGCTGCAGGCGGGTACCTCCGGCGGTGTATCGCTGCCGGGCACGCTGGCTGCCGCTGCCGGGGGTGCGCTGATTGGCGCGGCCTCCTGGCTGCTGCGGGCAGCCTCCGGCATGCCGCCGCATTCCCTGCTGACGCTGGTGCTCGCCGGATTGCTGGGCGGACTTGCCGGAGCTTTTGCTGACTCGGTGCTGGGGGCAACGGTGCAGCGGATGAACCGCTGCACGGTCTGCGGCCGCGAGGTGGAAGCCTCGCAGCACTGCGGTAAGCCCACCGTGTACGCCCGGGGCTGGCGCTGGATGGACAATGATACTGTAAATGCTGTAAGTTCAATCATCGGCGGCGTGGTGGCCCTGCTGGCCAGCTACATAGGAGCCGTATAGGAGATAGCCGGGCCTTAGTTACGTTATCCGGCATTAATTTTATTATCAAGGTTGGGAGGTGAACCGTTGAGCAGCGCATCCGTACACAAACATGCAGCTATTCTGGATGCCGCTTACGAGCTTTTCGGTTCAGGCGGCTTCTACGAAACGAAGATGTCGGAAGTGGCAGAGCGTGCCGGAATTGCCAAGGGCACGGTCTATTTATATTTTAAAAGTAAAGAAGAACTGTTCATGGCGGTAACCCGCCGGGATTGTGAAGGGTTCCTGGAGCAGCTTGAAGCCAAGCTGAGTAGCTGCTCTATACTGACTGATAAGCTCTCCGTCATTGCCGAGCATCATCTGTTCTATTATTATGAGCGCAAGCAGCATACGAAGCTGTTCTTCCGGGCACCCAACAATAATCCCGAACTGGTAGAGTATATGGCACAGTTCATGGAAGCCTATATGCAGGCGGTAGTGAAGGTATTACTGGAAGGCGGGGCGTCGGAGCCGGAGCTGATGGCTAAGGCGTATATCGGAATGCTGGACCGTCTGAAGATGGATATACTGTTCAACCCTGAGTTTGCGGAAGAAGATGCGCATAAGCGGGCGAAGTTTGCTGCTAAACTTTTCATCACAGGAGCACTCGGCAGCTTGAAATCGGCACTCGGCGACCTTCCGTCTGAATTCTGAGAGCTATAGCCAGACCTGGTTTATAAATATAAGGCAAGCGAGGACAACTGATGAATATTATGACCGTGGAACACCTCTCCAAAAGCTACGGGGAGAAAACGTTATTCCGTGATGCATCCTTTGGCATGGATGACAGGGACAAGATTGGCGTCATTGGTGTCAACGGAACGGGGAAATCAACCTTTCTGAAGATTATCGCCGGGCTGGATACACCAGACGCCGGGCAGATTGCCATCGGCAATGATGTACGTGTACAATATCTGGCGCAGAATCCGCCGTATGAGCCTGGCAATACCGTGCTGCAGCAGGTTTTTGCCGGAGATGATCCAGAGCTGGCTACGATGCGGGAGTACATGGAGATTATGTCTCTGCTGGAGCAGAATCCGGGTGATTCCGGGCTGGAAGCCAGACTCGTCAAAATCGGGCAGGCCATTGATGCCGCCGGCTCCTGGCAGCTTGAGAGCGAAGCCAAGATTGTCCTGACCAAGCTTGGAATCACACAATTTGATGCCCGGATGGAGAACCTCTCCGGCGGTCAACGCAAACGTGTAGCGCTTGCAGCGGCGCTGATTACGCCTTCTGAGCTGTTGATTCTGGATGAGCCTACCAACCATATCGATACGGATTCCGTAGCCTGGCTGGAGCAATATTTGCAGAAACGGCGTGGCGCCCTGCTGATGGTTACGCATGACCGTTATTTTCTGGAGCGCGTAGCCAGCGTAATGCTGGAGCTAGACGAAGGAAGCCTGTACCGCTATGAAGCGAATTATTCCCGCTTCTTAGAGCTGAAGGCTGACCGCGAAGAGCGCGAAGCCTCGGTGGAGCAGAAGCGCAAGAATCTGCTGCGCACCGAGCTGGCGTGGATCCGCCGGGGTGCCAAAGCACGATCCACGAAGCAGAAGGCGCGTATCGACCGCTTCGAGAAGCTGAAGGAGAGTACAGGCGGGACTTCATCAGCCTCGATGGATATTTCTGTGGCTTCCACCAGACTGGGCCGCAAAATCATCGAGATCCAGGATCTCACGAAATCCATGGACGGCCGGACCTTGATTAAGGACCTGACTTATATCGCGGTGCCGCAGGACCGGGTAGGCATTGTCGGCAAGAACGGCAGCGGGAAGTCGACCCTGCTCAACCTGATCGCCGGAAAGCTCACGCCGGACAGCGGCGAGGTTCAGCTGGGGACAACCGTGAAGCTCGGTTATTTCACTCAGGAGCACCAGGATATGGATCTCAGCATGCGCGCGATTGAATATGTGAAGGAAGAGGCGGAAATCATCAAGACAGCCGACGGCAGTGTCATCACCGCCGGCCAGATGCTGGAACGGTTCCTGTTCCCGCCGGCGATGCAGTGGACCCCGATCTCCAAGCTCTCCGGGGGTGAGAAGAGACGCCTCTACCTGCTGCGCGTGCTTATGGGAGCGCCGAATGTTCTGCTGCTGGATGAGCCGACGAATGACCTGGATATCGGAACGCTGGCCGTGCTGGAGGACTATCTGGATGAATTCCCCGGTGTAGTCTTTACCGTATCGCATGACCGGTACTTCCTGGACCGTACGGTGGATAAGCTGATTGCGTTTGAGGACGGATCGATCCGGCTGCATGTTGGTGACTATAGTGAATATGAAGAATGGCTGGCAAAAAACGTACCTACCGGCAGTGGTGGCTCCGGCAAGTCTGAAGGCGCTGGAGGCCGCAGTGCTACTGCCGCTGTAGAGCAGAGCGGGAATGCGCCAGCAGCCGCGCCGTCACGCGAGAAGCTGAAATTCACCTTCAAGGAGCAGAAGGAATACGAGGGCATCGACGAGGCCATCGAACAGGCCGAGCAGCATCTCGTAGATATCTCCGCACAGATGGAGGCGGCCTTTGCTGACTCCGGTAAGCTCCAGGAGCTGGTGGATAAGCAGCGGCAGGCCGAAGCGGAGCTGGAGCGCCTGATGGAGCGCTGGACGTATCTGAATGAGCTGGCAGAGAAGATCGCGGGTAAGGCGTGAGGTTTGCGGCGCTGCGGGGCGGGGTTAAGGATGTGACAAACTCTCTCCGCTGCTCCCCATTGTTGTGATATAAAATCCTGCCCCAAAAACAACATTTCCCTTATTTTATCGGCCCAAATCCGCGATTGTTGTATAAAGGCAGGATTTAACCTTTTTCAAACGGCTTGGCAGGATTATACTTGTATTTTGTACTACAATCCTCCTGAACAGCTGGTTATTTATGAATCAAAGTTGCAAAAACGTACAACATCTATGTCCGCGCTGCTGCTTCCTAGCTCTAAGAAATTTCAATTCAGCCGGCAACGAATCAAGTGTGGGGAATTGACGATTGTCGTATCTCCGTCAGTCTCACAGTGACTGGCCGGTATCTTGTAGGGTTGTTGTCTAAAGAGCGGTTATATAGTTATTAATTTTTCCTGTCAGAATTATATTAGAGTTATTTATATAAGGAGGTCGCTGCCAGTGACAAGTACCCTCGAAGCTGCCATAGCGCTGCGGACCTCCGGGCAAGCAGAGAAAGCGAGAGTCATGCTGCTTCAGCTGCTGTCAGCGGATGACGGCAATGCCGAGCTGTACTATCAGCTAGCCTGGACGCATGATGTGCTCGGCATGGAACGCGAGGCCGTGCCCTATTACGAGCAGAGTCTTGCTCTTGGTCTTCCGGATGAGGAGCAGAAGGCAGGCGCAATGCTGGGACTGGGAAGCACGTACCGGACGCTTGGGGCATACTCACAGTCCCGGGAGCTACTGGAGCAGGGCGTGCTTGAATTTCCGCAGCGTGCGGAGTTCAAAGCCTTCCTGGCCATGACGCTGCATAATCTGGGTGCGCATGCAGAGGCGATGGAGCTGCTGCTTAAGCTGTTGTCCGAAACCTCTGCCGATGCAGGGATTCACAGTTACAGCAAAGCTATTATGTTCTATGCAGATAAGCTGGAGCAGGTATGGTGATTTAAACGCACAACAGGAAACCCGGCACCTGAAGTTCAGAGGCCGGGTTTCCTTTTGCGCTGTGGAAGAAATACAACATTAGATTTCCCCGGAATAGCTATGCACCATATAGGACGCACTAAGAAATAACAAAAAGCGAAAGAAGCGGAGAGGGAACTTGGAACTGTGGAGCGATAGCGACCGCGCCTGAAAGCTTTCTCCAGGAAAGCAAGCTACGGAAGCATAATCAGCCACCGGATATCTACCGCGAACAGCGGTAATCATCAAGAAATCTGGGGGGGGGGGAGCGGCCGGAAGTCCAAAGGTTCACCGCAGTGACGACTAAGCTTCAAATTCAACTCTTAAGTGCGTCTTATATAGTAAATTTATGGTAGGATGTTCTTATATATATGTGCTTAAATGTAGAAAGATTGTTTCTTCAATCTTACTGTTTGCGGAGGCGTGCATGATGAACATACGACTGAGAGATATAGGCTTAAGTGTCATGTTTGTTGCTGCTGTTTTCTTGTTCGGAAGGCCGGAAGCCCCCGATGAAGCCAATGAACACATTGAACACAATGTAGAGGCGCTCCAATACTACAATTATACCTCTGCACCAGTTATAGCTCACCCTATTTCAGCTGATAACAAGCTGTCCCGGAGGCATAAGGAAACTTCAGAACAGGATCTCACTATAGCTGTAGTTGATTCCGGCAAAAGCCCCGTGCAGCTCATTCCGGTCTATAAGAACGGGGATATACCGCGAATTGAACTTGTGCCATCCCTGTAAATTTTCAAAAACATTACATTCTACTGTTGGATCGGTTGTAAATACTCAAGCCTGAGAGTGAGGCGGACTGACAAGCCGCTTTATCTCCAAAAATACTCTTTGGGAGGGTGAAGCGGACTGAGATTCCGTTATGTTATTGATTAAGCCCGAAATGAGGCATAATCGGTCATATAAGGGCCTCTGAGTCCGCTTGGACAGCGAATCCGCTGAATCTGCTCAAATAGCGGATTTTCTGGTCCTCTTCACCCGGAAAGTATTATTCCATAGTGAAAAATAGGGATACGTCTCCCGCCGATGCTTTCCATAGTTCAGCTTATCTTATACAGTTAACAGAAAGAGTGCTGTGCCAGTTATGAATAGAACTGGCACAGCACTCTTTGGTTATTACGCTATAACATAGCTATAAGCATTGTGATCGGCATAAGCATCGTGGCGAGCAGGAAGGTCCGTGGCCGGGTAAGGCTCCGGGCCCCGGTTATTTCCCGCCCGCCACGGCAATCATCTGCACGACCGGCCGCGAATCGCCGGTCAGCACTACCTCGTCTGCGTTCATCTGCGATGAACCGTCTCCGTCGAGGAAGATCCCTTCCCGTCCCTCGCCGGGGACGGATCTCTGCACGGCGTTGCGGAACTCCGCTGCCGTGCAGAGCGAATTCGTGACGAGCAGCCACAGCTTGCCGGACTGGTCGTAGACCAGCCCGGAGCGCAGGCGCCGCTCGCCCTCAAAGGGAAGATGCTCTGCGGCCGCCGCAGCTGCCCACAGCTCTTCATGCTGCAGGTTCATGCTGATCCCGCCCTGCGCCCAGTAATGCCCGCGGTCACTCACCGCCAGGTCGCCGCCGGAGGCAACGACTTGTACGCTGAACGCTCCCGCGGCTCCATCCCACACCAGGGTTCCCCGCTCGTACTTCGCGTTGAACCAGCCGGAGCCGTAGCCCTGCGGTGCGCCGTTCACCGGCACGTCGTTCATGATGGCGATGGACAGCAGGTCATCGCCATAGAAGAAGCCGCCATTGATTCCATAGGCGGCAATCTGTCGCAGCGGCTGCCCTGCGCGCCGCAGCACCACATCCTCCGGGTTCAGCGACATCATATGCAGCTGAACCTCGCCTGAACTCTCCGCATAGATGTACCTATGAGGGAGGCCGTCAAAGACCTCTTGCTCTTCATCATCTGTCAGCCTAAGCGCAGCCAGGATGATTACAAACACTGTCAGCAACACAGCGGCAGTAACAATCCACCACCTGCGATGCCCCCGCAAACTCTGCAGCCGTCCCCCAAACTCAAATCGCGCCGACACAAGCATCCCTCCGCAAACTCCGCAGCATGGCTAATGGCCTTCATAGTCTCTATGATTCATTCCGCACAGCCTAAGCTCACCGTGAACTCGCAGCCATATCTTTAATTCAGTGCGCCCCAACATAAGCGGCAAGCAGCTTAGCTGTATTCAACACGGCCTGCTTGTGTGTGCGCTCCATGGAGTGGGAGGCATGCACGCCCGGACCGATCAGCGCGGCCCGGATGTTGTTTCCGCCACGCAGCGCCGCTGAAGCATCGGAGCCATACTGCGGATAGATATCTATCGCAAAAGGAATCGCCAGCCCGTTAGCGAGCTCAATCAGCTTGCTGGTCATGGCATAGTCATAAGGTCCGGAGGAGTCTTTGGCACAGATGGAGACATCGGTCTCCTTGCAGCTTAGATCGTCACCCATAGCGCCCATATCCACAGCGATCATCTCGTTAATCCCGCCCGGAATCCAGGCAGCACCGTGTCCGACCTCTTCGTAATTGGAGATCAATAGGGACAGGTTATGGAGCGGCTTCCAGCCTTCGCGCCGGATGCTCTCCAGGAGGCCGAAGATGGCCGCTACGCTGGCTTTGTCGTCGAGATGACGGGACTTAACATAACCGCTCGGCGTCAATACCGCACGGGCGTCAAAAGAAATAAAATCACCCACAGCAATGCCCAGCTTCAGCACATCATCTTTGGTCGAGACCACTTCATCAATACGGATTTCCATGTTCTCTTCCGCACGTTTGAAGTCGCGCGCATCCGCATACACATGCACGGAAGGGTGGCTGGTCAGGATTGTACCGGTATAAGTTAATTCGCTGCGCGTATGAATCGTGCAGTACTCATTCTCGATACTATTCATGGTGAACCCGCCGACAGAGGTCAGGCGCAGGGTACCGTTTGGTTTAATGGAGCGGACCATGGCGCCCAGCGTATCTACATGGGCACTGATGCCGATGGTGCGCGAAGGATCAAGTCCGGGAACAGTCAGGATCGCGCCGCCCTTCTCATTCCAGCTCAGCGGAATATTCAGTGCAGCCGCTTCTTCGGCCACAAGAGTCATCACCTGGGCGGTGAAACCGCTGGGACTGGGGGTGTCGAGCAGTTTTTTGAGCAGGGTAAGGATATATTCTTCATTAGGCTGAATGTTAAGCAAGGGGTGTTCCTCCTATTCGGTGTATGGTTATACTTGGGCTGATCCTTCTGAAGAGAGGACATCATTAGGGACAGACATTGAATCCATGGCATTACCTGCATCACGGAGCTTGGTCAGCTCTGCGTTCAAGCTTTTAATCTGCTTCTGCAGCTTATATTGGCGGAAAATGCCGTAAGAACCGACAACAACGCCACCGATCAGCGCACAGCCGAGAATGACAAGAATGAGCGGGATGCTGACAAAGTCGAACCCGAAATTAACGGGAACCGTATCCACATTCATTACTGCGAATACTGCAGTCAGCAGAGCGAAAAATAAACCTAATATAAGTGACCATTGAAATTTCATATAGCTACCTCCTCAGAATGGTATGACAATACAAATCCCCTGCCCGCAAGGGCAAGGGATTACTGTAATACTAAGCTTTCTGTCTTACTTGGTCAACTGCTCCATCTGTTCGATTACGCTCTCGAATACGCTCATTGCTTCACGGATCGGTTCAGGAGAGGACATGTCAACGCCGGCCTTGGTCAAGATATTGATCGAATAATCACTGCCGCCGCTCTTCAGGAAGCCGAGGTAACGGTCCACCGCCGGTTTGCCTTCCTCCAGAATCTGTTTGGCGAAGCTGGTCGCCGCCGAGAAGCCCGTAGCATACTTATAGACATAGAAGCTGTTGTAGAAATGCGGAATCCGTGCCCATTCCATCTCGATATCCTTATCCACGACCATATCCTTACCGTAATACTTCACATTCAGGTCGTAATAGATAGCAGAGAGGTCCTGAGGAGTAAGCGATTCGCCTTCTTCAGCACGCTGGTGAATGATCTTCTCGAATTCTGCGAACATCGTTTGCCGGAACACGGTAGTGCGGAACTGGTCGGCATAATAGGTGAGCAGGTACATCTTTTCCTTAGGATCGGTCGACTTGTTGAGCAGATAATCCATCAGCAGGGCTTCATTGGTGGTCGAAGCTACCTCTGCCAGGAAAATGGTGTACTGGGCATCCCGGTATTTCAGCGTCGTGTCTGAATAGTAGGAATGCAGTGCATGGCCCATTTCATGCGCCAGTGTGAACATGCTGTTGAGGTTGTCATTATGATTCAGCAGCACGTAAGGGTGGGTGCCGTAAGCTCCCCAGCTGTATGCGCCGGTGCGTTTGTTCTCATTCTCATAAACGTCAATCCAGCTTTTGTCGTAGCCTTCCTGCAGCACGCTTAGGTAGTCCTCGCCGAGCGGCTTAAGCCCTTCCTTAGTGATCTTCTTGGCTTCCTCAAAAGTAATATTCAGCTTGTATTCATCTACGAGCGGAGCGAACAAATCGTACATATGTAACTCATCTACTCCAAGCAGCTTCTGGCGCAGCTTCATATAACGGTGCATAAGCGGCAGGCTTTCATGGATGGTGTCGATCAGATTAGTGTAGACTTCCTTCGGAATATTGTCACCGTAGAGGGACATTTCCAGCACGGAAGGGTATTTGCGCACACGCGAGTAAAATACATTCTTGTTCACATTCGCACTAAGCGTAGCCGCGATGGTGTTCTTTTGCTTGCCGTAGGTCTCATAGACCGCTTTGAAGGCATTCTTGCGCACTTCACGGTCCGGGCTTTCCAGGAACTGAATATAGCTGCCATGGGTGAGCTCCACTTCCTGGCCATCTTCATTCTTGACCTTCGGGAATTTCAGATCCGCATTGTTCAGCATACCGAACACTGTCTGCGGAGCCTGGGCTAGAGTGCCCACCTGAGCGAGCAATGCTTCTTCCGCTTTGGAGAGGACATGCGCTTTCTCACGTTTCATTTCCGTTAAGGTGAAGGTATAGTCAGAGAGAGAAGGATCGGCAATGAACTGGTCCAGGGTTTCGTTTGGCAGGGCCAGAATTTCCGGTGTGACAAAAGAAAGAGCTTCCCCGGCTTCAACGCCCAGCTTCTTGGCCTTTGAGGAGAGCGCCTGATACTTTGGAGCCGCCGTATCTTCATCCTGGCGCATGTGCGCATAGACATAGAGGCGTTCGGTAAGCAGGGACAGCTTGTCGTCCAGCTCGAAGCATTTCTTAAGGGCCTGAGGAGAATCAAGCTTGCCCTGGAAGTCAGAGGCGCTTTTGATTAGCTCCTTCACTTCCTTGTATTCGGCATCCCATTGTTCCTCTGAAGCAAACATATCTTCAAGCTTCCAGCGGTTCTCGGCGGGCACTTCACTTCTTTTGGGTAATTGTTCCATAGATATAATCCTCCTCGGTTGATGGGATGCAGCAGACATAGTCTCGGCTTGCGGCACTGCTGCGGACACATTCCCCGGCAGCAGGCTGAGAACAAGCAGCAGCGGGAGGGATTTGGAAGTAAACGACATGACAGCAGCCTCCTGAATCTTAAAGTAGGCTTAGTATGTCCTGCCAAATCCTGATTATTAATTCTTATAGTTACTTACGGTGAAATTATGCGAGCATGCTGTAAATAATGAAGACAAAAGCGAGTGCAATCATGATGACTGCAGTTAAGGCCATGCCGCGTTTCAAACGCGGCGGCATCTTGTCCTTGCTCATAATGAGCACGGCACCCAGACACAGAACGACAATTACATAGATTACAAGGCTCTCATTGTTCATTCGCGCTTATACCTGTTTGAAGGCAGCGATGATATTCTTGTACTCTTCTTCATTGTCTTTGTAGGACTCTTTGTTGAAGCGGTTGTTGACCCACTGCATCATGGCCGGACGGCTCATGAAGGTATGTGTTTCTTCTCCCCATTGATCGGAAATTTCACGGAGGATAATATAACGTCCCTGAACTTCCACTGTCATCATATTCCATTTGTCTGTTTTGTATATTTCATGTTTTTTGATCATTATCATTACCACCCTGGCGATTTTTGGCTTTTGGCTCAATGATAACGCACCGGAGAAGGGAAAAGCAAATTAAATCACGAATACAGGGAAAAGATGGATTGCTTTACAAGTATAGATGGAGTATAATGTAAGCATACGCCATATATGGCGGTATTTTTAGGAGGTTGTTCATTTGAAAGGTACAGTAAAATGGTTTAACGCAGAAAAGGGTTATGGTTTCCTTCAAGTAGAAGGCGGCGAAGATGTATTCGTTCACTTCTCAGCTATTCAAGGCGACGGTTTCAAGACTTTGGATGAAGGCCAAGCGGTTGAATTCGATGTTACGGATGGTAACCGTGGTCCACAAGCAGCGAACGTAGTTAAATTATAAGATACGGTCAGGCAGAGCTTCTGCCAGCCGCAATATATATATTTGATGCAACACGCATTTGCATGAGTAGCAACAAGCAACTTAAGCAGCACACAGTTCTCTAGGGAACTGTGTTTTTTTATTTCTACTATAGAATGAGAATCCAAACAGCCATGCCACTCCCGGCTCCGGGATGGCATGGCTGTTTGGATAATTCCCACAATACAATACTCAGAGCGGAGTCCCGGCCTTTTTCCGTAACGGCCGGTCGGGGCCTCCCCCCACATCCATCAGGTGCTTGGACAGGAAGCCGATAAAAGCAAGGATTGAGAATCCGGTAGCCACCATATAAAATACAGTGCGTCCCGCATCCTGATAGATCAGGCCGCCGAAGGTGCCGCTGAGCAGACCGGCACCGCTGGACCATACAACCGTGAAGAGTGCCATTCCCGTTGCCCGGAGATGATCCGGGATCATCCGCGTGATATAGCGGACGGCGGTTACATAATAAATGCCGAAGGAGACGCTGTGCATAGCCTGAATGGCAACTACAGCTCCCGGCTCCTGAGCCAGTGACATGAACAGGAACCGCAAGGCAAACATCAGGCTTGCGAAAGCAAGCAGCGGCAGTTCCTTGAATTTGTCGCCGTATTTGCTCAGCAGGAAGAAGATAGGGATCTCACTAAGAGCGGAAGCCAGTAATGCCCAGCCGACAATCTCATCCCCGGCATTCATTCCCTTGAGGCTGATGGTCAGAAAGGCTTCATTCATGCGGTAACCCATAGCGAGCAGGAAGACACAGCTGAAGAACCACAGCACTTCTTTTTGAAATAGAATTTCTTTGAGACCGCCGCCTTTAAGCGGTTTGCTTAAAGCTTCCCCGCTTACGTGTGCGGAAACTGGCTCGCTGACTTTTACATCCTTCAGTCCGAAGGTGATAAGTAGTGCGGTCACGACAATCACAATACAAATGCCTACACTATAGTCAGGACCGAGTGCTCTCAGCACATAACCGATCGTTAGGGCGAAGAATGAATACCCGAGCGAGCCGAATACACGGATGGCAATGAAGTTCCGACCGTGACGCTGGGCTATTTTGATGGCCATGGTGTCCGCAAGCGGAAATACAGGGTAATAGAAGAAATAGAAAACGGACAAAATAAGCATAACACTCGAGAAATCTGCGGCTCTGGCCAGAATGATAGCGGTTACCAGCTGACCTCCGAGCAGGAGGGCCATGATCTTCCGGACAGTGCCCAGACGGTCACTCATCATGCTCCAGAACAGATTGGAGAGGATGGAGATCAGCGGGCCGACAGAGTAGAGCAGACCCATCTGCGGGCTGCTGAAGCCCAAATGTGAATAGAATAAAGGGAAATAGGATACAACCAGCACACTGGTGCCGTATAGGGTGAACATAAAGGATCGCAGCCAGTTTTGATCGCTATATTGGCCGCCGCTCCGTCCTGCATACATGAACCTGCACTCCTCCAGATATGAAATAAAGCCTAATCTCATACATTTAATGTCGAACGGGTAATAGTATAGCATAAAGCTGTTGAGGCATGGGTTTCGTGGAAAAACGTTTTTCTGAATCTTTCAAGGTTTTGCGAAAGTGATTTTGTTGTTTGTACAAATACGCTCTGCATATTATAATAATGATGATTTGGATAAGGAGACAACAATGTGGAGGCACTGTCATTGAATGAATTTGAGCAAGGCCGTTACCTTAGTCCGCGCGGTCCCATTGGACTGATGAACAGGGTCTACAAGTACGTGCTGCCGGAAGTGCGGGCATGCCTCGATTTCTGGCGCCAGGATGCAGAAGGGATTCCCGATCCCGAGCTCCGCAAGCAAGCGCTTGCCAGCATTGAAACGAAGCAGTTTCATTGCGAAGGCGGCGGTATTTATGCCGCCGGCAATTTGTCGATGAGACATATACTGATTCCGCTAATTGTTGCTTATCAGACGATCAGTGATTATTTGGACAACCTATGTGATCGTAGTACTTCACTTGACCCTGCCGATTTCCGGCTGCTGCATCAATCCATGCTTGATGCAATTAACCCTGAGGCAGAGCCGGGGAATTACTACGAGCTGCGCAATGAACAGAATGACGGCGGATATTTGTACAGGCTGGTCCGCAAATGCCAGGAGATGACCTCCCAGCTTCCCGGATACGCCGCCGCCGCCGCCGAGATTCGTGATCTGGCCGTATTATACACCGATCTTCAGGTCTACAAGCACATCCGTCCGGAGCTCAGGGAAGCTGCCCTGAAGGAATGGTGGGAGAGAGAGGGCCATCGTGCACCTCATCTCGGGTGGAATGAGTTTGCAGCCGCAACCGGTTCAACCCTTGGCGTCTTTATGCTTTTTTTGGCCTCATGCGATCCCAAGCTGAGCCTGGACGCATCGGCTTCGATTCGCGCTGCTTACTTTCCGCATGTGTGCGGACTGCACATTATGCTGGATTATCTGATTGACCAGGACGAAGACCGGGCAGGCGGTGACCTCAATTTCTGCAATTATTATGACAACACTGATACCATGCTGAATCGGATCGCTTCCATCGTGGAGTGGGCCCGCAAGGATGTCCGGACTCTTCCCGAGACCTCAATGCATCGTATGGTCATCGAGGGGCTCTTGGCACTTTATTTATCCGATCCGAAAGTCAGCGAACAGCGGGAGGTTCGCTCTGTATCCAAACGGCTGATGAGAAAAAGCCCGCTGACCCGGCTATTCTTCTTCGTTAACAGCCGCTGGATACGCAAACACATGTATTAGTCGCACTAGATGCTGCCGGGGCTCATTCTGATACGGAGGATATCCGGCGCAATTTTAAGGAGGAACAAACACAATGGCAAACGTAAAAAAAATCGCAGTACTAACCAGTGGAGGAGATTCACAGGGCATGAACGCCGCTGTACGTGCGGTTGTCCGCAGCGCGATCTACTTCGGAATTGAAGTGTTCGGCATTCAGCGCGGGTATCAGGGTTTGCTCAACCGTGATATTTTCCCGATGGATCTGCGCAGTGTAGGTGACATTATTCAACGCGGGGGCACCATTCTTCAATCTGCGCGCTGTCTGGAGTTCCTGAATCCGGAAGGCCAGCAAAGAGGTGCTGACATTCTTAATGAAATGGGCATCGACGGCCTAGTAGTCATTGGCGGTGACGGTTCTTACAAAGGGGCGAACAAACTCAGTAAGCTAGGAATTAACACCATGGCTTTGCCGGGAACAATTGATAATGATATTTCATTCACAGATTACACCATTGGCTTCGATACGGCTGTTGGCGTTGTAGTGGATGCGATCAATAAGCTGCGTGACACTATGTCTTCCCATGAGCGTTCTTCGATCGTGGAAGTTATGGGACGCCACTGCGGAGATATCGCGCTGCATGCGGGTCTTGCCTCCGGTGCGGAAACAATCCTTGTACCTGAAATGCCGTATGACCTGAATGAAGTAGCGGACCGGATGAAGGACAATTTTGCCCGCGGCAAACGCCACAGTATTGTAATTGTTGCTGAAGGCGTAGGCAAAGGCGAAGATGTGGCGCAGGCACTCAAGGACCGTCATGCTTCTCTGGATGCCCGCGTAACAGTTTTGGGACATATCCAGCGCGGCGGAACACCTACTCCGGGTGACCGCAACCTGGCCAGCCGTCTGGGTGACTTCGCGGTCCGCAAGCTGATTGAGGGCGAATCGGACAAAGCATGCGGAATTATCAAGGGTGAACTGACTCTTACTGATATCGATAAAGTAGTGAATACTAAGAAAGACTTTGACACGGATCTGTATGAATTGGCTTCCCGTTTGTCCCAATAGTAGGAACAGGGAATTATTATTTTCCTTTAAGACCGCCTGAAGACAGGCGGTCTTTTTCCTGTGATTCTATTTAGAAAGAGGTGCTTAACTCGACATTTCTTTGCTCTGAGCTGTATAGATAAATAGGATTCCGTTATACGGGTGCCATGACCTACAGCAAGAACATCTTTTTACTTGACTATATACCCCCACCCGTATATATTTATACCCATAGGGGTATTATTCATAAGGGGGAATTAGAAGTGGGAAGAACTATTGTCATTATTGGCGGAGTAGCAGGAGGAGCATCAGCTGCTGCACGTTTAAGAAGATTGAGTGAGGAAGACCGGATTATTATTCTGGAACGTGGAGAGCATGTTTCCTTTGCCAACTGCGGGCTGCCCTATTACATCGGAGAAACTATTGATTCCAGAGAAAAGTTGTTTCTGCAGACACCTGAGGGTATACGGGCCCGTTTCAATATCGATGTGAAAATATTCACTGAGGCGACAGAGATTGACCGCGAACACAAGCTGGTACAATGCCGCAACATCAACACTGGAGAGGTTGAAAAGATTCCATACGATATCATAGTGTTATCTCCCGGTGCGCGGCCGATAGTGCCGCCTATTCAGGGTATTTCTGCTGCAGAGAATTTGTTCACATTAAGAAATATCCCCGATACCGACCGCATCAAGGCTTATGTTGATAGCCATCAGCCCAGACATGCCACAGTGATCGGTGCAGGCTTCATCGGCCTTGAAATGGCAGAGAATCTGCGGCAGCGGGGTCTTGAAGTAACTGTAATTGACCGGGGCCAGCAGATTCTGAATCCCCTCGATCCGGAAATGGCCCGGCCTCTGGAAGACCATATGCGACTTCATGGTGTAGAGTTGCGGCTGAATGAGGGTGTAGAGGCTTTTGAACAACAAGGCAGACTGCTTCGCCTCTCCTCCGGTGAAGAGCTTCTAACTGATATGGTGATCATGGCAATTGGAGTCAGTCCTGAGAATGATCTGGCACGCAGCAGTGGCCTTGCACTTGGTATCCGGGGGGCGGTTAAAGTGAATGCCTCCCTGCAGACCAGTGACCCGGCTATCTATGCCGTCGGGGATGTCATTGAAGTGAAGGACCGCATCCAAGGTTTCGATACCATGGTATCTTTGGCCTGGGGGGCGAACCGGCAGGGCCGTCTCGCGGCAGATCATATTAATGGACGCGAAGCAGCATACAGCGGAGCCATGGGCACGGCAATAATTAAGATCTTTGATTTAACAGCTGCGCTTACCGGTAATAACGAGAAGACGCTCAGGTCTCTTGGGGTGCCCTTTGAAGCTGTGCATATACATCCTAATTCTCATGCCGGGTATTACCCCGATGCCGCTCCGATAGCGCTCAAGCTGTTGTTCAATCCGCAGACAGGAGCCGTTTACGGAGCGCAGGCAGTGGGCAGCAGCGGTGTTGATAAAAGGATTGATGTCATTGCCACAGCAATTCGCGGCAATCTTTCAGCCGGTGAGCTGGCAGATATTGAACTGGCTTATGCTCCGCCGTATTCCTCTGCTAAGGACCCGGTAAATATGGCGGGTTACGTAGCCTCTAACCTCATGGAGGGACTCGTAAGAAACCTGCAGTGGCATGAAGTGGATGAATTCTCACGCAGCGGCGGACTTATTATTGATGTCAGGGATGAAGTAGAACAGTTATCTGGCTGTATTCCCGGTTCTATAAACATTCCGCTGCCGGAGCTGAGAGACCGGCTTACAGAGATTCCGCGGGGCAAGGAAATAGCGGTATCCTGCCAGGTGGGGCTGCGCGGCTATATTGCTGCCAGAATGTTAAGCCAATCCGGATACGCTGTAAGAAATGTCGACGGAGGATATAAAACTTATGCCGCTATGGCAGGAGGCGGGTCGCAGAGTATTGAGAAGCACATGACTTCGTCCGGTTTAGCGCTTCCAGATCCATCCGACACAGGGAATAGCCCGAAAGAGGAGAAGACTGAACAGCGCCTTTTACTGGATGCTTGCGGATTGCAATGTCCGGGCCCTATACTCAAAGTATATGAAACTGTAAAGTCAATGGAAGCAGGCCAGCGTGTTGAAATAACCGCGACGGATTTTGGTTTTGCCGCTGACATTAGACAGTGGTGCAGCAAGACTTATAACACCTTGGAATCTCTGGATGTATCTGAAGGCAAAGTGAAGGCGCTGGTGCGCAAAGGATCATGGAATGCAGAAGAGGCTCTCCAGGTACAGAAACAGAACCCCAAAGTTACTGAAGGGACAACTATGGTTGTATTCAGCGGCGATCTGGACAAAACCATTGCCTCCTTCATCATCGCATCAGGTGCCGCTGCGATGGGTAAGCAGGTAACAATATTCTTTACTTTCTGGGGCCTGAATGTTCTGCGCCGTGGGCAGTCTCAGCGGGTGAAGAAGTCGGTTCTCGACAGAATGTTTGGAATGATGATGCCGCAAGGAACGCAAAAGCTGCCCTTATCAAGAATGAATATGGGCGGGCTGGGTGCGAGACTGATCCGCTACACGATGAAGCGTAAGAATGTAGATTCACTGGAGCAGCTTATGCAGGGGGCGCTTAATGCCGGTGTGAAGCTGATGGCCTGTTCTATGAGTATGGACATCATGGGTATCTCACAGGAAGAATTGATTGAAGGGGTAGAGATTGGCGGTGTTGCCAGCTATCTCGGTGCCGCAGAGGATTCGGGTGTTAATCTGTTCATTTAAAGGGGCGAAGAAACTGTGGAATATGACAAAGCAATAATAAACAGATTGAAGCGTATTGAAGGTCAGGTAAGGGGGGTTCTCAGCATGCTGGAGGAGGGCAAGGATTGCCGGGAGATTGTAACCCAGCTGACCGCGATCAGAACCGCTGTAGACCGCACTGCCGGTGCAGTTATCGGAGACAATCTGGAGCACTGCATTCAGGAGGAGCTGGCCAAGGGAAATACTCCGGATCAGGTCATCAAGGAAGCAGTACAGCTGCTTGTGAAAAGCCGCTAAAAAGAGCAGCCGCAGACAGGAGGATTCACCTCTTGCCTGCGGCTGTTTTTCGAATATAAGCTGTAAATACTCAAGCCTTCTGAAGAGCGAATCTTCGTTGCACCCTTATGAGTCGCGACAGCAGCAGAATAGCGCCTATAGCCAGACCAGTGATCAGCCCGATCCAGTAACCGTAAGCGCCCAAATCAGTATAAGTCGCGAGCAGGTATCCGACTGGAAGACCAATCACCCAGTAAGCAATGAAACAAATGATGAAGGCAGGGTTGACATCCTTATACCCCCGCAGTACACCTTGAATTGGAGTTGCGATGGCATCGGAGATTTGGAAAAAGATTGCATAGATCAGGAAATGCTGAATTAGAGATATCACTTCAGGTTCATCCGAATACAGCCCGGCGACATGGCTGCCGGCAAACAACAGCACCAGCGCGGTAAGCAGTGAGAGGACCGCTGCCGTTCCAATACCCATGATCCCGTACTGTCGGGCATCCTTAAGGCGGCCGGAGCCGCTCTCGAAGCCGACAAGTATCGTCAGACTCATACAGATGCTCAGCGGAATCATATACAGGGTAGACGCGAAGTTAATCGCTGCCTGGTGGGCTGCAATAGTAACCGTATCAAATCGGCTCATAAGCAGCGTTACGGCTGAGAAAACCGCAGTTTCAAAAAAGATTGAGAAACCGATAGGTACACCGATCTTCATCAGTTCCTTAAAGCTGCTAAGCGACATGGCATGGAATTTGCGGAAGAGCTGCAGGCCTCTGAAGGGCTCGGCTCGATAGATAAAGACCAGGGCAATCAGGAAGATTACCCAGTATGTAATGGCTGAGGCTACACCAGCACCTGCTCCGCCAAGGCGGGGGAATCCGAAGTTACCAAAGATCAGGAGGTAATTGAGGCCCACGTTAACCGGAAGAGCAATCAGTGTGATGAACATCGAGACACGGGTCTGACCCAGTGCGTCAATGCAGCTGCGGACTACGGTATAACCGAACAATGGAATAATGCCAAAAGAAATCGCCCGCAGGAACCGGAATGCAATATTGCGTACCTCTGGCTCCAGGTTCATGAAATGGAGTACCGGCGATAAGGCCAATCCGCCCAGAATGAGCACCAGCATCGATACGAGCAAGGAGAGCCACATGCCTTGCATGACCTGATAGGCGACATCTTTATTGCGGCGGCTGCCGATCAGATGAGAGACAATCGGCGTGATTCCCATTAGAATCCCGCTGAGTCCGGTCTGGATCGGAATCCACAGGCTTGTTCCTATAGCTACACCGGCGAGATCATTTGTGCCGAATTTACCGGACATATTCGTATCGAAGAAAGTGATGGCCGACAATGCAATTTGTGTAATGAGAATCGGAAGCAGGATATGCAGAAACTGTCCGGCTTTTTGTTTAAGGGAAGATGTCTGTTTCATAATAGTGGATGCCCCGTTATCTTAATAGTAGTTGTAGGATGTACATGCTTAATTCTCAGTAAAAAACCCGGCAATTGCCGGGTTCCGGTTCTTCTTATGGTGATTGGATACATCAGATAATTGCTGTAAGCTTATTGTTCGTAATCCACTTCCGAGGTATAACGGTTATTGGCGTTCCAGAGCAGGAATTCATCCACCTTCTCATCCTTCAAGGCGCGGATCTGGTCTTCAACCTGCTTCTTGCCGTATTTGACATAATGGCCACTGCCGAGCCAGCTGGCGGTGAAATCCTGAATCCATGGACGAATTACCGGCTTGTAGCTGCCGAGCGGATCAAGCTTCTTGTGTGTATCGACCATAGAGCCTTTGATTGTAGCATAAGGGTCCTTATCCGGATCTTTGACATCAAACCAGCCGGTAGAATAATGACTTGGATAGACCATCGGGCTAATGACATCTACATTCTTCGATATTTTGACGAAATCCTGACCAATACCTTCTGCTGCAGGAACTGAGGCTGCATAGCCGAAGATATCAACAGATATACGTACGCCGAGCGGCGCGAGCTCTGCTTTGGCATATTTGACAAAGTCGGCAATGATTTCTACACGCGGTCTGTCACTCTTGGTGTATTTCAGTGTATCTGCACGTTTCTCGAAGCCTTCAGGGAAGCGTACATAGTCAAATTGAATTTCCTTGAATCCGAGCTTCGCAGCTTCTTTGGCAATATCCACATTGTATTTCCACACCGCTTCATTATAAGGATTCACGAAGCTGTCTCCGCCTTTGTTAGCCCAGACTGAGCCGTCGGTATTTACAAAGGATAATTCCTTGTTCTTCTTGGCCAATACAGAGTCCTTGAAAACAACAATCCGGGCAATCGGATATACGTCATGCTCCTTCAGACGTGTCATCAGCTTGTTGATATCTCCAATGAACGGCTGGGGATGTCCCATTTGCTGGAGCTCCGTGTTATCCGTTTTGTATGTGATGTAACCGGCGTCATCCTTGATATCGATGACCATGGAATTCAGTTCCGTCTTGTCGAGCAGGGCGAGCAGGGTTTCCATGCGTTCGCCCCCGGCGCTGTAGGCTGTTACATAAATCCCCTTAACCTTTGGTGCATCCGGCTGCGGATCGGTATTAATTCCTGCTTCTGGTGTTGCACTTGGTGAAGGTTCCGGCGCTGGCGTGCTGCCAGCTCCACCCGGTGTAATCGCTGTTGTCTCTGGATTCGTAGTGTGTTCTGCGACGATGGGGGGATTCATGGCGCTCTGCAGTGCTGCTGCCACATCAGCGTCGTGGCCGTTATTCGGCACACCAACGCCTCCCAGGGCCATCATCAGTAATGCCCAGGTGATGTTCATTCGTTATTCGCTCCCTTTATGTACATTCCCTTAAAGTATAAAGTAACGGATGCACTCAAAAAGAACAGACTTGTAACAATACCCGTAATTTTTGGTGTCATAAAAAACCGCTCTTGTTGTTTATAAACGGGATGTACAGATTTTGAACCGCTGAATTAAAAAGTAAATGCCGCTCGGATCCGGACACGAAGGCCGAATCTGAAGCGGCAACTATAAAAACTTGCTCTTAGGGCAGCTTGCTCAGTGAAGATACGCAGAATTCTGATGCTCGCAAATGCTGTAATGGATGATATCCATGGCATCTGCCGGTTCCAGAATACTCAGACCGTCACGCAGAACGATTACAGAATTGAGTTCGTCCTGCTTCAGAAACGGTATCATATCGGGATACCACCTCATGACGATTGCTGACAGTTTTACCGTTTCCATTTCCACAAAAATCACCCTTTCCTTTTTCGAATCGAACTGAATTTGAATTCAGGGTCCACCCGGAAAAACGAAGTGCCTGGAAAAAAGAGGGGTAAATCACAATCTTCATGAAATTGATAAGGGTCCTGCGTGGTACTAATATATCACAATTTTAAATTATGCGCATTTTTTTCGGAGCCTATCTTTTGCGGAAAGACCCCATAACCCCGACTGTTTCAACGATGTTCACAAAAGCCTGCGGGTCGCTTGTTTTGATGATCCGTTTGAGCTCAGCGAGTTCGTAACGTGTGGTCACTGTCATTAGCATGTCCCGTTCCACATGAGAATAAGCGCCTTCCGTCTTAATCTTTGTAACACCGCGCTGAAGCCCCAACAATTGCTGCAGAAGCTCATCCGTCCGGGTTGTTACTATATAGACGGTGACTTTGATGTGGCTGACATGAATCAGATCGACGACCTTACCGCTCACATAAATGGAGACCATGGAAGCAAGTGCCAGGTTCCAGTTGTTATCGAAATAAGCTGCGGCCAGAATAACGAGCCCGTTAAGGCCGACCAGGACATTGCCAATCGGGAAATCGCGGTAACGTGTAATAATCGAGCCCAGAATATCGAATCCGCCGGACGAGCCGCCCACACGGAAGGACACTCCGGCCCCGACACCTACAAGCACCCCTCCGAAGACGGAAGCCAGCAGCATATCCGAGGAGACCTGATGCACCGGTACCAGGGTCATCAGCCAGGTTGTGGCTCCGACAGAGAGGATACTGAGGATAATGAACCTCCGTCCGAGCTGGAACCAGCCGGCGGCAAGCAGCGGTACATTGAAGAGTAAGTACAGCAGGCTGATATTAAATGGAGTGAAGTAACCGACCAGCATGGCAAGGCCCGATACTCCTCCACTGAGCAGTCTGTGCGGGATCAGGAACAGATTGAAGCCGCAGGCAATCATCGCAGAACCGAAGATTACGGCCAGATAACTCCCGAATAGTCTGAGTTTCAACAAACAAATTCACCTCTATGTTTAATGTAAGTAATGAAAGAAAGGAATGTACTGGTATTCCTGATCCGGTTTGTGATATAATGTATAGGATATTCTTGAGTAGGACGTTACAATGGTATTTTTGCATTGCTTAGAATGCGAAGTTACAGTTGTCAGGTATATGTAGTGGCCTGATCATAGGACATTTTTTTTGTCCCAATACGCGCTAAACCATGCAGGAAATACGGCATGATTGGACAGCCTATAAATGTGTTTACCGCTACTTAAGAATACAGACAAGCATGTGGAATGTCCACTGTATAGAAGGAGCATGAATAATTTGAAAACATTCGCAGAATTCGGCTTGGAGCCAAAAGTGCTACAAGCAATCACTGAACTAGGATTTGAGGAAGCAACACCCATTCAGGAGCAAGCTATTCCGCTTGCAATGGCCGGATCGGATCTGATCGGCCAGGCGCAGACGGGTACAGGTAAGACCGCTGCTTTCGGGATTCCCCTCATTTCCAAGATCGTCCGGGAAGAAGAGAAAATCGTTGCATTGATTATGACGCCTACACGCGAGCTGGCTATCCAAGTAGCGGAAGAAATCGGCAAATTGACCCGCTTCAAGGGACTTCGTTCACTGGCTATCTATGGCGGGCAGGATATCGGCCGTCAAATCCGCGGACTTAAGAAGAAACCACAGATCATTATTGGTACTCCTGGACGTCTCCTGGATCATATCAACCGCAAAACCATCCGTCTTGATGATGTACAGACCATTGTACTTGATGAAGCTGATGAAATGCTGGATATGGGATTCATGGAGGATATCCAGACGATCCTCAAGCTCGTTCCGGAAGAACGTCAGACGATGCTCTTCTCGGCTACTATGCCTCCTAACATTCAACGTCTTGCCCAGCAGTTCCTGAAGAATCCACAGCATGTATCCGTAATACCTAAGCAAATCAGCGCACCGCTAATCGATCAGGCTTATATTGAAGTTCCTGAACGCCAGAAGTTCGAAGCGCTCAGCCGTTTGATTGATATGGAGTCCCCAGATCTGGCTATCGTCTTCGGCCGTACCAAACGCCGGGTAGACGAGCTTGCTGAAGGATTGCAGAAACGCGGATATTCCGCTGATGGCCTGCATGGTGACTTGTCGCAGAATCAGCGCGATGCTGTAATGCGCAAATTCCGTGACGGCAGTATTGATGTACTGGTTGCTACAGACGTTGCAGCCCGCGGTCTGGACGTTTCGGGTGTAACTCATGTAATCAACTTCGACCTTCCACAGGATCCGGAAAGCTATGTACACCGTATCGGCCGTACCGGCCGTGCCGGTAAAGAAGGAACAGCATGGTCCTTCGTGACTCCGCGTGAAATGGATCACCTGCATCTGATCGAACGTGTTACCCGTCACCGTATTACCCGCAAACCGCTTCCTACAATGGCTGAGGCTATTGAAGGCAAACAGCGCATTACAGCTGAACGTCTGCTGGCAATGGTTGAGGATGGCGGGGAACTGAACGAATACAAAGGTATTGCCATTCAATTGCTGGAACAATATGATTCTGTACAGCTGCTATCCGCAGCTATGAAGCTTCTTACCGGCGATAACAAGGATGCTCAAATCGAGCTGACTCCTGAAGATCCGATCCGTGCGAAACGCCGCGGAGGCAAGAACGATATCCGCAGCGGACGCAAGCCTAACGGCGGCGGCTATGGCGGCAACCGTACAGGCTCCGGAACTGGCAGCAGCAGTGGCGGCGGCTATCGCGGTAACCGTGATAATGCCAGCAGCGGCGGAAGCACACGTGGCGGCTACAGCAGCGGCTATGGCAGCAACAGCGGCAGCAGCTACGGCGGCGGCTACAAAGGCAACCGTGATGCGGGAGCAGGACGCGATGGCGGTGCAAGCCGCAGCGCAGACCGTAAACCGTCGGCACGCCCAAGCAGCACAAGCACCCGTCCGGCTAAACAGGATTACGACGTTTAAGCATTCCGTTTGACATAAGAAGAAGACGAGCGACCGCGAGCGGTTCTCGTCTTCTTTTTTTTTTGCAAAGATAAGAATGATATGCTTCGAGTAATACCTTATCCTTATCATGGACGTTTAGATGAAAGTGCGGGTAATAATGACGAGCAGAATGAACAGGACGAGAATGGTACCGGTGGAAGTCCAAGGATTGCAGCAACCGGGTGCGGACATGGGGTTAACCTCCTTTAAACAGTGGTTGTTGTGGTTACGATTCTAATATATGGACGGATCACAGAGCTTGCGTAGACACTTACCTATAACTTGTAAACTTGGGCGCTGGAAAAGTCCGGGTCAAATAGGGTATAGTTAAGATACGCAGTATGCGCTAGATAGACAGGAGGAAGGGAATTGGAGTTTAAGGGAGCAATGGGCGGTTTATACCGCATCACAGAATGGATATCACGTATTGCCTTCAGTAATATTTTGTGGGCACTGTGTTCGATTCCATTTCTGTTCGCAGGAGTTATGAAGATGATTATGCTGGGTTCGGAAGCTGGCGGACCGAATGAGCAGATCATGCTCAACTGGGTACTTGGCGTATTCGCGCCATTCACTGTATTTCCCGCTACGGCGGCGTTGTTCACAGTGGTACGCAAATGGGTAATGGGCAACACAGATGTAAGCACATTCCGCACTTTTTTTCAGGGGTACAAAGAGAATTATTTCAAAAGCATGCTTGGAGGCATTATCTACACCCTGCTGTTCGTGATTATGTACGTGGATGTTACCGTATACATGACACAAATGGCCAATTTCAAAATCGTCGGTATTCTGATGCTCGTGCTGATGATTATTTTGTTCGTTTCCATGTTCAATTTCTTCTCGATCGTGGTTCATTACCAGATGACCTTCAAGGAAGTGGTGACCAACTCCATTCTGTTGACCATCGCCCGGCCGATCCGTGTATTCTCTACACTAATTGGTTCAGCGGTTCTTCTCTATATAGGTCTGCGGTATCCGGTGCTCTACGCTCTTTGTATTCCTACTTTCATTGCTATGCTTGCTTTCTTTAACTTCTATGCAACGTACAATAAGCTGCAGCTGCAGGTGGAGAAGAAGAAGCTGGCTGAAGAGCAGGCGGCGCTGGAAGCAGCCGAGAATGAAGGTATGCCTTCTGACGAGGATGAAGAGGAAGCGGAAGAGGGTATTAACCTCAAGAAGAGTTAACATTCCGATAACTGAAAGATCAATGATTTAGACGGAAAATTATTCCAGTGTTAATTAAAGCGCATACAGGTTTACTTTTTCGTTAAAACGCAATATAATATTAATAAATCCTGCGATGTACGTTATGGTTGCTCGTTGTTTTGAACCAATGATAATGTCTTGGGAGATCTACATGAAGCGCGGCTGAACAGCCCTGTCTATACGACTTGGGGAATTCAAAAACGACTTCTGCGGTCACCCACCTGCTATAGCAGGTTCAGAAGACACTGCAGCCGGACGGCATAGGCGGGTTTTCTACTGTTTTTGACAAGGCACCCTGTTACCTGCTTATCTGCAGGAGTAGGGTGCCTTTTATAGTGTGTGTTTCGGGGGTATTTACCCGGACAAAGTGCGCTATGCTCTTTTGTTCCGTGGATAAGAGTGTTACACTTAGAGTAATGAACTTGGGATTTGAAGAGGGGGAAGAATTTTGTCGTTGAAAAGAACCTTGGTCGGTTTATTTCGCAGTCATGACGGAACAAGCGACCGTGCAAAAGATCCGACACTCAAAACACGTTATTACACTCTTTCAAGAGACAAGGCGTGGGATGAAGTATCCGCAACGCTGAAGAAGATTCCTGGATTCAAAGTGCTTCACGAAGTACAGTCTGTAGGGGAGATCACCCTGGAGAAGAGAACGGCATTCGGTCGCACACTGGATATCACCGTATCTGTGCTGAGTACCTCGCCGGTACGCTGTGCCGTAGATATGTATTCTGCATCCAGAGGATCGCTTGGCGATTTGGGTGCCAATTACCGTGTCATTCAGCGTTTGTACCAGTCATTGGATAAGAAGCTGGGCAAATATAAGGCTGATTAAGAACGAATTGCACTTTTCTGTCCAGAGATTGTATGCGGTTTCTAAGCACGGTACAGGCCGTGCCGGGCAATAATAAATAGGGCTCATCATACGCAAAAAGCGGGAGAAGGATGACCTTCTTCCGCTTTTTTTCACAAAAGTAAGACTGAAAAGTATAAGTATGGTGCGCTTGAGGTTACAACAGTGCCCGAACAGCAGAAATGGCAGCTTCATAGTCCGGATGCTCTGCCATTTCGGCGAGATATTCAACATAAGCCAGCTTGTCATTCTTGTCCACGACGAAAATGGAACGCATATCCAGACGGAATTCCTTGATCAGTACACCGTAGGCTTGTCCGAAGGAGGTTTCCTTGTGGTCAGAGAGTGTAATTACACTGTCAATGCCTGCAGCGCCACACCAGCGTGCCTGAGCGAAAGGCAGGTCTGTGCTGATAGTGAGGATAACCACGTCATCGCCGAGACCGGCGGCCTCACTGTTGAAGCGGCGGGTCTGTGCATCGCATACACCGGTATCGAGGGAAGGCACAACGCTGATCAGCTTTATTTTGCCGGCATAATCACCGAGTGAAGCATCTTCCAGCAGATTCTTGCTTACCACGAATGCTGGTGCGGAATCTCCTGCCTTCAGTTCAGGTCCTACGAGAGTAATGGGATTGCCTTTAAAAGTAGCTACGCCTGTTCTTTCTTGCGTCATGTCCTTATTTCCTCCTTGGATTGCAATATTGGATTGTTACTGCCACAATAAATTATAATCTTTTTAGAAGCTGAATGTCGAGCCGGACAACATACATAAAAGGATGGGTGCTATGATTTTCATACGATACGAGAAGTGGAAAAGTTATCTCCGGTATTATCCGGTAACCTGTGTGCTGATTCTGGCCAATGTACTGATGTTCATTGTGCTGTCGCTGAATGGCGGCTCAACGAATCTGCAGACCCTCGTGAAGTTCGGGGCAACGGTAAATGTCGGACCAGAGAAAGAGGAGCTGTGGCGCTACGCTGCGGCCATGTTCCTGCATAATGGCTTTGCCCATCTGTTCTTTAACAGTTTCGCTCTGCTGGTATTTGCGCCTCCCCTGGAGCGGCTGATGGGCTGGTGGCGGTATGCGCTGTTGTATCTGGCCGGCGGGTTCCTGGCGAACCTTCTGGGGGTTGCCATCAGCGGCCGCGGAGTAGTTGAGATCGGGATTGTCTCTGTAGGCGCCTCCGGTGCCATCTACGCCGTTTATGGCGCATTCCTCTACATTGCGTTACTGCAAAGAACGATGATGGACGAGGGCTCGCGCAAGACACTGTATGGCCTCCTGGTGATGGGGATTATTATGTCGTTTGCCACACCGCATGTAGATTATATGGCCCATATCGGCGGTCTGGTAGCCGGATTCTTCATTTATGGATTAATGATCCGCGTGTTCAAACGAAACCGAAGATAAGAGAGGGTGTAGACGTGGAGCTTAGACAGCTGCAGTATTTTCTAAAGGTTGCCCAAAAAGAACATGTCACCAGAGCGGCGGAAGAACTGCATGTCGCACAATCTGCAGTAAGCCGCCAGATCCATCAGCTTGAGCAGGAGCTTGGTGTAGATCTGTTCATGCAGAAAGGGAGGAACCTGCAGCTTACTCCTGTCGGACAGCTCTTTTGCAAAAGAGTAGAGTCGCTCCTAAATGAACTGGACCGTTCGGTGGCGGAGGTTCATGAATTCCTTGATCCGGAGCGCGGGGAGATCCGCATCGGCTTCCCGCATAGCCTCGGGACCCATCTCATTCCTTCCATTGTTGCGGAATTCCGCCGTCATTATCCGCATGTTAAATTCCGCTTTAAGCAGGGGGCCTATCCGTCGTTAATTAAGGATGTGATTTCGGGTGAGGTGGACCTGGCCTTCATTTCTCCATTTCCGGAGAATGACGGGCATGTGGCCGGCGATATTGTAATGACTGAAGAGCTGTTCGCCATTCTGCCACAGAATCATCCGCTGGCCGGAGAGGAAGTGATTCGGCTTGAACAGCTGCGGGAAGAGAAATTCGTCTTATTCAGCCAAGGCTACTCGCTGCGGCCGATTGTATGGCAGGCTTGTCTGCAGGCGGGGTTCAAGCCGCAGATTGCTTTTGAAGGCGGGGAGACAGATACGATCCGCGGTCTGGTAGCTGCCGGGATGGGAGTAAGTCTGCTTCCGGAGATGGCGTTCTACCAGACCAATCCAATGCAGCCGGCTCAGGTCCGGGTCGTCGAACCCTCAGTTACAAGAACGGTGGGGCTGATTCACAGGGCGGACGGTAAGCTTCCGCTGGTGGCCCGTTCATTCCGTACCTTCCTGCTAACTTATTTCAAAGACAGACAGCAAAACAATACCCCGGTCGGCTCATAGCCTACCGGGGTATTGTTTGTGATTAACTAAGGCTAACTTTTAGTCGCGGTTGCCCAGGAACATGAGGATCAGTCGGATAAGCTCGAGCAGCGAGACTAATGCTGCTGCCACGTATGTGAGAGCTGCGGCATTCAGGACCTTGGCGACACCGCGTTCTTCTTCATTGCGGATGAATCCTTGCTGTACCATGATCTCGCGTGCACGGCTACTGGCATTGAACTCAACAGGCAGCGTGACAAGCTGGAAAGCTACTGCGGCCGAGAAGAAAATGATCCCCAGACCAATAAGATTCAACGAGCTGAAGATAAAACCGGCCAGTAACATAAAGGGTGCAACACCTGATGCGAAGTTAACGACCGGGAACATCCGGTGGCGGAGCGTAAGCATCGGATAATGTTCCTTATGCTGAATCGCATGGCCAATCTCGTGACAGGCGACGGAAACCGCTGCAATGGAGCTTTCATAATATACTGGCTCTGACAGCCGGACAACACGGTTGATCGGGTCGTAGTGGTCGGAGAGGGTACCCCGTACCGGTTCAATGGGTACATCGTACAGTCCGTTTGCATCAAGCATACGGCGTGCGGCCTCATATCCGGTCAATCCATTCAGGTTGGGCACCTGGGCCCATTTCTTGAAATTACCCTTAACCCTGAACTGGGCCCAGACAGAGAAGATAAAAGCGATAATTAATAATAGATACATTAGGGGCATCATTATGTCTCATTCCTCCACTTTAAGTTACAAGCTGTTACATTGGCGGCCCCTGCGTCAGCAGAAGCCGGATCGCTTCCATGCAGGCAACGCCTTGCGGAATTAATGCTGCTAATGCCCGGTTGGCCTGTCCGGGCTTCAAACCGCTGATCACCGGTTCAAGAGCCTTGACTTCGCGCTCAAGCTGCTGCATCTGAATCTCAAGCTGAACCAGTTTGCCCGAGACCTCGGCTTCCGGTGTAGCTGCGTTCCATTTGCCCATCAGGGATTTGATTTCTTCCAATGTATATTTCTCCTGCTTTAGCTGATTAATACGTTGTAAATTGATCAAGGTTTCATGACTGTACAGCCGGTAGTTCTTCATGCTTCTTGATTCGGGTGTAATAAGTCCAAGCTTCGTATAATAATCAATGGTACGTTCACTGGTGCCGGCCGCCTTGGCCAGCTCACCAATCCGGTAAAGGGTCATATCTCCAAGTCATCTCACCTCGCTCGAAGCGGCAGGCTGTAATACAGCGATGTGCTCTGCTTCAATTATTATTCCTATCATTTATGATACCAAATCGCAAACTATACAGTCAAACGTCACACTTACTTAAAGTATATGCAGTGATTTCTTAAAGATTCGCTGTTGTTTTATATGAGGAGATACCTTCTTTGCAGAGCGCAGAGCAAAATGTTCAGAATAGTAGGGACTCAGATTGAGAAGTGTAAGTAATATATAACATAACATGTGATGTATTTACTTAAGAACCCTGAACATCATAGATATTCTTATGAGCTGCTTAGGAAAAGTAGTTAAACTTATTTTATATTGAAGCTAAACAAGGTTGATGTCAGGAAAAATTCGGCGTGAAAAGGTATGTTTACTAACAGACATTAATAAAAATACATAATGAATAATCTTGAATACTGCACAAAGTGTATACGCTTGCATCCTTGTCAAGTATAGGAGCTGGCGGTTTCTGCGGAATATCTGCAATCTTGCGGGAGAATTGTCATATGGTGAATAAATCGAGAGCTTCCAATAATAAATTAATACATTCAAAAAAATAGTCTTGTCAATTTCCCTGACTTCTGATTATAATGACATTAAGAGTTTCACGCTTTGTTAGAAAATATAACATTGGGGAGTGGGGTAAAGTATGAAAAAAAAGATGTTGATGATGTTCCTGGCCATGGTTACACTGATGATCTATCCGGTCAGCGCATTTGCTGCTGAGGGTCCGGCAACACCGGATCTGCAAATTGGACTTGACACTGCATTTACGTTCCTGGCATTTATCCTTGTGTTCTTTATGCAAGCTGGTTTCGCAATGCTTGAAGCCGGTTCGGTCCGGATGAAGAATGCAGGTCACGTTGCCGGCAAGACGGTACTGACACTGGCCATTGCAAGCTTGTGTTTCTGGGCTCTGGGCTTTGGTCTTGGCTTCGGTAACGGCAATAGCTTCTTCGGTACTACAGGCTTCTTCTACGGTGGAGATACAACAGGTTCTTCGTTTGAATCCCTGGCATTCTCTGATGTAACCCTAAATGTTAAATTCCTGTTCCAAATGGCTTTCGCAGCAGTATCCTTGGCGATTGTATCTGGTGGTATGGCAGAACGTGCTAAGCTAAGCGTATACATCATTTTCGGAATTCTCTTCTCGGTAGTGATCTATCCGGTTGTGGCTCACTGGGTATGGGGCGGCGGCTGGTTGGCTGAGCTGGGCATGCAGGACTATGCAGGTTCCACGGTGGTCCATCTTACAGGTGCAACTGCAGCTGTTGTGGCAACAATCCTCCTTAAACCCCGTCTGGGCAAGTTCAATAAAGAAGGTAAACCGGTTATCATTCCTGGTCACAACCAGGTATTCACAGTACTCGGCGTTATCATTCTCTGGTTCGGCTGGTTTGGCTTCAACCCGGGTAGTGCATTGTCCCCTATGGGCGGATTCTTCGGCCACGTGGCACTGACAACGAACCTGGCTGCTGCGGCAGGCGGTCTGGCGGCACTGATTGCTTCCTGGCTGTACTTCGGCAAGTCGGATATTCCGGCAATGCTGAACGGTGTTCTTGCTGCACTTGTTGCTATCACTGGTGCCTGCGCATTTGTAGAGCCTTGGGCGGCTATTCTTATCGGATTTGTGGCTGGAGCATTCACCTTCATGACTTCACAGTGGCTGGAACGTGCAGGTCTTGACGATCCGATCTACGCCTTCTCTGTTCACGGTATTGCAGGGGTTTGGGGAGCCATTTCTACAGGCTTGTTCGCAACACCTGAGCTTGTTGAAACTGTTGGTGTCGGTAAAGCCGGTTTGTTCTACGGCGGAGGTGCACATCAGCTGGGAGTACAGGCGCTTGGTGTGATCGGTACCTTTGCTTTCGTAGCGGTGATGTCCTTCATTATCCTCTACGTAATGAAAATGGTTATCGGACTTCGTGTAACGGAAGAAGAAGAATTGATGGGTCTGGATATCAGTGAGCATGGTACTTACGGTTATCCTGAACAAATGAAACTGATCACAGAATCGGAATCCAAACCCTTGAAATAATTATATCTTCTACTCAATAGGGAGGCGGACCGAGTGGCTTCGATGGAGACAGCAGACTGGAACGAAGATGAAAGATACATGTCCATCGTAACGGCCGGTTCGCCGCAGGAGCTTAAGGCCAGGCGTACCGCTTGTCAAAAAGTACTTCTGGAGCAATTAAACGTTATTCCGGCCCAGGAATGGATGTGCCGGGTGAATGCAATGCATGATCAGATTGCAAAAACAGCGGTACACATATGTGAGGCGCAGATGAAGGAGGCGGGCTATGGCCTGCCTCCCTGCGCCTATTCCTTTATTGTATTCGGCAGTGCAGGCAGACAGGAAGCTACGCTGTGGAGTGATCAGGATAATGGTTTGATTGTAGAAGGTGAGCTGGATGGGCTCAAGAAAAGCTATTTCGAAGCCTTCGGCGCCATGTTGTCCGATGTGCTTGAAACTGCAGGTTACGAGAAATGCGGCGGCAAGGTGATGTGCTCCGAGCCTTTGTGGCGTAAAACGCTGTCTGAATGGGAGCATCAGCTGGAGGGCTGGATGGAGCAGCTGGAATGGGAGCCTGTCCGTTACCTGATCATAGCTTCTGATATGCGCCATGTGGCCGGCAGCGTAGAATTGTCCGCGAAGTGGAAGGAAGCTTTTCATGCCGGTTTTGCGGACAATCACAAGCTGACGATGGCTGTGCTGCGAAATACCGTTCGCCATAAGGCAACACTTAATCTGCTGGGACAGGTACTCACGGAGCGGTTTGGCGATCATGCAGGCGGTTTTGATGTCAAATACGGACTTTATATCCCGCTTGTCAATATTGTCAGACATTTGTCGCTGCTGCACGGGATAGAGGATTCTTCGACGCTGAAGAGGCTTGAGCATTTGGCTGAACTGGACAAATACCAGCATCTTGAAGAGATCCGGAGGGCATTTCTGACGGCCTTGAAGATGCGTGTGAATACGCCTTATACGGTGGAGGATGGCTTGCTTGCAAGCAGTGATTACTATGCCGAGAGTGATTTGAAGAATAAGCAGCTCAGAAGTGAGCTGCGGGAAAGTCTGCTGCTGGTCAGGCGTCTGCACAAGGCCCTGCAGCGACAGCTCCGGTCCGCGGAAAGGAGACAGCCATGAAGGAGCCGAACAAAGGCGGAGGGTTCTGGAACAACCTGAGACAAGGCGGAATGCCATCCGCCATCGCTTCCATGAGAGGCGGAGAATCGGCCCAGCAAACCGCACAGCAGATGGCTTTTATCCGTTCTCTTATGCGCGAAAAACGGCGTCCGGAAGTGCTGCACACTCCGCTCTCTGAGCTGGAGACCGTTATATTTGATCTTGAGACTACCGGCTTCTCCCATCAGGGAGGGGATGAGATTATGTCCTTCGGGGCGATCCGTGTGGTAGGGGAAGAGATTAAGGAAGACGAATGTTTCTATACGCTGGTGAATTGCGGGACGGCTATTCCTGATAATATTACCAGGCTGACCGGGATTTCAGAAGAAATGACATCCAGTGCCCCGTCTTTGATGGATGGACTGCACAATTTCATGTCCTTTGTCGGCCAGAGAGTGCTGGTAGCGCATGGAAGTGCACATGATAAATCTTTTCTGAACGCCGCCTTATGGAAAACCTCCAAGGTGCAGCTGACCCACCGGGTACTGGATACGATGATGCTGGCCCGCTGGCTGGAGCCGCACCGCAGTAATTACACGCTGGATGAGCTGCTGGCCATTCACGAGATCCCGATTGAAGGCCGTCATCATGCGCTTGAAGATGCCAAAATGACGGCGAAATTATGGGTAGCGTATCTCCGGCAGATTTCCCAAAAGAACCAGGTGGAGACACTGGGCGATCTGTACGCTTATCTAAGCAGGACTTAAGGGCACATGCTGTAGGGCAGGTGTCTGTGCAGAGCCGCTATTGTCCGTACGCTGTATTAGGAACCCGTTCAACAGCGGAGTACCGGTATGGCGGGTTCCCGGAGAGCCGATCAGGTATATCTTGAATTCAGGCCCCAGCGAAGACAAACCATTTAGATCGGCAAGAGAAGGCCAGGGCGCAGCATGCGGATGGGAGTGGAAAAATCCGACAGGTGCGGGTTCACGGTATACGGCTCTGATCCACTCTCCGGGATCAGGTACAAAAGAATGCAGCGGGTCAGGCGCTACGTTGCGTATCGGCACATAGCTGTCGATACACATGCCACCCGCTGCGGCAGCTCCCAGCAGGATTCCGCAGGCTTCCTGCGGATAACAGGACAGCAGATGCTTCCCCAGCATATGCTGTACGGAAGAGCTCAGTCGGATGGACTGGGGGATTCCCTGGCTAGCTGTCATATCTTCACCCCTCTCTCTTCATGGGATTTCGTCTTTGACGGAATCCTCTTTTTTATTGTAAATAACGTTTGAAACTGCAGCAGGTGGGGGTACAATAGAGGAAAAACCTCTAAGCAAAGGAACTGACTCCTATGAAAGCAGTCCATAAACGGAATTTGACTGTTCTGGCCCTGATTGTTTTTCTGGCCGTTCTTGCCATAGAGCATAGAAGCAAGGCTGAACCGAAAGCGGTCGCGGTCCTTCAGCAGCAGGCGGAGCCGGAGACTGGTGCTTCCGCAGGCTTGAGAGCCCCTTCATTCATGCTGCAGGAAGGCGACAAACGGTATGAAGTCGGGGGAGCCAGGGAGAAAGCGGTAATGCTGAATTTCTGGGCCTCCTGGTGTGATCCTTGCCAGCAGGAAGCTCCGGAGCTGAACAGGCTGGCAATGAAATACAGCGACGTGCTGGATATTTACGGCATCAATGTTACCAGCCAGGATTATAAACCCAACGCAGAACGGTTCGTCAAAAAGTACATGCTGGCTTTTCCGGTGATGTATGATCTGAAAGGCCAGATTTTCGATAAATATAATGGAGCCGTATTCCCGACTAATGTACTAATTGACAAGAATGGTGTCATTAGCGAGATCATTCTGGGTGTCCTGACCGCTGAGGAATTGGAGCAGAAGATTATCGCCTTAACCGGCTCCTAACGAGGCCGGCAGCAAGGTGCTGCAAAGCCCCCCGGTGCGGATGTACTTCCGCACCGGAGGGCTTTTGCTTTTGAACAACCTATGGATAAAGGCAGTTAGTGATTGACTAAGCCTCTCGGTTCACTGCTGGCCTGGGTGTCCTGATCCAGCGAAATCTGTCCGAGCAGGGCATAGCGCATAGAATCGACCAGTGCCTCCCAGCTCGCTTCAATCACGTTGCTGGATACGCCTACTGTGCTCCAGGTGTCTCCGTAGTCTTTGGATTCAATGAGTACGCGAACCTTCGCTGCGGTCTGGTCCTGCTCGTCAAGCACCCGGACCTTATAGTCGGAGAGGTGCATATCCTTAAGCTGCGGGAAATACGTCTGCAGCGCCTTGCGCAGCGCGTTATCCAGTGCATTGACCGGACCATTGCCTTCTGCCGCAGTGTACAGGCTCTCGCCGCCGACCTTCAGTTTGACGAAGGCTTCAGAGACGACGGGGCGGCCGGCAGTTTTCTCTACCAGCATCTTGAACGACTCAAAGGTGAACAGCTCGTTCATCTCTCCGGTAGCTTCCCGGAGCAGCAGTTCAAGCGAGGCATCCGCCCCTTCGAACTGATATCCCTGATGCTCCAGGTCCTTGATCTTATCAATAACCTTGCGGGCCTGTTCGCTGCTTGGATCGAGACTGAGCCCCATCTCCTGGGCTTTGGACAGCACATTGCTCTGTCCTGCGAGTTCAGAGACAAGCACACGCTGTTTGTTGCCGACCAGCTCGGGAGCGATATGCTCATAGGTGCGCGAATCGCGCAGAATGGCCGAGACATGAATGCCGCCCTTATGGGCAAAAGCCGCGGTTCCGACATAAGGCTGGTTTACCGGCATGTTCACGTTGGCGACTTCGCTGATGAACCGGGCGGTGTTGGTTAATTGGGGTAACGAATCTCCCGGGATACAGTGATACCCCATCTTCAGCTGCAGGGTTGGAATGATGGAGCACAGATTGGCGTTGCCGCAGCGCTCGCCGTAGCCGTTGATGGTTCCCTGTACCTGACGTACACCCGCACCGATTGCGCTTAAAGTGTTAGCTACCGCAAGCTCGCAATCGTTGTGTGTATGAATGCCCAGAGCAGCACCCGGAAGCTGGATGCCCATGCCGGAGACAATCTCCTGAATTTCATGCGGCAGGGTTCCGCCGTTAGTATCGCACATTACAAGCCAGTCGGCTCCGGCTTCGCGGGCACAGGCGAGTACGGCAGCAGCATATTCGGGGTTGTTCTTATACCCGTCGAAGAAATGCTCCGCATCGAAAATGACCTCCAGACCCTGGCGTTTCAGGTAGGAGATGGAGTCGCCGATCATGGCCAGGTTCTCTTCAAGGGTAGTCTGCAGCGCAGTATGAACGTGGAAGTCCCAGGACTTCCCGACCAGGGTCGCTGCCGGAACGCCGGCATCAATCATTCTTTGCAGCCCGTCGTCGTGCTCCGCTACCGAATTCTTGCGCCGGGTACTGCCGAATGCTGTGATTTTGGCATTCAGATGGAGCTCCTGGACTCTTTTGAAAAATTCGATGTCTTTGTTGTTGCTTCCAGGATTGCCGCCTTCAATATAATGGACACCCAGATCGTCGAGTTTCCTGGCAATCTTCAGCTTGTCATCCGCCGACAGACTGATCCCTTCGCCTTGAGTGCCGTCGCGCAGGGTAGTATCGAAGATGGAGATAGACTTAGACATGAGTGTCCTCCTAAAAGTGTTGTTTAGCATAACTTCCTTGAAACCGCTTCGTGCAAAACTGGCCTCGGAAGCATTAGCTTAAGTTGTAGTTGTAGTTAGCATACACATATATGAAATTAATTTTTATATTATAGCATTTTTACGCGGGAAAGTAACAAAGAACTTTTCATTTAATCGTCACAAGAGGCTCTTCTGCAAGTTGACCTCCCGCAAGGTGAAGAGGTATGCTGGAAATAACAATGGAACCCTGAAGATAAGAAGGTAGATACCATGCAGAATGTGGATCAATATTATCCGGCAAGCGGCAGGGTTATTCTCCATGTGGATATGAATGCCTTTTACTGCTCGGTGCATGAGGCGGAGGATCCGGAGCAATATAAAGGTAAAGCGACGGCCGTTGCCGGCAGCGTGGAGTCCAGACGGGGAATCATCGTCACTTGCTCGTACGCCGCACGCAGACTTGGCATCTCAACGGGGATGCAGGTTCAGAAGGCGCTGCGTATCTGTCCATCCTTAATCCTTATTAAGCCGGACTTTCATTTATACCGCAAGTACTCGAATGCATTTATGCAAATTGCTTACAGCTATACTCCGCTGCTTGAAGCGGTATCGATAGACGAATGTTATCTGGATATTACCGGTTCGCGCCAATTCGGGACCCCTCCGCAGATTGCCGAGACGCTGCAGCGGCGTATTATGGAAGAGCTGGGTCTACCCTGCTCCATCGGGATTGCCCCCAATAAGCTGCTGGCGAAGATTGCCTCTGATCTCAAAAAGCCGAATGGCATATCCGTGCTGCGGCTGCGCGATGTGCCGTCCATTCTATGGAACAAACCCTGCAACGAGATGTTCGGAATCGGCAGCAAGACGGCCGAGAAGCTGAAGAAGCTGGGTATTTACAGCATTGGACAGCTGGCGGCGGCGGATGAGGCGATGCTGGTCGGACATTTTGGCGTGATGGGCTCGTGGCTGAAGCGGGCCGGCAACGGGATCGATCACGGGGTAGTGAACCCTGAGCGGGAGCAGAGCAAGTCCATCGGGCATACGACTACGCTGCCGCGGGATGTAGTGGGGCTTGCGGAGGCGCGTCCAATCCTGCTGAATCTCAGCGATCAGGTGGCTCGGCGGCTGCGGAAGCAGGGTCTGGTCGCTGCGGGAGTGCAGCTTACGATCCGTACACCGGATATGAAGACGATTACCCGTTCGCGCCAGCTGGAGGCACCTACAGAGAGCGCTGAAGATATCTATAAGGCTGCCCTGGACCAGTTCGCGCGCCACTGGAAGGGCGATAAGCCGGTGAGGCTGCTGGGTGTGACCCTTCAGGGGCTGACGCTCAAGGAGGATTCCGCGATTCAGCTTGACTTGTTCGATTACGAACGGCAGCCGAAGAAGGAATCGCTGAATAAGGCGATGGATATGCTGCGCAACAAGTTCGGCGAGAATGCGGTGCTGACGGCAGGCATGCTCACTGACAGCCACTCTGCGCGGCTGCGCAATCACAAGGAGCGGGGAACCTCACTGCAGAAGGACAATCTTAGCGGCGCGGACCGGGATACCGACTGAGATATCGGCCCGGAATTGCAGCCTGGATGTGGCCGTTTAATAGGGCAATACTGTAAACACATTGAAAATTCATTGAAATTGTATCCTATTTATATTAATATGAGAAAAATAACAGACTGCTACTGCAGGCTGTATTGTTTAAGCGGGAGGCAGAGATAAAATGGCTAAGTACACTTGGGTCGAAAAAGATACATGCATCGCTTGTGGTGCTTGTGGCGCGACGGCCCCTGATATTTTTGATTACGATGACGAAGGTTTGGCAGAAGTGATCTACGAGAATGACGGTAACCACGGGAATGTAGTGATTCCGGACGACTTGTTCGATGACCTGCAGGATTCAGCGGATGGATGCCCTACAGACTCCATCAAGATCGCGGATGCGCCGTTCAACAAAGAAGGCTAAGTCCGGACTTCCATTCATCAGTACCTAATGTAAGGATCGGATATAGGGTGAACCTTATATTTGATCCTTACATTAACATAAAGGCATCTCCTGACCGTGATAAATGCGGCTTGAGATGTCTTTTTTTAATGTCCTGACCGATATAAAATATAAAGAAACTAAGATTGAATCATAGATCCCGGAGGCCAATGTGAAAAATTCGCAGCATCTTAAAGCATATGTGCAGATGCATCCTGATAACAAGATGGCATGGTACTTGCTCGGTAAGGAATACTATAAGAACGGTCAGCAGGGAAAAGCCAATTACTGCTTCAACCAGGCCGGCGAAGTGTATGAAGCTTTTGAGCACAGCAAGGTGCCGGCGGATATGCTGAAGCAATATGAGGATGGGCTGCTGCAATCCGCCCGGGAGCGCCAGGCAGGCAGACTGCGGAAACGCCGTGTGCTGCTGGCCTTCATGCTGCTGCTGCTGTTGCTGATCCCGGCTGGAGTGGCACCGGGGGTAAGCCAGGAAAGCTCTGAAGCACCGGACGGGGAGAATGCGGCTGTTGCCCTGGCTGAGCTGCCGGCAATAGATGATGAAGAGACTCCGGAAGTTCAGCCAAGCCTGTCCTTCACCGCTGTCGGGGCAGACGCCGTCTCCCGCGGACAGGGACTGGCGGGTATCCTGCTGAAGGCACAAACGCCTTCCGCCACGGCGATGCTAAGCATGGAGCAGGCGGGCAAGTGGCTGGTGTGGAAGAAGAAGCTTCCGCTGGCGGCTACGCTTGCCAAGAGTGGGGACGGACGCGTAGTGTACCAGTCCTATAATCCGGTTGTCTGTGACTGCCAGCCGCCTGATCCGGCGGAAATCAAGAAGCAGGCGGGGCTGTGGCAGGAGAAGCAGGAGGAGCTTGCTGTGCTCTGGAGTGCCATGCGGGCCTATAAGACGACCGAGGGGGCCCTTCCAGGTTCACTGCAGGAGCTGGTGAAGCCTTTTCCGGCCAATTGGCTGGGCGGCACGACACCGCTGATGAAGGAACAGTTCGGTCCGCTCCGCGGGGCAGCAGCGGGACTTACTGCAGCGCCAAGCCCTTCTCCGCAGCCTACCGTAACACCGGCCGCCGGTTCACCGGGGCAAGGTCAGACAAGCGGGGGCAGTCCTGAGGCGGGCAGCGGAACCGGCGGGGCAGGAACCCCCTTTTTTACAGAACCGCTCATGATTATTGTTGATAAACAAAAACACCGTCTGGCAGTAACCAGCGGCAATATTATACTGCGGAACTATGCAGTCGGATTAGGCGGGAAGAAGACGCCTGAGGGTAGCTTTGTGATCCGGGATAAAGTGGTCAACCCCAATGGACATGATAACGGTGAATTCGGCAGCCGGGGCATGCAGCTCTCGGACAGTAATTATGCAATACACGGTACGAATGAACCGGAAAGCATCGGGAAGGATGAATCACTGGGCTGTATCCGGATGAGCCGGAAGGATGTGGAGGAGCTGTTCGCGATGGTGCCGATGGGCACGAAAGTGCAGATTAGTAAAGGGGTCCTGCCTGAGGAGCTAGTCGCGCCGGAGGACCGGTTCCCTTCGGATGCGCCCCCAAATCAGACCAACCCCCATAAGGTCTACCATTGGTTGAATTAGTTCCCTGCTACGATAAACAAAACGACAATGAGAAGGACCAGCAGTACCAGACTTGCACTGATCCATAGGATTGCCTTGCGGTTAACTTCTTCTTTCTTCTGCTGCAGTGTAGGAGGTTTGCGTTTAGTTGACATATTGTCATCCTTCTTTCTCTCTTTATCTGTGATTACCCTTACATTGTAATGCGTTTACAAGAAAATTACTATACTTTGAGGGACAGGTTGGAACAATCGCTGCGGCAAAAAACTTTTCTTTTCACCCGGAAACGGATAAAATTAAGAAGAAACCTATAGATACGGGAGTCGCCCTGCGATTTGTGGTTCCCTTGAAGGAGCGAGAACGGTGCTGTATCGACATTTTGGTAAACCAATTTTCTTTAAAATGGACCCGGAGAAGGCGCACCATCTCGTCATAGGCGGACTAAATAAAGCGAATTTAGTTCCCGGCGGGAGTGCGGCGATGCGCCTCATGTATGGTGTTCCTGAGACTGCTGATCTGGCAGTGGATCTGTTTGGCGTGCATTTCCCGACACCGGTAGGCTTAGCTGCAGGACTGGATAAGAATGCTGAAGCGGTAGGAGGCTTCTCTTCAATCGGCTTCGGATTTATGGAAGTAGGCACTGTGACGCCGCTGGGCCAGCCGGGCAATGACAGCCCGCGGTTATTCCGTCTATTGCCCGACAAGGCGCTGATTAACCGGATGGGCTTCAACAATGAAGGCGCAGCGGCCATGGCTGAGCGTCTGAAGGGGATGAAGAAGCGCAGGATTCCGGTTGCGGTCAATATCGGGCGCAACAAGTCCACCCCGAATGAATTGGCGCATGAGGATTACCGCCAGTGTATCCGTACGCTATATCCGTACGGTGATTTTTTTGTGGTCAATATCAGCTCGCCAAATACGCCGGATCTCCGGAGTCTACAGCATGGCAGTGAGCTCTCGAACCTGCTGAGCCAGGTGAAGGAGGAAATGGAGCTGCAGCGGGTGAAGACTGGAGAAGCCAAAGGGCTGCTGGTGAAGATCGCTCCTGATGTCAGCGACGGCGAGCTGGAATATATGGTACATACAATCACAGAGGCTGGAATGGACGGCGTGATTGCCACCAATACAACACTTGTCCGTGAAGGTCTGAAGAGTGACAAAGCCGGTGAAACGGGAGGACTCAGCGGCCAGCCGCTGCGCGACCGCTCCACAGAGATTATCCGCAGAATCTACAGCCAGACCGGCGGCAAGCTGCCGATTATCGGCTCGGGCGGGATTTTTACAGCCCAGGATGCTTATGACAAAATCCGGGCAGGCGCAAGCCTGGTCGAAATTTATACAGCACTCATCTATGAAGGGCCGGAGGTTAACCGCAAAGTGCATGCCGGATTACGGCAGCTGCTGCGGCGGGACGGTTTCCGGGGGCTCCTAGAAGCGGTGGGCGCTGATCATCACTGAAGGATGAATGGACAGGAGGACAAGGCGATGGACGTCAGGGACTGGGGAACTTTTCTACTTCCATATGAACAGACTGTGGAGGAATTGAAGGTTAAATTTAAGACAATGCGTTCGGAACTCAAGAAAAGAGAAGAATATACACCGATTGAGTTCGTAACCGGACGTGTAAAACGGCTGTCGAGCATACTTGAAAAGGCTAAGCGGTTGAACGTGAAAATGGAGGATCTGGAAACGGGCATAGAGGATATCGCCGGCATTCGCATTATGTGCCAATTCGTCGAGGATATCCGCAGAGTGGCGGAGTACATCCGCGCCCGCAAGGACCTTGAAGTGTTATATGAGAAGGATTACATCACTAATTACAAGGAGAGCGGATACCGCAGCTTCCATATGATTATCAGATACCCGGTACAGACTGCGCTCGGGCAAAAGATTGTACTGGCCGAAATTCAGATCCGCACGCTGGCGATGAACTTCTGGGCGACCATTGAGCATTCGCTGAATTATAAATACCGGGAGAGCCTGCCGGATGAAATGCGCGTCCGCCTGAAGACTGCAGCGGAAGCGGCGTCGATCCTGGACAGTGAGATGTCCAGTATCCGTGAGGAGATTCTGGAAGCCCAGAAGACCTTCGAGGAGAACTCGAATACGACGACCCAGCTGCTCAAAGCCATCCATCAGCTGTATTTCTATCACCTCGTGAACGAAGCGATTGAGTGCCAAGAGAGGTTCAATGCCATCTGGCAGGTGCAGGATATGGATGCTATGCGTGAGCTGCTGGATCATGTACGGGAGCTGCTCTCGAATGCCAAGAAGGGCAGCCAGCCGGATGGCCTATGAGCCGCTGTACCTGGAGTATCTGATCTATTTCAACCGGGACAGGGATTACTTCGAATGTCATGAGGTACTTGAGGAGCTATGGCTGGAACAGCAGCGCGACCCGCTCTACAAAGCATTGTTGCAGGTAGCGGTCGGACTGTATCATTTCCGTAACGCCAATGTGCGCGGCGGACGGATCATGCTGAGGCAGTCCTATGAAGTACTGCGTGGATATCCGGCGGTAACCCTCGGGATTGATCTGGCGAAGCTGGTTCAGGAAGTGGGAGATTATGCCGCCCGGCTTGAAGCTTATGTAGAGCAGCCGTTTCCCTATTATGATCTGACGATCTGTATTATTGACCCTGTGCTGGAAGAAGCGGCGCGAATGACTGCGCAGTCTCTTGAGCCGCAGGTTCCCCAGCGCCGCGGGCCGCAGCGGCCGGATAGACCCAGGCATAGAGCGGATTGAATATAGCAAAGCATAGAGCAGATTGAATATAGCAAGGCAACATTAGGAGCACCCGCAGGGGTGTTCCTTGATTATTTGAGCAGGAGGACGGCATCATGGCGGCACAACTGCCCGGGCTTTTCATGGAGCGCATGAAAGAATTGCTGGGAACTGAGTACGATCAATTTGTGGATACATATAAGCAGTCTCCCTACGGAGGAATCCGCGTAAATACGCTGAAAATTACTGTGGACGAGCTGCGCGGACGATCCCCTTTCGGGCTAGAGCCTATTCCCTGGTGCCCTACCGGTTTCTATACCGGAGAGGGAGCCAGACCCGGCAAACACCCGTATTATCATGCCGGGTTATATTATATCCAGGAGCCCAGTGCCATGGCGCCCGTCGAATTGCTTGGCGTTCAGCCGGGTGACCGGGTACTGGATCTGTGTGCTGCGCCCGGCGGCAAATCCACGCAGATTGCCGCCAAGCTACAAGGCGAAGGTCTGCTGATTACCAACGACCTTCATCCGGAACGGACGAAGGCACTTGCCAAGAATCTGGAGCTGTATGGAGTGCGTAACGGAATTGTACTGAATGAGAGCCCGGAGCGGATTGCAGCCGCATTCCCCGGGTTCTTTGACCGGATACTGATTGACGCGCCTTGCTCCGGTGAAGGCATGTTCCGCAAGGACGAGGATATGGTCAAGCAGTGGGAACCGGAAACTCCGGCCAAATATGCCGGTATGCAGCGGGATATCCTTGCGGCGGCAGCGGCAGCGCTGAAGCCGGGCGGAACGGTCGTGTACTCGACATGTACCTTCGCCTTGGAGGAGAATGAAGAGATGATTGATGACTTCTTATCCGGTCATCCGCAGTTCTCGCTGGTACCGGTGGGCGGCAGCGGTTCTTTTGCTGCCGGATTAGGTCCATTGCCGGGTGCCGCGCGGCTGTGGCCGCATAAGGTCATGGGCGAAGGACACTTCATGGCTGTTCTGCGGCATGACGGAAGTCCTGATATAGCCGGAGAGGCAGGTATAGAGGCAAGAGCAGACCTCATAGAAGCAAGGGCGGACTTCAAAGAGGCGACCGTATCCGTATCTCCGCGTAACCGGGATAACAGGTCTGCTTCCCCTGTCAAAGCTTCGGCAGGTAAAGCTGAGAACGGGCGCGGAGGTAAGGGCGGACGGGGGCCTGGCAAAACTGGAGCTGCTGCCGGACGGCAGCTTCAGGGAACCGGGGAAGAAGCATCGCTTGCGGTATATGCTGATTTTATTCAGGAGCTGCTTGGGACGATGCCCGCCGGATATCCGGTATGGTTCGGAGATCACTTGTATCTCTCGCCGTTGCCGCGTAAAGCGCTGGACGGACTGAAGACGATCCGACCGGGCTGGTATGTCGGACATATGAAGAGCGGCCGATTTATTCCCGGGCATCCGCTGGCAACAGCCTTGCATCCTGCGGAGAGCAGCCGAAGTGTGTCGCTGTCCAGTGCAAGCGGTGAAGCTGTCTCCTACCTGAAGGGAGAGACCTTGTCGATTCCGCAGGAACGTCTGTCCATTAAGGCCGGTCATGCCTCCAAAGGTTACACGCTCGTCTGTATTGACGGCTTCAGCGCAGGCTGGGGCAAATGGCAGGACGGTATGCTGAAGAACGAATATCCCGCAGGCTGGAGGTGGACATAGATTATGAGTGGAGCAGGAAATACGAATAAGAAGCAGCGGATCGATAAAATATTGTCCCATATGGGTATTGGCTCACGCAGCGATATCCGCAAGCAGGCGAAGCAGGGGATGATTACGGTGAATGGCGCTGTCGTCAAAGACAGCGGATTTCATGTAGACCCCGGGCAGGACATGATCGAGGTTGGCGGTGAGCCGGTTCTTTACCGTGAATACATCTATCTGATGATGAATAAACCGCCAGGCGTCCTGTCCGCGACTGAGGACAAACGTGACCGTACCGTTCTGGATCTGCTTAAAGCTGAGCATGCGCTGTTCGAGCCGTTCCCGGTGGGACGGCTGGATAAGGATACTGTGGGCCTCTTGCTGCTTACGAACGACGGCAAGCTGGCTCATGAGCTGCTGTCCCCGCGTAAGCATGTACCCAAAACCTACGAAGCTACGGTCGAAGGTGAGGTCGATGCGGCGGATGTGGCCGCTTTTGCAGCCGGGGTGGAGCTGGAGGATGGGTATGTGACGCTGCCAGCAAGCCTAAGGATTCTGAGCAGAGAAAGAGGCAGCAAGGTGCTGTCGTATATCTCGCTCACGATCACGGAGGGCAAATTCCATCAGGTGAAGCGGATGTTCGTGGCGGTCGGGAAGAAGGTCGTTTTCCTGAAGCGCGTATCGATGGGTGAGCTGAAGCTGGATGAGAGCCTGCCGCTCGGCGCCTGCCGGGAACTGACTGCTGAAGACCTGGAGCTTCTGCGCCGGGGCGGAGCGGAGGAATAAGCTAGCGGATATAAGTGATGGAGCAGCATATCCAGCAAATGAAGAGCAGACCTGGCAGATTGCCAGATCCTAAAGGGTGCAAGGCTAATACAACTTCGGCGGACCGCCGGGGCTTGCATGTAATAAAGGTGAAACGACTGTACGCCGGACCGTAGCGGATGTTAGCTAGCTAGTACAACTTCAGAACTGAAAAAGCGAGTGTATTCAACAATGCTGCTTTTGATATGCTTCGTCCAAATGGAAATTCAGTGATAGTTGTATAATGTACAATTAAAAACAGCGAAAAGGGATGCTTACGTCTTATAACTGTATTCTGTACAACTAAATCTGCCCAAATGGGTGACAACCAAGGTACAATGGCCCTTTAATTGTACGAAATAGTGGAGGTGCGTGCTAGCGTTAAGGTCTGTTAGCACGAAAATACATTCTTGTTGGAGAAATACAGGCGTTGCCTTGTAAGGACAGGAACAGTCACGTGGAATGAGTACAGGAGTTTTAAACTTACGTATGGCTCACTTACAGTACCTCCGAGACTCACGCACTATTCAGCCGATTTTGGGCAGCTGTGCGGGTGAAGGATTTACACAACCTTTGATATAAACGGAATCTTAGTTGATGGGGGTTAGGTAAGCTTTTGAGACAGAGTGAGGTATATTATACAGAGAAATAAGGATGGTGGAGTATGAAATACAAGCTGATAGCACTTGATGTGGATGGAACGCTGCTGAACGATGATCATCACTTAAGTGACGAGAATAAAGCGGCCATTGCCGAGGTTACCCGCCAGGGCGGCCAGATCGTATTGTGTACAGGGCGCAGCCCGCAGAATTCGATTCCGTTCATGGAAGAGATGGACTTGTCGGGGTATGTGCTGGGGCATAACGGAGCAGTGACGGTGAGTGTGAAGGACCGCAAAGTACTGCACCAGTATGGAATGGACGCTAGGGGACTCGATCCGTATATCGCGTATTGCCGCGAACATGATATCCATTTCGATGTTAACACTGCATTCGATATGTATGTCGATAATGTCGAGAACTTGACCAAAGAAGCCAACTTCATGTACGAGCATTTCCGCATAATGCCTGCATCTCTGCCTGCTTGGGAGGATTTCCGCGAACCGATTGTGAAATTCACCGTGTTCACGCAGTCTGATATTCTGGATGAAGCACAGCGTGAATGGGCTACCTGGGGAGAACAGTACAATATTCTGCGCAGCGGAGAGTTCTTCGTGGACTTCATGCACCCGGAAGCCTCCAAAGGCAATGCCCTGAAGAACCTGGCCGCAGAGCTGGGCATTCCCCAGGAGCAGGTCCTGTCGATCGGCAATTATTATAATGATATTTCTATGCTGACGTATGCCGGCCTGGGTGTTGCTATGGACAACTCACCGCTTGAGGTCAAAGCAGCAGCAGATGCGGTTACCGGAACGAATAATGACAATGGTGTACGCGATGCGCTGGTGAAATACTGCCTGTCTTCTTGACTTCTGTCTTGGTAAAATTCTGGTTCTCCGGTAAATGCTCCGCTTAGATATTCTTTGAGTTACTCGGCGTAGGCGTTTTGTTGCGCGGTAGAATGATTGGCCCGGCGGTGTGCTAAGTAGAAAAACGTCATCTAATTATGCGGAAATCTGCAGTTACAGGGCAGCAGTTGGAAAAAAGACACTTAATTTCACTCCCTCTGTAGAAAATCGGGAATCTGGGCGAAATTAGTGACGGAAATCCACTTATTATTGGCAAAGCAGCAGAGACAGAATGATTAAGTGTTGAAAATCCAACTATTCCCACAGCCCGGGCTGCTTCACAGCATTCAGGATCAGTGAAGCTTGCAGAAGACGAAGACTTACATAAAGCATGGTTCAGTGCCTTGGGGGCTCTGTGCTGTGCTTTTTTTGTGGAGTTCCGTTCGGATAATAAGAAAAAAGTATATAAAAAGCGCAAATAAAAAACGCAAAAAAGCAGCCTTGCCGCTCCTGAAAGGAACGGCCGGGCCGCTTGTGTCTATACGCTATGCTGCTAAAGCGGAATTAGACAAACAACGAACGGGAAATGATAACGAGCAATATGAAGAGCACCAAAATCGCACCGGTCGATGTGAAGCCTGGAACTGCACCCATGTCTGATTCCTCCCTTGACTCATGTCTGTTCCCATTGCCGCGTTAGTAGTTCAGCGGAGCTCCATGGGATAATGACATCATATGCGTGAGGAGGCTTCCTGAACTGGTCAGCAGCCTAAACCTCATCAACATGGGCTTTCAGAATCCGCAGGCCCTTGGGCAGGTGATTCTTCAGCTGGCCGGAGCTGGCTTTGCCCCAGCCTACAGACAAGCCATCCACGCTGACCAGCGTCCAGCCATGCAGGCTGGCCGGAACGGGCAGACTCTCCCCGCGCAGCCAGGCCTGAATTTCCGGCCCGGCGGATGGCATATCATAGCTCCGCGCCGCCTGATCCGGTCTCAGCGCCATGGCCAGAGCGTGGGCGGGTTCAATCCGGTTTTTCTTCAAGTGGGCAATATGCAGTCCGGCACGCGGAACCTTAAGGCCGTCGAGCAGGCCGGTGTGCAGCCGGTCATTGAATGCTTCGGGCAGCAGATACAGGGAATCACCGAAGAGAAGCGGTACGCCGCTCCCGGCAAACCCGGGCAGTTCTACCGACGACCAGCTCATAAACTGCTGATAGGCATCCCGGAGCGAGGCGTTTACTTTCGGACTGTTCTTGCCGCGGTCTCCGCGTTTGCTGCGGCCTTGGCGCTGTGAGGCTTCGGTATCTTGCTCTACAACTGCCTTGCGAAGCAGGGCTACGAAATGCCCTTCGCCTTTTTCCAAATGAGGCCACAGCCGTTTCGTAACGATCAGCTCCATATCGGGATAGCTCTGTATGAAGTGTTCGATCGTCTCTTCGTTTTCTTTGCGGTTAAAGGTGCAGGTCGAGTAAGCCATACTGCCGCCCGGCTTCAGCATGAGGTAGGCATCCTGCAATATATCCCACTGTCTGGCAACACACATCTCCACATGCTTCGGTGACCATTCGCTTACGGCAGCAGGATCTTTGCGGAACATTCCTTCACCCGAGCAAGGCGCATCAAGCATAATCCGGTCAAAGACTTCAGGGAACCGCTTGGAGAGTTCCCCCGGGGTTGCCGAGGTGACAAGCACGCTCCCTATCCCAAGCCGCTCTACATTTTCTGCGAGTATTTTGGCCCGCTCCGGATGTATTTCATTGGATATCAGCAAGCCTTGTTCCTGCATCAGCGCGGCAATATGGGTGGTTTTGCCGCCGGGAGCGGCAGCAAGATCGAGCACAGTCTCCCCGGGAAGAGGTCCAAGCAGCTCAGCTGCGGACATTGCCGAGGGCTCCTGAATATAATATAGTCCGGCGGTATGATAAGGATGTCTCCCCGGCCGTGCAGGCTCTTCATAATAAAATCCTGCCGGACACCAAGGTACCGGCGACAGACTAAATTGGGATATTGCTTGCTCCGCTGCGGCGCGGCCCGGATCTGAAATGCTTTTTAAACCATTGAACCGCAGACCTTGAGTCCGCCGTGCCTGATAGCTCTCCAGAAAAGCGTCTGCCGTATCCCCCAGCATCTCTCTAATGTCAGCGGTGTAAGCGGCAGGCAGCCGTTCTTCATTCATACTTCATTCTCCTCTAGTCAAAATCCAAGATAAGTAAAGCTGTCATCTTAGTTGCTGTTTCAGGTAGATACCGATAAAATCAAAGTATGGACTTTAGCGTACCTGTAATTGTACTTCTACATATACACAACTATATCATAATTGCCGGGTCTCACCGTAATCAGGGCAATTGTAAAGGGAGATGTACCTTATGAACTTGCTGCAAGCGCTATTCTTCCCGCCGGAGCAGCCCGGTGGTGTATCTTCTATGATCCCTTATCTGCAGGAACGCTTCCGTTCCAGCCGCTGGGAGATGGATTTGTTCTGGCTGCCCAAACGGATCCGGGGCAAGGGACGCGAAGAAATTGTTTTTGAAACCTTTGACTGGACGCAATATGGCGAAAGTCCGGTTGTGCAAAAATATATCCAAACCTACCGCGATTATATTTGGTGGACGAAGCTGCGGATGAGCAAAAGCTATGATCTGATCCATGCCCATCACCCGATTGCCGGGCTGGCGATGAAAAGAATATATCCGGAAATTCCTTTAATTCAAACGCTGCACTCCAGCTATGAGCGCGAGCTGATTCTGAACGGAGCCATCCAGGAGGGCGGCCTGGAGCATCAGTTTCTGGTCTCGATTTACCGGGAGCTGGAGCATGTCAGCGACAGGCTGATGACGGTTTCGCGCGCTTTTGCCGAATATTTAACTCCTTATATAGATCAGCCCGGCAGCATCGGCGTCATTCCGAACGGATTCGACGAGAAGAGATTCAAGCCTGTGCCCCATGACAATGATATTCCGCAGCTGGTCACTGTTACCCGTCTGGTACCGGCCAAAGGAATAGATACACTGTTCAAGGCTTGTGCCGAGCTCAAAAAGCGGGGCCATGAATATGTGCTGCATATTATCGGGGATGGACCGAGCCGGGCGGAGCTGGAGCAGCTGGCGCAGGATCTGGGAATTTATAATGAAACGATCTTTTACGGCTATACGCTGCATCCGGAGGAATTCATGCCGTTCTTTGATATTTTTGTCCTCCCTTCGCGGGCGGAAGCGTTCGGGTCAGTCTTTGCGGAAGCTGCACTCAGCTGCCTCGCACTTGTCGGGACGAATGTCGGCGGGATTCCCGAGCAGATTGAAGATGGCGTCAACGGGCTGCTGGTGAATCCGGATGATGAGCTGGGACTGGCGGATGCCCTTGAGAAAGTGATCAGTGATCCCGGCTACCGTTATGAGCTGTCCCGTTCGGCCTGGGATAAGGCCAAGAGCCTCTATTCCCTGACCCGGGTAGCCAATGAACTGAAGAAGACATACCTGCAGTATCAGCCGGGAATGAAGGGGTGAGGGTATGATTCCTTTTCGATTCCTGCATGCTGCGGATCTGCACCTGGACAGCCGGTTTGCAGGGCTGTCCCATCTGCCGCAGGCTATACGCTCCTATCTCCGGGAGTCCACCTTCGCCGCCCTCGGGCGGCTTGTTGGCGTAGCTATAGAGCAAAGGGTAGATTTCGTAGTCATCAGCGGGGATGTCTATGATGTCTCCGATGCCTCTCTCCAGGGTCAGCTCCGGTTCCGGGAAGCCCTGGAGGAACTCGGGCAGCACGGGATTCAGGTGTTCCTGATTCACGGAAATCATGATCCGCTGGACGGGCCGCGTCTTGCAGCGGCACCTCCTGATCACGTTACAGTGTTCGGCGGCAGCGAACCGGAACAGGCCATCGCCCGCCGCAGAGAGGACGGCAGGGAGGTAGCCGTGATCAGCGGGATCTCCTATCCGACTGCCAAAGTGACTGAGAATACGGCGCTGCGGTTTAACCGTCAACCGGGCAGCAACCTGTTCCACATTGCGCTGCTGCACGGCAATGTGGACGGGGATCTCCAGCATGAGACGTACTCTCCCTGCAGCCGCAAGGATCTGATCGGGAGAGGCTACGACTATTGGGCGCTGGGGCATATTCATAAACGCAGTATTCTGCATGATCGTCCGCCCATTGTCTATCCGGGAAATATTCAGGGACGGAGCATCAAGGAAACCGGCCCTAAAGGCTGCTACACCGTCCAGGTGGATGCAGAAGGTGCTGCGTCACTGACCTTCCATGAACTGGACAGTGTGCGCTGGCAGGTCCGTGAGATCCCGGTGGAGGGTCTGGCGGATGAGGCTTCGTTAACGCGAGCCGTTGAGAATGCGGTTGAAGACATCCGGGAAGAAACACCGCAGCTGATGTCTGTCGTAAGGTTCCGTCTGACCGGGCGGGGTGCTATACATAAGGTGCTGACGGAGAAGGGGGCTGCGGAGGATCTGCTCGCTGAGCTGCAGCGGAGGGAAACAGTCCGTGCGGAACGTAAGGAGTATGCAGGTCTCGTATGGACCGAAGGCTTCGCTATGGAAACGGGACTGGCGATTGACCGGGGCCGTCTGCTGCTGGAGGACAGCTTCCTCGGCGAAATGCTGCGGCTTGCCGGACGGAGCGGCGGGAACGACCAGGAGCTGGAGGAGCTGATCTCCACTGCGCTAAGGCCGCTAATGGAGAATCAGGAGCTGCGCAAGCTGCTCATGTCCACAGGGAGCGAAGAGAAGCGGGACTGGCTAAGCAGGGCTGCGGAGCTGGGCACTGTGCTGCTCAGCGGAGTGGAGGAGCAAGCCGGTGTACCGCAGGGTCCTGCGGCAGGAGAAGAGCTTCTGTCTGCCCGGGCCAGCGGGTCCTTGGAAAGAGACGGAGCCGGCGGATCAGCGGTGAGTAAGGCGATGCCGGAGGAAGAGGGCAGTGACGGGGAAGCGGCGGACCTGACTGTATGGCGAGAGCGGGGGGGATGCTGAATGAAAATTGAGTCTTTGCGGATTGACGGCTATGGCCGTCTGGCCCGGCGGGAGATGAAGCTGAATGAGGGGGTCACTGTGCTCTTCGGGCGTAATGAAGCCGGCAAAAGCACTACCCTGCAGTTTATCCGCGCGATGCTGTACGGCATCCCCGGCCGGGCGTATCCTGCCGAGCGGTATGAGCCGCTGCAAGGCGGAATACATGGCGGGGTGCTGAATGCGCGTGACGACACAGGCGCCCTCTGGACGATCCGGCGGTTTGCTTCCGGCGGTGAAGGACCGGGAAGAGGCGAGAAGCTGCAGATTACACTTAGCCATCCGGATGGAACCACTGAGGAGCTGCAGCAGGCTGAGCTGGAGCGCCGCCTGCTGGGCGGCATCTCGCGGAGTATGTTCCGCCAGCTGTTCGCCGTCTCGCTGGACGAGCTGCAGGAGCTTGGCGCGCTGCAGTCCGGTGAGATGAGCAGCTACCTGTTCCATGCCGGGATGGGCGGCGGCGGCGAGATTATGCGGGCGGAGAAACGCCTGGTCCAGGATGCCGAGAAGCTCTACAAGCCACGGGGCAAGGTGCAGGATGCCGCCAAGATTCTGCAGTCTATTGAGAAGCTGGAACGGGAGGTAGCGGAGAGCCGCTCCTATCTGCCCAGATATAATGAGAATACGCTGGCTCTGGAAGCGGTAGAGCAGAAGCTGTTACAGATGAAAGATAGCCGGGAAACCGCGGCAGACCGGCTGCTTAAGCTGCGGAAGGCACAGGAGATCCGCGAGCTGTGGCTGAAATGGTCTGAAGCCCGTCTTGAGCTGGCAGAGCTTCCGCAGATTGATGCGTTCCCTGAAGCTGGGGTGGACCGCTGGAAGTCACTGGAGGGCGATCAGCGGGGATTGGAGGGTGCGGCGTTCCGCCTGGAACGGCTGAAGGCAGACCTTGCGGCTGAGCTTGCCGCGAAGCCGCCTGATCCCCTGCTGGAGCAGCAGGGGCCGGCTCTCGAAGCGCTGGACCGCAGACGGGGCAGCTATGAGGACAAGCGCACGGAGCGGCAGCGGCTGACGGGCGAGCTTGCCGCGCTGGGCGAACAGCTCCAGCGTACCCTGCGCAGCATTGGCGCGGGCTGGAGCGCCGCTGAGCTGGGGGGCTTCGCAGCCAGCGCGGCGGACCGGGAAGCCGCGCGGCGCTACGCTGCGTCCTTTGCCGGGTACGACCGGCAAATGGAGACCAGGGGCGCGGAGCTGCTGAGCCTCCGCGCCAGAACGGCCGCCGCCGGCGCTGCGCTGCAGGCGGCCGAGCGTCAGCTTGCGCAGGGGTACGCAAGCGGCGCAGCGGACTTCGCGGGCATTGCGAAGCGCAGCCCGCGTGAACTGCTGCAGCTGTGGGACGAGCTGCAGCAGGCCGCCGAGCGCTGGCGCGAAGCGCTGCTCGGCGGCTCTGCAGGCGGCGCGGAGGTCCCGCGCCGCAGAGGCACTGCCGCCGGGGACAGCCGCCCCGGCGGGAACGGGCGCCGGGCGCAGCGCTACCGGCGCCTCCTGCAGGCGGGCGCAGCGCTTACGCTGCTGCTGCCGCCTGCGCTGCTCTTGACCGGCGCGCCGCCGGTCAGCGCATGGTCCGCGCTCGGCCTGCTGGCCGCAGCGGACCTGGGGCTGTGGGCCGCCCTGCGCGCAGCGGCGGCCGTTAATCCGCCGCCTGCGCCGGGCGGCGGGGAGGCAGGCAAGGCCGCAGCGGAGATGCTGCGGCTGCGCGGGCTTTTGCTCTCCGGGGCGAAGCCGGAGAGCGGCATACAAGATGCCGGCGGGCTGGAGGCCGGGATGAAGGAGCTGCGCCGCCTGATGGAGGCGTGGAACGCCTGGCGCCAGCGCGTCGAACGGCAGACCGCTGAAGTCGAGGCCTGCCGCACGGAGCTCGCGGTGCTGGCCGGACAGGAGCGGGTACTGGCAGAGGAGCTGGACCATGCCGAAGCCAGCTTCACGGAGCTGGCCGCTCGTTATGAAGAATGGCTGCGCCAGCGGGGGCTGCCGGAAGGGCTCTCACCGGACGGCCTGCCGGATATCTTCGCCCTGGCGGAGCAAGGCAATGAACTGCTGCGCCAGCAGGGCAAATTATCCCTCCGGCTCAGCGGACTGGAGTCAGAGTGCGCTGCTTATGAGCAGGAAGGGATGATTCTGCTTAGAGATACTGAGGCTGCTGCCGAGGCCCGCAGGGATCACTCCTCTGTTACTTTGAGCTCTCCAGTACATCCCAACTCACAATCAGGCCCGCAGCCGGAGCCCCAAGCTGAACCTCCTGCCGGAGCCCGGGCTTCAACTCAAGCTTCACCGGACTCTCTTTCACTGCTAACCTGGCTGGAGCTGCGGAAGCGGGAATGGGAGGCGCTGAAGACAGAGCTGCTGCGCAGGGAGAGTATAGAGGCGCGGCTTACCCAAGTTCATGAGGAACTGGCTGCGAACCGGAGAGAGCAGAAGGAGCTGAACGGGCGGAGCAGCAGGCTCCTTCAGGAAGGCGGCGCTGAGAACGGCGAACAATTCCTGCGCCGTTCATCGGCCTGGATGAGGCATAGTGAGCTGACGCGGTCGGTACGGCAGTGGGAGCTGGCTATGTTTGGCGGATGGGAGCAGGAAGGCAAGGCAGAACTGCTCTTGCTGCTGGAGCATCGGGATGCCCGGGTGCTTGAACAGGAACGTATGGCGGCGGAAGAAGCGGTGTTGAGCCTGGAGGAAGAACGCAGTTCCCTGCTCCAGCAGCGCGGCAAGCTGCTGCAGGAACGGGAGGACCTGAGGGGGCGGTGCATGGAGGACTCGGCGCTTCAGCAGCTGGAAGAACAGCGGGCGGCGCTGCATAATCTGGCCGGGCAATATGCGGTAACGGCGCTGGCGGCCGAGCTTATGGGACGGACGCGGCGGATCTATGAACAGGAGAAGCAGCCGCAGGTGCTGCAGCTTGCCTCTGTATATTTCTCTAAGCTGACGCATGGGGAGTACCGCCGGATCGTAATGACTCTGGGGCACAAGGAGCTGAAAGCGGAGCATAAGGATGCCGGGCTGATGGACAGCGGACTGCTTAGCCGGGGGACGGCGGAACAGCTGTATCTGGCGATCCGGCTGGCCCTTTCGGAGACCATGAGCAGTCAGGTGAACCTGCCGCTGTTCTTCGACGATTTGTTTGTCAATTTCGATGAACACCGCTTACATGCGGCTCTCGGATTACTGGGCGAATTGTCGGTATCCCGGCAGATTGTGATGATGACCTGCCACCGGCATGTGGCCGAAGCGGTGGCGGGGATCATACCTGCTGCTGCGGTTATTTCCGTGTAGTCCGGATCACCGGCTTAACCGCCACAATGGTGATGCCCTTACCTCCGGTTCCAGAGGCAGGCGGACCGCTTGGCCGCGGCGGCTGTGACATGGGAGCACGCATCAGCATGACCGCCCACACCAGGCACAGGGCGCCGAAGATCGGGTAGAATACCCTGAGCAGGGAACTGAAGCCGAATTGGCTGAACACATAACAGACCAGCATAAGCAGCGGGGTTACCAGGGCTGGAGCGACCGGCAGGCGCTGCTGCAGTTGAACGCTAACCCCGTAGATGTCAGCGACGAAGGTACTGAAGATTTCCATGAAGATCAGCAGCAGAAAAATCGTCTGCACGATGGGACCCAGCCGGAAGGCGATGCTGCCCATCGGGATCTCGAACTGCAGAATTCCCGGCATTTGTGAACTCATGGCAAAGTGGGCTGCCAGAAGCATGAACCCGATTCCGGCTCCGCCCAGAATCCCTCCGCGTACAAGCGCCTGCTCGTCCTCGGTATGCCGGGCCAGCGGAACAAGCACGGCCTGGGCCATGCCTAGGTTAAAGGCGGTATACAGGAGCGGAGACATCCAGGCACTGAAGAAGCTATGGTCTGTCGGCAGGAACAGGAATCGGTCTGCACCGGGAACACCCAGCGTATTAAATACAATAATTAGCGACAGAGTAAGCATCAAAGGAACCACCAGGCTATTGATTTGCAGGATTCCGGAAATGCCCCGCTTCAGCAGCAGATAGGACCCGAGAATCGTGAGCAGCAGCCCCGCCTGATAGGGCATTCCGAGATGCTCCTTAAAAATAGCCCCGGCACCCGCCAGCATAATGCTGTTCACGCCAATCAGAATAATCATGGTGAACAGGCTGATGCTGGAGCCGACCTTTTCTCCAAACAGATGGCGGTTGAAATCTTCATAGGAGTCTGCCTCAATCCGCCGGGCGATAATCATCATTTTGGTGCCAAGCCAAATAAATATCGCGGTGGAGAACAGGATGGTCAGCAAGGCCCAGTGGCCGTATCTTGTGAAGAAACGGAGAATCTCCTGGCCGGTGGCGAAGCCGGCACCCACAATGGTGCCAATATAGGTAAAAGCGATCTGCAATGTGCGGACTCGGGACTTCATGGTTCTCCTCCTCTGAATGCTGCGAAGATTTAAATAGCGGTGCGGGCAGGATTGCCTTGTGCAGTCCGCATAGTACAGGTTATGATGAGGAACAGAAGGACATGACTTCCGCCTAGTGAATAAGCTGTTATTACAGTGGAACGTCTGGAATTATAAAGGTAATGGAGGTTCAAAGTCATGGAATTATTGAAACAGCGGATTTTGGAGGAAGGGGTCGTCATTTCGGATCAGGTGCTGAAGCTGGACGGTCTGCTTAACCACCAGGTTGATCCGATGCTGACGATGGAAATGGGACGGGAGTTTGCCCGCAGATTTGCTGAGGCTGGAGTGACACGCGTAGTTACCGTGGAGTCTTCGGGTATTGCCGTGGCATTTGCCACCGCTTATGAGATGAAGGTGCCACTGGTCTTTGCCCGGCGCAAAAAAACGCTGCTCGCTGATCCCGATGCCCTATGCGAACGGGTGCCGTCTTTTACCAAAGGGATCGTCACGGATATCATGCTGTCCCGCCAATACATCTCGGAGCATGACAAAATCCTCTTTATCGACGATATCATCGCCAACGGAGACGCCGCGCGCGGCCTGATCAAGATCATCCAGCGTTCCGGCGCCGAGCTTGTGGGTCTGGGCGTAGTGGTCGAGAAAAGCTTCCAGGCTGGCGCCCGTACAATCCGGGAACAGGGTATTCGTCTGGAGTCGCTTGTCGATATTACCTCTCTTAGTGAGGGAACGATTACTTTCGGGTAGGATTTAAGTGACAAATACAGGAACATAGCCTATTTTTGAAACAACTGCTTTTCACCCTATAAGTTTTCCTTTATAATAAAAATTAGACATGAGAGAGGAGGCGTCACAATGGGGAAAGAACCGGTGACAGAGCAATTTTTTATTGATAAACTAACCGAGGCTAAGGATCACTTCGAACGTGCGCTGGATTGCAAACACACGGAGTTCGACGATTTGTACCCCTATATGATCGAACATCCTCAGTTTTTCTGGTACAAACGCTACGTAGCTTGGTCGGAGCTTCTGACAATCACAAGTTTATGTGAAGAGCTGTCCTTCAACTGGAGACAGAAATTCACGGATCATCAGGTAGAATATCTGGAACAACGGGTGATGTCCGCTAAAGTTCTTGACTTCTGGTTTGAGAAGAATGAAGCGCTGATATAAGAACTTCATAAGACATACAGACTTACTTAGTTCATAACTAGACCCGGATGATTTATCATTTGGGTCTTTTTCATGATTCGATTTAGGCAAATATTGGACAAGCTAAGGATAGAGAGGGGAGTAGAACAATTATGATTAGTGATGAACAGCTCGATGCCTACCGGATTTCCGGTGAAAAGATACGTGTGGTGCGCGATGGACTGGAGAGCAATGATGTGAAGGGGATTGTGCTGGCCTGGGATGAGTCCCAGGTAATGATCCGGCGTCCGAATAAGCGGGTAGTGAAGCTGGACCGGAACTATCTGTATCAGCCGTTCAGCGAGCCGAGACCGGAAGCAGATACCTTATAAACAGCAAACGGAATACGCTGAATGCCCTTTATTAATTACAGCTTTACAATCAGCAGAGTGCGCTCCAGAGCGTACTTTTGCTGATTATGCGGGACCCTTATATTGAACTGCCTGAGGAGGAGCATATGAACCATCAGAATAAAATCTCTGTCATCACCGGCGGCGCTAACGGAATTGGACGCTGTCTAACGGAGGAGCTGCTGAAGGCGGGAGCGGTGGTTGCCTGCATAGATACCGATCTTGCGGCCGGACGCTGGCTGGAGGAGCAGTATGGAGCGGAGCGGCTGTTGTTCTATCCGGGAGATATTGCGGAGCGTTCGGTCATTGAGGATTTCACCGCACAGGTTATCAGCAAATTCGGACATGTGGATTACCTGATTAACAATGCCTGCATTAGCAAAAAAGGCCTGCTGTCGGAGTGCAGCTACGAGGATTTCGAATATGTGCAGCGGATCGGGGTAACTGCGCCATATTATTTGACACTGCGGCTTAAGGAATATTTCGCTCCGGGAGCGTCCATCGTGAATATCTCTTCAAGCCGGGAGCGAATGTCCCAGCCGGATACGGAGAGCTATACTGCCGCCAAAGGCGGCATTGGTGCGTTGACCCACGGCCTTAGTGTAAGTCTGGCCGGTAAAGTGCGGGTGAATGCGATCAGCCCCGGTTGGATTGATACCACTGCCTATCAGGGTACGGGAGAAGCAGCGGACCCGGTTCATTCGGAGCCGGACCTGCTGCAGCATCCGGCTGGACGGGTAGGCACACCGCCGGATATCGCGGCTATGGTGCTTTTCCTGTGCAGTGATGCTGCAGGGTTCATCACCGGGGAGAATATAAAGATCGATGGCGGAATGTCCAAGCTGATGATCTATCACGGGGACGAAGGCTGGACTTATAGTCCGGGAGGGCAGGCATGAAGCTGCCAGTAATTAAGAATGCGCGGGAGTTAGCCGGTCTGGTGCGTGAGATAGGTTTCCTTCCTTTATTCCGCTGTGAGATTGATGGTTTCTCCCTGCAGGAATGCACGCCTGCGGGCTACTGGTTCGTGAAGGATGTGGAGGGGCCGTGGGAGTGGCGTGAGGAAGTTGCCGCAGGGGGCGAGATCGCTTATGCGAAGCTTTTTAACAAAAAAGCCGGGTTTATCAGCAAAGCATGGTACCCTGACTTCGCCAATTACCGCCGGGACGGATACGACTTCGACGCCAGATATGATGATGGACTAGCCTCCATGCCCAGCAAACAAATTATGGATGTGCTAATGGAACACAGTGAGGGACTACTCTCCAATGAGCTTAAGCAGCTGGCCGGCTTCGGGAAAAACGGGGCTAAGGGCTTCGACACCGCAATGACGCATCTGCAGATGCAGACCTATATTACAGCCAGCAGATTTGAATACAAGCAGGATAAAGAGGGGCGTCCGTACGGCTGGGGAGTCGGGCGGTATGCGATGAGTGAGCATGTATACGGGGAAGAATGGGTTACCTCGCGTTACGCTGATAAGCCCGCGGAATCGAAGTCACGGATTGCTGAGCATGTGGCGAAGCTGTTCCCGGATGCAGAGATGAAGGAAATTGAAAAGGTCATTAAGTAGGGGAGCGCCGCGCCCGATACAGATTGAACTTTTATCACATTTCTTATTAAATCCTGCACAGGATACAACATTTTCCTCCGGAATTCGGCCCTAATCCGAAGTTGGTGTATAAAAGGCAACATCTCTCTTTGTTCTAGCGGTTTGGTGGAGGAATTATTGTATTTCATACAACAATCTGTCCGAATGCCCAAGTATCGAGGAATCAAAGTTGCAATACGTACAACAATTATGCCTATGTAGTGTTAATTTAACAATCTCAGGCTCGCTCTGCGGACAACGGGACAGGTATGAGGAATGGAATGGTTCCGCTTTTGTTGAAATTCAAACTATATGGAACCTCTAGGAAGTGTAGGTACACAAAGAGCCTCGTCCAGTAAATAGGACGAGGCTCTTTGTGGATTAACCAGTAACGGCCTAGAAAGATAAGGCCATCTGCTCGACACGTTCTTCACGGGGAAGAACGGAGGCAAGCTCGGCACCCAGCCCGAGATAAGCGCGCATGCGCAGCATCATCTCGTTGCGGAAGCCGGGCCATAGGATATGGATATCCCCGGAGTATCCCCGGCAGGTATACTCGGCCGTAACTCCGCGCTGATCCTGGCGGATGGTATTGATCTTCAGCTGATGCGACGTAAGCTCACGGGTAACCTCCTGCAGCATCAGCGAAGTCTTCTTCGTGGCGCTGGAGACCAGCTCCATGTAGAGCTGTGGATTCTTGAAGAGACCGCTCTTACCAATAACTCGGCAATCGCGCTCAAACACTTTATGGATAAACGTTAGCAGCAGATAGCTTCTGACAAGGGACAATTCGTCTTTGGTTATATCTTCAGGAAGTGTTGGTGTGATTAGGGTGTTTCTCTTGGTAGTCGCCATATAAATCACCTCATTTATAGTATGCGAACCTTTGTTCTCATTATACATCTTTTGGGTAAGTAAATGCAATATTCATCTTGAAAATTATTGGAAATAAACAAAATTAAAAAAATATAAAAAGGTTGACTCTGAAATCCCAGCATGATAAGATCTATCTTGTGACTGCGTAAGCAAGTCAACCGAATATGCGGTCATGGCGGAATTGGCAGACGCGCTGGCTTCAGGTGCCAGTGATAGCAATATCGTGGAGGTTCGAGTCCTCTTGACCGCATCATATTTATCAAATACAGGTTCTGAATCGGCTTTGTATAGCCGGGTTAGAACCTGTTTTTTTGTGGGCAGATAGTTGAGGCCGTTGCTCATCCCTTGGGCCAATGATACTTATGCCATTCCCGAAAGCTCCCCCCTCATCCGAGAGGCTCCCCCCCAATGCAATGACGCTGCCCTTCAAATTCAACATTTCCCATAGTTCTATCTCATGTTGGCCGGATAATCCAATTACCATTTGAATACCGGCTGTTTGCCGAATAGATCGCTCAGCGTGCTCGAAATATTCTGCGAATCATCTACTTCATCAATACCGACTCCATTTGCTACAGCAAATAAAACTCCGGCATAATTACCCGTTAGGGTGATTTTATGCTTTTCTTTTTGTGTGAGTAAACACAGAGTGATGGAAAGTACGCTTTACATAACAGAGAGTGAGTGATATTATTATGGAAAGTTAACTTTACATATGCGAGGTGAAGGTATGGATAACAGGCTGGAACAGCTTCGGAAGGAGCGGGGAATTAAACAAGAAGAGCTGGCCGAGGCGCTCGAGGTCTCCAGACAGACCATCGGTTCGCTTGAGAACGGGAGGTATAACCCGTCCATCATTCTAGCCTTCAAAATCGCCCGCTATTTCAAACTGGCCATTGAGGATATTTTTATCTATGAGGAGGAATCCGAATGAAGATGAACAAGAAGATCTGGCTGTTTTCTTTTCTGCTGCTGCTTGGGGGGATTCTGGCTGCTGCCGGGCTTCTGACGATGAATGAAAGTACTGAGAGACTAGCCGGGTTAGGTCTTGGTATAGGCTCGGGGCTGTTCAGTATGAGTGCCGCCCAGCTTATCATTCAGTGTTATTATGCCAAACACCCTAAGCTAAGGAAGCAGGCTGTCATTGAACTGCGCGACGAACGCCACACGGCCATCCGGATGAAAGCGAAGGCCAAAGCCTTCGATGTAATGATTGTGGTTATGATTGCGCTGTCGTTTCTGTTTATATTCGGCGGGACCGCTCTGTGGGTAGTGCTGTCGACCATCGGACTATATGTTCTCGGCTGTTTCCTGCAGCTGTTCTACATCCGTAAGTACAGTAAGCAGATGTAACCGGACTAGTGGAAGAGTAAGACGATGTTCTATATTTGACTGGAGGGATTTCTGATGGATGCGCCCGTTAAGAACAGGATGCATTGGGAGCTGACCTATATTTTCCTGCTTACTGGCCTCATCGTACTGCTGGCAGCTGCCGTTCGCGGATGTTCAGAGCAGGTGGCTGTTGCAGGATTTGCAGCAGCCTTAGCGCTTAATTGTTGGGTCTGGAAGCATGCTGTCAGCCGGAATGTTATCTATTTGCATAATGGCTTGAACATCATCTGTGCAGTTCTGCTGGCGTATCTGCTGTCAGCCTACGTATTCGTCTCGGAGAGTACGGTGATTGGCGCTGCCTTCGGAATGGTGATCATGGATGTGTTCAGCTTCACCAAAAGAGGACGTTTCACGCTCAACGCCCGGTTAATGGAGCATACGAATACAGCCGCCCGTCTATCGGTCTGCCTTCCGGTTCCCGGGAGGCGGGGGCTCATTCCGGTCATCGGTACAGGAGATCTGACTTTTTATTCCCTGCTGACTATAGTTTCCCTGCAATCCGTCAATAGAGCAGGACCGCTCTTTGCAGTCTTGCCTGTCCTGGCAGGTCAGCTGCTGAATATGGTAATTATTGCGGCCCTGAAGAATAGAGCGGGCTTCAAAGGGTTTCCTGCTACCTTAATGCCGGGCTTGCTGTTCATTGCTGTACTTCTTCCGAACATTTAAACTTAATAAGCAGCACCCAGCCCCTGCGGCCATGCCGTGGGGGCTTTCTCTGTTCTTGCTGAAAGGCTCCCATTGTTATCCCGCGACTGACTCGAAATACAGTGAAATCCACAGCGCAGAATTGTATTGACGCCTGAGCAACTAACATGTTAATATTTTCCCGAGACAAACTAACATGTCAGTTAGGCTATATAGCATGTTAGCATGTTATTCATATATTCCTATTTCAGGAGGTTATTTTGTGGATGTGGCTAATGTTGTAATCGGTTTCATTATGGTCTTATCATTTTTTGGATTGGTGTGGTACTGCGTTAAGGGGTATAACCTCATGGTGGGCTTCTTCGTCATGTCGGTCCTGTGGACATCAATTGCCCTGATCGGCAATTCCATTCATCCAACCTCCGTTATGGAGGGTAAGACATTTATTGACGTCCTGACGAACGTCTTCCAGACGGGTCCGGAGAACTACGGTAAAGCGATTCTGGTTAATATCTTCTTCGGCGCCTTCTTCGGCAGAGTCTTGATTGACACAGGGATTGCTGCAACGCTGATCCGTAAGGTGGTAGAGCTTGGCGGAGACAAACCAAGAATTACGATGTCGCTCTTATGTATTGTTACTGCGGTAATCTTCACCTCTATGACGGGTATCGGTCCGGTAATCTCCATCGCCGTAATCGTCTTGCCGATCATGCTGTCACTGGGAATACCTTCACCGATTGCCTTGTTCTCCTTCATGGGCTCAATTATGGCGGGTATCTTCGGGAACATTGTTAACTTCAAGCAGTATCAGGCTATTTTTGCTACAGCCAATGAAAGTTATGCCAGCTACGACTACAATACATACTTCAAATTCGGCATGATTGCGATGGCTGTCTCCCTGATTGTTGTTCTGGTGGTATCTAACCTGTCCATGAACAAGAAGGTTTCCCGTGCCTGGGCAGCCACTCCGGATGCCGGAGCTACGGTTGATGCCCCTGCAATCTCCTGGATTTCCATCATTCTGCCGGTAATCGGTGTAGTGGTGTTCAAACTCCCGATTATCTTCGGATTTATCGTTGCCGGTCTGTTCGCTTTACTGACTTGCGGCAAGTTAAAGGGTGGATTTGCAAGCGTTTGCAGAATGCTGTCGAAGCAATTCGCAGACGGGGCTATCGATGTGGCGCCGATGATCGGATTCTTGCTCACACTGTCCATGTTCAATAATGCTGCAACCTATGCTTCTCCTTACTTCAAAACCTTGCTTGATGGTGCAATGCCTCAGACGGCGTTATTGCTCTGTATCGTATTCGCCATCCTGACACCGCTTGGCTTCTTCCGCGGCCCGATGAACCTGGTCGGTTCCGGATCGGCCATTCTGGCAGTAGTTGTGGCTACCGCAGCTTGGCCTGTACAGTTTCTGTATCCTTTGTTCGCCATCACTACAGTAGCTCCGCAGCATTTGGACGTTACCCAATCCTGGGTAGCCTGGGGCTTCGGATATACGAAGGTTCCGGCCAAGGAATATATGAAGATGTCCATTCCTACAGGCTGGATTATCGGGATTATTCTGTGCGCGATTGTATTCTTCATGTACGGAAATTTGGTGTAGCACCGCTTATGTCCAAATGAACCGGCTGCTGCGTCCCTGTCAGCCAGGAGCCGGTTATTAGCCTTCAGTACAATTTAATGAAGAGAAACGGAGAAATCATATGGGTAAAATGGTTAGAATGGGGATCGACGTCGGTGGAACACATACAAAAGCAGTTGCCATCGACAATGAAACACATGAAATTATCGGGAAATCGTCCGTCAAGACTACGCATGATCATGAGAGAGGTGTAGCCGCCGGTGTTGTGAAATGTTTTCAGAATTGTCTGAAAGAAAATAACATCAAGCCGGAAGATGTAGTCTTCGTTGCACACAGCACGACGCAGGCAACCAATGCGCTGATTGAAGGTGATATCGCACAGGTTGGCATCATTGGCATGGCTAAGGGCGGCCTTGAAGGCTGGCTGGCCAAACGTCAGACCAAACTGCAGAACATCGATCTGGGCAACAGCAAAGAGATCAAAATCTACAATAGCTTCATTAACATTAAGAAAATGTCCGAAGCCTCCGTGCTACAGGTCATCGATGATCTTAAGCGTCAGGGAGCACAGGTGATTGTGCCTTCCATGGCTTTTGGCGTAGATAATGGCAGACCTGAAGAGCTCGTCTATATAGAAGCTGAGAAAAAAGGCATTCCGACCACCATGGCATCCGATATCACCAAATTGTACGGGCTCACCCGCAGAACGAGAACAGCAGCAATCAATGCAAGCATTCTGCCCAAGATGCTGGACACCGCCAATTCAACTGAACAGTCCGTAAGGGAAGCCGGCGTCCATGTACCTCTGATGATCATGAGAGGCGACGGCGGGGTTATGGAAATCAGCGAAATGAAGAAACGTCCTGTGCTTACGATGTTATCGGGTCCGGCTGCCTCAGTCATGGGGTCTTTGATGTATCTGAGAGCCTCTAACGGTGTGTATTTCGAGGTGGGCGGAACCACAACCAATATTGGGGTTATCAAAAATGGCCGTCCGGCCATTGACTATTCAATCGTCGGCGGTCACCCTACCTATGTCAATTCACTGGATGTGCGCGTACTCGGTGTTGCTGGCGGCTCCATGATCCGGGCGAACAAAAGCGGAGTAGTGGATGTCGGGCCCAGATCGGCACATATCGGCGGCCTGGATTATTCGGTCTTTACCGATCCGGACAAGATTAAGGGCGCCAAGGTGGAATTTTTCTCGCCCAAACCGGGTGATCCGGCAGATTATGTAGCCATCCGTCTGGAGAACGGGGAGCGTGTGACGATCACGAATTCCTGTGCTGCGAACGTGCTGGGCCTTGTGAAGCCGGAGCATTTCTCCTACGGGAATGTGGAAGCCGCCAGACGGGCGATGCAGGCCTTAGCCGATTATTGCGGAACCACGGCCGAAGATATTGCGAAGCAGATTATGGAAAAAGCGTATGCGAAGATCGAACCGATCATTCTGTCGCTGGCCGAGAAATACAAACTGGAGAAAGACCAGATCTCCCTGGTGGGAGTTGGCGGGGGAGCCGCTTCGCTGATCGTCTATTTCTCAGAGAAAATGGGCCTGAAATACAGTATTCCTGAGAATGCTGAGGTGATCTCGTCCATTGGTGTTGCCCTGTCGATGGTTCGGGACGTTGTTGAGCGGATCATTCCGTCACCTTCCAAAGAAGTGATTGCCGCACTCAAAATGGAAGCAATGAACAAAGCGATTCAGAGTGGAGCCACTCCGGAAAGCATCGAGATCCATATCGATATTGATCCGCAGACGTCAAAGGTTACCGCGATTGCTACGGGTTCCACGGAGGTGAAGACGACCGAGCTGCTGAAGGAATGTGATGAAGCGGAGCTCCGCGAGCTGGCCGCGAAGGATATGCGTATTTCCATCGACCGGACACAACTGCTTGAGAAAACGAGGTATGTCAGCATTTTCGGCGAAAAGGTTGACAAGGCCGGTGAAGCGGGTGCAGTGCGCATCTTAGACACCAAAGGGTTCATTAAGGTGCAACGAGGCCGGGCGATGGCCCTCAAGACAACTGCCGGAGATTACCTGAATGCCGTCAAAAAGCTCTGGGAGGCTATGGCTGTCTACCAGACTGAACTGATTGCCCGGCCGGACTTCTATCTGTGTATCGGTGCCCGGGTGATGGACTTTACCGCCTCCGATTTCGAACAGCTGGAGCTGCTTATGGATATCGAAATTTCCACGTTTGAGCCGGATACGGAGGTTATCGTTGTCGCTGCCAATGTCAAGCAGAGCTAACGCTAATCTATTGAGGCCATTCATAGCGATATTAATGAAGGAATGAAGAATGGGGGCAGCATGCAGGTGCAGATGAAGCTGGGTGTAATGATGCGTGATTTGCTGCAGGTAGAGGATGAGGCTTGGGGGCTGTACGCTTTTTCCAGGGACATTCTGAACCGGCGCATTCTGCCTGAAAACAAGACAGAGATGATTGAGAGAGCTACAGCCTGCGGCAAAGCATACGCACAGCGCATCATCCTTGAATATGGAACCCGTGATGTCCGCGTGATCGCGGACAAATTGAAGCTAAAGCTAGAATTTCAAAGTGCGCTTATGACAGGGAAACGTGTGCTTTTTGCCTGCTATACCCCACCGTACACCATCGAAATTATGGAAGAGCCCGTGCGCAGGGCGGTGGAGCTGGTCCGGGAGGAGGAGCCGGGGCTAGTTGAACTTTTTCAGCAAGCTGGTATAATGAATACTATCCTTGGCCACGAAATTTTTCATTTTGTAGAAGACCAGTTTGCACATGAAATCTACACCCGGACTGAGAAGATTCTGCTATGGAACCTGCTTGGGTTCAAGAATTATTCTACAATACGCACCTTGAGTGAAGTGGGAGCCATGGCCTTTACACAGGAACTGAATAGACTCAGCTACGCGCCGTTTATTCTGGATGTTCTGTTGTATTACAGCTATGATGCTGCCAGTGCGGAGAAAATATATCGTGATGTACTAGGAGTGAGTTCAGGAAGGTGTAGGGAACCCGTTGAAGATTATTAATAACAGTAATTCACTAAATGATGTAACTTACAATAAAATAAGAGAAGACATCATGAATATGACGTTGGAGCCGGGAATGGATGTCAGTGTGCAGAAGCTCTCTGAACGCTATGGCGTAAGCCGGACACCGGTACGGGAAGCAGTAGTCCGCCTTCAACAGTCTGGACTGGTGGAAATATATCCTCAGCGCAAAACAGTAGTCTCCAAAATTGATCTGCAGCGGGTCCGCGAGGAATGGTTCATCCGCACATCGCTTGAATCTGCCGTGATTGATGAATTCATCCGCAAATGCAGTGAGCTTGTAGCAGATACGATGCAGGAACTGATTAACAAACAGAAGAAATATATGGATAAGAAATATTTCCGGGAATTTTATTTCAAGGACAATCGTTTTCACCAGCTGATCTTTCAGACGGCGGGCGAAGAGCTATCCTGGTTTACAATTGAAGAGGTTGCCTCGCATTATAACAGGATCCGTCTGCTGTACGGCAAGATGGAGGGCGTGCAGCCATCCGATATTGATAAACATGTGAAGATGGTAGCGGCCACCCGCAAGCGTGATGTGGAGGGAATGCGCAAGATTGTGATGGAGCATTCTAATACATTGCTGGACCGGGTACAGGTGATGTCCAAGCAATATCCGCAATTTTTCTGAAATATGGTAAGCATATGCTTAAGGCGTATCCTTGAAGCTGCTCCGTTTGGAGTATGACTTCCGGTATACGCCTTTTGTTGCGGTGCAATACCTACAGCTTCTTAAGCCGCCGGTAATACAGCCAGGTTCTTCCTGCGAACGAGCCGAAGAGAAGGATACAGAGGAACATAAGTGAAGTATTCCATGCCCGGGAAGCGGTGACTCCGTCTTGCAGCATGTCGTCAATAAATGCCGTCACATTCAGGCTGTAGAGCAGAATCATCGGAAGAAACAATGCTGTATAGCTGATGGCAATTTTACGGGCATGCTTCAAGCGGTGATACGGGTCACTGTAGATTTCCGGTTGTTCAGCACGCTTCAGCTCCTCCCGGCTCCAGAGGGTCCATTTCTGCAGAGAAGAGGATGAGCTATAGACCTTATCCCAGCCTGCCTGCCGGTGCAGCTCGAAATACTCTTCATCGCCAATGACCTGATAGTCGGCGTGATACTTCATGATACGTGGACTGCCTTGGCTGAAATGGAACAGGGTGCCTCCCGGGCCGACTTTATACAGATTCCATCCCAGCCGTTCCTTATCCTCCAGCCATTCCTCCAGCCGGTCAGGAGCGTACATCCAGCCTAACTTCAACCGCTTCATTGTAACGCCCGCCGGCCTCTGCGGCTCGTGAGTCTTCTTGAAGTCCTCATAATCCGAGATTAACACCTTGCTGGCCGCCCGGAGCTTAATAATAGAATAGATGGCAAGTACGAGCAGGATCACAGCCAAGGCTGCTGCGGCCCAGGTAACTGCCCACATAGGGCTTTGCTGTACCTGAAGTGGAGCATCCTGGGTCAAGGAGAAGCCTAGAGCAATCAGCGGAATCATTGCAATGAGCAGCATATAAAGAAGTATTCCCATAAAAATATATGAGATTTTGTGGTTTCGCCTCAAGACATCCTTGCGGGAAGGGTAGGCCTTAATCTGTGACGGCTGCTGATCATTCTCGTAGACGGTCCACTTGCCTTGCTGCAGGCGCTTGCTCCAGCCTTCAGCAGCAAGATAGGAAGACATGTAAGGCTGGGAGGATGGAGCATAACCGATCTGATAAGTAAGCTGAACCGGCTCAGACTGCCGGAACGTAAACTGTCGCAGCAGCAGATTCCACTCCGCCAGCATCCATCCCCGGCTAGCCATATCGGCCAGCCAGGCTTCTGATTTGGGCAGGTCGTAGCTCCAGAGGGGCCTAAAAACCCTTTTCATACAAATTCCTCCTCACTGGTAATGGCATTACGGTGAAGTTCCTTTAATCTGCTGATTTCTGCGCGCATTACTGCTTTCCCCAGATCTGATACCTCGTACACCGTTTTTCTCTCTTCATCGGCGAATACAACGATCAGTCCATCTTTGTTCATCTTCGTCAAAGTTCCATATACCGTACCGGAACCCAGTCTAAGCCGGCCCTCAGACAGCTCATCCACATGCTTGATGATTCCATATCCGTGGCGTGGGATGGTTAAGGACAACAGAATATAGAAGGCCGTCTCTGTCATCGGCACGTACTTTTTCAGCACTTTATCCATTGTGGACAACACGATCACCTGCTTCGCCAGTTCATTGTGCATAACTCATGGCCTTTAATATAATATGTCTTGCCGTGACTATGTCATAACGTGACTATATCACGATGCGACATAAGTTACAAGGCTAGCGGCAATTAATGTGCCGTCAGAGCCAGCGGTTGACATACAGGCTGCCAGATCTCAGGAACCAGCTGCGGCTCCGAACAATAGACCGTCTGCAAATACCGGCTGAGCGGTGATATTTGTCCTTCGACCAGCACTTCCTTGATTTCCGAAGGTTTGGTGGGTATCGCCGGCCCGGCTGTTGACATGAACTCAGCAATGGGCAGCAGCATCCCGCAGCTTTTGCGGTAGGACATCCGGTGCGGGAATCTGGGCGAGCTGCCAGAATCATATTTGGACAGCTTGATCCGATCAAACTGTCCGGCGAGCAGCTCGCAGGCGTCGAATTTCAGGATGGCAAAAACTTCGCCGGGCTCTCTGCGGGAGTACATCGCCGCCATGGCCAGGCAATCCCGCCAGGTCGGCCACAAGAAGACATGGCGGTCAAGGCAGAGACGTAATTCCTCAGGGGTTGTGTCCGGGTCCATTGCTTCAGGTGTGATGCGCAGATGGGAATTCAGGATAACCGGCTGCCCGGCGTATTGTACCTGGAGGGCTGTAGTCCGGCGTACTCCGGCTGCATGCGCTGGACATAATACGGATGAGGCGTACAATGCGTCAAGTGTAGCCATTGCGGGCAAATTCTTGGCGCGGGTGAAGTGGTATAACGAAGTGCGGAGCGGGCTTTTGGTAATGGCAGCAATCAGTGAATGTTTCATAGTGTTATTTTATCCTTTGCGGGAAATGAATATTTTTTTATTTTAGAAAGGAAATGCTGAAAGGGAAAGGATGAGAAAGATGAAAGTTGAAGCACTCGAACAGAGCAGAGTGGAGGCGTTAGCTTCAGGGCAACGAGACGCCCGCCACACCAGCGATGGTGAAGCAGATGATCAGTGGAGCCGACTATATCGAAGGCGGTTTACAGATACTGTACCATAACGGAAAAGCTGTGGAAATTGTAAAAAAGACCGCATGGAACCCACGCAGCCACGGTCTTGAAATATATAAGGGTTTATGAAATTAGGCTTCCCGATTTATTGGAAGGACAACAATAGTTTTGAATGTTTCTCTTGCCGTTACAGTAAGATGACCTCCATATCTTTCAGTGATCTGCCGGATATTGAGCAGGCCTACTCCATGTAGCTCATTATTCTTCTTTATTCTCCTTTTGTTGTTCGGCGTGTATGAATTTTCGGAATAAATGGTTAGCATTTGATACTGTGTGAAGATTCGAATTAATATAAACCGTTCTGCTGGTGTAGGAAGAAGTTGAGCCGCTTCGACTGCATTATCCAAGATATTACCGATTACTATGCACAGGTCAAAAGGATCTATCTTGTCCAGATTCTCTATACTTATATGATGCGTTATTCGTATATTTCTCTCATTAGAAATATTTATTGCATTATTTAGCAAAGAATCAATGACCAGGTTACCTGAAGCTATCGCGAAATAAGAATTCCTCATCGCTTGCATAGTTTGGCTAATATGGCCAAGTGCCTTTTCCCTTTCCCCTGCTTGAATGCAGGCACGGATATATATAAAGTGCTTATTCGTATCATGGATAATTTGTTTAGTCATTTGAAATGAGTTTGAGACTTTCTGATAGCTGGCATTTTGATAATCAGTCTGTTTATGTAATCTTTGCAGCTCATCTTTCATCTGGAAGTTTTCAATTAATTCATCAAATAAATAGATAATAGTAACATTGATTAATAGGACAGCAATTGCTGAATAAATATACATGTTATTTTCTTGTGCATAGAAGAAAAGCGTATTTAAAATAAAAAGACTAACGATATTGATGATGATCAGTACAAGATAGTACCAGGTGTTCAGCTTGTAGTCCCTTTGTCTTTTAAATAATTTGATAAATACAATGAACAAGAAAAAAATAAGTGAGGATAGCAATAAAATGAGTAACCGTGTTTGTTCTTTGCTTAAGTCTACAGCATCGGATGTGAGATGAAATTGCAAAATGAGTCCATATGACAATGTTTCCGCTATGAAACCCAGAATGACGTATACAATTGAAAAAATCAATTTCGATTCTACCCGGGCAGGGTAGCACTTAGAGATGATAAATGCACTACACATTGATAATAAACCTGTTATGACCACAGGAAAAAAAGAGATTGAAGATGAATAAATGATAATTCCGCTCAGCAGATAATGGAAAGTAATTTGCAGTTTATTTTGTTGAGAAGAACCGAGCAAAGCAAAAAAATAGCGATTTAGTAGAACAAGCTGTATGAGAGTCGTTCCTAGAAAAAATAGCAGGGTTATTTTCATGGAATATATTTTCCTGCCATATATTGTGTATAGGAATCTTTGATTTGCTTACTGTGAGCTCTGCTTATAGGTAATTCCTGATCGTTGCTCAGCACAACGGAATGAACAGTAAACTTTCGGATATAATCCATATTTACAATAATTGATCTATAAATGCGCAGGAAGGGCGCGCCTAATTTCACGGAATAGGATGATATAGTTCCTGTAACAGAAAAATTTCCATCTGTAGTGATAATATTCAACTTATTCTGTGCCAAAGAATGCTTTACTTTCAAAATAGATATAACTTCTGACAATGGTATAATATTCTCTCCTTGCTCCTCTTTCAAAATGATTGAATATTTTACGGCAGAATTTAGATGGTCATAGAGCCGTCTCATTTTTGATTCAAAAGTACTATACACCAGTGGTTTTAGTAAATACTGGAATGTAAATACTTCAAAGCTTTCCATGACATATTCCGGGTAGCTGCTTAAAAATAGGATGGCGACTTCTTTATTAGGGAAGGAACGGATTTGTTTTGCCGTTTCCAGGCCGTTTATACCTGACATTTCAATGTCAAGAAAGAGAAAATGTAAATGAGGAGGCTTTTTGCTTTGATAATGTTCCAGCAGTTCTTCTCCTGAAGAAAAATAAGTTAAACTGAATTTACAATTAAAATCCCTCTCAAAATGTGTGAAAAACTGACTTAATTCTTCGTAAACTTCGCTTTCATCGTCACATATTCCACCGTACAGCATTAGTTCTTCTCTCCCATTCATTCCATATATTTAAAGTATAGCAAATTTGGCCTATAGATCAACACAAGGCTAGTTCTAAAAATTAATACATAAAAATGCATTTCGCATAGAATTTAATGCGGTTCGCATATAAGGTGTTCCTTTGAAGGAATAATTATCCTATATTATTTACAAGGGGATGGAAAAAAATGATAGAGATGTTATTAAATATTGCGGGTGAGAGGATGGTCCATCATAAAGTAATCATGCAGAAGGAGCTGGCGATAATCCGTTACGGATTACAGGCCATGATCGAATCCATGCTTATTTTCAGTACGATGATAATTTTATCTGTTATTTTGGGGAGTTTTGTAGAAGCTCTAGCCTGGGTAGGGACGGTCTTCTTAATAAGAAGTATGAGGGGCGGAAGACATGCGGGAACATTTTTACAATGCTATTTCATATCTGTAGGTACCTTTTTATTATGTATGCTAGCCATACATTTCTTTCAACATCAACTTATTCTATACAGGATCATTTGGGGAGCCGCGTTACTGCTGATACTCTGGTCTCTAATATCTTCAATTCCAAGGTCAAAACAGAAGAAAATACAACTAATAGGTACTTTAATTAATAGTCTTCTGATTTTCGCATATGGCTTATTAATTTTCCTGCAAAATACTAATCCATTCTTGTTGGCAAGCCTGCTGGGCTTAACGGTTTCGCAATTATCCGGTTTTGTGGAGATCAAAGCCTGCTGCAAACAGCAAGTGGCAAATGAGCCAGGCTAATGCGTAAGATTCCGGGACGATTAATGAAAATAAAGTACATATTGTTTATGTTTGTGAAATTAATAACGTTGTATAGATAACTATACAAAAATATATTATGGGAGGTTGTAACATGGATGTGTCTCGTCCGGTTTATAGTTCTGAAGAACAGCAAAGCGAGGTTCCCGGAATTCATAGTTTGCTAGAGGACAAGGAGGGGAATATATGAATACTTCAGGAGATTCTATGATACCCTCTAAGCTTCAAGGCAATGTTCTCATTACCGGCGTCACAGGTTTTATTGGGAGACACGTGTTATACGAGTTTCTGAAAGTGGCTATGGAAACTTCATGGAGAAATAAAATATATATTCTATTACGGGGAAAAAAGGGTCTCTCGGCAGCCGCAAGAGTTGAGCATTTATTGACTCATGAGTATCTTCCCGAGTATCTCAAAAAGTATGGCTACCAGGAATTAGCGGAAAATATCACCGCCATTGATGGCAATTTAGAAGATTCTGATCTTGGGCAGCAGTTGTATTCGCTAATCCCCAGAGACGAGCAGTTGTTCGTTATACATAATGCAGGATCTGTTAATCTTTTTAATACTGCTGCGGCTGAACAAGAGGTCCATCATACTAATTGGCTGGGAACAATAAATCTAATTCATGCCATAGAACAGTTTAACAGTAAATTGGTGTATATGAGCACTGCATTTTCGTGTGGCATTGTGGATGGAGTAATCGGAGATAACTTCACTTTTTATCAAGATAATAGTTACAGAAATCATTATGAGAAATGCAAAAATCTGACCGAAAAATTCATTCAGAGCTATTGCACCGAAAAAAATATCAAGTATCAGATTTTGAGGCCAAGCGTGGTCTGCGGAAGACTTATTGATGCACCGCTGTATTACATCTCCAAGTTTGATGTGTTTTACGGCTGGACAAAGTTCTTTTGGAATTTACAAAATCAGGGTAGCACAGAAAGTGTAAGAATTCACATTTCCCCCGACTCAAAGGTCAACATAGTGCCTGTGGATTTTGTAGCCAAATCAGTTCTGGCATTTTTTCAGCAGGATATCCCTTACGTTAATATTGTTTATCCAGAATCTATTAATAACCGCTATTTGCATAGCTCATTGCTGCGCTCTTTACACTTTAATCACTATGAGTTCATTGACGAGGCCCCGACTAACCTGAACAAGAGTGAGAAGCTATATTACAGGTCTATTAACAAGGTGTACACTCCTTACTTAAATCAGTGCAGTAATGAATATGACAGCCAACTAATAGGCAGTATTATGGGCAGTAAGTTTATGCCGAAAATTGATTTGCATTCATTGGCTGATTTTTCAATTTGTAATCATTTTGATGAAGAACTAGTCAACTAAAATAATGTGAGAACCCGCGTTACCAAAATCAAGCAATCTTAGGGAGAGAACCTGATCATGAATTTAGCCCAAATGAAAAGAATTCCTTGGAAAGTAATCAGTGTATTGGCTGTTGCTTTTGTCGTGCTGAGAGTGAATACGTTATGCTGGTGGATTGCACATGAGCCAGAAATGCCGGAGGAGATTAAAGAAAAATATTACAATTAGTCAATTATAAAAATCTGGGAGTGGAGATCGGATAATGATAAACGGGACAAAAAACAAATTAGCATTTGTGGCAGTTATTTTTGGTTTTTTCATGGCATTACTGGATACGACGATCATTAACATCACCCTTCCCGAGATGATGAGTTACTACAATACTACGCTGAAAAACATAACTTGGGTAATCAACGGGTATAATTTGGCATTTGCTGTTTTTATCATTACAGCTTCAAGATTGGCCGACCAGTTTGGCCGTAAGAGGATATTTGGGATCGGTATCTTTTTCTTTACACTGATGTCATTTCTATGTGCTATCTCATCATCCTCTGAGATGCTTATCTTGTTTCGCGTGCTTCAAGGCTTATTCGGCGGAATTATTCTGCCGGTATCCATACCGCTTGCACTGGACTTGGCTCCGGAAGACAAGCAGGGGAAGGTGCTGGGCATTTGGTCCGTAGTATCGGGGCTGGCAGCAGCCAGCGGACCGACGCTTGGAGGATTCTTATCCGATCAGTTCAACTGGCAGTCGATATTCTTGATCAACGTACCAATCGGCATTGTCGCTCTCTTCTTAGTGATCTTTTGCATCAAAGAATCCTATGATCCTACTGCGGGCAAACAACTCGACTTTCTGGGGATGTCTGCATTGTCCGTCTCGCTGTTCTCTATCACCTATGCGCTTATTCAGGCCAACGACGAAGGTTGGACATCTCCGCTTATCTTGAGCTTGTTTTTAGCCTTTTTGATCTTTATGGCTTTATTTGTCTGGGTTGAGCTTACAACAAAGAAGCCAATGATCCCCCTGTCACTCCTCAGGAATGTCACCTTTAACGCCGCCTCCTTAACGCTGCTTATATTAGGCGCGGGCATCATGACAATATCGCTGCTTATTTCTTTTTTCATGACTCGGTTGATGGGGCTCAGCGAGCTTGAGGCTGGTGTGACTCTATCTGTTATGCCGTTGGCCTCGGCCCTCTTCTCGGTAATTACCAGTCTGCTGCTCAAAAGGGTAGGGGAACGCTGGCTTATCATTGCCGGCATGGCTTGCATCGCACTGTCGATGTTCCTTATGAATGACCTGACTGCAGGGTCTGACCGGCTTGATGTAATATACAGACTGGCTATCGCAGGTGCGGGTATGGGGTTTGCGCTGGCGCCTACAATGAATTCGGCCATCGGCAATGTCCCTAAAGATAAGGTTGGTATTACGTCGGGAATTATGAATATGACGCGCTCTATCGGGGCAGTGCTTGGTGTAGCTATCATTGTCACTATTTTGAATACGACGACTGGTAGTGAAATTGCGGCTGCAAAGTCCGATATTATCGACATTATCCATTCGGATAAAGTCTTCAGCGCCGCCGCTCAAGAGGAATTGATTAGTGCTGTGAATGAGATCGAGGTATCCAGCAGTAGCGAAGTTCCCCAGATGGAGAGCGTTATCGGCTTGATGCAGGAGAGAGGGGCCAAATTGCTGGCTGGTGTGGCTCCGGACAAATTGGAGATGACCAAAGCCGTTCTTCAGGCTCAGCAAGACGAGGTGAAGAAACTGTGGCCTGAGCGAATTCAGCCTGAGCTATATTCCGGATTGGTCTCTTCGTTCAGTGATACATTCAAATACGGCAGTGCCTGTCTGCTGCTGGGCATCTTATTTTCCTTCTTCATAGGAACGGGGCAAAGGCAGGAACAGGGGACCGAAATAGCAATGGACAATACAGAAATGTGATAAAAGGTGGGAGAAGCCAATGAACAGTATCTTTGAGATGATAAGGCAGTCAGCGTCAAGATGGCCGGATAAAGAGATATTGATAGAACTTCCTATGGACGAAACAGGGGAACGTGGAATTACTTATTCCGGATTGATTACGCGAGCCGAAGGCGTTGCTGCGCTTCTTCGCAAGCAGGGATGCCAGCCGAAGAGCAGAGTACTTCTCCTATTCAACTCGAACATTGAATTTACGGTTGCATTTCTTGGCTGCATTTTCGGAGGAGTTATAGCGGTTCCCATGTATTTGACCAAAGGCGCGTCGTTTGTGGAGGAACTCAAGGCTTTCTCCGCGGATTGTCTGACAAACCTTCTGTTGACCACATCCGAGATGCAGCCCATGCTCCAGGCGCGCTTGCCGGGTTATAGCATATATACGACTGACGGTCTGTCAGAAGAGGCTGAGTACATACCAGCCGATCTATCCCCTCTCTCCGAGGCATTCATTCTGTATACATCCGGTTCTACTGGCAGGCCTAAGGGAGTCGTTCATACACATCAAAGCTTCAGCAGTCATGTGATGTCCGTTCAGGACCGTCTCCGGCTGCAGGATACAGACAGTTCAGTGTGTGTCAGCCCGTTGCAGCATATTATGGGGATGCTGAATGTATTCATTTCATTAACTTTTGGTCTTCAGGTTGTTTTTCTGCCCATGCTCCGAGTCTTACAATCGCCTCTTGAATGGGTAACGGAGCTATCCCGGCGCAGAGCGACCATATTTCTTGGTCCTGATTTTGTATACAAATTGGCGGCTGGCGCTTATACGCAGGAACAGGCGGAAGGATTAGATTTGAGCCATCTACGAATTTCTCTCAGCGGCTCGGAGCGGGTTCTTCCCTCCACAGTGGATAGCTTCACCCGCATTTTCAGCAGGCATGGCTTTGCGGCTACTAGTCTGATCATAGGATACGGAATGACCGAGGCGGGCATTATCTCAATCAGCGCATTGAATGAACAGCCGATTGGGCTTGAATCACTTCCAGGTATATATAGTTGTGGTCAGGTCGTTGCAGGGTATCATGCCGTAATTGTGGACAGCAGCAGCGGGCGGGAGTGTGGATCGGGCGAGACCGGCGAGGTATGGGTGAAGGGACCCGGACTGGCGGATAGATACTGGAACAATTCTGATCAAACAAAGCTGGATTTCGGTTTGTATTTGCCCGAAGGAGAGGGGCCATTCTTCAGGACAGGGGACTTGGCCTGCAAGATCGACGGCAATCTCTTTCTGACCGGAAGACTGAAGGAAATAATAATCATCAAAGGGCAGAATTTCTACCCGGATGATATTGAGGCGGGGGTTCGCCGCCAGGCAACGGCAATAGGGCAGTGTGCGGCTTTTTCGGTTGATGCTAGTGAGGGTGAACGCCTGATTGTAATAGTGGAAACCGCACTACAGGACAAGGGGGAGTTATCCCGGCTGTCCGAACGGACAGTCGCGGATATTCAAGTACGCAACGGAATTCGGATTGCGGAGCTGCTCTATGTATCTCCTCAATCGCTTCCGCTTACCCGCACCGGCAAGCTCCAAAGAAGTCAATGCAGAGTGCTCTATGTTGAAAAAAAACTAAACCCTGTATACATCTATGAGCATCTGACCGACATGACGGGGGAGAGTAAATCCCGCTCCCCATTTACAACCGGTTTGACGAATGAGCTAACAGTGAATGAGCTCCGGAATACTGTACTTGCTGATTTGACTGCAGCTTTCAAGAGGTTACTTCCCGGTGAGACTGAATCGATCGACATCGGAATGCCGATCCATCTGCTCGGTACCGATTCCATTACAGCCATTGAGTTACATCACCTGGTCGAGGAGAAATATGGGGTACAGCTTCCGATCACCTATTATCTGGAGGGCAATACTATAGAGACTATTGCCGGCAGAATAATCGAAGAGAGCAGGGCATCTGCCGTTATGGAGGCAAGCCCGACGATAGAAGAACTGGATCAGGACACGATGGACATGGAGACGGTTTACAACCGTCTGGACAGTTATTCAGAGGAAGAGCTTAACCGGATTCTTGATGCCTTGCAGCGGTAATCTATGGCACATTAAGGAGGAAGAAATGGAACAGACCCTCGAAAGAACACAGAAACTCCAGCTTGCTGAAGCTATATTGAGAGATAAACTGGGTCTAACCGGAGACTCTATTCCTGTCTCCAAAGGGCAGGAAGGATTGTTTTTACAATATCGCCTCTCTCCAGACTCTTGTGCGTACCACTTAAACTTTTGTTCACTGATTGATAATCAGATCCGGATCGACCTTTTGCGGGAATCTTTCCGCATTTTGCGGGACAAGCACCCTATCTTACGCACCGGATATCGAGAGAATACCGGAGGCCCCTACAAAGTTGTCCAGCAGGTGATGAACGGGGAAGAATTCTGGATGGTGCATGAGGTATTTGATCTGGAGGAAGAAACGATTGACCAACTGGTTCACGAGCGATCCAAACATCCCTTTGATTTGGAGAACGGCAAAGTAATGAGAGTTGATTTTTTTGAAAAGGCGGAGGGACAGGGCAGGCTGCTGGTATCCATACACCACATAGCGATGGATTATTGGAGCCAGGGTGTTTTGTTGAACGAGCTCGGGTTGATCTTTACAAGTCTGGTTGAGCATGGAAAGGCAGCTCCAGGCACTTCCGGCGTGTTGTACAGTGAGTTTGCCAAATGGCAAGGGAGATTGCTAGCATCCAAGGAAGGCCGCCATTCCTTGGATTACTGGAAAGAAACATTGAACGGTTTACTGCCCTGCATGGATCTTCCAACGGACTATCCAAGAGGAGATCATACAGATTACAGAGGCCAATCCTGCTCCTTCGAGCTGAGTCCAAAGATGGTAGATGGAATCAGAAGACTAGCGGGGGCGCATGAAGCTACAGTTTATGTAATTATGCTTGCTTTCTATTACATGCTTCTCCAGAAATATTCGGGGCAAAAGGATATCATCATCGGATCGCCGACAACCGGCAGAAGCAGTGCCAGGTTCAAAGATACGATAGGGTATTTAGTCAATATGCTTCCGCTCCGGATTGACGCTGACAGCAGCCTCTCTTTTCCGGAATTGGTTGCTTATGTGAAGCAAGTTTCTATGGAGGGTCTGACCCATGGAGATATTCCCTTCTTTAATATTGTCCGGGAGCTGCAGGGTCAACGTAACGGCAACCGGACGCCTGTCTTCCAGGTTTCCTTGACGTACGAGAAGCCGACATCCTCGAACCGGTCGGGGCGCTTTCTTTATGCGGAAGAGAGACCGAGTATTCAATTAGGGAGTCTAGTCCTGCATCCCGTTCCTGTGCCAGTACAAGCTTCCCAGTATGAGCTTTCCCTGTACCTGGAGGAAGTCGAAGGCTCGCTGTCAGGGCAGTTTCACTACCAGTCTGCATTGTTCAAGGAAGAGACCGTTCAGCGCATGGCTCTTCATTATGTTCAGCTCATCTCGGAGGTGCTGGATAAACCGGAACTGGAGATAGGTGCCTATCCCATAATTACTAAGGAAGAACGGGAGAAAATCCTGAACGTCTGGAACTATCCTGCCGCGAAGTCTACGGAAGAAGAAACATTGCATAGCCGGATTCACAAGATGGCGGAGCAATTTCCGGCAAGAACAGCGGTAGTGTGCGGGCAGGAGGAGATTACCTACAGTGAGTTAAATCTGAAATCTTCCATTCTGGCTGCTTGTTTACAGGCGAAGGGTGTCGGACCCGAAGTGAAGGTGCCCTTGATGGTGCAGCCCTCGCTCGATATGATCGTGGCCATTCTGGCTGTTCTTAAAGCAGGAGGGACTTACGTCCCCATTCATCATCAAGCCCCTCCGGAACGGATTGCCGAGATCATACAGGATATTCAACCTGTTGTTATGATCACCGAGCGGGGGTTAGCTACCCATATTCTAGCTGGCGAGACGGACATATTGTATGCAGATGGAGATTGGAATGTGCCGGAACCGGCGGAGATGCCAGAGTCTAACCATGATGTAACTGCTGATAACACTGCTTATATTATTTATACGTCCGGCTCGACCGGAAAGCCGAAGGGCGTTATGGTCAGCCACCGGAATGCCGTCCGCTTGTTTACTTCAACCCAACAGAGGTACAACTTTGACGAACGGGATACTTGGACACTCTTCCATTCATTCAGCTTTGACTTCTCGGTTTGGGAAATTTTCGGGGCTTTATTGTACGGAGGCAAGCTTGTTGTTGTTCCTTACTACGTCACCAGAGAGCCCCATGCTTTTTACAGACTGTTGAGCTCGGAAGGCGTTACGGTGCTGAATCAGACCCCGTCTGCATTCAAGCAGCTGATGAATGTGGACCAGAGCCTGCATCAAGAATTTCCATTGGCATTGAGGTATGTCATTTTTGGAGGAGAAGCGCTTGATCTCCAGAGTCTGAGACCTTGGTTTGAGCGTCATGGGGACAAAGAACCAGCATTGGTCAACATGTACGGAATTACCGAAACCACAGTCCATGTTACGTACAGACCCGTCGTTATGGCTGATACCGAATTCGCCACCGGAAGTTATATAGGAGAACCAATTCCCGATTTGCAGATTTATCTGCTTGATGATTATCGGAATTTGGTTCCGCCTGGTGTTCACGGGGAAATCTATGTCGGAGGCGCAGGGGTATCCAAGGGATACTTCAATCGCCCTGAACTGACCGCGGAGAGATTTATTAATGATTTCATAGGCGGGATATCTGGCAATCGCCTGTATCGTTCAGGTGATATGGGAAGATATCTGCCGAACGGAGATATCGAATATTTGGGAAGACAGGACTCACAGGTCAAAATTAGAGGCTTCCGGATTGAACTCGGGGAAATCCGGTCCAGAATCCTCGCTTTTAACGGAATCAAGGATGCTGTAATTCTGGTAGACGGCAGCCGCGATGAAGACAAAAAAATTGTGGCTTATGTGATTTGGCAGGGTCAAGAGCTATTGGATTCCGGGACGCTTCGGAAGTTTCTGAAGGGCAAATTGCCAGATTATATGATTCCATCCGCTTTTCTAGCTGTTGAAGAGATTCCACTGAACGCAAATGGAAAAATAGACCGCACGGCCCTTCCACCCGTTGTCTACGGGATCTTGGAGTCAAACAGTACTGCTGTCCCTGAGACCGAGCTGCAACGGAAGCTTGCCTGCTTGTGGGAAGAAGTTCTGTCATTGGATCAGGTGGGAATAGACCAGGCGTTTTTTGATATGGGCGGGAATTCTATTCTTGTAGTGGAATTGCATAATCGCATTAAAGATCAATTATGTGCAGATATCAGCATAGCAGACCTCTTCCAATATTCTACCGTAGCGGAGCAGGCTGGGCATATCGAGAGCATGCAGTCAAGGCACAAGGATGACCAGACGTTGCACTCGACTGCTGGCATAATTGACAAACAGCAGTTAAGAAAACATGCGATGAATCGGAGAACCAAACCGTAGAGGGGAGTGTTACTAACTTTGGATAAGGATACGAGCTACGATATTGCGATTATAGGAATGTCCTGCCGGGTACCCGATGCGGGGAATTTGGATGAATTCTGGGACAACCTGAAGCAAGGCAGAGAAAGCATACAGTTCTTCTCCACCGAGGAAATGGCCCGGGAGGGGGAAGTATCATTTACTAAAAGCAACTATGTAAATGCTGGCGGAATTCTGGAGGAGATTGAGGAATTCGACAACACCTTTTTTGACATGTCCTCATCGGAGGCCGACATTTCAGACCCTCAGCACCTTATATTCCTGGAAGCTGTCTGGAATGCCCTTGAGGACTCCGGGAATATCCCGGGGAGGTATCCGGGGATCATCGGGATGTTCGGGAGCTCCAGCACTAATACATACTTGTACCGCAACCTGCTGCCGAATCGCGATCTTATGGATACGCTGGGTATTCACCCGTTGCTGATTGGGAACGAAAAGGACTTTCTTTCCACTCGGGTATCATACAAGCTGGGCTTAACGGGCCCCAGCATGACTGTTCAGACTGCATGCTCAAGTTCTTTGGTTGCTGTGCATATGGCAATTCAAAGCTTGCTGAATGGAGAATGTACTATGGCGGCGGCTGGCGGCGTTACGGTCAGATCGTCACAACGGGTAGGGTATGAGTTCAGCGAAGGCGGAATTTTGTCACCCGATGGGATATGCCGGGCATTTGATGAAAATGCGAACGGCACGGTAACTGGAAACGGAGTCGGGGTTGTGATTCTGAAGCGCTATGAGGATGCAGTCCGAGAAGGGGATTCTATCTATGCCGTTATCAAATCCAGCGCGGTGAGAAACGATGGATTACATAAAGTCGGGTTTACAGCTCCGGGAGTTGAGGGCCAAATCCAGACGATCCGGGATGCGATTAATTTATCCGGTGTCCGTCCAGAGGATATCAGCTATGTGGAAGCTCATGGAACTGGCACACGGCTTGGAGACCCGGTGGAACTGTCTGCTCTTTGTCAGGTGTATGCAGAATATACTGATCGAAAAGCCTTTTGCGCTTTGGGGTCCGTCAAATCTTCAATAGGACACCTGGACGTGGCTGCAGGCGTTGTCGGCTTAATTAAAGTGGCTATGATGCTGCGTAACAGGAAAATGGTGCCGACCGTAAATTTTTTATCCCCTAATCTGGAATTAAACCTGGAGAAAAGCCCGTTCTATATTAACACGGAGTGTGAGGAATGGGAGAGCGAGGGAAACCGGTTTGCGGGCGTCAGTTCCTTCGGACTCGGGGGGACTAACTGCCATATCATTCTGGAGGAGTATGTGCCGGAGCGTATGAAGGGAAAGGAGCGGCCGCTGTATCTGGTGCCGTTGTCGGCCAAAACAGAAACCTCATTGATCAGCTACACGGACAAACTGCTAAACCAGCTGAAAAAAAACGGCTATCCATTGGCTGATGTTGCGTATACACTTGCCACTGGACGAAAGCTCTTTAAATACCGCCGGGCAATTGTCTGCGGAAATTTGGAGGAGCTGAAGACTAAGCTCGGCTCTACTACGGAGATAAAGAAGTCCCCATCCCGGACACATCCTTTGACGTTGCTTGTTTCCGATATGGAAGCTGGGATGTTGGACAAGCTGTATTCTCAACTATCTGCTTGCGGAGGTTCCTTTGCCAGCAGCCAGTTGGCCAGCTCGGAAATTCTGAGCAGGCATGGGCTGACTTGCAGCGACTTGCTGGATTGCGCCGCTGGAAGGATCTGCACGGAGCGGCCAGCCTGGCTAACCAAACAGGCTGCCGGGAGAACGGCCTCTTATATCTGCAACCTGTCGCTTCTCTCTGGAATTATTACCGAGTTTGGATTGATGCCGAATACTTACGCTTACACAGGCGATGGACACTATGCGATCAAGGTACTACTTGGCCAGATCAGAGTGGAGGATGTGCTGGACATCCTGCTGGAGGACCCGGCATCATCCGGACGCGGCACAGACGCTGATATTAAATCCACAGCTGAGTTATATGACGGCAACCGTAGAGCTGGACATCTCTTCCATATCGGCTGTATGGAGTTAAATAAGGAAGCCGCAGATCAGGTGCATCAGATCGCCGGAATCCAGGAGGATGTGTCGGAGTATTCGCTGTTCCAAAGCATCATGGAGACGGTTGGAGCGTTATGGTGCAGCGGTATAGCTATAGATTGGGAGAAGTATTATGAAGGACTTGAGGCTAAAAGAGTGTCCCTAGCCACATACAGCTTCGAACGGACGCGTCACTGGATCGAAGCCAAGCCACAAACCGAGCCTCAAACCGAGCCTGGTATCACAGTATCTAATGAGGCAGGCGGCAGATCGCCGGAGGAGGTCACCTCCAGACTTGTGGAAATTTGGCGCCGGCATCTCCCTGTGGAACAAATAAATATGGATACTGACTTTTTTATGGCCGGTGGGGATTCATTCCGGGCTATTCAGATTCAATCTCAAATAAGTCAGGAATTCGGAGTTCAGCTGTCATTGTCCAGATTCATAGCAGAGCCTACTCTTGGAACTCAGGTCCAACAATTGCTGTCCAAGCTTGGAGGAGAGGAAGTTCACCATGCGAGAACCGATGAGCCGGATGAGCGTGTGGTGAGGCTTAGAAGTGGTGATGATGCCCAGTCTCCGGTCTTTCTGATCCATCCTGCGGGAGGAACGGTGATGGTGTACAAGGCGCTGGTTCAGGAATTAAACTGCAACCGTAATATATTCGCGATCCAGGTGGGGATGCCCGCAGAGCGGGCGGGTGAGAAGAAGGAATGCATTGAGGAGACAGCGGCCGAATATATTAAGTTAATTAAGCGCCTATACCCTCAGGGGCCGTATCTTCTAGGGGGGCACTCTTACGGAGGGAATGTTGCCTTTGAAATGTCGCTTCAATTGCAGCGGACCGGGGATTTGGTAGCGGAGCTGCTGTTGTTCGACAGCCATCCGCCTAAAGCTTATTTTAATAACAAGGTCATGACCGATGAGAAATTCCTCGAGGCATTCCCTATTATTGCTTCCTTGTACTTTCCAAACGATAACATTCGAGAGGATGCGGGGGCTCCGTCTGTTCGCGTAATCACGCAGCCCCGGGAGGATATTGCGGGTATTGTCGGCTATTTGAAGAAATATTCAACTCAGTTGAGCCTGCTGCCCGATGAGGAGATCATGCATTTCTTCCAGGTATGGGTCAGTAACCACAACGCATTGAGAACTCATAATCCGCTGGAAATGTATAACGGGCGGCTGCATTTCTTCCAGGCACAGCAGCCTCAGCCCAGAGAAATACTTGAGATATTGAACATTAATTTACAACACGGAATGGATCTGGCCGAATGGGGAAGACTGTCTGCAGATTTCTGCGTATACCCCATTCCCGGCACGCATTATTCAATGCTGAACGAGCCTAATGTCCGAATCATGGCAAGAAGTTTAGAGGGGATTGTGTAAGAGTATATTGTTTGCAAAGGTGGCTTAGCGATGAACAAGCTTGCACTTCTGTTTCCAGGGCAAGGTTCACAGTACATTGGGATGGGAAAAGAATGGATCGGCACTTGCCGGGAAGCTGCTACAGTCTATGAAGAAGCCAGTGACTGGTCTGGAGTAGACGTGAAAAAATTATGCACGGAAGAAACGGCTGCACTGGACGGCAGCCGCAACACCCAGCTTGCAGTACTGGCGAACAGTGTTGCCATGTTCAAAGTCTACGAGGAGAGGGTAGGGATTCAACCGGCCATTTCTGCCGGACACAGTCTGGGAGAGTATTCCGCTTTGACCTGCGCGGGTGCACTCGAATTCTCTGATGCAGTCAGGCTGATTGCCAGACGAGGGCAATTTATGGAGGAAGCCTGCGCAGAGGTGGAGGGAGGAATGGCTGCCGTCACAGGCGTTAGTCCTCTTATGGTTGAAGAGTTATGCGCCTTGGTTTCCGAGCCCGGTCAATTCGTTCAACCGTCTAACTACAATACCGATCAGCAAACTGTAATCTCGGGGCATAAGAAGAAGCTGGAGGAGGCTTTAGACGTTCTGGACAGACGTGGAATCCACTATAAGCGGCTCCCGGTAAGCTTGCCCGCTCACAGCCGGATATTGCTGCCAGCCAGAGACCGACTGGCGGAAGAGATGCGCTCTCTTACTATCCGCATGCCCAAGTGGGAGGTTGTTTCCAACCTCAAGGCGAGTCCTTATTGCTCGGTGGAAGAAATCAGACATTCCTTACCTGATCAGATTGTATCCCCAGTTTTATGGTCCAGCACCATGCGGTTCCTGCAAAGCAGCGGAATTACGGTTGCCGTTGAAATTGGGCCAAAGACGGTTCTGCGTAATTTGCTTCGTCAATCGGCACCCGGTATCAGAAGCTTAGCTTTCGATGTAGCGGAGGATCGCAAGCTGCTGCTCCAATATATGAGCAGTGAATTGTACCGGCAGAACGATGCTCATTTTATTTCACTTTGTATGGGGATCGCTGTATCTGTGAGGAACAGAAATTACAATCAGGAGGAATATGAAGAAGGTGTGATAATACCATATAGAGAAATGAGTAAGATGAAAAGGACGTATGAAGCACGCGGTTATTCACCGGACGTTGCGGACAGAGATAAGGTCTTGGAATATCTGGTCCAGATTCTTGAGACGAAGAAGTATCCCCACGAGCAAATCCGGCGGAGGATTGGGACCTTGACCGCAGAAAGGAGAATGTAATGAACCAGCTGATTAGTGACACCGCTATTTTATGGCTGCTCCCGATCATATTTATGATTCATGATTTTGAAGAGATCATTCCTACTCCCGGATGGGTTCAGAGAAACAAGGAGCAGATATACAATAAGATTCCCGGCTTCGCCAAATCCAGAGTGGAAAAAATGTCCTCCCTTACGGGGTCTCAATTCTCAGCGGCGGTGGGAGTGCTGTTTGTCCTATTTTCGGCCGCAGCATTCCTAGCTTATGAGTATCATTTTTATCTTCTTTACATGGTGCTGAGCCTTGGATTGTTCCTGCACTCCTTCTTTCACATAGGGGTATCGCTGTTTTTGAGGAGATGGACGCCGGGCGTTGCAACAAGCGTGCTTCTACTTCTTCCATACGGTGTTCTAAGTATTGATTACTTCATTCGCAATGATCTGTTTGTGTTCCCGGATATTTTGTATTTCAGCCTGATTGTAATCCTCTTATTTATGCCATTTCTTCAATTTCTTCATTTCATTGGAAGAAAGCTGGCGAGATCATAACATCAATAGCCTGCCCGCAGCGTTTCTCGACAACTCAAGTTCATTCGCTTGCCTGCTAGTGCTTCTGCAAGTCCAGTTTCTCGCTTAGCGGAAGCTTATTCGCCGGGCTAGACGTACAGCCGTTCCTTCCTAATTAGAGAATCTCTAATCCGGGAGGAACGGCTGTTTAGTCTGCGTACATTGAACATGCAGAATGAATGTGTAAACTATATTGCTTCCTATTTATTGCTTTTTGGCAGGAGATGAACAGTCTTTGTAGAATTTTTGGTCAACACACTCTATTCCTACGAACTGGCCTTGCAGATCATGAGTAAGAAGGGACGGATTTATGAAAACACTGGTGATTGTGGATGATGAGCCGTCGGTGGTGAACGGGCTGCGGACCTATGTGGACTGGGCGGCACAGGGGATTGAGCTGGTTGGAACCGCAGACGACGGGGACACAGGACTGGCGCTAATCCGGGAGCTGAAGCCGGATATCGTGCTGACGGATGTCCAGATGCCGTCAATGGACGGCATCCGCATGGCAGCTGAGGTCCGGGCGCTGCTGCCGGAGGCCAAGATCGTCTTCATCAGCGGCCACAATGATGCCGGATACCTTAAGTCCGCGCTGCAGATGCATGCGGCGGATTATATTTTTAAGCCGGTCAGCCGCAAGGAGCTGTCTGTGGTGATGGGCAAGGTGACTGCAGCGCTGGATGCGGAGAGGCAGGAGCGCAAGCGGATCAAGGAGATGCAGGTGAAGCTGACGCAGAGCATGCCGCTGCTGCGCGAGAAGTTCCTGCTGTCCGTTATCAGCGATGGTGTTCATACCGCGCATATTCAGGACAAGCTGGAATTTCTGGGCTTGCAGCAGCTCGCGGCGGACAGCTACATCCTCATGGTCATTCTGCTCGATGATGTGCCGCAGGTGCTGGACACCCGCAGCGAGCAGGACAGACAGCTGCTGTCCTATACGGTGCTGAATATCATCCAGGAGCTGATTGACAAGCAGATGCGCGGCGTGACCTTCGAGAAGGAGCCGGGAGAGTACGTCGGGATTCTGCTGGCCGGACAATTGCAGCCGCAGGAGTTCAGCGAATCTCCCGAGAATGACCTGCTGGTGCTGGCAGAATCAATCCGCAGCAATCTGCGGCAATGGCTGAAGCTTAGTGTAACCATCGGTGTCGGCGAGGGGGTTGAGCACTTGCCGGAGATCCCGTCCTCTTACAAACAGGCGAGGGATGCAGCTGACCAGAAGTGGTATCTGGGCAAAAACCGTATTCTGACTATGGACAATATCGTGTCCGGAGAGCGCGGCGAGAATCTGCGTTACCGGTACGAGCCGGAGTGGGGGGAGCGGGTGTGGTCTGCCCTGAAATCCGGAGACCGCGGACGTCTGCAGACGGAGATTGGTGACATCTTCAGTCTGCTCGGGCAGAACCGGGGACAAGGGGCGCGGTATGCGCAGAATGTCAGTCTGCATCTGATTCTGCAGTCCGGCCAGGTGCTGCTGGAGCTTGGCGGAATGACGGAGGAATGGGAAAAACGCGAGACGGCTGCCTGGAAACAGGTTGCGCGCCAGGAGACGATGCAGGATCTGCTGGGATATACAGAAGCCTATTTGCTTGAGGTCTGTGATTTCGTAGGGATGAAGCGCAGCGGTAAGACAAGCGAAGTGATAGAACGGGTCCGTCAGCTGATTGGAGAACGGTATCCGGAGAATCTGGCAGTGGCGGATATTGCGGCAGGCGTCTATCTCAGTCCGACCTATGTCCGGCTGCTGTTCAAGCAGGAAACGGGGGAAACGCTGTTCGAATATCTGACCAAGGTCAGAATCGAGCAGGCGAAGAAGCTGCTTAGAGACCCGCAGAACAAATTCTACGAAATCTGTTATGCCGTCGGCTACAGCGATCCCAGCCATTTCAGCAAGCTGTTCAAGAAAATCACCGGAATTACCCCCAGCGCCTACAGGGAGCAGAGTCTATGAGCAGGGGTAATCCTATGAGGATCAGGCCGTACAGGAATGTAAGCATGCCATATAAGGAGGCTGTGCAGTGAAAAAGGGCTGGAGCTATTTGACCGGACTGGGCCAGGGCATTCTTGCGGCGAGAAAGTGGCTGATTGCCTATGTGATACTCATTCTGCTGCCGGTATCAGTCATGCTGGCTTCCTTCTATCAGCGGTCCAGTGACATCCTGGAGCAAGAAGTCACCCGTACGATGCAGCTGACCCTTAAGCAGGCAGGGATGAATCTGACCTATAAGCTGGATCATATCCGTGACAGCAGCAATTCAGTTTTCATGAACCAGGTGCTCTACAGTAATCTGCAGCAGAAGGACAGCATCACCGATGAGCTTAACCAGCTTAAGGAGCTGCGCAATTTAGCCGAAACCGCCCAGGAGAATGAGGATATTTTCCGGCTGCGGTTTTTTGTTGATCCTTCCCGGATGTACGGAGGGGACCGGGTGAATCTGTATCCGCTATCTGATATAGAGCATTATCCGTGGTACAGGCAGGTGCTGGAGGCCGGGGGCGGTATGGTCTGGACCGGGGTGTATGAGGAGAGTTATATCGATTTCGGTGACAAAAAGATTTTCTCTGTCGCAAGGATGCTGCGCAATCCCAAGGCATATGAAGAGACCATCGGCATACTGGTGATGGATATATCCCAGGATCTGATTGCAGAAGTTATGTCAGAGCTTCATTTCTCGGACAGCTACGCCCCTTATCTTCTGGATAGTGAGGGCCGGCTGATCTACAGCACCGGAGAGAACGGTTCGCAGGAAGTCAGCATGCTGCCGGAAGAACTGCTGGATACGATTAAGCAATCGGAGGAGGGAATCGTTAAGCGGACCCTTGGGCGTGAAGAGGTTAATGTGGTCTATACCACGATCGGGACTTCAGGGTGGAAAATGATCTCCCAAGTCTCTGAATCAGAGATTTCGCATAGGGCAACAGCAATGAACCAGTTCACCAGCATTGCCACGCTGGCGGGGATCACGGTCATGTTCCTCGTACTCGTGTTTGTGCTGCTGATGTTTCTCGTGCAGAACATGCAGCGCAGAGTGCAGATGATACTGCGGATGATCCGCAAGGAGGGCATCGGCTGGCTGGAGGACAGAAGGACGATGCCAGGCGGGGATTTCCGGCTGCTGGAACGCAGTGTGGACCACCTGATTCACAAGGTCAACCTCCTGATGGAGGAATCCTATCAGGCGAAGATGCAGGAGCGGGAGGCGCAGCTGAGAACCCTGCAGGCCCAGATTAATCCGCATTTTCTCTATAATGCACTGGATATGATCAACTGGTCGGCAATTTCGCATGATGCGGAGGATACCAGCCAGATGATTGAGGCGCTGGCCCGCTATTTCCGGCTCAGCCTGAATCAGGGCCGCGACAATGTCAGCCTTGCCGATGAATTGAATCTGGCCAAGGTGTTCATGGAGATTCAGCAGAACCGCTTTCCGTCCACCTTCACCTTCAGCGTCCAAGTAGAGCCGGGACTTGAACAGTATATGATTCCCAAGCTTACCCTCCAGCCGCTGGTGGAGAATGCGCTGCTGCATGGTATCCGCAAAACCTACAATAAGCAGGGGAATATCGCCATAACAGCCCGCCGGGAGCAGGAAGATATTGTTCTGGCAGTGTCCGATGACGGGATCGGCATGAGTCCGGAGCAGGCCAGACGGCTGCTGCTGGAGCCTTCCTCCGAGCTGCGCAGTGACGGGATGCCGGGCTCCTTCGGCCTCTATAATGTCAACGAGCGGATAAGATATTTTGCCGGCAACCGGTATGGCTTGTCCATTGAAACGGAACCCGGTCAAGGAACAGTGATCAACATCAGAATTAAAGCGGTTCCATTCGAATAAGCAGATTGCCCGATATACAGTCGCGTAAGACCAGAAATAATCAGATTACCACCTACAACCGCCCCCCGGTTTCCCAGTATAATCAACTCACAAACAGATGGGGGTGAATGAAATTGGGTGGGAGTGTCACGGATTTGAACCGGAAGAGCAAACTTCAGGCAACCAGAATCAGGTCCGCCAGCAAGTGGAGGCTCGCCTGGAGAAACAGGGATTATTATGTGCTGCTGATACCCGGTCTGCTGTTTCTGCTGCTCTTCAAATATACACCGCTGTACGGGGTGCTGATCGCCTTTCAGGATTTCAACATTTTCGAGGGCATCAGAGGCAGTGAATGGGTAGGGCTGGAGCAATTCCATAAGCTTATCCAATCGGACGAATTCGGAAGGGTATTCATGAATACGCTGCTTATCAGTGTCTACAAAATTGTCCTGCTGTTCCCGGTGCCAATCTTCATTGCGCTGGTGCTGAACGAGGTCAGGCTGATGTTCTTCAAACGGACGATCCAGACGATTATTTATCTCCCGCATTTTCTGTCCTGGGTGATTATTTCCGGGTTGTTCGTCACCATACTCTCCACCTCGGGCGGACTGGTCAATACTATCATTCAATGGTTCGGCGGAGAACCGGTGAGCTTTTTTGTCAGCAATGATTATTTCCGCAGTGTGGTTGTCTTTACGGCCGGCTGGAAGGAATCAGGGTGGAACGCGATCGTCTTCATTGCCGCTATTGCCGGAATCGATCAGGAGCAATACGAGGCGGCTGCCATTGACGGGGCGGGGCGAATCCGCAGAATGCTGCATATCTCACTGCCGGGTATTCTGCCGACTGTGGTGCTGATGTTCATTCTCCGGCTGGGCTCGGTGCTTGATGCGGGAACGGAGCAGATTCTGACCATGTACAATCCGGTAGTCTATGAGACAGCAGATGTGATCGGCACCTTCGTCTATCGCATCGGGCTGGGTAAAATGGATTACAGCTTCAGCACCGCGGTTGGCCTGTTCAACTCGGTGGTAGGCTTCATCCTCATCGTTTCGGGAAATTATATCAGCCGGAAGCTGCTGAACCGCGGAATCTGGTAGGCGGGAAAGGAGACAGTATAATCCATGACCAAACGAACCAAAGGCGACAGGCTGCTCGATATTTTTGTCTACCTGTTCCTGATTACGCTCGGAGTGATGATGCTGCTGCCGCTGGTTAACGTATTATCGAAATCGGTCAGTGAAGAATGGGCGATTACTTCGGGGAAAGTAGGCATTCTGCCGGTAGGCTTCCAGCTCGACACCTTGCGGGAGGTTATCTCTTCCTCAATGTTCATCCGGGCGTTCAGCGTATCCGTAGGCGTCACGGTAGTGGGGACCCTGATCTCCATCTTAATGACAGCACTGACGGCCTATCCGTTATCCAAACGGAATCTGCCGGGCATCTCCTTCTTCATGGTGCTGTTCATCTTCACGATGCTGTTCAGCGGCGGGCTTATTCCCAATTATCTGCTAATGCGCCAGCTGCATCTGATCAATAATCTGTGGGTGCTTATCCTGCCCGGAATGATCAGTGTGTTCAACATGCTGGTAATCAAAAGCTACTACGAGAGTCTTCCCGAAGCCCTGGAGGAGTCCGCGCGGATCGACGGGGCCAAGACGTACACGATTCTATTCCGGATTATTCTGCCGCTCAGTATGCCGGTGATTGCCACGATCGCGCTTTTCTATGCCGTCGGGTACTGGAATGATTACTTCGGGCCAATGATCTACATCAACGATACCGCGCTTAAGACCCTGCAGCTCTATTTGCAGGATGTGGTGATGGATGCCAGTGCCGCCAATGCCGTCAATAAAAGTGTGGATGACCTGATGAACATGTCACCGGAAGGCATACGTGCGGCAACGGTGGTCGCTTCGACGGTCCCGATTCTGTTCGTATACCCGTTCCTGCAGAAGTATTTCATCAAAGGCGTGCTGATTGGCTCGGTTAAAGGCTGAGGCAAGTTTGGTACGAAGTAAGACTGGAAGCTTAAGCTCACAAAACTTATAGGGGGTTATGTTAATGAAACAGACGAAGTGGCTGTCACTCCTGCTGAGTACCGGGCTGCTGCTCGCTGCAACTGCCTGTGGTTCTTCTAACAACACGAATAGTAACGGGGGGAACGCTTCAACAGCAGCACCAGCTTCTGCAGAAGCAACTTCCGCACCGGCAACGTCAGAGAATGCTGCCAAGCCGGAGTTGAAATCGCTTAATCTGTGGTCGAAGGATGATTACAATACGTATCCGCTGGCCAAGGTGATCGAAGAGCGGACCGGCTATAAGGTGAAGTATGAGATGCTTCCCGCCGACAAGGCGATGGATAAGCTCAATCTGCTGATCTCCTCTGCCGAGCCGTATGATGTCATTACCATTTCCGGTGAAAAAGCCGTGTATACCGATTATGCCAAAATGGGCGCACTGGTGGATCTGACCCCGCTCATCGAGGAGTTCGGCGATAATATCAAAGCTTCCATCTCCCAGGCGTCCTTCGATGCAATGAAAATTGACGGCAAAATCTATGGTATTCCCAACAGCTCCTCACAATTTGCCGGTGCCGATCTGATGATCCGCCAGGACTGGCTCGATAAGCTGGGGCTGAAGACGCCGACTACGCTGGATGAATTCACGGAAGTGCTGAAGGCATTCAAGGAGAAGGACCCAGGCGGAACAGGGAACAGCGGCGCTCCGATGTCAATTGACGGTGCACTGGCAACGACGGCGAATATTACAGGTGCCTTCGGAATAGGCACAAGCTGGAATACAGTGGACGGCAAGCTGGTTCCTGCCCCGCTGCATCCGGGCTTCAAGGAATATTTGACGTACATGTCCGGTCTGTATAAGCAGGGTCTGCTCGATAAGGAATTTGCCGTGAACAAGGATGCTACTCTGAAGGAGAAATTCACCAGCGGCAAGATCGGGGTTATTCAGCTGCCTTGGTATGATATTCCCGGAATTGCTGATGCCTTGACCAAGAACTTTCCTGATGCCAAATATGCTTATCTTCCTGCCCTCAAAGGCAAAGACGGTCAAATGGGCCTCGGCATGAGCGGCGGGTTCGACCGTATTACCTTCATTCCGAAATCTGCGAAGCATCCTGAAGATGCGATGAAATGGATCAACGCCAAGCTGGAAAAAGAAACCTTCAAGCTGATTGCCATCGGTGAAGAAGGCAAACATCATACCTATAAAGACGGTGTATACAGTCCGATCCTGCCGCTGTTCACGGACGAACGCGGCAACGCCAGCAATTATCTGACTGGTATAGACGAGAAGCTGTACCCGATCTATTGGCAGGCCCGGGTGCAGAAGGATGCGCGTCTGTTTGCAGGCTTCTCTTATCTGAACAATGAGCTTCCGGCGGAAGCGAGAATTGCTGATCCGCTGGCGCTGGCTCCATCCCTGCCGGAATATTCGAAGAACAATGCTTCGCTGAATCAGATGATTAATGATTTCGCTGTCAAAGTCATTGTCGGTGAAGAGTCCCCGGATGCCGTGGCTGATTTCGCCGAGAAATATAATGCTGCTGGCGGAGAAGCCAGCACCAAAGAGGTGAATGACTGGTATGCTACAGTGAAGAAATAGTGTCATAGAAAACTTTTTAGGAGGCAAAAGAATGAACAGCTACAGGATGCGGAGCAGTGAGATTCCGCTGCAGGATTCCTGGGATGTCATCGTTGCAGGCGGCGGGCCGGCGGGTTGTACGGCGGCCGCTGCCGCAGCCCGGGAAGGGGCAAAGACGCTGCTAATCGAAGCAACAGGCAGCCTGGGCGGAATGGGCACATCGGGACTTGTGCCTGCCTGGTGCCCGTTCTCGGATATGAAGACGATCATCTACCGGGGACTGGCGATGAAGGTGTTTGAAGCCTTGAAGGCGCAGATGCCTCATGTAAGCAAAGAGGCGATGGACTGGGTTCCGATCGAGCCCGAGAAGCTCAAGGTCATCTATGATGAGCTGGTATCCGGAGCAGGGGCCGCGGTGCTGTTCAATACGCAGCTGGGTTCCGTGGAGGCGGATGAGGAAGGTAATGTGCTGGCGCTGATCACTGCCAGCAAGAATGGACTGCAGGCGCTGAAGGCTAAGGTCTATATCGACTGCACGGGCGATGCCGATGTAGCAGCCTGGGCGGGAGCAGAATATCTCAAGGGAGATACGGCAACCGGTGAGCTGATGCCTGCCACGCACTGTTTTACCTTGGGCAATGTCGATGAATATGCTTATCTGAACGGTCCGCTACTGCATAACAATAACAAAACCAGCCCAATCTTCGATATTCTGGGCTCCGGCAAATTCCCCTTAATTCCGGACTCGCATATCTGTAATAATGTCATTGCTCCCCGGACGGTGGGCTTCAATGCGGGACATCTATGGGATGTCGATAATACGGATGCCTTCTCCGTATCTGCCGCATTGATGCAGGGAAGGAAGCTGGCTTCCGTCTATAGGGATGCCCTGGCAGAATACATGCCTGCTGCGTTCGGCAGCTCTTATGTAGCCAACACCGGCTCGCTGATGGGTGTGCGGGAGACGCGGAGAATTACGGGAGATTATGTGCTGAGTGTGGATGATTATATCAACCGCCGCAGCTTCGCGGATGAAATCTGCCGCAACAGCTATTTCATTGATATCCATGGGACTGAGAGGGAAGAGAAGCAGGCGGGAGGCAAGCCGGAGGTCATTAAACGTTACGGTCCGGGAGAATCGCACGGCATTCCATACCGCTGCCTGACGCCGCGTTCACTGAAGAATGTGCTGGTCGCGGGACGTTCGATCTCCTGTGTCCGTGAGGTGCAGGGGAGTGTCCGGGTGATGCCGGTCTGTCTGGCGATGGGCGAAGCGGCCGGGATTGCCGCAGCACTCGCCACAGAGCTACCCGATTATGACGTGCATGCGGTGGATGTATCCGTGCTGCGCAGACGCCTGAAGGAAGAGGGGGCTTATCTTCCCGATAATCCCGTAGCCGGCACAGTATTTGGTGATCCGGGTGCGGCGGCAGGAGAAGAGGAAGAACCGGTGAGGTATCACTGAGAGACGAAGCATAATGATGCTTAGCTTATAGTTATTTCCAATTAGGCAATCCCCCGGTCAGCGGGGAATTGCCTGTCTTGTTGTACAGGAATCGTACACCATGAGTAGGGGCTTAAGAGAACGATAGGGCAAATGTATGCGAAAAACCGAATACAATGTGCCGATGACAGGATAGACGAGCTGAATGAGGCTGCATCCCTCTGATCTGATCTCAGCAGATGCAGCCCCAAATTAGTTGCTGTCAAAAAATACTGATAATCTTGTTATTTTACCGTGGCTCCGTCAACTTTACGCTTGAGCAGGATGGCATTAATCTCACCCCCGGCAAGAATAATAATCGAGCTGATATACAGCCAGATGAGCAGGATCATTACGCCACCGAGGCTGCCGTAGGTTTTGGTGAAATCACTGAATTGATTGACGTACACAGAGAAGAGGACCGATGTAGCGATCCAGCCGAAAGTGGAGAAAAGCGCACCTGGCACTACCTCCCGCAGAGCCAGCCTGCGGCTTGGGGCGATCCAGTAGAGCAGTGTGAACACAATGAACATGACCAGCAGCGGCACGGCGTATTGCAGCAGGTCCCATAGCTTCTGTAAACCGTAGGGCAGATCCGTCAACAGGAAGACCTGTGTCTTGAGCCAGGTTCCGAGGACCAGCAGCAGAATGCTGAGCAGCACGACAAAACCGATAGTCAGGGTAGCGAGGAAGGCGATCCCTCTTATTTTCCAGAAGGCCCGGCTCTCATCAATGTCGTAAGCGCGGTTGAGCCCTTTAATGACAGCGTTAACCCCTTTGGAAGCCGCCCATAGCGTTGCAAGCATCCCGAAGGATAATAGCGCCTGACTGCGTCCCTCCGATACATCCTGCAGAATCTCTTCTATAATAGAGACGGCTTCGGCAGGCATCACCTGTTCCAGCTGCTGGATTTTGTCCTCCAGGGAAATATTCGCGTACCCGATCAGGGTCATAATGAAGATCAGAAAGGGAAACAGCGACAGAATCAAATAATAGGTCAGCTGTGCGCTGATCCCCTGGACGTCGTCGGCTTTGATTTTTTGCAGCAGCTGTTTGATGAATGTGAATGTGCCGCCGGAACCGGAAATGCTTCTGCTCATAGGGACCTCCTTTGTGAAATATACCCATATATATGTGCCCCGCGTCAAATTATCCGTAGGTAGAGCAAGCTTGTTCTAATTTTAACACATTCATTCAATATCCCAATCATTTAGCAGCAGGATAGCGGCTCCGGTGGCTACGGCCTCTTCTCTAAGAAGTCCTTGAGTGAAGAACGGACTGTTCACGGGAGAGGGATAAGTGTTCTTCCTGGCGACCTCGACGGAGGTGTCGAACACAAGCGGATGTGCCCTGACGAGCGGGCCGCCCAGAACGACACACTCCGGATGAAGGGTATTCATCAGATTAGCCAGCCCAATCCCCAAGTACGCAGACGATTCCGTGAACTGCTCGGTAACCAGCTTGTCCCCCTGCACGAGAGCTTCGGACAAAGCGGCAAAGGTGATCCGTTCCGGAGAGAGCTCCGTCAGTAAGCTGCTGCGCCCAATCTTTAACTGTGTGCGTACCCGCTCTTCCAGTGCCGGAACAGACACGAATGCTTCGAGGGCACCATAGTTTCCTTTGCCGTGCAGTCTGGGCCCGTTGGTCTGGATAATCATCTGACCCAGTGCGCCCTCTGCGCCTGAGGCTCCCCGAACGATATGGCCGCCGGAGAGCATCGCGAAGCGGATGGTTGTTCCGGCATGCACATACAGGATGTGTTGGTAATGGTTAGCCTTCAGAGCCCAATGCTCACCGATGAGGGCACAGTTTGCACCATTGTCAAGCTTGACCGGTATTGCGAGCCGCTCCTCCAGCATTTCGCAGATGGGGACGTTTGACCAGGAGTCGGCTGGGAAATGCTCCGGCTCCAGAATGATCCCTCGTTCCGGGTTCAATGGACCGACAGCACCGATTCCCATGCCCAGAACGCTGCCGGGCGATATCCCGTGCCCCGAGAGAAGTATCCGGGCGCTGTCTGCAACATGATCCGCGAGAAGTGAAGGTGTCATGCTATCGTCCATTTCCCAGCTGGTCATAGAGAGCCTGTTGAAATGCATGTCATACAGGCCAAGCGAAGAATGAATGCGGGAAATCTCCAGCCCGAACAGATACCGGTATGCCGGGTTACACTGGAACAGGATGGGCTTTCTTCCGCCTTTGGAGGTTCCCAGCCCGGAGGCAATAATTAGCCCCTGGGATGACATCTCATCAAGCAGACGTGTCATACTGCTGCTGGTCAGGGCAAACGCATTCAATAAATCCGCTTTGGAGGCAGTTCCTAGATAGGATATCCGGTCATAGACGCGTTTTTTTATAGAAGCATTAGGATGGGGCATCATCAGCTGCTTATCTCCATTTCCAAGTTAATTAGTGGGAATACATAAAGTATAACGAGCTATTGAGATCATTGCCAGTTAAATTCATATCCTGCTATTTTAATAGGAATACCGAAGATAATTCCAAAATGGATTTTTTTATTTTCAGACCAGGCGCATTCATGCTCTGATTATGGGATATTAACGGAGTATTTACAAATAAATAGAGGACTTTAATCCAAAATGAAATTAATTATGTTAAAATACAAAAGACATCTCTCGGGAGAGCAGAAAGAGTATATAAGGGTGAACTGGGATGAAGCAAAGGGTAAGCAGAAAGATGAAGCTACTTTGGAGTATTTTTTTTGTGTTTTTCAAAATTGGACCCTCCACCTTTGGAGGCGGGTATGCAATGATTGCGACCATTGAAGAAGAGATTGTACGAAAAAAGGGTTGGATGAACGAAGAGGAAATGGGTGACATGATATCCGTATCCGGTTCTGCTCCTGGAGGGGTGGCCGTGAATAGCGCAGCGTTTATCGGCTATCGTCTTGGTGGAGTAACGGGAGCTGTGGCCGCTGTCATTGCAATAACACTGCCTACCTTCCTGATCGTTTTTATTCTCAGCGGACTCAGGCTTATATTTAAAGACAATGTCAAGGTAGAAGCCGCATTAAAAGGCATTCATGCCGCAGTCGTTGCCTTGATCATAGTCGCAGCCGGAAAGATGTGGAAGGCTTCTGTTCTCGACGCGGTGACGCTTGTACTTGCGGCTGTCTCACTGGCGTTACTATTGTTCACACAGATACATCCTTTTTATCTGATTCTGGGCGGGCTGACAGCGGGAGTCCTTGTCGTTCTGTATAAGAAGAAACGGGGGATGAGCGTGGTTACGGAAAAGGCGAGAACGGAAGAACGCCGGGACCTGCAGTTTCCGGAATACTATATTTGAAGGGTGATTATCGGATGCTGTGGGAGCTGTTGCTGATTTTTATTAGAGTGGGATTAGTTTCATTTGGCGGCGGTTATGCGGTTATTACACTGATTCAGCGGGAGGTATCCGACAAAGGATGGATGGACAGCGGCGCTTTTCAGGAAATTGTTGCTTTGGCCGGAATGGCTCCGGGGTCCATCGCGACCAATACCGCAACCCTGATCGGATACTCCCAAGCGGGGATGGGGGGAGCGATAGCGGCAACGGCTGGCATTATTCTGCCGTCGCTTATTATCGTCATTTGCATCGCTGTCTTCTTTTTGAAGCTGCAGAGCAATGAATGGGTCAGAGCTTCATTTTACGGACTGCGGCCGATCGTGACCGGCTTAATTCTGTATGCGGCAGTTCATTTCGGATTTAGCGGACAAAGCGGGTCCTGGTTAACCTGGACCATGGCCGGCTCGCTGCTGATTTGTGCCGGATGCCTCATTCTTGTTGCCAAATATAAGGTGCATCCGTTTGCGGTGATCCTCCTGTCGGCGGTAGCTGGAATTGTTATTTTTTAGGTAAATACAGGTTGACGCCAACAAAAAAAAGCGCGTTCACTCGCCAGCGGCAGCCCAAAGCCACCGCCCGCTTCGCAGCCGCTGTGGGGAGCTGGGTGAACATCCGGTGAAGAAATAAGCGGTCTGCATTCTTGCCATCTTCATAGACTGGCAGCATCTGGAGAAGCTAACGGACCGGGTGGCGCTTATATCCCAAAAAAGCAACGTTTCGCCGGGCTAACGGACTCCGTTCACTAAGCTGAATGAGCCAGATTAGAAGGATAAGCGCTGTAGGGTCCGTAGTGGCTGAGAGAATACATATATCAGCAAATAGTACTTATCTTAGCGGCTCACCATAGCAGATATGCCAGTGCAGATGCTTCGAATCCTGGTATTTACCAAGGTTCGTGTTCACCCGGCATGCCCCATATTCTTCGGTTACCTGGGCAGCAACCTGCTTAATCACTCCCATAAGCTCAAGCAGCAGTTCGTTATCTCCCTCGTTAAGGGTTAATAGAGAGGAGATATGCCGCTTAGGGATAGCCACAATGTGGACAGGATAAAAGGGTCTGGTGTGATGGTAGGCTAGAATATTGTCCGTTTCGATTACCTTCCGTACTTCTATTTTGCCGCTCAATACTTCTTCACAGTAGAAATCTTCAGTCATGTACATCCTCCTTAGCAATGGGTATTCTCTTGTATTTTAATGGAAAACTTCTAATATAGTAAGAAAGAGTACTAAGCTGTTGGTGAGAGCCCGGTGGTTAAGGGATATTACATGGAGCCAAAAGGAGAATGTACATGAAGCTGCTGCTGGAGGATTACGAGGTCATCAGGCACTGGATCTCCCGCAATGCCCGTCCGCTGGACCTGGCGAGGTGGAGATTTCACTTTGAAAATGGCGGATTACCGCCCGTGCTGGAAGCTTTGTCGGCGTATCAGAATAAGGATGGCGGCTTCGGCCATGCCCTGGAGGCGGATGCGTGGAATCCGAATTCCACCCCGATCCAAACGGCGACCGCTGTAGAGAGATTGCTGGAACTGGGATTCGAAGATGGCCGACATCCGCTGGTGCAGGGTATTCTGAGGTACCTGGACAGCGGTGCGGACATGGAAGACCGGACCTGGAGGAATGTGGTAGCCTCTAACAATGATTACCCGCATGCTCCTTGGTGGCACACGGATTCGAACAGTACCGCACGCAGTATCTATAATCCGACAGCCATATTGTCCGGGTTCATCCTGAAGTATGCTGACAGGGACAGTGCACTGTATGAACGGGGTATGGGCATCGCCCGTGAATTGACTGATTTATTCCTGCAAGATCCCGCACTTGAGATGCATCCGCTGAGATGCGTTGCCACGCTGCTGGATTGTATAGCCTGGGCAGAGCTGCAGGAGCATTTCCCCTACGTTTCCTTGAAGGAAGCGGTCAAGGTGCAGAGCACTCAGCTCATTAGCCGCGATGAGGGGCAATGGAACGGGTACAGCTGCAGACCGTCCTTTTTCCTCAAGTCGCCGCAAAGTCCGGGTTATGCAGAGCTTGCCGGGCTGATGCACCAGGAGCTGGATCATCTGCTGGAGACCCGGAATTCAGAAGGTGTCTGGAACCTGACCTGGACCTGGGCTGGTTATGAGCGGGAGTTTGCCATCAGCGAGAACTGGTGGAAGGCACATATTGTTATTGAGAATATGCTGCTGCTGCGGGAGTTTGGACGGATAGCAGAGCTTTAGCATAAATTAATATTGCCTGATAAATGCCCGCACAATCAAGCCCAAGCTATCCTATCAGATGCTTGGGCTTTGGTATGTGCAGCATTGCCTATAATCAGGAACCGCTGCCGGCCGTGTGGAACTCCTGCTGATAAATGGTCTGGACGGTCTTCAGAATAGTGCTGCTGTGCTCTGTGAATTTAAGCGGGGTCACCTGATTCTTGATCAGGAACACACCGGGCTTGCGGCTGTGCTCGCCGAGTGCGGCCTGATATAACAAGCCTGCTCCATGAGTGGGTTCCGGGAAGAACATGCGGATAACCGGTCTCAGCCAAAAAGGAATTCCGGATTTCTTGCCCCCGCGAATCGTATTGTTGCCGCCGGGATCGGCACTGCGGATTAGGATGCCTTCCGCCGCAAGCGCCGGGGCGATCTCACTGGTCCACAAGGACAGGGCGAGCTTGGTGTCCGCATAAGGCCCGGTTAGCTTCTGGAACTTGACAGGATGCTCCAGGGCGGCCGGATCGAATTTGCGCTTCATCATAAAAGCGTTGGAAGAGGTATTAATCACTGTGCGCAGTGTGCCGTTCAGGATCAGCGGCTTCAGCTCCATCGTGAGGATATACGGAACAACCGTCTGCAGCTCATAGTGCAGCTCACGTCCCTGCTTGGAGAAGCTTAACTCCGGGAAGCTGCCGCCGGCATTATTGAACAGCAGATCAATCTTCGTTTCATGGCTTGTAATATCCTGCAAGGCACGCTTCAACTGGGCGAAATCAGAGAGGTCCGCCTTGTACGTCCGCAGCTGTCTGCTGCTGAGCGCCTCACGTATAAGGAAATCGTCCTCTGGAAAAGCTGAACGGATGAGTGCGATAATCTCCCAGCCTTCGCCCAGCATTCGGCGGGTCAAGGCGAGTCCGATTCCATTATTCGCGCCGGTGATCAGCGCAGTGCGTTGTGGTTGTTGTATAGTCATAATAAGGGCTCCTTTGGAAATGTAATGGTGAATGGTGCCCATTGTATAACTTGGAGCCGACTCCAAGTCAAGGCCGGAAATTAACGATTGACTTGGAGCTGACTCCAAGTTATACAATAGAATGAACTGAAGACCATACAATTCAAATGAGGTGGGCCTATGAGTCTGACAGATGCTATTATCATTCATGGATATTCTATCAAAGAAACAGCGGAGCGGACCGGGATCCCGGAAGATACCATCCGGTATTACGAGAAGATCGGACTGCTGCCCCGGGCGCAGCGCAAGGGAAACAGCCACCGCATCTACAGTGATCAGGATCTGGAGATGATGAAGCTGATCAGTTGCCTCAAGAAGACGGGAATGTCGCTGGACGACATGCGGCCATATCTCAACCTGTCTCTTGATTCAGACCTGTCCGAATATCCGGAGCTGCATGAGATGATCCTGAATCATAAACAGAAGATCCTGGAGCAGATCGCTTCGCTGCAGCAGATTGTGGATTTTATTGACACTAAGATTGAGCATGGCAATCTTGGACCGCAGAAATGTGAGCTGACCGGCGATACCCGCAAAATGCCTGAACGCCGCAAACGCTGACCCAATTCCCGCACAGCCTCATTCCAAATCACTTTGGAGTGGGGCTTTTTGCTAATATAATAATTGAGCCCGAATGTATCTGTTTCACATGATAACTTATCCCATTTCTCGCTGAAGCACCGGAGGAACAGCATGGGCAAAAGTTTGACTGCATCGGAGGTGGGAAATAGTTGGATTTTCTACACTTGCTCATGACCGGAAGAGCCCTTCCCAGACAACAGTTGGATAACCGGCACTTAATATGCGGCAAATCGTTCAGCGTAGAGGGGGTGCGGCCCCTGTGACCGCATTTTATGTAACTACTATTTATGCTAACTATTATTAACATCAGGATTAGCGAAGTTTGGTCATTGCCGGATCCCAGATTCTTCCTTAGAATGAAAAGAATTAGAGCAGGAGGTATTCATCATGTCACAGATCATCTATTCACCGTCAAAATATATTCAGGGCAGCGGGGAGATTATGAGGCTGGGGGTGTATTGCCTGCAGATGGGGGCGAGAGGAGCCTATGCCATTGTAGATCCCTATATTCTCTCCTTGTACGGGCAAGAGATCAGCAAGGGCTTCGCGTCGGAGCAGATTCCGCTGCTGCTGCGTGAATTCAAGGGCGAGTGCAGTCTTACACAGGTGGACCAGATTGTGGAAGAGCTGGGTAGCGGCGGTGCGGATGTCATTGTGGGCATTGGCGGGGGCAAGACACTGGATACGGCAAAAGCCGTCAGTCATTTCGCCGGGCTCCCGGTGATGCTTGTGCCGACCGTAGCGTCAACAGACGCGCCTTGCAGCGCCCTGTCGGTCCTCTACAGCGAATCGGGCGAATTCGACCGGTATCTGCCGCTGCGCCGCAATCCGGATATCGTGGTCGCAGATGTGGCGATTATCGCCAAAGCCCCTGTAAGATTGCTTGCAGCGGGCATGGGGGATGCCTTGTCGACGTATTACGAAGCAAGAGCCTGCAGCAGATCCGGAGCAGTTACCAGCACCGGAGGTACAAGCACTCTGGCGGCCCTGGCTTTGGCCCGTACATGTCTGGATACGCTGCTCGCCGACGGTGCGCAGGCGCTGCAGGATGCCGCTGACGGACGCGTCACTGCCGCAGTTGAACATATTGTCGAAGCCAATATATATCTCAGCGGCATCGGCTTTGAGAGCGGCGGACTGGCAGCGGCCCATGCCATTCATAACGGCCTGACGCTGCTTAAGGAATGCCGGACCGTGCTTCACGGGGAGAAAGTGGCGTTCACCACACTGGTACAGCTGATCCTTGAAGGAGCAGCGGAAGCCGAGATCAGCGGGGCGGTGGATTTCTGCCGGGGGGCAGGTCTGCCTATAACGCTGGCTCAGCTGGGGTTAGCGGATGTTGCACAGGACCGGCTGCTCTATGCCGCCGAGGCCAGCTGCAGTGAGGGCAGTCCAATGGCCAATATGCCTTTTGCGGTGACACCGCAGCAGGTGCTGGCTGCGATTCTTGAAGCCAACCGCCGCGGAGCACAGGTTTCTTAAAGGATGTTTAGTGGGGTTATTTTTGGTCTTGTTAATTATTGCGTAAGTTCAGCGTACATATTTATCCTCCGTGAGCCAAACAATGAGAACAATGGTTGAATCACGAAGGAGGTGTTTCAGTTTGGAGAAAAGCAATCATAGAGTAAAGCACATCATTCTCTATCCTTTGGCCGCCGTAGTTGTTCTGATAACCACGCTGATTTCTTCAGCGCCTCAGCCGGTATCTGCCGCACAGCTGGCTGTTGGGCACTCTGCCCGTAACATTGAAGCTGCAGTTTCCGCGCTCCGTCCGGTAACCGGTGCGAATGCAGGCAGCAGCGGAAACAGCGGTTCAGTTAACCAGCAAGTGGAGAATAAGAAGTTGCCTAACCGTGTGGCCATCATTGTCGATGATTTCGGCAACAACATGCGGGGCACGGAGGAGATGTTCAAGCTGCCGGTCAAGATTACCGTTGCAGTGATGCCATTCCTGCCCTCCAGCGAGCAGGATGCACGCCGTGCGCATGAGCTTGGCTTCGATGTATTGGTTCACCTGCCGATGGAGCCGCGTCAGGGCAAGCCGGAATGGCTTGGACCGGGTGCGGTGCTCACCCGGATGAGTGATGCAGAAGTCCGCCAGCGGGTGGAGGCAGCGCTTGATAATGTTCCTTATGCAATTGGCATTAACAACCATATGGGCTCCAAGGTGACCGGTGACGAGCGGGTGATGGGGATTGTGCTCGCGGTCTGCAAGGAGCGCGGCCTTTTCTTCGTAGATAGCCATACCAATTATCGCTCAGTTGCCGGTAAAATGGCCCGGGAGCTGGGACTCCCGCCAGTGGAGAACCACATTTTCCTGGACGACGTGCATTCTGCCGGCCATGTGGTTAAGCAGATGAAGCTGGTCCAGGAGCGGGCCATGAGCCAGAGATACTGCGTGACTATTGGCCATGTCGGCATTCAAGGCAAAGAAACCGCAGCGGGCATCCGCAGCGGCATTGCCGGAATGAAGGACAGTGTTGAGTTTATAGGAATCTCCGAGCTTGTCCGGGAAGAATGGAAATGGAATTCGCAGGTCACACTTCCATAAGGTACGCCGCAATTCCGTTGGCAACCGCCTCGGCAATCTCTTCCTGCCCTTTCGGGCTGCACAGCTTCTCGCGGTCCGCCGGACTGCTTACAAATCCCGCCTCGACGATAACCGTTGTGGCGGTTATTTTGTTGAGCAGGTAGAAGGGTTTGCCTTGTCTGGGATCATTCTTCATTCCATACAGCCCGTTCAGCTGATCCTGAATCATTCTGGCCAGCAGGAAGCTGCGTCCTTCCTGGCGGTACAACACAAGCGGACCATGCTTGGAGGGTGACTTTGCCCAATTGATATGAATGCTGACCACGACATTCGCAGGCAGCGTTTCGGCCAGTTCCTTGCGCTGGGCCAGATCACGCAGGTGCCGGGATTTGCTGCGCAGCCAGAGATTCTCATCGCTCGGCGCATAATCGCCGGTCCGGTTCAGTATGGCATCGAAGCCGTCACTGCGCAGCAGGAGAAACAGCCGGCGTGAGATCGCCAGGGTAATATCCTTCTCCAGGATGGTGCCGTGTGAGGTTCCGCCGTCAATCCCTCCGTGTCCGGCATCAATCAGAATGATCCGCTGGTCATGACCGAGCATATGCTGGCGGTCTGACGTGTTGTCGGTTAAGTGGTCTACCCCCGGTGTGGCGGCCTGGAGAGTCCCTGCATTTCCCGCTGTAAGCAGAAGCAGCACTCCAACTGATGCCAGTATCCTCCGCAGTCTTGGCCCGGGGCGGAAATGACTCCTTGATTGGCTTGCCTGTCCTGCAGTATGTTCTTGTGAAAGTTCCGAAATTCTCAAGTGAATAACCTCCCTGCCGGAATCATCATTGGTATCTTAGGTGTGGAATCTCTGTTAGATTGTGCCTTAACAGCCAAACCTATACGAAGCTCAGCAGTCCGGTTTAGAGAGCAGGGATTTGGAGCACACTATAACCATGGAGAAAAGGGCAGGGCAGCAGGCGGCGACCCGCCAGCTGCCTGCATGGGAGGGATAGTAATGGCAACCAGCGGAGATGATCTGGTGAAATACATTACGGAGAAAGTAGTCATATATATGGAGGACCCGCGCGCCGTACATGCAAGGCGGAAGGCAGAGAAGCAGCCCTGGGCCGAGAAATGGTTCGGCACGCTGCCGCTCGCCTGGTCCGTCTGGCGAAGCAAATGGAGCCGCAAGGATCCGGAGTAGCCAGCCAAGCAGCATCGCAGCTCACCCGAATTCCGAAACAGCCTTCCCTTAAAGCCGCTTGACACGGCTGACTGGAAGGCTGTTTGGCATGTACAGCTGTACATAGGATCATCGCTGATTAATGCGGCGCCGCGCCGAGCGTCGTTCCCCCTGACAGCGGCAGCGGAGGCTTGTGGAAGGTTCCGTACTTCTGGAGGGCTGTGAGCGGAAGGTACCGCTTCGCCCCTGGACCGGCAGCGGCGTATATAACTGCCGGTTCAGCACCCGCATTACTTCCCGCAGAGGCCGGAAGCCAGCTCTGGCAGCCTGTAATCATGAACGGAGCACCCAAGGCATCGTTGCGTCCTGTCGACTGGAAGGCAAGGCTGCCGCGGCTTGTCAGCAGAGTCTTTAAGCTGACTTCGCTGATGCTCTTCAGCTCAGGAGCAGTAAGCCACAGTAAGTCTGCATATGGGTCATCCTGCCCGCCGCTGAGCAGAGCGGGCAGAGGAGTGCGGACTTGTTGTCCAGACCCGGTGTAGACCACCAGGGCTTTGGCATCAAGCTGACTGTCCAGAATACGGTTCGCCTGGCTAAGGCTCCAAGGCAGTACCTGCAGTACTGAGGCATTGAGATACAGCGTCTTGTCCGCAAGCGTGAGCTTCCAGACCGGCAGCAGCGGAGCGTACAGCGCCGATAGTTCTATTTTACCGGAATAAGAGGAGGTAATCAGTCCTTCCTGCACCAGATACTGGCGCAGATCACTCATACTATAAGGGAGGCCATAGGTACCGGCCCCGTATTCACTTAGCAGATATTTGCCCCCATCCGCAGCAGAAATAATGAGGTATCCGATCCGCTGCTCCCCGTTCATCACATTGACCAGCCAGCTGCGTGTCCCCGGGCCCAGAGGGTAAACCTCAGTTCCGGCATTCTTCCATTCCGTAAACGGAGCATCCGTCGACAATTGGCTAATTGTGAGACGGGTGAAATCCTGCAAGGTTCCAGATGCGGGCGATTGTGTCATAACAAGTCCGGGCAGCATCTCCTGAAGGACGGCTTGTGTGACAGTGGCCCGGCTGCTGCCTATTGACGCGAGCGCCGGAGGCGGGGAGGCGCTGGCAGCGAACAGTGTCAGCCCGAGAGTCAGACAGAGGAGCAGGCGGGTACGCCGCCCGAGCGGCCCCTTCTGCTTCGCTTTGATTTTCATGTTATCGTTCACCTTTCCTGTTCCAAAGGTTAATCGCAAGAATTACCGGGTCCGGCAAGCCGGAGCCCGGCAGGTTCTGCTCCATACTTTTAATTGTAGGGGACATGCCCTGAAAAGGCTGTTGCTTACTGTCGCGGCAGCCTGCGGGAATTCCGCTGTTTTTTTGTTTGCTTTTAGCGAGCCGGGTCGCATTCTATGTGCTGCGCAGGTGAAACAGCCCGTACGTTACGGCAGAAACTGCAATCTGCGGCTCATACTGCCAGGTGGTCTCTTTGCGGCGGCGGTTGTATTGCTCCTCTATACCAAGGCGTTTCTCCTCATCCTGCTCCTTCAGCAGCTCCTCGTAATAGATGTCCACGATGCTCAGCTCCAGCCGCAGGCGTTCGCGGGCTTCCTCGGCCCAGGTATAATCAAGCAGAGCCAGCTTCGAGGTCAGATATCCCTCCAGCCTGTCGGCTCCGGCGCTCACGGACAGCTCGGAAGGCTGGATGTGGATATTCTCCGGCAGCCTTGGCGTAAGCTCCCGCGAAGCCAGCCGGGCCTCGAAGTCCGGAACAATCAGCCCGGAGGTCAGTGACACCGCGATGAAATGCATCTCTTCACGCTTAAGATCACAGGTCATCTCCACCTTGTAGCAGACGGCAAGCCAAGGCTCGTAGGCGGCTGAGAACAGCGTGGTCCGCTGCCGGAGTCCCGGATCCTCGAACAGCTGCAGACATTTGCCCTCATCCCGTGCCGCTGACCAGATCTGCCGCAGGCGTTTGCTGCCGTAGGTCACATCCTCGCGGCGGATCATGCCCGGCCCGATGCGCGGCAGCTGCGGGACGATGCCGAAGTACCTGGCGAGGATGCTGTCCTCCGGATCAGCGGAGACCCCGGGCGGCACCACACCTCCGGGTGCAGCAGTCATTGCAGCGCCAGGCTCCGCGCCTGCCTCTGCATCCGCCGCACCGTTGCCGCCCGGCAGAGGTCCTGGCGCCGGGCGGACCGCCCCGCCGCGCAGCCGTGCCGCTGGCGCAGCGGCCTGCGCGGCCAGTTCATCGTACTTCTGCGGATCGAAGACGAAGCTGAAGGACAGGGTCTCGGGATCTACGCCGGTGCGCTCCACGAATCCCCAGTAATAAGGGCGATCCGTCAGCATCCGGTCCGCGCGCGGCGAGAGCTTCACCGTCACATGCAGCGGAGAGGATTCTAGAATCGTGCACTCTGTTGCTTCCAGATAATCCATGACCTGTTTGCGTACTTCCACAGGGGTGAGCATTAAGGAGCCACCTCGCTTTCGTCCAGATTGGCATGGGTCAGCTCGCTGATCGTATCGCCGATCTGATCCAGCTCGCTGCGCAGCTCCTCGTCGCTGCGGGCTTCGAGAACGATTTTATATAAGCTTTTCTCAAGCGATTCCTTCTTCTCGAAACGTTCCAGGATGACATCCAGCCCGCCGATAACCATTTCGAACATATTGATTTTTTCATGCAGCAGGTGAAGAATATGCTCCTCGATCGTACCTTCGGTAGAAAGATTGTAGATGACTACATCGTTCTCCTGGCCAAGCCGGTGTACCCGGCCGATCCGCTGCTCTACCCGCATCGGGTTCCAGGGGAGGTCGAAGTTGATCATATGGTGGCAGAACTGCAGATTGATCCCTTCGCCGCCTGCTTCCGTAGCAATCATTACCTGGGCGCGCCCGCGGAAGAGGTCCATCATCCAGTCCTTTTTGCCACGGTTCATCCCGCCGGAGTAAGTGACACACTGCAGTCCATGCTCACGGAAATATTGCAGCAGATATTCCTGGGTCGCCCGGTATTCGGTGAAGACGATGACCTTCTCGTTCATTTGGCGGATCAGCTCCATCGTCTTCTCCGCTTTGGTATTCGTCTTAACGGTACGGATGGTCTGGAGCAGACTCATCATGCGCTCACGTTTCGGTGAATCCGCCGGAAGCTTCTTGATCAGATTCACAAGCGTGACGAACACGGCATCCCGGCTGCTGCATACCTCGCGCTGGAGCGTAACCAAAGAGAGCATACTGCTGAGATTGCCGCCCGCTTCCTGATATTGGTCTTTGACAAAGGCGGTGACGCCGTCATATAATTCTTTCTCCTCTGAAGAAAGGGTGAGCGGGATGTTGCGCACTTTGCGCTTCGTGAAGTTCACCGGACCTTCGCCGCGGCGGTTGCGGATCATCACCTTGGAGAGCTCGCCCCTCAGCTGGACTTCGTTCTTGGGCTGGCGTTTATCGACTACGAAATTGGTGGCAAAATCCCCCTGGTTCCCGAGCTGTCCCGGCTTCAGTAATGTGATCAGATTGAACAGCTCGCCGAGGTCATTCTGCACGGGAGTGGCGGTGAGCAGCAGGCAGTACTTCTTGCGCAGCTGTTGCACGAACAGATAGTTCGTTGATTTCTTATTCTTCAACTTATGGGCCTCGTCGATAATCAGCATGTCGAATTCCTGGCTCAGCAGCATCTCCTTGTGCGGATCACGCTTGGCCGTATCCATGGAGGCGACAACAATGTCATTGCCCCAGGAGTAGGCTTTCTTCTGTGCCACGGCTGAAATACCGAATTTGCTGTTCAGCTCGCGCACCCACTGCAGGACAAGAGACGCAGGGACAAGGATCAGAACTTTACTTACGAGCCCGCGCACCAGATATTCCTTGAGGATCAGTCCCGCTTCTATCGTCTTGCCTAGCCCCACTTCGTCTGCCAGAATGGCCCGGCCTGACATTTCAAACAGCACCTTATGGGCGGTATCCAGCTGGTGGGGAAGCGGGGACAACCCGGACAGATGCTTCAGACACTGGAGCTCATCGAAGCTCGTGATTAGTCCCGATTGTTCACCTTGTACGGCCAGCCGGGATAATCTCCAGTCTCCCCAAGGTCCGCCTTTGTCGAGCTTAGACTCCAGGTCCTGCAGCCAGTTACGCTCAAAGGACAGAGGAACAGGCAGCAGCGGGGCAGGCGTACTGCCCCCTTGCGGCAAGGAATTGCGGAATAATTGCGTCATGTTGCAGCCTCCTCCGGCGCGGTTTCATATCGAAATGCGTAGCAGTAGTATGCGCGTAAAAGAGAGATTTCATAACCTGCTATCCTCCGGCTGCTGCCGTTAAGTATCCGCTTTGGGCCTTGCGATGGTACTGCTGCTGGTGGTGCGGTCAGCTCTGCGGAGCCTGGATATCCGTGACGGAATCTGTCTTCCGGCCCCGGAAGCTTATCAATTTGGAACCTGTAAAAAAGCGAGAAAGAGGGAGAAAATCCACTATCTTTTACCGTTTTTCCGAAATTCCCGCCATGTGCCGCTTTTTTGGAAAAAGAACTCTGATACAATATGTGGTATAGTTGAAAAGCTGATGTATACAATATATTGTTACAAAAGCTTGAAAATTTGATTAATCGCGGTTTTTTGCGGTTATTTGTTATTGACAAGAGGAACTTCCGCTGTACATGCAGGCTGCGGATACCTGCCGCCGGAAGTTCTTGTTGTGGGTTACAAAAAATCTAAGCCCACACCAAGGAACGGAAGTATTACCTATCAATCATCCGGGAGGTTTTTCTATTGAGTACAGTGGAACGCAAGCAGCGTCTTGAGGGGCTGAGTGAGAAAATATTTTTGGACCGTTATGCCTGGAAGGACGCGGACAGCAACAATGCCAAGGTAGGCGATGTAGTGCTCGTCCTGACGAAGGATGATCCGAAATTTCCAACCAAGGAGGTTGGCGAGATTGTTGAGCGCACAGGCCGGATTGTTACGGTGAAGACCCGCAGCGGTGAGCTCGTGCAATCGGATGTGGAGAAGCTGACACTGAATATTGAGAAGACCCCGGAGGAAATGTGGGACCGTCTTGCGGCAGCGATGGCTTCCGTAGAGCAGACTCCCGAGCTTCAGGAAGAGTGGACAGGCAAGTTCCGTTCTATCCTTGATGACTGGAAGCTGGTACCCGGCGGACGGATTGCTGCTGGTGCAGGGGCAAGCGAGGAGCTTACGCTGTTCAACTGTTATGTCGTTCCTTCGCCCAAAGACAGCCGCGGCGGAATCATGCAGACGCTCTCCGAAATGACCGAGATCATGGCCCGCGGCGGTGGCGTAGGAATTAACCTGTCTTCGTTGCGTCCGCGCCGCGCCATTGTCAGAGGCGTGAACGGATCATCCAGCGGCTCAGTGTCCTGGGGCGGCCTCTTCAGCTATACGACCGGACTGATTGAGCAAGGCGGAAGCCGCCGTGGCGCGTTGATGCTGATGATCAATGACTGGCATCCGGATGTGGTGGACTTTATTACCGTGAAGCAGACGATGGGTCAGGTAACGAATGCCAACCTGTCGGTATGCGTAAGCAATGCCTTCATGAAAGCCGTCAAGGAAGATTTGGACTGGGAGCTGGTCTTCCCGGATACCACCGATCCGGATTACGATACAATCTGGGACGGCGATCTAGATAAATGGAAAGCAGACGGCCGCCGCGTTATTCCTTACCGTACCGTAAGAGCGCGCGATGTGTGGCATACGATTATCGAATCGGCCTGGAAGTCGGCTGAGCCGGGCGTAGTGTTCATGGAATATTACAACCAGATGTCCAACAGCTGGTATTTCAACCCGATCATCTGCACCAATCCATGCGGTGAGCAGGGTCTGCCGGGCTGGGGCGTGTGCAATCTGTCGGCCGTCAACCTCTCCAAGTTCTACGATGCGGAGAATCACGACGTGGACTGGGCAGATCTGGCGACAACGACCCGTTATTCCGTGCGTTTCTTGGACAATGTCATCGACAAGACACCGTATCATTTCCCGGAAAATGAAGCCAACCAGAAGCTCGAACGCCGCGTAGGACTCGGCACAATGGGATTGGCTGAGCTAATGATCAAGCTGAATATCCGTTACGGCAGCCCGGAATCCCTGGAGTTCCTGGACAAGCTCTACGGCTTCATGGCCCGCGAAGCTTATCTGGCCTCTGCTGAGATCGCTGGCGAGAAGGGATCTTTCCAGGCTTTTGACACCGATAAATATCTGCAGAGCGGCTTCATGCGTAATATCACCGAGGTCTATCCGGAAGTCGGCGAATCCATCCGTAAGCACGGCATGCGCAACGTTACAGTGATTACCCAGGCACCTACAGGTAGTACTGGAACCATGGTCGGCACTTCGACAGGTATCGAGCCTTATTTCGCATTCAAATATTACCGCCAGAGCCGTCTGGGCTATGACGAGCAGTTCGTGCCGATTGCTCAGGAATGGCTGGAAGCCCATCCGGGTGAAGAGCTGCCTGAATACTTTGTCACTTCGATGGATCTGTCCGCTAAGGATCATATCCGTGCACAGGCTGCAATTCAGCGCTGGGTGGATAGCTCGATCTCCAAGACGGCGAACTGCCCGTCCGACTTCACCGTGGAAGAAACCGCCGAGCTGTACGAAATGGCCTTCGACCTGGGCTGCAAAGGCGTAACGATCTACCGCGACGGCAGCCGTGACGTACAGGTGCTGGAAACGACGAAGAAGGAAGAAAAGAAAGACGCTCCGGCGGCAGTTGAGACGAAGGAAGCGGAGCCCGTGGAAGCTGAAGCTGCTCCGGCTCCAGTCACAGTTGCAGCAGCACCTGCACCACAGCCTGCGGCTAATGTAGTGGACAAACAATACAAGAAACGCCCGCAGGTTCTGCGCGGCGCTACCTATAAGATCAACACGCCATTCGGTATGGCGTATATCACCATCAATGATCTCGACCGCACGCCGGCCGAAATCTTCCTGAACGTCGGCAAAGCCGGCTCCGACGTGTTCGCCATGGCGGAAGCACTAGGCCGTGTCTGCTCGCTGTTCTTGCGTTACGGTGATCACGGTGAGAAGGTCGAGCTGCTGATCAAGCATCTCAAAGGCATCGGCGGCTCCGGCGCCATCGGCTTCGGTGCGAACCGCGTCGAGTCCATTGCTGACGCCGTAGCCAAGGCATTGGAAACCCATGTGCTGAACAACGCCCATGACGATCATGTGCCCGCTCCAATCGCAGCTACACTGGAGCTTGATTTCAACGAAGCGCTGAACGCCGAGCTGAAATCAAGTGTTCCGGCTACGGCTACTGATGATGGACATGGCGGTCATGGAGCACATAGCCATGCTACGGCTTCGCGGGATCTCTGCCCTTCCTGCGGAAGCGCATCGCTGATTAATATTGAGGGATGTAAGACTTGCGGGAATTGCGGGTATAGCCGGTGCGGTTGAGTAGATTATTGGCATGATGATAAGAAAGACTGTGAAATTCCATAATTAAATGGAATTGTACCATAATTCGTTGGATAAGAATTTCATAATTACTGCATTATCTTGGAAAAGAATAAGAATGCGCAGGGGAGGCATGTCCGCAGGGCGGAGGTGGCCTCCCTTCTCTGTATAAAGCTGCCGCAGAAATCTGCCCTTAATGTGGGCTTACCCGCCTTATCCGGATGTGCCAATCCGTCTATAATCAGGTTGTAAGCGAATACATAAGGGATATAAAGGGGGAACTACCAATGATGAAGCGTATGCAAATAACATCTCTGAGGTTACCGATGATCTGGAACACTTCGAGGTGCTCAGCCTGTCTACACCGGACCTGCGCAATATGGTACTGTTTCCCGAGTTGATCGGCGGCAAGTATGTCCGGCTGGAGCGTCCCTTCACGGTATACAGCCGCGGCGGCCGGGACCGCTTCGATGCCTGGATCTCCGAGTCGCCGGACCTGAAGCATTGGGGCAACTCCAGCCTACTGCTCGCCGTCGAGCAGGTGCCGTTTGCCAATGACAAGATTGGCCCGTCCGCACCTCCGGTCCGGACGGATAAGGGCTGGCTGACCACCTTCCATGCGGTGGATGTGGGGTTGGGAGGACACCTGGAAGAAGCGCTATACCGCCGGAATTATGCTGCTGGATCTGGAGGATCCCCGCAAGGTGATCGGCATGAGCAGGGGAGCCGCTGCTGGCACCGGAGACAGACTATGAGATTGGCGGGGGCTTCCGCAATCATGTGATTTTCCCAGGTGGGATGATTCTGGAGGATGACGGCGAGGTCAAGATCTATTACGGCTCTGCGGATACGGTGGAATGTCTGGCAACGGCCCATGTGGACGATCTGCTCCGGCTCTGTCTGGAGCCGGAGCATAGATAAGATTGGAAGCAGGCTGAGGGCGGAAATGCGGAGTAACAGTGGGGTCATGTGCCATGATTGAGCGGCTTGCGCGGAGATTGATTGTGCATAAAATGCAACAATAAAGCTCAGTAGTAGCGACCAACGCAGAAATCCTGCACAAGGTGCAACAAAACCGGGGCCGTATTTTAAAAAGGAAACTTTGCTGATGCAGAAAAGGTTAGTATTACTCTGCCACTTCCGAAGCTGAACAGGAATATGGTCGATTTTATGAAAAAAGTAATAGAGCATCACTGGTGAAATCATGATTCACTGATGACCTGGTGTTTGCTAAAAAATATGAAAGAGGTGTTTAATGATGTTGAAAAGGTTCAAATTATTAAGTGCATTATTAATTTTTTGTATGGCCAACCTGTTACCAGTCTTTCCTTTGACAGCAAGCGCGGCGGGTACAATTGTAAGCTATCCATTACCGTCGATCTATACCACGACCAGTCAATATACGGTAACAGCAGACTCTACGAATATACCGGTAACCGACACTTCGGAAGTATTTGTAAACTATAATTATTGTAATTTCTCTTTTTCAGGTACGACTACAATCACAATAACAGCAAGCGAGACAATCAATACCTATAATATTTCTCCCAAAGCTTTGGGAATCACAGCAACAAAGAGCGGAAACACACTCACATTTACAATTTCATCACCAACCTATCTTATAGTTAAAATCAATAACCTGAAAGATCTGGTCATTGCGGCAGATGCTCTTGAAACTAATGTTCCGGCTTCATCCGGTACAGGTATATACAATGTTAAAACCGGGTACGGTGCCGACAGTACCGGTGCCACTTTGGCTACAACTGCAATACAGAACGCCATCAATGCGGCTAACGCAGCAGGTGGCGGTATCGTATACGTTCCAGCCGGAGTGTACAAGAGCGGAAACCTTGTTCTAAAAAGCAATGTTTCGGTTTATCTGGAGGGTGGTTCTGTTATAAGGGGTTCAGGAAATCCAAGCGATTACACTACCCATTTCCATAAGAATTCTCTGAATAAGGATGGAACATGGTTTATTTATACCGAAACCAATGCAAACAATATTAAGATATACGGCAGAGGGACTATTGACGGCAATGGCCATTATATGAGAAATACAAACAATTATTTGAACAATATTCTTGTACCCTTGCAGTGCAGCAACTTCACGGTTGACGGCATAACCATAAGAGATAGCGGCGGCTGGGCTACAATCGTTACCAGATCTAATAACGTAACCTTCCAGAATACCAAGCACTTCAACAACAATGAACTTGATTATGAAAATGATGCTATAGATATTCAAGAGAGCCAGAATGTACTCATTAAGCACACTGTAGCAGTATCGGAGGATGACACCTACTCATTTAAGACCTGGGATGTAGCCACTACGGATATCGCTGCTAACTGGCCGGGAACTCCTGAAAACCAGTCTAATGTAGTTGTGGATGATGCTTTGGCTTGGAGCAGATGCGGAGCATTCAAGGTCGGAGATGGAGTAAAACAGCTTCAGGATGGCATCGTTGTTAAGAACTCTTATGTATACCGGTGCTGGCGCGCTTTGGCGGTAGGTCATCTTTATGGGACTCCAGCAGCACAAAACATCATATTTGACAATATAGATGTAGAAGGCTTCTGGCCAAGATCCGGTGTTCACTCCAGATGGTTTGATCTTTCTGCAAAAACCGGTCCGATCAAAAATGTGGTCTATAATAATATCAATTTACGCGCTTTAGGTGAAGTTTCAATCATGAAGGGTTGGAGTGACACATCTACTGTCTCCGGAGTTACATTAAACAATGTTCGCGTTGGTGGAGTTGCGGTAAATAATTTGGCGGATTTGAAAATAACAGATACTAACAGCTATGCTGCAGCTCCAAAATTCAACACATTGAAATTTGAAGCGGAAGGTTATAACCTTAGTTCAGGTGTTATATCCTATGAGGAAAGCACGGATGGCGGGCTGGATGTTGGCGGAGGGAGTAATGGCGACTATATCGCATTTGAAAATGTAGACTTTGGCAGTACAGCTAAAACAAGTATTGATTTGAAGGTTGCATCCGCTAACTCCGGCGGAAGGATAGAATTCCACTTGGACAGTCCTACAGGCACTATGCTGGGTTATTGGACGGCAGAAACCACAGGCGGATGGCAGACATGGTCCCTCAAGAATATCTCGCTTAATGCCGGGACAGCTGTAGGAACTCATTCTGTATATGTTACTTTTGTTAAATCAGATTCCACCACAGTTGCCAATTTAACCTGGTTCCAGTTCAAATAAAAGTTTTTTCTACGAATGACCAAATAATACAAAAAAACAGCAAGTCTCTAAGTGAAGTGAAATAGGGACTTGCTGTTTGAGGTTTCAATTCATTCTTAAAGCTATGAATTGGAGCTGGGATTCGTCCGCCACGATTAACGAAGTTCGCGCAGTTGAATCCGGGTACTACTATAACTGTTGCATATCCGAGCAGGCATCGGATTCTGCCAAATGTTTTAAATTGGAGCTATATTAAAAATTCCCGGTGAGGTAATTCTCTCATCCGGGAAATTTGTGCGTGAAGCAGTACTAATTAATTCTTAAATTATTTCCTGATTTTGCTGATTTTTTTGGCGGTTACATGGGCTGGGTAAGAATCATCGCTTGCGGTATAGGTTATTTCAATCGGTCTTTCTCATAGACAAATACAACCTAAAATATTACAATAAAACTATTCAGTAGTATTATGAAATAGGTTGTGATATCCGTGGAATTAGACACAAATAATCATTCAGTATTCTCTCTTCATTATCATCTTGTGCTAGTCGTGAAGTACCGCAGAAAAGTAATAGACGATGACATTTCGAATCGGTTACAAGAGATATTTGAGTCTATTCAGCCTAATTACAATATCACCCTGCAGGAATGGAAGCATGACAAGGATCATGTTCACATTCTAATGAAAGCTCACCCCAATAGCGATATTTCTAAATTTCTGAACGCTTATAAGAGTGCATCCTCCCGTCTAATTAAGAAAGAATTTCCTGTAATTCGTCAACAGCTGTGGAAGGAATATTTCTGGTCCAGAAGTTATTGTCTACTGACGACTGGCGGTGCGCCGATTGAAGTCATCCGGAAGTACATCGAATCTCAAGGTCAGAAATGAGGTGGCAGGTGTTAAAGGCTTCTAAGTATCGAATCCATCCCACCTCTGAGCAAGAGCAGTACTTCACTAAAGTATTCGGCGCTGTTCGCTTCATCTACAATCGAATGCTTGCAGACAAGATTGAACATTACAAGCAAACGGAAACGATGCTCCAAACGACACCTGCGCCCTACAAAAAGGATTTTGCCTGGCTGAAAGAAGTGGATAGTCTAGCCTTAGCCAATGCCCAGCTTCACTTAGAGAAGGCGTATCAGAATTTCTTCCGTGAACCGAACGCGGGATTTCCAAAATTCAAGAGCAAGAAGAGGAATAGCCATAGCTTCACAACCAATAACCAGAAGGGAACCATTGCCATTACAGAGGGAAGGATCAAAATTCCCAAACTAAAAACGAAAATCAAAATCAAGCTGCACCGTCCATTCGAGGGACGTATTCAATCATGCACCATTTCCAAAACACCCACGGGAAAATATTACGCTTCCGTATTGGTGGAAACGGATATCATCCCATTGCCCCCACTCGAGACGAAGATCGGTGTGGATCTGGGGTTGAAAGACTTTGCGATTCCTTCACATGGCGAAATCATACCGAATCCGAAGTACTTGCGGAAGTCTGAACAACGATTAGCCAAGCTGCAAAAGGACTTGTCACGAAAGAAGAAAGGGAGCCGTAACCGGTATAAAGCAAGGCTGAAGGTCGCCAGACTGCATGAAAAAATAGCGAATCAACGGAAAGACTTTTTGCACAAAACGTCCACCCAAATGATAAACGAAAACCAAGTGATCGTGATGGAGGACTTGCGTGTAAAGAACATGATGCAGAATCATAAGTTAGCCAAAGCCATATCCGAAGTGTCTTGGAGCCTGTTCAGAGACATGCTGACCTACAAAGCGAAATGGTACGGCAGAGAATTAATCATTGCCCCCAAACACTTTGCAAGCAGTCAATTGTGTTCCTGCTGTGGCTACAAAAATGCAGAAGTAAAGAACCTAGCCGTACGGGAGTGGTCCTGTCCTGCCTGTCATACGGAGCATGACAGAGACCGGAATGCGGCACTGAATCTTCTACAACTAGCCATGTAAATGGCCCTTAGCGGGTTAGGAACTAGCCTATAAGCTTGGGTAAACTTGGAGCAGTAGCTCTATTGACCAAGAAGCACCCACCTCTTAGGTGGTGTGTAGTTCACTATAGGACATTAATGTAATTTGGGCTGTGCTGGTAAAGCATTCTGTTCTACAGGTGAAGGTATAGAGATCCTATCTTTGATATACTTGGGTTATACTGGAGGGAGAAAGTTATGGGAATAGGCTATATCGAAGGGGGAGACGGAGATGACGGAGCTTTTTATTAAGCAGAAGGTGTTCAGTCTAAGAGAGAAGTTTACGGTGAAGAATCAGCAGGAGCAGGATGTCTATTATGTAGAAGGCAGCTTTATGCGGATTCCTAAGACATTCGCCATTATGAATACGGCTGATGAGGAAGTCGCACTGATTACCAAGAAGGTATTCAGCTTTTTACCGAAGTTTTTTGTGGAGGTGGACGGCCGGGAGGTGCTCACGATTAAGAAGGAGTTCTCTTTCTTGAAAGCACGCTATACGATAGATTCGGCTGACATTGAGGTGCATGGGAATTGGTGGGACATGGATTTTCAGGTTATCCAACGCGGAGCCGTCATAGGTGAAGTCAACAAGAAGTGGTTCACCTGGGGCGACAGCTACAGTGTTCAAGTATTGAATGAGGAGATGGAGGCGGTCATCATCGCGATTGTTGTCGCCATTGATTGTGTGAAGGCTGACGATGCTGCGGCTTCCCAGCAGTAGGTGTTTTTATAAAAGGTAACCATGTTACAGATACCCAAAAAGCTGCTCTTTCATCACTGAAAGCAGCAGCCTTTTGGATAGGTATTCCTATTACCGTGCAGTTATCTGAAAGCTTTTCTATACTCTCCTTCAATCAGGACAGCGATAACGGAAGCCTCGTCCTGGCCCTCAACTTCATAAAATGGACTCCCCTTCGGGGCAATGGTTGAATCTCCATCTTTCTCCGGCAAGGATTTGTCCGGGTCGATGTACCTTATTACAGTTCCGATTTCTTTGCCTATCCGCTCTGCTGCGATTGTGTCATCAGTAACTACATAGGCTTTGTTATTCCATACAATAACTGGTGGGTAGGGGAGTACAGGATATTCAGTAGTGTTATCCTTAAGTGAACATCCTTGAAGGACGAGGATGAATACAATCAAGATGAAGGTTTTTTTAAAAATTTTATCCACCCACTTGTCTATTATTGAGAGTAATCACCAAATATTTTTTCATTATTGATGCGAATTTCTTCTTTTGTCATCTCGTGTATTGGATTTGCTTTTAAGTCTTCCAGGGTATTTTCAATTTCTTCTTGTATTGTAGCAGGATTAAATGTTGTTTTTTCAAGTGGTAAATCAATAGTGCTAATATTTTTTAGGATTTCTTCCTGTTTGGTACCATCGGAAACAAATGAGAATTTTCCTTGTAGCATCCCTGTTAACACATAATAGTCTTCGCCTGAATTGGCCAAATCACTATCATCTTCTGATAGAAACAGAACGACCTCCTCACCGGGGATGAAGCTTGGGTAACCCTCAGAAATAACCTTCGTATTCCCTATTTCACCACTGTTTATTCGGACGGTAATTTTTTCTTTATTATAAGGTATATTTTTATAAACATCTTGTATGCTGATTTCTATATCCGTTTGTACAATATTTCTTATTTCTGTTCCCTTTTCTTGGTTTGGATTACTCCACTTACTAGGTAGTATATTTTCGACTTTTCCCTTGACTATTACGGATGAATTGTTAATTAACTCACGTTTATCTAACAGTGGGATATCACCTGCAATGATAACTGTTTTGTGTTCTGGAATAATATTGAATACTACTATGCCTAAAATAAATGAAATAATTGCGACAGTGAAAATTTTCCTCATGATAGGCCTCCTTTATGTGTTTCTAATATAAATCCACAATAGCACTTTTATCATCGTCGGCGAGATCACGTTTATAAATAGTGCCTTTAGAAGAGCCGGATATCATAGTGGCGCCAGCAACGGTTGAATGATCAAGTCCAAGCAAATGACCAAGTTCATGTGTGAAACTATTTCCAACATCATAAAAATCCGGATGACCTGCAGGATTATTAGACCAGGGATGAGATACGTTTACGTCTATATCAGCTTCGTATAAAGCTTTCCTAGGCCAAAGTCCATCGTATACCCATCCACTTGTTGTATAATGTGTCTGTTGCAGGTACTCATTTGTTCCCCGTTCCCCGCGCGTAACTTGATTAAGATCGTTATCATTGGGATATGCAGTATTAGTAGATGTGGCACCAATACTTATTAGAGTTCCTGCACCTGCAGCATTCCACTGCGATGCACCATTTTGCATTGCGGTAATACTATTTGAATCAAACCCATTGAATGGTCTTACGACAATCGCTCCGCCGCTGGAAGGATGCGGCCTGTAGCCTGCGTCATGTACAAAATTATATGCATATGCTGACCCGATCCCAAGAAAAAAACAACATAGAATAATTCCAAGGGATACTATTTTTCTGAAACCGTTCTTTTTCATCATTCATTTACCTCCATACTCATAGGGTTTTATGAAAATTGTTAGTACCTGAATATGAAATAACCTCCTTTCAAAAGCGCTATATAATCTCAATATTATTCATTATATACCATAATAAGGATTTGTTTGGTATATAACCCTTATTAATACCGTTTATTGGTTTTGAATCATTTATCTATTTAGGTCAAGAATATCAGCATGTTCTCCTTTACTACAAAGGTGAAGCCTTGTGGCCGGCATTAGCCACGTTGACTTGACTTGCTGCCTACAAAACGGTTACTTGCTGCTCCTATACCGACTATGAAGAGTAGGACTGAAGCTCCAAGCAGAATGTAGAGCGGCAGGTTCCAGCTATTTGTGGCATCATGCAGATAACCGATAAGGGCAGGACCGATTGCGGCAAGAAGGTATCCGACCGATTGCGCCATGCCTGACAGTTCTGCTGCCTGCTGCGCGTTATGAGTACGTAACCCGAAAAACATCATGGATAAGCTAAAGGCGAAGCCCCCACCAATACCGAGTATTATGATCCACAACAAAATGATATTAGAGCTTCCATAAAGCATTCCGAGCGTTCCTGTCAAAAGTAAAATGGTTGTGATGACCACCAGGGAGCGCTGGTTTGACATGCGCCCGGCAATAACAGGGACAATAAAGGTAAATGGAAGCAGCGCCAATTGCATAATTGAGAGGTACCATCCTGATTGGTTTAAGTCAATGCCTTGCTGTTGTAGAATTTCAGGCAACCAAGCGATCAGTACATAGAAAATCATGGACTGCATACCCATAAACAGGGTCACTTGCCATGCAAGAGGTGAACGCCAAACATTCACATCATTGCCCGCATGCAGTTGACTCGTCGGGGCTGTTTGCTTTGTATGGTTTCTCATTTGAGGTAACCAGCAGAGAATTGATATAAAGCTTAGGATTCCCCATATTCCCAAGGAGCCCTGCCATTTCAAACCAGCATTCGCGGCTAGCGGTACACTGATTCCCGATGCGACGGCTCCGGATAAACTCATTGAAATTGCAAAAATACCAGTCATCGAACCGATTTTGTCAGGAAAATTACGTTTGATTAGACTCGGTAATAATACATTACAAACGGCAATAGCGAATCCGAGAATTGCTGTTCCAATATACAGATTTACAGCGCCAGATAAAGAACGTACTCCAATACCAACAGTCAAAAAGATCAGGGCAATCAAGATTAAAAGTTCCACTCCATACTTCCGTCCCAGTTTTGGCACTAGAGGCGATAATATAGCAAAGGTAATCAGAGGTACCGTTGTTAAGAGGCCCGCTAAAGTATTAGAAATATGAACGTCATCCCTGATAAGACTTACTAAAGGACCGACTGAGGTTAAGGGAGCACGTAAATTAGCTGCAATAATGATAATGCCGAGTATTAGTAGCCCAATAGATGATGGTGAAATTTTTTTATTCGGCATTCTTCATTCTCCTACCAGAAAAATATATTATATTATCCGCGCGGACATTAAAAGTATATTATAATATATTAAAATTAACAATAAGTATTTTATAATTACTGATTTTGAAGAATTTAAATTCCTTGATGTTTAAAATTATTACATTCGATAATAACAAAAATACAACCCTGCGTTCCCATATATAAATGGAATACAGAGTTGCATATTATAGTGGAGATTTATCTTTATTTTTAGAAACCGTATTTCAAGGCTATATGGAGTACTGTTTCGCTATTCGTATTATTGGTATAAGAGTGAGGACTATCTGCACGAAAACTGATTGTATCATATTGATTCAAGGTGTAACGCTCTCCATTGACTTGAATTTCAATAGAACCCGTCATTACTGTTGCAATTTCAGTTGTATTTACATGATGACCTTCAGGATGGTAAGAACTATTAGGATTTAAATAAGCCCGGCACATTTCAATATCATTGCTGGCATTTTTGAAGACGGGCTCTATGCTCCAATTCTTATTGTCATTCGAAAACCGGAGTCCTTCGCCTGCCCGGTACAAGCTAACGGGGTCCTCTGATTTGAACAAGGCCAACAGCGGTAAAGAGATGCCTTTTGAAATTTTCCATATCATCGCCAAAGTCGGATTGGTCTCGCCGCGTTCGATATTCCCCAGAGTAAGTTTGCTTACGCCCGTTGATTCCGCTAAATCCTCCAGACTCATGTTTTTTTCTTTTCTGTACCTTTTCAAGGCACTGCCGATTTGTAACACAAGTTGTTTTGATTCATCGATTTCATCCATTTGATATTCACCTCAACAATTACTGTATAGCTAGTATATTGTTTATTCTGACTCTTTTCCATACGGGTAGTCCGGATTTATTGTAACTCAGCAACTAATCCACAACACTCGCGTCTAAAAGAATAGATTCCAGTATCATCCATTCGGAGCATTTCACAGGGGGATTTATTCTATATACTCACATCGTTCGTTTATTCAGAATCACCGGCTGGCGGCAGTTTTGGCAGCGGGTTTGTTCGCGCTGGCCGCATTCTTCGGGCTTGGCAGCGCATATGCCCATGCGGACCGCTGGGAGGTGTTTGACCAGGGCGAGCATTTATTTTTTCTGGAGGGGCCAATTGAGATTGACGGAGTGGTTATGGTGCCCCTGCGCCCGATAGCGGAGCGGTTTGGCTATACCTTTGTGTCCGTAAGCAATAAGGAAATTGTGCTTAAGAATGCGGAAGGGCACAGAGCCGTAATCCGGCTGGGCACCAAAACAGCATTGCTCGATGATGACGGCGGTTCGAAAACGCAGCTGATGGCGCAGATTCCCCGCAACTACAACGGTGCATGGTTTATTGATCTGGCGCTGGCAGGAGCCATGGGCGGTCAAGGACACTCTACAGTTCCCGGGACAAATCTGATTCAGCTTCGTCCCGTGTCAGGCGATGCCCAGGAGCAGCTGGAGCAGCTGGAGCAGCAGTATTGGTTCAACTTCATTGATAAGGGCAAAACGGTATTTGTTAATAATCAGGGGCAGGAGCAACTACGGACTTCCAATACTCCGGTGTATGACTTTGGTTATGAAGAACTGCTTCCGGTGAAGACATCCGCCTATACGGCTGGCTTCATGAACCGGGCAGGAGAACTGGCGTTAGATACGCCGCATTATCAAGTGGGACAGTTCTATGAGGGGTTGGCCTGGTTTAAGGATATGGTCAAGACGGGAAGCGGCGGCTTTTCCGTGAAAATGGGCTTTATGAACCGTGCAGGAAAGATCGTCATTCCGGCCATTTACAGCCGTGTGTATGATTTCTCGGATGGGCTCGCGAAGGTGGCCGGAGGCAAGACCTTTTATATCGACCACAATGGAACAATAGTTATACCAGGCGTATCGGGGTTGCAGAAAAGTGAGTCTTTCTCTAATGGCCTTGCTCTAGTTACGGTACGGACAACAATCGGCGGTAAAAGCGTCATCCGGACGGGCTTTATCGACACCAAGGGGAAATGGGCAATCAAGCCGATATATGAATCCGCCAGCTCCTTTTCTGAAGGCGTGGCTACCGCGGTATTGAACGGCAAAAGCGGTCTCCTCGATACCAAAGGAAAGTTGATTCTGAAGCCTGAGTTCAGTACTGGTAATGGGTTTGTAGGGCAGTTCCATGACGGTTATATTTTGCTGACGCTGAGCGGAGGAGAATACGATTATACACAGCGGCTTGTTGATGCTAATGGGAATATTAATGCCATTCCAGGTGCCGATCAAATTAATGGGTATGGCGATGGCATGATTTCTTATAAGGACGGCGGGTACGGCTTCAAAAATGTGGCGGGCGATGTGATCGTAAAGCCTTCTTTCTCATATGTACGGGATTTCAAAGCCGGAGCAGGCAAAGGGTTCAAAGATATCAACAATGAACAATCCGCATATCTGATCAATAAAGCAGGGGAAATCGTCTGGAGTACAAAATAGCATAAACTCTGATCCACTCGAATGTTAGGATACATCAATTATGATTTGGCTTAGATCATTGTTTTCGATAGGGCGGTAAATTAGAATTTGTAGTATAAGTTAGTTATTGAAAACGCATTCACCTTCACAAAGGAGTCGGGAACATGCTTAGAATAGCAAAAGTTGAAAACGGGACGGTCCAGGGACTGCCGGCAGCCGATCCCCGGATAACAAGCTTCAAGGGGATACCCTTCGCTGCTCCGCCTATAGGCGACAACCGCTGGCGGGCGCCACAGCCGGCTGCAGACTGGGAGGGTGTGCTGCATGCATACCAGTTCGCACCGGTCTCCATGCAGGTAAGGCAAGAGCTGGATGATAATAACATCTATACCCGCGAATGGGCCGTAGAACCGGACATTGCGATGAGCGAGGATTGTCTGTACCTGAATGTGTGGACTCCAGCTAAACATCCGGGCGAGAAGCTTCCCGTATTCGTATGGTATTTTGGCGGAGGTCTGCAGGTAGGCCATCCGGCTGAGATGGAATTTGACGGCGAACGTATCGCACGCAGAGGCATAGTGGTAGTGACAATCAACTACCGTCTGAATGCTTTCGGATTTCTTTGCCATCCCGAAATAACAGCGGAAGCGCCGGAGGCGCCAGCCAATTTTGGCAACCTCGATCAACAGGCAGCGACCCGCTGGGTGAAGCGCAATATTGCGGCATTCGGAGGCGATCCGGACAATATCACCATCGGCGGACAGTCTGCCGGCGGCGGGAGTGTCATGAGCCAGCTGACTTCACCCCAGAACGAAGGTCTTTTTCAGAGGGCGATTGTTGAAAGCGGGATTTTCACGAAGCTGTATCCGGGAACCCTGCTGCCTCCTCACCGCAGTGATCTGCAGGAGGCTGAGCATGACGGTACCCGGTTCTTCAATTACCTGGGCGTATCTTCGCTTGCAGAAGCCCGGCAGCTGGATGCGGTCTATCTTCGGGACAAGGCCGTGGAGTACGGGGCATTCTGGGGCACGGTCGCAGACCAGAGATTCCAAACAGGCAACCCGTTCGATTTGTTTCTTCAGAACAAGCGCTTGAAGGTGCCGGTAATGTTGGGCCATACCTCCTCGGAGTTCTTTAGCACCCCTGGCGCCGTAACATTTGACGAGCTCAAGAAGCTGGCCGCAGATATGTTCGGTGAGGATGCCGGTACATTTCTCGAGCTTTGCGGGGATCAGACTGTTCCAATAGAGGAAGCCAGACAGAGAGCTTCGGTTAGCGGAATAGAATATGCGATTCGCATTGCTGCGCGGGCCAATGCCGACACCGGCAGCGAAACTCCGCTTTACTATTATAATTTCGATGCTGAAATACCGGGCTGGGATAATCCCGGCACCTTCCACTCTGTGGATCTCTGGTTCTTCTTCGAGACGCTTGCCAAATGCTGGAGGCCTTTTGTTGGCAAGCATTATGATTTGGCCCGGCAGATGTGCAATTATTGGGCCCATTTCATCCGTTCCGGAGACCCGAACGGCCCAGACTCCACAGGAGCGGAGTTACCCCGGTGGGAACCGTATACCCCGGACGCGCCGTACGGGATGCTGTTTGCAGACAAGGCGGAGTTTTCCAGACAACAACCGGAGGCCATGATGGATTTCCTGGTTCAGCAATATTTCAAGAACTGCGAATAAACCGGTTTGATTGGAGGTCTCCCATGCTAGCGTTTGGCCTGCTTCTGGAAATTTCTCGGCGTAAGCCCGGTCATTTGCTTGAATTGCCGGCAGAAGTGTTCCACATTCTGATATCCGCACCGTGAAGCCACATCGGCAATGCTCTGGGCATTGTAAATGAGGTATTCCTTCGCCATGCGGATCCGGCTGCTGATGACATCATCCATACAGGAGATTCCGAAGCTTTTTTTGTAAATGCTCTGGAGATAGCCTGGGCTAATGCAGAGAAAATCAGCCATTTTTGAAACAGTCCAGTAGTCTCCGGGGTTGCCTTGAATAGCCGTGCGCAGCTTCAGCAATTTGTAGTATTGAGGTGTAATATTATCCTGGAAATAGGATTCCCACAGTTTGTTGAACAAGGTCCGGAGCAGATAATCGATGGAGGATTCTTTGCAATTCCGGTCGAAATTGTGTTCGCTGACCATCAGCTCAAGCAGCTTTTGGCAGTAGTCAGGGTCATTTAACGCAAAGGGCACACCCGAAGGAAGCGGAGACTCCGTAATATAGGGTTCATTGGATTCGAAGCGGATCCAGTCATTGACGAAATGACCGGCGCTGGCCCGGTAATAGACTTTTTGCTGTGGACGATAGAGGATTACATTGTGAGCGGGATAGAGCTTAAGTCCGCCATGTACCCAGAACTCTGCTGGAGTCTTGGTAATAACAAGCAGCCAATGAGAACCTACGGGAACATCAATAACGAAATTACCAGCGTGTGAAGTATTGCACTCAACATAGTGGATAAGAGCCATCACGTTCTCCTCCTGGCAGGGTATCGGATTTAATGAATCTCGCGGAATTCCTCCGGCGTGATTCTCGTTGCTTTGTTAAACAGACTCCAGAAATAATTGGGCGTTAGCCCTGCCTTCCCGGCCCGCAATTCCAGCTCGAATGGAAGGTGGGCTTTTTTGTGCATCTCGGGCAACAGTTCGGTTATTTTGTCCAAATGATTGGTGCTCCGGGAAGGGCGCAAGAAATTATAGTGTTCAATTTCATGAAATAAATCTTCAAAGGCCGACTGCAGCAGAGAATCATACTTCTGGATCCAGATTGACGACCCGGAATACCGGTTCTCCAGAAAGTAAGCCGGGAACGCATGACCGTTAAACTGAATCTGGAATATATTCTACAGGTCCTCTTCGGAGCAGTAATAACGCATACGGTCGTTCGGGAAATGAAGAAAAGCATCACCCCGCTTCCACTGGCGATATAATGCAAACTGAAATCTCTGATTCCATTCGGCCGGTTCACGTTATGGTCGTACGGCCGGATGTAGTTTCCCACGCAATGCGGAAAGCAGAAAAAACGGAATTCCGATAAATTAGGCAAATAATAAGCTCGCATGTTGTTGCCGTTTCACCTTTCCTATAGCTTCCAAAGCTTAATATAGTTTCAGTAATAGTATAATAATATTATTTCGTCAAGGGTTTTGGATAATGCCCCCCATAATGAAGGCATCGAACAGCAGAACCTTCTCGGCTCGTTTGTTAAATCTATCACAGGGATGCGGAGGATTGTGACGAACCGGCGGTCAAAGGGACTTTTGAGCCGGACACCAAACCCAAGCCAATTGCGATGAGGGCAAATTGAGTTTAAAGTACCGCATCAGGTATTGTGTCAATGCCGGATAAGTGAAGTAAAAATGTGAGCGTTGTCAATAAATAGATGCCTCCCCCATAATGAAAGCGTAACCAAATAAAATCTGTACTATTTGAACTGGGGGTTGACTATGAACACAGGTACAAGGAATGGTTCGGTATGGCTGAAAAGCACTTCAATACTGCTCCTGTCTGCACTGCTGTTGTCCGCTTGCTCGGGCAAGTTAGAATCCGGTAACGGCGGCAAGGAAGCGGCAGCCGGCAATGATCCGAAGGCAAGCGCATCCGTCGATGAGAGCCCGCTCGGGAAATATGATCCTCCGATCGAAGTGTCGTTCGTCAGAGACCTCAGCGATGTGGTAGAGAATAACGTGCTTGGTGTGCTGAAGGATGAGACGATTGATAACAACCGCTGGACCAAGTTATACGAGGATCAGCTCGGAATCAAGATCAAGTATAACTGGATTGTGAAGGGCAGCCAGACCTCGGATCAATATTTGCAGAAGATCAATGTCACACTGGCCTCCGGCGACTTGCCGGATGTGACTCCGGTCAACGCCACACAGCTCAAGCAATTGGCCGATTCAGACCAGATTGAGGATATGACGGCGCTATATGAAAAGTACGCCTCCCTGTTCACCAAAAAGGTGCTCGCCGGGGAAGGGACGAGTGTATTCGACGCGGCGACCTTCGACGGGAAGCTGATGGCGATTCCGAGCCTGGAATCCTCCATTGAACGGTCGATGTACATCTGGATTCGTACCGATTGGCTGGAGAAGCTGGGACTGCAGCCGCCGAAGAACATGGCGGATGTGCTTGCCATCTCCGAAGCCTTCGTGGAGAAGGATCCGGACGGGAACGGCAAGAAGGATACCATGGGCCTCGGCATCACCAAGGATCTGTGGGGAGGGGCAATGGGGCTGGAAGGCTTCATGGCCGGGTACAATGCTTACCCGAATATCTGGGTGGATGACGGCAGCGGCAAGCTGGTCTATGGCAGCATTCAGCCTGAAGTGAAGCAAGCGCTCCAGGTGCTCCAGGATATGGCCAAGAAGGGACAGCTCGACCAGGAGTTCGGGGTCAAGGACGGCGGCAAGGTCTCTGAGCTGATCTCCGCAGGCAAGATCGGGATGGAGTACGGGGAGCAATGGAATTCCATCTGGCCGCTGCAGCTTAATCGTGACAATGATCCCAAGGCGCAATGGCAGGCCTTCCCGATTGTCTCGGAATCGGGCGATACGCCGAAGGTGCCGCTTAAATTCAGCACCACCCGCTTCTTCGCGGTCAAGAAGGGAGCTCCGCACCCTGAAGCTGTAATCAAAATGTTCAATCTGCATGTGGAGAAGAACTGGGGCGAGACGGCCGAATTCGACAAGTACTATGCACCGCCGGAAGCGGAGAGTGTCTGGCAGCTGTCTCCAGTTACACCGTATCCGGTAACGAAGAATGTGGACGCCTTCCGTGAAATTGATGCTGCCCGCAAGGCCGGTGATTTCTCCACCCTGAAAGGCGAAGCCAAGACGATCCAGGGGAAGCTGGAGTCCTATGCTTCAGGTTCAACGGAGGGCTTCTCTCTATGGGGCTGGGAGCGGATCTATGGCGAGCAAGGTTCCATGGGAATAGCTGACCAGTACATCAAGAATGACCAGTTCCTGCAGGAGAAGTTCGTCGGCGCTCCGACACCGACCATGGTCGAGCGCAAAACGACGCTTGAAAAGCAGCAGAATGAAATATTCGTCAAAATTATTTTAGGTGATCCTATCGACAAGTTCGACCAGTTTGTGAAGGATTGGCAGAAGCTGGGCGGGGATCAGATTACGCAAGAGGTCAATGAATGGTACGAATCGACTAAGAAATGATGTGCCCCGGAGGATAACGATGAGAGCAAAGCTGCGAAAAGAACTGCCGCTTCATTTGATGCTTGTGCCGGGTCTGGTGATGATTATCCTGTTCTCTTATGTGCCCATGGCCGGTGTCATGATTGCCTTCCAGAAGTTCATTCCGGCCAAGGGGCTGTTCGGAGATCAGAAGTGGATCGGCCTGGATAACTTCGAATATGTGATGAATCTGCCGAGCTTCACGCAGGTCTTGTGGAATACGCTGTTTATTTCGAGTCTCAAGCTGATTCTGGGTCTGATTATTCCGCTTGTATTCGCAATACTGCTGAACGAGCTGACCAGTAATTGGATCAAAAGGTCCGTGCAGACCGCGATCTATCTGCCGTATTTTCTGTCCTGGGTCGTGCTTGGGGGGATATTGATTGATATTCTGTCCCCTTCGGGCGGGATCGTTAATGAATTTCTCGGGTGGTTCGGCGTCTCCAAGATCTTCTTCCTGGGCGACAATGACTGGTTCCCCTTCACGCTGATCACTTCGGATGTCTGGAAGAACTTCGGTTACGGCACCATTGTGTATCTGGCGGCGATTACGGGGATTGATCCCGGATTGTATGAAGCAGCTACCATTGACGGAGCTAACCGCTGGCACAAAACCTGGCATATTACCATTCCGGGTATACGCATGGTTATCGTTCTGCTGTCGGTGCTCAGTCTGGGACAGCTGCTGAATGCGGGATTCGATCAGGTCTTTAATCTGTACAGTCCGCAGGTCTATGAGAGCGGGGATATCCTGGACACCTTTGTCTACCGGATCGGTCTGCTGGATGCACAGTATGGAGTGGCGACCGCTGTCGGCTTCTTTAAATCAATCATCTCGCTCACCTTAATTTCCAGCTCCTATTTCCTGGCTTACCGTTTTGCCAAATACCGGATCTTTTAGAGGAGGGAGTACCCATGGAGCAACGGCTTACGCCTAAGCAGGCGGAATGGACTCCCATTCGCCCCAAGAAACGCCTGGACTGGATTGCGGTGTTGAATGCAGCCGTTCTAATCATGGTTTCACTGCTGTGTATATTGCCTCTGATTCATATTGTAGCGGTATCCTTCAGCTCAAGTGCAGCGGCTTCCGCAGGGTATGTCAGGCTCTGGCCGGTAGACTTCACACTGGCCTCCTATATGTATACGATGAGCCGCACTGAATTCTGGCAGTCGATGCTTGTCTCCCTGACCCGAATCGGCATCGGAACTCCGCTGAATCTGCTTTTGACCATTCTGGTGGCGTATCCATTATCCAAAGAATCACATGCCCTGCGGTTCCGCAGCGTGTATGCCTGGGCTTTTTTCGTTACCATGCTGTTCAACGGGGGACTGATTCCCTGGTATACGACCATTAAAGAGTACGGCTTGCTAGACTCGATCTGGGCGCTTGTGCTGCCCGGTGCGGTTCCGGTGTTCAGTGTGGTGCTGCTGCTGAACTTCTTCCGGGAGATTCCGAAGGAGCTTGAAGAAGCGGCGCTCATTGACGGGGCAGGCCATTTCCGGACCGTGTGGTCCATCTTTGTACCCATTTCCAAGCCTGCGCTCGCTACACTTGCCTTATTCTCGATGGTTGAGCACTGGAATAGCTGGTTTGACGGCTTGCTGCTCATGGGGAATCCGGCCAATTATCCGCTCCAGAGCTATATTCAGACGATTGTCATCCAGCAGAATCTGTCGAACATGTCACGTGACGCGATGCTGGACCTGGCGCTGATCTCGGACCGGACGCTCAAATCCTCCCAGATCTTCCTCGGCTCCCTGCCGATTATCCTGGCGTATCCGTTCCTGCAGAAGTATTTCGTGAAGGGGATTGTACTCGGCAGTGTCAAAGGCTGACCTCAGTGAAGTTATGCAGCAGCCTGCGGATCTCCCGGAATTCAGGCTATAATGGTGGAAAATGATTCTTGGAGGCCTGGGCATTGTTGTTCCAAAAGGATTTCTCACTGCGCAATACGATCTTTCTGCGGATGATTGTGACCTTTCTGCTGATTATGCTGCCTATTCTTATCTTTGCCGTCTATTTGTATCAATGGATTGTGCAAACCGCAAGTGTGGACATTAGAAGCTCAGCCAGTGCCCAGACGGTATTCTATCTGAGTGATATGGAGAATGAGATCGAGCGGATGAAATTGCTGCAATACAGCCTGCTGGAGGATGAGGATCTGAACAAGCTGGCGCTGACCTGGGAGACGCTGCCGACCATTGACCGTACGGAGAACCTGAATTCGCTGATGAAGCGGTTGTTCATCGTGCAGAACAGCAGTACGTATATTAAGGACGTAAGGGTTCATATCATGACTATAGGCAGAACCGTCTCGTCCGTTGGCGGCGTACGTGAGATCGAGCTGAAGCGCTTCCGCGAGATTCGTTCGGTCTTCGGAGACCGCGGGTCCCAGGTGATTGAATGGGAGGGAGGCTTGTATCTTAGTGCGATGAAGCAGCGGGGCATCAAGGGGGCAGAGCCGCTTTTGACAGTTGAGATCGAGCTGGACACCCAGGAGCTGCGGGCGGCGCTGGGCCAATTCAACACCTATCCGGGCAGTGGTACGCTGCTGCTCTCAGACCGTGCAAGCTTTGCACTGTCCAGTGTAACGGGAGATCTGGCCCAGTCGGACCCTTCCCAGTACTCCCCCAAGATCCGCTCAGTTGCCTCCGGGGAGCGACTAAGGATTGCAGGGGCACCTTATTATATTGTCCAGGCGGGATCCCAGGAGCTGGGTTTGTCCATCTACCGGATGATCCCGGAAGGCATCATCAAGACCCCGCTAAGCAAATTCTACACCTGGGCCTGGGTATTTGCCGTAGCTGCGCTTGCCATCATCATTGCCTTTGCGCTGTCCACCTACAAGTTCATTCATAAGCCCATGCTGACGCTGGTGAAGAGCTTCAGGAGAATGGAGCAGGGAGATCTGGATATTCATATTAAGCATGAATCGAGGGATGAATTCCGGTATTTGTACAGCCGCTTCAATCAGATGGTAAGCAATCTGCAGTCCTTGATCGATCAGGTGTATAAGCAGACCATCATGGCGCAGCGGGCAGAGCTGAAGCAGCTGCAGTCACAGATTAATCCGCATTTTCTCTATAACAGCTTCTTCATTCTGAATACCATGGCCAAGACCGGCGACACCGAGCGGATCGAACAGCTTACGACCATGCTCGGCGAATACTTCCAATTTGTGACCCGGAACGCTTCCGATCTGGTCACCATGGAACAGGAGATTCATCATGCGCGGATGTATACAGAAATTCAAGCCATGCGCTTCTCCCGGCGGATCGGGGTCCGCTTCGATCCCCTGTCCGAGGAGCTGAAGCGGGTGTCCGTTCCCCGGTTGATTGTCCAGCCGATTGTGGAGAACGCGTTCAAGCATAGTCTGGAAAAGAAAGCGGCAAAGGGCTTGATCATTGTCCGCTTTGAGCAAGAGGGCTCTGAAATCCGTGTGATCGTGGAGGACAACGGAGACCGGCTCACAGATGAGACGCTGGCACAATTGAATAATTCCCTTAACGTGTGTCAGGAGCAGGCAGAGACGACCGGACTGGTGAACATTCACCGGCGCCTTCGCATTACCTTCGGGGAAGAGAGCGGCTTGCTCGCTGAGCGGAGTGCACTGGGCGGACTCAGGGTGACCATCCTTCTTAGAGCTGGAGGTGAGCATACGGGTGTACAGGCTGATGATCGTTGACGATGAAGAGATTATTACCGATGGCCTGGCGGTTATTTTTGGCAAAATGGACCTGGGTCTGGACATCTACAAGGCTTATTCGGGCCAGGAGGCGCTGGATCTGTTACACCGCACCCGGGTGGATATCGTTCTGTCCGATATATGTATGCCTGAAATGGACGGGCTGGAGCTGATGGAGCATATTCGCAAGAGCTGGCCACAGTGCAAAATCGTGTTCCTGACTGGACACAGCGACTTCAATTACGTCTATCAGGCGATACAGGCTCCGGGCGTTCAATATGTGCTCAAGAATGAAGGTTATCCGAAGCTGATTGAGGCGGTCAAACGTGCGCTTCTGGAGCTGAAGGACACGATGCAGGTCAATGATCTGATCCGTCAGTCCAAAGAGCAGCTTAACACGCTGGAGACCTTGGCTCAGGGAGATTACTTCCGCCATCTGATTCACAGTGTCAAAATGGATCAGGAGGTGGCGGAGGACTTCAGTCGGCTGCAGATTCCGCTGGATGCTTCAAAGCCTATGCTGATCGCACTGGGCAGCATAAGTGATCCTGAGTCCTCCCGGACCTATTCCGACCGCCAGGAGACAGCGCTTGCGGTTAAGTTCCTGTCGGAGAAGCTGCTGAAGGAGCGGACGGTAAGCCTCGGGGTCATCGACCGGTACGGCGACCTGATCTGGCTGATTCAGCCTGAGCAGTCAAGGGATCTGGATAGGGCGGAGACTTTTGAACAACTGGGCAAATTTCTGGAGGGTACCTTCGAGCTTATTCAACAAGCCTGCCGGGAGTCGCTGGAGGTCGGGATTGCCATTACCCTCAGTGCAGAAGAGTCGCATTGGGCCAGGCTTCCCATGCTGTACGACAAGGCAAGACAGGTGCAGCATTACCGCGCGGGTGACGGGGAACGGATGGTGCAGAGGGTGAACCTGAATGAGGCGGCTGTGCCGGACCCCGGCCGTGACCGGTTCCTGCGGGACAAGGTGGATACCTTGGCTGCGCATCTGGAGGCAGGCCGCAAGGAGGAGTTCCTTCAGCTGTTCGGGGAGATGGCCGGACCGGCGGGGCAGGACCGGGGAAGATGCAATCCTTATCTCACCGAGCTGTATTACACGATTGCCCTGATGCTGATGTCGTATATCAACCGCTGGGAAGCCGATGAGGCGATAGGCGTGAGCGGTCTGATGCAGCTGGAGGTCCACCGTACTCTGGGAGAAGCGTTCCGTTATCTGCGGGATACGGCAGAGTTTCTGTTCTCGGTCAGGAAGAGCGGGGAGCAGAAGCGGGCAGCGGGGGTCATTGATACAATCTGCTTATATATCGAAGAGAATCTTACCCAGGATCTGTCGCTGGTCCGGCTCTCGGATGTGATCCATTTCAATCCCTCCTATCTGTCCCGACTGTTCAAGCAGGAACGCGGAATAAATCTGTCCGAGTACATTGAAGACATGCGAATCCGCCAGGCCAAGGACCTGCTGAAGAGAGGGGAGCTGAAGGTCGCGGAGGTCGGTTCGTTAATCGGTTATGTGACCCCGCAATCCTTCACCCGGGTGTTCAAAAAGTGGACCGGAACTACGCCGCAGGAATACCGTACGGATATGATCAGCGGTTGAATGGATAAAAGAATCGCTCCTTCGGGATGTTCCCGGGGAGCGATTTTTGGTGTGCAGCTATTATGGCTTGAGATTTATAACATACCATGAGGGTGAAGTGGCGGAAGAGAAGTTTGAACTGTAGGAGCGATAGCGTTCGCCTTTAGGTTTGTATTTCTACTGCGAACAGCAGTTTAAATCAGGAAATACGAACCTAACAGCGACCGGAAGTCAAACATTCTCTGCAGTCACGGTAAGCCCCATGGATTTTATCCCGGCTCCAGCTATATAGGAATCTACTATAAATAAATCCGGTAGTTTCCGCTCAGCGCCAGCATAGTGAAGAAGTACAGGCAATTGTCATAATACCTGCGCTCCCCGGTGCGCAGCGGAGTATTCCAGAACCGCTTGACGAAAGGTCCGGCATCCGGTCCATCGGCAGCAAGCGAGGCCATAGCCAGGGTTGCCAGCAGGCCGACGGGATGGAGGGAAGGCTCGTCAAACGGCTGTCCGTCAATAGTATAACGCCGGTAATCCGCAGGCTCTATGTCCCGGAAGAACGCCTGAATCCGGTTAGACTGCCCGACCTGCCAAGGGTCACAGCGGAACCATTCATAGTCTAGCCCGATATTGGCGGCGACCCGGTACGCATCGCTGAAGAAATGGCGGAAGTCCCCATGCGGCTGGGGTTCAGCCGGAGTCCCGTCATAATTAGCGTATTCCGGCGACAGACCGGTTTCGGGATGGCAGGCTTTATGCAGATAGGCTCTGCTTTTGGCTGCCGCGTCCTTCCAGAATGCCCGGTCCGCCTCATCCGCCTGGAGAGCGAATAGGTCATAGAAATGCGGCAAATGGTAGGAAGGGTCGCTGAAAGGGGTCTCGGGAATGAACTTAATCAGCCGGGTTGCAGGATCCCACATGGGATCGCCTTCTCCGTCTTCGCCTTTGTGCACACAGGCGCGTAGAATGATTCTGGCCTGCTCAGAATAGTTGAACGGCTCGGCGCCGTCGCCCCAGCGCGCCGACGCAAAGAACAGCGCCATGGCGAAGAACTCTTCACCGTCCGGTGCCGGACCGGGAGACAGCCGCGTGCCGTCCAGCTTGCAGTGCCAGGCGAAATAATCCTTATAGCGGCCTTCCGTATGCTGCATATAGACCTTGGCGAACTTCCAGAGCCGGTCGAATTCCTCCCTTTTATCCATTTGAACTGCCATCATCATCCCATAGGACATGCCTTCGGTACGCACATCGGTATTGCCGGTATCTACGATATATCCCTTATCGTCACCCATAGGATGGTAGATTCGGACCCCGGGAGCGCCATAGAAAAGCTCGTTCCAGGTATCTTCAAGTCTCTGCGCAATGGCCTCGGACGACAGGCCGTTCTCAAGGAACAGGTTTCTGTATTTTTGCGTATAAAAGGAGCCTTCTGTGGTAGTACTCATAATCATCCTCCAGGTAGATCATATTTGCCCAAAGTATAACACAACCGGAGATATAGAGATTAAAGCGTTTTCCTTAAAATTTATAGAGGATTCCGGCGGCCTTCCCATAATCTAAGAATAGATCAATCTTAGGTGTCTATATGTCATGGACTTCGCTTAAGCGGCTTCTCTATACTGATAGGGACATGCTATAAGGTGAACATGAAGGTAAGGGTGATATTCTTATGAATAAGGTGCAGGGTCCTATGAAGCTTACAGTCTATACACGATTGCCGAACCAGGATTACACGGCGTCTCTAAGCAACAGCGTTCATCTTGCCTGTGCAGATGACTCTGGCGAATTTCAGCCCCTGAACCGGAACTATGGCCTGTTATTCGCCATGGCTACCGTGGATGAGGACGATGTGATTCATGAAAAAGGACTTAAAAATCCCTATGTATTCCCCACATCCGGCGGTACTTTCGGCATTGTAGCGGTAAGAGTAGATGCCTTAGGGGAGGAAGACGACGAGAGCAGAGGGCAGATTCTACTGTGGACTTCGCCGGATCTGATCAGCTTCGAGTATCAGGGCCTTGTGCCCTTGGACAGGGAGAGGTACGTCCAAGAAGCTGTCTGCGGATTCGACAGCACCAGCGGACAATACGAGATTCGCTGGCAGGATAACGATGGCTGCTGGTATGTGAACCGGCTGGCCGACCTGCGGAAGCCCGAGCTTATTTCGCCGCCGGAACCTGCGGAACCCATTGCGGTAGAGCGGTCGGCTCAACCGCTGCCCGGAACCCGTCCGGGGAATGAGATTACGGTGGATTATGCCATCGGCCATAGAGTACAGAGGGCCTGGACCCCGGTGCATAACACCGGTATCCGCGTGGCAGAGCAGGTCAGTGTCCGCTCTGCCGACGAATTGATAACGGTGAGAGCCACCGCAGTGTACTCTGACGGCTCCACGGCAGACAAGCAGGTAGCCTGGGATACCGAAGGTATTGACTTTACGGTGCCCGGAACCTATACCGTGCATGGTAAGGTAGTCACGCACGACCTTCCGTTCCCCTTGGCAAGCGGCTATGCCGACCCGGTAATCCTCCCTTGGAACGGCAGGTATTATTTCCTTGCCACCAATGATAATGTTGGTGATATCGGCATCTATGTCCGCGTGGCAGATACCTTGCTGGGCTTATTCGCCCCTGGCTTCCAAGAAGCCGTTATTCTGGATCTGAATGAGGAGCTGAATTTCATCCAGACCTTCTGGGCACCGGAATTTCATCTCATCGGCGGCGAGTTGTACATTCTGTTCGCCGTAGGCGGCAAAGTATGGGGGCCGCAGTGCCATCTCATGAAGCTGAACCAGGGCGGCGACATTATGAATGCCGCCGATTGGAGCACTCCAGTCCGGGTGAGACGGATGGACGGTACTCCTTTGACGGAAAACGGCATTACGCTGGATATGACTTATTTCAAGGCAGATGAGACTTCCTGTGTCGTCTGGTCATACCGCAAAGGAATCGGAACGCCGCTGGACACCGGCTCCATGCTGTATATCGCAACCGTTAATGAAGCGGACCCGGCGGTATTAACCAGCGAGCCGGTGCTGCTCTCGCGTCCGCTGCTGGGCTGGGAGAATGTTCAGGGCACGATCAATAACGAAGGACCTTATCCGCTGATTACGGATGATACCGTGTACATTGCTTATTCCGGCGGAGCTGCAACGGGGTATACCTATGCGGTGGGATGGTTAAGCATTCCACGAGGCGGCGATTATCTGGATGCCGGGGCATGGAGCAAAGCCGGTACCCCTGCATTGTCTTACTACTCACTGGAAGAGATCTACGGTCCCGGACACAACTCGTTCTTCCAGGATGTTGACGGCACGGTGCTAGTCCTGTATCACGGGGAAGAGCAGCTGGTGAAGCATGGGACGAGATGCTCGGCGATGCACAGAGTCCATTTTAACAGCGAGGGTAGGCCGCTACTCGATGTAGCCAATGAACGAGATGTACACCCGGATTACGCCGATTGCGTTATACAGGTGACGGTGCAATCTATATAAGAGGTACTAAAGAAATAAACAAAAAGCAAAAGAAGCGGAGGAGAATTTTGGAACTGTAAGAGCGGTAGCGTCCGCCTGAAAGCTTTCCGCAGGAAAGCTACCTCGTAAGCATAAGCTGTCACCGGATTTCCACCGCGAACAGCGGTTCAAATCAAGAAATCTGGGGACAACAGCGGCCGGAAGTCCAAAGTTCACCGCAGTGACGACGAAGCTTCAAGTTCACAACTTAAGTGCATCTTATTCTATATAACAACTAGGAGGACAACAGAAATGACGCAACAACAGGGATTCAATCCGTATCTTCCATCCTGGGAATATATCCCAGATGCTGAACCTTATGTATTTGAAGGCAGAGTGTATGTGTATGGCTCACATGACCGGTTCAACGGACACGCCTTCTGTCTGAATGACTATGCCTGCTGGTCTGCGCCGGAGGACAATCTAGCCGATTGGCAGTATGAAGGTGTGATCTACCGGACTACGGATGACCCGCTGAACCCGGAAGGCAGCATGTGCCTCTACGCACCGGATGTGACGAAGGGCCCGGACGGGCGGTATTATCTCTACTATGTACTGGACAAAGTTCCTGTCGTATCGGTGGCTGTCTGCGACAAGCCGGGCGGCAAATATGAATTCTATGGCTATGTAACCTACGGTGACGGCACGCGTCTGGGCGAACGGGAAGGCGATGAGCCGCAGTTTGACCCGGGGGTATTGACCGAAGGCGATACTACCTACCTGTACACCGGCTTCTGCGGATACGGGGACAAGTCCAGACACGGCGCCATGGCTACCGTGCTGGGTCCTGACATGCTTACGATTATTGAGGAGCCTGTGTTCGTGGCACCAAGCCAGCCATACAGCGAGGGAACCGGATTTGAAGGCTTTGAGTTCTTCGAGGCCCCGTCCATCCGCAAAAGAGGGGATATCTACTACCTGATCTATTCTTCGATCTCGATGCATGAGCTGTGTTATGCGACCAGTAAGCATCCGACCCGGGACTTCGTCTATCAGGGTGTCATTGTAAGCAATTGCGATCTGCATATCGATACGTATAAGCCTGCGGACCAGCCAATGTATTATGGCGGCAATAACCATGGCAGTATCGTAGAAGTTAATGGAGAATGGTATATCTTCTACCATCGCCATACCAACGGCACAGCGTTCTCCCGCCAGGGCTGTATCGAGCGGATTGAATTCTGCGCAGACGGCACAATCCCCCAGGTGGAGATTACCTCCTGCGGTCCGAACGGAGGTCCGCTCGAAGGGCGCGGCGAATATCCGGCGTATCTGGCCTGCCATTTGTTCTGCAAGGATCAGGAGATGTACACCGGAGGTTTCGGCCGGATTGGAGCCTGGATGGACAGCCGTTTCCCGAAGATTACCCAGGACGGCAGAGACGGCGATGAAGAGACAGGATATATTGCCAATATGACCGATTCGGCTACCGCAGGATTCAAATATTTCAATTGTGAAGGGGTTACCCGGGTCTCCATCAAGGTGCGCGGCTATTGCCACGGCGAGTTTGAGGTGAAAGCGGCCTGGGACGGACCTGCACTTGGACGTATCCCGGTAGGGTTCACGAATGTCTGGAAAGAGTACACTACGGAAGTGGAGATTCCAGACGGCATTCAGGCGCTGTATTTCACGTACACCGGCAACGGCGGCGCCCAGTTTGCTTCATTTACGCTGGAATAACCCGGAGAACCTCCTGAATATGGCCTGATACACAAGCAGCACTTGGAAGTTCCCGGGTGCTGCTTTTTGGTTGCTACAAGCAGGAAGCAGGGAGCAAGCCGCATGAGGTAGCTATGCTAAGCGCACCACCGCTACACCCCGGAAGAATAACGGGCCTTATAGTCCGAAGGCGTCATGTTCATATAATGCCTGAACCACTTCGAGAAGTAGCTGACGTGCTGATAGCCCGACTCAAGTGCAGCCTCCAGCACGTTGTATGATCCGCTGCGGAGCAGACTGGCCGCCTGGCTGATGCGGATATAGTTCAGATATTCCATCGGGCGCATACCGGTCTGGGCTTTGAAAAACTTGCAGAAATGCGAGCGGCTAAGTGATACGACAGAGGCAAGCTGATCCAAATCCAGTCTGTCACGGGAATGCTCCTCCATATAGCTCAGCACTTCCCTGATTTGCCGGTTGTATTCGCGACCTTGACGGGGTTCCAGCTCCGGATTCTTCCCGGTCAGCCCGTATTGATGGCTGTCTGCAATGAGCAGCAGCAGGAGAGCCTTCAAGCTCAGTTCATACCCCACAGACTGATGCTCATAGCGGTTCAGCAGCTCTTTTACCAGATCGAGCAGTGAAATATGGGTATCATCCGCAGCAGATAACAAGGCAGGCAGCCGGGTTGTCCCCTGCATTAGAGGGTCCAGGAACAGCTCCTGCACCCGGTCCGGATACGGTGAAGACAGCCAGGAGCATTTGAACACGATGGAGTAGTAGCAGGTGCCTCCGGAGACAGTATCCATGCCTGAATGAAGTTCTCCCGGGTGAACAATCAGGGCATCGCCTGCCTGAATGGTGAACTCCCGGCTCTCGACATAGAAGGTAGCCCGGCCCTCCGCTAAATAGATGATCTCCATTTCGTTATGCCAATGCACGGGAAGAATCGAATGAACGCGGTCCTGATGCTCCACCCGGTAGATATGAAGCGGGAATTCAGGCTGACCATGCAGCTTGTTCTCGCGGTAACGGTGTTCGTACATGATTACCTCCTGCTAATCGTAATATTGTGTCTATAAAGCGCAAATATATGTTAGATAACGGCTATTAATAATAATATCATTATAATCAAAGGAAGTCTTAATGAAGGGTGGAACCATTGTGAAACTGATTGCTATACACTCCGGTACAGATGGCGTAAGGCTGGAGACTACAGAGGGGATTATGCATATCGCTATGTATACGCCGGGCATCGCCAGAATCCGGTATACTCTCAATGCAGAGCTAAGCGGGAAAGAGAGTCTTATGGTGGTGAGCCGCCCGGAGGCAGATAGTGTAGAGTGGAAGGTCACAGATCTGACCGGCCATCTGGAAATATCAACAGCACTGCTTACGATTCAAGTGGACAAACAGACCTGTGCATTCAGCTACAGGGATTCGAATGGCAGACTGCTGACACGGGAGCCGTCCAGAGGCGGCAAGACCCTGGAGCGGACAGAGGTCTATCATACGGTCTTCGATGCTTCGTCCGAGACGGTTGAGACCGGTCAGGGGGCCGATGGTCTGCGCGCGAGAGCCGAAGGGGTCAACCGCAGGCTGGACAGAGAAGCTTGTCATACGAAGCTGGAATTTGAATGGCAGGAAGGTGAAGCCCTGTATGGACTTGGCTCCCACGAAGAAGGGATGATGAACCTCCGGGGCCGGCAGCAATACTTGTACCAGCAGAATATGAAAGCGGTTGTTCCGGTGCTTGTGTCTACGCGCGGCTACGGGATTCTGGTAGATTCCGGGTCGTACATGACCTTCCATGATGATGCCTTTGGCTCCTACCTCTGGAGTGATGTTGATGAAGAAATGAATTATTATTTCATTTACGGGCCGGAGTTCGATCAGATTACCGGGGGAATCCGTTACCTGACCGGAGAAGCGCCAATGCTTCCCAAGTGGTCCTTCGGTTATGTACAGTCCAAGGAAAGGTACATCTCCCAGGCAGAACTCATTGCCACTGTGCAGGAGTATCGTGAGCGGTCGCTTCCCCTTGATTGTATCGTGCTCGACTGGCAGTCCTGGACGGGGAATCTGTGGGGGCAAAAGACCTTCGATCCCGAACGTTTCCCTGACCCCTCGCAGATGATGAACAGCCTGCACGCCATGAATGCCAAGCTCATGGTATCGATCTGGCCGATTATGGGCGCAGGCGGGGCCAACCATGAGGAGATGAACGAACGCGGCTTCCTTCTCGGCAATCAGGCCACCTATGACGCCTTCTGCGCGGAGGCACGCGAATTGTACTGGAAGCAGGCCAATGACGGGCTGTTCTCCCACGGAGTCGATGCCTGGTGGTGCGATTGCACCGAGCCGTTTGAAGCGGACTGGAAGGGAGCGGTGAAGCCGGAGCCAGAGCAGCGCCTGCTGATCAACACCTCGGAATCCAAACGTTATCTCGATCCGGGGCTGATCAATGCCTATTCCATGCAGCACTCCAAAGGTATCTATGAAGGCCAGCGTGCAGCGACCTCAGAGAAACGGGTGATCAATCTGACTCGCTCCGCCTTTGCGGGGCAGCACCGGTACGGCACGATTACATGGTCAGGCGATATCGCCGCCAATTGGGAGACGCTGAGGAAGCAGATTGCCGACGGCCTTAACTTCTGCCTTACAGGTTCTCCGTATTGGACACTGGATATCGGTGCTTTTTTCGTGAAGAAGCAGAAGGAGCAATGGTTCTGGAACGGGGATTATGACGAAGGCGTCGCCGATCTCGGATACCGTGAGCTGTACGTCCGCTGGTTCCAGCTAGGGGCCTTCCTGCCGATGTTCCGTTCCCATGGGACGGATACGCCAAGAGAGGTGTGGCAGTTCGGAGAAGAGGGAGAGCCGATGTACGATACACTTGTGAAATATCTGAAGCTCCGGTACAGGCTGATGCCTTACATCTACTCACTGGCCGGTGCCGTCGCACACCGCAGCTATACCCTGTTCCGGGCGCTAGCCTTCGACTACCGGGAAGATGTGCAGGTCCATTCGATCGGTGACCAGTTCATGTTCGGTCCGGCCTTCATGGTAGCTCCTGTAACGGAGGCAATGTATTACGGTCCCGGCTCGCGTGAGCTTGAGGGAATCAGTAAGCAGCGCAGTGTCTACCTCCCTGCAGGGGAATGGTACGATTACTGGAGCGATGAACGGATGGAAGGCGGCCTGACGATTGAAGCCAAGGCCGACCTGGAGACAATTCCGCTCTTCGTCCGCGCCGGTTCGATTGTTCCACTTGGCCCGGAAGTTCAATATACGGATGAACAGCCGGATGCTGTGATTGGCCTCAAGGTATACGGCGGTAAGGATACGTCCTTCACCCTGTATGAAGATGAAGGGGATAATTACAATTATGAGCACGGCTCCTATTCCATGATCTTGATGACCTGGAGCGAAGCGGACCGTAGCTTAACCATTGGGAAGCGGTCAGGAGAGTATGCCGGTATGCAGGGGGTAAGACAATTTACTGTCGAGATCGCCGGACATGCCGGAAGCTGTATCGTAACTTATGAGGGAGAAGCTGTAACCATCCGGGAAGCAGACCTGCACCTCTGAATTTGAATCCCTCAATGAGTTCTGCTGTTTCTCCGGTAGGCAGCCGGTGTCACTTTGGTAATCCTCTTGAACGTACGGTAGAAATGGGGCATACTCTCGAAGCCGCAGGCCATGGCAATCTGCTCGATCGTGCCGCTGGATTGCAGCAGGCTGTCCTTGGCGGCAAAAATCCGTTTGGTCGCAATGTAATCCGTCACATTCATCCCCAGACGCTGCTTAAAGACCCGGCTGAAGTGGGCCGGAGAGATCGCCGCCCGCCCTGCCAAAGAGGCCAGCTCCAGCGGCTGATCCAGGTGATCGTTGATATAGCTGAGCGCCTCACGGAACCAGTCCGGCAGCAAGGCGCTTGAGGTTTCCGGCTCGGCGGCCTGCGGCAGGCAGTAGCGGTTCAAGTGAAGCAGTGTGAGATGGAGCAGCAGCGTCAGGGCTTGTCCGCCGTCCGGGTGGCTCTGCTCCCGTTCACTGTGGATTGCATCGATATCGTTCTGTAAAATTCCGGCGTGTTCAGGTGATAGGGTATACTTGTACTGCTTGTTCTTCTTGGCAGCGTCAAACAGCTTCAGATAAGCATAGGACTCGCTGTAGGTGTGGTTAAGAACAAGACCCGGGCTGAAAAATACAGCGGAGGAGGTCACCGGCTCCTCGTTGTCGGGAAATCCCCGGTGCACCGTGTTTCCGGGAACAACGATAACGTCGCCCTGGCGCATTTCATAAAAGGTCTGATCAATGAAAAAGCTTCCTTTGCCGCCGTACACGTATATGATTTCGTACCAGTCATGCTGATGGTCGGGCAGCTCGCGCTGCGGGCTTTTGGTTTCCTTGTAGTCCAGAAGCAGAGTGAACGGCATTTCGTTGCCGAAATGCTTGCGGATCGGTTCCATGACGCGGCCTCCTTAGCCAAATCTATCAATTCTTATTCTAATCATATCAAAATAAGGTATAGATTTGTTTGTTTAAGCTATTTTTATTCCTTTATCGGGTGTTTAAAATAAGGTGGAATGGAGGTGCTGTGATGTATATAGATGCTCATCAGCATTATTGGAAGATAGACAGGGACGATTACGGATGGATTACGCCGGACATTCCGGTGCTGTTCCGCGATTATCTGCCCGCCGATCTTGAACCGCATTTGCACAAGCACGGGATTAGCCACACGATTGTGGTACAGGCCGCGCCTACCGTGGAAGAGACGGAATACATCCTGGGACTGAGTGAACAGTCGGATTCCATAGCGGGTGTGATAGGCTGGCTGGACCTTGCGAGTCCGTCCTTCCGTGAGCAATATCAGCAGCTTCGCGGGCACCGGAAGTTCACCGGTCTTCGCGTGATGATCCAGGAGATGGAGGACCCCGGCCTGCTTTTGACCCGTCCATATATAGAAGCGCTCTCATTTCTTGCGGACGAGGATCTACCCGTTGATCTGCTGGTTCTTGCAGATCAGCTTCCGCAGCTTATAGAGCTGCTGGATCGGGTTCCGGGTCTAAGAGGGGTCATCGACCATTTAGCCAAGCCTAAGGTTGCAGCGGGTCAATTAGAGCCGTGGCGAAGCCGGATGTCGGAGATTGCGAAGCACCCGAATATCTGCTGCAAGCTGTCGGGAATGGTAACGGAAGCCGGTCCGGAGGGCTGGACACAGGAGGATTTCACAGCTTATATCCATGCGGTGCTGGAGCTATTCGGACCGGAGCGCGTGATGTTCGGCAGCGATTGGCCTGTATGCCTGATGGCGGCAACCTACGATGAGGTCCTTCAGATCTTGCGCACGGCACTGCAGGAACGGCTGTCGCCGGAAGAGATGGAGCCGGTCTTTGGAGCGAATGCAGTGAGATTTTACAAGTTGGATTCACTATAGTAAGAAGCGCTAAAGTGCTGACTCAGCTTCAAGTTCAAATCTTAAGTGCAATATCAAACTACAGGAGGTAGAACGCTATGAAATACAGAAAGCTGGGGAATACAGGGCTGGATGTCTCCGTATTAAGCTACGGGGCATCATCGCTGGGAAGCGTATTCCGGGATGTTCCCAAGGAAGAAGGAATCCGTACGGTTCACACGGCGCTTGATATGGGGATTAACCTCATCGACGTCTCTCCTTACTACGGCCTGACGAAAGCGGAGACCGTTCTGGGAGAAGCGCTGCAGACTGTTCCGCGGGACCGCTACATCCTGAGTACGAAGGCCGGACGTTATGGCTCGGATGAGTTTGATTTCTCCAGAGAGCGGATTATCCGCAGCGCCGAAGAGAGTATGGGCCGTCTGGGAACGGACTATATAGATATTTTGCTGCTGCATGATATTGAATTCGGCTCTCTGGAACAGGTGATGGAAGAGGGGATTCCAGCGCTTGAGGAGTTGAAGCAATCCGGGAAAATCCGTTATTTCGGCGTGACCGGCCTGCCTCTTCCTATCTTCGAGACCGTGTTGTCGCGGACCGCCCTGGATGTCATCCTGTCCTACTGTCACTATTCGCTGAATGACACCACGCTGCTTCAGCTCCTTCCGCTGCTGGAGAGCTGCGGCACAGGACTAATCAATGCCTCGCCTATCTCCATGGGTCTGCTCAGCAACCGTAAAGTGCCTGACTGGCATCCGGCGAGTGCGGAGATCCAGGCCGCGTGTCAGCGTGCCGCCGAATATTGCCGGGACAAGGGAGAGGACATCGCCAAGCTGGCGGTCCAGTTCTCTACTGCGAATGAACAGATTCCGACAACACTTGTAAGCACTGCGACACCGGAGAATATCCGCAACAATATTAAATGGACGGATGAGCCGATGAATGAACAATTACTGTCGGAAGTACGGGACATTCTGAAGCCTGTCGACGGTGCAACCTGGCCGAGCGGCCAGCCGGAGTGGAACGTAGCTCAAGGCCGGAACGGGGAGCGAATATAATGAAGGGAATTATTTGTGAGGAGATCGGGAAGTTCGTATACCGGGAAGATCTGCCGGAGCCGGAGCTTCAGGTCGGAGAAGCCATTGTAAGTATCCGGCGGATCGGAATCTGCGGCACAGACCTGCATGCCTACCGGGGTAATCAGCCTTATTTCACTTATCCGCGTGTGCTTGGACATGAGCTGTCCGGGACGATTGAGCGCATTGGCGACAACCCGCAAGGGCTGCGGGCCGGTGATCAGGTAAGTGTGATTCCTTATCTGCATTGCGGGCAATGCCGGGCCTGTCTGAGCGGGAAAACGAACTGCTGTCAGAAAATGAGAGTGTTCGGTGTCCATTTGGACGGCGGAATGCGGGAGCGGGTGAGCTTACCTGTAGGTAATCTATTGAAGACAGACGGACTGACGCTGGATCAGGCGGCCATGCTGGAGCCCCTGGCTATCGGCGCACATGCCGTTCGGCGCTCTGGTCTGGGATCAGGCGATCAGGTGCTGGTTATCGGAGCCGGTCCTATCGGACTGGGCGTGATGGCGATGGCCAGATATGCCGGTGCGAAGGTGATCGCGATGGATGTCAACGATGAACGCCTGGAATTCTGCAAGGGCTGGGCGCAGGCGGAGCATACCGTGAGTGCCTTGCGCGAACCGAAGGAGAAGCTATCCGGGTTGACAGAAGGCAACTTCCTGCCTTATGTCATTGATTCCACCGGCAACATCTCCTCGATGGAGGGGGCCTTTGGCCTGGTTGGCCATGGAGGAACATTGACTTATGTTGGCTTGGTCAAAGGGAATATAACCTTTAATGATCCAGATTTCCATGCGCGGGAAATGACCGTGCAGGGCAGCAGAAATGCGACCCGGGAGGATTTTGAACAGGTGATTCGGGCCATTACTGACGGTTATATTGATGTAGACAGCTATATTTCCCACCGCTGCTCATTCGAAGATATGACCGGCCAGTTCGAGAGCTGGCTGAATCCGGAGTCCAAGGTAATTAAGGCACTGGTGGAGCTGGATTAAATGCGAAGGAGCGGAATAAGCGATGACAAGCATGGAACAGAGCCAGCGGTTATGGTACAGTGAACCGGCGCAGGAATGGAATGAGGCGTTGCCGATTGGCAACGGGCGTCTCGGAGCCATGATCTTCGGCAGGGTAGCCGAGGAGAAGCTGCAGCTCAATGAGGATTCCGTATGGTACGGAGGTCCACGTGACCGCAACAACGAAGACGCGCTGCCTCATCTGCCCAAGCTCCGCAAGCTGATCCTTGAGGGGAAGCTGAAGGAGGCGGAGGAACTCGCCGCGATGACGATGACGGGGCTGCCGGAAGCGCAGCGCCATTATCTGCCGCTGGGCGAGCTGCTGCTGTCGTTCGGCGGGCATGAGCAGCCGGCTGCGGATTATAGACGGGAGCTTGATTTGGAGCGCGGCGTATCCCGGGTGAGCTATTCAACCGGAGGGGTCCGGTATACCCGTGAGCTGTTTGCGAGCTTCCCGGATCAGGCCATAGTGGTTCGGTTGACCTCCGACCGGAAGAATGGAATATCTCTGAAGGCGAGATTCAACCGTCACAACTGGAGATACCTGGAGAAGACGGAGAAGTGGCAGGACCATGGACTCGTGATGGGCGGAGAATGCGGAGGCCGAGGAGGCAGCTCCTTCGCTGCCGTACTGAAGGCAGTTACGGAAGACGGCACCTGCCGCAACATCGGAGAATATCTGCTTGTGGAGGGGGCAAGCTCGGTTACGCTGCTGCTTGCCGCAGGAACCACATTCCGCCATCCCGATCCGGCGCTGCACGCCAAAAGGCAGCTTGAAGAACTGAGCCGGGTCTCTTATGAAGAGCTGCTGGCACGTCATGTTGCGGATTACCGCGGCTTGCATGGGCGGGTTGAACTGACGCTCCCGGAGAACCCGCAGCTACACGGGCTGTCGACCGGCGAACGGCTAAAGCGGTTTCAGCAGGGGGAGGAGGATCACGGGCTGCTCACAACCTATTTCCAGTATGGCCGTTATTTGCTGATTTCCTCCAGCCGTCCAGGTTCCTTGCCAGCGAATCTGCAGGGAATCTGGAATGACAGCTTCACCCCGGCCTGGGACAGCAAATTCACGATCAATATCAACGCGCAAATGAATTACTGGCCTGCTGAAATCTGCAATCTTGCAGAATGCCATGAGCCACTGTTCGATTTGATTGAACGGCTGCGGGAGCCGGGACGGGTGACGGCCAGGGTGATGTACGGCTGCGGAGGCTTCACGGCACATCACAATACGGACATCTGGGCGGATACCGCTCCGCAGGATACCTATCTGCCGGCGTCCTTCTGGCCGCTGGGCGCGGCCTGGCTGTGCTTGCATATGTGGGAACATTACCAGTTCAGCCAGGACCGTTATTATCTGGTTCAGGCGTACGATACCATGAAGGAGTCTGCGCAATTCCTGCTGGATTATCTCATAGAGGATGAGGCTGGCCGGTTGATTACCTGCCCGTCCGTCTCGCCGGAGAATACGTATCAACTGCCTGGCGGGGAATCGGGTGTGCTGTGCGCCGGGGCCTCCATGGACTTCCAGATCATTGAAGCGTTGTTCAAGGCCTGCATCCGCAGTGCGGAAATTATCGGCCGGGATGAGGCGTTCCGCGAAGAACTGCTCTCTGCGCTGGAGCGTCTGCCTGGACCGCAAATCGGGAAATACGGCCAGATTCAGGAGTGGATGGAGGATTACGAAGAGGTGGAGCCGGGACACCGTCATATCTCCCATCTGTTCGCCTTATACCCCGGGGATGCCTTCACGGTGGAGCATACGCCGGAGCTGGCGGCAGCAGCCCGGACTACACTGGAGCGCAGACTTGCAAGCGGCGGCGGACACACCGGCTGGAGCCGGGCCTGGATCATTAACTTCTGGGCCAGACTGCAGGATGAGAGCAAAGCCTACACGAATGTAAGGGCATTGCTGGAGCATTCGACCCTGCCTAATCTGTTCGATAACCATCCGCCGTTCCAGATTGACGGGAATTTCGGAGGAACCGCGGGAATTGCCGAGATGCTGCTGCAGAGTCACACGGATCGCATCAGACTGCTGCCCGCGCTGCCTGCAAGCTGGAGTGAGGGTAGTGTGAAGGGTCTGCGGGCAAGAGGCGGCTATACCCTTGACTTCACGTGGGCCGATGGACTCGTTACGGAAGCGGTAGTATCATGTACCGTATCCGGTCCATGCCGGATCGAAGGCCCGGGTCTGGATTCCGTTTCGTTCACAGGGGAAGCGGGAAGCTCTTATACGTTTACCCGGTAAGCATGAACCGGAAGCTGCCAGAGTGGATGTTTATGGAAGATTGCGGTAACAGGATACTGACAGAGTGGATGATTATATAAGACTGTGGAAACAGGATATGGACAGAGTGGATGATTATAGAAGACTGCGGGAATAAGATGCGGACAGAGTGGATGTTTATATAAGATTGTGCTGGGGATTGGCGCATTTGCGCCAATCCTTTTCTGTGTTTGTGCAGGAAATTCTGCTTATAAAATAGACCCGCCGAAAGTCGGAAATGCGCAGGAATGAAGGGGATAAATCCCACTAATTCCGCCGAAAGTGGGCGATAGGAAGAAATGAGGAGCAAAAGTGCCCCTGATTCCGCCGAAAGTGGGCGATAGGAAGAAATGAGGAGCAAAAGTGCCCCTGAATCCGCCGAAAGTGGGCGATAGGAAGAAATGAGGAGCAAAAGTGCCCCTGAATCCGCCGAAAGTGGGCGATAGGAAGAAATGAGGAGCAAAAGTGCCCCTGATTCCGCCGAAAGTGGGCGATAGGAAGAAATGAGGAGCAAAAGTGCCCCTGATTCCGCCGAAAGTGGGCGATAGGAAGAAATGAGGAGCAAAAGTGCCCCTGAATCCGCCGAAAGTGGGCGATAGGAAGAAATGAAGAGCAAAAGTGCCCCTCAATCCGCCCGATATGCGCAGGCAAAAGAATGGTGTAAACTATCTATCTTGTTCTTCATTTATAGCTGCAGCCGTGTAATCGCCAGCAGGTGCATTAAGTCATGTGAAATACCGGGAGCGGCTCATCAACCGCCGGCTGCTCCTGTGCTAAAGAACGGAAATTCAGTTGCCACGCAGCAAGCAAGCGTTTTCATTAATCGAATTTTCGGGGGGGAAGTCCTATAGTTTATGAATTGTAAGCGCATTCTGAAAACGTATAATTAGAAATATCAACAGGAGAATTTATTAGCATAAGCGATTAGCCAAAAAGGGGAGGCATAACAACATGCACAAAACGGCAAAACGTTCAGCCAAGGCCGCTGCAGCCGGTGTATTAGCACTCACACTGGCACTTACAGGCTGTGGTTCTGGCAACAACAGCAGCAACACCGGAAGCAAAGATAACACCAGTGGAGGAAACGCCAGTCCGGCAGCGGCTGGAGACGACAATGCTCCGGTAACATTCTCGGTATTTATGAGTGGTCCCGGGCAGCAGCCTACGCCTGACAACAAAATTCTCAAACTGATGAAAGACAAAACCGGGGTCAGCTTCAATATGGAATTCCTGGTTGGCGACCTGCAGCAAAAGCTGGGCGTCATGATCGCCGGGGGTGACTATCCGGACATCATGTCGGGGGACGACAAGCTGATCAATGCCAAAGCTTACATTCCGCTTGAGGATCTGATTGAGAAGTACGCACCTAACCTGAAGAAGCATTATGCCGATGTGTGGAACCAAATCAAGGATGAGAGTGACGGCCACATCTACGTACTGCCAAGCTATGGCGTATATCAAGGTAAAATTACTGAACCGACTTACCAGGGACCAGGCTTCTGGCTGCAAAAGAAGGTACTGGAGGAAATGGGCTATCCAACGCCTAAGACACTTGATGAATATTTCGATATCATTGCCAAATATAAAGAAAAACACCCGGATGTCATCGGGTTCGAATCGCTTAACTTCGACTGGCGTGTGTTCCCGCTGCAGAATGCGCCTGAGCATCTGTCAGGACATCCGAATGACGGAGCGGTGGTCGTAGACAACAATGTAGCGCAGATTTTTGCCGACAAGGATATGGCCAAGGACTACTACAAGAAGCTTAACGAGATTAACGCTCAAGGGCTGATGGACAAGGAAGCGTTCGTGCAGAACTATGACCAGTACCTGGCCAAGATCGCAAGCGGCAAGGTTGTGGGTATGTTTGACCAGCACTGGAACTTCCAGGATGGCGAGACTTCCCTGATCTCCCAGGGCAAAATCGAAGATACGTACATCGGCTTCCCTCTGCTCTATCCGGGTGCTGAGGAGTGGTACCGTGACCGCGGAGCGGTCGGCACCAACCGCGGCTTCGGCATTTCGATCAATGCCAAAGACCCTGAGCGCATTATCAAATTCTGGGATCAGATGATCACTGAGGAATGGCAGAAGACGATCCAATGGGGAGTCAAGGGTGAGGATTATGAAGTGAATGCGGACGGTTCGTTCTACCGGACACCGGAACAACGGGCAAACGCAGACAAGACAAGCTGGCAGGTAGCTAACAAAATCACAGGTATGCACGGTTATATGCCTAAGATTCAAGGTACGTACAGCGATGGAAATGCAGCAGATCCGGGTACGCAGCCACAGGAATTCTTCGACAGCCTGAAGCCGTATGACCAGAAGATTCTGAAGGCGTACAACAAGAAATCCTGGTCTGAATTCTTCAAGGAACCCAAAGAGAACTATATCTACTTCCCGGCTTACTCCATCGTGCTTAAGGATGGTTCGCCAGCTCAGCTTGCACAGTCCAAGCTGAATGACCTTCAGGTTAAATTCCTGCCCAAAGCCATTATGGCCAGTCCGGCAGAGTTCGAAGGCGTATGGCAGGATTATGTGGACAAAATCCACAAGCTGGACATCAAGGCCTACGAAGACCGGATGAATGAAGGCATCCAGCAGCGTATCGAAAAATGGAGCGTCAAGTAAGCGGCACTAAGGCTTGAAACGGAGCGGGAAATGAACTTTCCCGCTCTTCCTAAATAGGAGTGGAGAGAACGATTACACAGGAGGGAATACTACATGTCTGATGCCGTACTGGACAAACAGGTCAAGAAACAGAAGACCCGTAGAAGCAAAGTCGATCCGGAAATCGGTGTGAGCCTCAGCTGGAAGACGCTAAAGATACAGAAACAGCTTATTTTCATGTCTGTGCCGATTGCCATCTATCTAATTATTTTTAACTATGTTCCCGTTTGGGGCTGGATTATGGCCTTTCAGAATTACCGCCCGGCGCTGTCCTTCGGCCAGCAGGAGTGGGTAGGCTTTCAGCAGTTCAAATTCTTATTCTCCGATGAGACCTTTATGCTGGTGCTGCGCAACACGGTTGCCATGAGCTTCATCAATCTGGTCCTCGGCACGGTAACGGCGATCGGCCTGGCTTTGCTGTTGAATGAGATCAGAGCCAAGTTCTTCAAGCGTATCGTCCAGTCAATTTCATATTTGCCGCACTTTCTATCCTGGGTTATCGCAGCGGGTATTGTCGCTACCTCCCTGTCCATTGATGACGGGATTGTCAATGTCATTCTAATGAAGCTTCACCTGATTAAAGAACCGATTATGTGGCTCAGTGAAGGCAAGTATTTCTGGGGTATTGTCGGGGCTTCCAACGTGTGGAAAGAAGTCGGCTGGGGCACAATTATCTATCTGGCCGCGATTACCTCCATTGACCCTTCCCTGTATGAGGCAGCATCCATCGACGGCGCTACGCGTCTGCAAAAAATGCGTTTTGTCACTCTTCCGGGAATTAAAGCAACCTTTGTTATTCTGCTGATTATGAATATTGGACATATTCTGGATGCCGGCTTTGAGCTTCAGTACTTGCTCGGCAACGGTCTTACTATAGACTATTCGCAGACCATAGATATCTTCGTCATTAAGTACGGGATCTCTATGGGGAACTATTCTCTGGCTACGGCAGCAGGGATCTTCAAGACCATCGTCAGTGTTGTTCTCGTATTCATGGCCAACTATACTGCCAAACGTCTCGGCGAAGAGCGATTAATCTAAAGGAGGAAGCCCTTATGAAAGCTGTAGCAAAAGGATCAAGCCGCTTAGAGCCGGTTGTGTTTCATACACTGAACTCGCTGTTCATGCTCTTTGTGGTTGCTGTAACCCTATATCCATTCCTCCACACGATGGCTGTTTCGTTCAACGACGGCAGTGACACGCTGGCCGGTGGAATCTATCTCTGGCCCCGTTCGTGGACGCTGGAGAACTACAAGGCGGTCTTTGTTTCAGGGACGATCTACCATGCCGCATTTATCTCGGTATCCCGCACGGTAATCTCAACGCTGCTCGGTGTTTTTCTCACCACTATGCTGGCTTATGCATTGGCGCAGCCACAATATATTTTCCGCAAAAAAATCGGCCTGCTGTTCATCCTGACCATGTATTTCAATGCCGGCCTGATTCCGAACTACTTCCTGATCAAGAATATGGGCCTGCTTCATAGCTTCATGGTCTATATCCTTCCGAGTCTGGTCAGCGCATTCAACCTGATCATTATGCGGACCTATATCCGCGGTCTTCCATTCAGTCTAACTGAATCGGCGAAGATCGACGGGGCGGGGGATTTCCGGATTTTCTGGAAAATCATCTTCCCGCTGTGTACCCCTGTACTGGCAACAGTTGCATTATTCATTGCAGTAGGCTCATGGAATGCCTGGTTCGATACCTTCCTCTATGCTTCCTCGGATATTAAGCTAAGCACACTGCAATATGAAATGATGAAGCTGCTGGGTTCCACGATGAGCACGAACAACGATCCTTCCATGCTTGCGGGAGGCCAGAATAATCAGGTGCAGGCTTTGGTTACACCGGCTTCCATCCGTTCCGCGATTACGATCGTTACGGCTGTTCCGATTTTGTTCGTCTACCCTTTCTTGCAGAAGTATTTCGTGGTAGGGTTAAACCTGGGAAGTGTGAAAGAATAATTGTCAGTTAGAATTATATAAGAAAAATATGGATAATATAACCGTTTCGGGTGAAGCCGAAGCGGTTTCTCCTGTTCAATACTGGTGAGCCTTGCAGAACTCCAAATACTTAAATAAAGAGGGTGATCCAATGCTTAAGGTACTGTTTGCCGACGATGAGCCGCTTATGCTGGAAGGGCTGCGATTCCTGGTAGACTGGGAGATATTAAACTTTGAAGTATGCGGTGAGGCTCTGGATGGGGAGGACGCACTGGAGCTGATTCACAGTACCCGTCCTGATCTGGTGATAACCGATGTGCGTATGCCGGTCATCGACGGCCTTGAACTGATAAAGAGAGCTTCTGAGAGCGTTTTCCGGCCCAAGTTTATTATCTTCAGCGGCTATGCCGACTTTGAGTATGCCAAGCGGGCGCTTAAGTACGGGGTATCCAACTATTTGACCAAACCCCTGGATGAGAAGGAGCTGACGGAGGCGCTGCAGAGGGTAACCGACCAAATCCATCAGGAGCGGAAGGTGTCCTCACGGCGTGAAGCTCTTTCGGCTCTGATGCAGGCGGATACGGTATCCCGGCTCCTGATGAGGGAGAACACAGAAGAGGAGCTGCAGAAGGGGCTGAATAGCCTTGGAATCTCCCCCGCCTCGCGGATATGCTGTATACTGGTCCATGGAACAGCGCCGGACAGCGTTCACTTGCGTGAGCAGGTCTCTTCCATGGGCGGCAAGGAGCCGCTTCGCAGCCTGAGCGTCTATCCGTTCACCGCAGGAAGCGGAAAGCATGGATATTTGCTGGTCTCCCCGCAGGAAGGGCCGGAGCTTGACCCGGCTATGCTCACAAGCTGGATGGATGAAATAAGACCCTTGTACAGCACACCGGTCTGTTTCACAGCAAGCCTTCAGCCTCACGGACCGGAGGCTCTGAATTCGGCTTATCAAGAGGCGCTGGCTGCTGATCTCTGCAGGCCGGATGCCCCGGAGAGTGAAGCCGCCGGCTCCTTTGAGAAGCAGGATAAGACTCAGATGGCGATGCTTCCGGCAGAGCTGAGAAGATCGCTGCTGCAAGCCGTCACTGAAGGGAAGCTTGAGCACCTGAGCGGGCAACTCCGCGTTGTGTTCAATATATTCTCGGCGGAGGTGGCTTCAAGCTCATGGATCGACGCTTTTCTGGCCAATATCAAAGCAGAGCTGCTTCGTGAAATTACCGCCAAAGGGGGAGATTATGCGCAGTGGGTGAAAAAATGGTTCCCGTCCCGGTATACAGCCAGCTGTCTGCCCCTGCTGGAACGGCAGACGGAGGAGGAGCTGTGCGAAGCCGCTGAGTGGTTCGCTGCGGCTGCGGACGGCAGGCAGGAGGACCAGATCGTGTCCGCTGCGATAGAATATGTCCGCGGACATTACCAGGAGAAGCTGAAGCTGCAGGATATTGCGAAAATTCTGCATGTGAATTCCGCTTACCTGGGACAACGGTTCAGGAAGCATTGTGGCAGCTCTTTTAACGACTATCTCCATGAATACCGTATTGAAGAAGCCAAGAAGCTGCTGCGCCGGACCGATATGTGCATTTCCGATATCTCATGCCGGGTGGGCTATTCAGACGCTGATGTGTTCGCTGCCAAGTTCAAGACGCTTAACGGCGTTACGCCTACCACATACAAGAAGAGCTAAATCAAGGGGGAGGAGGGGACTTGCATGAAGCATAAACGGAAGCCGTCTGCCTTCATCAATGATATTCCGCTCAAATACAAGTTTTTGTTTATCTACTTACTGTGTGTTCTCGTCCCCATACTCAGCATCAACGCCCTTTTTTATGTACAGATCAGCCGCAACGTGGAAGTACGGGAGAGGGAGAATCTGGGGATTTCGGTAGACCGGGTGGTCTATGATCTGATGCAGATCGTGAATGAATGTGTGGCGATCAGCAATACGGTGGCTGCAGACCGGCCCTATATGGAAATGATGGATTATGCCTACCCGGATAATGAGGCTTATTATGATGCCTATAACGATTTTCTCAAGGACAAGCTACGGCAGTACAGCAATCTCCACTCCTATATTTACTGGATGGGCATATATACCTCCAATCCGACGATCCAGAATGGCAGCAGCTATTTCATTCTGTCAGACAAGGATAAGCAGAGTGAATGGTACCGAAAAATATCAAGCAGCACAGACAAGGTGCTTCTAACCTCCTATCAGGGGACCAACCCGCTTAATCCGCCCCAGCAGGAGGTGTTTGTCAGCCTGATCCGCAAGCTGGATAACTTTACGGGCCAGCCCTACAATAAGTATTTGCGGATTGATCTGCGGCTGAACAATGTGCAGGAGCTGTTCCAGAAGGAGCGTGATTACCTGAATTTCAAGCTGATGGATGAGAAGAACCGGATCGTGCTTGCATCGGGCCAATCCTTCTACTCGCTGGATGCCAATGCTCTGCTGAATGTGGACACGAGCCTGGATCAGCCTTCAGAGCAGATTGTCCGTACGCTCAGCAGTGCAGCCTACACAAAGGGCTGGCGGCTGGTCGGAACTCCGGAGGGCCGGAAGGTGAATCATGAAATGGTCCATGCGCTAAGGGTCTCACTGATTCTTGCTCTATTAACTATAATCCTCCCTACCCTGCTCATGATTGTGATTATAAGGTCCTATAATCTGCGGGTCAGATTGCTCTACAAGCATATGAAGCTGGTCAAATATGAACAGTTCGAGAGCATTGATATGTATGAGGGGAAGGATGAAATCGGCGGACTGATCCGCAGCTTCAATCTGATGACCGGGAAAATCCGCAATCTGATCAATGATGTCTATAAGCTGGAGATTCAGAAGAAGGACCTGGAGCTTGAACGGGTACGGGCAGAGCTCAAATATCTGGAAAGCCAGGTGGACCCTCATTTCCTCTTCAATACGCTGAATGCCATATTGGTCATTTGCAAGAAATATAAGTATGAACAAGTCACGGATGTCATCCGCAATCTGGCTCTGATTATGCGCAGGCTGCTAAGCTGGAAGGATGACCTTATTACCGTAGAGGAAGAAGTCTCTTTTATCGAAATGTATCTGCAGATTGAGAAGTTCCGCTTTCAGAACCGGTTCTCTTATGTAATTGATATTGAGCCTGAGGTGCTGAAATGCCGGATTCCCAAGATGAGCATACAGGCATTGGTGGAGAATTCCTGCAAGCATGGCCTGCAGTCGGTCAAATGGGCCAGGAAAATCCACGTGTCCGCTGCGAGGGATGACGCAGGTCTGCTGATCGTAGTGACGGACAATGGCAAGGGAATCGAGAAGGAGAAGCTGGAATGGATCAAGTCCCATCTGGAAACGGAGCAGGATTCCGGACAAAATGTCGGGCTTCGCAATGTGTATAAACGCTTGATGTTGTACTATAACGGCAGAGCCAAGTTCAGCATTGAGAGCACCGAATATGAACAGACGGTCATTACCATCCGGATTCCCGAGGACTTGAGCCTGGATCTGATAGTGGAGGGATCTCATGTATAAAGTGGTACTCGCGGATGATGAAACCATCGCATTAGAGGGTTTACGGACGCAGACGGATTGGGAAGAGCTGGGCTTTGAAATCTGCGGGGCCTGCGAGAATGGGGAGGAAGCGCTGGCTGCGATTGTACAAAACTCGCCCGATCTAGTGATTACCGATATCCGTATGCCCGGGATCGACGGGCTGGAGCTGATAGGGCGCGTGTGCAGCCTTCAGATGGAGCAGCCGATCTTCATCGTGCTTAGCGGCTACGGCGAATTTGAATATGCTAGAACTGCCATTCGTTATGGGGTAAGACACTATCTGCTGAAGCCGGTCGTTGAGGCCGAATGGGATAAGGTGCTTACAGACATTACGGATGAGCTGGAGCTGCGTGTTAAGCAGAGGATGCAGCAGAGTATGCTGGCGAGCCGGCTGCTGCCACTGGCGATTGCGCGCATGCTTGAGGGTCACTGGGCCGAGCCTGAAGAGGAGGCGGCGGAGCAGATGGACCGTCTGGATGAGACCGTCACGGGCTGGACGTATCTGCATGTGGAGGGACATAGCAGCAATATCTCAGAGCTGTGCCGGGAGCTCGCCGGACCAGCAGGTGCCCTGTTCATTGACCTGCCAGGCGATCAAGCCGGGCTCGTTGTGGAGAGCGCGGAAGCGGCGGCAGGGCTGTCGGAGCAGCTATGTGCCGGGCTGACCCTCAGCGGTGTGAAGGGCTCCGTAAGCATCGGGCCAAGTGTGCGGTCACTGCGCGAGCTGCCTGTCTCCTACAGGGAAGCGGCAGGGGCTGCGGCCCGCCACTACTTCTATTCGGGCGGGAGCAGTCCGGTGGATTCGGCTATTGAAGGCGAGGGCCAGGTGAACTACAATCTCCCTGCCACGGAGTTGATTGAGGAAATGATAAGCGCTGTGGAAAGGCTGCAGGAGAAGAAGGTTCTGGAGAAGCTGAACGAGATGTTTGGCGTGTTCAAGGAGAACCGGACAGATCCGGGAGTCGTTCAGATGACGAGCATGGATATCATGCTGAGAAGCATGGAATTGCTGAAGGAATTCGGCGGAGTGGATGATCAGTGGAGCGGCACGCTTGATTGTTTCAGAACAGAGCCCAAATCGCTGGAAGCCCTGCAAGCCACCCTTCAGAACGTACTGGAAACGTGTATGAATTCTATCCGGCAGCACAAGGAACGCAACTCCGAGCATCCGCTTATCCGCGTAGAATGCTTCTTGAGGGATCATTATTCCAGGCATTTGACTGTCAAAGAGGTTGCCGAGCATTTCTATATCAATCCGGTGTACCTGGGTCAGGCCTTCATCAAAAAGCATGGGATCAGCATTCTGGAGTACATTCACAATCTGCGTATAGAAGCAGCCAAGAAGCGGCTGATCGAAACTCACGACACCGTCAGAAGCATTGTGGAGAGTGTGGGGTATGTGCACTATCATCATTTCCTGAGAGAGTTCGAGAAGCGGACGGCACTCAAGCCGGTAGCATTCCGGGAACAGGCCCAATCTGAACAAGGCTAGGGCATCCATTTATTTATTAGGGTCCAAGTCTTTACTATGGTGATGGTAAACGCATTCAAATCCGTTATGATAGAGATAGCTGTCCTAAAATTGTGATTCACAGGAGGTTAGAAAAGATGAAGCAAGCCAGCAGCGAAATTCCTGCATTACATGAAATGTTCCGGGATGCCTTCAAGATAGGGGCTGCCGTCAGTACTGGCATTATATCTGCTCAGGGTTCTTTCATTGCCAAGCATTACAACAGTATTACTGCCGAGAATGAAATGAAGCCGGTAGAGCTTCAGCCGGAGGAAGGGAGCTATACCTTCGATGCTGCGGACCGTATCTTTGAATTCGCAGAGGCACATGGAATCGGCGTCCGGGGACATACGCTTCTATGGCATAATCAGACAGGGGACTGGATGTTCCGGAATGCAGAGGGCGGCCCTTGCAGCAGAGAGGAATTACTGACCCGCCTGCAGACTCACATCAACACGGTTGTGGGGCGTTACCGGGGACGGGCCTACGCCTGGGATGTGGTTAATGAAGCTATTGAGGATAAATCCGATCAATATCTGCGGGAGACCCGCTGGCTGGAGATGATCGGCGAGGATTATCTCCGCCATGCTTTTGAGATGGCACATCAGGCGGACCCTGACGCTCTTCTGTTCTACAACGACTATAATGAGACCGATCCTGTCAAAAGCGTCAAAATCCACAAGCTGGTCCGCAGCCTGCTCGATCAGAATACGCCGATCCATGGCATAGGTATGCAGGGGCATTGGAATATCTATGGCCCGTCCATTGAAGAAATCCGCAGCGCCCTGGAGCTGTACGTCTCTCTGGGACTCAAAATTCAGATCACGGAGCTAGATATCTCGATGTTCCGTCATGACGATAAACGCACGGACTTGAAAGCGCCAACAGAAGAGATGCTGAGGCTCCAGGAGGAGCGATATGCGGAGATCTTCGCCCTCCTGCTGGAATACAAAGATTCCATTGATTCGGTGACCTTCTGGGGCGTGGCCGATGATTATACCTGGCTGGACGGCTTCCCGGTCCGCGGACGCAAGAACTGGCCGTTCCTGTTCGACGAGCAGAAGCAGCCCAAGGCTTCATTCACACGGCTGGCCGGTCTGACGGCTTCGCAATCTTAATCAATAATGGAGCCATTCCTGTAATGAATTAATTTGAGGTTTGAATGAAAAAAGCGCCAACTGTATACTGGGAAACGTTCCGCCAAAGAACAATTCCAGCACAGGAGGCACTCAACATGAAGTATAAACAATCGAAGAAGCAGAATCAACGGATTACACGAATTTCCGACAAGACCCTTGTCGTAGGCGCAGACATTGCGAAAGAAACCCATGTGGCTCGCGCTATCGACTACCGGGGGATTGAACTCGGAAAGGATTGTGTGTTCTCAAATACCCGTACCGGACTGGAGCAACTGGTTCAGTGGATGAAGGAGCTTCAGCGGGAGCATGCCAAGAGCGACGTCCTCTTTGGCATTGAGCCTACCGGACACTATTGGTTTAACCTGGCCGAGTATTTGGGACAGCACGGCATTCCTTTGGTCATTGTCAATCCGCATCATGTACACAAAAGCAAAGAACTGGAAGATAACTCACCCACGAAAAACGACTATAAAGACGCTAAAGTCATTGCCGATTTAGTGCGGAATGGGAAATACAGCGAACCTAAATTGCCAACGCGTATCTACGCAGATCTGCGAATTCTCATGAATCTTCGGGAGAAGATCATGGTGAACCTCGGGCAGGTGCAAAGGCGGGTGCAGAACTGGCAGGATCGCTTTTTCCCGGAATACACTGAGGTGTTTAAAGACTGGGAAGGAAAAGCCTCGCTTATTACTCTAGACGAGTTTCCGACGCCGGGTGAGATCGTAGGACTCGGTGCAGAAGCCATCGCTCAGCGGTGGAAGAAAGACGTGAAACGAGCGGTGGGAACGAAGCGAGCCCAATTGCTGGTCGAGACGGCGAGAGGCTCTATCGGTCTGACCGAAGGTCTTCCTGCAGCAAAGATCGAGATTAAAACACTTCTGGAGCAGTATGACATGTTCGCCAGACAGCTTGAAGAGATTCTGTCCGAAGTAGAACGTCTACTAGGGCAAATTCCAGGCACGAAAGAGATGCTTACCGTGCCCGGTGTGGCTGTAGTGACGTTAGCGGGATTCCTGGCGGAAGTGGGCGATCTGAGTGGTTACGAGCATGGACAGCAGATTATTCGGCTGGCCGGACTGAATCTCAAAGAGAATAGTTCGGGAAAGAAAAAGGGCAAGTCCAGTATTACCAAACGTGGACGTGCAAAGCTGAGGGCCCTGCTGTTCCGGGCGGTCATGCCCATGGTAGCAAAGAACGCCGAATTCAAGGCACTGCACCAGTATTTTACGACACGAAGTCAGAATCCACTGAAGAAAAAGCAATCCCTTGTGGCGTTGTGCGGGAAACTTATTCGCGTGCTTCATACGCTCGGGACGAAGCACATTCCATACGATGCAAACAGCGTGTTAGGGCCGGTCCGTCAGGCCCAGCTACAGATGGCAGCCTAAGAAAAACCAAACTCATTTTGCTCATTGAAGTAGGTTTCACCAAAGACAAAAGAAGCACGGAGCAGCCGCAGGAACTAATTCCATAAGGGCAACGACCCTGTAAAGGAGCAAGAAACGGCGTCCACCTCTTGAGAGGCAGAACGAAGGAATGTAAGGGCAAAGACCCCGCGTGACATGGGAGGGTAAGCCGTCAAGAGACAGGTGTGGATATCCAAAGTGCGATCACAGGAACGATCCATGGGCTGGGGACAATCCCCCCAACCTCTATTCCCGCCACCGGCTCTGCAAGAAAATAATGTCATCCTTACATGACTTCTCCAACTCTCAACCTGTCCATGGCTGAAAACCTAAGAACGAGTGAGCAAACAAGAGAAAATATTAATTTATAGTGGGAGGGAATTAAATGACAACTCAGCTGAATCAGGCTACCGGAAAGGTACCGCCTAACGGTAATCCGCTTGTAGCACACAGATACGGAGCTGACCCTTACGCCCTGGTATTCGGGGACAGAGTCTATCTGTACATGACCAACGACGCGCTGGAATATGATGAGAGCGGCGTGGTGAAAGAGAACTCTTACAGCAGTATCAATACCATTACCGTTATCTCTTCCGCCGACCTGGTCAACTGGACCGATCATGGCGCGATTGCCGTGGCCGGACCGGAAGGCGCAGCGAAGTGGGCTACCCAGTCCTGGGCACCGGCAGCGGTTCATAAGGTGATTGGCGGTAAGGACAAGTTCTTCCTGTACTTCGCCAATAATGCCAGCGGAATTGGGGTTCTGTCGAGTGACAGTCCGGTGGGGCCATGGGTTGACCCTATCGGGGAAGCGCTGATTCTGCGTTCCACGCCCGGGGTTGAAGATGTGACCTGGCTGTTCGACCCGGCCGTTCTGGTCGATGACGACGGCAAGGGCTACATTTACTTCGGAGGCGGTGTCCCGGAAGGGCAGTTCGCAGAGCCGGGCACAGCCCGGGTGATGAGACTGGGTGAGGATATGACCAGCGTAGTGGGTACTGCCGAAGTGATTCCGGCCCCGTTCATGTTCGAGGATGCCGGGATTCATAAGCGGAACGGTGTCTACTACTATACTTACTGCTCGAACTTCTATGACGGTGAACGGCCGGAGGGCAGCCCTCCTGCGGGAGAGATCGCCTATATGACGAGTGACAGTCCCATGGGTCCCTGGACTTATCAGCGGACGATCCTGAAGAATCCGGGACATTTCTTCGGAGTTTCCGGGAACAACCACCATGCGGTATTTGAATTTCATGACAGCTGGTATATTGCTTATCACGCTCAGACCTTGTCCAAGGCCCAAGGGATTGCGAACGGCTACCGCTCCACGCATCTTAACCGCCTGACTCATACTGAGGACGGTTCCATTCAGGAGATTCAAGCTGACTATGAGGGCGTGCAGCAGCTTGGCACACTGAATCCGTATGAACGCATTCCGGCGGCAACGTTGGGCTGGAGCGCAGGGGTGAAGACAGCATTCCTCACTGCGGGAGGAGAGCAGGTTGTAACGGATATTGAGAATGGCGGCTGGATCGGATTATCCGGAGTGGACTTCGGGAGCCGGGGAGCAGAGACGTTCCTGGCTTCGGTTCTGGGTCTTGAAGCCGGTGGTGTACTGGAGCTGCATCTCGATGAACCGGCAGGCCCGCTTGCCGGCAAACTGTCCGTGCCTGCAGCGAACGGGGCAGAATGGACGGAGCTGAAGACGGAGGTTCATGGAGCTGTAGGAGTGCATTCACTCTATCTGGTATTCACGGGCGCGAGCGGCAAGGGCTTGTTCAAGCTGGCAGCTTGGCAATTCACGGCAGAAGCATAACTAACCTCAAGGGGGCTAATACATTGAATATCGCCACCATCACCAATCCTGTACTGTGGGCAGATGTCCCGGATGTGGATGTCATCCGGGTCGGCCCTGTGTTCTATATGGTCAGCACCAGTATGCACTCCATGCCGGGCTGTCCGATTATGAAGTCGGAGAATCTGTACGACTGGGAAATCGTGAATTATGTCTATGACACCTTCGAGGATCACGAGGCCCACCGGCTGGAAGACGGCCAAGGAATATATGGCAGCGGTTCTTGGGCGGCCTCCCTCCGTTATAAGGATGGGGTATACTATGTATGCTTCTCCTCCAATGATATGGACCAGTTCTATATCTACCGGACGGAAGACATCGAGCAGGGACCTTGGGAGCGTTCGGTCATTCCAGGACTCCATCATGACCCGGCTCTGCTGCTGGACGAAGATAACCGCAATTATGTGATCTATGGCAACGGGGACATCCGGATCAAGGAGCTGACAGCGGATCTGACGGCTGTGAAGCCCAGCGGAACGGATCTGCTGCTGCTGGAAGGCGAACGGGAAGACATCGGCCTGCGGATTGAAGGCTGTCATGCGCATAAGCGGAACGGCTATTATTATCTGTTCTTCATTGAATGGCCGAGAACCGGCAATCAGCGCAGACGCCAGCTATGCTACCGTTCCCGGGAGCTGCTGGGTCCTTACGAGTGGAGGGTTGTTCTGGATGATGATCTGGGCTACCAGAATAACGGTGTCGCGCAAGGCGGCATTATTGATACACCGGACGGAGACTGGTACGCAGTGCTGTTCCAGGATCATGGGGCTGTCGGGCGGATTCCCTGTGTCCTCCCTGTAAGCTGGGAGCAGGATTGGCCGGTGATCGGGGAGAATGGTGAAGCGCCTAAAGTGTTCCAGACGAAGCTACCTGCGGGTGAGCCGAAACCGCTGGTGATCAGCGATGAGTTCGAATACAGCAGCGACCGGCTGGCGCTGAACTGGCAGTGGAACCATAATCCTGACAACGGGCTATGGTCGCTCACCGAGCGGCCGGGTTATCTGCGGCTGCGCACCGGACGCACAGCAGACAGCATCCTGCGGGCGCGCAATACGCTGACCCAGCGGACGGAGGGTCCGGCATGCAGTGCGGAGACCCTGATTGACCTCTCAGGCATGCAGACCGGCGACAGGGCAGGGTTGGTTGCCCTGCAGAACGGGTACGGGACGGTCGAGGCTGCCGCCTTGGAGCAGGGCGGCTTCAGCGTGAGCATGTGCGTTAACAGCGGTGACGGCTTCCCGCAGACGGTGGAGAGTATTCCATTCACCGGCAACAGGATATATCTCAGAATCGATTTTAATTTCAAAGATGGCGTGGACCAGGCCCATTTCTTCTATTCGGCGGACGGGGCGGTCTGGAAGGCTATTGGCGGGACGCTTCATATGAAATATACGCTGGATCATTTCATGGGCTACCGGATGGGCTTGTTCAATTATGCAACCGGGTCATCCGGCGGTTATGCCGATTTCGATTATTTCCGTTATCGCAGGCAGGGCTAAGTCCGGGTCTTGAACCGGGTAGCATAAACGCTTGGAGTCATGGAAGTGTTCTGTTTGAATATTCGTCCGAAATACGTCAGGTTGGAGAATCCGACCCGGAAGGCCACCTCCTGAACCGGATACTGGTGAAGCTGAAGCAGCCGGCAGGCTTCGTATACCCGCAGCATGTTCACATATTCAATCAAGGTTTTTCCAGTGTTTTTCTTGAACAGGTGACAGAAATAGTTGGGGGTCACGCAGCAGATCCGGGCGGCTTCCTCCACAGTCAGTGGTTCATGGAAATGGTTGCTAAGATGAATCAGCAAAGGCTGAATGCCTGTCTCCTGACGGTCTTTTTTAGAAGGCGGTGCTTTGAATTCTGCCAAGGGATAAGCAAGACCCAGGGAAGAAAACAAGCCGCCTTTGATACATAATTCATAACCCGGGCTTTTGTTCTGATAGCTGTACACGATCTGTTCAATACATGCTCTTATCCGCCGGGTAACCGGCTGATCCGAACTATAAAAGGCGGGCAGCCGGATCTCGCCGGAGAGCAGTGGCCGGATGTGCTGAAGCTCGGTAAGATCTCTCATCCCGTTCAGCAGAGCTTCGTTATAGACGACTGCATACAGCTCGCTGCCCTCTTCTGTAGGATAGGCCGCATGGATCTGGGGCCGGCCGACAAAGGCCAGCTCCCCTTCCACAAGTTCTCTGGAACTAGGACCGACCTGCACCCGGAAGCTGCCCTTGGTAATTAGAATCCATTCGAGATGGTCGTGCCAATGAGGCGGAATGATGCTGCGGTCCGGAAAGCAGATATGAAACACATTGATGGGAAACAGGCCCTCGGGAATCTCCGTGTGCTCTTTTTTCCATGGATAAGGCTTGTCCTCGAAAGCTACACTCATCTTAATCCCTCCACAAAAACGTAATATCGTATGATAGATGCGTACTTTTATGTATAGTATCGCGGCTTCGCACTCTTTATAATGTGGTTGCAACCTTATTATAGAACTGTTGGAGGGATCACGCTATGTTTCGTGAAGAGAATGGCAGACTGATCAGAGAATATGACCATGAGAGAGTCTGGATAGAGCCTTGGGGAGAGCATTCGCTGCGTATCCGGGCTTCGTATTCAGAGATCACCGATGAACAGTGGGCGCTTCTGCCGGCAGAGCAGACCTCAAGCAAGATAACCATTACCCAAGAACGTTCGACCATCGTGAATGGGAATATCCGGGCGGAGATGACAGGCAAGGGCCAGATCTTCTTCTATAACCAGCATGGCAAGCTGTTGCTTAACGAAACGGAAGATACGTATCAGTTAAAATATGGCGGCAGAGAGCTTGCTGCCGTTCCCGGCAGCAGCGATTTCTCTGTGAAGCTACGGTTGGAAGCCGATCCGTTAGAGAAGCTGTACGGCATGGGGCAATACCAGCATTCCTTCCTGAATCTGAAGGGCTGTTCGCTGGAGCTGACTCACCGCAACAGCCAGATCAGTATTCCGTTTGTGCTGTCAAGCGCCGGTTACGGGTTCCTGTGGCATAATCCGGCCATCGGGCAGGCGCATTTCAGTCTGAATGTTACAGAATGGACCGCCCCGTCGTCCAAACAACTGGATTATTGGATCACTGCTGGGGATACGCCTGCCGAGATCGAGGAGGCGTATGCCAAGGCAACGGGAACCGTTCCGATGATGCCGGATTACGGTATGGGGTTCTGGCAATGCAAGCTCCGCTACCGCACGCAGGAGGAATTGCTGGAGGTGGCCAGAGAGCATAAACGGCGGAATCTGCCGATTGACGTTATCGTCATTGATTTCTTCCACTGGACGAATCAGGGAGACTGGAGATTTGATCCCGAATATTGGCCTGATCCTGAGGCTATGGTGCAGGAGCTTCAGGAGATGGGCATTGAGCTGATGGTCTCGGTATGGCCGACAGTGCAGACCGAGAGCGAGAATTATCAGGAGATGCTGGAGAAAGGGTATTTGCTCCGTTCGGACCGTGGGGTGCGGACACAATTTCAGTTTTTGGGCCAAAATGCTATCTTTGATGCGACCAACCCTGAAGCCCGCCAGTTCCTGTGGGGGCTGATCAAGCAGAATTATTATGATAAAGGGATCAAGGTATTCTGGCTGGATGAGGCGGAGCCGGAGCTGACCGTCTATGACCATGATATTTACCGTTATCATATCGGCTCCAGCAAGCAGATCGGAAATCTCTATCCGGTGAAATACAGCCAGACCTTCTATGACGGAATGGCCGCTGAGGGACAGGAGAATATCATCAATCTGGTGCGTACCGCCTGGGCAGGCAGCCAGCGCTACGGAGCGCTAGTATGGTCTGGAGATATCCACTCCAGCTTCAAGGTTCTGGCGATTCAGGTGAGGGCCGGTCTGAATATGGCCGTGGCCGGAATTCCCTGGTGGACCACGGACATCGGCGGCTTCCACGGCGGCAATCCGGCAGACGCTTCGTTCCGCGAGCTGATGGTGCGCTGGTTCCAGTATGGCGCGTTCTCTCCGGTCTTCCGGTTGCATGGAGACCGCCAGCCTTTTGTTCCGCCAACCGGTACGCGTGGCGGTGGCGTGTGCGGAAGCGGCTCGGATAATGAAGTGTGGAGCTACGGGGAAGAGGCCTATGCCATCTTCAAGGAATTCATGCAGATGAGAGAGCGGCTGAAGCCTTATATCCGTGGGCTCATGGAAGCTGCCCATGAGAAGGGTACACCTCCGATGCGTCCATTGTTCTATGATTTCCCTCAGGACCCGGCAGCCTGGGATGTCGAAGACCAATATATGTTCGGTCCTGATCTGCTGGTCGCCCCGGTGCTGAGTGAGGGTGAAAGAGCACGTAAGGTGTATCTGCCATCGGGATCACAGTGGACCCATGTCTATTCCGGCAATACGTTTGCCGGGGGACAGGCCATCATGACAGACGCCCCGCTGGAGCAGATTCCGCTGTTTATCCGTGATGATGCAGCGCTGCCGATTCTGGGTGCGGCTGAAGAATAAGGGAATTGGGTCAGGTCAAACAGAGCAGCGATTCTCCTGATTGGAGGAATCGTTGCTCTGTTTTTTGGTCATATGCGGCTTGTTCCAGTTGACTTGTACTTAAATGGATTATAGCGGCTAAAGTGAGGCAGGGAACGGCCTTGGTAGGAGTGGCTGCGCCTGTGGCCGTGGCCCGAGCCCGAGCCCAAGCTAGTTGGATATTCTCCACTTGCTAAGGAGCGGAGGAGCCTGTGCCGGATAGCAGATGGATAAACAGCACTTAATTTGCTATAAATCTGTCGGAGTTGAGAAATGCTTGAAATTAAATGACATTTATCCAATTAATTCCTCCAAATGCTGCGTAACATCCAAATTAAGATACGTTTATCCAATTAATGATGCTGAATGGATGCTCCCCGTGGATAGCTTGACAGCTAATGTATTCCGATGCCCCCTGTGACTGACAGCTAATGTATCCGGGAACGGTAATCTAACCTAATCTAAGTAAGGATGGATTCGCCTACAGTTGGAGTAAGGATGAATTCGCGTACAGTTGGAGTCTGTCCTCACACCCCCACCATCTAAGGCTCAATGTAGTTCACCTCCCAGTAAGGCTCAACCAGTTCACCTCCCGGGGAGCAACCTATTTACTTCCCAAGGAGCAACCTATTCCTCATCCCTGGGAAGCGGTTGTTTGGCAGCCAGCTTCTCGCGGTAGGCCCGGGGGGAGAATCCGGTAAGCTGCCGGAACTGGCGGCAGAAGTGCTCAACATTCGCATAGCCGCAGAGTGAGGCGATCTCCGCAATTTTGTGCTGGCCATAGCCGAGCCTCTCCTTGGCCAGCCGAATCCGGCAGTGAATGACATCCTCCATGCAGGAGATCCCGAAGGTGGATTTGTAGATGGTCTGCAGGTAGCCGGTGCTGATGTGCAGATGCGCGGCCATAGAGGACACGGTCCAGGGGTGGCCGGGGTTGCTGTACAGCGTCTTACGCAGATCCAGAAGGTTATAGTATTGCGGAGTCAGCTTGTCCTGGGACGCCTCGGACAGCTTATTGAACAAGAGCCGGAACAGGTAGTCAATGGATAGCTCCCGGTAATCGTTCTGGAAGGAGTTCTCCAGCGTCAGCAGCTGAAACAGCTGATGGCAATAGCCGGGGTCCGGCAACGAGAATGGAGTACCGACCGGTAAGACGGTCTCTGTAATATAAGATTCATCCGCATCAAAGCGGACCCAGTCATTCACATACTTCCGCGAGCAGGCGCGGTAATAGATGTTGTGCTTAGGCGGGTACAGGACAGCAGAGTGAGCGGGATACTCCTGCAGTTCTCCATTCACTTCAAACAGCGCCGGAGTTTGTGTCAGGACAAGAAGCCAGGCATCCAGCCCTTCCGGTATGCTGTACACGAAATCGTGCTGATGCGCAGCGTCATATTCAACGTAGTGTATTGAGGGCATTGGCTTCTCCTTTCTTCGGATAGATCAATTAATGGTCAGTAAATATCATTGTTAGAATTCCGGTGAATCTCTATAATTCATAGTGTATATTATGGGTGAAACTGAATTATGACAGTGGTGATTATATTACTGTTTATTAGAAATTATCAATTTGAAGGAAGGTTATTGATTAATGATACCACAACCAAACGAAGATCGGAAACAGATCCTTTGCTATACAAGGCTGCCGCAGGAGGATATAGTGTACGCTGCGAGACTTGCCCACAGCATGCATCTGGCTTATAGCGCGAACGGGGTTCAGTTTCAGGAACTGAATCATAACTCGGGTGTTCTGTTCGCCAAGGCGACAGAGAATGAAGACGGGACACTTCGGGCCAAGAGCCTGAAGAATCCGTACCTCTTCCATTTAGCCGACGGGAAATACGGCGTAATTGCCGTGCGTACGGAGGCAGACGGCGAAGCCGACGAACAGAGCAAGGGGAAGGTGCTGTTGTTCTCCTCCGCCGATCTGCTGCAATACAGCGAGGTCGGACTGCTGGAGCTTAAGGCCGATACTTTTGTAAGCGATGTCTCCTGCACATATGATCCGGACCGGAACGGTTACCTGATCAGTTGGATAGATGAGCAGGGTAAGGGCTATGAGAATTTCATCGCTGACCTCATGAGCCTTCAGAATGTCTCGGCACCGCAGGAAGCAGAGCCGTTCACTCTGGATACCGTGGTTGCTGATATCGAAGGGATGCTGCCGCGCAATGTGATCTCCGTCTCCGCAGAGATCGAGCGCAGACTCTACTGCAAGCTTACGGTTCCAGAGAATATTGCTGTCGTGGTACCGGACCGTGTGAGTGCGGCTTCGGTTGAGGAAGTGAAGGGTGTCCGGGCAACGGCTCTATACAGCGATGGTACACAGGCGTCCAAAAAAGTGAATTGGAATACGGACGCCATCGACTGGAGCCAGGCAGGAACCTACAGAATTTCCGGGGAGATTCATCAGGAGCATTATTCATTTCCAATCGCACTTGACCGTGCGGACCCGTGCATTGCACAATGGAAGGGGAAATATTATTTCATTGCCACCAATGATGCGGATCAGAATCATACACTGTATATGAGGGAAGCGGATACGATCCCCGGACTGGTAACGGCTGAAGAAGCGCTGATTCTCGATTCATCCACCTATGAACAGATCCGCGGTCTGCTATGGGCACCGGAATTCCATGTCATTGAAGATGAGCTGTATATTTTTCATGCGGCAACCTCTGGTGAATTCTTCTATGAAGAGTCGCATGTGATGAAGCTGCGGTCAGGCGGTCATCCGATGAATGCGGCGGACTGGTCGATGCCGGAGCGTGTGGTGAAGAAGGACGGCACGTATTTGTGCGAAGCGGGCAAGACGATTTCTCTGGATATGACGGTCATCCGCTGGAACGGGAAACTCTATGCGGCATGGTCAGAGCGCCAGTTCGTGCCTGTAGATCTGGGAGCCTGGGTCTATATTGCAACCATTGATCCGCAGGAGCCATGGAAGCTGACCAGTGATCCGGTGCTGCTGACCCGGCCCGATTATGGCTGGGCCAACAATCATACCTTCGTGGATGAAGGTCCGTTTGCCCTCTATGCGGATGACAAGCTCTACTTGACCTTTGCCAGCGCAGCGGTGGATGCCACCTATGTAGTCGGTCTGCTGACTGCAGATAAGGGGGCGGATCTGCTGGATATAGAGAGCTGGACCAAAGGCAATTATCCGCTGCTGACCTCCAGAAGTGTGCCGGGAGAATACGGGCCGGGCCATAATTCCTACGTGACGGACGAGGACGGGGTCATCTGGAATGCCTATCATGCCAGACCGGGAATAGACGGACCGCGAAGCTCCGGCCTGCGCCGGGTGCATTTTGACATTGACGGTGCTCCGGTTCTGGATCTCACAGAGGATAAGGACCTGAAGCCTGAACTGAAGCAGGTATCAATGGAAGTAATCGTAGGCTAGACTGTAGGTCTGGCTAACCGCATAAGCGTCTCCCTACAATCCAGGAACCCTTGACCCTTCACACAGGCCGGGGGTTCTTTTGTTTCGGAGTTGCCGGCAATCGACTTTAATGGAGGAGTGAATACGGAATGTACGGGATTATCATTGTTGACGATGAGCTGTTTGTCCGCAAGGGGTTGATCGAGATGATTGACTGGGAGGATAGCGGTTTCCAGATTATTGATGAGGCGGATAACGGGGAGGATGCGCTGGAGCTAATCCGCGCCAGACGGCCGCATCTGGTGATCACAGATATCCGCATGCCGATCCTGGACGGCATTGGGCTGATTGAGGCTGTGACGCAGGAGCAGCTCGGGACCGAATTTATTATTATCAGCGGGTATAATGATTTCCGCTATGCCCAGCAGGCTGTAAGGTACGGTGTACTCGATTATGTGCTGAAGCCGATTAACGAGCATGAGATTGTGAAAGCGCTTCATAAGTTCCGCGATGAATTCTCGGCTCAGCAGCAGGTCCAGGACCGGCTTCATCTTCATGAAGGGGAGCAGCGGATAGAAGCCCTGATCCGGGGGGAGCCCATGGACCAAGCGCTGGAGGCTTGGGAGCGGCAGTGGACAGAGGCGGGAGCGAGCCAGTTCACCTACGTCCTGCTGGAGGTCAACAATGTGTTTCCCTGGAGTGACAAGCCTGTGCCAGTGAAGGCGGAGCTGAAGGAAGCGATCCGGCAAGCGGTGCAGCATTTCACTTCAGAGGTTCCTATAGTGTATGAGCACCGACGGTCCTTCGGCTTCATTGTGCCTGATCACTATGTAGGGAAGCATGACGGTGAGCTGCGCAGCTTTCTCACGGATTGTCTGGGCCGGATCTACCGGCGGTTTCCATTGCAGTTCCAAGCGTATGCGGGCAGTCCGGTGAGCTCGCTTAAGGAGCTGAAGCAGTCTTATACTTCGGCCAAGGAGACTGTTGCGTACAAATATGTCCGGCCTGCTCAGCCCATTCTGCTGTTCTCGGATATTGCCGGCATCAAGCTGAACTATACCCATGCCAGCCATGAGGTATTCCGGACTTTAATAGAAGCGATTGAGGAGAATAAGACAGGGGAGCTGCTTGACGCTATCGGCAAGCTGTTTGCAGAATTTCAGGAGAAAATGGTCTCCCAGGAAGCGATAAAGGCGGTGGCCATTCAATGCGTCCATAGTGTACTGCACACCATCCGGAGCATGGAGGGCGATGAGAAGCAGCTGGTGAGCCTTGTGCCGATGATGAACTGGCATGATCATAACATTACTTTGCCGGAGCTGCGTTCCTTATTTGAAGCCTTTGCACTGGAAGCGGCAGAGTGGATACAAGGGCTGTACCAGAGCTACGGCAGCAGCGGGATGTACAGAATCAAGTCTTACGTGGATAAAAACTTCCATGAAAATCTGAATCTGAAACATATCGCGAACCAGTTTTATATGAATTCAGCCTATCTCGGCCAAGTGTTCAAAAAACAATATGGCATGTACTTCAATGACTATCTGCTCCAGCTGCGCATCACAGAAGCCAAAAAGCTGCTGCGGCAGACCGACCTGCGAATCTATGAAATTGCCGAGCAGGTAGGCTTCAAGAATGCCGATTATTTCGTAACCCAATTTGAGAAGCTGGAGCAGAGGACGCCTACAGAATATAGAAACCGGATGGGCAACCGTTAATGCCAGGGAGGGGCTTGTATGAAGCTGTTGAATAACATCCGGCTCAGGAACAAAATGTTCCTGGTGTATTTTCTCGGGATTATTGCTCCGATCATTCTGACGAATATCATCTTCTACAACATTATTACCGGAAATGTGAGGGAGCAGAGAATCAAGGACATCGACCTGGCCGTTGAGCAGATCAAAAATGAGTTCCGGCTGATGGTGGATCAGGCAGTGGGTTTATCCTCTTTTTTCTATGCGGATTACAAAACCAATGAGGTACTGAACCGTAATTTCACCCAGACTGAAGACTATGTGGAAGCCTATGATCTCTATTTGCGATCCACGCTGAACAACTATTCCCCGTTCTCCTCCTCGCTGCAGAACAAGACGATCTATGTGGATAATTCCACACTGCTGAATTCAGGGAATATCGGTATTCTGTCTAATGAGGTCCGGGGGACTGACTGGTATAAGCAATGGATGCAGGAAGCCTCCTCACAGCCGATGTTCGTCCGTATTGAGGACTCCGGCGGCCGCTTCCAATCGTTCTCTCTGCTCCGGCGGATGGATTATTTCGCAGACCGGATGGTCAAGGAGAAGCTGGTGAAGCTTGATTTCAAGACGATTGACCTCATCGAGGTGTTTGCCAATCTGAATGTGCAGGGCGATGTGTATCTGCTGAATCCGGAGGGCCAGATTGAATATACGACCAACCGGGCCGTGGATTGGCGGGGGACTGACAGGCAGCAGTATGCCTCGCTGAAGAAGGAGCATAACATTGATTTCGAGAAGGAATACGGCAGTATCAGCTATCTGTCCGGCTGGCGGATTATCGGGACCGTCAACGAGAATGAGATGTTCAAGGCGGCGCTGAAATCCCGCCATTTCATTCTGTGGTCTGCCTGTCTGATGATGATCATCCCCACCGTCATTATTCTGATTATTACCCGCTCGATCAACTTAAGGATTGTCGAGATCTTAAGGCACATGAAGAAGGTCAAGACACAGCAGTTCCAGATGATCATGCACGGGGAGTCCCGCGACGAAATCGGCCAGCTGACCCTGGAATTCAACAGTATGATTATGCAGATTAAGGCCTTGATTAACGATGTATATCTCACGGAAATTCAGAAGAAATCCCTGGAGCTGGAACGGCGGAAGGCGCAGCTTAATGCTCTGCAGAGCCAGATTAACCCCCACTTTCTGTTCAACGCGCTGGAAACGATACGGATGCGCAGCCTGCTCAAGCATGAGAACGAGACGGCCAAAATCATCCAAAGCATGGCGATGATCCTGCGCAGCTCGCTGACCTGGAATAAGGAATGGGTGAGCGTGGAGGAGGAGCTTGGGTTTATTATGTGTTTTCTGGATATCCAGAAATACCGCTTCGAAGATAAGCTGAGCTACCATATCGATGTGCAGCCTGAAGCCTACGCCTGCTTGGTTCCGAAGATGGTGTTCCTCCCCTTTGTGGAGAACGCCAGCATTCATGGTATCGAGCCGCTGAAGAAGGGCGGAGACATTGAGCTCCGCATCCGGGTGGAGCGGGATGAGGTTGTTTTTCAAGTGGAGGACAACGGGATTGGCATGAGCAGCGAACAGGTGGAGACGCTGTACGGATACCTCAATATGGAGGGGATTATCGGCGAACGCATCGGGATACAGAATGTAATCTACCGGGTCACCATGCTGTATGGCGGGCGAGCAGCCTTCCATGTGGACAGCAGGCCGGGTGAAGGGACGCGGATTGAGCTGAGAATTCCAGCAAATCCATAGTTTTCAAAGAAGAAGCCATAATTTTACGGGTAACGTAGAAATGAAAACGCTTTTATACTAAAGAAGCACTAAATTATGAATACAAAAGGGGGAATAAAAGTAATGGGCAAAACCAAGAGAATATGGCTTCTCGCTCTTACTGCAGTCGTCTCATTATCTATGGTGACCGCTTGCTCGGGGACCAATAATGCCAAGAAGAATACGGGAACAACGGAACCGACAAGCGCTGCAACTACAGAGGCCGAACCCAAGCAGGATAAAGTAACGTTCAAAATCTTCAACGGGGTGGCCGGCTCGAAGGATGGAAATACCAACGAAACGACCATCGGTAAGCTGCTGGAGGAACAGACCGGTGTGAATTTCAAGCTGGAGTTCGTAGTGGGGGATCTCAATACCAAGATTGGAACCATGATTGCTGCCAACGATTACCCGGATGTGCTGATCCCGGATGCCGCTATAGAGGAAGTACTGAATGCAGGCGCGTTTATCCCGCTTGATGAGCTGATTGAACAATATGGTCCGAATATTAAGCGTGTGTATGGCAAATCGCTGAATCAAATGCGGTCCAATGACGGCAAAATCTATTTCCTGCCGATTGCCGCCCAGGTGAACGACTTTATTCCTGAACCGGAAGCGGGAGCGGGATTCTGGGTCCAGCGCCGTGTGCTGGAGGAAGCCGGTTATCCGAAGATCACAACGCTGGATCAATATATTGAGCTGATCAAAAATTACCGTGAAAAGCATAAGGATGAAAATCTGACAGGCCTGGTGTCCCTTACGCATGACTGGAGATTCTTCGCCACCTCCAACCCGCCGATGCACCTGATGGGCTATCCGAATGACGGGAACGTTACGGTGGATACAAGCACCTGGGAGGCCAAAACCTATGCTGGCTCAGAGGCCACCAAGAAATGGCTGAAGGTGCTGAATGATCTCAATGCGAACGGCTTGTTCGATAAGGCATCCTTTGTAGATAACTATGATCAATACATTGCGAAATTGACCTCCCACAAGGTGCTTGGCTTCTTCGATTACCGCTGGCAGGTGGACAATGCGCTGAATGTGCTGAAGGATGCGGCCAGAAAAGATCCTGAGCTGGACGGCTACAAGTACTTCCCGCTGCCGGTTACCTTCGAGGAGGGCACACCGGATGCTTACCTTGATCCTCCGGGCGGACTCGTAACCAACCGCGGAATCGGCATTACAGTCAGTGCCAAAGATCCGGTTAGAATCATCCAGTTCTTCGACAATATGCTGACCGAAGAGAATCAGACCCTCATGTCCTGGGGAATCAAGGGCGAGACGTATGAAGTGAATGAAGAAGGCCGCTACCACCGGACACAGGAGCAGATTGACAAGATTGACGAAGCCTTCAGAGAGAGCTTTGGCTTCAAATACTTCAGCTGGAACTGGCCGATGTATAATACGACCTCTACCCTGGCTAACGGAAATGCCAAGAATGTCGCCAGCCAGCCGGAAGTGTTCCAAATGACGCTGACGGACAAAGACAAAGCTATTCTGGACAAATACGGCGTTCAGACCTACAGCCAATTGTTCGCTGAACCGGTTCCCCGTCCTTACTTCCCGGCTTGGGGCTTCGCCAAGGAGCAGAATTCACCGGAACAGCTCTGGGAAGCGAGCAAGGATGAACTGACGAAGAAGTTCTTCCCTAAGCTGGTGCTAACTACTCCGGATAAATTCGAGACTGTCTGGGAGGACTATATGAAGGAATTCGGCAAGCTCGACACTGCCGGTTACGAGAAATGGACTACCGAACAAGTCAAAGCGAAGGTTGAACTGGCGAACGAGTAGTCAGGAAGACGGGGGAAGGCCAGACTGCATCAGCTAGGCTGGTCTTTCCGGTTGCTTGGACTGCACGATGTGCTGAAGGAGAGAATACGGATGGATAAAAATACGGTACCCGCCCTACCCCGGCTGGCGGCGAGCAAGGAGCCGGGCCGGATCAGGCTGTTTTGCAGAAAGCTGGGGCAGCAGCGGGCTTTGGCTGTGATGTCTGTCCCCTTTTTGATCTGGTTGATTATATTTAAATATTTGCCGTTATGGGGCTGGAGCATCGCCTTCCAGGATTATAAGCCAGCCAAGAAATTCATGGAGCAGACCTGGATCGGGCTGGAGCATTTCAAATTTCTGTTCGGGGATGACCGGTTTCTCCGGGTACTCCGCAATACGCTGGCGATGAGCTCGATCAATTTGTTTTTTGGCTTCGTTACCGCGATTACGCTTGCCTTGCTGCTGAATGAAATACGCAATATTGCCTTCAAACGTGTAGTGCAGACCGTCAGTTATCTGCCGCACTTTATCTCATGGGTCGTTGCCGCAAGCATTATTCAGACGACGTTGTCGCCGGATGGGACCATTAACCAGCTGCTGGTGGGTCTGGGCTTCATTGACCGCGGCAATGAGATTCTGTTCCTGGGTATCCCGGAATACTTCTGGACGATCTTCGGAGCCAGCTCCGTCTGGAAGGATATCGGCTGGAACACGATTGTCTACTTAGCCGCGATGACCACGATTGATCCCACACAGTATGAGGCTGCAGAGATCGACGGCGCGAACCGGTTCAAGAAAATGATCTACGTCACGCTTCCGGGCATCAAGTCCGTTGTGATTGTCCTGCTCATTATGAATATCGGCTATCTGCTGGAATCGGGATTTGAGCCGCAGTACCTGCTGGGCAACGGCATGAATGTGGACTATTCCGAGAACATTGATATATTCGTACTGAAATACGGAATCGCCCAGAGTAATTTCTCCCTGTCCATCGCAGCGGGAATGTTCAAGACCGTCGTCAGCTTCATCTTGTTGTTCCTGGCGAACAATGCCGCGAAGCGCATGGGCGAAGCGAGGCTGTATTAGAAAAGGAGGCGCAGGTATGGAAACCGTAGCTGCCAAACAAAAAAAACTAAACCGCAAACCCAAAATAAGCTCTTCCACCGGCGACCGCTTGTTTGTTATCTGCAATTACTGCTTCATGATCGTATTAATGATCGTTACACTTTATCCGTTTGTGAATGTCCTTGCCGTATCGCTTAACAACGCACAAGACTCCATAAAAGGCGGGATCTACCTGCTCCCGAGAGAGTGGACGCTGGCGAATTACAGTTATATTCTGAAAGAGTCGACGATCTTTCATGCGACATTCATCTCGGTTCTGCGGACCGTTATTGGAACGGTAGTGACCGTCTTCTGCTCAGCCATGCTGGCCTACACGCTCAGCAGACAGGATTATGTGCTGCGCAAATTCATCACCGTTGCTTTTATCATGACGATGTACTTCAACGGCGGTCTGATTCCTAATTATTTGCTGATGCGGGATATGGGACTAGTCGGCACCTTCTGGGTCTACATTCTCCCTGGGATGATCGGCGTGTTCAATCTGATTATCATCCGTTCCTTCATCGAGAATCTTCCCGAGAGTATCATCGAATCGGCAAGGATTGACGGTGCGGGGGATTACAGAACCTTTTTCAGCATCATCCTGCCGTTAACGGTGCCCGTGCTTGCAACGGTGGCGCTGTTCTCGGGAGTGTACCAGTGGAACTCGTGGTTCGATGTCTTCCTCTACAATTCGTCGGATGCCAGACTCAGTACGCTGCAATATGAGCTGCAAAAGATTCTGCAGAATTCCAATACTACCAACGGCACCTCCAGCATCGACGGTATGATTCAGGGCGCCACCGGAGGGCAGCATAATGCGGTAACGCCAATGTCTGTCCGTGCGACGATGACGATTGTGGCCTCAGTGCCGATCATCATGGTGTATCCTTTCCTGCAGAAATATTTTGTCAAAGGCATGATGGTTGGTGGAGTCAAAGGGTAACATCGCGGATAAATGTATAGGAGGAGCGCTTGAGTTATGCTATCAAGCGCTCCTTCTCTTTGTTGTTGCCGTTAACACTAATGGGCTACTCCAGCCAAGCAGATCAGAGGCTGCAGAAAACGCTATCACCCTACTAAAACCAGCCCAATAAATGGTATAATAAAAGGGTTGGGTACTAACCTGTAAGCTTGGGTGAACACCCTTAATTTGCAGATGACTTGCAGGGAAGAGGAGGATTTAAGCAATGGAATATCATGTTGCCATTCAAGGGAGCGATCAGGCGCCGGGTACGGCGGAACAACCTTTCCGCTCCATTTCCCGCGCTGCGGCGCTTGCGTTGCCGGGAGATATCATTACAGTACATGCGGGGATCTACAGGGAATGGGTCAGTCCCGCCAATGGAGGCACGGAGGACCAGCGGATTGTATATCAATCGGCCGGAGACGGGGAAGTGGTGATTACCGGTGCTGAGCCGGTAGCCGACTGGCAAGACGAAGGAGACGGTGTCTGGAGCACGATGGTACCGAATACCCTCTTTGCTGTCCGCAATCCTTATAAGGTTAAACTGTACGGAGACTGGCTGTTTGAAGGTGCATTCGAGCCGCATCTGGGAGAGGTATACCTTGACGGCAAATCCCTGTATGAATGTGATGGCGTGGAGAAGCTGCGTAATCCCGAGGTTTGGCCGCAGGCCAAATATGCGGAGGACTCTTTGCTGCAGTGGTATGCGGAAGCAGGCACTGCCTTCACCCAAATCTGGGCGAACTTCGGCGGCAGAGATCCCCGAAGCGGGAATGTGGAAATCAATGTCCGTCCCTATTGCTTCTGGCCTGAGAAGACCGGCCGCAGCTACATAACGGTCAGGGGATTTACACTCCGGCAGGCCTCTCCCCAGTGGGCTCCGCCTACGGCTTTGCAGGAAGGGCTTATAGGTCCCCATTGGAGCAAGGGCTGGATTATTGAGGATAACCATATCAGCGAATCCAAATGTACTGGGATCAGCCTTGGCAAAGAAATAACGACCGGACATAACGAATGGTCAAATGGCCGCAGCAAAGGCGGAACGCAACGCGAGCAGGAGGTTATTTTCCGCGCACTCCGTCAGGATTGGCATAAGGACAACATTGGAAGTCATATCGTCCGCAATAACTTGATTCATGATTGTGAACAGGCCGGAATTGTCGGCCATTTAGGTGGGGCCTTCAGCCAGATTCTTCAGAACCGCATTTACAATATTCATCATAAACGTATTTTCCACGGGGCAGAGGTGGGCGGAATCAAGCTCCATGCTTCACTGGATACCCAGATTTGCGGGAATGTCATCTACAGCTCCTACCGGGCGTTATGGCTGGATTGGCAGGCGCAGGGCACCCGCATCAGCCGGAATGTATTTTATGACAATCTGTCCGAGGATTTCTTCATGGAGGTCTGCCACGGCCCTTATATGGTGGATCACAACCTGTTCCTGTCGCCGATGAATTTCCGCAATATGGCCCAGGGTGGTGCATTCGTCCATAATCTGTTTGCCGGCAGGTTCGTGGTGCGCCCTGAGCTTACCCGCTATACGCCGTACCATATGCCTCACGAGACAGCAGTGGCCGGGTACAGCAATATTGTGGGCGGTGACGACAGGTATTACAACAATATCTTCCTGCGTGATGAGGATACCGGCAATGAGCAGCTTCCGATGACGTTCTTCGAGCATCTCCCGCTTGCCCCAAGGGAGAGCCTTAACGATAACGGTGAACGGGTGATGGACGGTATCCCGGATAATTCCCGCTGTTATCTCCATCCTGTCGGGCTGGGCGGGTACAACGATTACCCGGGTTCCCTGGACAAGCAGTGGTGGGAATACACCAAGGAAGAGATTAAGGCGATGGTGGAGGCCGGGAAGCCGTTCCATCCCGAACAGATGGCCCTTCCAGTAGCGATCCAGGGCAATCTGTATTTGAAAGACGCGGTGCCGAGTACGCATGAGCCGAATGCTAAGGTCTATGCCGATAGGGGTCTTGAGATCGAGGTTGATCCGGCTTCGGGCAAGGTGCAGGTGCATATTGTGAACCCTGAGCTGCTGCGTGCAGCAGCGCCTACAGTAGTCACCACGAATCTGCTGGGCAGAAGCTATCACGCTGAGATGTATTATGAGGAACCGGATGGCTCCCCTTACCGTTTCGACCGTGACTTCTTCAATAAGCAGCGCCCGGACACCCGTGTGACTCCCGGACCGTTTGAATTATCAGATAATGGCCCAGTGAAAATTGTGCTGTAACACAGAGGAACAGGGGAAGGAATCCACACTTTGTTTATCGAATAAACTAAGTGTGGAATATACATACATTCAAAGAGAGGAATGAGGGGCATTGAACGGAAGTAATCCGAAGTATTTGACGCAAAAACCGGGGTATGATCAGGAGCAGGAAGGTATCGCGCGGGGAGAGATCCGTACGATAGAATACCCCTCTGCTACAGTAGGCAACACCCGGAAGGCCCGGGTATATACACCGCCCGGATATTCCAGCGCAGAGAAATACAGCGTCTTATATCTGCTTCATGGGATTGGCGGGGATGAGGACGAATGGTATACTCACGGCAAACCGCAGATCATTCTGGACAATCTGTATGCCGATCAGTTGCTGAAGCCCATGATCGTTGTGTTGCCGAACGGCCGCGCGATGCTGAATGACCGGCCGGAAGGCGATATTTTCGCTCCTGACAAGGTGAAGGCCTTTGAGACGTTTGAATCTGATTTGCTGAACGATCTCATCCCTTATATTGAAGCGAATTATTCCGTTCAGACGGACCGGATGCACCGTGCCCTGGCCGGGTTATCCATGGGCGGCGGGCAATCGCTCAACATGGGTCTGAATAACCCGGACCGGTTCGCCTGGATCGGGGCGTTCTCCCCGGCGCCCAACACGAAGGAGCCTGAACTGCTGGTACCGGGCCCGCAGCAGACGTCCGCAGCGCTTAGCCTGCTCTGGTTATCCTGCGGAGATCGGGACAGCCTCAAGTATGTCAGCGACCGGACACATGTCTATTTGGCGGAGCATAACGTACCACATATCTGGGTGGAGGAGCAGGGCGACCACGACTGGCCGGTCTGGAAGAACGGTCTGTATCAGTTCTCGCAGCTTATATTTTAAATGGTTTGGGGGGTGCTCGGAGCGGGCACCTCTGATTCCGTTGGAGGTGCTACTGTAGCCGCGAAACGCCCTGCCAAACGTACACTGATTGTCCGTTGATCAAACGCTGACCGAGCATTGATCGAGTGCGGATTGGTACTGATCGGGCAATGTTCAGACACTGATCGGGCATTGATTAAGCACTGAGTACCTGCCGTTTGCCCATCATTCGTCCACCAATCACACACCCAACGTTCGCCTATCGCCAACTAATCAGCCACTAATCATGTCGTCCACCGATTGCATAAGACTGCACTGCACGCGGCGTTGAGGTTGTTGTGAGGAAATAGTTGGATTGTATACACTTGCTGATGAACATACTTCCCTTGCTGCAAAAGTAGTTGGATAAACAGCACTTAATTTATTGCAATTCACGCTAAATGGAGAAAATAGCAAAATTAGATGCTATTTTTCCACTTATATGTCTGCAAACGCCGGAAGCTGGTAAATTAAGATACGTTTTTCCACTTGTTGGCCGACGAGGGGCTGGATTGGCCGGAGAATGGTAGGCAGGTTGGCCGACGAGGGGCTCAATTGGCTGGAACTGTATAGCACTAGGCCGCAGAAGTTGGCTTAATATATACTTAAGCGCGAAAAAGGCAGCCCCAATCCAGGGCTGCCTTTTTTTTCTGTGCATCCGGTCACTGCTTATTTATTCGCGATTGCATCGGCACGCATTTTAACGATTTTGTCTGCTCTTTCCTTATCTACGGCGAATACATCATCCCAGCCGAGACCGGTTACATCGCTCTTCAGTTTGGTCCAGAGCTGATCGAATTGAGCCTGATCCTTGGCAAAGATCATTTTCCAGGAAGTGTTCTTCACATAATCCGAAATCTGGCTGCGTTTATTCTTAACATCCGAAGAATCCGAGCCAAGACTTGTGTTGATATTAGGTACGATATCAATCATGTTGTTCTTCTGATAGTATTCGGTCGGAGTGGTCGCATCATAGGTTTTCTGCCAGTCTGTTGTCAGCGCTGTTTTGTTGGCTTCAATGGTGGAAGCCCAATAGGTGCTGTTGTAGAACTCCTTGGTTTCCGGATCGACTACGAAATCACTCATGATCATCGAGTTCACTTTGCTCTGGCCATCCTGATAACCGCCGCCGCCGTACTCATCAGGTACAGGGGTGTTTTCCTGGAATGCTGTTTGGCCTACTTCCGTCAGCTTGAATTTGCCTTCAGGTGTTTTTTCATAGTTGAAGCCTTCAAAGCCGTTGGTGTAGTAGCGCAAGCCTTCAGGGGAAGACATCCAGTCCATCAGTTCCATGATTCTTTCCGGTTCTTTCGCTTTGGAGCCGATGGCAAAGACTCTTCCGTTCCCGAAGTAAGCATCACTGTTCTGGATCAAGTGGCTGTCCGCAATTGGAACCGCTACGTTGCCGTCGCCCTGGTTGCCTCTTTCAATCGTGTTGTAGAAGCCTCTCTGCCAGGAATACCACAGCAGAAGAACCTGTTTGTTGGTCAGCTTCTCGGATACCTTGGTCCAGTCCTGGGAAGGGGAGTCCGGGTCGACAAGGCCCATTTTGTTAGCGTCATAATAGAACTGTAGAATCTTCTTGTACATGCTATTGTCGTCTACGATCGGAACGATATCACCTTTGGCATTCAGTTGAATGGTTGTAGTCCCGTTCGGCTGCTCATAGCCATACCAGTTGCTGAGCCAGCGGACATTCTCCATGCTTCCGCCGTCCCAGTCCTTCCACAGCGTGATCGGAACAATTGGCTTGCCGTCCGGAGTCTTCGGATATTTGGCCTGCATGTCCTTGAGGGCGGTCATCAGATCGTTCAGATTGTTTAGCTTTGGCGCGCCGATTCCCTTGTAATAGTCCCAAGGTAGTATCGGGCTGGAGTATGGCAGCTCCTCCGAGAAGGTGGTTGGTGAAGTATCGGCGGTGAAGGCCGGCAGGGCATAGATTTTACCGTCCGGATTCTGCTTCTCGAAGGCAACATTGAACGGCTTGAAGTGGTTGTCTACATATTTGGACAGATGCTCTGTATTCTTGATCAAGTCCGTAAGATCCATAATCATACCCGCCGGAATTAATTCCTCAAGCTGGCTGTTCTCAATAATGAGGAGGTCACCCAGATCTCCTGATGCAGATCTGGTCTTGTACAGCTGATCGCCGGCTACCTGCGGAGCCAGAATGTTCAGTGTGATATTGAACTTGTCTTTGAGCAGCTTGCCGTACCACCCGGTCTGCTCGCCCTGATAGTTAGCCGCATTGTTAAATACCGTAATGGTCAAAGGTTTGCTGTGATCAATGCCGCCAGTGCCCGGATCGGATGACTCAGTAGGTGTTCCGGGTTCGGCCGTCCCCGCTGCAGTGCCACCATTGTTGGAATTCCCGCTGCAGCCGCTTAGTGCCGTTGTTACCAGCAGTATGGCCGTCCCTAGTAACAGCGCGGACTTTCTTCCCAGCTTAATATGTGTTCTCATGTGTAGCCCCCCGAATGTTTAATGTATCATAAATGGCGCAGGCGCATTAGCCTTTGACAGCACCAATTATAATTCCTTTAACGAAAAATCTCTGGAAGATCGGATATACCAGCAGAATAGGTGCGACAACGATAATGGTTACCGTCATGCGGATGGAGGTAGAGGTCTGCTTGGTAGCCAGAGTGGCCATTGCCGTTGATCCGGCGTTCTGCAGATTAACCATGGTGGACAAGGAACTTGCCTGGTTGATGTAGTTGTACAGAATGAACTGCAGGCTGTACAATTTGCTGTCCGTCACCAGCAGCAGCGTATCCTGGAAGGAGTTCCATTGATTGACCGCCGAGAAGATGGCAACGGTTGCAAGGATAGGCTTGCTGATCGGCAGAATGATTTTGTAGAAAATTGTGAAGATCCCGGCACCGTCAATACTGGCCGCCTGCTGCAGCTCCTTCGGCGTAGCTTCCACGAAGGTTTTGACTAGGATGATGAAGAACGGGGCTACCACGGACGGAAGAATATACGCCAGGAAATTGTCGGTAAGATGCAGGGTTCTCATGGTCAGATACCACGGGATGATCCCGGCATTGAAGAACATCGTGATGATGGTGAAGCGGTACCAGAATTTCTTGCCCCACATATCCTCTTGCGCAAACATGAATCCCAGGAAGGCAGAAGCACCTACAGTGAGAAGGGTGCCTATTACCGTTCTGCCCAGCGAAATGACAAAGGCATTCCCAAGGCCCGGTATTTTGAATACATCTACATAGTTCTGGAAATGAATCCCCTTAGGCCAGAAGATAATCTCACCCCTGGCACTGAGATCGTTCGCGCTGATGGTATTGATAATGATCGAATAGAACGGATAGACACAAATGAAGGCGAAGAGGGAGAACAGGATATAGACGATTGTTGAAATAATTTTGTCGGTGGCGCTGACCTGCATTTTGATCGTTTTTTTGGAAATGTTTATATCCCGGCTAATTGGCGTAAGTCCAGTCTGGTTGTCACTCATACGATGCCCTCTCCTCTCAATAATTTGGACAGTCCGTTTACCGAAAAGAGAAGCACAACGCTGATCAGGCTCTTCAGCATACTGATGGCAACGGAGACGGAATAACTGCCGCCGCCCATGGCGAGGTTATACACATATAAATCGAGAACCTGCATAGTGTCCTTGTTAAACGCATTCTGGAAGACAAAATATTGCTCCAGTCCATTGTTCAGGAAGCTTGCAATCTGGAGCATCAGCAGAACAAAATAAGTCGGCATCATGCTTGGCAATACGACATGCCGGATCACCTGCATCCGGGTTGCACCGTCCACATAAGCTGCTTCATACAGCGACTCGTCAATGCCCATGATGGCGGCGATATACAGGATAGCTGACCAGCCGAGTGTCTTCCAGGTAGCCCAGAACCACATGGTAAGCCAGACATGATCCGAGCTCTGAAGGAAAAGAACCGGAGAATCGGACAGTCCCGTCATGTGGAGGAAGCCGTTGACCATACCTTCACTAGAGAACATGGAGAAGGCCAGGGAGTAGACGAGGACCCAGCTGATAAAGTTAGGCAGTGTGGTTACGGTCTGAATGAATTTACGGAACCGGACAGCCTTGATCTCTGTCAGGAAGATGGCGAAGATCATAGGGAGCCAGGAGAAGAGAATGCCCAGTCCGCTGATGCCGAAGGTGTTCTTGATGACCTGAAGCAACTGATCAATCTTGACCTGATTCTCGACCAGGGAGTGAAACCATTTGAAGCCGACAAACGGTGATTGGGACAACGGAATGGGCGGGGTATAGTCAAAGAAGGCATATACCCATCCATAGAGCGGATAGTATGAAAAGACAGCAAGTAAAACCATAAAGGGCGAAATGTAAAGAAATTTCCGGAAAGAATTGCTTCTTATGCTCTGGCTGCGCATCGTTTCACTCCTCATCATATTCTCTTTGTATATTGCTTCATTAAAAGCCTTCACCAGGGCTGCTATCCCTTATATATAATCCAGTATGTCATCCCCCTTCTTACAAAAAACGAAGTTCAACCTGCGCGGTGGGTTTGCGGAACGCTATTTCCCCTAACCTGTCTTTATTGATAGCGCTTACATATCTATGGAATTATAATAAATTATCGTTTGCCTTCAAACAATGACAGATCCTCACCAGTTATTGATCTATTGTTAGGTGAAATTACGAATGAATAACAGTTATATTACTAATTTACAATAAAATATAATAGTTTCAAATTATTAGTATGAGGCTAAACGCCTGCATTGTCCGGTTACAGGTGAGCCGGCTCATGCTGTGATGAAGCATTGCTTACGGTATTCGTTGGCACTTGCTCCGGTGTATTCTCTGAATTTTTTGTAGAACCAGTCGATTTCCGTATATCCTACAGCATCTGCAATCTCATAGATCTTCATATCAGTCGTTTCCAGAAGCAGCTTCGCCTTCTCCATCCGCTGCCGCAGCAGATATTCGTTGAAGGACATATTCTCCTGCTGTTTGAATTTCTGTCCGAGATACGCGCAATTGAAGTTCAGGGAATCGGAGATCCGCTTGAGTGTAATATTATGATGGAGCTGCTCATCCACGTACTGCTTGATCGTACTGACGATCGGACAGGAGGGTGCCGGCTCTTGAACACTGGCCTTCTGATCATCCTGTGCCATCGCAGCAGGTCTGTCCTCAGGGGCAAAGCCCCGTCTAACCGCCTCCAGACTTCTGCCCAGCTCCGACGGATCAACCGGGTCCGTCAAGTAATCGCTTACATTATAGAGCAGCGCTTGACGCGCCAATTCGAAATCCCCGCTGCCCCCCAGAAGGATAATCGGAACGGAGCTCCCCCGTCTAATCTGCTCACAGAGTCTCATGCCCGGCGTGTGGACGCCCCGGATATTCAGAAGAACCAGTGAAATCCCCTCGCTATGGATCAGCCGGAGAATATCGGAAGAATAATCAGCATGTGCATGTAAGATGAAATTATTAAGCCTGCTCCCTGCCATATAAGAAGCGATCTCCCGCACATGACGGTTCCGCTCGACACACAAGATTCTGTACAACATGAAGACCCCGCTTTCTTAAGAGAAGTTAAGGCTGCCTCCATTCATTATGTGCAACAGAGCGAAGGGCTACAATGTGCAATTCTTGCACCAGGCTCCATTTGTTTACTTGATCGGAACTGCGTTGCCCGGTGTGTAAGGGCTTGTCGGCCGGACCTATAATTTGACAGGTGAACACCTGAAGTTAGACAGGTTGTTGCCTGAAAATGTAAGCGCTAAACTTTCGAGGTAAGTCATTCATATTTGGGGGGGCACATAATGCGGACTAAAAAGGTAATGTCAGTACTCATTAGTATGTTGTTAGTGGCAGCAACGACGGCATGCGGCGGAGGATCAGGGAACGGCGGGAATGCCGGGGGAGGGGCGTCAGCGAAGCCGGCTGCTTCGGCGAATACGCCGGCGGCAGAGGCAACACCTGAAGCTTCAGCAACCGCAGAGCCAACCACCGCCACACCGGAAATGGATTTCGATATGGGCGGCAGAACGATCAAGATTGTCTCCTGGTGGGATATGACGATCCCTGAGGACAACCCGGACAATATCCAGCGCTCGAAGAATCTGAAGGAACTCCAGAAGAAGCATAATTTCAAGGTTGAATATGTGGCGCTGGACTTCGGCGAATACCAGAAGAAGGTTGTAGCTTCACTGGTGGCCGGTGAACCGCTTGGAGATATTGTCCGAATGGGCAAGGCCTATATGATTCCGGCGCTGACCAAGCAGGATCTGTTCTGGCCGGTTGATGATTATACGAAGAATGAGAATGCCTTCAACCAGCAAATGACGACGGAATTCTCACAATACAACGGCAAGGGCTATGGATTCTCGGAGAATGCGGGCAATCTGATCAGCGGTGTATTCTATAACCGGACCTTGATGAAGAAGCTAGGCATGAAGCCGCTTCAGGAATATGTTAACGAGGATAACTGGAACTGGGATACCTTCACCCAGGTAGCCAAAGAGGCCAATAAAGATACGGATAACAACGGTAAACTTGATGTCTGGGGACTGGCTTCAGGCGGGTTCCTGGAAATGGCCCTGGCCGCCAACGAGACTGATCTGACGATAGACGACAAGCAGAATCTCGATGATCCCAAGGCGCTGGAGGTCTTCAAGTTCATCTCGAAGCTGGGTGCCGAGAAGGTAGCCAGACCGACAGAAGGCGGCGACTGGCAGGAACCGGCGCAGTTCTTCCGCCAGGGGAACACGCTGATGTATGCGGGGGCGGATTATGAGGCGAATGGCTTCAAGACGGATATGAAGGATTATGATATCGGGTTTGTTCCTTTTCCCAAAGGCCCGAATGCGACCGAATATCACAGCGTAGAGTCCAATGTCCAGTTCCTGACGATCCCGAAGAAGGTCGAGAATCCGGAATGGCTGCTGTATATCTGGGAGAAGATCAACGACATCGAGTCGATCTACGATTATCCTAAGCAGGCATCCCTGGAGAGTACGTATGACAACGAAGATGATATCAATAATGCCAAGCTGGTAGAGGGCGGGATGCTGTTAACGAACCATAATACATTCTCGACCATGCCGTACTATGAGCTGCTTGACGAACTGAAGAAGGGAACTTCAGCCTCCACGGTCATCCAGAAGTACAAGGCTAAGGTCCAGGCTTCTGTGGACGCCGTATACAAAAAATAACCGGATACCCGGATGGAACAACAGTCCCCGGCGGACTGTTGTTCCCATTTTCGCTGACATTAGACTTATGATCCAGCGCTTAAGGGGAGGAGAACGTTGAATATTCGAAATAGAAGCACAGCGATAATATTGGTTGTTGTCCTGCTGGCCGGGACGATCTGGATATTGAATTCCTCGGGGCAGCCTGTTCATTCCGATTCTCCGGCGGCGGGCAAGTTCACTGCCGTCCTGCAGGAAGCGGAGGAAGGCAGCTATGAAGCTTATCTGAAGCAATACGGGAACGCTGCACGGCCAGAGCGGGAGCTCCGGATTGAGGGGGAGGACTATTCCCGCAATCAGGGTGACCTCTTTGAAGTCAAAGCGCAATACGAGGGGCTTGACGGCACGGCGGTCATTACCCCGGAAGAGGGAACGATCTCCTGGGAGGTGCCGGTTCCGGAAGCCGGACTGTACAACATCCGGGTTCATTATTACCCGGTGGAAGGCAAAAGCTCCTCCATTGAGCGTTCCTTCTCCATTAATCAGCAGATCCCGTTCAAGGGTGCGGATACATTATTGTTCGACCGGGTCTGGGGGAACCGTGAGGAGGTCATCAAGCAGGACGACCGCGGGAACGATCTCCGCCCCAGACAGGTGGAGCAGCCGGTGTGGCAGTCCACGGTGATTGCCGACAGTGAGGGCTTCTATGAGGAGCCGTATTCCTTCTATCTGGAGCAGGGGAATCAGACCTTGTCGCTGAGCGCACTCCGTGAGCCGATGGCTATAGATTACATTGAGCTGTTTCAGGACCGGGAAGTGAGGTCTTATGCGGAGGCCAAACAGGAGTATGAGGCGAAAGGGTTGAAGCCGGTAACAGAGCCTGATATCGAAGTTCAGGCCGAAGCGGCGTCCGCCAAATCCTCGCCTACTTTATACCCGCTATCTGACCGCTCCAGTCCGGCGGTTGTTCCTTATGATGTCTCCAATTTAAGGATCAATACGATCGGAGGGGTGAACTGGAAGCTGCCGGGGCAATGGATTGAGTGGCAGATTGACGTCCCCGAAGACGGGCTGTACCGGATAGCGCTCAAGGAGAAGCAGAATCAGCTACGGGGCGTCTATGCCAACCGCAGCTTGACGATTGACGGTGAATACCCGTTCACCGAGATGAAGCAAATCCGGTTCAATTACAGTCCCGGCTGGCAGATGAACGTACTCGGCGGGGAGGAGCCTTACCTGTTCCATCTTACCAAAGGGACACACCGGCTAAGGCTGACCGTAACGCTGGGCGATATCGCGCCTCTGGTCCGTACCGTTCAGTCCAGCGTCCTGACCTTGAATGAAATGTACCGCAATGTTCTGGCGATAACCTCCAATAATCCGGACAAATTCCGCGATTATCAGCTGGAGAAGCGGATACCGAATATGACCAAGGTATTCAAGGAGCAGGCAGAGATTATCCGCAGTGTCGGTGAATATCTGGAGCAGGCGACCGGAGAGCGCAGCGACAAAGTATCGGTCCTGTACTCGATGGTAACCCAACTGGAGGATATGGCAGAGCATCCGGATACGGTAGCCAAACGGCTGGTCTCCTTCAAAACAAATGTCGGCGGACTGGGCACCTGGATACTTAGCGTACGGGAGCAGCCGCTGACGCTGGATTCCCTGGTGATCTCGGCACCCGGCAAGCCGCTGCCCCGTGCGCAGGCTACCTTCTTCCAGAAGCTGAAGCATGAGCTGAGGGCGTATGGCGCCTCGTATACCGCTGATTATGACAGCATCGGTAATGTGGCGAAGAACCAGAAATCGATAACGGTCTGGATTTCGACTGGCCGGGATCAGGCTCAGGTGATGAAGAGCATGATTGACGATACGTTCACCCCGGATACGGGCATCTCCGTTGCGCTGAGACTGGTGCCTCCGAATATTCTGCTGCCCGCCACCCTGGCAGGGGAAGGGCCGGATGTAGCCATGCAGATCGGAGAGGACCTTCCGGTTAACTATGCCATGCGTAAGGCATCTGCGGATTTATCCCTCTTCGCGGACTTCGAGGAGGTGGCCTCCCGGTTCCGGGACAGCGCCCTCACGCCTTACCAGTATAACGGAAGCGTCTACGGGCTTCCCGAGCAGCAGATCTTCCCGATGCTCTTCTACCGGAAGGATATTCTGAAGGAGCTTGGGCTGGAGCCGCCAACCACCTGGGAGGAGGTCTACAACGTAGTCTCCGTGCTGCAGAGGCATAACCTGGAGTTCTATCTGCCGCTGGAGGATACGCTGAACAATGCTACGCTGGTGCCGAATGCGGCTTTCACCATGCTGCTCTATCAGAACGGGGGTCAATTGTATACGGACGACCAGAAGCGAAGCGCATTGAACTCGGAGACCTCCATGAGTGAATTCAACACATGGACCCAGTTCTATACCAATTACAAGTTCCCGGTGAAGGTGGACTTTCCGAACCGCTTCCGTACCGGGGAGATCCCGATCGGGATTGCCGATTATACCATCTACAACAGCCTGACCGTGATGGCACCGGAGATCCGTAACCTGTGGGAATTCGCGGTGGTGCCCGGAACGAAGCAGGCGGACGGTACGGTAGACCATAGCGTAGCCAGTCATACGACCGGCGTAATGCTGTTGGAGAATGCCAAGGACAAGGATTCGTCCTGGGAATTCATGAAGTGGTGGACGGATAAGGACACCCAGGTCCAGTACGGCCGGGAAATGGAAGGGCTGATGGGGGCGGCGGCACGTTATCCGACCGCCAATATCGAGGCGCTGGAGGAATTGCCGTGGCCGGTGAAGGATTATACCCAGCTGGAGGACCAGTGGCAATGGGTGAAGGGCAATCCGCAGGTTCCGGGCGGATACTTCACAGGCAGACATCTGGACAATGCGTTCCGCAAGGTGGTTAACGGGAACGTGAATCCGCGCGAAGCTCTGTCGGATTATCTGATCTATATTAACGATGAAATTCAGATCAAACGGAAGGAATTCAAACTTCCGTATTAGTTTGGAGGCTGTGAGCCGATGGTACAAATACACAATACCGCTGAACCAGCCTTACATGGGCTGGCCGGCGGTCCCGTCAAGGTGTCCCGCCGGGCGCAATTATGGAAAGATATCAAGAAGAGCAAACATTATTATTTCATGATGAGTCCCTATATGATCATCTTCTTCCTGTTCACAGTGATCCCGGTGGTCGTCTCCTTCGGGCTAAGCTTCTTCTACTTCAATATGCTGGAGACGCCGCGGTTCGTCGGGTGGGAGAACTATTCAAGGCTGCTTCTGGGCGACGATGTATTCATGATTGCGCTGAAGAATACCTTCCTGTTCGCAGTCATCACGGGTCCGTTAAGCTATATCGCCTGCTTCCTGTTCGCTTGGCTGATCAATGAACTGTCGCCCTTCGTCCGGGCGCTGATGACGCTGGTATTCTATGCGCCATCCATCTCGGGCAATGTGTTCTTTATCTGGCTGATCGTCTTCTCGGGGGACAGCTACGGGTATCTCAACGGCTTCCTGATGAAGATCGGGGTGCTGCTGGAGCCGATCCAATGGCTGCAGAATGAGAAGTATATCCTCGCCATTGTCATTATCGTTCAGCTCTGGCTTAGTCTGGGCACCAGCTTCCTGGCCTTCATCGCCGGTCTGCAGACCGTAGACCAAACGCTGTTCGAGGCGGGGGCCATGGACGGGATCAGGAACCGCTGGCAGGAGCTGTGGTTCATCACGCTGCCGTCCATGCGGCCGCAGCTAATGTTCGGTGCAGTTATGCAGATCACCGCCTCCTTCGCGGTGGCCGAGGTCTCCATCGCGCTTGCGGGGTTCCCAAGCGTCAACTATGCGGGGCATACGGTGGTAACCCATCTGATGGATTACGGGACGCTCCGTTTTGAGATGGGCTATGCTTCTGCCATTGCTACCATTCTCTTCGGCATTATGCTCGGAACCAATATGATGACCCAAAAACTGCTCAGAAAGGTGGGTGAATGACCCTGTATTCGAGAGTTATAGGGGCGTTTCGCCCTCAAAAAAGACTGAACCGGTCCTTTACTGTCAGCTTGATGCTGTTCGGCCTGCTGCTCGCCTTCGGCTCGTTCATGGTTCTCCCGCTGATCTATACCGTGAACAATGCCTTCAAGCCGCTGGATGAACTGTTTATCTTCCCGCCGAGATTTCTTGTGCGGAACCCGACGCTGGAGAACTTCACCGATCTGGTGGTGATCATGGGGAATTCCTGGGTGCCGTTCACCAGATATGTAGCGAATACCCTGCTGATTACACTGGTAGGAACCGCAGGCCATATCCTGCTCGCTTCGGCTGCGGCCTATCCTTTGGCCAAATTCAAGTTCCCCGGCTCCAATATGCTGTTCAGGATTGTGGTGCTGTCCCTGATGTTCTCACCTCATGTGACGGCAATTCCCAATTACCTGGTCATGTCGCAGCTCGGGTGGATTAATACACAGGCGGCGATTATCGTTCCTTCACTGGCCTTCTCGCTGGGTCTGTTCCTGATGAAGCAGTTCATGGAGCAGATCCCGGATGCGCTGATCGAAGCGGCCAAAATTGATGGTGCGAATGAATACCGCGTGTTCTGGCAGATCGTGATGCCCAATGTGAAGCCGGCCTGGCTGACGCTGATGATCCTGCAATTTCCAGCCCTGTGGGGCACGGATGGAGGCAGCTTCATCTACAGCGAGAACCTTAAAACGCTTCACTATGCGCTCAGCCAGGTTATCCAGGGCGGGATTGCACGTGCCGGAGTAGGGGCTGCGGTGGCCTTGCTGCTGATGACCGTGCCGATCCTGTTGTTCATTATTTCACAGAGCAGTGTCATTCAGACGATGGCCACATCCGGTATGAAAGAGTAGAGAGGAGGAACGGTGACGATGGTCGCAAGGATAAAGAAACTGAGAACCGGCCTGCTGGCCTTGTGCTGCCTGGTCTGCCTGGGACTTCGCGGAGAGCTTGCCTCGGCGGAGAGCGCAGCCCCTTCCTACAATTATTCATACTGGGGGTATAGTGTGGCGGCTCCGTCCGCTTATCAGGCAAGCACGTTGATCACGGGTGCAGGCTCCGGTGCTGGCGAGTTCAAGAATCCGCAGGATATTCAGGTAACGGCCGACAAGCAGATCTATGTGCTGGACAGCGGCAATAACCGGTTTGTGATTCTGGATCAGGACTACAAATCCATAAAGACAGTAGACGCGTTCCAGTTCAAAGGGAAGGCGGAGAAGTTCAATAATCCGCAGGGGATTTATGTGACGCAGCAGAAGGAGGTCTATGTTGCGGATACCGGCAATAAGCGGATTGTTCATTTCGATAGCGGCTTAAGGGCGATCGGTATCATGGAATCGCCGAAGTCCGAATTGCTGCCGGCAAGCTTCGAATTTCAGCCTGTCCGTGTAGCTGTAGACAAAGCGGACCGGATCTATGTGATGTCTGCCGGTGTATTCGACGGCTTCATGGAATTCGGCGCAGACGGAGCCTTCAAGTCCTTCACCGGTGCGAACCGGGTACGTGTCGATGCTGTGGATTACTTCTGGAAATCCATATCGACCAAGGCGCAGCGTGAGCAGATGGTGATGTATACGCCAACCGAATTCACCAATCTGGATATCAATGATGAAGGCTTCCTCTACGCTACCAACGGGGATGAGTTCGGCGACCCGATCAAGAAGCTGAACGCGCAGGGGGCCGATATTCTGCGCAGAGAGGGCTATTACAAGCCGAGTGGCGATCTGCTCTACTCCACGCGCTCGGGTGGCGCTCCGCGCCTCGTGGATATTGATGTCAGCGACAGTGAGATCTATTCCGTTCTGGATGCCAGCCGGGGCCGGGTGTTCACCTACAACGGGGACGGATATCTGATGTACATTATCGGCGGAATCGGGAACCGTCTGGGCGAATTCAACTCCCCGGTGGCCATTGAGCACAGCGGTGACGATATCCTTGTACTGGATCAGGCGCTGGGGGAGATTACGGTATTTCAGACCACAGAGTACGGAAGAATGCTGAACAGCGCAGTCAGAAGTTACTACAGCGGTGATGAAGAGATGGCCTATCAGCAGTTCAGCGAGGTTGTGAATCTGAATGCGAATATGGAATATGCTTATGCGGGCATAGGTAAGGCTTATCTGCGCAAAGGCGAGTACAAGGAGGCGACGGAGTATTTCAAGCGCAGCATGGACCGTCCCAACTATTCGAAAGCGTTCCTGCTCTACCGCAAGGAAGTGCTCCGCGGACAATTCTCCACGATCATGACCTTTCTGATCATGCTGGCATCCCTATGGCTGGGCGTGAGAGTGTACCGGAAAATGAAGGCCAGAAAGAAGGTTGAGCTACATTGAACAGAGAAGCGCTGCAACATCCGCTGTACGTTATCGTTCATCCGTTCAACGGATACTGGGATCTCAAATATGAACGCAGTCAAAAAACGAGCCTGATGTTGTCCTTCGGCATTCTGTTTATGCTGATCCTAACCAATGTGCTGGGCAGTCAATATAGCGGATTTCTGGTGAATCATAGTGATCCTAAGTATCTGAACAGTCTGATGGAAGCAGTCTATGTCCTGGTTCCTGTCCTCTTCTGGTGTGTGGCGAACTGGTCGCTGACCACGCTGATGGACGGGGAAGGGAAGTTCGTGGAGATTTTTATTACCACCTGCTTCTCCCTGCTGCCGATTGTGCTGATTAACTTCCCGTGGATCTGGATCAGTAATTTTATCTCGGTGCAGGAAAGCTCCTTTTATTATTTTTTCAAAAACTTTGCCGTCATCTGGTCGGGCCTGCTGTTGTTCGTGGGCATTATGACCGTGCACCAGTTCTCCCCGTCCAAAACGGTCGGGACGATTCTGCTCACGGTGCTTGCCATGGCGTTCATGGCATTCCTGACCCTGCTGTTCTTCAGTCTGGTTCAGCAGATGATTGTGTTTATCTCAACCATATACCAAGAGATTGTCTTGAGAGGATAGGAGGAGGACCGGGAATGAGGAAGCCGTTAATCATGCTGCTCTCGATTCTCTTCAGTATGAGTGTGCTGGCAGGCTGTACATCGTCAAGCTCAGGCAGCCAGGCCGGCGGGCATGAACCGAAGCTTGAAGTGTCCTTTGAAGGGGGCGGTCTGAAGCCCGCCTTTGACGATACAGCTGTGGATGGCATGAAGGGTGTTCTGGAGAATAAGCAGCTCCGGCTGTATATGGATGAAGCTACCGGAGGTATCGCCGTCAAGAACCAGTCGGACGGAACGCTCTGGTATAGTAATCCGCCTGATCGTGAAGCCGATGCCAAGGCCAGCGGAGAGAATAAAGACCTGTTATCCGCGCAGCTCAAGCTGGATTTCTACAACAATCTGGGCCAGGTCAGCTCTGTCAATTCGTATACAGACAGCGTGGCCCACAAGCAAATGAAGCTGGAACAGACGCCGGAAGGCATCAAGGTCTTCTACCAGTTCGGAACGACCGCCAAGACGGCGGAGGATCTGCCCATGATGGTGGGCAAGGAGCGGTTCGAGGAGAAGATTGTGAGCAAGATGGATAAGACCGGGCAGCGAACCATGAAGATCGCCTACACCTTCGATGAGGAGAAGGGCGTGTATAAGCGTAACGATGAAGCGCTGAAGGGGCTGCAGCTGGAGCGGACCCTGAAGGGCTTCGAGGAAGCGGGGTACACCGAGGAGGATCTGCAGCAGGATATCACCGAGAATAACCTGAGCCAGACCAAGCCGGTGCCGCGTATCTTCCAGCTCTCGATTGAATACTCCCTTGACGGGGATCAATTGGTAGTCAAGGTTCCTGCAGCGGACATAAGGTATCCCGCCGATTATCCGGTGAATGATATCTCCGTCCTCAGCTTCCTGGGGGCCGGCGGGAGCAAGGACTCCGGTTCCATTCTGGTGCCGGACGGCTCCGGAGCGCTGATACATTTCAACAACGGCAAGACCCGTTACCCCGCATACAAGCAAGCTGTATACGGCAAGGACGGGTCCATGGAGGTCACGGATGCCTATGCGCAGCAGCAGGAGGTGAAGCTGCCGGTGTTCGGCTTGATCCGCGAGCAAGGCGCGATGCTGGGCATTATTGAGCAGGGCGCATCACTCGCCACGATTAATGCCGATACCAGCGGAAGATTGAACGGTTACAACTACGTGTATCCGAGCTTCACCCTGATTGCCAAGGGGGAGGTTACCCTGACGTCAGCCGAACAGAACCGTACCCTGCCAAGATTTCAGCAGGAGCCGCCCAAGACGGATTACGTCATCCGGTATGCGTTCCTGAGCGGAGACGAGGCGTCTTATCCCGGCATGGCGCGATATTACCAGAACTATCTGACGCAGCACGGCGGTTTGCCTGAGGCGCAGGCGGCGGGAACGCCGGAATCCCCCGTGAATACCCCCTTTTATCTGGAGCTGGTGGGCGGAATTACCAAGACGAAGCATGTGCTGGGCTTTCCTTATCAATCGCTGGAGCCGTTGACCACTTTCGATGAGGCAGAGAGTATTCTGGAACAGATGCAGCAGCGCGGCATTAACAATATCCGGCTGAAATATGCAGGCTGGTTCAACCGGGGCCTCGATCACAAAGTGCCGGACCGGCTGTCCGTAGACAAGGCGCTCGGCGGCAGCAAGGGGCTGAACCGGCTGGTGGCGTTCGCCAAGGAGCAAGGCATTCAGCTATTCCCTGACGTTGCGCTGCTCAGAGCGAACCAGGCCTCCGGCTTCAGAGTTAACCAGAAGGCTTCCCGGATGCTCAGTGAAATTCCGGCAGCCGTCTATCCGTACAATATGGCCTTGAACCGGCGGGACCGTACCGTCAGCCCTGCTTATATTATTTCACCGGCCAAGGTCGGCGGATATGTCGATGCCACGCTGAAGGAGATCGGGCCGTTTCAGACCGGCGGCATCTCGCTGAGAGACATGGCCGATCAATTGAACAGCGATTTCCGCAAGAATCATGAGATCGACCGGACAGCGTCCGAGCAGATATCGGTCCAGTCGCTGGACCGGATCACCGGACAGTCGCTCCGTATTCTCGCTGACGGCGGAAATGCCTATGCGCTGCCGTATCTGACCGATATTACCAATGCACCGGTGTCCAGCAGCCAGTTCAAGCTGGAGGATGAGGAGATCCCGTTCTATCCGATGGTGGTGCGGGGATATGTGAATTACACAGGCAAGCCGTTCAATCTGTCCACCTTCACCAGCCCCAGACAATATGTGCTGAGAAGTCTGGAGTATGGGTCCGGCCTCTATTACGAGTGGATGCATGCGCCTAACTACAAGGTGAAGGATACAGACTTCGGCAACCTGTACGCGGTCAATTATGAACAATGGATCAATCAGGCCGCCGATATGTATCTGGAAGTCAACGCGGTTATGAAAAATGTGCAGAATCAGCGGCTGACCGGTCATGAGAAGCTGGCAGACGGTGTCTATAAAAGTACCTATGAGAACGGTCTGTCCGTCATCGTCAACTACAACCGGACGGCAGTCCTTGCCGAAGGCCGCACGATAGAAGCCGAAAGCTATATTACGGGTGGTGAGCAATTGTGAAATCCATACTGAGACTGAACCGCAGAACCTATAACGATCAAAAGGCATTAATGGGCTTCTTCTATGTGCTGCCCTGGCTGCTCGGCTTCATCTTCTTCTTCCTGATTCCGTTGTTGTCTTCGCTGCGCTACAGTCTAAGCTCGGTGCAGGCCAACTCCGACGGACTGATTATTCATTTCAGCGGCTTGCAGAATTATGTGGAGGCGCTGACGGTGAATACCGAGTTCAACCGTTCGCTAGCCGATGCCATCCTGAATATGGTTATTAATGTGCCGCTCATCGTCATCTTCAGCCTGTTTCTGGCGGTGCTGCTGAATCAGAAGTTTATCGGCAGATCGCTGGCCCGGTCTATTTTCTTCCTGCCGGTTATTCTGGCCTCCGGGGTGATTCTTAGCCTGGAGAGCACCAGCTTGATTCAGGCCGTCAACGATCAGAATGCCGGGGCCGGTGCAATTCAGGGCCTGGGTACGTTCGAGCTGGAAGGAATGATGCTGGACGCGGGCTTAAGTGAATGGGTGGTTGATTATTTGAGCAGCGCCGTGGGCCGCATTTATGATATTGTGAGCCAGTCCGGTGTACAGATTCTGATCTTCCTGGCCGGCATCCAGACGATCTCGCCGCAGCTATACGAGGCTTCTAAGATGGAAGGGGCAACCGGCTATGAAGCTTTTTGGAAAATCACCTTCCCCATGGTCAGCCCGCTCATTCTGGTGAATGCCATCTATACGATTATCGACTCCTTCTCCAATAACGCCATGACGGATTTGATCCGGGAGACGGGCTTCACCCAGTTCAATTTCGGACTAAGCTCGGCGATGGCCTGGCTGTATTTCGCAGCCGTTGCCTTGATTCTGGCTGTCAGCAGCTACCTGATTTCGAGGAAGGTCTTCTATTATGATTAAAAGGAGGATGGGAGCATTGCATGCAAACCGTTTGCTGTCGCTGGAACGCTGGAAGAAATGGATATGGTCCTTCGTGCGGCTGACACTCATTGCAGGCCTGGCGTTCGTGATCCTCTATCCGGTGCTTCAGAAGATTTCCACGGCATTCAAGGATAAAAGCGATCTGTATTCGCCAATCGTCGTCTGGCTTCCCGAGCATTATACGCTCGACAATTTCATTAAGGCGATCAGCATCATGGATTACTGGCAGGCCTTGCTGAATACCTTCACGCTGTCGGCGCTGACTACGCTCCTGACCGCCATATCCTGCGCTCTCGCGGGATACGGCTTCGCCCGGCTGAAGTTCAAGGGAAGCCAGCTTCTGTTCGCCGGGGTCATACTGACGATCCTGGTTCCGCCGATCACGATTCTGATTCCGGTCTACCTGAATTTGAAGGATTTCAGCCTGATGGGGCTGATTCCGCTGCTGACCGGCAAATCGGTCAATCTGCTTAACACCTACTGGCCGTTTATCTTAACGTCAGCAACGGCGAACTCCTTGAAGGCGGGGCTGTACATTTTTATCTTCCGGCAGTTCTTCAGGGGGATTCCCAAGGAGGTGGAGGAAGCGGCTTATATCGACGGGGCAGGCGTGGGCAAAACCTTCTACAGAATTATGCTGCCCAACGCCATACCTTCCATCGTTACGGTGCTGCTCTTCTCGTTTGTGTGGCAGTGGAACGACAGCTTCTTCACCACGACCTATCTGACCTCAAGCAAGGTGATGGCGACCCAGCTCGGCTCGCTGCCTTATAATCTGGCGATTCTGCTGGAGGACGGAGTAAGTTCCAAGGCAGACCCTTTCTATCTGAGCATGGTTCAGGATACCGGGATTCTGCTGGCGATTCTGCCGCTGATTATCATCTACCTGTTCGTGCAGCGGTATTTCGTGGAGAGTATTGAACGTACAGGAATTGTCGGTTAAACCGTGAATGACGAGAAGGAGAGGATGATTGTGACCAAAAAAGGCAGACTGAGGCTCCCGGCCAGACTGGCCCGGAGCCTGGTCTTCGCCGCAGCGCTCCTGTGGCTGTCCGGCTGCTCCGGCCCGGGCGACAATGCTGCTCCGGCAACCTTGCCGCCGGAGCAGCAGGAGATCGGGGGGGGAGCCGCGACAGCGGTCCCGTCTGGGGCAGCGGCTTCCACTGGGGCCCCGGCCGCTAAAGCTTCGCCCGAAGCTGCAGCGGAGCCTGCGGTGCAGGCGGAGGTTCCGCCGCTGGCGGCGGCGTATGCCGATTACTTCCGCATAGGGGCTGCGGTTGAACCGGAACAGCTGGAGGGACCCGCAGCCGAGCTGCTGAAGCGGCATGTGAACTGGCTCGTGGCCGAGAATGCCATGAAGCCGGATGCGATGGAGCCTGCAGAGGGCAGCTTCACCTGGGAGCGGGCGGACCGCATTGTGGACTTCGCCAAGGAGAACGGCATGGAGCTGCGCTTCCATACGCTGGTCTGGCACAACCAGACGCCGGATTGGTTCTTCCGGGATGAAGCGGGCGAGGCGATGGTCGATGAGACCGATGCATCGAGACGCGAAGCGAACAAGAAGCTGCTGCTGAAGCGGCTGGACAGCTTTGTTACCGCGGTTGTCAGCAGGTATAAGCAGGACATTACCTCCTGGGACGTTGTGAATGAAGTCATCGAGCCGGGAGACCCGGACGGAATGCGGGCCAGCAACTGGTACAGGATTACCGGCACCGGATTCATCGAGACGGCCTTCCGGGCGGCCCGCAAGGCCGGGGGACCGGACATCAAGCTGTATATCAATGACTACAATACGGATGATCCGGTGAAGCGGGACAGATTGTACGGGCTGGTGAAGGAAATGCTGGAGAAGGGGGTACCGATTGACGGGGTGGGGCACCAGACGCATATTAGTCTGGAATACCCCGCCACTGAGCGCATTATAGAATCGCTGGAGCAGTTCCACACGCTGGGACTCGACAATCAGATCACCGAGCTGGATATGAGCCTGTACGTCTATAACGATCTCAGCGATGTCGGCCCGGAGGTTCCGGGGGACATCCTGCAGCAGCAGGCTGAGCGGTACGGGGAATTATTCGATGCGCTGAGAGCACACAAGGAGCTGCTAAGCGGAGTTATGTTCTGGGGAATCGCGGATGACCATACCTGGCTTAGCACCTTCCCGGTAGCCCGGACCGAGGCGCCGCTGCTGTTCGACAGGCAGCATCAGCCCAAACCGGCGTTCCAGGCGGTCACCGGCTTCTAAGTAGTAAAGATCTGGTAAGCCGGGCAAGAATTGCACCTTACAATTCCTTTTGCTTTGCTTGGATAATATAATATTCCGGTATATATATTCTTGCAAAGTGAGGTTGCAACTGGTGCCCAAAACAATCAGGAACAGAATGATCTGGACTGTCGCAGCATGTATGGCCGTAGGGCTGATGACCGCTTGTGAGAGGAATAATAGTCTTCCGGAGCGTTCTCCGGTCCCGCAGGGACAGACGGGGGGCGCTCCGCTATATCAGGAGCCGGGTCTAAGCAGGTATGATCCGCCCGTTGAGCTTTCTTTTGTACGCGAGAACAACGATGCGCTTGAAGAGATACTGAAGGAATTGCCGGGGGAGACGCTGGAGCATAACCGCTGGACCGATCTGTATGAAGAGGTGCTGGGCATTAAGGTCACCTATGACTGGACGGAGTGGAGCTCCATCTACTCCCGCAAGCTGGGCGTATCCCTGGCCTCCGGTGATATTCCCGATATTGTGCGGGTGAATGCCTCGCAGTTAAGGGTGCTCAGCAACGCGGGGCTGATCCAGGATCTGACGGAGGTCTACAGCAAGTATGCCACGCCGCTGACCCGGCAGGTGTTGAGCGAGGAAGGAACAGGACCCTTCGATACCGCCACCATTGACGGCAGGCTTATGGCGATCCCGGAGACCAATTCGTCTATTGAAGGCGCTATGTTCCTGTGGATTCGCACGGACTGGCTGGAAGACCTGGGCCTGGAGCCGCCGCAGACGATGGAGGATGTGCTGGCAATCTCGAAAGCGTTTACCGAGCGGGACCCCGACCGGAACGGCAGGCAGGATACCTACGGGCTGGCAACGACCAAATATCTGTGGGACCCGGTAATGGGACTTACCGGGTTTATGGCCGGTTATGGCGCGTATCCGGGGATCTGGGTACAGGACAAGACCGGCAAGCTGGTCTATGGAGGCATCCAGCCGGAGGTCAAGAAGGCCTTGCTGGTGCTTCAGGACATGTACAGGACGGGGCAGATCGACAGGGAATTCGCCTTCAAGGACGGGGTCAAGGCCGGTGAATGGATCGAGAATGAACAGATCGGAATGTTGTACGGCGAGCAGTGGGGATCATTCCTGGTTCAGCTCAGCCGTATACACAATCCGCAGGCCCAGTGGCAAGCCTTCCCGCTTGTATCGGAATCCGGGGCCCCGCCGAAGGTTCCGCTTCCGTTCAGCACCAGCCATTTCCTGGCGGTCAGACAAGGGATAAAGCATCCTGAAGCGCTCATCAAGCTGATCAACCTGCATCTGGAGAAAAACTGGGGAGCGACCAGCGAGGTAGAGCGGTTCTATAACGCTCCGCAGGCGGTATGGAAGCTGTCACCCGTGACACCGTTTCCGGTCCGGAAGAATCTGGAGGCCTTCCAGCAATTGGAGACCTTCCGGCGGGACGGTGATGCCTCGGTGCTTAAGGATGAAGCGAAGACGATCCAGAAGCGGATTTCCGCCTATGAGGCCGGTGGTCCGGATAGCGAGACAGGCTGGGGCTGGGAGAAGACGTACGGGGTTTCGGGTGCTTTTTCCATCCTGGACAGGTATGAACGTAAATCTCAGCTACTCTATGAGAGCTTCGTCGGTGCACCTACAGAGACGATGATTGAGAAGCAGAATATTCTATATAATCTTCAGATTGACTCCTTTCTGGATATCATTCAGGGAAGACCGATCAGCCAGTTCGATGATTTCGTTGCCCAGTGGAACAAGCTTGGCGGCGAGCAGATCACGGCTGAGGTCAATGAGTGGTATGCGGAGAAGGGCGGGAACCGGAAATGATCTGGCATGAAGAAAGCATCGGAGGCGGTACACTTGCTTAAATTTCCTGCGGTGTCCATGCGCCACACTATTTTTATCCGGATGGTCGTTACTTATCTCGCAATTATTCTGCCGATTCTGCTGCTTGGCCTCTATCTGTACAACTGGAGTTACCGCAATGCAAGCCAGGATCTGTCCAGAGCCACGCTGTCGCAATTGACCTATTACCTGGAGGACCTGAACCGCGAGGTGGAATGGATGGAGATCCAGCAGTATGATCTTGCCCAGGATACCGAATTGAACAAGATTGCCGTAACCTGGAGCTACATGGACGATGTGGAAAAAAGAGAAAGCCTGAACTACGTTACGCAGCGGCTCACCTCCCTGAAGAACAGCAGCGCCTACATCGGCGATGTGTTCGTTCATATCCGTACGATCAACAAAACGTTGTCCGCGATGAACGGCATTGATGAGCTAGACAGCGGCAAGTTCAATTTCTTCCGGTCCGTCGATCTGAGAAAAGAAGGCCGGCTGATCAACTGGAACAACTCCCTGGAGCTGAGCGTGACCCAGTCCAGCGGCAGAATGGGCGAGCCCCCGCTGTTCATCGTGCAGATTGAGCTGGACAATGAGAAGCTGAAGGATTCGCTCCGGGCCATTAACGCCTATGAAGAGAGCGGCTCTCTGCTGGTCTCGAGGCAGACGGATTATGCGCTCGGAACCGAGAACAGCTCTCCGGAGCTGATTGAGAGCTATCACCAGGCCATTGATGAAGGGGACCTGTACAACTGGGAACTGGACGGAACACGGTATCATATCGACAGCTTCACCTCAGACAAGCTGGGGATGGCTGTAGCCACCTATTTGCCGGAGAAGGCGGTCAAGCGCCCGCTGACCAAGTTTGTGGTCTGGGCCTGGCTGTTCGCGGCTGCTTCCTTCCTGGCGGTGCTTATCTATTCCTATGCCACCTATAAGTTCGTACAGAAGCCGCTGCTTGTACTGATCCGCAGCTTCAAGCGGATGGAGAGCGGTTCGCTTGATATTCAGATTGACCATGCCCGCAAGGATGAATTCGGCTATCTGTATCTCCGCTTCAACCAGATGCTCAGCAGGCTGCGGATGCTGATTGATCAGGATTATACCCAGAAGCTGATGATGCAGCGGGCGGAGCTGAAGCAGCTTCAGTCGCAGATCAACCCGCATTTTCTGTACAACAGCTTCTTTATTCTCAGCTCGCTGGCCAAGCAAGGGGACAGTGACCGGATTGAGGACTTTTCGGGGATGCTGGGCGAATATTTCAGATTCATCACCCGTAACGGGGAGGATAATGTCCGGCTCGCGGAGGAGACCAGGCATTCCCGGATGTATACGGAGATCCAGAAGATGCGGTTCTCCAGACGCATTCTGGTCCGGTTCGACGAGCTGCCGGAAGCCATGGAGGAGCTACGTGTTCCGCGCCTGATTCTCCAGCCCATTATCGAGAATGCCTATGAGCATTGTCTGGAGAAGCAGGCGGAGGAGGGGGAACTGCGGGTTGCTTTTGAGCAGGGGGAGGAAGAAATCCGGATCATTGTCGAGGACAATGGAAGCGGGCTGACGGATGAAGCGATCGAGGCCTTGGGGCATCGGCTGAATCAGAACGGCGGAACGCATGAAATCACCGGCATGGGCAATATTCACCGGCGCATCCAGCTCATCTACGGGGAAGGCAGCGGCTTGTTCCTGCATAGAAGCACGCTGAACGGCCTCAGGGTCGAGATCCGAATTAGACTGACAGGAGGTGAAGGGCTTGTACAGACTTCTGATCGTTGACGATGAAGAGATTATAACAGACGGCTTATACGAGGCCTTCAATCAGCTTATTCCCGACAAGCTCGATGTCTACAAGGTCTATTCGGCCAAAGCGGCACTGGAGTGGCTCTCCCGCACCCGGATCGATATTGTGCTGACGGATATTCGGATGCCCGGGATGAGCGGACTCGAAATGTCTGAGCAAATCCGTGAATTCTGGCCGCGGTCGAGGATTGTATTCCTGACCGGCTACAGCGAGTTCGATTATGCCTACAGAGCGCTGCAAATTCCCGGTGCCCGTTACCTGCTTAAGACGGAAGGCTTCGACAAGATTATTGAGACGGTGCAGGAGGTGCTGCTGGAGATTGAGCAGGGCAACCAGCTGAGCGAGCTTCTGGAGCAGTCCAGGGAGCAGCGTGATTCGATGGAAATAGCGGCGCAGGGCGATTATCTCCGTCATCTGCTTCAAGATAGCCAAGTCTTGTGTGCGGATGTGCAGACGTTAAGCACGGATTTCCTTAAGCTGGGCATCAGCCTGGAGCCCGGGTCCCCGGTGATGCTGATTCTTGGACGGCTCACGTACCCGGAGGGCACCTCCTACATGGACCGGAGCGAGATTCTGACTTCTTCCCGGCTAATCTGGAATTCCCATCTGGCGGAGATGACCCGGCATACCTGGGTACTGGACAGACACGGGGATCTCTTATGGCTGCTCCAGCCCCTGCATCATGCCGAAGCTGTATTTGGCGGGCATTTGTCGCGGTATCTGGAAGGGACGCTGGAGCTGATCCAGGATTCCTTCCGGCAGACGCTTGGCCTGCCTGTTGCTTTTACGGTCAGCGGCTCGGCCTGCGCCTGGACGGAGATCGGGCGTCACTACGAACGGCTCCACCGTCTGCAGCAGGTGAAGATCGGTGACGGCATCTCCATGGTGCAGATTGACCGGAGCGGCCCGCCGGAGCCGGACGGAATCAGGGAGACGGGGGTCCGGCTCCAGCAGCGGGTGGAGAATCTTGCGGCGCATCTGGATGCCGGCCGGCGGGAGCGGTTCGCAGAGACGCTTGAAGAGATCACGGAAGGCATCCATTCCAGCGTCTCCGTAGAAGAAGCTGCGGAGCTGTATTATACAGCTGCCCTTGTCCTGCTGTCCCATTTGAACCGTTCGGAGTACTATAGCCTTGTCAATGAATATAGCAAGCTGATGCGGCTTGACGAGCATTCGTCCCTGAAGGAGGGCTTCTATTATCTGGAGAAGCTGGCCTCCGATCTCTTTGAGCTTAGAAGCACTGCCGAGAAGGAGCGCTCCTTAGAGGTGATTGAGCGGATCTGCGAGTATATCCACAGCCATCTGGGTGAGGACCTGTCTTTGGTACGGCTGGCCGAGCTTCACTATTTCAACCCGTCGTATCTGTCCCGGTTCTTCAAGCAGGAGCAGGGCATTAATCTGTCGGAGTTCATCGACCATTGCCGGGCGGTGAAGGCGAAGGAGCTGCTGGGGAACGAGGCGCTCAAAATACGTGATGTGGCGCTGTATGTCGGCTATGAGGCTCCTCACTCCTTCACCCGGTTCTTCAAAAAAATGACGGGGATGACTCCCCAGGAATTCAGGGAGTCTATGCATATAAAACTATAATCTGCCAGTCTATTAACTATAATCAGACAGGTTTCCCCCCCATCTCCCTGGAGAGTACAATTCAATTGTATTCGCTTTCATTACTACGGCATAAGCCGATTCCCCAAACAAGAAGGAGATGGGTATCTGTGAGAAAAAGGAAGTTGAACTGGTCCATCAAGCTGCTGGTTATGATGGCGCTGCTGCTGGTTCCTATGCAGTCCGGCGGCGGTACCGCAAGTGCCTGGGAGGGAACTCCCGTGTCCAAGCTCCATGTCAGCGGCAATCAGCTGGTGAACGGCAGCGGGCAGCCTGTACTCCTCAGCGGCTGGCATCAGCCTACCGGAGTCTACTGGACGTATCAGAACAGTAACTATTATCTGAACCGCAACGCAGGGAACCGTCATGCGGCTACCCTGGAGTACCTTAAGGAAATTACGGACACCTTCACCAGCACCTCGGGCAAATACGGCAACAGCCATGGCTGGTATTCGAACCAGGTCCGCTTGTTCATCGACCGGGAGGATATGGGGGATGTGGCTGCAGGAACCTATAACTTCGCGGGTCTTCAGGCGGCCACCCAGAATGTGATTATCCCTTATGTCCAATATGCCAAGACGAAAGGGTTGTATGTCACACTGGGGCTGGATTTCACCCTGCTGGATAACAAGGCGACCACCCAGGCCAATCTGGACAAGTTCAATCAGATCTGGGGTTACCTGGCCTCCCAGCCGGCCCTCAAAAGCGCAGATAATGTGATGTTCGAGCTGGTTAACGAGCCGGTGCTGAGCGATGTGAACGGACAATGGGGCGGAAATCCCTCCCAGCCTAACTTCGAGGCCTTCTGGAATTCACTGAAGAACTTCCAGAACTCCATGATCTCCACGATCCGCAGTAAGGGCGCGGATAATGTGATCTGGGCTGCAGGACTCGGATGGGACCAGCATTACCAGCTGACCGCATCCAATCCGCTTACGGACCCGCTGAACAACTACGGCTATGCCGTACACTGGTATCCGGGCTACGGCGCGTATGACGATTTCAATTCGCTTCAGCAGATCTGGGATAGCAGCATCAAGCCTGCTGCCGATAAGTACCCGATCAATATTACCGAGACCACCTGGTTCAAGAGACAGCCGGGAGACTCCGAATATTGGGATCTGTTCAACGGTACGAACGCAGGCTTCGGCAAGAACACCAAAGCGATCTTCACCGCAGCCGGTAATGTCAGCATTGCCGTCCATATGAACGGCTTCCTGCTGGACCCCGGCCCCAAAAGCTCCTTCGCAGACCCGGACGGCGGACTGATGTATGACGGCAATGCCACCCGGGACGGAATGGCGCGGTTTATCTTCGAATGGTATTATGAGCGGGCGCAGTTCAATCCCTGGAACGGCATATGGAACGGGGTAACCAACAATGCGAAGTATAAGCTGATCAACCGGGCGTCAGGCAAAGCGATTGATGTTCCGAACGGGCAGAATACGAACTCCCTTCAGCTTCAGCAATGGCCGGAGAATACTGCGGCTGCCCAGCAATGGACAGCTACCGATATGGGCACGTACAATAACGTGTACCGGCTGCGCAGTGTGAACTCTTCGGACAACAAAGTGATGGATGTGCGAAACGGAACGAAGAATAACGGCGAAGCCATCCAGCTGATGCAGGATTTGAACAACACTGCCCAGCAGTTCAGACTGATTAAGCTGAGTAACGGGTACTGGAGCATTCTGAACGTGAACAGCAACAGAGCCGTTGAAGTCACAGGAGCCTCCAGTGCGGACGGCGCGAAGCTGCAGCAGAACCTGTACCGCGGCGATCTGCACCAGCAATGGAAGCTGGTTCAGGTGAATTAAAGGGTAAGCGCAAAACACAGAGCTTCCTTCTCCTGCGGGGTCCGGGATCATACCGGACTCCGCAGGGGGACGGGAGTTTTTTTGCGGTGGTGCGGGGGGAAGAGGGCGGGCGTGGGAGCAAATATGTGCGAAAAACCGAATACATTAGACGGGCGCCGAGTGCGAAGGTCAAATGTGTGCGAAAACAAACATGTCTTTCAAGGCACAACTCCAGCATGAAAATGAGCAGCGTGGCTAAAAAACAGAACATCGTCTTTTCATTTATTTAACATATTTTAACGGAAAACCGAACACAATTAGACCGGGTGGGTAGCGTAAGCCGAATGTAATCGAAAAACCGAACACAATTGGACTGGGTGCACCGCGTAGGCCAAATGTAATCGAAAAACCGAACACAATTGGACTGGGTGCACCGCGTAGGCCGAATGTAATCGAAAAACCGAACACAATTGGACTGGGTACGCCGCTTAAGCCGAATGTAATCGAAAAACCGAACACAATTGGACTGGGTAAGCCACGTAAGCCAAATGTAATCGAAAAACCGAACACAATTGGACTGGGTGCACCGCGTAGGCCAAATGTAATCGAAAAACCGAACACAATTGGAAAGGGTGCACCGCGTAGGCCAAATGTAATCGAAAAACCGAACACAATTGGACTGGGTGCACCGCGTAGGCCAAATGTAATCGAAAAACCGAACACAATTGGACTGGGTGCACCGCGTAAGCCGAATGTAATCGAAAAACCGAACACAATTGGACTGTGAGCGCCGCGTAGGCCGTGCGTTTATCGCAGTGCCAGACGTATTTTCACAGAAAAACCGAATACATTGAACAGGCGCGGGGTGAGGGCCTAATTCCGCCTTCAAATCAAATTTAGAAAAGCAACATACGTCGATATGAAAGCAACGTGAAGCTATAGATTACAAGGATTATGTGTGTTTAAATACATAAAGAATACAGCATTTGCTCTGGAACCTACATTTGGAGTGATGCGAAAGGATGAATACTGATCATGGACAAACAACTGGTGGACAAACAGCAACAGCTCGGCTTGACGCCTCCGATGGGCTGGAACTCATGGAACACCTTCACCTGGGATATTAACGAGCAGTTGATCCGGGAGGCCGCCGATACCCTGGTGGCAGACGGTTATAAGGCTGCGGGATATGATTACATTGTCATTGACGACTGCTGGAGTCTGAAAGAACGGGACAAGGATGGCAAGCTGGTCGCTGATCCGGTCAAATTCCCGAGGGGAATGAAGGCGCTTGCAGATTATATTCACTCCAAGGGACTGAAGTTCGGCATGTACTCTTGTGTAGGCACACATACCTGCGCCGGGTATCCGGGGAGCTTCGAGCATGAATTCCAGGATGCGGAATCTCTGGCTGAATGGGGCGTGGATTTTCTTAAGTATGACTATTGCTTCAAGCCCAGACACATGTCGGGAGAGCTGCTGTACAAGCGGATGAGTCTCGCACTGAAGAACTGCGGCAGAGACATTCTGTTCTCCGCGTGCAACTGGGGCGAGGACAACGTCTATCAGTGGATTCGTGAATCCGGCGCTCATATGTACCGCTCTACCGGAGATATCCAGGACAGCTGGGAATCCATCAAGACCCTGGCTCTGTCGCAGCTGGATAAAGCCGCCTACACCGGGGCCTACTGCCATAATGACCTGGATATGTTGGTAGTCGGCATGTACGGAGGCAGCAACAGCGACTTCATCGGCAGTCAGATCGGCGGCTGCACGGATGTGGAGTACAAGACCCACTTCTCACTATGGAGCCTGCTGGGTTCCCCGCTGATGATCGGCAGCGATATCCGCAAGGCCAACGAGGCCACCAAGAATATTCTGTTGAACCCGGATCTGATTGCCATCAATCAGGATGTGGAGAGCCGCGGGGCTTACCGCATCAAGCCGGAACCCCAGTGGTTCCATGCAGATGATGTGTTCATGCTGGTCAAAGTATTGTCGGACGGAGACCTTGCGATCGGCTTCTTCAACCTGAGCGATGGACAAAGAGAAATGTCGCTGCAATTCTGGGATTTCGGACTCCCGTATGCCTCCAGCAAATCGCTGTCCCTGTATGACTGCTGGGAGCATAAAGAGCTTGGTGTATTCAGAGAACGATATGCTCCGGTCGTCGCAGCCCATGATTGTCTGATTGTGCGGGCCAAATTGGTGTAGGAAGAGAAGTGCGTGAGCGTGAACATGAATAGAACATGCAGACAATGCGGCGTTCCCCTGGTGACGGATGATGTGGCGATCTACCTGAAGCTTGTTACGCGCAACGCGCAAGACTTCCTGTGTATAGACTGTCTTGGCGAGCAGCTGAAATGCGGACGCGAGCCGATTGAGCGGCTGATCAAGTATTTCAGGGAATCGGGAAAATGCGTGTTGTTCCGTTAGTTGTACTACTTGCATTACCCCCTATTGGCAGGCGCGGAAGAAAGCAGCGGACAGAATGCTGCGCCACGTGCTTGCTGGCAGGGGGTTTTTGGGCTACCTGTATAGCGTTGCTTCATCGGTCGTATATGCTTATTGTCTGGTGTGGTCATCTTTTCCAGCCTCATGTTTATATTCCGGGCGATCAATCTCTTCCAGGCGTCTAATCAGCTGCGGAGCCCACTCTCTGAATTCCTATACAAGAACGCGGTGAATCTTGGAGCAGCATTAGTATGGGTGTGGCTGGGACTGGTAGCTGGTAGCTATCTGCGGGTGTGACTGGGACTGGTAGCTGGTAGCTATCTGCGGATGTGACTGGGACTGTGGCAGGAAATAGCAGTTGGATTTTCTCCACTTGCTTAGGGGTGGAGGAGGCCTTGCCGGGAAACGGTTGGAAAAACAGCACTTAATTTGCTGCCAAACGATCAGAGCAGGGGAAATGCATGAAATTAAATGACGTTTATCCAATTAAATTCCTCAGAAGCTCCCAATCATCCCAATTAAGATACGTTTATCCAACTAAAACCCGGGGCTCTTTAGCAAAATAGCAGTAGATGTACGAGAAGCTACAGTAGAACCGAAACAAGAACCTAAACAAGACCCGAAACAGCAGAGTAGCGATTCTCCAGGTACCAGGTAACGGGAGAATCGCTGCTCTTTTTGATCTATATGGTGTTGGGCACGGACCTCGTCTGTCTCAACTTGCCGGAATTATAACTGTGGATCAGCCCCGGCAGGCGGGAGCATGATGCCACATGTCTTTAGTTCATTACTTTCGCTTGCACCAGCAAGCGGAGGATGACGGTTGCCGCTTCCGCACGGGTAGCGGATTGCCCCGGTTGGAACAGACCGGCCGGTGTTCCGGTGATCAGGCCAACCTGAACCGCCTTGTCTATATCCTGCTGCGCCCAGCCCGCAATCTTGTCTGCATCCTTGAAGGCTGCAGGCTGAAGCTCTGAAGCTGGGAGCGGCGAGCCTGCAAGGGCCATCGCCTTAACCAGAATAACGGTCATCTCCTGGCGGGTAATGATATCGTTCGGCCGGAAATTATTGTCCGTTCCGCCCCGCACCAGACCCAACTCAGCGGCTGTTCCGACGCTTCCGGTGTACCACACACCGGAGGGGATATCCTTGAACGAAACGTCTGCCGAACCGGAGGAGGAGTAGCCCAGTGCACGAACCATCATCGCTGCGAATTCCGCGCGGGTTGTGGTAGCGTTTGGTGCGAATTGGCTATCCGTTAAGCCGGTGAGGATGTACTTTGAGGCCAGCTTTTCGACGGATGCCTGTGCCCAGTGCCCCTTGATATCCTCGAATGTCTTGTTACTTGAAATCACCGCAAACGTGCCGTTGCTCGGACTGTAGAAGGTTACACCGGTGCCGCTGATGACAGCCGGAACGAAGGTGAAGCTTCTGTCCTTCTCAATTCGCACCACGGTTGTATTACGGCTGTCCGCCGGAGCATCGAGCTGCAAGGTGCCACGGGAATAGCTGCCCTTAAACCCCGGGATCACCACCGTACGTCCATTGGCTTCAACCGTTACCGTGTACTCAATGGCAGGGCTGATTAATTTGCCCTTGGCTGCCAGAACAGCCTGAACGATCTCTTGCTGCCGTTGTTCCGGCAAGACCATCATACTGACCTTGAGCTTCCAGTCTTCGGTTCCCAATTGCTGTCCCCAAGCAGCGGTATCTACCGCTTTTACAGGGAAGTGGAAGGTGCCGAGCGGAGACGAGACGGTGAGCTGTTCCGCCGCTTTTACCTTCTGGGCATCCAATGTGGCTGTGGCAGTAGCTCCTGTAACCTCTGCTTCGACGGTCACATGGCCGCTGCCGCTTGGTGCTTCCGGCTGCACAGGATTGACCGAGCCAACGGTAGTGCCGCCCCCGTTGCCGCTGCCGGCGTTCGTACCGCTATTGTTACCGCCGCCGTGGTTACCGCCGCCAGTATCGCCGCCACCAGTATCACCGCCGCCAGTATCGCCGCCGCCAGTATCACCGCCACCAGTATCACCGCCGCCAGTATCGCCGCCGCCAGTATCACCGCCGCCAGTATCGCCGCCGCCAGTATCGCCGCCGCCAGTATCGCCGCCACCAGTATCGCCGCCGCCAGTATCACCGCCGCCAGTATCGCCGCCGCCAGTATCACCGCCGCCAGTATCGCCGCCGCCAGTTTCACCACCGCCGTCAGTCACAAGCGTATGCCGCGGGTAAATATCGAACCGGTCGAACGCAGGCGCGTATTGGCGCGGGACCGCTGTGTAAGGAGTGAAGCCTTGCGCGCCGGTTCCTCCATAAGGGTTGGAGCCCCCGTCATACGTATTATTATTGGAGAAGCGGATGCTGTTAGTGCCTGCTTTCAGTTCAACATCCAAGGTCTGTGTGGCGAACTGCTGCCATGAGATGGTGTTCTTGAAAAAGACGGTCTGCGGCTCGCCGCCATTGACGCTGACCTGTGTATACCGTTCAACAACGTCGTTGTTGTAGGCATGCGTCCCGGCGCTTTCGCCGTTCGCGTAGGTTACGACGAGCTTATAGGTACCTGCTTTGGACACTGTGATGTCCTTCAGCTCCAGATACCGCTCTGCTCCGTCGTAGGAGGTAATGCCATTCACATATTTGCCGCCTGAGGCGTATTTGGCAAAGGCATCCTCCCGAACCAGCGGCAGCTCGGAGCCGGCCGGAGTACCTACGACCGTTGCCGCCTCTGCCTCAACGGAATATACAGAAGTCTGGCTGACGAAGGCTGCGTTAATATAATCCAGGCTAAGCGCAGCGCTGGAACGCACATCAACCAGGTTAATGCCTGTGCGTAAGAAGGTAGGTACTGTAGCGGTCTGCCATTGTCCGCTGGTATTGGTAACAGGCAGATCTACTAGCGGCTTGCGGTCATGTTGGATTTGCAGGCTGCCCGCACCCGATGCTGAATAGCGGATCTGCAGATCATACATGCCGTCCTCCAGTACACTTACAACAAAACGGGTGTTGGCGTCCTGGCTGCTGCCGTAACCGGTCACATATCCGGCACCCTCGAAGCCTTCCAGGCTGCTCTCTCTCGACAACCCCAGCGCAGGATCATAGTCGGCAAATTCTGCCTGTACACGGTAATTCGCTTGTGCGCCCGGCATACCGCTATAAGTTACTTCCATCGCGTCAAGGGTGGATTCGCCCTGGCCTGCTTCTCCCGTATCCGGGTTGTACTTGCTGATGCCGATGGAATGCGTCCCTTGCGTCAGATCGGCAAAGATCGTATTGCTTCCCAGCAGCTGCATGTTGTAATCTGCACGCAGAACCACCTTCGTTGCCGGGTGATCATCAATTTGGATGAACCATTCGGAATTGATCCGCTGATTCGCATCTCCGGTATTGGATTGATTGCGCAGGGGGGAGGTTGCGCCGCTGCCTCCAATCAGATCCAGCCGGTAGCTCCCATCCGCCGGAACCGTAACATCTGTCCATTTCACCAGGCTTTCCGCAGCCTTGATGCCTTGGACGTACTGGCCGTTCGAGGCAGAGCGTCCGGTGCTCTTGCGCGGATAGTGATCCGTCAGGGTCACATTGGTCCGCACCTCTGCATTCTCAGCCTCGAAGCGCTTATAGAAAGTCTCCTTCGGGGCATGATCGACAGCCGGAGTAATGACTGCATAATACGCCGAGGTGTAATCGTTCAGGTTGACATCCAGTGTGACCGAGCCGTTCTTGACGGAATAATCACGGTCAAGAATCTGGGTAGGCTCAACGAGGAATCCGGTTAAGCCCGTATATCCAGCGTGCCATACGGTGATATGAACGGCTTCTGCGTCTGTGAGGAAGGAGGGGCTGTTCCCATTGCCGGTCACATTGTTGAACACGATCTGGCTATCTCCCTGTGTGCCTCCGAACGCGATACTGGCCTGCTTCTTGTTGTCCTGAATGGAGCTTAGCCCGTACAAGCCGGGGCCGAAGGCGTCATTCTCATGTCTGGCATTGATGACCTCGATCTTGGCCATGTCGCCGCCCATCATGTCGGCATACCATTTGTAGAGCCACCATGCCCCGTTAGGCTCATTCTGCCCGGCGAGCAGGGACCCGTAGGAGTTGGCCGTGTTCCAATACGGCAGCATACTGTTCATTTTCAGCTCATCATAACGTGCAATGTAATGAATAAGCGAGCCGCCTACGGCAATCTCCGAGGTAGCGGCATACTCATTGATGTCCACCTTGATCGGGAAGGGCACCGTCCGGTCCGGATACAGCTCTTTATAGCGCTGCACGGACCTCTCTTCCACCGTCCGGAAGGTGGCCACATTCGAGGGAGCCTGGTTGAAGGCTTTGTCCCACAGCATATGCCAGCTGATAATGTCCGGCAGACAGTCATTCTCTACGCAGTAGGGAATGAAATCCTCGAATACCTTGGCTCCGTACTGGGTCAAATTCACTCCGGAAATGACGGCGCCGGGGTCAATCTCTTTGATCTTCTTCGTTACTGCCAGCCAGTCGCTGTTGAATACGGCTCTTGAATTCTTGCCCGTCTGGTTGTCTGACAGGAGCTGGGGATAACGGGTATTGTTCTGCTCAGGCTCATTGAACGGGATATAGATGAATCTTGCATCGGGGTCCTTGCCCGGATTCGCCGCCGCCCATTGCTCTTTATAGGCTTTGACTGCCGTTGTAATCGGAATGACGGCTTCCTGAATATATTCATTCGCCGTTCTGGACGGATAGTACCAATGCTGATAATAATCCTGCATAACGATGTTTACAGCTTCCCCGCCGGCCTCGAAGAAATAGTCCGACACCCGGAGCGCGTCTCCGGTTGGATGCTGGATACCGTTCGGCGGCTTCTGGGAGATATGCGAGGGCTTGATCGGAATCAGCGTGTTGATATCCGGCACATTAGGCTCGCTGATCGCATACAGTGCGCCGGAAGAGCCATGGAATACAGGTCCGAGCGAACGGTCTGCCAGATCGACCGAGATTATGGCCGGCTTGGCTGAAGTGTTCTCTTCATGCTTCGTCTCTGCATAGAGTGCGCTTACCTGATTGGCATTTAACTGGACATTGTAAATCCGCAGATCGTCAAATTTACCCTTGATATCTCCATCCGAGGTGTAAAGCGATCTGCCGAAATCATTGAATGTCAGGGCGTCCAGATAGCCGCGCGAGAAGAAATGCTCCAGAACTGAGGTCATTGTTGCATCCGGAGAGCTTTTACCCAGATCCAGACCTTTGGTGCCCACGGGAACACCGTCCTGGTATACCTCGTAGGCCCCGCTGCTTGTCATCGTAATGACGACTTGCTGCCATTTGCCTCTAGCGGGATTGCGGTTCCAGACGATATCGCCTTTGTAGCTGGCAATTTCATTCGGATTCGTCCCGGTATATATACGGTTGCTGAACGTACCATCCCCGGCAATGACAATGAATTCTGAATCCTGCCAACCGTTTACTCCGGCGTTTGTCAGCCCCTTCTCGGCAATGGTCGAGGACAGCAGGCGTGAATAGGCGCCTGAGGATGAGTCAATATTTGCCCAGAAGGCGATGGACAGCTCATCCTCGATTCCGCTGTAGAGCTGATCCGGCAGCTTCAGCCAGCCGGTGCCGTTCCCGCCGCCGGGTAAGGAGAGGACCTCTCCGCGCTGGTCGTCGTATACAATCGACGCTACCCCTTTAAGCTCGGCGCGTTCAGCACCTGCAGCAGGATAGACGCTATTCACCACCGAGACACGGTCGACCACCTGTCCGGGGTGGAAGCTCCATTGGTACAGCGGAGCCGCCTCAGCGTTGACTTCCTTCTGTTGCACTTGATCCTGCTGGAACTGTTGCTGCTCCAGCAGTATTTGCTCAGGAGCAGACTCCGGGACCGGCAGCGGATCAGACAACTGATCCGTGGAAGCGCTTGCTAATGTAGATGGCAGAATAGTCAGGAATACCAGCATGGATATCAGTGAACGTTTAAGATGCAGCCTCAATAGAATCTCACCTCTTGTGTTTTTTTGAAATAAAAGAATTTATAGGTTTCACCTGATCACTTATCCTTTTATTTCTCGCTGAAATGGTACCATCCTTCAAAAGGACGGTGTTTCCGTCTCTACTTGGATACCTCTTGTCATTCTGGTGCAGTATTCATCTGTAGTAGTAATCGCACTGTCATTCCGGGCTATTTCCGCATAGGCACCGCAACCTCCCTGTTCATTGCCGTATCTCTTCACCGAGAATGTTAAGTGAATGGACAGCACTATAAAATCAAGCTTTTTTACTGTTTTTGTTCCTTTCTTTACGATCTGGGCAAGGGCGGGAAATCTGCAGCATACGATGCTGCGCGGGCGGATAGCGGAATCCGGCCAGCCGGATGTCCCTTCAGGCCTGAAGAGGTAAAAAAGAGAGAAAAAAGAGTAAAAAAAAGACATGCCAGTCAGGGTAGAAAGAAAGCCCCCGGGAGTCTATCATTAGAGGTATTCTAACCGTTATTCCAACATTTCTGCCACCGGAGGTTATCATTTGAAATATAACTTGGCCCGGACCCGCCGCTTTGTGAGTGTGAAGAACAAAATGATGTTCTTTTTTCTGCTGGCCATTCTTATCCCGGTTGTGATCATGTTTATCAACTCCTACATCTCCTCCCAGCAGATGCTGGAGCGCAAATATACGGATCTGCTGGCCGATATTACGAGGCAGTCGAACATCCGAATTGAAGAGTTCCTGGAGGATACGAAGCAGATTTCCCTCATCTCCAGCTATGGGATCAACAGCTATATCTCCGCCGTCTCGCAGGAGAATTATCCTGTTCAGAATTATTTGCACGACAGCTCCGTTCCCAACGAACTGCAAGCTACGCAGCTGCTGATGAATTACATTACGATGAAGGACCGCGCGATCTCCATCTACGTCTATAATTTGAATCAAGGCAGTGACCTATATATCGCTCCTAACAAGCCCATCGACTATACCTATCATCCCAGGAACGAGGAGTGGTTCAACGATTTCCTGCGATCGGACGATATTACGCGTGATTTGCCGACACGGCTGGATATGCAGACCAAGGGAGACGACAACTGGGCCATTTATAATTTGCGCAAAATATTCGATATGGAGAACGGCAAGCTGCTTGGTCTCATGGTCGTGAGCGTGGATATTGATTTCATCAGCCGTCTGAACAAACGGATGCAGGCCGGGAACCGCTCGGCATTTACCGTCGTGGATAACAGCGACAGCATTATATTCAATAATAATTATGATCTGATCGGTAAGCCGTTCAAATCGCTGTTTCCGCTCCGTGAAGATGCGCTGGCTGCCGATTTGAACCGGCAGATTGTCCGCGTATCGGGCAAGGATTATATTCTGATCCAGTCGCCGTTCGAGGTGCATGATTGGAAGACGTATATGTATATGCCGGTGGAGGAGCTGGCTGTCGAGAGCGATATTCTTAAGCGGAACCTGTGGACGATCGTCGTTGTGCTACTGTTGTTCGCCCTGATAAGTTCTATGTATATGTCGAATCTGATTACCCGGCCGATCAAGCAGCTAATCCGCAATATGACGCTTGTGGAGCAGGGCAAATTCGACAATCTGCCTGTGGTCCGGTCCAATGACGAGATTGGGGTGATGGCCAGCCGCTTCGAGCAAATGTCAGCCGAATTGAAGCAGCTGGTGGAACGGATCTATGTGGAACAGGAGCAGAAGGTTGAAGCGGAGATCCGGGCTTTGCAGGCGCAGATCAGCCCCCATTTCCTCTACAATACCTTGAATTCGGTCAAATGGATTGCCACCATGCAGCAGTCGGACACCATTGTTGAGATGACAGAGGCGCTGATCTCCATGCTCCGCTATACCGCCAAGACGGATAACCGGCTGGTTCCTATCCGTGAAGAGCTTGAACACATTGATCATTATATCGTGATCCAGAAGGTGCGCTATTTCAACCGGATCGAATTCCACAGTGAGATCGAGCCGGCGCTTGCGGAGCAGGAGATTCCCAAGCTCAGTATTCAGCCGCTGGTAGAGAATGCGATCTTTCACGGGATTGCCGACCAGGAGGACGGTCTGGTATCCATCGAAGTCAGGTATGCAGGGAATTCCGAGCTTGCCATTACGGTAAAAGACAACGGCGCGGGGATGAGCCGGGCGGCGGCAGACCAGCTCCAATCCAGGCTTGACGGCGAAGAAGTCAGCGGCGGCATCGGTATTATCAATGTACATCAGCGTATCCGCCGCGGATATGGCGGGCCTTACGGGGTATCGTTTCAGAGCAGTCCGGGGCAAGGCGCAGTATTCGTGATCAGAATTCCTATAAGGAGCAGGAAGGAGGCAGGATGAATATGCTGGGTGTTCTTATCGTGGATGATGAATTGCTGATGCGCATCGGCCTGAAGTCCATCATTCAATGGGAAGAGGAAGGCTTTACGATTCTCGGTGAAGCGGCGAATGGACGGGAGGCGCTGGAGCTGGCCGGGACGCACAAGCCCGACCTGATTATTACAGACATCAAGATGCCTGTGATGGACGGTCTTGAGCTGATTCGGGAGGCCCGGCGGATGGATCTGGGCGGACAGTTCGTGATCCTAAGCTGCCTGGAGGAATTCCATTATGCGCAGGAGGCACTGCGGCTTGGAGCGGCAGATTATCTGATCAAAAGCGACATGAAGCCCTCGCAGCTTCAGCAGGTGCTGGATAGGGTCAGGAAGCGGGCGTCCCGCCACTCCCGTGCAGGCTCGGATGAAATGCCCCCAGGCTCCTACAAGGAGAGTATCGGGTATTTGAAGGAGACGCTTTTCAAGGAGATGATCAGCGGCTTCAAGACCGCCGGAGATGTGCTCGCTAACCGCGAATCCCTGCGTATCCGCCTGACGGATGAGCCTATGGTGCTCATGAAGCTGCGGATTAACCATTTCGAACAGCAGAGACGCAAGTATGTGGAGCAGGATGAGAAGCTGCTGCGCTATTCTGTCGCCAATATTCTCGAAGAGATTCTTCCGCGCAAGCGGGCGAAGGAGATCATTGTGATGAACTCCGCGGAATATGTGCTGCTGCTGGACCTCGGGCCTGAGGGGAGGATTGTCCGCGCGGAGATCGAACGCGCAGCCGCCAAGATTCAGGCGGCCATGAAGGATTTTCTGAAGCTGACGCTGTCCATCGGCGTCAGCGGCCCGGCGCCTGGCTTTGGCGGCCTGAAGCGGGCATATCAGGAGGCAGATATGGCGCTTGACGAGCTGTTCTTCGCGAGCGGGAGCGGCCTGTCCTTCTATGATAAAGCCCGGAGCCGCCAGAGAAGCGGGGATCGTGTGTTCATCGACAGGTCGGCCATGCGAAAGTTCAGGCAGGATACCGAGAGTGGAAGCGAAGGGGCGATTGACTTCCTGAACAGCCTGAAGGATACCATGCTGCTGGAGGGCTGTACGAAGCAGGCGGCGCGTTCGACCTATATCCGGTTGCTTGGGGCGATTCTGTCCTGCTTCCCGGCGCTTCCCGAGCCGAACGAAGCAGGGCTTACGGTGTACGAGAGCATTCTCCATGAAGAGAGCCTGGAGGGTCTGCACCGGACCGTTGCCGGTTATCTGGAGCAGTGCAGGACGCAGATGTCGGCAGGCGAATCCTCCCGGAGTTATGCGGAGCAGGCGAGTGAACTCATCATGCAGCTGTATGCGGAGGATATCTCCCTGCAATCCGTGGCGGACCGGATTAACGTGAACGCCTCCTATCTAAGCCGGGTATTCAAGCAGGAGACGGGAGAGAATTTCGTCAGCTTCCTGACCCGGCTGCGCATGGAGAAGGCGAGGCACATGCTCAAGGACAAGAACGTGAAAGTATATGAGGTAGCAGAGAGTGTAGGGTATCCGAATACAGCATATTTCAGCAAGCTGTTTAAGAAGCTGAGCGGGATGAGTCCCGAGGAATACCGGGGCTAGAACGGCAATTGTCAAAAAAAGAACAGACACTGTAAAAGAAGTGCATCCGCTGCGGATGCGCTTTTTATGTGCACTGACGAATGGTCAAAAAAAGGAAATGTTCCGTAAAAAACAGCCATTTCGATACCGGCCGCCTTCGCCTACTATTGGAGATGCAGCAGATGCAGCACATCCTAAATGGAAGTTGGGGGTCATTCTAGTGAAGAAAAAAAGCTTAGCGACCGCGTTGTCTATCTTACTTACGGCGGTCACCTTGACGGCTTGCGGCAATGGTAATGGCAACGGTAATGGCAACAGCAATACAGCGGCTTCACCATCGGCAGCGGCAACGGATGCCGCAGCAGCCACCCAGGCAGCAGGCGGCGAGAAGGTCGAGCTGACCTATGCGATCTGGGATTCCAACCAGGAGAAGGGAATCCGGACCATTGCCGATGAATTCGAGAGCCAGAACCCGGACATCAAGGTCAATATTGAGGTGACCGGCTGGTCCGATTATTGGACGATGCTGGAAGCGGGAGCCACCGGCGGCTCGCTGCCGGATGTATTCTGGATGCATTCCAATGAGATCTACCGCTATGCGAACAACGGCATGCTGCTTGATCTGACAGAACGCATCAGTAAGAGCGAAGACGTCAAGCTGGAGAATTACCCGGAAGGCCTGAACCAGATCTATAATCTGGGGGGCAAGCAATATGCGGTTCCGAAGGATTTCGATACCATCGGGCTGTGGTACAACAAGACGCTGTTTGACCAGGCGGGCGTGAAATACCCGGATGAGAGCTGGACATGGGATGATCTTCACAGCGCCGCGAAAGCGCTCACGAAGGACGGGGTATACGGCTTCCTCGCACCGATGCACAACCAGGAGGGGTATTATAACTTCGTCTATCAGAACGGCGGCACCATTATTACAGCGGACAAGAAGTCAGGCTATGACGATCCCAAGACGATCGAAGCCCTTGATTACTATGTAAGCTTCGTACGTGACGGACTATCCCCAGAGGTGTACGGGGATGCCGAGCGTGCCGATCTGCTGAAGAACGGCAAGGCGGCGATGGGCCTCTTCGGCTCATGGAACCTGAGCGGCTTCACCGAGAACGAGTTCATGGCGAAGAATTTCGATGTCGCCGTGCTGCCCCGCAAGGCTGCGCAGGCCTCCATCTATAACGGCCTCGGCAATGCGGTTGATGCCAAGACGAAGCATCCCGAGGAAGCATGGAAGTTCGTGGAATACTTAAGCTCCAAGACAGGCCAGGAGCGCCAGGCGGAGCTGGGCGTTGCCATCTCGGCGTACACGGGTGCGGCTGATAAGTGGGTTGATTCCAACAAGACCTTCAATATCAAGGCATTCGTTGACATGGTCAGCTATGGGGTAATCCGACCGTATTCCAATACAACGGCTGTCTGGGAAGACAAGGCTTATGAAGCGCTGAAGCCGGCGTTCTCCGGCAAAGTGTCTGTAGAGGAAGCAGCCCGCAATGCAGCTAAGGTCATGAATGACAGTCTGGCGGAAGAGAAATAAGCATGAGCCATATGCCTGCGGCAGCCTGGAGGCTGCCGCAGGTTTGATAGGAGAGGGAAGCAGATGAATCATACCGTCAAGAGGAAAATCGGAGCCAAAACCTGGAATGAATGGTCCTGGGGCTGGTTCCTGATCGCACCAACGATGATCGGCCTAATCGTCCTCAACTTCATTCCGATTATACAGACCGCTTACCTTAGCTTCTTCAAGAGCGGGGATTTCGGCAGAGGCAATATCTACATCGGATGGGAGAATTACCGCAAGCTGATTCATGATCCACAGGTATGGCACGCTGTCGGCAATACATTGTTCTACACATTGCTGGTCGTACCTGCCAGTATTGCCATTGCCATGCTGGTAGCCGTCCTGCTGAACGGCAAGCTCGCGGGCCGCTCGCTGTACCGCACGATCTATTTCATTCCGATGGTCGCCGCCCCTGCGGCAGTGACTATGGTATGGCGCTGGATGTACAACCAGCACTACGGCCTCATTAATTACGGGCTATCCAAGCTGGGTCTTCCGGCCGTCAACTGGACGACGGACCCCCGGGTAGCCATGCTGTCCATCGCGGTGATCGGCATCTGGAGTGTCATCGGCTATAATATGGTGCTGCTGCTCGCCGGTCTTCAGGAGATTCCGAAGGACTTCTACGAAGCCTCGGATATCGACGGAGCCAGCCGGGTGCGCCAATTCTTCGTGATTACCCTGCCGCTTGTATCGCCCACCCTGTTCTTTGTGGTGGTGACCACGATTATTCAGGCCATGCAGGTGTTCGATGTCATCTATATGATGATTGATGTGAGCAACCCGGCCTATGACCATACAGTATCGCTTGTGTATCTCTTCTATAATAACTCATTCAAGTACTCAAATAAGGGCTATGGCTCAGCGGTTGTAATGGTGTTGCTCGCGTTAATCATGATCATCACCTTCTTCCAGATGCGGGCGCAAAAAAAATGGGTCAACTACATGTAGGAGGCGGCACTATTGGCCAAACATAAATACTTTAACCGGATCTTAGCTCACCTTGTGCTGCTCCTGGGAGCGGCTGTCATGATTCTTCCGTTCGTCTGGATGGTGCTGACCTCGTTCAAGTCAGTTACGGAGTCCACCTCGATGAATCCTTTTATCTTTTTCCCCAAGACCTGGCGGGCGGAGAACTATCTGGAGGTATGGCGCCAGAATAACTTTCTGGTCCTCTACTGGAACACCTTTGCGATGATGGCGCTTCGGGTGCTGTGTGCCGTAATGTTCAGCGCGATGGCTGCGTATGCTTTTGCCAGGCTGAGGTTCCCGGGGCGCAATTTCTTCTTCAGTCTCGTATTGTTTCAGATGATGGTGCCGACGCAGATCTTCATCATCCCGCAATATTTGATGGTCGATGCACTGGGGATGCGCAATACAATATTTGCCTTGCTGTTCCCGGGTCTGGTCAGTGCCTTCGGCACCTTCCTGTTGAGACAATTCTTCATGGGCCTGCCGAAGGAGCTGGAGGAGGCGGCCAAAATTGACGGCTGCAATATCGGGCAGACGTTTGCCAGAATCATGCTCCCGCTGGTCCGCTCCGGTCTGGTGGCCCTCGGGATATTCACGGCCCTGTTCTCCTTCAAGGACCTGATGTGGCCGATGATCGTCAACACCAGTTCGGATGCGGCGACTCTCTCCTCGGCTCTGGCGAAGATTCAAAGCGCCTTCGCCGTGGACTACCCGGAGCTGATGGCGGCTTCCGTACTGGCGATTTGGCCGATGCTGCTTATCTACATCCTGTTCCAGCGGCAATTCATCGAAGGGATTGCAACTTCGGGGGGCAAGCTCTGATTGTCCGTTGACGGAGGACATCTGGACGCTCAGAATAAGAATGGAGAATAGGGAAGGAGGAGGGCGTCATGATTACGAGGAGAATTGGGATTTGGGGCAGCGCGATGCTGCTGCTGGTCACGATTGCCGGATGTGATGCCCGGAGCCGTACGGACGCCTCCCTTCTGTCCGGCGAAGCACCAGGAGGGCGTGAACCCGTCACGCTGCGTTACTCCAGCTATCTGCTGGATACAGCGCAGGCGGGCAAGGTGTATTTCGATGCGATTGCCGAATTTGAGAAGCTTCATCCCCAGATCCAGATCGAAGCAGACTTTATACAGAATAATAATTATACGGCAGGGATCAAGATCCGGCTGTTGGGCGGTGAGCCGATGGATGTGTTCGATACCTGGTCGCCCAGCCTGTTCGAGGAATTCCGTGGCCTGCGGACTGATATGTATCTGGACCTGACCGGGGCCGAGTTCCTCAAGGAATTCTATCCCAACTCGCTGCTGCCGGTTACGGTCGGCGGCCGCGTGTACGGTGCGCCGGAGGTAATGCACAGTGACGGGCTGCTCTACAACAAAACCTTGTTCGACTCTCTGGGGCTGGAGGTTCCGCGCACCTGGGACGAGTTCCTGGCGCTGTGCGTGAAGCTGAAGGGGGAAGGGCTTATTCCGGTGGCAATGGATGCCGAATGGTCGACGGCCCAGTTCTTCTGGGGGTCGATCATGTCGGATAACGGGGCCGATGCCGCCTGGACGAAGAAGCTGGAGAGCGGGGAGATCCGGACCCATGACCCGGTATTCGTGGATGCGATCCAGAAGCACCGTTACATTATTGACCGGGGGTTCGTGCCGCCGAACTGGAAGAGTCTGAAGCATGAGCAGGCCAAGGATCTGGTCGGCACAGGCCGCGCGGCCATGATTATTACCGGAACCTGGGACATCCCCAGCATCAAGGAGCGCAACCCTGGACAGGATATCCGGTTCATGATGGTGCCGGGCAGCGTGAAGACGGTGCCTAATATCAACGTCGGCACCTACCGGGTGATCAGCTCCCGGACAGAGCATCCGGAGGAGGCCAAGCAGTTCGTGGCATTCATGAACGGCAGAACCACACAGGAGAAGCTCGCCGCAGGCGCGCTGGCTGTGCCTTCCGTCATCTCGGCGCCGACGGACCGGACCGATTCGGTATCCTCCATTGCAGCGGCGGTCACGCGGGAGGACGCCACGCTCTATTGGCCGCACACCGTATCCACAGAATCACTCCAGGTGAAGATTCAGGAGGGCGTGAATCAATATCTGGCCGGGCAGCCCCTGGAGACAGCCCTGGCCGATATCCAGCAAGCGATAGATGAGGCCGCGGCAAGGCGGCGGGAATCAAAGTGATCTGCAGCAGGAGATGGCGGATGCCTCTAGAATATAGTCAAAGAGGCAGTTAAATATGCAGTCTGAAGGGGTCTAACCAATGGTTAACTACAGAACGGCAGCTCCGCACGAGCGAGAGGAATACATAGATTTAGCCAATCTTGCCTTCCGCTTTGATTTTGAAATTCTGATGCCCAAGGCTTATGACAAAAGTGTGGATTCATCTGCGATGCATAAGGTCGCAGTGGACGAGCAGGGCAGGCTGCGCGCACTAGTGGCTGTTTTTCCAGAGTCTCTTAAAGTATGTGAGGATACGCTGCGGACCGGCTATCTGGGTACCGTATCGGTCCATCCGCGTGCGCGCGGCGAAGGGCATATGAAAGCGCTTATGAACCTGTGGCTTGAAGAACTGCGGAGTACATGTGATATGGTTGTATTATATGGACAGCGGCAGAGATATGAGTACTTCGGCTTCACGCTTGGCGGTGTCAAGCTCAAATATACCGTGGCAGAGGCCAATGTGCGCCATGGCTTAAGAGGGGTGAATGACACCGGAATCTCCTTCAGCCCGCTGTTTGAGATGGAAGGAGGAGCAGAATTTGCGCATAACCTGAATACCTCGCGGCTTGCTTATGTTGAGCGTAGCTTAGAGCAATTACCGCTGATTTTCAGCACCCTCTGTCAAGAGGCACTTGGCGTTCTGGATCAGGGTAAGCTGATCGGCTATCTGGTTGTCAACGAAGCGGGCGATGATATAGCTGAATTCGCGCTGGAGAAGGCGGATGATATTCTGCGGACGCTTAAGGCATACATGGCCTATAGCAGAGCAGGGAGAATAACGATGTACGCGCCAGAATATGACATCCCGCTGAATAAGGCTCTTGGCGGCATTGCGGAAGACATTGTGATCGAGAACTCGGATATGTATCATATTCTGGATTTCGCCAATGTCCTGAAGGCTTATCTGACGCTGAAGTTCAGGACCACTGGTATTGTACCGGGAGAATTCTCCGCGGTGATGGACGGTCAGCCGGTTACGGCGCGGGTAGATGAAGATGGCGTGAGCGTTGAACGGACTGCCCAGCCGGGAGCGAGGGTTCTGGACAGGCTGCAGGCTCAGACACTTCTGCTTACCCACCATGCCCGTTATATGGCAGTGGATGCGCCTCTAGGCTGGTTCCCGCTGCCTTTATTCTGGTACAAGATTGATAAATTCTGAGTAATCCCGTGCCTTACAATAGAGCAACGCAAGCCTTCTACTCCGGGAGGCTTGCGTTTTTTTTGGCGAATCTTCCAGGCGAGATTCCGGTAATCTTGGTGAAGCTGCGGATGAAATTGGCATAATCGCTGAAGCCGCATTGATAAGAGGCCTCGGTAATGCTAAGCCCTTCGCAGAGGTAAGCTTTGGCTAACGAAACCCGGCGGTCCAATATATACGCACGGAGAGTTAAGCCCGTATGTTGTTTGAACTGGCGGCTAATATAGGTGCTATTCAAATGAAAGATACCGGCAAGCTGCTCAAGCGTGATGGTTTGCTCCAGATGGGCGTCAATATACTTCATAGTCTTGCGGACCAGCTCCGGCATGATATCGTCAGGTACAAAGCTTGCCTTATGAAACACCGTGTTGGTCAGCACCAATAATTGAGCGAGTGCACTGTTGGCGATAATATCTGATCCATACGCATCGGACGAGAGAGCTTTCTCCAGCTTGCCTGCCAAGCGTAGAAATTGCCGAAGCTGGGCTTCCTCAAGATGTACGATGTTGCCTTTTCCCTTCGGTCGATAGTCGAAGCACCAGGATAGAGGGGTTGCAGGTGTAGACAGGCGGTGCAGATATGATTTCTGGAGGTTAAGGGTAATCCGTTCATATTCGGATTCATCCTGGCTGAAGGAACGGTGCATCTCTTCCGGATTGATCACAAGCAGATCTCCGCGTTCCAGATGGTAACAGCTGTTCTCAATATAGAAATTGACATTGCCGCGCAGGAACAAGTACAGCTCGTAGGCTTCATGCTGGTGATAGAAGGTCCCCATATTATAGGTAGTCGTCCTGTGCAGGTAGAGAAAATCTTTATGGATGGGATCATACCGCAGCTCAAAAGGATCGTTCATCGGTAACCTCCAGGTCATTTGGCGCAATACATTGCGCGGTATTCGCAAGGATTCTTCTCTGGAACTACTTTAAAATGTCCTTATCCTAGCATGTCAGGATATGATTTGCAAACGTTTTTATTGTACACACCAGATTGGAGGACCGGATGATGGAACTAATCGTAACTGCAAGAAGCAAGCATCAGGAAGATACCGGATATACCGGATTGAACGGGCAGGGACTACATGCGTCCGTAGAGATAACAGGGGGTACAGGCAGCGCGAGGCAGCCTTTTCAGGCCTGTGTGCGAATCACGAATCTTAACAGTGCAGCGTGGTCGGGAGTCATTCATGTGGAGCTGCCGTTTGCCAAGACGGACCCGCGTTTTTTTCTTCCCGCTTTTATGTATGGCCGCAACCGCGGGGAGGCTCCGCAGAATGTTCCAAACGAGTTCCCGAGATTGAGAGAAGGCGAGCCTTCACGTCCATCATCTCCCTGGTGGATGGTACGAAGCGACCGATTGTCGCATCCTGCGGCACTGGTATATGACAACGGCAGGGTGTTCGGCCTGTGTGCCAGTCCGTACTTTATAAGCCGGGCTGGAGTGAAGTCTCAATGGAAGCCTGAGCTTGAGGGTGAGTTCTACCAGTATGGCGGCTTCACCTGCACGCTTGCCAAGGGAACGGTCGGGTATACTCTCGGGTATGAGAATGCTCCGCTCCTATTCATCAAATCACGTCTTGTGAAGGAACGGGCACGGCTTGCGGAGAACTGCTTTGAACTGAAGGCCTCAGAGTCTGTAGAGTTCACGTTGGATTTGTACGAGTACAAGGCTGAGTCTGAGCTGGGCATCAATGCGGTGCTGGAAGACATCTATTCCCGCTATCATCAGCCTCCAAGACCGGGCAGTGATATCCGGAGCGCTGCGGCCGACCTGTCGAAGGCGATCTATCAATATGCGTGGCTGCCTGAGGACCGGAGCTACACAACCTTTGTCTATGAGGACAAGGAGACAGGCGGGTACAGGTATAATAAAATCATCTCGATCAGCTGGACAGACGGTCTGAGTGTAGCCACTCCAATGCTGATGGCTGCCCTGCGGCTGGAGGATGAACCCATGCGCGAGCAGGCGCTATCCTGCATTGAGAATATCATCGAGAACTCCATGAACCCGGCATCCGGCCTTCCTTATGAGGCCTATCAGGACGGGAAATGGAGCATTAACGGCTGGTGGTTTGACGGAATGCGCACTCCGGGACATTCTGCATATCTGTGCGGACAGGCCTTATTCTATATTATGAAGGCCTATGAATACGAGAAACGGCTCAAACATGTCATCCACGAGGAGTGGGTGGACTTCGTGCGGAAGGTTCTCCCTGTACTGGAGAGAAGCCGGAATTCGGACGATGAATACCCTACGATTCTCTCTGAGAGAACCGGTGCCGGGCTTGAATATGATTCCTTCAGCGGAACCTGGATCATGGCTGCAATTGCCTACTATAGCTGGCTAACCGGAAACCGGTCGCATCTGGACAGCCTGAAACGCAGTGAGCGGCATTATTATGAGACCTATGTGATACGGATGGAATGTTATGGTGCGCCGCTTGATGCGGATAAGGCGGTAGACTCTGAAGGGATTCTCGCGTACATCAGGGCGGTCAGATATCTGCACGCCCTCACAGGGGATGAGCTGTATCTTGATCATATGAGAGATGCGATTGCTTACGAGTTCACCTTCAAATTCGCGTACAATTCTCCGGTTAAGGTGCCGCCGCTGAGCACGGTGGGGTGGTCCAGCTGCGGGGGAAGCGTGACCTCCGTCGCCAACCCGCATATCCATCCCATGTCGAGCAGCGTGGTGGATGAGCTGTATTACTACGTACAGCAGCGCGATGATCCTTACGTCCGGCAGCGGATGCTGGATACCGTCGGCTGGGGCTGCCAGACCTATAACCGGTATGACCGGGAATATGACCATGGCTTGACGGGCTGGATGTCCGAGAGATTTTGTCATTCCGAGGGGCTGTTAACGGAGACTTACAGTGACGGTTCTCCGGCAAGCACCTGGTTCTGTCTGATGCCATGGGCCAGCAGCAGTATTATTGAAGGTCTGGTTGGCGATTACTGGGAAGCAGGCGACAAGAAAAGCCGCTATATAAGATGCACCTAAGTTTTGTTTATTTCTTTAGTGCTTTTTATATAGTTGTCCTCTTCGTCTGTAACGCAAGGCGCCCCGTTCACTCAGGCCTGTTCACTGGCTTTGTATTTGCCGGGCGGCATGCCCACTATTTTTTTGAAGCTTCTGATGAAGTTGGCATAGTCGCTGAAGCCCGACAGCTCGCAGGCTTCAGCGACACTTTTCCCGGCGGTAAGATGGCTCATGGACAGGGAGATGCGCTTGCCCACAATGTAAGAGCGGATGGTAAGTCCGGTATGCTCCCTGAATAGCTGGCTTATATATTTGCCGCTGTAATGAAACGCCTGCTCTAGCTGTGCGGACGAGATAGACTCTAGCAGATGCTCCTCAATGTACGTCATGGTCCGCCTGACCAGCTCCGGCATGAGATTGTCCGAGGGGGACGTAGATGATTGATAGAGGGTGTTAATGAACACAAGCAGCCGGGTAGCGTAGGCCTCTGCTAGTAGATCCTGTCCATAAGCCTCTGAGTGGAGGCAGACGATCAATTGGTCAGCCAGCCTGGAGTAGAAGGCACATTGGTCCCGGGAGAGCCGGGTCAGATTGTTCTGCCCGAAGGGATGGGCATCGAAGCAGGATAGCAGATTAGAGCGCGGGCTGGAGAGTCGCTGCAAGGTAGACCTCTTGATGTTCAGCCCGATCCGTTCGTACATTTGATTGTCGGTACAGACACACCGGTGCATTTCACTGGGGCTGATGATGAACATGTCGCCGGGGGCCAGCTTGTAGCAGGACTGCTCCAGATACATGTAGGCATTGCCTCTCAGGAACAGATAGATTTCGTAGGCATCGTGGTGGTGATACGGCATGGCCGGGTTAAGAAGCTCGGTTGTGGTTGTTCTATGGAAGCATATCATCTCATCCGGGATGGGGGTGAAAATATAGTTAGTGTTCTGATCCATAACATTCATTCCTTTTATTACACAATTTGGTATTATCGGCATCCGCGCAATATATGTTCGTTGATCTGCAAGGATTAACCTGTAAATATTTATTATAATACAGGAAAAGGAAGCGCTTGCAAGTGCTGCTAGAAGCATGGACAAGCAGGGTGGAAGGTACCGCTGCCGCTTCAACCACACAGGAGGTGACCAGAGCAGGGTTTCCGAGAAATGATCCGAGCAGAAATTATACGATGAGGAGATGAGTCCATGATATCAAAGTTTAAAAAATCACTGTGTACTATATTGGCATCTGTAACACTGCTATCGGCAATGATGGTACCCGCACCGCCTAAAGCTTCAGCAGCAAGCGATGTGACCGTTAATTTGTCAGCCCAGAAGCAGGTCATTCGCGGCTTCGGAGGAATCAACCACCCTGCCTGGATCGGGGATCTGACGGCCGCGCAGCGGGAGACCGCCTTCGGCAACGGCGCGAACCAGCTTGGGTTCTCTATTCTGAGAATCTATGTAGACGATAATAAGAATAACTGGTATAAGGAATTAGACACGGCTAAGGCAGCCATCGCCAAGGGAGCCATTGTGTTTGCTTCGCCATGGAATCCGCCGAGCAGCATGACCGAGACCTTCAACCACAACGGGAATACCTCAGCCAAGCGTCTCAGATATGACAAGTACGGCGCATACGCCCAGCATCTGAATGATTTCGTGACGTACATGAAGAATAACGGGGTTGACCTGTACGCGATTTCTGTGCAGAATGAACCGGACTATGCCGAGACCTGGACCTGGTGGACACCTGCCGAAATGCTTAACTTTATGAAAAATTATGCCGGTTCCATTAACTGCCGGGTCATTGCTCCCGAGTCCTTTCAATATCTGAAAAATATGTCCGACCCGATTCTGAATGATTCCCAGGCGCTGGCCAATATGGATATTCTGGGGGCACACACGTATGGCACTTCGTTTAACAACTTTGCGTATCCACTCTTCAAGCAGAAGGGTGCAGGCAAAGAACTGTGGATGACGGAGGTCTACTACCCGAACAGCAATAATAACTCCGCCAACCTGTGGCCTGAAGCGCTGGAAGTAGCATACCATATGCATAATGCGATGGTAGAAGGGGATTTCCAGGCTTATGTATGGTGGTATATCCGCCGCCAATACAGCCCAATGAATGAGGACGGCTCCATCAGCAAGCGCGGAGACAGCATGGCTCAGTTCTCCAAGTTCATCCGTCCGGGATATGTAAGAGTTGATGCTACGAAGAACCCTAATACCAATGTCTATGTCTCGGCCTACAAAGGAAACAACAAAGCGGTCATCGTGGCTATTAATAAAAGTACTTCGGCTGTAAGCCAGAAGTTTGTCCTGCAGAATGGCACAGCCTCAAGCGTGTCCACCTGGATCACGGACGCCAGCCGCAAGGTAGCCGCCGGGTCCTCCATTAATGTGTCGAACGGTTCATTTACCGCCCAGCTTCCGGCCCTGAGTGTGACAACCTTTGTCGCTTCCATCGGGGGCAGCAAGGCTACAGTAACGGATACTACTTATGAGGCCGACGCCGAAGCCGGCACCGACACTACCTTGATCGTTGCAGAATAGAAGCCACTCACTCCAGTTTCCATAGGCAACCCTATCCTGGTCTGTAAACAGCAGCTTGTACAGTGCGTTTACGGGCCGGGATTTTTTGAAATATAAGAATTTATATGTTGCACACGATAACTTATCCTTCTATTTCTCGCTGAAACGAATACCGTCCTTTTATAAGGACGGTATTCGTTTCCACTTGCATCCAAGTTCGTTTCGTTAAAAATCAAAGTATTTTAGTGTTATTTTAAAATGAATCGTGCATCAGTCTCATACAAAATCTAATTTCGAATTGTTAAGCTATAACCATGCAATTTGATGTAAGCGTATACAAAAAAGGAGGAACACGCGGAATGAGTAAAAAGATCTGGAGAAAGACACTTGTAGCTGCAATAAGCGGTACTCTGGTGTTGGCCATGATTACCCCGGTGCCGTTTTCCGCCCCGGTTCAGGCTGCTCCTACAATAGCCGTCCCGGCGCAGGTAACTGCTGACTGGTACAAAACCTACCAGACGATGGATGGCGTAGGAGCCGCTTATGCTTATACAGATTCCGTCCATATGCTGCAACTGGCTTCGGCCGGTCATCAAGATACCGTCAGGCATCTGCTGGATCTGACCTTCAGTGAACAAAAGGGCACAGGCCACGACATTGTCCGGGTCATCATCGGCGATAACGGCGGCCTTACCACTGCCAATGCCACCGCCGCAAGCCCGGGGTTCAACCCTCTGACCGGTCTGCTTGCAGATGTCAGCAAGCCCGGCTTCGATATCGAAGGAAATGCCATTCCCCTGCGTGGAACAGGCGGGCAATATGGATACAAAATAGAAGCGGAGAACCGCTATTACGATGGCAATACCGACAGTATCTGGCCTGTTGAACCCGAGCATGCTCCAGGCACGCTGGTGCCTGTACAGGATTTCGTGTGGGATTATCCGTCCTGGAACCAGCCGGCTGCCAATGACGATGGAGGCCCGACCAATCTCCTGAGCGCACCGGGGGATCATCCTGTGGTGATTAAGAACTCGCCGCGTACCCGCAAGGAGCTGTTCGATGTGGATCAGGTCTGGACGATGCGCCAGGCGATGCAATACGGCGTCAAGCAGTTCTACGCTTGTACATGGACGGTGCCTTACTGGATGAGCCAGTCTTCGACAGGCTCCCCTAACAAGATTGTCCGCAGCGATACAGCCACCGTTAATGGTAAAGTGGTGAAAATTTATTATCAGGCCTATGCGGATTATCTCGTGAATTATATCCGCGGAATGTGGGAGCAATATGGAATTCCGATCACCCACATCAATCCCTTCAATGAGGTTGACCTCGCGGGCGGGTCAGCCGCGTACGTTACCGAGCTGATTAACGGTTACATCGGTCCTGCCTTGAAGAAGTCGATGCAGCCGGGCGGTGCCCTCTATGATATCCAGAATCCGGACGGCAAGCTCATTGACTTCATTCCTCAGCTTGCCGCCGTGGACGGCACCAATCTGAACGCTTCCTTAAGCAGAGGCGGCGAAGTGTTCAGTCAGACCGACCCTGACAATGCACTGGACAAAAACCCTTACCTCGATGTATTTACCACCCATCTGTATGGTACGGTCGGGATCGGCACGGATGAGAACAAGCTGTACCATACCGGCGACTTCTCCCAGAATCCGCTGGATTACTCCAAGGATGGAAGCAAGTATCCCGAATACCTGACCAAATATAAGCTCTGGCAGGCCGAATTCATGAATCAGGATACCGGTGACGGATCGGCCGGTGCCTATACTCAGCGGTACGGCAATCAGAACATCAGTGACGCGGTGCGCTGGTCCAATCTGCTGACCAATATGTTCAGCAGCAACCCCGGATTTAACGGCTTTGTCTGGTGGAGTATGTGGGACAGCAACGGCGCGGACGGCTCCGACCTGATCCGCTTCGTTACGACCAACTCCCAGCAGGAGCCGGGACGGATCAGCACGCTGACGGGTGAATACCGGTTGTTCAAGCGTTTTTACGGCTATGGGCATTTCTCCCGGTTTATGAATCCCGGAGATGTCCGGTTTGATGTCACGCGGGTACCTGCGGCCGATATCAACGTGGTCGCCTTCAAGAATCCGAATACAAATGATTACTCGATCACGGCATCGAATGCCAAGAATGATGACAGCGTTCAGCCGCTTGAATTCAATCTGAAGGACTTCCCGGCAGGCACAACAAGTATTACCGTGTTCCGTACTTCAGGCAGCGAGAATCAGAAGAAGCTTGGCACGATTCCTGTAACGAACGGGAAGTTCGTTGTTGACATTCCGTCGGCCAGCATCGTAACGATGGTTCCGTCCCAAGGCAAATTCGCCACATATCAGGGGCTTGATGGAGAACGTGACATTTTCTCAACGCTGGAAGCAGAGGGAAATGACAATAGTATACCTGGCGACAGTGCAGGTAGTGCGGGACGCGCTGAAGAGGCAGTGACACTCGGTGCCGGCAAGTACCTCGCCTACAGAAATTTGAACTTTGCAGATGGCTCCGCGAACGGAGGCGTTGTACGCAGACACTTGCTGTACCTGACCGCTCAGAGTAAATCAGCTCAAGGAGGCAAGCTTGCCGCTTATGTGCTTCCGGTAGGAAGCGCTGTGGGCAGCAACGACGACATTCTGTCCCAAGGCACGCGTGTAGCAGAAATTCCTGTACCAGCCAATGAGGTTTACGGTAAATTCCAGGATATGGTTGATACTGGCGATCTTAGCGCTTACGGCCATAAGGATCTGTATATTGTGGCCGAACCGAACGGAACTGCGGGTACAATCACCGTTGACCGCTTCCTGTTCGGAGCAGGCGATTCCGACTGGGGTGCTGCCGCGAATAACTCTACAGTATCCATTCCGGGGAACCTGCTGCTCAATGGAGACTTTGATACAACTGTTGCCTCCAATACAGACAACTGGTCTACTGGCCGTTACAACAAGGGAACCTTTGAGCCTGTTGCTCCAGGACCCGTGTTAACAGCGGATACCATACAGAGCTATTCGGGTCTGTCACGTTACCTGAAGAACAGCTCCACCTCGAAGGTTGCCGGTTCCGGCAAGCTTGCTGGCCGCATCGACGCTGCGGAACAGTATGACGGAATGTGGCAGGACATTACCGGTAAGCTGAACAAGGGAGAGAGCTATAACTTCAAGGGTTATTTCCTCTCCATGATGAGCCGGCCGGAGAGCTATGATCTCGCTGCGGAGCATCCGGGTGATGTGGAAGTGGCGCTGGTGTACTACGACCAGAACGGGACCCAGCTCGGTATGACTCCGATCAATGGCCGCGATATGCCTGAACCCTATGCAGCCCGGGAGGCGGGTGATCCCGCATACTGGATCGGCGGCAAATTTGTCGGACGTATCCTGGAGGGCGGGCCGCTCAGCTTAAGCTCTTTCCAGCCTGTGGATGTGAAGGTAGCGGACTGGCATGAGACGCCTAATGCCCCGTTTACCTATGATGAGCCGTCAGGTACTGCCAAGGTGGTAATGGCGGTGTATGCGAAGGATGCCAACATCCTCTACGCCGATCAGCTGTCACTGACGCCGGAGGCCGTGGCTTCGCGCAATATTTTCGTGGATGGCGTTCAGCCGACTAACTTCGATGCCTCCAATTACGAATATAAGTATACGGTTTCCGGGAACGCCATACCGAAGGTAACGGCGGTAACGAGTGACCCGGCTGAAATCGTAAGCATCTCACAAGCGGACAGTGCGCAAGGAACGGCAGTGGTCCGGTTTGTCAAAGGAGAACAGATAAAGACTTATAAAATCTTCTTCAGTACGAATGAAGTTATCGACTTTGCGGCTGGCCTTCCGGCGGGCTGGGAGGTTATAAATCCGGCTGATCCGCAGACCGCACTTAGCTATAGTGCTGAGGGTGCGGCCATCCAGACCTTGAAGGGCGGCACGGAATATCCGGGCAGCCATAATATGCTGCAGATGCCGGGTTCGGCCGAAGGCAACTGGACGCTTACAGCGAAGCTGACGGTAGACAAACCGCTTAATGATTCGACTATGGGTGAGAATTCCCAGGTAGGACTTGGCATCAGCCGCACTTCAAGCGGGGAGTTCTACAGAATCAATGCAAGGAAAGTGAACGCTAACATCAAAGTGAATAATTCAGGGTTGATAGGTACTCAGCCCTTCACGAACAATACGAATCAGACTAATTTGAGTGGTACCAACTATTATCTGCGGATTATAAAAGAGGGCAATGTGGTTCAAGGGTATTTCTCCACGAACAGCGGTTCTTCCTGGCTGGCGATGGGGAATCCGTCAACGTATACCCCGGAATTCTTCAAGGATGCCAAGGTACAATTGTACGGAACCAATACCAGCACAGTAACGGATTTCAAAGTAACCTTTTCCAATGTGACTCTAGTCAAGACCCTGGGGGAGACGGGTGAACTGAGCCCTGATCAGCAGGCTGTAGAACAAGCAGCGGCGCTGATCGGCAACCGGATTACCGTTCCGAATGCAGTGGCAGGTGAAGATCACGCTAAGCTGATAGCCAAAGCACAGGCTGTCCTGAATGAGAATGAAGAGCTGAGCCTGCTGGGAGTGACTACAGCCATTACCTTCCAGAATGGCGGATTTACGCTAAGGGTAACTAAGGGAAGCGTCAGCGTATCGGTTAATCCTTTTACCATTGTGGCTGGTATTCAACGGGCAAGAGATTTCGAGGATCAGACGGTTCAGGGCTTCAAGCCGAAGGGCGGTGCAGGTGTAACGGTTGCATCTACCCAGGAGGCCAACCATACCCCGGGCGGAGCTTATGCCCTGAAGGTTACAGGCAGAGCGGCCAATCCGGACGGACCGTCCGTCAATGTGAAGGACCTTGTTACCATTGGCAATGAGTACAAAACAACGGTATGGGTGAAGCTGATCAGCCCGGCCAGCGCGCAGCTGAAGCTGACTGCCCAGGTCAATGATACTACGCCGTATTATGTCAGTCTGTCCACCCAGACGGTCAATACAGGCGGAGACTGGGTAAAGCTGGAGGGGACGTACCGTTATCTGCACGAGGATGTCACTTTGTATGTAGAGAGCCCGAACAGTGCTGTTGCAGCCTACTATATTGACGACTTCAGCTTCGAGGATACAGGGCTGCAGACGATTGCTTCGCTCAAGGATGTCTATAAGAACGACTTCGTGCTTGGAAATGTGCCGGGCAACAATGACATTAACCCGGGCAATGGACAAAATGCGTTCTTCAATTATCATTTCAACAGCGTGACCTTCGGCAATGAGATGAAACCGGATGCACTGCAGAAGACCAAGGGGACCTACACGTTCACGAAGTCTGACGACATGATTACCAAATCTCAGGCTATGGGGATGGAAGTACACGGTCATGTACTGGTATGGCATAGCCAGACTCCGGCGTGGTTTACACAGCAAGTGGACGCTTCGGGCAATGCACTGAAGGATCAGGCGGGTAATCCGCTCTATCTCAGCCGCAGTGAGGCGCTTGCGAATATGCGAACACACATCAAGACCGTTATGGAACACTACCGGAATAAGGTGATCTCATGGGATGTTGTCAATGAGGCCATGCAGGATGGACCTCCGGCAGTATCCGACTGGAAAGATGCACTGCGGAAATCGCCCTGGTATTATTCCGTCGGTCCAGACTTCGTGGAGCAGGCATTTCTGGCCGCACGGGAAGTGGTGGATAGCAACCCGGATTTGAAAGGGATCAAGCTGTATTACAATGATTTCAATGATGAATTCCCGGAGAAACGGGACGCTATCCACGACATGGTTAAAGAGATGAATGACCGGTATGCAGAGGCCCATCCAGGCAAGCTGCTGGTTGACGGCATTGGGCTGCAGTCTCACTACGACATGAGAACCAAGCCCGCCAATGTAGAAGCGGCAATTGTGAAGTATGCTTCCCTGGGCGTTGAAATCTCTATCAGCGAACTGGATGTTCTGGCGGGAATGAATTCCTCCCTCTCCCCGGAATGGGCGGATAAGCAAGCTAGCCTGTATGCCCAATTGTTCCAGATTTATAAGAAGCATGCCGATAAAATCGCGCGTGTCACCCTCTGGGGTTACACGGACAGCTCAAGCTGGAGATCCAGCCAGAATCCGCTGCCATTCCTTAGTTCTCTGGCACCGAAGCCTGCCTATTACGCAATTATCGACCCGGAGAAGTATCTGGCAGAGCATCCGCTCTATATTACGCCTGAAACCAAGAGCTCTACGGCGCTCTACGGTACACCGGATATTGATGGAAGCATGGACGACATCTGGAAGAATGCACCTGAAATTCATATCGACAACCATCTGATGGCAACAGCAGAAACGACCGGCACAGCCCGGACGCTGTGGGACGAGGAGAATCTATACGTGCTGTTCCAGGTGAAGGATAAGCAGCTAAGCAAAAACAATACAGATAAGACGAAGCAGGATTCGGTAGAAGCCTACGTGGATGAAGACCGCGTCAACGCCTGGCCGTACCTTGAGGATGACGGACAATACCGGGTCAACTATGCCGGAGAGCAGTCCTTCAAGTTCCTCAGTAATTCGACTCCGGCGACCTCCCCGGGCTTCGAATCAGCAGCGGTAACGGCCGGAACGGATTATATAGTGGAAATGAAGATTCCGTTCCGCACCATCACACCGGAGAACGGTACACAGATCCGGTTCGATGCACAGGTGAATAACGCAAACGGAGCCAATCTGATCGGCGTAGCGACCTGGAATGATCTGCTCGGCAGAGCGTCGAAATCGACAGAGGTATTCGGCAGCCTGACCCTCAGCGGCAAGGGAGATCAGACTCCGCCAACTTGGGCAGAGGGAAGCAAGCTTGAAGCCACTGATATCACCAGTACCGGAGTTACCTTGTCATGGATTGCGGCATCGGATAATCTTGGAGTCACCAGCTACCGGGTCTACAATGGAGTGGATGCTGAACCGGTGATCATAACCGGCAGTGAACCGGTAGAGACCGTAAGCGGAACGGTATATCGCCACCAGGTGACCGGACTTATGCCGAATACGCAGTATACCTTCAAGGTGGAAGCCGGAGATGCTGCTGGGAACTGGAGCAAGGACGGACCTTCCGTCCCGGTAACTACACTACCGACTTCAGATACTACACCACCGGTATGGGCAGAGGGAAGTTCGCTTGAAGCCTCTGGCATTACAAGCAAGGGATTGACTCTGACATGGTCGGCTACGGCATCGGACGAGAGCGGCATCGCCGGTTACCGGATTACGAATGGAACCGGTGACAAGCCGGTTACGGTTACGGATGCCGTGTATACGGAGACGGTTACCGGGGCTGTATACAGTCATCAGGTAACAGGACTTATGCCGGGTACGCAGTATATGTTCACAGTGGAGGCAGTAGATACCGGCGGCAATTGGAGTGTCGGTGGACCTTCGGTTTCCGCGGCAACACTGGCCGCTTTGGATACAACACCTCCGGCTTGGACAGCGGGAAGCAAGCTTGAAGCCTCACGGATCACGGCAACCGGCCTTACGTTAACCTGGACGGACGCTTCTGACGATACGGGAGTGACGGGCTACACGCTCTATAGAGGATCAGAAAAAATCGCGGAGTTGCCTGGAATAACGCACCGTTATGAGGTAACTGGACTGGCGCCGGGCACAGGATATAACTTCTCGGTGCAGGCCGTGGATGCAGCAGGGAACTGGAGTACAGACGGTCCCGCTATCTCTGTAACTACGCTAAGCAATAACGGCGGTCCATCAGAACCAACACCAGCACCCACACCAGTACCAACATCTGTGCCGGCGCCGACACCAACACCAACACAGACGCCGGGAACAACAGCAACACCGGCTCCGTCACTGGTACCATCGACACCGATACCAGTGCCAACCAGCCCGTTCAAAGATGTAGGTGCCAAATATAGCTGGGCTTCGGAGGGTATTGATACGCTGCACAGGCTGGGCATCATCCAAGGAACCTCCGCGACCACCTTCAGCCCGGAGAAGAACATTACGAGAGCGGACTTTGTGCTGCTGGTAATGAGAGCATTGGGCCTCGAAGCGGAATCCGGTTCCAGCTTTGCAGATGTAAGCCCGGGAGCCTACTATGCTGAAGCCCTCAGCATGGCGAAGAAGCTGGGAATTATCAATGGAACGGATGGCAACCGATTCAATCCGAAGGGCGAAATCTCGCGGCAGGATATGATGGTGATTGCAGCCAGGGCATTGAAGGCAGTGAACAAATTATCTGCCGGCGGCAGTGCCGGAGAACTGAGCGGCTACACAGATAGAATGAAGGTGGCAAAGTATGCCATCGATAGTGTAGCGGCACTGGTCAAAGAGGGAATTGTCCAGGGAGACGGGAAATCCCTCCATCCCACCGGAACCGCAACGCGGGCGGAAGCCGCTGTAATGATCTTCCGGATGCTGGAGAAATAAGCACCCACAAGCGAAGCTATGAAGTAACACCGTAACATTCCTCTTGGCAGTCAACGTCTATAGACATCGGAAGATGGGATAGACGTTGACCGGCCGGAGGTTTTTTTATGATGTGGATAAGGCTGAATGTGAAGCGCAAAGGGATAAATCCAAGGTTAGTATCCTATCAGCTACATTACGGACAGGTCTATTCCCCGATGATCGTAATTTCCGTGTTGATCCATTTGGCTACAGCTATTCCTTTGGCCCTTAGCAGCAGAGTGTTGATGATGTCCTCTCCCCAATTCTGCTCGTTCTGTGAAATCACCCGCGTAATCTGCCCGTTGTCCATCGCCTGCTTCAACGAAGGTGTGAGGCCCAGAGCGATATTATAGCGCGTCAGGCCTTTGGCTTTCCAGACCAGGACAGAGCTTGAGCTGGACACGAAATCCAGACTGACCAAAGCGCTGAAATGGGGATGGGCCGATATCATTTGCTCCAGCTGCAACGCTGCGATGTCCTCACTGCCGTCATTATGACGGATTTCCAGTACATCGATCTCGCTATGCTCCGCCAAATAGTCCTCCAACCCGCGCAGCCGTTCTTGAGTGCCCAGCATGCGGGACATTCCAGACTCCACCAGAATCATCCCTTTTCCGCCAAGCAAGCGTTCCACAGTCTGTCCAATAGTAGCGCCGGTTGCTCTATTATCAGCCCCGATAAAGGCTTCTCTGCTGCTGGCAGGCGAATCCGACTCAAAACAAACAACGGGAATCCCCCGGGATACCGCTTTGTTAATAACGCTGGTAAGCGCCAGGGAATCCGCCGGGGCAATGGCGATTCCGTCTACGCCCCGCTTGATCATCATCTCCATAATCCGGACCTGCTGCTCCAGATTGGCTTCATCAGGCGCTTGAACCAGCAGCTCTACATTATTCTTTTTTGCCACAGCTTCTGCATTCTCGGTTATCATTTCGTAGGTGTCATTCACCATGGGGTAGATAATACCGAAAGTCAGCGGCGGCTCCCCGTTCTGACTTGATGGAGAGTCCAGGGCTTCCTCCGAAGGTGTATTCGTGACTCCGGAGGAACGGGAGCAGCCGCCAAGGATCAAGCCTGCTGCCAGCAGCAGGATAAAGACATGCCGGTTCCGCATTCTGGAAGAAGTCACTAATTCCCCGCCCCTTTACGGATAGGCTGAAGCTGATCCCCGGAATTTCCGTGCTTGCGATATTCCATAGGCGTCATCCCCGTTACTTTCTTGAACAGATTGGAGAAGTAATGCTGATCGTTGTAGCCCACGCTAAACGCAATCTCAAACGTTTTATGTCCCGTTGACTTCAGCAGCTCTTTGGCTTTATCCATGCGTGTGGCCGTCAGGAATTCAGTGATCGTCTGTCCGGTCGCCTGGCTGAAGGTCTTGCTCAGATGGCTGGGACTGACCCTGACCTGACTGGAGATGTCGTTAAGGGAGAGCTGTTCTTTGTCATAATGCTCACTGATATAATGCTTAACTTTGTCAATCAGCTCACGATATTTATCTGCTCCCTCGGATCTCCACTCCCATAGCCGCTCGAATAGCCTGTTCAAATAGTGTAGACCTTCATCTGTATTGGAAATATGCTTCAGCTGCGCCTGGAATTCCTTGATGAGCTCGGCAGGATTTGGGGCCGCACGAAAACATTTTTTAGCCGTCTGTACCAGCTCCAGGGTAATGTCATTCATCAGGTAATAGGCGTACACGGACAGCCAATTCATCTGCTGGAGCTCCGCAGAGAGCTCCAGCAGAAATGCGGGAACCTGCTTGTGGTCTCCCAGCTTCAGAAACTGGATCAGCCGGTTCCGGTCAAGCAGGATGCCGCTAGCGGATGGATCGAAGTAAGCATCAAGCAACGCTGCTGAATTCAGTCTGGACATCTTCTTGAACATCCGGTCATCCTCGGCATCCAGATAGGAGAGATGAATGCCCTGCAGCCGTTCCCGGACATCACCCAGACTGACGGACAGCTCCAGGCCGCAAGCCGCTCTCAGCTTCTGCTTCCAAGTCCCGCAGATCTCTTCCAGGGTACGGCTCATTTGGGCCGGATTACTGCCTTTATAGATCAGTACAGTTTCAGTGCGGCTGCGTTTATAGATGAAGCCTTCTGCCAGCTCCTTCAGCAGGCCTGCGAACAGCGCTTCGGCATCCTGCGGCGCGCATGGGCAGCCCGTTCCTACATCGATATCCGATGGGTTTAACGTAAATATGGCAGTTGCATAGTAAGGGGCCATAAGCAGCAGATCCAGCTGTTCCGCCGATTCGATGGCGGCAGCGGGACTGATCAGTCCTCCGCACAGATCAGCGAACAGATTCTCGGGGGTATAGGCTTGTTTTTGTTTCATCCGAAATTCTTCATCAATCCTGGAGCTGACACTATGGAGCAGCTGCAGAAGATCCGCAGAGCTGAACGGCTTCAGACAATAATCCTCAACCCCAAGCCGTAGCGCCGCCCTGGCATATTGGAAGTCATCATGACCGCTTAGAATAATGATTTTGATCTTCGGGAACTTTTGCCGGACGACAGAGCTCAGCTCCAGCCCGTTCATAAAAGGCATTTTGATGTCGGTAATGAGGATGTCGGGGAGCTGTTCTTCGATGACCGGAAGTGCAAGCTCGCCGTCGGGGGCGTCACCGCAAAAGATAAAGCCTTCCTTCTCCCATTCTACGGATTCCCGTATACTTTCACGGATCAGGATCTCATCATCCACCAGCATAACCTTTTTCATCTTAGGGTCCCCCTGTTCTTGGGTATGCGAACTGTAATTTGTGTACCATAACCTTCTGAACTGTCCAAGCGGATTCCATACTCCTCCCCGAAATACAGCTGTAGCCGCTGATGTACATTCTGCAGACCGAATCCGTTCTGAGTAGTATCCGTATCCTCCGATTGAATGGGATGCTCGATAGATTCTCTGAGCTGCGCCAGCCGTTCTCCGGGAATGCCAATTCCGTTGTCGGCGACTGTGAGAAGGATGGAGTTCGCGTCCGTATGTCCGCCAATGCTGATGAGCCCTTTGCCTCTTTTGTTTTTGATTCCGTGATAGAGGGCATTCTCTATCAAAGGCTGCAGCGTCATATTCAGAATCGGGTATTCCTGCAACTCCTCCGCAACCTCAATCTTGAACTCCAGAATGTCACGGTAACGCATCTGCTGGATGATCAGGTAGCTTTGCGCATGGGCGAGCTCAGAGCGGATCAGTACCCAGTCGCGCCCTTTATTCAGGCTAAGCCGGAAGAACCCGGATAGCGCTTTCACAATCCGGATGACACCATCGTTATTACCCGCTTCAGCCATCCATACAATGGAATCCAGTGTGTTGTATAAAAAATGTGGATTGATCTGTGCCTGCAGCGTCCGCAGCTCCGCCTTTTGCAGCTGCTGCTGCTTGCGGATGCTCTGCTCCAGCAGCGCTTTGATCTGCTCAACCATAATGTTAAAGCTTTGTCCCAGATCGGCAATTTCATCATTGCCGTCCGGTTTGACCTTGGCTTCCAGGTAGCCGCTTGCCGTCAGGCGCATCTTGTGCTGCAGAAGCTGAATGGGCCGGGTCAGCCGCCGCGTAAGCAGATAATTAAGCGTTATGGCGAAAATGATGCTTAAGCCGACGCTGACTATAATCAGCTGCCTGATCCGGTTGGCTTCGGCAACGATCTCCTGCAGCGGGGCCATGCCGATAATCTTCCAGCCTGTCGAAAGGGAGGAGGTATGGACAATGAACCAGGGCGGGCCGGCGATCTGAAGCACAAAGCTTCCGCTCCCGCTTAATTCCCCTGCAGGTAATCCTGTTTCTTGAACCAGGGTCACAGCGGCCTCTTGAACAGGCGGCACATAGATGGGGTTGTTCTGCTGATCCAGCAGGTAGAAGAACCCTGTTGTACCAATCGTCATCTTGTCGCAGAATTCCTTAATGAATGAGTCGTTCAGATCCACAATGATGAATCCGATCACCTCATGCGTAATCCGCTGCTTGACAGCTGTCATGATCGATATGACACCCTGATTCCTATAGGTGAAGCCATCAACCCGGTCATAACCGGAAATCAAGGGTGGAGGAATCCGGAGAATAAGCTCGGGGTTCTGGGACAGTGTCTGGAAATGCGGATTGCGCAGCGGATTAATATTGGATTGAAAGATACCCCTCCGCTCGCTGATCCCCTTGCCGTACAGATTAATCAGGCTGATATTGAGTACATCCTCATATTTGTAGGTGTCCCGGTAGAGTGTAAAGGTCTGCAGAATTTCCTTCGCCTCTTGATAGGTTTCAGATTGTGAGAAAAGAAAATGGATGACCTGGGGGTTATTGCTGAGCTCCAGCAGCCGCTCGGTATCTTTGAACAGATTATCGATATTCGTTCCCAGCATGTCAGCCTGAAGCATACTTGAAGCCTTGCTGTGACTGGAAATGGAAGTATAGGATTTCTGGTAAGAAATGAGACCGACAGCGATCAGCGGTATCGTGGACAGCACAATAAACAAAGCCAGCAGTTTGGCCCTCAGACTGGAGGAGATCCAGTGTGTGATCCGCATCATCGGAATTTCCCTTTCGCAAATAGAGTAGATTTGGCTTCAATATATAGTTTATAACAAATTATGGAATGCCGATACCCAAAGAAGAAAGCGCAATCAAAATTCACACCTTTTAAATATTAAAATACACAAAATCCTCCTGTGGACAAAACAAAGCCAAAAATAGAAAGCAAACGCCAAAGGCTGCCCGTATAACGGACTTTTGTAAGCGATTTATAATGAGCAGAACACCAGAATCTGGTGAATGCCGAGGGGGAGGAATAAATACGTATGAAGAGATTCGGGAAAATGGGAGCAGTGCTTGCACTCACCTTATCTATGGTCATGCTTGGAGCATGCGGCAACAATAATGGGGGGGACAAGGCGGCGAATGCCGGGAATGCAGCAACGGAAGCACCGGCGGCGAATGGCGGAACCAAGACGGAGGCCAAGGACATTACGCTCGGTTTCTCGCAGGTGGGTGCAGAGAGCGGCTGGCGAAGTGCCAATACGAAGTCCATTCAGGATTCAGCCAAGGAAGCGGGCTATACGCTGAAATTCTCGGATGCGCAGCAGAAGCAGGAGAATCAGATTAAGGCCATCCGTTCCTTTATCCAGCAAAAAGTGGATGTGATTGCCTTCTCCCCGGTCGTGGAATCCGGTTGGGATACTGTACTTAAAGAGGCAAAGGCTGCAGGAATTCCGGTGGTTCTGACCGACCGTGCGGTGGATTCCAAAGACACCTCGCTGTATGTTACTTTCCTCGGCTCCGATTTCGTGGAAGAAGGCCGCAAGGCGGGTGAGTGGCTGTCTGATCAGTATAAAGACGCTTCAAAGGACGTTAATATTGTAGAGCTACAGGGAACCACAGGCTCTGCTCCAGCCAATGACCGTATGGCAGGGTTTGCCGAAGTCATCAAGAGCAATCCGCATCTCAAGGTCATTGCCTCTCAGACCGGCGATTTCACCCGGGCCAAAGGTAAGGAAGTTATGCAGGCGTTCCTGAAGGCCAATAAGGATATTGATGTGCTGTACGCCCATAACGATGATATGGCACTCGGGGCAATTCAGGCGATTGAGGCGGCAGGGCTGAAGCCGGGCGAGGACATTAAGATTATCTCTGTCGATGCGGTGAAGGACGGAATGCAGGCAGCCAGCGAAGGTAAAATCAGCTTTATCGTCGAGTGCAATCCGCTGCTTGGACCGCAGCTGATGCAGGTGGTGCAGAATGTAGTTGACGGCCAAGCGGTTGAGGCCCGGATTGTGACCGAGGAATCGACCTTCACTTCCGAGCAGGCCAAGGAAGCGCTGCCTAGCCGTGAATATTAATCAGCAAGCCTAATAGATCGCGTCTAAGGCGGCCGACAACCGCCTTGGCGTTTCTATGGAGAATGAGGAGTGGATACAACCATGAGCACGCAGCTGCCCATACTGCAAATGACCGGGATTCATAAAAGGTTTCCGGGTGTAATAGCGTTAACTAATGTGAACCTCCGCCTGTTCCCTGGTGAGGTTCATGCCTTGATGGGGGAGAATGGTGCAGGCAAGTCAACGCTGATCAAAGTGTTGACCGGTGTCTATTCCATCGATGAGGGCAGGGTAGAAATGGAGGGTGCGCGCATTTCCCTGCACAGCCCGCTGGAGTCGCAGGCTGCGGGAATCAGCACGGTTTATCAGGAGGTCAATCTGTGCCCCAATCTGACAGTAGCCGAGAACATCTTCATTGGCAGAGAGCCGCGAAGATTCGGATGCATTCTATGGAAGGAAATGAATCTGCGCGCTGCGGAGCTGCTTCGGGAACGGATGAATCTGCAGATTGACGTTACCCTTCCCTTGCATATGTATTCTGTAGCGGTTCAGCAGCTCATCGCAATCGCCAGAGCGCTGAATATTTCAGCCAAGGTACTGATTCTGGACGAACCGACCTCAAGTCTGGATCAGAATGAAGTGGAGCAGCTGTTCCGTATTATGAGGAAGCTGCAAAAGGATGGTTTGTCGATATTGTTTGTCACGCATTTTTTGGATCAGATGTACGAAATCTGCGACCGGGTAACCATCCTGCGGGGTGGTGAGCTTGTCGGTGAATATAGGGTTAAGGAGCTATCCCGGCTGGATCTGGTCTTAAAAATGATCGGTAAGGATCTTAATTTGCTGGAAGAGCTGCCGGGTCTGGCAGCAGAATACAAGGATGCCTTGGGGGATGAGCTGATCAAAGCTGAAGGGCTGGGCCGCAAAGGCGGAATTGAGCCGTTCGATCTGTCGATCCGCAAGGGTGAGGTAGTAGGGCTGGCAGGACTTCTCGGATCTGGGCGGACAGAGGCAGCCCGGCTGTTCTTCGGTGCCGACAAAGCGGATTCCGGGCAATTGACGCTAGCGGAATCAGGAGGTGGGGTACATTCGCCACGGGAAGCCATTGGACGGCGGATCGCCTTCTGTTCGGAGAACCGCAAGACAGAGGGGATTATCGGCGATCTGTCGGTAAGAGAGAATATTATCCTTGCACTGCAGGCCAAGTACGGCATGTTCAAGACCATTTCACGCAGGCGGCAGGAGGAGATGGCTGAAGAATATATCCGCATGCTGAATATCAATCCTCCAAATCCCGACCTGCTGATCAAGAATTTAAGCGGCGGAAATCAGCAGAAGGTTCTGCTGGCACGGTGGCTGCTGACGGAGCCTGAGTTGTTTATTCTCGATGAGCCGACACGGGGCATTGACATTGGAGCCAAGGCAGAAATTCAAAAGCTGGTGCTGACGCTCTCACGGCAGGGTATGTCATTCCTGTTCATCTCCTCCGAGCTGGAGGAAGTGCTGCGGGTCAGCGACCGGATCGCCATCTTGCGCGACCGCCGCAAAGTGAAGGAAATTTCGGATAAGGACATGAGCCAGCAGCAAATTATGCAGGCGATTGCGGGAGGCTGACACGATCATGAGCCAACTGGTAAAACATCATTTATTCTGGCCGCTGTGTGTTCTGGCTGTACTGCTGCTGTTCAACCTGTGCTATTCGCCGGACTTCTTCTCAATTACCGTCCATGACGGACATTTATACGGAAGCCTGATTGATATTCTTAACTTCGGAGCACCGCTTATCCTGGTGGCCATCGGGATGACACTGGTAGTGGCAACCAAAGGCATCGACCTGTCTGTCGGCTCCATTGTCGCTATATCCGGCGCCATTGCCTGCCTGAGCATCAGCAAAGCTTCAGACCAGAATGCCCTGGGTCTGATCCTGACCTCGGTGCTGCTGGCAGCAGGTTTGTCGCTCATGCTTGGCGTATGGAACGGTCTGCTCGTCTCCGGGGCCGGAATTCAGCCGATTATAGCCACGCTGATTCTGATGGTAGCGGGGCGGGGGATCGCCCAGCTGGTTACAGGCGGACAGATAATTACGGTAACCAGCTCGAAGTATGCCTATATCGGGTCCGGCTCATTTGCTGCGCTGCCATTTTCAATATTTGTAGTAGCCCTAATCCTGGTCATTGCCGTGCTGCTTACCCGTAAGACCGCTCTGGGCCTGTTTATAGAATCGGTGGGCTGCAATCCGGCCGCCAGCTCCATGTCCGGTATCCGCGCCCGTTGGGTTATTCTGTCGGTGTACGTATTCTGCGGTTTATGCGCCGGCATTGCCGGACTATTGCTCAGCTCGAATGTTTCCAGCGCCGACGGCAATAACGCCGGACTCTGGTATGAGCTCGACGCTATTCTGGCGGTAGTCATCGGGGGGACGTCATTGAACGGCGGACGTTTTTATCTTACGGGTACCGTAATCGGTGCGCTGATTATCCAGACGCTGACCACAACCATCTATATGATCGGCGTCCCGCCGGAAATCACACTGGTCGTCAAAGCTTGTGTCGTGCTGGCGGTCTGCCTGATTCAATCGGATACCTTCCGGGCCGCTATGGCCGCCCGCTGGAAGTCGCGGCATTATCCCGCAGAGAAGGAAGTGACCCGTCATGTCTCTTAACCGCAAGTTTATTCCGATTGTGGTCACCATTGTGCTGTTCCTCGTCATGTTCGCCGCCGGTTCCTTCCGGTATACCGGATTCTTCTCCCTGCAGGTGCTGATGAATCTGCTCATCGACAATGCCTTTCTGCTGATCACGGCCGTTGGCATGTCCTTTGTCATCCTGTCAGGCGGCATAGATCTCTCGGTCGGCTCTATCATTGCCTTATCGACCATGGTATCCGCAAGCCTGGTGCAGCAGCAGGGGTGGCCGCCGGCAGTTGTTATTCCGCTGGTGCTTCTGATGGGTGCGTTGTTTGGCACCATTATGGGAGCGATCATTCATTATTTCACAATCCAGCCGTTCATTGTAACGCTGGCAGGAATGTTCCTGGCCCGGGGCTTATGTTATGTAATCAGCATTGATACCATTACCATTGATAATTCCTTCTACACAGCCATTGCCCAGACGAGAATCCCGCTGCCGGGCGGCAGCTTTCTCTCGATCAGTGCCGTTATTGCTCTTGTTGCCGTTGCTGTGGCGATCTTCACCGCCCATTACACCCGGTTTGGCCGCAACGTGTATGCGCTTGGGGGCAATGAGCAATCGGCTCTGCTGATGGGGCTTCCGGTTGCGAGAACCAAGGTGCTTGTCTATACGCTTAGCGGATTATGCTCGGCGCTTGCAGGGGTGGTCTTCACCTTTTATATGCTGTCGGGTTATGGGCTTCATGCTGTTGGCTTTGAGCTGGATACCATCGCGGCTGTTGTCATTGGCGGAACACTGCTGACTGGCGGTGTAGGCTATGTGCTGGGGACCTTCTTCGGTGTACTCATCCAAGGTGTGATTCAGACCATTATCAGCTTCGAGGGCACACTCAGCTCTTGGTGGACCAAAATTGTCATTGGCCTGCTGCTGTTCATTTTTATCCTCCTGCAACGGGTGTTAAGCTCAAGGCGGTTGACTCTAAAAGAATAAGAAGACTGGTTGGGGAGACAAATAATTCTTGTCTCCCCATGTTTTTGCTATATAATTGTAATCGCTATCATATGAAGGAGGGGTCCTGTTGAGAACGGCTAAGGGGTGCCTGGTTCTCCTACTGTTACTGCTGCTGGGCGGCTGCTCAGGCGGCGGAGGCAACAATACGCAGGTATTGATGATGCCTCATCATTCTCCTGCAGTGAATACCGGCTTGCTGCCGCCGGCAGATAGAGCCATGGTCAAGCCGATTGTGCTGGGCTTCTCCCAGCTTGGATCGGAGAGTACCTGGCGGGAGGCGAATACCGCTTCGATCCGTGAAGCCGCCGGGGAGGCGGGGATCACCCTTGTCCTGAAGAACGCAGAACAAGATCAGCAGCAACAGTTCGATGCCATTCGTGCCTTTATCCGGAGCGATGTTGATGTCATAGCGATTGCTCCTGTGGTTCAGACCGGCTGGGAACCGATTCTTCTGGAAATCAGGCAGGCAGGGATTCCGGTTATTATTGTGGACCGTTCAGTCAACGTGAAGAACAGCTCGCTCTATGTCACTTTTATCGGTTCTGACTTTTATGAAGAAGGGGTAAAGGCAGCCAAATATGTGATAGATAAGATGCGCCATCATAGTGAAGCCATCCATATCGCAGAATTGCAGGGTACCGTAGGTTCAACGCCGTCGATTGACCGTGGGCGCGGGTTCCGGAAGATGCTCGGGGACAAGCAGAACCTCCGGATTACAATGACTGCACCGGCAGATTTCACACAAAGCGGCGGACGTGAGGTAATGAGGACTTTTTTGCAGCAACCGAAGGAGAAGTGGCCCCAGGTGCTCTTTGCCCATAATGATGATATGGCTATTGGTGCTGTGGAGGCTATGAAAGAGGCCGGTATTGTACCGGGCACCGATATAATAATAGTTTCAGTGGACGGCACACGGCGGGCATTTGAACAGATGGCGGCGGGAAGCATTAATGCTGTTGTCGAATGCAATCCGATGCTGGGCCCCCTGCTGATGCAGGCAGTTAATGAGATTATGGCTGGCCGGACGCTGCCCAAGCGAATGATAACGCCGGAGGACATTTACACGCAAGAACTGGCGGGTAGGGAGATAGACAACCGCAAATATTGAAGAATCAGCCAGGCGCTTTTGCTCCGGCTTTTTTTTATGCAGATAAAACGCCAAAAAAATTCAACTTTTCAAACAAAAAACTACATTGTTCCAAACTGGAAATTAGTTTAAGATGATCTCGAATAACAAATATTAGTAGAATCATCTAAAGAATCCTAGAGGGGAGGAGCTGCCGGCGACCGTTATTTGTGCGGCAGCCGATTGAAAGGGATTACAAATTAATCTTAATGGAGGTATGCCGATGTTTAAAAAACTCTTGGTCATTGCAATAACCCTTGTCTTATTCCTAAACGGTCTGCCCATGATGTCTGTGTCTGCTGCAAATAATGCCACGGCCAAGCAGCCGGGGAATTCCAATCCTCTGATGGATCACAAGCTGGGTGCCGATCCTTTCGCCCTGACGTATAACGGAAGAGTCTATGTCTATATGTCCAGCGATGCCTACGTTTATAACAGCAACGGAACCGTGAAGGACAATGATTTCAGCGCCTTGAATAAAATCAATGTCATCTCCTCGGCGGATATGGTGAACTGGACAGATCACGGCGCCATTCCGGTGGCCGGAGCCAATAATGTCAACGGCAGCGCCGGCATTGCCAAATGGGCCTCTCTCTCCTGGGCGCCTTCGGCGGCGGTGAAAAAAATTAACGGACAGGATAAATTTTTCCTGTATTTTGCAAACGGTGCATCAGGCATCGGCGTGTTAACAGCCAATTCTCCGATTGGCCCCTGGTCGGATCCGCTGGGCAAAGCGCTGGTGACAGGGTCTACTCCCGGCATGTCCGGCGTGACCTGGCTGTTTGATCCGGCTGTCCTGGTGGACGATGACGGCAGCGGATATCTGTATGCCGGCGGGGGAATCCCCAACACTTCGGACCCGGCATCTGTAGCCAATCCCCGCACAGCTCGTGTGCTGAGACTGGGTGCGGATATGACGAGCATTGTTGGAAGCGCATCCACAATTGACGCTCCCTATATGTTCGAGGATTCGGGAATTCACAAATACGGCGGCAAATATTATTACTCGTATTGCTTCAATTTCTCCGGCACACACCCGGCTGCCTATCCGGCAGGTGAAATCGGGTACATGGTGAGCAGCAGTCCGATGGGACCATTTACGTATACCGGACATTTTCTGAAGAATCCTTATACCTTCTTCGGTGTAGGCGGCAACAACCACCATGCGGTATTTAACTTCAATAACCAGTGGTATGTAGTGTATCATGCCCAGACCGTGGCGAAGGCTGTACTCGGGGACGGCAAAGGCTACCGCTCTCCGCATATCAACAAGCTTGTCCATAATGCAAACGGGACCATTCAGGAGGTTCAGGGAGATCTGGCGGGTATTGCCCAGATTGCCAATCTGAATCCGTTCACCAGAGTCGAAGCCGAGACCATCGGTTGGAATGCAGGCATTGCTACTGAAGCTACTCAGGCTGCGGGCGGCCCTGTAAGCAATATGAATGTGACCAGCATTCACAATGGAGACTGGGTTGCCGTCGGCAATGCCGATTTCGGTTCCGGTGCTACCAGCTTCAAGGCTAACGTGGCTTCTACCACAGGCGGCAAAATCGAACTCCGGCTGGACAGCGCAACCGGACCGCTAGTGGGCACGCTTAATGTCCCTTCTACAGGAGGAGCGCAAGCCTGGCAGGAGGTAGAAACCTCTGTCACCAATGCGACAGGAGTTCACAGACTCTACCTGGTATTCACCGGATCAGGCTCCGGCAACCTGTTCAATCTGGATTACTGGCAGTTCTCTGAGGGGGGCACCACGACTCCTTCCAGAAGTAAGGTTGAAGCAGAAGACATGAGCTTAAGCGGCACGTATGCAGGTAAGATCACTACCCCGTTCAGCGGAGTGGCGTTATACGGGAATGATGACGCGGCTGCGTTCAATCAGTATTTTGCTTTTGGTACTCATAATGTCTCAGTCCGGGGTGCTTCCAGCAACTCTGCTACGGCCAAAGTTGATCTGCAGATCGGCGGGGTGACTGTCGGCTCCTTCAGCTTCAGCGGGACTACACCTTCCGTACAGACCCTGTCCAATGTGGCACACGGCACCGGCAATCAGGAGGTCAAGCTGGTCGTAACCACGGACGATGGAACCTGGGATGTGCTTGTGGACTATATTGAATGGAGCCAATGATCGTACAAGCAGGCAGGAGGTCAGGCACTATGGTCAAAAAAACGGGGCTGTTTTTGCTGGCAATTTCGCTCTTGCTAGGCATACTGTTCAATCCTTCGACGGTTGCCGCTGCAACATTTACCAATCCGTTCATCTATGCCGATGCCCCGGACAATGATGTAATTAGGGTAGGCGGCGTATATTATATGACCAGCACCACCATGCACATGAACCCCGGCGTTCCCATCATGAAGTCCTATGATCTGGTGAACTGGGAGATCGTGAACTACGTCTACGATACCTATGCTAACGGCGATGCACAGAATCTGAACAACGGACAGAATGAGTACGGCAAGGGTTCCTGGGCAAGCAGCCTCAGATACAATAACGGTATCTACTATGTGAGCTTTGGGTCCAATTCTACCGGCAAAACCTATATCTATCAGACGGCGGATATTGAAAATGGTCCATGGATCTCATCTGTGCTGGGCAGCTATTATCATGACGCGTCGCTGCTGTTCGATAACGGCCGGGTGTTCCTGGTATACGGTGTCGATAATATCAGCCTGATTGAGCTGACGGCGGACGCCAAAGCTATCAAGTCAGGAGGAATCAACCAGGTTATTATCCCCGGCTCCAGCAATATTGCCGGTTCAAGCTTCATTGTGAAGGCGGAAGGTGCGCATATCCAGAAGATCAACGGCTATTATTATGTCTTTCTGATCTGCTGGCCTTCGGGAAGCGGACGCACACAATTGACTTACCGCTCCACCAGCTTAACCGGTGGCTATACGGGTCAGGTATCACTTAACGACTCCGGCATTGCCCAGGGCGGAATCGTGGACACGCCATCCGGCTCCTGGTATGCCATGCTCTTCAGGGACAGCGGAGCGGTTGGACGGATGCCGTATCTGGTTCCGGTATCCTGGTCCGGCAACTGGCCGGTCTTCGGAAGCGGGGGCAAAGCGCCGCGCACGCTGAATATGCCTGCTGAAGGCTATCCTGTGAAGAAGGTGTACGCGTCCGATGAGTTCTCAGCGGCTTCCGCCTCTGCGGAGCTAATTGTGAATGGCGGCTTTGAAGCGGCAGACATCAGCCCTTGGATGAATAACAATACGGCAGCGGTGGCCGTTACTGCTGCGGAACGTTATAGCGGTTCGAGCAGCGTACTGGTCAGCGGGAGACAACAGACGGGTGCAGGACTGAAGCAGGATCTCACCGGGAAGGTGACCGCTGGCACAGTCTATATGTTCTCGGCAAAGGTTAAATACACGACAGGCCCGGCTACCAAGTCCTTTAACCTGGATATCCAGAATGGGCCAAGCTATACCGGTATTACGATTCTGGGCTCTGCCACATTGACCCGGGGAGAGTGGGGCACCATCCAGGGAACCTATACACTTCCCGCCGGTGCCGATCTGTCCCAGACCTTTATTTTTGTTGAAACCCCTTACAATTCTGCTCCGGATGCCGCCAATGACCTGATGAACTTTTATGTGGACGATGTGTCGTTGGCAGGTACAGCTTCGTCAGAAGCGGAGCTTGCCAAGGTATGGCAGTGGAATCATAATCCCGACAACACCAAGTGGTCCCTGACACAGCGTCCCGGCTTCATGCGGTTAACCACCGGCAAGGTAAGCACAAATATTCTGGATGCCCGAAACACGCTGACCCAGCGGACGTTCGGACCGAAAAGCACGGGCGTCACCGCCCTGGAGACCAGCGGTATGAAGGACGGGGATTACGCAGGTCTGGCTGCATTCCAGGCTAAATACGGCTTCGTGGGTGTGAAAAGGTCCGGCAATTCCAAGTCCATTGTAATGGTTAATGCCGGCTCCGGATCGATGACTGAAGTGGCAAACGTGCCGCTCAGCCAGAACAGAGTCTATCTGAAGGTGGTCTGTGATTACACCAACCAGACAGACAAGGCCTATTTCTACTACAGCCTTGACGGCAGCAACTGGACGTCGGCAGGCAATACGCTGCAGATGTCCTATACAATGCCCCACTTCATGGGCTACCGGTTTGCACTGTTCAATTATGCAACGAAGGCTGCGGGCGGTTATGCGGATTTTGATTATTTACGTCTGGAATAGCTGCATTTGAATCTAAATAAGAAGCACTAAAGAAATAAACAAAAAGCAAAAGAAGCGGAGGGGAAATTTGGAACTGTAGGAGCGGTAGCGACCGCCTTTGTCACCGGATTTCACCTACGAACAGCGGTTTAAATCAAGAAATCTGGAGACAACAGCGGCCGGAAGTCCAAATGTTCACCGTAGTGACGATGAAGCTTCAAGTTCAAAACTTAAGTGCGTCTTATATAATCATCCAAAGGAGATGTATTCAATTGAAGAACAGCATCAAAAAGCTAGTAGGCGGGCTGGCTTTAGCCAGTGTCCTGCTCACCTCTGTCATGGCAGGCAACGCCAGCGCAGCACTTACCAATGGACCTAAGTTCCTGGGAAATATCATTGCAGGCAGTGCTCCCGGGAACTTCACCACCTACTGGAATCAGGTCACCCCTGAGAATGGCACCAAATGGGGAGCGGTCGAAGGCAACCGCAATAATATGAACTGGGGCAATGCGGATATGATCTATAACTATGCGATTAGCAAGAACATCCCGTTCAAGTTCCATACCCTAGTGTGGGGAAGCCAGGAGCCTAACTGGGTTGCAGGCTTATCGGCAGCGGAGCAAAAGGCGGAGATCAGCTCATTCATTACTCAGGCAGGCCAGCGTTATTCCGCAAAGTCAGCCTTTGTGGATGTCGTCAATGAACCGCTGCATGCCAAGCCTTCGTACCGCAATGCCATCGGCGGTGACGGAAGCACCGGCTGGGATTGGGTCATCTGGTCCTTCCAGCAAGCACGAGCGGCGTTCCCGAATTCCAAGCTGCTCATCAATGAATATGGCATTATCGGTGACCCCAGCTTGACGGATAAGTATGTGACCATTATCAATCACCTGAAGTCCAGAGGACTGATCGACGGAATCGGCATTCAGTGCCATCATTTCAATATGGATACAGTTAGCGTCTCTACGATGAATACCGTGCTGGGCAAATTGGCCGCGACAGGCCTGCCTATCTACGTCTCTGAGCTGGATATCACCGGCGACGACAACACACAGCTTAACAGATACAAAGAGAAGTTCCCGGTGCTCTGGAATCATCCTTCGGTAAAAGGCGTAACCCTCTGGGGCTACATCCAGAATCAGACCTGGGCAGCCAACACCCATCTGGTGAATTCCAACGGCACAGAGCGCCCTGCATTGAAATGGCTGAAGCAATACCTGGGCGGTTCATCGGCTCTTATGGAATCGACAGACGCTCAGGAAATTACGGAGAGTACGGACAGTGTGGACAGTACGGACAGTGTGGTCGAGCCAGAGCTTCAACTGGATCTCCAACCAGTGCTGGAACCCGTTCCGGCTGAGTAAGCTGAAGCAGGCCTTCAGCATAAGGGCTGTTGTCAAAGTGTGAACAAGGCTGTTTCTGATGCGTGAATATGGCTGCTCCCCATGCGCGGTAAGACGCGCCGGGAGCAGCCTTTTTTTTGTGAGATGGGGAGTGCGGAGGCGTTCGAGCGGAATGTAAGCGAAAAACCGAACACATTGGGGAGTGCGGAGGCGTGCGAGCGGAATGTAAGCGAAAAACCGGCACATTGGGGAGTGCGGAGTCGTTCGAGCGGAATGTAAGCGAAAAACCGAACACATTGGGGAGTGCGGAGTCGTTCGAGCGGAATGTAATCGAAAAACCGAACACATTGGGGAGTGCAGAGGCGTGTGGGCGGAATGTAATCGAAAAACCGAACACATTGGGGAGTGCAGCGGCGTGCGAGCGGAATGTAATCGGAAAGCCGAACACATTGGGCAGTGCAGAGGCGTGTGGGCGGAATGTAAGCGAAAAACCGAACACATTGGGGAGTGCGGAGTCGTTCGAGCGGAATGTAAGCGGAAAACCGAACACATTGGGCAGTGCGGAGGCGTACGAGCGGAATGTAATCGAAAAACCGAACACATTGGGGAGTGCGGAGTCGTTCGAGCGGAATGTAAGCGGAAAACCGAACACATTGTACTTGTGTAGCTGGACCATAAGGTCTTTTGTGATCTTCATCTTGCGTTCGCTGACCAAAAGTGGCACACTAGTAAAAGATACAGTAAACGTGGCAAAGAATGCCCCGCTCCCTTCTCTTTAAGAAGGCGGCGGGGTTTTGTGCGTTTAGAGATTAATTTTATTGCAAAGCGGGGGAATTGGAGTGGGATTTACAGAAGAACATGACCATTGGTTAAGCAATCATTTGAAACGAAGAAAGGGGGAGCGGCTTGATGCGCTAAAGCGGGGGCATAGCTACGGTAACCGCTTATTCGTGGAATATGTGTGGTGGCCGCTTGTTGGATATTTTCAGGGACTCCATCCGGAATATGAAGTTAAGGACTGGCGTGGGAGATCGTATTTTATTGATTTACTGTGGAAGGTCGGTTCCTCGCGTATTGCATTTGAGATTATGGATTATGGATCGCATGGCACGGACCGGAGCAAATACCGGATGGACTTGAATCGCGGTCTCTTCCTGCAATCACAGGACTACATGGTTCTCTATATCTCGCTGGATGAGATGAAAGACAATCCGCCTTTTGTTCTCTCCACAATGCGGAACGTTCTGGCTCCTTATTTGTCGGCCGGAACTGCTAATAAAAGAAAAGACAAATCCTATTCTCGAATTGAACGAGATCTGATGCGGTTAGCCATCCGTAACCACCGTGTCCTCCGTCCGGGTGATGCCGCGAGAGAACTTGAGCTACATAATACGACAGTTATTAAATACAGCCGTATGCTGGTGGATAAGGGGAAATTTCGCCCTGTAGCGAGAGGGGTATCTCCACGAGTTACATACTACGAGTATATAGGTACCATTCAAAGCCCGGATTTGGTCTGAAGAATAGTACAACCCGGAATGTAAGCGAAAAACCGAACACATTGGACGCTGCGTGGGCGCGTAGGCCAAATGTAAGCGAAAAACCGAACACATTGGACGCTAGCGTGGGCGCGTGGGCCAAATATAAGCGAAAAACCGAACACATTGGACGCTGCGTGGGCGCGTGGGCCAAATGTAAGCGAAAAACCGAACACATTGGACGCTGCGTGGGCGCGTGGGCCAAATGCAAGCGAAAAACCGAACACATTGGGCGGTGCTGAGGTGGATGGGCCAAATGTAAGCGAAAAACCGAACACATTGGACGCTGCGTGGGCGTGTGGGCCAAATGTATGCGAAAAACTTAGCACCAGCACCAACATCGCTCACCCGCATAGGTAAGTTTCCCCGCGCCCACCAAGGCATCCGCCAATCTCACCCCCCACCCCCATCCGCCGGAGGAAGGGGTACAATCCCCTCCCTATACACCTTCCTGTACTGTGACGGCGTGTAAGAAGTAACCTTCTTGAAGATCTTAGAGAAATACAGCGGGTCGTGGTAGCCGACCGAATAAGCCAGTGATTTAACAGATAACCGGGACTCGCCCAGCAGCTCGCAGGCCCGCTGAATCCGGAAGGCGGTCAGATAACCTGAGATGGAGGTGCCCGTCTCCTTCTTGAACAGCCGGAACAAGTAGCTGCGCTCGATTGTGACATAATCCACGACATCCAGAACCGACAAGGAAGACTTCCAAAAGTTCCTCTCCATATATGCCTTGGCTGAACCTACATAGTCTTTCTTGAGGGAGGCCTGTTCGCTTGGATAATACTCCATGTAATAGGTTAGCAACAGACGAAGTCCGGCATCCGACCGCTCCCGTTCATACGGCTCCAGTGCATTCGCCTCGACTCTGTCGAACAGGGGCTTGAGGTCCTGCGGAGCAGCCGCTGCAACGGGGTGATCCGGTGACATATGAATCATCTCCAATAACCGCAAGGCCTCCGCACCACCACATTCAATCCAGCAATACGCCCACGGGTCCTGCGGATCAGGATAATAATACACCTCCATCTGCGGGAAAATAATGAAGCTGTCTCCGGCCTCCAGAGGATAAACCGCCTGGCTTGTCTTCAAATACCCCCTGCCGCTTACGATATAATGCAGGGCATAGACATCACGGACACCTGGTCCCCATCTGTGCAGATTTGGAGGCTTATACCCGTTCCCCTTCACCATCGGTCCCTCGCTGAGTCCATATTCCTTAGCATTCATAGTCAGCACCCGTATCCTTTAACAGTATGATACTACTAGGGTATAGCAATCTGACGAATAAAGATAGATCGCTTGAATCGGGACCGCACTTCAAATCGACAACCGCACCTTTCCGTAACCGCATGTAAAAATGACAACGCTTTCTTAAGAATGTTGGCTTACGCCGTCCCTGGGCTTGAAGGTAAACTGAAGGTACAAGGGAGGAGCGAATATGGAATTGCAAACACAGGTTAGGAGTCCCGGGACTGGAGGAAGCCGGCGGTTGTTTTTATGGAAGCGTTTCAAAAAACAGAAGATCCTGCATTTGTTCGTCGGGCTTGGCATGATCTATCTGCTGATCTTCGCGTATACGCCAATGTTTGGTATTCTGATGGCCTTCAAGGATTACAGCATCTCCGGCGGGATCAAAGGGATCTTCACGAGCGACTGGGTCGGCCTGAAGTATTTCGATGAATTCGTACATGACTATCAATTCGGCAAGCTGGTCCGCAACACGCTGGTCCTCAGTCTGCTGAAGGTCATCTTCGCCTTCCCGGCACCGATTCTGCTGGCGATTATGCTGAATGAAGTGAAGCACATGGCCTTCAAGCGGTTGGTGCAGACGATCAGCTATCTGCCGCATTTTATCTCCTGGGTCGTCGTGGTTGGCGTATCCTATGCCTTCCTGTCCGCCGATGTCGGTGTGGTCAATAAGGCGCTGATGGCGATGGGCTTCACGGATGAGCCGCTGGCCTTCCTGACCAGTCCGAATTACTTTTGGGGGCTGGCGGTAGGGAGTGCGGTGTGGAAGGAGATGGGCTGGTGGACGATTATTTTTCTGGCGGCGATATCGGGGATCAGTCCTTCCCTCTATGAAGCTGCGGAGATTGACGGTGCCGGAAGGCTGGCTCGTATCCGTTATATCACCCTGCCGGGGATGAAGGGGACCATCGTTGTTGTACTGGTGCTGACCATCGGAAGTATTCTCGGTGGCGGACTGGTGGGTTCCAACTTCGAGCAGGCCTACCTGTTCGGCAACAGTATCAATAATCCAACCTCTGAGATTGTCCAGACCTACGCATTCAGGGTGGGGTTAAGCGACGGGCGGTTCTCCTACGCAGCGGCGATAGATTTAATCCAATCCGTGATTTCGGTAGCGCTGATATTCTCCAGTAACTATATTGCCAAACGGGTGTCAGGCTCAAGTCTTTTTTAGAGAGAGGAGGAAAGGCTGTGCTGAAGAGTCAGCGGCAGAAGGATTTTGTTTTTGACAGCGTGATCTATGTGGTATTGTTCGTTATTATGCTCACGATGCTGTATCCGTTCTATTATGTGTTAATTGCTTCCTTCAATAAAGGCTCGGACTCGCTGCTGGGCGGTGTGTATCTGTGGCCCCGGAACTTTACCCTGGAGAATTACCGGGTGTTCATGGATGATCCCAAGTGGGTGAAGGCGTTCCTGGTCTCCGTACTGCGGACGGTTTCCGGTACTTTGCTTGGACTGCTGCTCACCAGCATTGTCGCTTACGGCCTGTCCCATCGTGATCTGTTATTCAGCAAGGTCTATTTCACAGTGATCGTATTCGCCATGTACTTCTCCGGCGGACTGATCCCTTATTATGTAGTCCTGCGTTCACTAGGCTTGCTGAATTCCTTTGCGGTATACATTGTCCCGTCCATGCTCAGCACGTTCTTCCTGCTCATTGCGATCTCATTCTTCCGCGAGATTCCTGCTGAGCTAAAAGAGTCTGCGCATATAGACGGTGCCGGTGAGCTTACGATATTCTTCCGCATCATCCTGCCGGTCTCAACGCCGGTGCTGGCGACCATGGCCTTGTTCATGGGGGTTGGGCAATGGAATTCCTGGCTGGATTCAGCTTATTTCGTCCAGTCCGAGGAGCTGCGTACGCTGGCCTTCCGCATGATGGAGGTCATCAACAAGAGCAATTCTCCTATGGATTCGCTGGCGGTAGCCAACAGTGTCTCGGCGGGTGTCACCAGCTTCTCCTTACAGGTCACTTCAATGGTGGTGTCCATTGTTCCCATTATCTGTGTGTACCCGTTCCTGCAGAAGTATTTCGTACATGGCATCATGCTGGGTTCGGTAAAAGGTTAGACAATTCATAATTTCAATCATGGAGGGATTAGCTTGAACAAAAGCAGAAGCTTCAAAATGGTTGTAGCCGCGCTGGCAATTGCCGTATTATCCGCCTGCGGCAGCGGAGGAAATGCCGCTCAGATCGCCCCGTCCGGCAGTCCGGACGCAGCAGCAGGCGGGAATTCTCCGGCCAAACCTGCGGAAGTGAAGGAATTGAGCCTGTTCATTGATGCGTCGTGGTACCCGGTTACGGAATGGAAGGGCCCGGTCGCCGATATGATTACCGAGAAGACGGGAGTGAAGCTCAAGGTTACAGTCGCTACCGATGATAAGCAGCTTCCGCTGATGATTGCCTCCGGTGACCTGCCGGACCTGGTGTTCACCTCTTCCAATATAGACCGGTTATCAGACTCGAAGCTGTCCTATTCCTGGAATGAGCTGATTGAGAAATATGCGCCGGATTTCAAGATTGACAAGACCCGGATTGCCATCCATACCATGGATGACGGCAAGTTCTATACCGTGCGGAATTCCTTTGCGACCCAGGAGGAGATGAAGAATAGTAAATATTCGTTAGGCAGCGACGGCAACCCGGGCATCGCGGTACGGGAGGATATTCTGAAGGAGCTGGGGAATCCGCCGATCAAGACCCTGGATGATTTCGTCAAGGTGCTGGGCATGGTCAAGGAGAAATATCCCGAGATGGTCCCGCTGATCATGGATAAGGACTGGATTGAACAGTATTTCCTGGCCCAGTTCGGTACGGAGACCCTGCTCGACGGCTGGTATGAACAGGACGGCAAGGTGGAATATGCGATCAGGCAGCCCAAGATGCTGGAATTTTTCAAGTTCATGAATAGCCTGTACCGCAATGGCTATATCCTGGCTGAGAATTTCGCACTGGCTAATGACCAGATTGATGATCAATATGCTACGGGCGGCAAAGCCTTCGCCCATAGCCATACCGTATCCACCGCAGATACCGATAACATCAAGATCAAGAGCAATCAGGGGGACTTCTCCTTCAAGATGCTGCCAAGCGTATTGTCGAAGGATGCCAAGGTAGTCAGCTCAGGACTCGGCTTCTCCGGAACCTTCATCACCAAGAAGAATAGGGACCCGGAGGCCTCCATCAAATTCATCCAGTATCTGGCCAGCGACGAGGGTAAGAAGCTGACGATGTTCGGAGTCGAAGGGGTACACTGGACCTGGAATGAAGAGGGCCACCCCGACTTCAAATATAATCCATCCGATGCCGATTTTGTGAACAGCAACGGGATTAAGTGGTGGTATCTCTATAACGATGGGGTTACCGAGGGCATGCTGTCTTATGTTCCTGAGCTGCAGAAGACGCAGGCGCTGATGGATCTGAAGTCCGTCAGAGTCTATAAGCCGGAGATCGGGCTGATTCAGACCCAGCCGGATTCACAGGAGAAGACCATCAAGACGAAGATTGACGAGATGGTCAAGAATGAGAAGGTCAAGATCTATCTGGCAGAATCGGAGGCGGCGGCAGTGGCAGCCTATGAGAATATGCTGAAGAATGCAGAGAACATAGGGCTGCAGAAGCTCACCGACTGGGCGAATACAACCTATCAGAAGAAGAAGGATTTATTTAAGTAAGCGGCTTCCTACCGGTAGAGACTTGTCTCTACCGGGTTTTACATGTTCATGGTAGGATAAGAAAAAAGAAGTCGGGCACCGGGGGGGCAGGCTGCCGTGAGCATTGTGCGCAAAATGATATTAGGATATATCCTGCTGATTTTTATACCGGTCGTTACCTTCGGCTATTATTATTACAGCAAGCTCTATGACAGTGTAAGCAGACAGTTTGTGGAGAGCCGTCAGAAGATACTGGAGCAGGCCTATTCCAATATGAAGGCGGATCTGGCCCGGATCGATTCCACCCAGCGGATGCTCCAGTACAACCCGTATGTCACTGACTATCTGGACGGCAGCTATGAGACGGACTCAGAGAGCATATATGCCTATAACCGTTATATCAATCCGGTGATTCTGCAATCGCTTAATATCAGTCCGGAGATCGACACGTTCAGAATCTATATAACCAAGCAGGGCGTGCTGCCCATTACTGACCGGCTGCTCGAACTATCGGCGCTGGATGAACAGGGTGCCGGGGCTACCCGTATGCTGCGGCCGGGACAGGGCAAATGGATACTCCCCGACTCCAAGGTCGAAGCACCCCCGCTGGTGTTCTATCAGAACATATATAATCATGACTTTACCGAGATTGTCGGACTGCTGGAGCTGCGGGTCGGCAGTGAGCTGATCCGCAAATTCTACCGGGCGACAGGCGGAGGAGATTGGACCGCTATGCTTCTGCCGCCGGAGGGGGAGCTGCCGGAGAGGGAAGGCATCCCCTCGGCGGTTGATCCTGCAACCTGGGCAAGAATGGCATCGGGAGAGTCGCAGACGTATTTCATCAACCGTGAGGTCATCGTCAACCAGCTGTTTATTCAGGAGCTGGGTGTCCGGGTTGCCGTGATCGGCAAGGTATCCGAGGTGTTCCGTTCGATCAGGAGCCAGGAGATCGTGATGATTACAACGCTCGCCGTTCTTCTGACGTTATTGTCTTTTGCTTATTACACCCTGGCTTCGACGATTACCAAGCGCGTCCTCCGGCTCGCCCGGCATATGCGCAACTTAAATGATGATAACCTGAAGCAGTCGATCAGCAAGGAAGATAAGCCGGGCCGCAAGGATGAGATCAGTTTCCTGACGGAGACTTATAATTCCATGCTCCTGCGTATGGATGAGCTGATCAACAATGTCCACCGGGCGGAGCTGCGCAATAAGGAAGCCGCTTACAAAGTCCTTCAGGCCCAGATCAAACCGCATTTCCTCTATAACACGCTGGAGACCATCCGGATGCTGGCGGAATCCAACAATGACCAGGAAGTGGCTGAAATCTCGTACTGGTTCGGCAAACTTATGCGGTACAGCCTGTCCGCCCAAGAGGATCATACGGTCCTCTCCAAAGAGATCGAGACCGTGGTCTTCTACCTCAATATTCATAAAATGCGGCTGCAGAAGAGACTGACCTATGAGGTCGATATCGCTGTGACTGACGAGCAAATGAGCTGTCCAAGGTTCATCCTCCAGCCGCTGGTCGAGAATAGCATCATCCATGGAGCCTCCGTGACGCTCCGGCCTGTCCATATCCGGATTCAGGCCGCCGAGACGGAGGACGTGATCAGGATAAGTGTGTCGGACAGCGGCATAGGTATTCCTGAAGACCGGTTGCTGCAGCTCCATAGCCGGTTATCCAATGGAGAGGATGTGGAGCCCCGGGAGGAGGCGGAAGGAGGCGTGGGGCTGTATAACGTCAGCGAGCGGATTAAATCGTTCTATGGCGGAGCTTCACGGCTGGTTCTGGAGAGTGAGGAGGGCAAGGGTACCTGCTTGACTATTATCATAGCGAAAGGGGCGGCGAGCGAGCATGCGAATCTTAATAGTAGACGATGAGCCGATCATCCTTGGAGGACTGGTCAAGGTGATTGGCGCAGCCGCGCCGGTCGGAACCGAAATCCGGGAGGCCGGCGACGCCTTCGAGGCTCTTGGGATCATGAAGGAATACATGCCGGATGTTACGGTAACCGATCTGCATATGCCGGAGAAAAACGGGTTTGAAATGATGGAGGAGGCCAAGGAAAACGGTTTATGTGAGCGCTTTATTATTCTCACGGGATATGATGATTTTGAATACGCTCGCAGGGCACTCCGATACGGAGTGATTGACTACCTGCTGAAGCCGGTGGACAAGGGGGAGATGGCAAATCTGCTGAAGCAATTAAACAGGGATCTCCCATCCCTAGACAACACGGACTGTCCCCCTCATGCCAAACAGATTCTTGCGTATACCCAATTGAATTATATGAACGACCTCTCTCTTGATCATCTGGCTGACCTGATGAAGCTTCATCCCAATTACATCAGCAACCTCTTCAAAAAGGTGACCGGCGATACATTTGTGAATTATCTGAATGCCACCCGGATCAAAGAAGCGCAAAAGCTGCTTAGTGCCCACCGCAATCTGCCAGTGGGCGAGATCGGCCGCCGGGTCGGGTATGAGAATAAGCATTACTTCAATAAAGTATTCAAGAAATATACCGGCAGCACACCGGGTGCCTACCGGGAGGCACATTGAAGCCTTAGCCCGGAGGGGCGGCGAGCGGAATGCGGGATTGATACTATCATCTCATCCCCCGCTTAGCCTTCATGCACTTCAGATTATAGGTGCGGCCGTAGGCTTTGGCGTATCTGATCATTTGGTCAAGCATACGGGCGTCCTTCAGTTTGGTGAACGGGCAGGGATCGGGGGCGGTATTCACTTCCAGAATCCATGGGCTAAGCCGCCGGTCTAAGGCGAAATCTACGCCGATTTCATTCAGCGCCGGATAGGCAGAACTTAACTGAATGGCAGACTTCACGCCAAGTTCGTTCATTTGCGTGATCAGAGCGCTGTGCTTCTTCAGGCTAGTGTGAACGCCAAGCAGTTCCTCGACCGGATATATGGTCCCGCCCTGACTTCCATTCGTAACCACCTTCTGCGGATGCGCGACGCGTCCTGCCGCTCCTGTAGCTTCCCACTTTCCCTTAGGATTGCGCTGCACCATTACGCGGATATCAAACGGCCGCCCGCCGTATGTCAGAAGATGGATGCCCTTCTGTACTAAATAGGGTTTCCCTCCGGTCTCCTCCATGATTGCTTGATATGCCTTGTCATAATCAGCGAATGTGCTCAGCCGTGTACCTGCCTGATAGCGGTAGGTGCATTTTTGCGTCACGACAGAAGCTCTCCCGCCAGAGCGGCCCCGGCTTGTAGGTGTCCTCTGTTCAACCCGGATAACCCCCTCGCCAAGGGAGCCGCAGCAGGGCTTAATATATACCATCTGGTATTTCTGCAGCATTGCATGCAGAACACTCCGGCTCATTCTTCTTGTGTCCGGGATATACCTCTTTAATTCCGGCTTCTCCGCCAGTACTCTTGTCTTCGTCAGTTTATTGGAAATACGGTTGATCTGCTGCTTCTTCATCGTAGCCCTCCGTCCGGTAGCTTCTTATAGGCCATAGTACGGCAGAGAGCAGGCTTTTGATTGGGCAGACGTGATGGGCAGAACACAACTGGAGATTGCTACATATGTTATTGAAGGTGTGAATCCAAGAGGCTGCGGCATGCAGCCGGAGCAGGAGGCATCCATGATGCTGATGGACAATTGGCGGGATAAAGTACTTGAAGTCATCGGGCAGTTCCCCTGGTACAAGGGAATCATTAGCAGTGAGACTACGAACTACAGTCTGCAGAATCTTCCCCTGATGACCGCGGACATTCTTGAAACCCATTATTATAGCAGCACACCAGATGTTTCGCTCGCCGTATACCGGACATCGGGTACAAGTACAGGCCGGCGCAAGGCTATAGTCTACTCAGAAGAAGATGACGCCCATTATATCAATATCAAAACAAAGCTGTTCGGTGAGTTGATTGCAGGAAGCGGATGTACAAGGGCGCTGGCCGATATGGGAACCGGACATGCTGCGAATACGGCGCTGTCCATTTTCGAACGGCTGGGACTTGTCAACAGCTCAATCCCCTTCGAGCTGCCGATAGAGCAGCATATAGAGCGGATTCAGGCATTTAAGCCCGACCTGCTGTATACGATGCCCTCTATTCTGGACCATATCGTATATGCTGCTGATGATCCGCGTTCGCTCGGAATCCGCAAGATCATTCTAGTTGGTGAGATCGCAACAGTGGAGTGGCAGCGGAATATGGCCCGGCTGTTCGGCCTTGAGCCGCAGGACATTACCGATACGTACGGGTCTATTGAAATCGGCACAATCGCGTACTATTCGCATGATCTGGGCCGGTATATCTTTGCTGACGGAATTGTTGCGGAAGTCATCGGAACTGAGGCATTAGGGGAAGGGCTGGACCCTCTGGGAGTTGGAGAAGGCATCCTGGTGCTTACCTCAACTGTCCGCAGGCTGCTGCCCGCTATCCGTATTGTTACCTATGATGTCGTCAGGGATTTCAGGACAGTGAAGATAGACGGGACGGAGAAGCAGAGCTTCGGGTCCATCGTCAAACGGGTGGGCCGCGAGCTGAAGCACGGGGAGAAGATCAGCATCTACGATATTGAACAGGTGGTCTACCGTCATCTCCAGGATGCAATGATCCGGGTCCAGGTCAGCAATAATGCATTAACTGTGTATATCCAGAGCAGATCTGCGGTTCCATCCGCAGTTCCGGCGATCAGGGAAGAAATCAGGGAATGCATTCCGGAAATCGGACTGATGATCCGCAATCATCTGCTTGACGATATTGAGGTCATTCTGGCAGCAAACGGCGGGAAGCTCCAGACCGGACAGGTGAAGAACAAGAAGCTGTATTATCAGAAGGATGGAGTCAATGACAGGGCAGAGCTGAACCTGGATACCGGTATCTTGTCGGCCATCGGCAAGACGCCTTTGATCAGGCTGGACCATATGTTTCCGCGAGGCGGGTTCAGCGTATACGCGAAGATGGAGCTGATGAACCCGGGAGGAAGCGCGAAAGACCGTCCGGCACTGTGGATGATCCGGGAGGCTTGGAAGGAAGGGCTCATCGGGCCGGGTACAGTCATCATTGAATCAAGTTCGGGAAATATGGCGATCAGCCTGGCTATGATCTGCAAATATCTGGGGATGAGCTTCATCAGTGTTGTGGATTCCAGGACGACAGAGATGAATCTTCAGATTCTGAGGGCTCTGGACGCAACCATCGATTATGTTGCCTGTCCCGATCCCGAAACAGGGGAATTTCTGCCGGCCAGACTGAAGCGAGTGCAGCAGCTGCTCGCGGAGGTACCGGGCAGCTACTGGCCGAACCAGTATGCGAACCCCAATAATTATCTGTCCCATTATCATACAACCATGAAAGAGATCGTGGCTGAGCTTGGACAGGTGGATTATCTGTTCTGCGCTGTCAGTACATGCGGGACGATCCGCGGGCTTGCAGAATACGTGAAGGACAACGGGCTGCAGACCCGGATTGTGGCTGTTGATGCGGCGGGCAGCGCAATTTTTGGCGGCAATCAGGAGAAACGGCGGTTCCCCGGACTTGGTGCTGGCATTGTGCCGCCTTTTTGCAGAACAGATCTGATTGACCATATTGTGCATGTTACCGATTCCGATATGGTTCAGAGCTGCCGGGCGCTTGCGCGGAAGGAATCGGTTCTGGCCGGAGCGTCCTCCGGGGCAGTTCTTGCGGCCATTCGGCAGATGAAGCAGGAGCTCCCTCCCGGAGCTGTCTGCGCCGCTATTCTGCATGATAAGGGTGAACGTTATCTCGATACGGTATTCTCGGATTCCTGGGTTCAGAGCCAGTTTGGACAACAGCTCCCGCCAGCAGATGAAGAGTTCCTAACATGACCGCATAAGGAGGAGACAGGTTGCTGTACTTAAATGACCAGGATCTGCAGGCAGTAGGCCTGAATTGGGCTGCTCTTGCAGAATCAGCAGAAGCTGCGGTGCACCTCATCCATTCCGGTGATTATGTGCAGCCGGTAAAGCCCTACCTGAGGTATAAGGATCACCGTAACCGGATCATTGCCATGCCGGCTTATGCCGGGGGGAATGTCAATACAGCCGGGATCAAATGGATTTCCAGCTTCCCTGACAATATCAGGTCGGGTCTCCCGCGTGCGCATAGTATCATCGTATTAAATGACCAGGGTACGGGCCAGCCCTCAGCTATTCTGAACTCGCCGCTTCCCAGCATCGTCAGAACGGCTTCTGTCAGCGGGCTGATGATCCGTCATGTGCTGCAGAGCCGTTCAATGGAGCGGATTCAGCTTGGCATTATCGGCTGGGGGCCTATCGGGCAATATCATTGTCAGATGGCTATGGCTCTGTTCGGAGACCGGATTGAACGGGTTCGTATCTACGATATACGGGGAGCAGACTTGTCAGGAATTCCATCTCCCTACATGGAGCGGATGGAAGTGGCAGAGACGTGGGCGGATGTCTACTTGCATTCTAATATTCTTATCACCTGTACAGTGTCCGATCACCGGTATATTGATCTTCTCCCCGCCAAAGGCATGCTGCTGCTGAATGTTTCACTGCGTGATTACAAGCCGGAGGCGCTGGCTTCACTGAAAGCGATCATCGTCGACGACTGGGAGGAAGTATGCCGGGAGAATACGGATATCGAGCAGCTTCACCTGGAACAGGGGCTGACCCGTTCCGGAACACAGACGCTTGCCGATGTCGTCTGCCGCCGCAGTCTCAGTACATTCGCCGCCGATGATCCAATCCTCTTCTGTCCGATGGGCATGGCTGTTTTTGATATCGCTGTGGCAGTGCATTATGTTAAAAAGGCGAGAGAAATGGGGATTGGGACTGAGCTGGCTTAAACGGTGAATGTCCTGGATCTATGCATAATTTCGTCCCCTCCAGCAAATACCAACAGGAGGGGGATGGATGCCGCATGGAACAACAACAAACAGCCAAAGAGCATAATGAGCCAGAGAGATTGTATCCGGATCTTGCGTTCAACGTAGAACGGATGGAGCTGGAGTTTCTGGGCTGCTCAGATATTATGTACCGGAATTGCAGCATTGACGGGACCAACCGGGCAACACTGATCTATGTGGACGGGATGTGCGATACGCATGCCGTGGATGAATTTGTGCTGCAGCCGCTGCTGGAGCATTTCCGCAGAAGCACTAAGGTCAATGAAGGCAGAGAGGCAGAGCTGAAAGAGGTCTTTATTCCGACGCTGCAAATCCGCATAGTCTATGATACGAAGGAAGTCATCCAGGCTGTTCTGCGCGGGGAGACGGTTATTTTCACAGAGGGCAATGCTTTTGCGATGGTGGCCAGCCTGATCAAGATGGAGAAACGTTCGATTGAGGAGGCTACCTCGGAGAAGGTCGTCCGCGGGCCGCGGGATGCATTCATGGAAACGCTGCGGACCAATACCTCCCTCCTCCGGCGGCGTATCCGCTCCTCCAAGCTGAAGCTGGAAAGTATGACACTCGGCAGTATCACGGAAACGGATGTTGTAATCGGCTATATGGAAGGGATCGTCAAGGAGAGCCTGATCAAGGAAGTGAGAGCCCGTCTGCAAAAAATCCAAATTGACGGGATCATTCATTCCAGCAATATCGAAGAATACATTGAGGATAACGTGTTCTCGCCTTTTCCCCAGATTCAGAATACCGAGCGGCCCGATGTGGCGGTCTCCAGCCTGCTGGAAGGCAAGGTTATTATTATTACGGACAACACGCCGTTTGTGCTCATCGTTCCAATGACCTATTGGTCCGGGCTTCAGGCTGTAGATGATTATACCGACAGATTTATGTATGCCACCTTTGTGCGCTGGATCAGATATACCTTCGTCCATACTTCACTTTTATTGCCTTCCCTTTACGTGGCATTGACCACTTACCATCTGCAGGTCGTGCCTACACCGCTCGTGGTCAGTATTGCCTTTGCCAGAGAAGGCGTTCCACTTCCGGCAGTGTTTGAGGCTCTGATTATGGAGTTTATCTTCGAGGGTCTGCGTGAAGCGGGAATCAGGCTGCCCCAGCAGGTAGGGCCTGCGGTGAGTATTGCCGGAGCCCTTGTCATTGGACAAGCGGTAGTAGCTGCGGGAATCATATCTACACCCATGGTAATCATTGTGTCTCTGACGGGGATCGCTTCTTTTGCTTTTCCGCTGTATAACCTGGGAGCTGCCTACCGGATGCTCCGGTTTCCTCTGCTCATCGCAGCCGGAATTCTCGGCTTCTATGGAATTGTATTGTTTCTGATTATGCTTTCGGTGCATATGGTGACGCTGAAGCCGTTTGGGATACCTTATATGGCGCCTTATGCGCCGCTGTCTATGGAGAATCTGAATGATGTGCTTGTACGTGCACCCAAATATAAGATGCGCAGGCTGATGCCATGGCTGACCAATGGCAAGACTGAGCGGTTCCCCAAACGCACCAAATAACCGGCAGGGAAGGGACGGGGGCATATGTTCAGGAAAATAAGCTCTGTATTCCTCGCCTTATCCCTGATTCTGACCGGCTGCTGGGACCGTCAGGAATTGAACGACCAGGCGATTGTCCTGGGCTGGGGCATGGACTTGATGGAGAACGGAGAATATCTGGCTACGGCCAATCTTGTGCTGCCGCTGGTATCCAAATCAGGCGGTCAGGAAAGCGGAGGACAGAGCAGCACATCCGGGTTCATGACCGAAAGTGCCTTCGGCAAGAACAACAGGGATGCCGAACAGAATATGCAGAGAAAGCTTTCGCGGGTACTGTTTCCGGGACACCGGCGGAATATCTTCATCGGGGAGAAGCTGGCGGAGAAGGGGGTCTTCTCCATCATGGACGAATATGGCCGAAGCCCTATGGTCCGCCCGCGGTCGAATATTTTTGTTGTCAAGGGCGGGACTGCTCAGGAGGCGATGAGCATTGCTTATCAGCTTGAAGCCAATCCGGCAATTGCCGTGCAGAAGATTCAGGAGAAAAGCGGGGCACCCATCAGCCGCTCACTGCTGGACTTCTTCATCATGGCCAATGGCACCGGTTGCGGCGTCATGCCTGCACTCTCGATTGAAACTCCGGAAGTAAATACGGACAAGAAGACACCGGAGGACAGCCCGCCGCAGACGACCTTGAGCTTATACGGGGCGGCTGTTTTTAATGAGAAGCTGAAGCTGGCGGGATATCTGAATTATGATGAATTCTGGGTCAGACTCTGGATTACGAACCAGCTGGCCTTCCGGAATTTCACTACAATTATCAACTCTATTGATGCAGACAAGCCGGGGGGAGCGGCAGCGGATGCCCTCTCTGGAGCAACCAGGGGCAAGACCGTGAGCATTAATGTGGACACCTTCAAGAGTCAAATTACACCGGTTATGACCGGAGCTCTGCCCAAATTCCGGATTCTGCTTGAGGGAAAGGGGTTCATAGAAGAGAATAATTCACCGCTGAACCTCTCCAAGCCGGACAATGTGCAAAAGGTCGAAGTCCGGATGAATCAATACCTTGAAGCGAGGATTAAGAAAGTCTTAACCAAAGTGCAGAAGGATTTCAAATGCGATATCTTCGGATTCGGAGATACGATTCATCACCGCCATCCCTATCAGTGGAAGAAGCTTGCTGCGGATTGGGATACGATCTTTCCGGATATTGATATGGACATTACGGTTAAGCTGGACCTCACCGGGACAGGCCTGACAGGACAATCGCTGCTGCCAACGAGAGACGGCGGTGAAGGGAAATGAAGATCAACAACCGGCAGCTGTTCTGGATGATCATGATGATGGAAATCGGGATCAACCTGCTGATTTCGATGACAGCAACAATTCTTTATGCCAAGCAGGACGCCTGGATCTCCTATATTCTGGCTGGAGGCGCGGGTCTGGTCATTACCTATGTTGCGTCCAAGCTCAGCTCCCGGTATCCCCGGCAGACCTTGATAGAGTACAGTGTGACTATTCTGGGAAAATGGGGCGGCAAGCTGATTGTCATTCCGTTCATTCTCCAATGGTTCTGGGTGATCGGTCTCATTCTGCGCGATGAATTCTTGTTCATACGCTTGAGTGTTCTCTATAAAACACCGGCCTGGGTAGTCATCGGAACGATGCTGGCCGTAGTTATATACACGGTCTACCATGGAGGCATTGAAGCCATCGGCAGGGTCAGTGAGCTGTGGGGGCCGATTCTGATGATTATTCTTGCGCTCACCTTTGCGCTCACTGTCAATAATCTCAATGCGCCGATGCTGCTGCCTGTATATGCAGATACCGGACCGGGACCAATCCTGCAAGGAGCCCTGGCACCGGTCTCGCTGCTGGGCGAATCCGTTCTGCTCATGATGCTGTTTCCCTTTGTGGAGCATCCCGGCAAAGGAACCCGCAAGGCGGTGCTGCTGGGAGTAGCCTTATCCTCGGTAGTGCTGCTGTTTGGCGTATTGTGGGTCATTATGACCTTTGGTCCGGCTGTAAGCGGTCGGCTGCAATTTCCTTTTTTTGAGATGGTCAAGCTGGTCTATCTGATGGAGTTTATTCAGAATATGGATATATTTGTGATGGCGGTGTGGCTGGTCTGCATATTCGTCAAGCTGTCCATCTATATGTTCATTACCAGCTATGGCGTGGCCCAGTGGACCGGCAAGACCGGCAGCTGGAAAAAAATATCCCTGATCGTAGCCGCAGTCTCGTTCATCCTCACCATGCTGGTGATCATTCTGAATCCTCCGGCCGGGCTGCTGCTGAAGGGAGTATGGATCCGTTATGTGCTGCCTGTGAATATGATCGGAATTCCGCTATTCCTGTGGCTGGTTTCGGCTGTGAAAGCAAACTTTCATACCGATATCCGGCGCTAATCTTACTGCGAATGAGAAAAACGCAGAAAAATCCAACAAGCTTGAACAAAGTCGCGAAATTTGCGACTTTTTTGTTTTATTTACGTATATGTATCTCTATATAGACTTAAATACGTAAAAAGGAGCGATGCATCTTGAATTTCATGAATGGGGATGGGAAAAATCCGGTCCCGGGACGCAAGCTTCCCGAGCTGAAACCGGGAATGTATAAGAAGATTGGATTAGGGGTAGCCGCTGCCGCTGTGTTGATTTATATTGGCGCATCTTCATTCTATACCGTGCAGGAGCAGGAACGTGCAGCTATCCTGACCTTCGGCAAATACACGAACGAGTCCTCGGCAGGACTTCATTTCAAATGGCCTTATCCAATACAGGAAGTGATAACGGTGCCTGCGGAACTGACCCAGCGGATACACATCGGGTACCGTCAGGAGGCTGACGGAGCTGTAGCCGTTGAAGATGAGGCGATGATGATTACAGGCGATGAGAACATCGTTTCTGCCGATGCTGTAGTACAGTGGAAGATCAGCAATGTCCGCAATTATCTGTATAACATTGATGACCCGGACAAATTTCTGCGTAACTCGGCCAGCTCCTCCATCCGTGCGGTAATTGGTTCCGAGAAGCTGGATTATGCCATTACAGACGGAAAGACGGTTATTCAGGATAAGGTCCGGGTGCTGCTCGTTGATCTGCAGAAGAAGTACAACACCGGTATTCAGATCATTGATATCAAATTCCAGGATATTGAACCGCCGAGCGGCCAGGTAGAAGAAGCCTTCCGCGAGGTTACCAATGCCCGTGAAGAGAAGAACACGAAGATTAACAACGCCAAGAAATATGAGAACGATATCATCCCTAAGGCACGCGGTGAAGCGCAGGCGCTGATCGAGAGAGCCGAAGGCGAGAAGAAATCACGTATCCTGAATGCGCAAGGGGATGTAGCCCAGTTTAACGCCATATTTGCCGAATACAGCAACAATAAGAGCGTAACCGAAAGCCGGTTGATTCTGGAGACACTGGAGACTATTTTACCTAGCGCCAAGATCTTCATAACCAACTCGGATAGCGATACTGTGAATTATCTGCCGCTGAATGAGCTGATGCGAAGCACTCCGGTCAGCCCGGCTGCTTCGGCCACGCCGCAAGGAGGAGATGCAGAGTGAAAAGAAACCAGATCATCGGACTGATATCAACTATTGTTCTAGCTATTCTGATTGCCGGCTCTTTGTATGTAGTAAAGGAGGGCGAATACAAGGTGGTCCTGCGCTTCGGTGAAGCGATGCGTACCGTTGAGGAGCCTGGACTGAGGCTGAAAATCCCTTTTATCGAGAATGTCTCAGCTCTCCCCAAGTATCAGATGACATACGAAAGCTCACCTACCAGCATTCTGACGAAGGACCAGAAGCCGATTGTGGTTGATAACTATACCGTGTGGAGAATCACCAATGCCTCACAATTCCTGAGAACAGTACAATCGGTAGGCGGCGGGATTCAGCGTATTGATGAAGCGGTATATAACTCCGTGCGGCGCAAGCTGTCGGAAGTCAATTATGAGAATATTATCAGTGAGGACACCGGACGGGGTAACATTAACGATGAGATCACCAATGATGTCATTGCCGCCTTAACCCGTGATAATTACGGGATTGAAGTGATTGACGTACGGATCAAACGTACGGATCTGCCGGAGGAGAACAAACAAAGTGTATACAACCGGATGATATCGGACCGCCAGTCCATCGCCGCGCGTTATCTGTCCGAGGGTGACGAGGAATCCAAGAAAATCACCTCCAAGGCCGACCGTTCCTCAAGAGAGCTGATGGCCCAGGCTGAAGCCGATTCTAAAAAAATCATCGCTGAAGGAGAAGGGGAAGCCGCCAGGATCTATAACCAGGCCTATGGAAAGTCCCCCGAGTTCTATAGCTTCTATCGTACCCTGGAGAGTTATGTGACCACGCTGAAGAATGAGCCGGTTATCATGATACCGATTGATTCGCCATATGCCAAAATATTGATGGGGCAATAACCTCATCTGATTGGTGGGACGTAAATATGAAAGGCCCATGCGATTTTTGCATGGGCCTCTTTGAAATGTCCATGCTATACTGATGGGGAATCTTCAACTATCCCTCATTATAGAATCAAAGGGGATATCACTTATTTTGTAAGGGGTATGTTATGCTTGTTAATTTGCTCATCAATTTTTCATTGCTTACTACGTTTATCTTTTTCGGGGACATGATATTGACCCTCTTAAAAGGAAAGCGGGCGTTCTCCATGCTTCAATTCCATGCTTTATACGGAATCGGGTTTGGACTGTTTGGCATTGTTCAGCTGTATTTTGCTTTTCCTTTAGGCGATGGCACCATTATAGATTTCCGGCAAGTCTCGATTCTGGCAGCCACATATCTTGGCGGGCCTGTTACCGGGATGATTTCGACAAGTTTAATTGCTTTGTTCCGGCTTTTTTTCCTTGGTGAAATTAATGAAGCGACCCTATTAGGCGTTGTAAATATCGCGATTACTTTTCTGGTGGGCGTTTTTGCTTTTTCGCTTAAAATCCCGGATTTTTACCGGTGGCTGGTTGCAGCTTGCGGTATGGTCATACTCTCCACCTGTATACTACTTCCGCTGGTAGGCTGGACTAACATAGGCACGATTCTTTTATTTGACATGATTTGTTTTATGGCATGCCTGTTTAATTATCTGCTCATTAACCACCTGAAGAGATCCCATGACGCTTTAGAAATGTTTAAAGAGGCTGCAGAGCGGGATTTCCTTACGGGACTCCATAATCCCCGGTCCTTTAATCTGATTTTCAAAAAAACGGCGGAAATAAGCGCGCTCCAGAATGAAGCGTTCTCTCTGCTGTTAATAGATATCGATCATTTCAAGGTTGTTAATGATACATACGGTCATGCGGCCGGAGATGTGGTTCTGTCTAAACTCGCGGATATTCTCCAGTCCGGTATCCGTATACGCGATTATTGTGCACGTAAAGGTGGGGAAGAGTTCGCGGTTCTGCTTCTGCGGTGTACGGCAGATAAAGGCATGATGGTCGCCGAGAAGCTGCGTACCTCGGTTCAAGACAGCATCTTTGTACTTCCTGACCAGTCCCAGCTAAGGATTACGATTTCTGTAGGGGTTTCTTCTTTTCCGGAATCTGCCCCGGCAGAAATGCTGGAGAAAGCCGACGAAGCTTTATATGAGGCTAAAGGAAAAGGCAGAAACCAGGTTTGCTATGCTGAACCCCAGCTTACATAAACTCGGTGGTCAGTCAGGTGGTTAACGGACGGGCGTATAGCGGAGTACAACGACGCCGGAGCCGAAGGTTGTGGTTTCGCTCAGCTTCAGATCCAGCCGGTCACGGACTCCCCCTAACAATTGGGGACCATGACCGGCAACGATTGGCTGTACCAGGATGTGATATTCATCCACCAAGCCTAGCCCTGCCAGAGTAGAGCCGAGGCCGGGACCGCCGTTAACGACCAGGCTCTTTCCTTCTGCAGTAAGCTGCTGCACTTCCTCTGATACTGTCCCCGTTAGCAAAAAAGAGTTCTGCCACGACAACTGATCCAGCGTCCGCGAGAAGACATACTTGGGTTTCCGGTCGAGCTTATGTGCAAAGTCGACCAAAAATTGTGGTCCTGCACCGCTAATAGCAATGGCTGGCCAAGCGCTTTCCATCAACTGGTAGATTTTACGTCCCATAAGCAGGCCATTGGCCTGGTCCATCAAATCCACCGTATACTGGTGGAGCTCCTCATTCGCTATCACCTGCGTGTGGTCACAGCAACCGTCCAGCGTCACATTCATCTGCAGGATTACACGCCCCATATGCAGCCTCCTTATGTTCCTTTTTAGCCTGCCGGATACAACTTTAGTTTAACGGAGGTGGGTGGACCAAACAAACCCGCCCTTTAGCTTAATTATCAGAATAACAGCTATTGACATTCCACTACTACGTGATACTATGTAGTAGTAGTTAGTGATACTGAATACCAGTCATACAGAGTAGTGAGGAGGAATTGTGCTGGATAATCTGACGGAAATGCTGAAGGGCGTGCTTGAAGGATGTGTCCTTGAAATTATAAGCCGCAAAGAAACCTACGGTTACGAAATTACTAGGCAACTGAATACCCTCGGCTTCAGTGATGTGGTAGAGGGAACGGTGTACACCATTCTGATCCGGCTTGAGAAGAGCAAGCTGGTAGATACTTCTAAGAAACCTTCCGATATGGGCCCGCCGCGCAAGTTCTTCGCGCTTAATAATGCGGGGCGTGAAGAGCTGCAGAAATTCTGGGGCAAGTGGGAGTTCGTATCCTCCAAAATGAACGAGTTAAAGGAGAGAAAACAATGAATTTTTGGGAAAAAATCACCGGCAGCGACATGACCAAAGAATTCAAAAATTTCGAGCTGCGGGTCACAAAGCTCCCGGCTGATTATCAGGCGGCCTGGAAACAAATTAAAGACGGGCTTTGGCCGCACTCCGATCTCACCGGCCGCAATCTTATGCCCATTCTTGACGGTGTGCTTGGCCTTCTGGAAGAAACGGCGGCAGACGGACAGAATGCAAGGGAAGTGTTAGGTGATGATATCAAAGGCTTTTGTTCCGCACTGGCCGGCGAAGAAGGGGCAAAGTCTTACCGCGACAAGTGGCGCCAGGAGCTGAACAATACTATTGCCAGAAAATTAGGGAAATAGGAGGAGGAGGAGACAATGAGAATACGGGATATAATTGAGGGCAAAAAAGAGTGGCGGGCGCATGTTGCGCGTGTTAAAGCACTCCCGCAGGATTACCAGATTGTTTACAAAGAGCTGCAAAAGTATCTTTTCAAGGTCGGTCCGGTGGAGCTCACAGAGGGGACGGATCTGCTCTCGGGAATTGTGGATCTGTTTGAAGAGGGCGCCGCCCTGGGAAAAGGAGTGCTTGAGGTCACGGGCAGGGACGTAGCAGCTTTCTGCGACGATCTCATTAAAGATTCCAAAACCTACGCTGATATCTATCAGGAACCTGTAGACAAAGAAGTGGCCAAGGCGATGAAAAAGGCTATGGATAAAACCAAGTGAAAGGGGGAAACAGAGATGGGTAATGCAATAGAAGTAAAAGGTCTGCGAAAGTCCTTCAATAATATAGAAGTTCTGAAAGGTGTCAATTTCGAGGTGCGGCGCGGCGAAATTTACGCGCTGCTCGGTTCCAATGGTGCGGGTAAGACAACGATTGTCAGAACCCTCACTACACTGCTGAAACAGGACGGGGGAAGTGCCACCGTCAACGGCTTTGATGTCGCCTCGAAGCCTGATCATGTACGCGAGTCGATCAGCCTGACCGGACAGTTTGCCGCCGTTGACGAGATATTGACCGGCCGTGAGAACCTGATCATGATCGCCAGGCTCCGTCACCTGAATCATCCGCATCAGATAGCGGACGATCTATTGAAGCGGTTCGGCCTGACCGAAGCCGGGAGCCGCAGGGTGTCTACTTATTCGGGCGGTATGCGCCGGAGACTGGACATCGCCATGAGCCTTGTAGGAGAGCCGCAGCTTATTTTTCTCGACGAGCCGACCACCGGACTTGACCCCGAAGGACGGGGCGAAGTCTGGAAGACAGTCAAAGAGCTTGCCGCTAAGGGCACGACCGTATTTCTGACCACGCAGTATTTGGAGGAAGCCGAACAGCTGGCCGATCAAATTGCCATCCTGCATGAGGGCAGGATCATTGCGAACGGCACACTCGCCGAGCTGAAGAAGCTGTTTCCGCCTGACAAGGTGGAGTATGTGGAGAAACAACCCACATTAGAAGAGATATTCCTCGCCATCACCGCTAAAAAGGAGGGAAAGTAAATGGAAATGACAGTGAGACACTTCTTCAGTGATATGAGCGTAATGCTTGGACGTTCCATGCGCCATATTATCCGCAGCATGGATACCATCATCACAGTCACCATCACTCCGATCGCTATGCTGCTCCTGTTCGTTTATGTGCTCGGCGGGGCCATTCAGACCGGCACGGACAACTATGTGAATTACCTGCTGCCCGGCATCCTGCTGATTGCAATTGCTAGCGGCATCTCCTATACAGCTTACCGGCTGTTCATGGATATGCAGAGCGGCATTTTCGAACGGTTCCACTCGATGCCGATTGCACGTTCCGCAGCGCTCTGGGGGCATGTGCTGACCTCACTTGTGTCCAATGCGATTTCGGTTGCCGTCATCATCCTTGTAGGGCTCCTTATGGGCTTCCGCTCTCCGGCTGGAGTATTGTCATGGCTTGCCGTGGCCGGTATACTGGCGCTGTTCACGCTGGCCCTGACTTGGATCGCGGTGATTGCCGGACTGTCCGCCAAATCGGTAGACGGCGCAGGTGCCTTTTCTTACCCGCTAATCTTCCTTCCCTTTATCAGTTCCGCATTTGTGCCTACTGAAACGATGCCGCGCGCTGTCCGTATTTTTGCTGAGAACCAGCCGGTAACTTCAATAGTGGAAGCGGTCCGCGCCCTGCTGGCAGGGCAGCCTGCCGGACATGACATCTGGACTGCACTTGCCTGGTGCCTGGGGATAATGATTGCCGCATATCTGTTTGCGATGCGCGTATATAAACGAAAGGCGGCGTGAACGGCTGCCCGGTTTCTGATATCAAAAGCATGGCGCCTTCCCGAACCTTCCGGGACAGGCGCCATTTCTGCTTGCAGACGGTTAAGTATTGTCTCAGTGTTCCTCTCATATCACCCCAAATCCGGAATTGTTGTATAAATGCAGGATTTTACCTTTTTCAAGCGGCTTAGCCGAATTATTCTTGTATTTTATACAACAATCCTCCCGGATACCTAACTATCCATGATCCAAAGTTGTAAAACTTACAACATTTATGTCTTCTACAGTGTTTACTGAAAAGTCTCCATTCTGCGGCAGCACCCTCTGCCCATATATATTCTGTGAATCTAGTGAGCTTAATCTATATTTTTCACCCTTTCCTTTGGTAATTCAGGTTATAATGACCATGTATATTGCAGGATATTGGGAAGGCTATAGCCACTAAGCCAGAGATTCTGTGATTTTACATCCCATTAACATGCTTCATATGTTCGCGTGATATAACTGAAACAATCGGTTATTGGAGGAGAAGATTAGATGAAGCTGAGTAAAGAGGAGAAATCATGGATTCTGTATGACTGCGGTAATTCTGCCTACTCGATGGCGGTGACTACGGCGCTTTTGCCCATTATCTTCGGCATGTTCACAACTGTGGGCAGCAGTATGGATTTGGGCTATTTCAATTCCATTGCCAGTATTCTGGTGGCGGTGCTCAGTCCGATCCTGGGGACGATTGCCGATTACAAGGACCGGAAGAAGCGCTTCTTCATTTTCTTCGCTGCGGTAGGCGTGCTTGCTACGGCTTCTCTGGCCTTCGTGTCACCGGATAGCGGACAATGGCAGCTGCTGATTGCTTTTTACATTCTGTCAGCGGTCGGGTTTGCCGGGGCCAATATCTTCTATGATTCCTTCCTGGTCGATATTACAGATGATGAGCGGATGGATAAGGTATCGACGAGAGGGTTTGCCTTCGGTTATATCTTCAGCTGTATTCCGTTCGGAATCAGCCTGCTGCTGATCTTCATGATGGGGATGGACAAGGCCATCGGTTATCAGATCGGATTCATCATTACTGCACTATGGTGGGGGCTGCTCACTGTGCCTATGATCAGAGATGTGAAGCAGCGCTACTATATTGAGCCTGAACCCAATCCGGTTGCAAACAGCTTCAAAAGAATGGCGAACACCTTCATGAATATCCGCCAGCACAAAATTGTATTTGTATTCCTGATCGCGTATTTCTTCTATATCGACGGGGTAGATACCATTATTAAAATGGTGGTGCCGTATGCGACTTCGGTGCTGGGCGGGGATTCCCTGGACACTTTCACCCTGCTGGGCATTCTGCTCATCATCCAGATCATTGCCTTTCCGTGTGCGATTCTCTACGGTAATCTGGCCAAAACCCACTCTGCCCGCAAGCTGATTATCTTCGGGATTTTCACTTATATCATTTCCTGTATTGCGGCTTTCTTCATCACCTCAGTGTGGCATATCTTTATTCTCGGCGCGCTGATCGGTTCGGCCCAGGGTGGCATCCAGGCGCTCAGCCGGTCGTATTTCGCGAAAATCATCCCGAAGGAGAATTCCAATGAATTCTTCGGCTTCTATAATATCTTCGGCAAGTTCGCGGCAATTCTCGGCCCGGCGCTGATGTCACTGACTACGACGTTAACGGGCGAGGCCCGCTTTAGCATTTTATCCATAATTCCGCTGTTTCTGATCGGATTCTTCATCTTCATCACACTACCTAAGGGGAACTAACATGGAACTGACAACGCCTCGCGCGCCATTAGCTAAACATCTGATCGTCATTTCCTACGATGCCTTCTCGGAGGACAACTGGGAGCTGGCCAGCCGGCTGCCCAATTTATCCAAACTGATTAAGCAAGGTGCCCACAGCAACCGCTTGCGGAGTGTATATCCCACACTCACCTATGTAGTTCATACCACCATTGCTACCGGCGTTCATCCGGACAAGCACGGTATTCACCACAACAATCCGCTGCAGCCGTTCGTGAAGGAGGAGGACCAGCGCTGGTTCTGGTTCCGTGAGGCGGTCAAGGTACCGACAATTTATGATGCTGCACGTAAGGCAGGGCTCAGTACCGCCGGACTCCTCTGGCCGGTTTCGGGCAAGTCCTCGATCCGTTATAATATTCCGGAAATCAGGGCGCTGAAAGGTGAGAATCAGGCACTTAAGGTGCTGAGAAGTGGCAGTCCCGCCTACTGCATCCGGATGGAGCTGAAATACGGCCGGATCAGGCAAGGGATTACCCAGCCTTACCTGGATGACTTTACAACGAAGTGTGCGATAGACACGATTAAGCGCAACAAGCCTAATCTGCTCATGATGCATCTGATTGACCTGGATGATGCCAAACATCTGTATGGGACAGACAGTGATGAGGTGAAAGAAGTCATCCTGCGCATGGATAACCGGCTGGGTGAGCTCCTGCAGGCTGTGGATGATGCCGGGATCAGGCAAGATACGGTGATTATGGTCCTCGGAGACCATGGTCAGTTCAATGTGAGGTATAAGGTGCATCTGAACAATCTCTTGCTGGCAAAGGGTCTGATCTATGAAGAGGGCGGCATAATGAAATGGCGGGCGTATTTCCAGTGCGGCGGAGGTTCAGCGTACCTGCATGTCCAGCCGGGAGACGAGGAAGCGCAGCAGCAGGCACTCACGGCTGTTGAAGAATACATGAAGGACGGGGCGTCAGGAATTGAATGTGTGTATAACCGGGAGAACCTGGATGATCTTCATGCGAGTCCCTATACAATGTTTATGCTTGAAGCGCGGCGCGGCTATTGTTTCGATGAGAGTCTAGAGGAGCAGCTGGTTACCGATTTGCAGGCACATGGAGTTCGTTATGCTACGCATGGTTATTCTCCTGACAAAAGCGGCTACCGGTGCAATTTTGTCGTTTCCGGCGGCATGATTAAACAGGACTACTCTATCGGCGATATCGAAATGGTCGATATTGCGCCGACGCTGGGAAGAATTCTGGGGATCAATTTCGGTCACGGGGACGGGAGAGCATTGGAAGAGATTGTTGCAGATTAAGATAGGGAGCAGAGGATAACACGCACTTCTCGGAAGCAGGGGCCATTGAGATTGCCAGACTGGTTCATATATAATGTGCAATATAGTTCATTCAATGTTGTCCAAACCCCAATACGTCTGGAGTGCTGAACAGTGATTAGAAAAGCGAGTGTTATGCATGTTTATCCCGATGCTTATGAGGAGTACAAACGCCGTCATGATGAGCTGTGGCCGGAGATGGCTGAAGAGCTGAAGAACCATGGCGCACATCATTATTCTATTTTTCTGGATGAAGAAACGGGCAGCCTGTTTGCTTACGTAGAGATTGAAGACGAAGAGCGGTGGGATCAGATGTCGCAGACGGAGATTTGCCGGAAGTGGTGGGTGTATATGGAGCCGTTAATGGAGACTAACGCTGATCACAGCCCGGTATCCAAGAGCCTGAAAGAAGTATTCTATTTAAAATAGCCAGTTAGTAGTCTGGAGTGCCCTATGACGAAAGTGTGGGGCTCTTTTTTATTTTCCTGAGGTTGCTCAATGGGCGGCAGAAATATGGCACGAATATTATGTTTCGATTATTACAATCGAGCAGATTAATTACATGATTGATAAGTTCCAATCGCTTCCGGCGATTACGAATCAGATCTATCATCAGGGCTACGAATATTACTTGATCCATAATGACGGCTCCACAGTCGGATATATCTCGGCCAGACAAGAAGAGGGGAAGCTCTTCTTGAGCAAGTTTTATATTGGCAAGGCGTACAGAGACCCGCAAGCAAGGATAGAGCTCTATATCCTGCTCTGCGGTGATTGTCATGCCGTGACAATGCCAAGCACAAATCCGTCGTACCCTTTGCTGCCTGCCGCCCTGCAGTGCAGTAGCCTCGATTCGCGGCTCGGCAGAGATATTAACAATAATAATATATTATATATCAATATAAATATATTGATAAACAATAAATATTGTGATAAATTAAACTCACGAATACGAAGTGAGGTGTTTTTTTGATGAAACGTAAACCAGGATCGACCACTTTTTTGAAGGCAGTAATTATTCTGTTTGGAATGGCTGCACTTGCTCTATGTGTATTTGTAGTGCCGGAGATTGCTGAATTTGCAGCAGAGCTGTATCCGGAGCATGCGTACATACAGGCACTCGTAATGATCGATTTGTATGGGGCGGCGCTACCTTTTTACATTGCCCTCTATCAAGCCTTTAAGCTGTTAGGCTATATCGATCAGAACAAGGCATTCTCGGATGCCTCAGTACAGGTGCTGAAGAATATCAAACGGTGTGCAGTCGCCATCAGCAGTATGTTTGTCTTAGGGATGCCGCTGTTCTATCTCATGGCAGAGAGGGATGACGCTCCGGGGATTATCGTTATTGGAATGATCATTATTTTGGCTTCCATGGTGATCGCTGTATTCGCAGCGGTGCTCCAGAAGCTACTGAATGAAGCTATCGAACTAAAATCTGAAAATGATTTGACAGTCTGAGGTGACGACCATGGCGATTATTATCAATATTGACGTGATGCTGGCGAAACGGAAAATGAGCGTAACAGAGCTTACAGAGAAGGTAGGTATAACGATGGCTAACTTGTCTATCTTGAAGAACGGCAAGGCGAAGGCCATCCGGTTTTCAACACTTGCGGCGATATGCAAGGCATTGGATTGTCAGCCCGGAGATATATTAGTATACACCCCGGAATCTATTGAATGAAGGGGAAGCCCGGCCGGCGAGGAGAGGAACTTTTTGAAATCAATCACACGACTGCTGCATTTTGGTTATCACCAGGCGATGAGCTGCATCTTTCCCGTTGCGATCTTTGGAACCCTCCTGCTTACAAGCAGAATAGAAGTGCCATTTATCCACCGTTATGATGTTATTCTGCTGATACTGCTTACCGTGCAGTACCTTATGTACCGCACTGGACTGGAGACCCTTGATGAGATCAAGGTCATCTGCGTATTTCATGTGATTGGTCTGCTGCTGGAGATCTATAAGATACGAATGGGATCTTGGGCGTATCCTGATCCGGGATTCACGAAGCTGCTCGGTGTACCGCTGTATAGCGGGTTTATGTATGCAAGTGTGGCAAGCTACATGTGTCAGATCTGGCGCAGACTGAAGATGGCTATGACCGGCTGGCCGGGGCTGGCTGCTGCGGGAATGCTTGGCGGAGCGATCTATCTGAACTTTTTCACCCACCACTTTATTCCGGATTTCCGCTGGTGGCTGACGGCGATGGTGCTGGTAGTCTTTTGGAGAACATGGATCATTTACCGGGTGCAGGACAGAACGTACAGGATGCCGCTGACATTGGCTTTCATCATTGTAGGTTTCTTTATCTGGCTGGCGGAGAATATCGCTACCTTCTTTAATGCCTGGAAATATCCGGACCAGCATGAAAGCTGGCATCTGGTGGGCTTTGGCAAGATCAGCTCTTGGTTTCTGCTTGTGATCATCAGCGTCATTATTGTGGCTCAGCTTAAGCATGTTAAGGCGGGACGTTTATAATTCAGGACGTTCATAATTCATAATCAGCACTCTTCACTAATCGGTTAAATGTGTCGATAATAATTCTAAACATTCACATTTAGGAGATGCTTATGGATAACTTAACAGCACTGATCGCAGCAGCACCCTTGTTCAAGCAGATTCACGCACAGGATATTATGATCGGTATTACGGATAGAGAAATTTTCCATTATTATGAGCCAAGCAAAGTGCTGGATTTCGGCTTAACCAAAGGAAGTCCCGTTTCACCGGATGATCCGTCTCTCGGAAATGCCCTGGCTGGACGCGCCACGACAAACCGGTTGTCACCTGAGCTGTACGGAGCAACTGTAGTTTCTTCGGCAGTCCCGATTTATGGGGATGAAGGTGAAGTCATCGGGGCCTTCGCAATTGCCTATACGCTGGAAAATGAAGATAAAATGGAACAGCTGACCGAGAGCATCAATCAGATCAGCGGCCAGCTGGCAGACATGGTGCAGAATGTAGCAGCCCAGTCTGAGGAGCTGTCGGCAACGACGGCGCAGATTCTGGAAAATTCCCGCAAGACGGTGGAAGAGTCCAAGCAGGTGAACAAGGTGGCCGGATTCATCCGGGAGATCTCCGAGCAGACGAATCTGCTGGGCCTGAATGCGGCGATTGAGGCTGCGCGGGTCGGAGAGCAGGGCGCAGGCTTCGGAGTAGTTGCGACAGAGGTGCGCAAGCTGTCTGTGCACACGAAGGAAGCCACGAAGTCGATCGAAGATTCACTAAGTACAGTGCAGCGTTCGATCCGGGAGATGGAGCAGGAGATTGAGGCAATTGCCTTGTCTTCTTCGGCGCAGGCTGAGCTCGTAACCCAGTTCAGCGATGTCATTGAGAAGCTGAATGAGACCAGTGGGGAGATGGCCAGATTCATTTCATCCGTAATCCAATAAAATATCATAAACAAGGCGGCCGTTATGTTAACGGCCGCCTTGTTGTATTCAGGAAGGCGTCAGGAATTAGAACTGCCCGGAGGATAGGCGTGCAGGTAAGTTCAAAAGAGAATCTGTTGTACCGGTCACCGGTTCCAGAAAGTAGCGCCTTCCAGAGAATAAGTCATACCTTGACTGGTTCCGGCTTCCCCGGTGTATGCCAGAGACAGATGGTTCCCTGCCGTCTGCAGTGTGAATAACTGCTCAATATGATAGACACCTGGCGGAGGTGCGGATTCATAGAGGTTAAGGGTTACACCAGCCGCAGTTATTGCAGTAATGTCTGCTTCATGTACACCTGTTATTCCATATTCAATTTGCATGGGCTTGCCGTTCTTCAGCCCATAGGCATCCACTTTAACCGCGAAGCGTGCCGAGCCGAACCGGAATTTGCCGAAAGCCCGGACAGCGAAGTTACGGCAGGTTCTGTTCCGCAGCAGCAGTGCGGGCAGACCTAGTCTGCGCAGTACAGCAACAGCGGAGGTGGAGATGCGGGAATCGAAGCAGAGCCGGGTGGACACCGATGGAACGCCTAAAGTTACAGGCAGCGTCTGCTGATCCGAAAAAGGAAAACGGTAGGCTGTCCGGGTCCGCAGACCCAAGCCGAAATCAGTGGACTTCCTTTCCGTGAAGCTTGAAGCCGTACGCGTTTTGCCATGCTCAGTAATCTCAAAGACTGCCCCCAGGTTGTCCACGGTCCACTCCAGAGCGGCTTGTCCATGACTGTCTCCAAGCCCAAGCAGAATGGAGATGTCAATGGACTCCGTCTGCTCCAGCTCCTGCATGGCCCTTGCCGCGAGCAGATTGGTCAGGCCAGGAGCCAGGCCGACACTCAGCAGTGCTGCAGCCTGGAGGCCATTCTTCACCAGGTCCAGCTTCTGCAGCTTGCTGAGGAATTCGCCGTTCGCCGAGACATCTATATAATGCGTACCGCTCTGCAGGCAGGCTTCTGCCAGCCGCGTATCCTGCTGATCCAGACACATTACAACCAGCTTCACCCGTTCGAGCAGCTTCTGGTCCAGCGGCTCCTCTGCCGCCAGACGCAGCGGCTTCACATACCCGCCGGTACTGCGGGAGAACTCTTCAGCACGTTTCAGATTTCTTCCCGCCGCATAGACCTTCCCGGGATGCTTCTCGCCAAGAAGCCGGCAAATCTGTGACCCGACATGACCATAACCGCCGATGACTATAATATCTGTTTTCATTGTATCTTCTCCGTCCTTGAATATTGAATGTAAGCTTGCCTGCGATATAATAGGAATTATGTTTCATTATCCGGATTTCAAGGACGGGAGACCATCCCACATATGTGGGATTTAGAGAGGACACCAAGATGAACGAGGCGATGAAAAGCATTCTGAAGCTGGACCCGGCCCGGGGCGGGGGAGCTATGAATTCACAGCAATACAGGGAAGCGGTTATCGCTAAACTCCGTTCCGTTATTCCGTTTGCTGCGGCCTGCTGCACGACAGTAGATCCGCATACGCTTCTTACCACCGGAGCGGTAACAGAGCAGGGGCTTTCAGCAGTGCACTCTGTATTGTTCGAATATGAATATCTGCATGAGGATTATATGAAGTATGAGCACTTGGCCAAGGGGGAGCTTCCGGTAGCCTGCTTAAGCGGAGTTACGGGCGGAAGCCTTGAGAAGAGTGAACGTTACCGCAAAGTACTGCAGCCCGCCGGATTCGGAGATGAGCTGCGCGCAGCGCTCATGGCAGGCGGGGTCTGCTGGGGCTTCCTGACTCTGTTCCGTCCGCTGGATAGCCATCCGTTTCAAGCGCAGGAATGTGCCCGGATCGCTTCCGTTGCTCCGCTGGTTGCTGCCGGACTGCGCAGTTACGCCACATCGCAGCCCGGCAAGGATTCGGACAGCGGAGCACCGGAAGATAACGGAATTATGATGCTGAATGAGCGGCTGGTTACGCTGAGTGCGAATACAGCGGCGAATTATTGGCTGGAGCAGATGCGGCAGTTCGAACGTCTGGATGCGGGAGTATTGCCGGGGCCGGTCCGGGCCGTGTGCTTACGGGTTGTAGCGGAGGAGAAAGCTTCCAGTGCTGTCCCTTCAAGCGCTAAAATATGCCTCCAAACCGGGGATGGGGCTTATCTGACCGTTACGGCCAGCAGGCTGGACGGTCCGGAAGGTATGCTGGCCGTTTCTTTTGTAAATGCCAGATCCTCCGATGTATTCCGCCTGCTGGCCTATGCCTTTACCTTAACCGCACGCGAGAAACAGCTTGCAGAGATGCTGCTGCTGGGGTTATCCACCAAGGAACTGGCGGAGTCGCTACATATCTCTGCTTATACCGTTCAGGATCACCTGAAATCAATCTTTGCCAAAGCAGGTGTGTCCAGCCGCCGGGAGCTGATCAGCAGGCTGCTGTCACGATAAGAAGGAGCGGGTGTCCCTGATGAATGATCTTAAAGATAGGATTAGACTTGTGGGTATGAAGGGGGTTTCGGATGAACCATAATTTCGGTCCGAATCCGATAATGTTGTACAAAAAACAGCAATTCTCCTCCAGTATGCGGTTTAGCGGGACAATTGTTGTATTTCATACAACCATCGGCCTGAACACCCGGGTATATACCAATACAAGTTGGAAATCGTGCAACATTTACGTCTAAAATGCTCCGTTCTGCCGGCAACGAATTGAGAGTGAGGATTGGACGTATCCGCCATTCCCACAGTGCTTGGAGCAACAGTCTGTTCGCGCAGCATTCTCACATAGTTTCGCTATCTATCTATCTATACATCTCAATGTAAAAAGGGGTCTCAATAGCCATTTCTGGCGGTTGAGACCCCTTTTTTCCTATATTAATGACGTTGATGCGTTGCCATTACCTTTTATTTACTGACGCAAAGTCTTCAAGGCGCCGCTCCAGGCCAGAACCTGATCGAGCATGGCGTTAACGTTGGCGATATGCAAATCGGCTGGTTTGAAGACGGAGCCGTTCTCGAAGTCAGTGAACAATGAGAGCAGAGGGTGTACGCGAACATCCGCTACGGACAGCTCGCCGAGAATTCCGCGTAAATGCTCAGCGGCGCGGACGCCTCCGGCTGAACCATAGCTTACGATACCGGCTGCCTTGTTGTTCCATTCTTCACGGGCGGAGTCCAGGGCATTCTTGAGTGCTCCGGTAAGACTGTGGTTATATTCCTGTACGATAAACACGAAGCCGTCCAGTGTTGCCAGCTTGGCTGCCCACGCTTGGGCTTCCGCATAGCTGTCGGTTTCACCGAGAAGCGGTAGTTTGAAGTCGGCTATATCCACGATTTCGTAATTGGCATCTCCGCGTGCATCTGCAATACCTTTCACCCATTCGCCTACCTGCGGGCTAACGCGGCCTTGGCGGGTACTTCCCAGAATAATTCCGATGTTTAATGTTGTCATTGTAATTCCTCCTCGAATGTGGTTGTAAGTTTTTTGAAGTAGCTCTTATGTTTTTATTATAGCTTATAACTTAAATAAAGCAAGTTATTTTTAGAAACTATTATTAGGCGAATCTTACTAGACATATATACTTGAAAGCACCCGGTGACCAGTGTGCAAAGCGGTACCATTCACAATGTTGTATGTATTGCAGCTTACGGTAGCGCAACAGTTAACTTTTGCGGAGGATGGCCTGAATATACATCTATTAAGGTTTTGCCCTCGTTATGTCATTATGCATAACATTGACGGGTGTAATTTAGGCGAAATTACAAAAAGAATGGATTTGTAATTGATTTTAGCAGCGAAATCAGTTTAAAATATACACAACAAGTTAGTTATTCTAACATAAAATTAAATCATCTTATGCATTCATAGCGAATTGAGAGGTGGAGCGGTCATGATAGAGGAAAAGAAACGGCAGGAACAACTGGAGCTCCCGCGTGATTGCACCTTCTCGCCAGAAGACTGGCGTATACTGGCCCAGTATTGGTACCCGGTGGCGGCCGCAGATGAGGTTCAGGATACACCTGTTCCGGTGAAGCTGCTGGATATGAAGCTGGTATTGTACCGCAGCGAAGGCAAGGTGGTCATTGCCCGGGACCTCTGCTTCCACCGTGGAGCGCCCTTAAGCAAGGGCTGGGTTGAGAACGGTGAGATTGTCTGCCCTTATCACGGCTTCCGGTATAATTGTGAAGGAAAGTGTACGGCGGTGCCGGCGCATCCAAGCAGCAAGATCTCACCCAAATTGAAATTGATTGTCTATCCCGCCGTTGAACGTTATGGCCTGATCTGGACCTGCCTTGCCGGCGCACCGGAGCAAATCCCGTCTTTTCCGGCCTGGGAGGATCCCGACTACATTAATATTCTAATTCCGAGCTTTGATATTGCCGGTTCCTCCGGGCGGCAGATGGAAGGCTTCCTGGATGTATCGCATTTCGCTTACGTGCATACGGCAACCTTCGGTGACCGCAACAACACAGAGGTCCCCCAGTATAAAGTATGGCGTGAAGGAGATACGGAGCTGGTAGCGGAGTATTGGAGCACGGTCAGCAACTACGGCAAAGGTCAGGAGAACCCTGCACCCGAAGGGTTCATGTGGCTGCGCGAGTTCCGCGTCTTTGCACCGTTTGCCGCTTCGCTGACTGTCTATTTCCCGGATGAGGGCAGGCTGAAGATTCTGAACTGTGCCTCCCCGGTATCCGCCCGCTATACCCGGCTGTTCTGCCCGATCTCCCGTAACTTTGACAAGAGCGCCCCTGTAGAGGATACGATTAAGTTCAATCTGCAGGTGTTCCAGGAGGACGCGGAGATGGTGGAGTCGCAGACTCCGGAGGATCTGCCGCTCGATCTGCAGGCGGAAGCCCATATCCCGGCAGACCGGACATCGATTGCCTACAGACAACTGCTGACCAGCCTGGGACTGGGTAAGAGTTATACGTCTTAACCGCAGGCGTAATTCCTTCGAACGGTTGTTTATAAGAATAGAAAGCAGCTCGATGGTCAGCGAATGACCGGGGCTGTTTTTTGTGTTTGGTTATTTATTATTCAGTCGGATACGTCTGAATATACAAGATCTTTTCTTCTTTGTGCGGATCAGTAAAATGGCATTCTAATCATTGCTAAGGGCGAAGTGAACTCAATCAGTGGCGGATGGTTGTATGGAAACAAAAAGAAATAAATGGCAGTAAAGTTTGAATATATAAAAACTATCCCTGGAGCTTAAGTGGCTTCTTTGGTAAAATATGGTGGTTGGGATTCCGGCACAGGAAATCGCCGCGCAAATTAGATTTGGAGGAGATATTATAAACTATATTGAGGTTGCCCAGAAAAGTACTGCACACTTACTTCCCCTGGTATCCGAATTGTACGGGTTAAACGGCTACGAGTTCGAGCAGATTGAAGCGCATGAGGGAGGGCGTAATATTGTATACACCTGTGAAAAAGCAGGCGCCAGCCCCAAAATACTCAGGTTCGCTTTCCTGCCTGACCGGAGCCGCGACGATTTCCTGGGTGAACTGGAGTATGTCCGCTACCTGTATGAGCATGGAGGCAGCGTCGCGAATGTGATCAGCTCCCGGAACGGGAATCTGCTGGAAGAGATTACTCACGATAATCACAGGTATTTTGTCAGCCTGTTCACTAAGGCTGCAGGAACAATGCTGGTGGAGCATCATTACCGGTACAGGGAAGGAGTGCCCATTACCGAATATTATTATAACTGCGGTAAAGTGCTGGGGAAACTGCATCAGTTATCCAAAGAGTACACGCCGGTCCATCGCCGGTATAGCTTTTTTGACAAATACAATCCCGCATATCTGGATGAGCTGATTCCTGAATCCCTGACCTTGCTTAAGGGGAAGCTGATTGAGCTGCTTAACACCCTGCGAGAAGTGGAAGTGAACGGGGAGACTTACGGAATGCTACATTTCGATTTCAATGACGGGAATTATTCAATAGATTATGATACCGGACAAATTACTGTATACGATTTCGACAATTGCTGTTTCGGCTGGTATATGTTTGAGCTGGCAGCTCTCTGGACACATGGAGTAGGCTGGATACAATTTGAACCCGATCCGGGTAAACGCAAGGAATTCATGGATGCTTACTTTGCAACCGTTCTCGCTGGGTACCGGTCAGAGACCCGGATTAAACCGGCTGTGCTGGATCAGCTGCCTTTATTCATCCAAGCAACCCTGATGGAAAGTGTTGTGGATGCCTTCGAGGTCATGCGGAATAACGGCGGGGAACCGGAATGTGACGGGCGGCTGTCTTTTCTCATTAAATGCCTGGAAGACGATATTCTGTATAACGGATTTTTCGATGAGATTTACTCGTGCGACGATCCCTTCGAGTATGAAGGATGAAACAGATGCCGTCCCCGGAGGACGGCATTGCCGTTTTTATCTGAGTAATTAAAATAGGTTGATAACCTACGTAATTTGTGCTTTAATTCAGTAGTACAATTTACGCCTACAACAAATGTGAGGAAGTGACCCATCGCTAGTCCTTCTATGGCAACAGCTGGAGCAAAGACCGCATGCTGTGCATATTATTGAAACGTGATGTAATTCTTTCTGAAATAGAAGGAGATAGAGACTACTTATGAAAAAATCATTTGATATCCGCAACAAGCCTATATTGCTGTTCACTTTTCTCTTGCTGCTCAAGAGTGGGGTGGCGTGGTATGTTGTTTTTAATGACGGGCCTAACTGGGGCACAATGTTTACGGAAATTCCATTTTTCCTCATTGTGTTCAGTCTCATCGAGTGGCTGGCACGCAAGCGGAAGATTCTCTATTACATGGTGGCCAATCTTTTTATAACGGTCATTTATTTCGCTGTGTTGATGTACTACAAGTATTATGGCGTCATTGCGACGTATCATGCGCTGCAGCAGGCCGACAAAGTTACGAAGGTAGGGGAGAGCACCTATTCCCTCATCACCCCTTATTATCTGTTTATCTTCGTAGACGTCGTGTTCTTCCTGTTCCTGATGTTCCGTCCAAAATATATTTCACGCTGGAAAGAAAGAGGTACCGTGCGGATGAACCGGCCGGTGCTGACAGTGATCACTGCTGTCTCCATCGGACTGTGTATCTTCAATATTTGGCCGAACCATGCGAGTATGAATGAGATCAAGAAAGCCGAGAGTATGGGCATTCTCAACTACGAGGTATATACCCTGTTCGCCGACACTACAGAGAAGGAAGAAATCATCGACAACAAAGAGATTACGCAGACGGCTGTGAATGAATTGAAAGGTATTACCGTGCCTGAGTCCCCGCAGTATTTCGCTGCCGACAAAGGCAAGAATCTGATCGTGGTACAGATGGAATCCCTCCAGAACTTCCTGATCGGCCTGACCATTGACGGGCAGGAAGTTACGCCGAACATTAATAAGCTGGTGAAAGACAATACCTACTTTAATAACTTTTACACGGACGCGGGCCAGGGCACAACCTCGGACGCGGAGTTCGTGGTGAATACTTCTTTTTATGTACCCAAGAATGAGCCGGCGACTTCTTCCAATTATATGAACAAAACGCTGCCGAGCCTGCCGGGTCTGCTGAAATCAGACGGCTATCAGACGTATACCTTCCATACCAACAGTGTGGAATTCTGGAACCGTAAAGAACTCTACAAAGCCATCGGATTCGACAAGTATTATGATCAGAGCTTCTATGGCGACGATGACCCTATTGCTTTTGGATCTTCAGATGAAGTGCTGTTCGCCAAAACCGTTCCCGAGCTGGCCGCTCTGGATGCGAAGGAAGAACCGTTCTATGCCATGGTCATCTCCATGAGTGCTCATCATCCTTTCCGTCTGCCGGAGGATAAGCTTAAGATGACTCTGCCTGAGCAGTATCAGGGGACCTTGCTTGGCGACTATATCCAATCCCAGAATTATGCGGATTATGCGATGGGGCAGTTCCTGGATGAACTTAAGGCCAGCGGAGTGTGGGACGACAGCCTGATTGTATTCTACGGGGATCACCAGGGCGTACCGCTCTATGCGCTTGGCGATAAGGAGAAGGACTGGCTGAAAGAGCTGATCGGGTATGAGTACGGTTATACCGACATGTTCAATATCCCGTTCATTGTACACTCACCGTCCGGAATACTGCCTGCCGAGGTCGGTCATACCGGAGGACAGATTGATATTCTGCCGACTGTAGCCAATCTGCTGGGCGTCTCCGTTCAGAATCAGCTTCACTTCGGGGAGGATCTGCTGAATCAGGAGACTAATTTGTTACCGGTCCGGCATTTCCTGCCGACGGGCTCTTTTATCAATAATTCAAGTATTTATGTAACCGGAGAAGCCTACGCGGACGGAACCAACTTCAGCCAGAAGGATAATTCGGTGATTGCTGGCGGATCGACTGAGGCACAGTTCAATAACGTGCAGCGGCTGCTGAATATGTCTAACAGTTACCTTGAACAGCTGCCGGACCGTCCGGATGTTCAGTTAGAAGAATAGATTTAGGTTTGAAAAAAAGGCAGACTCAAAAGCCGTAATGGCTGGCGGGTCTGCCTTTTTTGTAAGCTACACAGTATAATTCTCAAGGGAAACGATCCATTTGCCGTCCTGATTCTCAATGGTGTGCAATCCGGTATAGGAAGCCGGGAATTTACTGCCGCGGTTGTTCCAGTCTAATTCTTTTATAATATGATAGATGATGTTAATGACTCCGCCGTGAGTAACAATCATGAGGTTACCTTCCGGATGTCGGTTGGCCTGTTCTTCGCATAAGCGGCCGAACGCTTCCTTGATGCGTGTGAAGAACTCCAACGGGCTTTCGCCGCCGGGATAGCGCTCGTCCATCCGTAAACCGGAGAAATACAAACCCGGAAACCGTTCATTTACGATTTCGTTCGGCATGCCGGCGATCACGCCATTATTCATTTCCCTCCAGTCCATACTGCGCTCTATCGGCAATCTGAGTTCTCTTGCCAGCTCACCAGCCGTATCCAGAGCCCGCTGCAGATCACTGCTGACAATGCGCTTTATATTAAATGAAGATTGGTTATCTTGAAGATAGCGGCCGAGCTTCTCAGATTGTCGGTAACCTTGCGTGATTAGTCCCCGCTGGCTCCATCCGCCACGGAATCCTTCATCATCTTTGCCGTGTCTTACTAAATAAATCGCCAATTATTCTTCGGCCTCCTGTTTTGTAGAGAGTAAGCATGCTTCCTTATGCGGGATGCCCTGCTAAGTTTATCACTCACTTTCCAGATTTATCAAGAGGAGAAGTTACAACCGGGATAACAAAGCTTGACAAAAGCCGGACAAGGGCCTGCTTAGATAATCCAGGTCAGGGGATTACTTAATTCTCCGGCGTGAATACTACCCGCTGCTGACTGCCTGTCGGCGTATTCCACACTTCTTCAATCTTGGACAGCGGACAAGCAATTGGGTTCGCAATAAGCTTGCCTCCAGCAATCGCATCGATGAGCGCCGGGAATTCGGCTAAGTATCCGGCCGGAGTCAAAGACCCTTGGCCGCTGCCGATGATCTGGAAGTTGGCCGAGCGGAGTGCGGCAGAAGGGATAGCGGCATCCGCTCCGGCAACAGAACCAATCTGGATCCAGGTCAAGAGCCGGCTGCGGTCAGCCCGGCGTGTCAGCAGCGGAATCATAGCCAGCCCGGCAGGTTCGCCCCAAAGATAGTCAAGAACGATATCCACTTCGGAAGCAGCCTCGCCGAGGCGCAGGGCGGATGCTTGTGGATCACCCGCAAGCGACACTGTTACATCAGCGCCGAGCGGCGTAAGCGAACGGAGACGCTCCGGGTCCCGCCCGGCAGCAATAATCTGACTGGCGCCCATAAGCTTGGCGATCTGGACAGCCATCTGTCCGGAATTGCCGGTAGCGCCCAGAATCAGAACCTTGAACCCGGACTTCGCCTGAACCCGGCGGCGCAGGGTCACCCAGGCTGACATGGCCGGATTCATAGCGGCAGCGATGAGCACAGGATCGGCATGAGCCGGAATTGGCACACTGCGCCGCAGGTCAATTACGGTTTTGTCGGCAAAAGATCCTAGAGCAGTATCTGTTATAACGAAATAGACTAACTGACCGTCCGGCAGCCTTCCTACCCCGTCAACACCAGGGATCAGCGGCAATTCATCCGTACTGGTATAGTGAGAGCCATTAGCCTGTGCCCGTACCCGGAGATGCAATCCGGCTGCAAGCACATCAACCAGAGCTTCATGTTCTCCCAAGGGTACCGGAGTATCGTGGATTTCATATTTCGGACCTGAATCGAAGGATCGTACAACAGCAGCATACATAATATTGGCCTCCATTTGCCCCATGGGCGTTTTTTTGTTTGTGAAACAAACTAATAAGTTTGTAATACAAACAAATATAGTTTGTTTCACGTACAAAGTCAACGGCGATTATGATACAATGTGGACAGCAGGTTAGATAAATGATGAATCCCGGAGGAGCGTATATGAGCAGTTACGATGATTCTTTTGATAAACTGGATGATCTGTCGATTGTGGACAGTCTGGTGCAGCTATCCTTCCTGATCCAGAACATTCTCGCCAGAACAGGGGCGGAGCATGATCTCTCGATCATTCAGATCCGTCTGTTGGGTATCCTGCGGGACCGGGAACCGGGTATGCTGCAGCTGGCCAAGCATCTGGGACTCGATAAATCCAGCATTACCGGACTGGTGGACCGGGCCCAGCGCCGCGGACTGGTTGAGCGAATCGTGTCACCCGCCGACAAACGGGGATTCAATGTGAGGGCAACTGCTGCGGGGTGGCAGATTATTCATGAAGTAGGCGAGCAGATTGAGCGTCAGATTACGGAGGTAACCGCAGGGCTTACTGAAGCGGAACGTACACAGACCATTGCTCTTGCCAGTAAGATTCTGATTACTGCGCCTGGGGCAAGTCGCTGAACTGAAAGAAGGCCATCCGCAAAGGATGGCCTAGAAATTTCAAAGGATGGCTCAGATTATTTATAGACTCCCCGATAGCCTTCGGGTAATAATTCTGCTATTTTTTTCATTATGTAGGTGAGGGTGAACTCTTCATATTCTTTTTTATCCTGATCCTTCGCCCGCTGGAGTAATTCAAATTGTTGTCCGATCTGGATATGCACATCTGCCTTATTGAACGTTTCCGCCTTCATATCGCCATCTTGATGAATGGGTAAAAGCTTCTCTGTCCCATATAACCCGACAGGTACAATGGGAGCTCCGGTTAATCTTGCTATAAGAAGGATACCTTTCTTCGCTTCAATCAAACTGCTGGCTCTGCTTCGGGTTCCTTCCGGAAAGATCAGTAAGCTTTCCCCTTGTTTAACAAGCTTTATTATCTTTTCGAGACCCTCTTTGTCAGCGGTATTGGGCTTAATAGTAGTAGTCTTCAGTACATGGACACCGATGCTGGTCACTGCATTATTTGACAGCTTTTCCCCAGCTACAAAAGTCGGATCAATCGCTTTTAGAGCCTTGTCCAGCACTAATCCATCCGAATTGCTTAGATGATTACTTACAAAAATAGTGGGTGTTTGTATTTCTTTTAAGTTTTCACTGCCGGTTATATGTATATTTGCATATTTGTTCAGGTAATTATTTATTATATTTTTCGATATGGATATGACCCATTTATCCGGCAAAAAATTTATGATTCTTGCCGCTGTAGCGGTAATCATATACGTATCCCCCTAATATTCACCTGTAATCTAGGATACCATATCCTGGCATGAAGATTGATGTCTATTGGAAAAATGAATAAGAACTGTCCTAAAAGCCATGAAATGGCTGCTTGGGACAACTCCTTTTTTATACGTAAGAGATACGTAAGCTTTTTGGGCGGACGCTCCGCGAACGGACCGTTGTTCCAATTGCTGTTGTCCCCAGATTTTATTGATTCTCCTTAGCGGTGAAAATCAGGGGACAAAGGCGACCGCTGCCGCTTTTCCACAATCGTTCCGTCCTCTCCGCTGTTTAAGCGGGGAATGAATCTACAATCCTTAAAAAACGCAAAAAAGTAAAACCATACTTTAGTAAAATGAAGATACCCCACAACCATTTCTTGAAGTTCGGTTTGCCGAAACCGGGATACAATGTACAATTCGGGCCGAAAAGCAATTTGTTTTAGCCTACAGTTCACACTAAAGACAGACCGACACCCGCTGTTTAGAGCCGCATATAGACAAGCGCAGCAGAACTTCGGAAAATGGCCAAAGGCAGTCATTGCGGACAGTCTGGAACAGCTGCGATACCAGAATCAAGCGCGGGAACGGTTGCGGAGTGAAGAATACTGCGCCTTAGCTGAAGGTGGCCTGTCTCCGCTCGTAGAAATTCTACTTTTGAGACAGCCTCTATGTATCCTACTCCATCTCCATATTGCCTTTAACCCTTGCTAAATATTCCGCATAATAGAACAGCAGTATACCCAGGAGAAAAAAGCCGCATCCAAGCAAACCCTCTACGGCCATCTGGGTAAGGAGGGTTGTAAATCCATTATCCCCGGTACGAATGAGCAGTTTCGTCGCTTCTACACCTCTTGTTAGCGGGAAAAATTCAGATAATCTGTACATCCAGTCCGGCATATGAGAACGCGGGAAGCTGGCTCCGCTGAACAGAAGTAACACGCTTGCAAGCAGATTGGACCAGATATGCATCGACGGTGACCAGAGCGCAAAGCTTGAGATCACAAACCCGAGTCCGCAGGCAGCGGAAATGGATACGGTCCACACGAGGCCAAGCCATGCAAGCTGCTCACCCGAGAAGGTAAGCCCAAAGATCAGCATTCCGAAAGCGAGTCCAAGAGCTGCCGTGAATAGGCCGCTGACAATATGAAATATAGCCCGGGCAAAAAAGACGGCAATTTTGCTGGCAGGGCTTGCCACTACCAATTGCAGTGTACCCATCTGTCGGTCAGTATTGATAACGGTCATCATTCCGAAGACCGCGTTCATCACGCACAACAGAAGCGCATTCGAAACCACATAACCGGCAAGATTGCTTCCCTGAAAAGCGTATTTGGCCAGCATTGCGAAGAAGAGCAATTGGCTTAACGGGTTAATGACCATAACCATCAGATAGACACCGGGATTAAGCCAGCCGAACAGTGCTTTGAACGATAGGTGCGCATGACGGTAAAACCGGGCAACAGATTTCATTTTAGAACACCCCTAAATTTCCATTTATTCTGGCTCGTCTCTCTACAAGCCGGTAGTAGGCAAGAGAAATAACGAGATAAAAGACGGTTAACATCAGCAGTGCTCCCCAAGCAACAATAAGCTCATCCTGTTTCATATCCTTCCTGCTAATGATTCTTAGTAATTCTATGGCCCAAGTAGGGGGCAGCACCCAGGATAAAGGCTTGACCCAGTCCGGAAGTACGGAGACGGGAAACATGAACCCGCATATGAGATACACCGGATATTCCAACATGTTCATCAGGGCATAAGCCTGACGGGACAGCGTAAAAGACATAGCAAGAAAGAAGGAGAAGACCGACAGCGCGCATAGGACAAATAGGTAAGCAAGTATGAATTGCAACGGATGCCCAATAATCACTGGAACGCGGTAAATGACGATTAAATAACAATAAGAAATAAGCATGGATAATGTTCCCCATAGGGTGTTGGCTATAATTTTGCCGGCCAGCGTAAGCCCGAATGGGATAGGGGCTGTGAACAACAGTTCTAAAGTTCCATAGTACTTCTCACGGTTAACATCACTGGCTGAAGAGAATACGATGGAGGACCAAAGGGTAATGAACCCGGAGCCCAGCACAACATACTGAAAAATTTGCTCCGCAGAGGAATTTCCGTATACCAATATCGCTATGGTCGAGAACAGGAATGGCATCAGGAAGATAATAAACTGGAACATTGGACGGGCGAGCGAGAGCTTCATATGTACTTTAATCGTATGGAGTAAGGATCTCAGATCCGGGGTAAGGGTGTAACTCATGAGGCATCCCCGCCTAATATTTGAATATAGACATCCTCTAAAGTAGGCGTTGTAATCGACAAATTCGCCATTCTTACCGGGCCTGCAATATGATACAGCTCCATGATGAGCTCTTGGGGAAAGCGGGTTTGAATTCGCAATCGCTGCAGCTGCTCCGGCTGATCAATTTGCAGATGGAGGGTTGCCGGATGCGCCGTGATTATCGCCTGTTCCTCCTCCGTAAATTCAGAGATGCTGCAGGTTACAACGGAAATTTGATCGATTCGCTTCTTAAGCTCCTCTGGAGTGTCCAGTACAGAAATCAGCCCTTTATCAATAAAAGCGATCCGGTCGCAGAGCTCATCTGCTTCAGGCATGTAATGTGTAGTAAGCAGAATCGTCGTGCCCTGGCGCTTTAAATTATGCAGAATATCACGCAGCTGCCTTGCGCTCACCGGGTCAAGCCCGATCGTCGGTTCATCCAGGAACAGAATTCTCGGCTCGTTCACCAAACCGCGGGCAATCTGCAGCTTTTGCTTCATGCCTTTGGAGAAGGTTTCGACTCTGCGGTGGGCAACTTCGCTCAAACCTACCAGCTCCAGCAATTGTGGAATCCGGCTCTTCTGCACCTGGCGGGGGACTTTATATAAATCTGCAAAATAAGCGAGATTATCATAGGCTGATAACCGCCAATACAGATTGCGCTCTCCGCCGAGAATAAAGTTGATCTGTGAGCGCAGCCTCTTGAATTCCTTCACGGGGTCAAGCCCGAGAATACGAACCTCGCCGGATGTCGGCGTTAGCAGTGTGGTCAATATTTTAATCGTTGTTGTTTTACCAGCGCCGTTTGGACCTAATAACCCGAGAATCTCCCCTTCACGCACAGAAAAGCTGATACCCTGAAGAGCCTCGACGACCTTTCGCTTTCTTCTGAAAATCCCTTCCTCGGTTTGATAGGTCCGCTTCAAATTATGCACCTGAATGATTTCTGTGCTCATGTAAGATGATCACCTTTCTTATATAAGATAAACGTCTTATATTAAAATAGCATCTGATTTCTGTTTTAGGCAAGTACATTTTTGTGATGAAATGAAAAACGACCACCCGGTTAACGGATGATCGTCTAATTCACAGCTATTCCATTTGCACAAAAGAACTCAGCTCTTGCAGCAGCTTCCCGAACCTGGAATGATCAAGCTCGAAATATTTAATGTTGCCAACCTTCTCCTCAACGATCAAGCCGGCTTGCTTCAATATTTCCAAATGATGCGAGATCGTCGCAGTCGTTAAATCGAGTGTGTTCGCAAGCCTTGCCCCGTACTCCTTGTGCTGATGGAGAATCCGCAGAATCATAATGCGGTTCCGATCAGATAATGCCTTCAGCTGCTTCTCCAGTTCCAGGCTTCGCTCCAGGGTATTCATTGGAGCGTTATAACAGCCATAAATAACGATGCAGTTATGTTTATCGAATATCCGGATATGATGGGGAGTCAGGAAATAAGAAGGGATGAAGTAAAACGTCTGGTAGTTACTGACTCTGCGAAACGTTTTTTCCATCAGCTTTTGCGCTAAGTGAAGCGGCTCCAGTCCGAAGGCTTGAGCTTCTTGAATGGCAGCCTCATATAAGCCTTGTTTGGCCTGCAGATGCCCGCGAAAGACAGCGGAGTCTGTTATCTCCTGCAGCAGGAGCTGGATCGATGCGCGGATCGGCTTGATTTCAGTGAACATGACCTTCATGAAATCCGGCTTATCGCCAAACATGGAGGCTGCATTGACCCCCAGATCAGCAGTTGTATCCGGATGGAGCAAAGCTTCAGCGATCTGCTGCTGTGGCACTTCCCCGCCAAAAATATAGAATAGATAAGACTCGTCAGACAGCCCGGAAATTTCATCCAGGAATAACGCCATATCATTGAAATGGGGAAACGGAATAAAAAACTCATACAGGTACATAAAATCCCAACGGCTTCTTATTCTCCAGCTAGTAATAAAGGCATTGGCCTCAGCAGATAACGCTTGATGCAACAGCTCATGCTCATGCTGTGCATAGGAATGCTGGTCAGCCTCGGTATAACTTGATAATAATGCAATAGCTTCCGCTACAGAAGAGATTGTATGTATAACTGTCTTAGTAACGTTGTTCTCACTCTGTTCGAGCGCCAATGGACATCCCCCTTTACTCTCATTTCAACATAAGAGATGAAACTTCTTTTGTCAAATTGCCGGTGCGCGCTTATATCTTGACAGCAACAATTCAAACATGATAACTTTACGGTAGATTAATAAAGGCAATGTAACCTTAGGGTTCAACCTCGCTGAGAAGTGGGGTTGGACCCTTTTTGCATTCCCGAACCAGAGGAGGATTCAGATGTTGAGAACAGAGTTGCTGCTGCAGCGGCTGGACGAAATCGGTAAGTCACTGGAGCGTACGGGCGATGCTCTATTATTATTAGGTGTTGGTTCCGTTGGGGTCGAGACGGCACGGATGGATGAGTATTCAGATTTGGATTTCTTCGTTATTGTGAAGCCGGGAGTGACCCGGAGATATATCGACCAGTTGGATTGGCTCGAAGCCATACAGCCTCTTGCCTATGCCTTCAAGAATTCGGACCTTGGATATAAGGTGTTGTTCGAGGATGGTATTTTCGCGGAATATGCTGTATTCGAGGAATCGGAGCTGGCGGATGCCGCTTACACGGAGGGCCGGGTGATATGGAAGAATCCGGACTTTGCCAATTCGGCAATCGCCAGACCTTTAAGACCGCTCCCTTCCCCGAAGGAGGATTCCCTGGACTTTCCTTTGAACGAAGCCTTAACCAATCTATACGTAGGCCTCGGACGTTATGCAAGAGGTGAGCGTCTATCCGCTACGCGGTTTATTCAGGGACATGCGATAGACAGGATTCTGTCTGTACTCCATCTGCTGGAGGACGAGATTGATTATTATCCCGACCCGTTTGGAAATGAAAGACGGCTCGAGAAGAGATACCCCCGTTTTGCAGAGATTATCGGCGGGATGATTCAGGGATACGATCATGTGCCCGAATCGGCACTATGCATTCTGGATTTCTTGGAAGAGGTGTATCCGGTCAATCCAAGGTTAAGCGATGAGATCCGGCGGTTAGCCAAGCTAATGTAAAGTAACGGCCTTGCTTCCTGTTATGGGAAAGAAAGGTTCTTGAATTTCTTTCCCGAAATGCAGGCGGGGTGGAATTTGTGGTATCTTATTTCCGTTCAAAGAAATAAACGATTTAACGAAAAGGGGTGATTTCCGTAGACCAGGAACTTGTAGCTGCTCTTGCCATCGAATTTAGGAACTCGCTCAAGGTGCTGAACGCGGTCGGAGATGAGACCAGCAGGCCATCCTGTTGGCCTTGCTTCAAGGGCCGCAGAATCCCGGCATGCGTGTAGGTGAGATAAGGGTGGAAACCCACTTATCCCGTTCGGCCGTTTCGCATCATCTGAAAATATTGAAAGGTGCACAGATTATAAGCGTCCGGAAAGAAGGAACACGTAACTATTATCGTCTGGACACCGGAAGCAAGCTGATGTTGTTGAAAAGCTTAGTAAGCGAATTGGAAAAGGCCCTTGTACAATGTGACAGTTAAGCATCGGGGCCGTAATCCGGAAGAAAAAGGGAGGAGACCGTCAATGAATCAGACAGTTCAAGCCGTGAACGGGGTAAACATTCCTCAACTCGGGTTCGGCCTCTATAAGATCAAGAATGGGGAAGCCTTTGAGCGGACGGTAGAGAATGCTATCCGGAGCGGGTACCGCCATTTCGATACAGCGAAAATTTACGGCAATGAAGCGGCACTGGGCCGGGTCATCCTGCACAGTGGCATTGACCGTGAGGAGTTCTTCATTACCTCCAAAGCCTGGACGACGGATCTTGGGTATCATGCGACGAGAAAGGCGTTCGAGCAGACTTGCCGGAAGCTGAACGTAACGTATCTCGATATGTATCTGATCCATTTCGCCGGTCCTCATTATGCAGCAGCCTGGAAGGCGATGGAGGAGCTGTACGATGAAGGAAGAATCAAAGTCATAGGTGTTGCCAATTTCGGGATACGGCATCTGGAGCAGCTCAAGAAGAACGCCCGGATCATGCCGATGGTGAATCAGATCGAAACTCATCCTGAATTCCAACAGAACGAATTGTATGACTATATGGTTCAGAACCGGATTCTTCATGAGGCGTGGGGGCCGCTAGGGCAGGGAAGCAAGGTGCTGCTGGAGCATCCTGAGCTGACAGCCATCGCCCGCTCTCACCGCAAGTCGGTTGCGCAGGTCATTTTGCGCTGGCATCTGGAGCGCGGGAGTATTGTGATCCCTAAGTCGTCAAATCCGCAGAGGATCCAAGAGAATAGCGAAATTTACGACTTTGCACTGAACCGGGAGGAAAGGGATCGGATCCGGCGGTTGGACAAGGGGAAGAGATATTCCGTAAACCCGGCAGGTCTTATGGTTAATCCTGTGTATGTGACATTCATGAAGCTATTCATTCCGAGGTGACTCCGCATATAGACAATGAACATAGAGAAGAGGCCAGCCCGCGAGGGGATGGCCCTGGAGGTACCGGGAATTGCCCGTAATGATGTATTGCGGCAGACGTATCTTAAGTAGTCAGGGTGTTTTCGTTCTCTCCGCCAGTGTAGTAATTGACTTAATATCCTCATCGGTTAACTGGTCCAGAAAATGCTTGCGTATTGCCTTCGAGACTATGGGAAGGGCTGCCTCCAGGGCGGATCGGCCGGCAGAAGTAATGATGATTTGTACACCCCGGTCTGTGTCCAGCGGTTTTCTTAGCACGAGACCCCGTTTCTCCATCCGCGTCAGATGATGGGATAACCGGCTTTTATCCCAGTCCATAGAGTCAGCCAGCTCCTGTTGGCGAAGCTTGCCTTCCCCGAATTGTACCAGCCGGTCCAATACTCCGAAATCGCCCTCGGATAGCCCTGTATGCTCAGACATCTCTTTCACAACGCGGCCAAAGATCCGTTTGAACGAGCCCTTCCACATATTCCATATTCGCATTTCATCTTCGTGTAATTCGCTCATATTGTCCATAGGAGGATCATAGCATGGTTGACGTATCAACCACAAGATGCTATTGTATGTTTGTTGGTTGACACGTCAACCTGAGGATTCATAAACATATAGGAGTGTGACTATTCAATGGAATATGTGAAGCTTGGACGAAGCGGCTTGGACGTATCGAAGTTAAGTCTTGGAACCATGAGCTTCGGGGTACCTGAACGCGGCAATACCCCGTGGTCGTTGAATGAAGAGAACAGCAGACCGATTATTAAAAGAGCAATCGAATTAGGCATTAACTTTTTCAGTACTGCTAATATGTATTCCGATGGTACCAGTGAAGAGATTCTCGGAAGGGCCATAAAGGATTTTGCCCACCGGGACGAAGCTGTGATTGCCACGAAGGTCTTCGTTCCAATGCGTAAGGGTCCGAATGCTATGGGGCTTTCCCGTAAAACCATAATGACCGAAATTGATAACAGTCTACGACGGCTTGGAACAGACTACATTGACCTGTATCAGATTCACCGCTATGATCCGAATACGCCGATTGAGGAGACGATGGAGGCTCTCCATGACTTAGTGAAGGCTGGCAAGGTTAGGTACCTTGGAGCATCCTCCATGCTGGCATGGCAGTTTGCGAAGGCGCAGTCCACCGCAGAGCGAAACGGCTGGACACGATTTATGGCTATGGAGAATAGACTTAACTTGCTCTACCGGGAAGAGGAAAGGGAAATGCTCCCGCTTTGTAAAGATCAGGGCGTAGGCATCACTCCTTACCTGCCTCTGGCCGCGGGCCGGTTAACCCGGGATTGGGATCAACGCACCGAACGATCAGATAATGACCAGGTAGCCAAGGCGATGTTTATCAGAACGGAAGAAGCAGACCGCAAGGTTGCACAGAGAGTTGCCGAGGTTGCGGCGAACCGTGGACTTCCGCGCGCACAGATTGCCCTTGCCTGGCTGCTGCACAAGGAGGAGGTTACTGCTCCGGTCATCGGGTCGACCCGCATCAGCCAGCTTGAAGATTCGGTTTCGGCATTGTCTGTTCAATTGACACCTGAAGAAATCACAAGCCTGGAAGAACTTTATATCCCTCATCCAATGATCTAAATAGACTGAAGTTGTAATAAGAATGTGATTCTCCTATATAAAAAAGAAGAAGGGCGCCGGAGCTGCGCCCTTTTTTCCTGAAATATAAGAATTTATATGTTTCACATGATAACTTATCCTTTTATTTCTCGCTGAAACGGTACCGTCCTTACAAAAGGACGGCAAAGCCGTTTCTACTTGTTTGTAACATTTTTAACGCGACAGCTCTGCAAAAGCATGTTATTGTATAATCAATTACCGACAGACAGTCGGTCGTTACAACTTAAGGAGAACTAAACCATGAGAATTGTAAAAGAAGCCGAAATACGCAGAAATGAAATCCTTGACGCAGCAGAGGCTCTTTTCGGACAGAAGGGCTTTGACGGCACCAGCACGGGCGATATTCTGAGCAAGGTCGGCATTGCACGGGGGACGCTATATTATCACTTCAAGTCGAAGGAGGATATTATGGATGCGCTGATTGATCGGACGAATGTCAATATACTGGGGGCTGCGCAGCACATTGCCGCTGACAAGAGCATACCTGTCATTGACCGGATTCTCCGCGTGGTTATGGCACTGAACATTAGCGGCGGAAGCGGAAGCAGCACGGAAATCATGGAGCATATCCACAAGCCGCAGAACGCGCTTATGCATCAGAAAATACAAAAGGCCATCATCAGCGGTGTTCCGCCGATTCTGACGCCGATTATCTGCGAGGGCATTGAGAAGGGAATGTTCAACACGCAGTACCCGTATGAATGTATGGAAATGGTTGTGATCTATGCGAATACGATTTTTGATGATGACATGGTTGAAATGACGGATGAGGTACGCATGTCACGGGTACTTGCGTTTATTTCGAATGTAGAAAGGCTGCTCGGGGCCGAAAGCGGAAGTCTGATGAGCGTAATGCATTTGTTCGGTAACGGAGAGGAAGCCAGAGATGAAAACGGCGAATAGATCAGGCAAAGGGTTCAGTAAATTTCTGCTGCTCTGGTCAGGGCAGCTGATTTCAGCAATAGGAAGCGGGCTTACCTCGTTCGGGCTGGGCATTTATATTTTTCAGCAGACCGGTCAGGCATCCGCGATGGCACTGGTAACTTTGCTGGCGTTTCTGCCTTCCCTGTTATTAAGTCCACTAGCGGGGGTGCTTGCGGACCGCTATGACCGTAGGCTGCTGATGGTACTGGGCGACAGTCTTTCCGCAACCGGACTTATTTTCATACTGATCTGTTTACTGAACGGAGAAGCGCAGCTGTGGCAGATTTGTGCGGGAGTGACTATTAGCTCGGTGTTCTCCTCACTGCTTGATCCGGCTTATAAGGCTACGGTTACGGATCTGCTCAGCGAGGAGCAATACACGAAGGCTAGCGGTTTTGTTCAAGTGGCGGGTTCGGCCAAATATCTCATTTCGCCTGTCATCGCCGGATTTCTGCTCGCGGTTACAGATGTGAAGCTGCTGCTGGTGATCGACATCTGCACATTTTTCGTAACCGTTGCTGTAACGCTAGCTGTACGCAGCGGTCTTTCCCCGAAGAGCTCCGGGCAGGCACAACCCTTTATCCGTGAATTCAAAGACGGCTGGAGAGCTGTTTCCGGTAACCGGGGCGTGCTGGTGCTTGTGGTTATGACCTCTGTAATGACATTTTTTATTGGTTTCATTGAGACCCTGTCCATGCCGATGATCCTGACTTTTAAGGACAGTGCGGTATTAGGTACGCTTGAGACTATTATTGCTTCGGGGATGCTTGTGTCGAGTGTGATTATAGGAATGCTGCCGCTCAAGAAGGGTTTTGTCAAAATCCTGTCAGTGTCACTCTTTTGCTCGGGAATAAGTATGGCGGCTTTCGGACTCCGTGAGAATATTGTGCTGATTGGCATTTCAGGGTTTCTCTTTTTTGCCATGCTGCCATTCACGAACACAGCCCTGGATTATCTGGTCCGCACCAACATCGATAATTCCGTTCAGGGAAGAGCCTGGTCACTGATCGGACTGGTTTCACAACTGGGGTTTGTCGCCGCATATACGCTGGCGGGTGTGCTGGCAGATTATGTGTTCACTCCATTGCTGGTGACAGGCGGAGTGCTTGCAGGCAGCGTGGGGAGGGTCATCGGCACAGGCAGCGGGCGGGGCATGGGACTGCTCATTATTATCGCAGGGCTGCTGTTAAGCGTAGCCTCGCTCATCATTTATCATTTGAAATCGATTCGAAGCCTTGAGAACAGGGGTGACATATGTACTACCGAATAATCCGCAATGATATTCTCAAAAGCAAAGGGACCACTCTGACCACGATGATATTTGTGGCGGCCGCTGCGATGCTTGTTTCTCTGTCAGCAATCCTGATCGTCAATCTGTCCGGAGCCATTGATACGCTCATGAAGCAGGCCGGAACACCACATTTCATGCAGATGCATTCCGGTGAACTGGATAAGTCGCGGTTTACCGCTTTTGCCGAGCAGAACAGCAAGGTTGATAAATTTCAAGTGCTTGATTTCCTCAATGTTGAAGGTGCGAGGATTGTAATCGACGGCCAATCGCTTGCGGACAGCGTTCAGGATAACGGCTTCAGCACGCAAAGCGGGAAATTTGATTATCTGCTGGACCTGGACGGGAACGTGATTACGGCAGCTGACGGTGAGGTCTATGTTCCGGTAAGCTATATGAAGGATGGCTCAGCAAAAGTGGGGAGTACGGCCAACGTCGCCGGCAAGAATTTCACTGTAGCAGGATTTCTGCGTGATTCACAGATGAACTCGCCGCTCGCCTCGTCGAAGAGATTCCTTATAAGCCAGCATGATTATGCGGAAATTCAGGGTTTCGGAAGCACAGAATATCTGATTGAGTTCAGACTCAGAGATCTGTCCATGCTTGGCGCATTTGAAACAGACTACACCACTGCAGGTCTAGAAGCCAACGGACCAACCCTAACCTATCCCCTGTTCAAAATGGTGAATGCTATTTCCGACGGACTTATGATCGCGGTCATCCTCCTGGCAAGTGTGCTAGTTGTTGTTATCGCATTTATGTGTATACGTTTTACACTCCTTGCAACTATAGAGAGCGATTACCGTGAGATCGGTGTGATGAAAGCCATCGGATTACGTGTTTCTGACCTGAAGAAGATCTATCTTGCGAAATACGCAGGTGTGGCGGCGCTGGGCAGTGTTCTCGGATTTGCGCTTTCGTTCCTATTCAGAGGTCTGCTGCTTGAGAATATCAGGTTATACATGGGGGAGAGTGAGAACTCTGCGCTTGCCTTAGGCTGCGGAGTCATTGGCGTACTGCTTGTATTCCTTGCGGTTACCGCTTATGTGAACAGGGTGCTGACACGCTTCCGGAAGATTTCCCCTGCAGAAGCCATCCGCTTCGGTACTTCACAGGAACAACTGGCGGGCTCGAAGCGTTTCAATCTGAGCGGGAACCGGCTGCTGAATACGAATGTTTTTCTAGGTATCAAGGATGTCCTGTCGAGGAAAAGGCTATATGGCACAATGCTCGCTGTACTCATAATTTCTGCATTTATAATGATTGTTCCCCAGAACCTCTACAATACGATTGCCTCCAAAAGCTTCATCACCTACATGGGAATCGGAGACAGTGATCTGCGCCTGGATATTCAGCAGACCGGCAATATTACTGAGAAGGCTGCTGATATTGCTCAGGTCATGGAGAACGACACAGCCATCTCCCGATACGCTGTACTTACAACACAGGCTCTCAAGGTGAAGCTGGAGAATGGATCAGTGGAACGGTTAAAGGTTGAGATCGGTGACCATTCAATTTTCCCTGTAGCCTATTCTGAAGGACGTGGGGCGGCTGCAGAGGACGAAGTTGCCCTCTCGGCTGTGAATGCTGATGAGCTGGGCAAAAAGGCTGGGGATCCCATTACACTGTTGGTTGACGGGGAACCCAGGGAGCTTACAGTATGCGGAATTTATTCGGATGTTACCAATGGCGGAAAAACGGCCAAAGCCGTATTCACCACGAATTCAGCGGAAGCCATGTGGTCCGTTATTTATGCGGAGCTTGCAGATCCATCGCTAACCGGCAGTAAGGTAACCGAATATGCGGACCGCTTCAATTATGCGAAGGTGTCGGGGATTGATGAATATGTTACACAGACCTTCGGCTCTACCATCAGCTCAGTCGGTAAGGCCTCCCGGTTAGCCATTATCGTGATGCTGTTCATCAATGTACTGATTACGCTGTTGTTTATGCGGATGCTTGTGGCCAAGGACCGGCATGCCATTGCCGTCATGAAGTCACTCGGGTTTACGAATTCGGATCTGACTGTACAATATTTCTCACGTTCGGTATTCGTGCTGCTTATCGGGATGGTTCTCGGCACATTGCTGGCAAACACGCTCGGGCAGGTACTTGCGGGTGTACTGATTTCCTCGTTTGGAGCTTCATCGTTCAAGTTCGTGATCAATCCGCTATCGGCGTATGTATTATGTCCGCTGATGATGGCAGGCTCAGTGCTGATCGCCACGATTATCGGTACAGCAGGAACAGGACGAATTCAAATATCCGGGAATATTAAGGAGTAGGTCATGGAGATGAAGAAGATGATTACCGGTATAAATATAACCAAACATTACGGCACCGGTGATGACAAGCGTAATGTTCTGGACGGAGTGTCTATCGAAATTAAAGAAGGGGAGTTCGTGTCAGTTATGGGACCTTCGGGCTCTGGTAAGTCGACGCTGATGTTTGCGCTGAGCGGAATGGAGCGGATGGACGGCGGACGGGTTACTTTTGACGGCAGGGATCTGGGGACACTTGCGGAGAATGAGCTTGCTGACCTGCGCAGAACGGGAATGGGCTTTGTGTTTCAGCAGCCGACACTAATGAAGAACTTGAACATCCTGGATAATATTATCCTTCCATCCATGCGTGACAACAGACGAAACGCCGCAGGGATTACAGAGCAAGCAAGGCAGCTTATGCAGAAGGTGGGAATCGCGGAGCTGGCGAAGCGGGATATTACGCAGGCCTCGGGAGGGCAGCTTCAGCGTGCAGGGATATGCCGCGCATTGATGAGCAGCCCGAGAATTATATTTGGTGACGAGCCGACCGGTGCGCTTAACCTGAAAGCTGCCCAGGAGATCATGGACCTGCTGTCCGAGATCAATGCGGAGGGTACGGCGGTCATGCTGGTCACTCATGATGCAACGATTGCAGCGAAGACGGAGCGGATTATGTTCATGTGTGACGGCAGAATTGTGAGCGAAATGCGGCTGCCAAAATACAGCGGCAAGGATATTGAGGAGCGGGTGAACAAGCTCACGGCGAAAATGCGGGAGATTGGTATTTAGTGAAAATGAACGATTAGCGCAGGCTATACGTATTATAGTTATTTGCTAACACCAATGAAGAGGTGAGAGGAAATGCTGACGATCAAACATTTTACGAAGAGTTATAAGGGCGGAAAAAAGGCAGTGGATGACCTCAGTTTAGTGGTCGAGCGGGGCGATATCTATGGCTTCATCGGTCACAACGGGGCGGGCAAAACAACGACTATCCGCGCTGTAGTGGGCGTGCTTGATTTTGAAGAAGGGGAAATTGAAATTGATGGAATCTCCATTAAAAAAGATCCGTTAGCCTGCAAGGCGAAACTTGCCTATATTCCGGATAATCCCGATCTGTACGATCATCTTACCGGCATTCAGTACTTGAATTTCATCGGCGATCTCTTTGGCGTATCCAAGGCAAACCGTGAGCGGCTCATCCAGAAATACAGTGATGCTTTTCAGCTTACGGCCAATTTGGGCGATATGATCTCCTCGTATTCTCACGGGATGAAGCAGAAGCTCGCCATCATCTCCGCGCTCATTCATGAGCCTAAGCTCTTAGTGCTCGATGAACCTTTTGTAGGCCTTGATCCCAAAGCTGCGCATACGCTGAAGACCATCATGGCTGAGCTGTGCAGCAGCGGCGGGGCGATCTTCTTCTCGACACATGTGCTGGATACGGCCGAGAAGATTTGCAATAAGATCGCGATCATTAAGGGAGGCCAGCTGATTGCCCATGGTAGCACTGAAGAGGTGAAGGGCAAGAATAGCCTTGAGGAAGTATTCATGGAGCTGATCGACAATGATTAATATCTGGAGGTTAACGAAGCTGCAGCTGATGTCCTCCTTCGGCCTTAATAAAGCACTGCATACCAAAGATCCTGCAGAGAGACGCAAGGCGCTGCTGCTCAGCCTAACAATTATCGCTGGTGTACTTATGATAGGAGCGATGTCTTTCAGCTACAGCTTCATGATGGCTAAGGCTTTTGAAGAGCTCGGACGGATGGATTTGCTGCTGGCCATTATGATGGCTGTCACTTCGATGGTCGGGTTCTTCACAACGGTCTATAAGGCCAGTGGTGTATTATTCAGCTATAAGGACTATGATATGGTGATGTCGCTGCCGGTGAAGACGAGTCATGTTGTTGCGAGCCGTGTGCTTCAGCTATATGTGATGAATCTGTTTTTCACCCTGCTGGTTATGCTGCCGGCCGGTACGGTATATGCGATGCAAGTGAATCCGGGTGTGATTTTTTATCTGTTTTTTCTAATGACGCTTCTATTCATCACCTTACTGCCGATTATAGCGGCAACGATTATTGGCTCATTGATCAGCTGGATATCTTCAAGGTTTAGAGCAAGCAAGCTGATTAGTATACTCTTCACTTTTGCCTTCATTATTGTACTCATGCTGGGTTCATTTAATCTTAACGGAGACGAGCAGGAGCTTGCGGATTTAGGGGCTGGGCTGGGTGATGCGATCTTTAAGCTGTATCCTCTGGCTTCCGTGTATGTGGATGCTGTCTGCTCGTACCAGGTACCTTCATTGATCTTCTTTATTGCTCTGTCTGTACTTGCATTTGTACTCTTCTCCACAGTGCTGGCAACACGGTACAAAGCTATCCATACGGGACTAATGACAAGCCACGCAGGCAGCAAATATACTATGAAGCCGTTGCAGGCAAATTCTGCATTCAAGGCGTTGTATCTCAAGGAGCTGCGCCGCTACTTCAGTTCTACTAATTATGTGCTGAACACAGGCATTGGTATGGTTCTGTTACTGGTAATGTCGGTTTCCTTATTGTTCCTCAGTTCAGAGAAGCTCGGAGCCTTGCTTGAAATTCCGCAATTATCACAGTATTTGAGCACGCTGAGTCCGCTTGTGGTTTCCTTATTTGTGATTATTAGCTGCACCACGGCAAGTTCGATTTCGCTTGAAGGGAATCATCTGTGGATTTTACAAAGCTCGCCCGTCTCTAAACCTACCATTATCCTCAGTAAAGTTGCCGTGAATCTCACCCTTACGTTGCCAGTCATTGCCGTAAGCTGGGTACTGCTTATCTATACACTGGGGACTGGATGGGCCGAAAGTATATTAATGCTTGTGATCCCAGTGATCTACGCTTGTTACTCTGCCATGCTGGGCGTTATTGTGAACCTGAAGCTGCCTAAGCTGGAATGGACAAATGAGGTTGCGGTAATCAAGCAGAGTGCAGCAGTGCTGGTGTCGATGATTCTCGGATTCATCAGTCTGGCTGCTCCAGCGGCTCTATTCATGCTTCTTAGTAATGTGAATGGAAATCTCCTTATGCTGATATACGCAGTTATAATGGCAGGGGGCTGCGCCGGAATGTACAGGTATATACGGGTTAGCGGGGAGCGGTTGTTTCAGAGGCTGTAGCACACAAAAGAAACCACTCTTAAAATAGGATTAAACCTTTCTAAGAAGTGGTTTCTTTGTGTTGTCTATGAACAAAGCTCATCATAGCCCCTCATGTTAATCTATTAAGGTTTAGTAACGCAGGCCATAAAAACCAGTATCATCGCATGCGCATCCGGGGAACGGGCTGGAGGATGGCATCCATATCCGTTACTGACATTCTGGAAATTATACGTTGAGTTACGTACGTTCACCGATATTCCTCCCACCAGTCTATTTTATATCATGTATGGACTTGATAATTTTACCATATCACCCGCTTAGGCTAAACTCCGCTCCATGGATCTATTTATATCGTCCGATCCTGGATTTGACCTGGGCAAGCAGAGGTGCAGCTAGGGCTCTTGCCTTCCGGGCACCTTCACTCAGGATCGCGTCGATCTGCTCTGGCGCTGCCATTAACTCATTGTATTTGTTCCGGGGTTCCTCCAGTGCAGCATTAACCACCTGAAACAGCTCCTGCTTAGCCTCACCCCAACTGATGCCGCTTAGATATTGGTTCCTGAAATCCTGTACTTGAGCGGGAGCCGCAAACTCTTTGTACAGCAAGAAAATATTAGACGTATCCGGGTCTTTCGGTTCCTCGGGAGGTGTAGAGTCTGTTTTGATTTTGCTGATCAGCTTCTTCAGGTTCTCTGGTGTTTCGAACAGCGGAATCGTATTATTATAGCTTTTGCTCATCTTCCGCCCGTCCAGCCCTGGAATCACGGATGTGTTCTCATCGACCCTATAATCAGGCAGCTTGAAGGTATCCCCATAAATCCGGTTGAAGCCTTCGGCAATATCCCTGGCGATCTCCACATGCTGAATCTGGTCTTTACCGACAGGGACCTTGTCTGATTGAAACAGCAGAATGTCCGCTGCCATCAGAACCGGATAAGTGAACAGGCCCATATTGACTCCGGTATCCGCATCCACGCCTGATTGAATATTTTGTTCATGAATGGCTTTGTACGCATGGGCACGGTTCATTAGACCTTTGGACGTCAGGCAAGATAGAATCCAGTGAAGCTCGAAGATCTCCGGCACATCAGATTGTCGATAAAAGATTACCCGCTCCGGGTCCAGTCCCAGTGCCAGCCATGTAGCTGCGATACCATAAGACAGATTACGAAACTCGTCTCTGTCCTGTATGAAAGTTAATCCATGATAGTCAGCGATAAAATAAAGCGCAGTACAATCACTGGCCCCGGCGAGTTGCAGTGCAGGCTTGATCGCTCCGATGTAATTCCCCAGATGGACTTTGCCCGTAGGCTTAATTCCGGTTAATACAATTTCCTTACTCATGTTATCCCTCCGTTTATGTATCAAAAAGGGGTCCTCTCATCCTGAAAAGGACGAGAGAACCCCGTGGTACCACCTTAATTAGCCCGGATTGTGATCCGGACCCGCTTAAACGTATCGTGACATCGCTATATGCCCTGAATACGCGTCTCTTGTAACGATGAGACCTTCGCCAAAGCCTACTTCCTGAAGGTTCGGTTTGGATGCTCAGAAGCCCACTTCGGCATAATCCCTACACTGATTCGCACCGGCCATCAGCTCTCTGGAGTATTCGTTATGCGTACTCTCTTCGTCATTGCAAAGTTGTATAATATTGTATTACTGTATTTTTACAACATCTAAGGGTGAATGTCAATTGATAGTTAAAACAGATTAGGGAGTGAGTCCGTGCGGACATTACGTGAAAAGCTTGAGGATTATACGAATGAGTACCTGAAGCTGTATGATTTTTACGGGGTTATTCAAGTTACCCGGAAGGGCGAAGTACTCTTTGAGAAGGCCTGCGGCTATGCGAGTATTGAGTTTGGAATTAAAAATGATATGCATTCATGCTTCTCACTTGCTTCCATGTCTAAACAGTTTACGGCTTTTGCAGTTATGCTTCTATGTGACAGGCAGGTGCTGGATATCGATCAATCCGCACAGCTATATCTACCTGCAGATCTGAAAATTGATGAGTCTATTACCGTACATCATTTATTGTCACACACATCCGGTTTATATAATTTTTTTAATTTTGAGAATGATTTTTTCGGCGGATATAACAGAATGAATTACTCACAGACGGAGTACTTCCAGCAGTATATCAACAAGAAGCCCACAAAGCCGGCGGGTACAGAATATGATTATAATAACTCCAATTTCTGGAAGACAAAATCCAGATAGAAATCATAAACGGAAAATTATATTTCACGAGATTCTCCGGCAATTTTCATATTGAGCTCTATCCAGTAGGTGAGGGAGTATTTGTCCAAAGATATTATGACCAGACCCATCCCTACAGGATCGCAGAGAATGAGATGGGTGAGATGACTTTTTTCGGGCACACCAGGATTACTTCTTGATATTGACGCAGCGTCAAGTGATACGATAGCTATGAGATCTCAGAGAGGAGAGCGAAATGAACAGATCTGTTGCTATACAAGAAATGTCGGAGCAGCTGGGGCTGACGAGCCGTACGCTGCGCCACTGGGAAGCGGAAGGGTTATTCCAAAGCGATAGAGATGTTTCCTCCGGTTGGCGTGTGTACGACGAACATGCACTGGCATGTATTCGGATAACAGCGATGCTGCGGAAGATGGACATTCCGATCAAAGAAATAAAGACTGTCCTTATAGCGAAATCAATAGCCGGACTTAGTAAAGTCATAGAGAAGAAAGTGAACTCTCTTAAGAAGCAAAGAGAACAGGTAGGGCTTGTTGAGAAGCAGTTGACCCGGGTCCTGGAATACCTGGAGAGGCAGAATGAAGGAAATCTGGTCCTGGATGATATCCTTATGGAGACGGAGGCTGTATTTATGAGCAGTTTAACGGAACAGCATGTATTCAAAATCATTGACTTAGCACCCATGAGAGTCGCTTTTCATATTGTCGTGGACGTATCCCCCGAGGACAAAGTGATGGGGCCGCTGATGGATTGGCTGAGGTCAGCGAATCTGCTCGGCACGGCGCGTTTCTTCGGCGGGAACATGAAGCCTATGCCCGGCAGTGCCGGCAAACCTTATGGCTATGGAATGTGTGCGACCATTCCTGAGGGCGTTGTTGTGCCGGAGCCCTTTAAGGAAATGACGCTGCCCGGAGGATTATTTGCTATGCTGGAAAGCAGCGACGACATTGGCGGATCATGGAAGACACTGATGAATCAGTTATCACAAAGTAAGAAATACCGCTCTGACCGCGGACGGCTCTGCCTGGAAGAGCATATCCGTAATGATCATCCGGAAGGCAGCGGTAATCTGTATTATTTGAACCTGCTGGAGCCGGTGTTATTGAAATAAGTGTAAACGGCGGACTTCCTTAGTGAAGTTCCGCCTGTTTGCATTCAAGAATCTACATGCAATATATCATGGTGGAATGATGTATTTCATTGTAATGTTTGGAAGTGTATTTGAAGAGGAAATGGGGAGGGACATGGGAATAGAATTTAGGAAAATAAGTGAGTTCGGGCGGGGAACACTCTTTGAATTATTGAAAGATGCCTATGCCTTTAATTGCCGGTATGAGCAAAGCTGCCTTGCTGAATGGCGGGAATTTGACAACTTTTTCTTTGATAATCTGCAAATTGCCGAAAAATACGGATTCATCACAACGCTAAACGGTGAAGCCATCGGATTTGTTACCTGGGACCCGAGGAACCTGCCAGAGGTTGCGGAAATAGGCCACAACTGCATTGCTTCAGCACACAAAGGTAAAGGTTACAGTAAGATGCAGCTTCAAGAAGCAGTGAATAGAATCCTCCAAAAAGAAGTCCGTAAAATTATTGTAACAACGAATGATGATCTAATCCCTGCCCGGCGGATGTATGAGCGTATCGGATTCACCCTGGCGCGTAGAAGACCGAATAATCATATTGCCGGATTGGATGGCGAACACTTGGATTATGTATATTTTGTATAAAATCTGGAGGTACATAGGATGGAAGTGACATTAAGTAAAGCGGTAGTGGAAGATGCGGCGGCGATTCATGAAATGCAAACCCGGGCGTTCCTGCCCCTGCTCGAGAAATATCAGGATCATGATACGAACCCGGCCAATGAAACCTTAGAAAGAGTAATGGAGCGGTTCAATCAAGCATGTGTAGATTATTACATCATCCGGAATGCCGGTGTTGCGGCTGGTAGTATTAGAGTCGTGAAGAAAGGGGATAATCATTACTGGATCGGCACAACATTCATCTTGCCGGAATATCAGGGTCAAGGACTTGCCCAGCAAGTTTTCACCCAGATTGAGCGCATCTATGCTGACGCTAAGTCTTGGGGGCTGGCTACCATCGTGCAAGATGAAAGAAACTGCTACTTGTATGAGAAGCTGGGTTACAGAAGAACAGGTGAGACCAAAGAGATCAATGACAAGCTGACGTTGTGCTTTTATGAAAAAAAGCTTGTTTAAGGTTCACGTTAACGTTAAGAGATGAAGCTATAAAATGTTGTATTTATTGCAACTTTGATTCATAAGTAACTAAGTTTTCAAGGGATTGTTGTATGAAAATTTTCGATTAGGGACGTTTTAAGGAGGAGAATGTTGCATTTTGTGCAGGATTGTAAATCGTAAGAGACATAGACAAACGCTTGACAAGCGGATTAATAAAAAGTAAAGTGAGAATATAAATTATCTTAACTTAAAGATAATATTCAATCTAATATCTTAAAGTAAAGATATTATAAGCTGTACTAGTTGCTACTTAAAATTTATCAAAACAGGAGTGAATTCAAATGAACAAACAAACTATGGGCATTCATCATATCACCGCAATTGTCGGCCATCCGCAGGAAAATATGGATTTTTATGCAGGCGTATTGGGACTCCGGCTGGTTAAGCAAACCGTCAATTTCGACGATCCCGGAACGTATCACTTTTACTTCGGCAACAATGGTGGCAAGCCGGGGACCATTATCACCTTCTTCCCTTGGGCAGATGCGTATCAGGGTAAAATCGGCGGGGGTCAGGTCGGCGTTACTTCATATGTGATTCCGGTAGGGGCGATGGCTTTCTGGAGAGAAAGACTGACGAAGTTTAAGGTTGCTTTTACCGAAATGGAGCGGTTTGGCGAGCAGTACCTGGAATTCGATGATCCGCATGGTCTTCATCTCGAACTGGTGGAACGGGAGGCAGGAGAACGTAACGAATGGACCTTCGGCGGGGTAACACCAGAGGTTGCGATCAAGGGTTTCGGCGGTGCTACACTACTGTCCACGCATCCGGAACAAACGGCGGAGCTGCTGGAGAAGGTGATGGGACTTACATTCGTAGGACAAGAAGGCGATGTCGCCCGTTACCATTCTACTGCGGACATCGGAAATGTAGTTGAACTCAAGGTAACTGCGGTGCAGCGCGGCGAAATGGGTGTCGGCACCGTGCATCATATTGCCTGGAGAGCGAAGGATGATCAGGATCAGCTTGAATGGCAGGATTATGTGCATGATAATGGATATGGAGTAACGCCAGTTCAGGACCGGAATTACTTCAATGCCATCTATTTCAGAGAGCATGGGGAGATCCTGTTTGAGATTGCTACTGATCCTCCAGGCTTCGCCCATGATGAATCGCCGGAAACAATGGGTAGCCACCTGATGCTGCCGGAACAATATGAGCCGCATAGAGAACAGCTCGAACAGGTATTGCTGCCGTTCACAGTAAGAACACTTGACTAATTCAGCTTCAAATGAAGAGGAGGCACAATCATGATTTCAATTGATCCACTGCAGAATAGCGAGCGGGATAATTATAAGCTTCTCACCGGGAGCATTATCCCGCGGCCGATTGCTTTTGTCACGACGATGTCGGGGGAGGGGATCTTGAATGGTGCGCCGTTCAGCTACTTCAATATTGTTTCCTCCAACCCGCCGATGATCTCCATCTCGATTCAGCATGCTGCGGGCCAGTCCAAGGATACGGCACGGAATATTAAGCAGACGAAGGAGTTTGTCGTTCATATTGTGGATCAGCAGAATGTCGGGCAGGTAAATATCACCGCAGCGCCACTGCCTCCGGACCAGAGTGAAGTAGCTTTAGCGGGACTGACGCCTGTAGATAGCCTGCAGATTGCTGTTCCGGGGGTTAAAGAAGCGAAGGTGCGGATGGAATGTACACTTGAGCATTGCCTGGAGCTGCCTAATAATGACCTGATTATCGGCAGGATTGTACAGTTTCATATTGACGAGCAGATCTACGATATGGGGAGAATTGATGCGGTGAAATTAGGAGCGGTAAGCCGTCTGGCGGGGAATAATTATGCAGGGATTGGTGAGATTTACACCATAGAGCGTCCTGTTTAATAGCTGGGCTGGTAAGCAGGCGTCATAGGGTGTCTGTTATACTCAGTTTCTTATATCTGAACAACAAAAACCCTGGCGCAAGCGCCAGGGTTAATGATGTATCGGGAAGTATTGCATACAAAGAAGTAATATGTTAATGTTAAAGAACTGTTGATTTTTTTAATGAAAATAACGTAGGTTATGCATCTTACTTATATTTTAATTATAGCAAATGGACATCCGGTTTGTCAACCCGCCAGTTTGGGATTATTGCAGCGGGGAAGATAAGGAATATCATTCAAGAAAAGGGAGTGGTCGGGTGATGGAGAAGATAAGCAGCTGGGAGCAGGAACAGGAGTGGCTGGAGCAGGTAAAAGAAAAGCTGAAATTGGGGATTGCTAACCTGGAGCCGGAGGTTGGCCGGTTAAAGGAGCAGGCAACAGATATCCGCAAAAGATTCTGGGAAGAGGTAACGGTGAATACCAGCACCCAGGAAGACTTCGAGGAGAGCTTCTTTACCATAACTCAGCAGGATGCCGTCTTATCCGAGCGGGAACGCAGCCACGCGCGGAAGCTGCAGCAGTGGAAGAATATGAAGCGGCTGCTGCCGTCCCCCTATTTCGGGCGGATTGATTTTCATGAGGATGGCCAGAGTGCTGAAGAACAAGTCTATGTCGGTGTCTCCTCCTTCGTAGATACAGACGGGCTGAGCTTTGTGGTCTATGACTGGCGCACTCCGATTGCGAGCCTGTACTATGACTATCCGCCTGGAAAAGCAGCCTTCGACACACCGGGAGGACGGATCAGCGGAACCATGAGTCTGAAGCGGCAGTACCAGATCCGTAACGGCCAGCTTCAGCATCTGTTCGATGCGAATGTAACGATCGGCGACGAATTGCTGCAGCAGGTGCTCGGCAAGGGTGCGGATGCCCAAATGAAAAGTATCGTGGCAACCATCCAGGCGGAACAGAACGCGATCATTCGCAACGATAACAGCCAGATGCTCATTGTGCAGGGAGCGGCCGGCAGCGGCAAAACATCAGCAGCGCTGCAGCGTGTAGCTTACCTGCTGTATAAACACCGAGAGCGGCTCTCGGCGGATCAGATCGTGCTGTTCTCCCCTAACCCGATGTTCAACAGCTATGTGTCTACTGTTCTCCCCGAACTGGGTGAAGAGAATATGCAGCAGACGACCTTTCAGGAATATCTGGAAACTTGGCTAAGTCCGGAATTCCGGCTTGAAGATCCGTTTGATCAGATTGAATATGTATTGACCGGGGAACAGGACAGGGGTTATGGCTCCCGTCTTCAGGCCATTGAGTATAAGGCATCGGAAGCCTTCCTACGGGCACTTCAGGGCTATTCGCTGTGGCTGAAGCAAGAGGGCATGCGGTTTAACGACATCTGTTTCGGGGACCGCGTGCTGATCTCAGGAGAGCAGATCAAGACCAGGCTGTATAGCTATGATCCTTCGATTCGTCTGCCGAACCGCGTCACCCTGGTGCAGAAATGGCTGCTGGAAGAGCTGTCCAGACTGCAAAAGGAGGAGCAGGGAGCGTCCTGGGTACAGGAGGAGATGAATTACCTCGATAATGAGCAATACGCTAAGGTATACGGCATGCTGCACAGAGAGAAGGGGGTGTTTGGCTTTGCTGAGAAATACCTCCGGCTTCAGGAAATGCTGGTGCACAAACGTGAGCTGGATGAGAGTGATTTTGATTATGCCGAACGGGAGGAAGAGCTGCTGGGCCAGATGATCGTGAAGGAGCAGTTCAGACCTCTGAGACGGGGAATCAAGCGGTTCACATTTATCGACATGAGCGGATTATACTGCCAGCTCTTCACTGATGAACAGGCCTACAGGGAAATGACAGGTGAAGCGGAGATGCCGGAGCTTTGGCCGGAGATCTGTGCGCAGACTAAGGATAAGCTGAGCGGGCAGGAACTCTTTTATGAAGATGCGACACCCTATTTGTATTTAAAAGAGCTGATCGAAGGCGTCCGGACGAATACGCAGGTGCGGCATATTTTCGTTGATGAGGGCCAGGACTATTCCATGTTCCAGTATGAGTTTCTCAAAAAGCTGTTTCCCCGCGCCCGTATGACGGTCCTTGGTGATTTCGGCCAGGCGATCTTCACACAGGCGACGAATCTGTCAGGTGAGAGTTCACCGCTGGTTCAGCTATATGGAGCGGCGGAGACTACGCAGTACCAGCTGGTGCGCAGCTACCGCTCGACGTTTGAGATCGTGGAGTTCACGAAGCCGCTGTTGCCCGGCGGTGAGTCGATTGTCCCTTTTGAGCGGAGAGGCAGACAGCCTGTTCTAACTAAGCTGGAGAGCCATGAGACGAAGGCCGAACACATAGTGAAAGATCTTGCCACGCTTCACGCGGAAGGGTACACTTCAATTGCCGTGATTACGAAGACTGCGGCTGAGAGTATAGAAGCTTATAATTTGTTGACCGCCGGAGGTGCCGCTGAGCTGCGGCTGATCACGAAGAACACGCCTACTTTTGAGAAAGGGGTACAGGTGATTCCTGCTTATCTGGCCAAAGGCGTAGAGTTCGACGCTGTGCTGATCTACGATGCTTCCCCGCAGACGTATCAGAGGGAGAGCGAGCGGAAGCTTTTCTATACCGCATGTACAAGGGCGATGCATGTGCTTCAGCTGTACACGACAGGGGAATGGACGCCTTTCATCCGGGAAGTAGACCCGGCATTGTATGAACTGGCGGAGCACTAAGCACAGGTTATACCCTGAGATTTCTTGAAAGGAGTGGATGCATGCTTATTTCCAGTCATTTGAACAAGTATAGACAGACGATTCTTGAGCTCCCGGAAGATAAAAAGCTGTCTAAAGCGGAACTGCTGGCCAGTGATCTGCTCATGAAGCGCAGCGGCCTGCTTGAAATGTATTACGCTCCACACAACGAGTATGTCAATCCTGCTGCCAAAGTAGTGATTATCGGAATTACGCCCGGATGGACACAATTGAGGATAGCGCTGCAGGCAGCCAAAGCCGGTCTTAAAGCTGGACTCTCCGATGAGGCAGTGTGCAGGCTGGCGAAAGAAGCGGCCGGCTTCGCCGGCACCATGAGAACCCATTTAACTGACATGCTGGACGCGCTTGAACTGCATCGATATCTGGGTGCCGAATCTTGCGGGGATTTGTTTCAGGATCAGCATGAGCTGCTGCATACCACTTCTCTGCTGCGGTTTCCGGTTTTTGTAGCGGGGAATAATTATAACGGAACCCATCCCCATCTGTTGACCAACCCTTTTCTGAACCAGACTGCTTTGCGCTCATTGCAAGATGAACTCAGTCTCATGAATCAGCCGATAATCATACCTCTGGGCAAAAATGTAGAGCAGGTGCTTCAGCAGCTTGCGGCGGACGGGGTGCTGGATGCACGAGATTGTCTGTGGGGATTCCCTCATCCTTCCGGCGCCAATGGACATCGACATAAGCAGTTTGCCAGCCATCAGGAGTCCATGCGAAATAAGATACGTGCGCTTAGCGGTAAATGAATAACGCTCTGAATACCATATGATAAAGAAAATATGAACAGTAACCGACCGGCTGCGCTGCAGCTGGTTTTTTGGTATTTAGTAAATTATGATTTTCGTTTGTTGTGGATGAATCCTGCTGAATCTCCTGGATTTCCCCAGACGGGCCAAAGGAGGAAATGAGGAGCATTAGCAAGTAGCCGAAGTACTGCAAAGCGAAGATCCGCAAATGAATTTGCGGACGGTCAGGTACTACACACAGATTGGTATGCTTCCACCGCTCGAGCTGGTTGGCAACAAGCGGGCGTATACGGATAAGCATCTGCATTATTTACGCGCCATTCTGGTATTGTCCAAGGGCGGCGACACACTCTCCTCGGCTCAAGAGAAATTAGCGGATCTGGCGATGGATGAAGTGATTAAGATTGGTGAGAACCTGCGTTTGTATCAGTCAGACCAGATGATCCGAAACGAAATGTTTGTTGTCAATGAAGATGTGATTCTCTCGGTGAGTCCGCGTATCCCGCCAGCATTGAAAGATAAGATGATCGAAACCGTCACCCGGTTACTTAAGGAGGAGGGACACTCATGATACAAGTCCGCTACGCTAAATCTGCAATTGAAAATGAAGAAGGCATGAATCATCTCTGGCTTCAGATTACTCCGCTGGGTTCAGTCCAGAATGCCCGGGTGCAGATTACTCTGCCGGCAGGACTTCACCGGATGCGTAATCTAAATGGTGCCGACGAGGACAACGCAGGGGTGATATCGGTTCTTGATCCGCTGGCTGTAGCGGATCTGTTCCTCGAAATTTTTACACTGGAGCCAATCCCCTGCGGGATGCACTATATTACTGTTGAACTGTCATACAAAGACTGTGTAGGATCGGTCACCAGTATCAGGCAGGAGATTCCGCTTATTGTCGTACCCGAAGAAGAGTCCGGGGATATTGATACCGATGAGGAAGTGGTGCGAAGAATTAAAGAACTGCAGCTTCTGCCTGGCAGTGGTGGGATGAAGGAGGATAACGAATACCTCCCGGTTAAGCTGATCAGGATGGACTCCAGTACTGTATCCGAATGGGAGAAGAAGTACCGCGTTGAAGGGGCAATTGAATAGTATATTAGTTTTTTAGAGAATCCTGCTCATCATGGGTTAGAAAAGAAGAGCCAGCGGACAAATGACCGCTGGCTAGAAAACCAATTCACCCGTTAGGGTGATTAGAACGAACTGGATAAGCTCAGAGGGGAGGGGAAGCGGAATTAGTTGGATTTCCTCCACTTGCTGATGAACGAATGGTAGCATCTATACCAACAGTTGGAAAAACAACACTTAAATTTGCCCAATTCATCGACAGTAGCAAAAACGAACTAGATTAGATGCTGTTTTTCCACTTGCTTCCGTATATCCCGCGGAACTGGGCTAATTAAGATACCTTTATCCACTTGTTTGCCGCTAAAGAGGTAATTCGGGGGTAAAAGTGCACCTGATTCTGGTGGAAGTGGGCTGTTGCAGCCGTTGGGAGCTCTTCAGCTTCCTACCGCCCGTTGGCTGTATCTCCTCATTGACCCACCTTGGTGTTAGGAGATGAGAGGTTATGTTTCGGCTGTTAAACCAGCTTGCTGCTATTAAGCAGCAACTCAAGGATTCATGCTGTTCCACAGCGCCTGGAAAGCACCGGATTCGACTTCGAAGAATACCGGAGCATTGCCGTAGCGTACCAGTCCCTGGCCGAATAGGGTCAGCTCCACCCGGGCCTTGTCATCCAGCTGCAGGTAGATGATCTTGCGGTCTTCACTGTCATAGATGCCTTGCTCCGTCAGCGGCTCTGCTGCCAGTGGTTTGGCGGCATTAAGCGCGCTCAGGAAGCCATCCAGCGCGGCACCCTCCGGCAGCGGCAGGTACTGCTGCTGGCCGTTGTTCCAGCTGCTGAAGCTCTCCCACTGGGCGGAGGCAATGCGGCCTTCCAGATTCAGCTTGCCGAACAGATCAGCGCCGCTGCTTATTGTAATGCCATTCGTGTGTTCATACAGCTCCGCATATACCTGGCCATCAATCTCCGTATAGGACATCACCAGGAACCCGGAATCGTAACCCTTCACAGTGTAGATATCCGCTTCGCCAATATTGGAGGCCAGCTCGATATAGTCATCCTTGCCGCTCCATTCATCGATGCCGCCTGTCGTCCGGCCCAGCTTCTCGCCGAGCAGTGCGGGGGCATCGGCCGCATCGATACGGGTCGCCGCTTGCGTATAGATATTGCCCTTATATACGACAAGGGCGATCATATCTGCTGAAACACCGGAGCTTTTATCCGGCAGCTCTATCTTGGGAATGACGATACCTGCCGAGGTACCCGCAGCGGGCGTGCCCGGATCTACCTGAGCCACTTGACCCGGGGAGGCTGTTCCATTCAGCTGCTGCATAATGCTTGGTCCGGCCAAGCCGATTCCGGCGGCGAGCAGCACACTTGCTGCCACATAGACTATTTTACGCGGACGGCGTTTCTGCTCCATTTTATCGACTAATCCTTGTTTCATTGTTTGACTGGATTTCATTGAATTCACCGCTTTCTTATAGTTTGTACGAAATTCTTCTTCCTTCACTCCGGTTCCGCTCCTTCCAGCTCCAGTTTTAACAGCTGACGTCCCCGCTGAAGTCTCATCTTCACGGCAGACTCGCTGATTTGCAGAATCCTGCTGATTTCCTGGATGGGGTAATCCTCGTAATAATACAGGTGAATCACCGTTTTATACTTTACCGGCATCGCCAGCACAAGCTGCAGGATCGCCATATCCTCGGGAGTGTTGGCCGCGACCGGCTCAGTGCCCTCCAGCTTGACTTCGCGCTTGCGCCAGCCCCTGCCCAGCAGATTTTTACAATGATTGGTGATTACCCGGATCAGCCATGCCTTCTGATGTTCGTCATCCTTAAATGCGGGAGCTTTCTCCATCAGCTTAATGAAGGTATCCTGAGTGGCTTCTTCGGCATCCTGGCGGCTGCCCAGATGGATCAGGGCAATCCGGAACAGCATATCTGAGTAGACCTCGTAACTTTGTATCACATGATTGCCCGGCCGGGTCATGGGTTGCTGCATGAGGTTATGCCCTCCTTTACCTATAACACCCTTAAGGACGGTATTTGGTCACATTTTGTTTCCGGTTATTTTATTTGTGCTGCATTCCTGTTGCCTGGCATACGAAAAAACAGGGGAGGAGGAAGTCCTGAGACTTCCTCCTCCCCTGTGACAGAGGTCATATGAAGCGACTACATATTTCGGTCACTTATCTGCTCCAACCATGCTACGGTTATTCGGGGGTTCCTTGGGTCACCCCGTGCACATAAGTCTGCCATGGGGAATCCAGTGCCCCCTGACCCGGGTTGTACGTGAAGAAGTATTCCACGGTATCACCCTGCTGAAGGTTATTTACCGCGTAGGTGTAGTTGCCGTTGCCCGCGGAGGTCATTGCGACGTTCTGCTGTCCGCCGTTGTTAATTTTGTAATGCAGGTCGGCGAAGGTTGCGCCGTTCACATAGAACAGCAGGTTATTGCCTGTTTTTTTCAGGCCGCGCACCTGATCGCCGATCACAATGACCGCCGGAGGAGGGGACACAACCGTAATCGTGCTGGAGGCGGTTTTGTTGCCGTCTGCCGTTGTTGCCGTAACAGTTGCGGTACCCGGTGCAAGACCGGTTACGAGACCATTCTGGTTCACGGAGGCGGTACTGCTGTTGGATACGGTCCAGGCAACCTGTTGGTTAGTTGCACCAGACGGTGCCACATTGGCGGTCAGCTGGACGCTCTGTCCGGCCTGCACCTGGGCGGTGGAAGGGGTTACGGTGACACCACTAACCGGAACGTTGCCGGGATTGCCCGGATTCCCGCCGCCGCTGCCTTCCTTGTAGACCCGTACATAATCTACCTGCATCGTTGCCGGGATATCAGACGGAGCGGGGGAGAGCCCGCCGTCAAAATGTCCGCCGACCGCCAGATTCATAATCAGATAGAAGGGCTGGTCGAAGGGGGCATTTGGATTGTTCGGTGCCGCTACGGAATACCATTGCTCTCTGTTGACCTTGAAGAAGAATTTACCGTCCACATACCATTTCACATTGTCTTCTTCCCAGACGATGGAATAGACGTGATAATCGTTCGCGAAGGTCTGCCCCTCAGAGAAGTGATATTCACCGGAAATATACCGGTTCACAGGCCATTGTCCACCGAAATGTACGGCGCCGCTGGTCGTGCCGGGAAGCCGTCCCTTGGCTTCCATAATATCGATTTCACCGGATGCGGCCCATGCCCCGTAAGCAGCATCTTCCGGAAGCATCCACAGTGCAGGCCAGATCCCATTGCCTGTAGGCAGCTTAGCCCGAATGTCCACCCGGCCGTACTGGAAGGACAGATGATCCTTGGTGTTGATTTTGCCGGAGGAATACTGCGCATACCGGCTCGGGTCCTGCGGGAAGGACTTTGGCTCATTAATGGCCTTGATATTCAGCTGTCCGTTCTGGAGAAATACATTCTGGGTACTGTTCGTATAATGCTGCAGCTCGGCATTGCCCCAGCCCCAGCTATTGGGATCACTCGTGATATAGTACCCCTGCTCATAATTCCATTTGCCGGTGTCGAGCGCTGTCCCGCTGAACTCATCCTGCCAGAGGAGGTTCATACCTGCTACGGCAGGGTCCGAAGGTGTTCCGAGCGTAATATCTTCCTGGTCGCTTTCATCGGGACGCGGGGCATTGGGATTACCGGTGAAGGTGTAATAGACATAATTGCTGCCGACATTTCCGCCTTGCTGCCCGTTCAGCGGATACCCGATGCGGATTTCCATATTCACCTGGATCGGCTGGAACCACAGGCCATAGATGTAATCGGCCCAGTAGCCCCACTGGTTGGCAGCGGACATATTATTATAGCCGTTGCCGGCATAGACGAATCCGCTCTGTCCGGAATTGCTCAGATCCACCCACTGGCCGCCCGCTTTGATCTGATAGACGAATTTGCCAAGCTCGCTGCCAACCGGTGCGCCTCCGTCTATTTTAGGAAGGGGGAAGCCGATGGAGCCGTTGTTATCCGCTGTGTAAGCTGTGCCGTCGTAAGCAGTCAGTACGTACGAATTTCTAACAGGTGTATTAAAGGTGATGGTATAGATGAGATTCGCGGAAGAGGTCTTGGAGGCCAGTTTGACATTCATGGATTCAGTAACGGTAAACCAATAGCCTCCGCCACCATCGGTGAACTGGCCGAAGTTGCTGTCATAAATCCAGCCGCTGGCTGCGTTATTATCAATATCAATCCAGGTGCTACTGTTAACAGGTTTCACGTACACCTTCAGATCATCCGCCACGGCTTCATAAGTTAAGGCCGGATCATTGTTGAAGGTAGGGTAGGTAAAGCCTGCGCTGCCTGTAAAGCCTGCTGTAATCTGCGGCCCTTGTGTAGGCGCCATAGCCGAGATGGTTGTTGTGTTCAGGTTCTGAAAGGCCAGTGTGTAATTAAGTGTGACCGCGCTATTAGCCTTGGAGTAGAGCTGGATCTCGGTTGTTGCGGAGAGCGTGAACCAGTAGCCGTTCATCCCGCCGTCACTCCAGTGCCCCCAGTTCTGGTTGTAGACATAGCCGCCTGCGCTGTCGATGTCTATCCAGTTGCCGCTTACTTTCACTTTGACGCCCACATCGTCCGATACATCACTCCAGGTGGCGGAGCCGCCGTTGAACACTGGCATTACGAAACCGTAGCTCGCTTGTCCAACCCCTGATTTGGAGATAACTGGACCGTCTGCCGCTGAAAAATAGGTCATGGAGCTAACAGTGACACCTGCTGCTGCTGCAGTCTGAATTCTCGAAGCAGGCCACAGGCCGATGCCGGCCAGCATCACTAAGCTCAGGAACAAACATAATACCTTCTGTTTAAATCCGATATCCGTTAGGTGAAGTCGCTTCATACTTGCCCTCCTTTAATTAAATGGTAGTGAAGGTAACCGCTTACATGTGAGAGAACATCTTTATTCTATCGAAACTAATATCGCGCTAAAAGGGACAATACTTTTTGTTATGACCCAATTTTTTGGCTTTTGCTCACAAGGACTTCATCTGGCAGCGTTTCCCTTGGTCTATAGCACGTTATCCTGGTAATCGCCCTCTCTGCCATGCCTGCGGCGGATCAGCTGCCGGTATTCCGTGGGTTGCATATGCATCACATCCCGGAAGGCCCGTGTGAAGCTTTTGTAGCTTTCATATCCGACCATGGAGGCAATCTCGACGATCTTATGGTCCGTTTCTGCAAGCAGACGCCGGGCTTTATCCAGACGCACATCACGCAGGTATTCGGCGAAGCCTTTGCCGATATTCTTCTTGAACTGGTTGGAGAAATAAGCGTAATTCAGCGACACATGGTTGGACACCATCGCGAGATCCAGCGGCTTGTGGTAATTCTCGTGGATGAAACGGATAGCTTCGTTCAAGTCCTGAGAGTTGCGGTAGCTGCATTTGTATTCATAATAAAATTGGTTCAGCCGGAGCAGCTGCTGCTGCAGCGCCTGAATATAATCGCGGATGCCCGGATAGTCGAACAGGTTGCGCAGAGAGTCTAAGTCCAGCGCTTCTTCTCCCATGTACGGGCGGATTACACGCTCATATTCCTCCATCATCTGGACTACGGCCCGGCATAGCTGCTGTGTATATCGAATGTGATACCGCTGCAGTACATCCTTATGGAATAGGCCGGAGATTCCTTGCGTAATTCTGCCACCATTCTTAGTGCCGGTTAACTGGAACAGGGCATACAGCTCCTCATAGGGGAGCTCCCACTGCTGCTCCAGCCGCTCAATATGCGCGGGCAGGAGGCAACGTTTATCTGGAAACAGGAAGCTATGGCGGTACAGCTCCAATGCCAGCGTATAGCTGCCCGGAAGCTCCCTTAATCCCTGTTGCGGGCGGGTCATTGCGGTAATGGCCTCAATCTGCTCGGTTTGGAGCGCAGCAGGGAAGACCCCCGGATCTATGGCTGCATCAACCGCCAGGATCAGGTGGGGGCGGTGCTGAAGACAGATACAACCCTGTCTGCCATATACGCGGTAAGCAATAGATTCTATGCTATGGCTGCTGCTGGCACCCGGCTGGTTAATCCACAGCTCCTCGCGCAGAATGCAGAGCCGGTAGCTGCGCCATAGCTCTGCATTCTGCTGCTCAGTCGTGTTAATCCACGTTTCATCACCCGCCGCGCCTAGCATATACATGCGCAGCTCCTTACGGTCAGACTCCATGGCGCGGCGGGACAACTGCTCGAGATTACGCGAGAGCGACATTCGTGTCTGAATTTCCTGCCAGACATGCTCCACCGAGGACTGCAAATCCTCCCGCTTCACAGGCTTGAGCAGATAACCCTTAGCCCCAAGCTCAATGGCCTTCTGGGCATAGGCGAAATCGCTGTAGCCGCTAATAATCAGATAATCAACCTTAATACATTCCTCTTTGGTCTGAGCCATGAGCTCCAGGCCATCCATATCAGGCATCCGGATATCGGTAATCACGAGCTGGATGCTGTGCTGACGCAATAGCTCCAGTGCCTCAATTCCGCTCACAGCGCTGTATATATGGTCAAGCTGCAGAGGGAATTGGCGCAGCATAGCCTGCAGGCCGTCACGGATCTGCTTTTGATCATCCACAACCAGAATATTGATCATGCCTACCATCCTCCAAGATTCACATTTTCCCAAGGGAGCCGTATGGTTACGCAGGTATAGGCGCTCTGCACGCTGTCAATCCAAAGTCCGCAGCCCTTGCCGTAATGCAGCTGCAGGCGCTTATGCACGTTCTCCAGACCCAGCCCGTTCTTGCTGGTAATAATCGGCGTATCCGAGTCACCCCGCAGCACAGACTGCAGCCTCTCCAGCATCTGCGGATCAATACCTGCGCCGTCATCGCGGACCTCTATCAGCAGCAGGCTATCATTCTCTACCCTTACAGTAATTTGGATATGTACACTGCCGCCTGCAGGGGCTGCGTGATGCACGGCATTCTCTACGATAGGCTGCATGCACATTTTGGGAATCGTATAGCGCTGCACCTCCGGGGGAAGAGCGGCTGATAATTCAATGCTTCCGCCTTCCATGAAGTTGATGAACCGGATATAGCTGTGGATGTTGGCAAGCTCTTCACTGAGGGCAACCGTATCGCTGCGCCACTGCATGCTATAACGCAGCAGAGAGCCTAAAGAGACCAGTGCACCCGCAATAGCCGGCTGCTGCTGGACTTCCGCATGCATCCGGATCGACTCCAGGGCGTTGTACAGGAAATGGGAATTGATCTGTGAGTGCAGGGAGTGGAGCTGCGCGTTCTTGGCGATAAGCTGTTTATCCACCACCTGTGTCATCAGGTGCTGGATTTCGTCCAGCATATTATTGTAGCTGACGGCCACGTAGTCGATTTCGTCACCGGTTTCGTTATGCCGGAGTCCTGTATCAATCTTCGCATCCAATTGCCCCCTGCGTACCTTGCGCATAGAGACGAGCACCTTCTCCAGCCGCCGGAATATACGCCGGGTCATCTGTGAAACGAGCAGCAGCATAAGCAGCAGCACACAGGAGGTGACGGTGATCACAATCAGGTACCAGTTCCGCGGGCCCTGCATCAGCGCCTGATGGGAGGCGATATCGACCACATAGGCGTTCAGAGGAGCGATGTAGCGATACAGCGCGTAGTAGGTTTGATCCCCGGAGTGAATCTTAATCGGGTTATTCTGCTGCAGCACATCCAGCTGTTCGTGAATCCGGCTAAGAATTCCGTCCAGCTTCTCCCCGGCATTCTGCGGGAACTCATGCCCCGGATTGTATACATTCCGGAAAGCACTCGTTCCGTCCATTACTACGGTGAAGAAATCTCCGTGGGTGTCTTCAAGCAGATCGCTGAAAAAAACACTGTGCCTGGCGCGGATTTCCATAATCGTAGGGAGCTTCTGCTGTTGGCCCTGAAGCCTCACCAGCCTGTAGTAGGATAACGTATCCTCGCCATCCTTAAAGGCGGATAAGCGGAAGGCGGCCCCACCTTCATCCCGGAGCGTCATCCAGTAATCCTGCGGCCAAAACTTGCTGTAATGGTAGATTTCAGGCCAGATTTCGTATACATCCGGGTTATCGACATAGAAGCTTAGCTCACTTATCAGCTCATGGCTTTGAATGATATTATGCATCTGCTCATACTGGTCTTGCTTGAATTTCACGAGCCGCAGGCCGTCCCCGCGCATATTGGTGTGGATGAAATCCACAAATCCCTTCTGGGTCAGAGCGGTGGAGGAAGCGTTCTCAAGAATATCCATCCGGCTGCGCAGCCGCTCATTCAGGCGCGCTACATGATTGCTGCCCTCCGCCATAGCTTCCTTGTAGAGCTGGCTTTCCTGCGTGCGGATGAATAAAAAGGAGACCACAAACGCAGGTATGGCAATCATGAGGCTGAAGGCCAAAAACAGCTTGGTTGAGATGTGGGAATTCCGGTAAAGCTTCCTCATCGTAGTCAGCAAATACTTCATCTGGTTACCCTCCCATCCCTGTAATATACCATATATTACAAACCGGCTGGTAGGTAATAAGGCGTTGCGGCGTAAGGGGAGAAACCCCTCTAAGCAGGGAAGACCGGCCGCCATTCCGGCCGCCGGCATAGTTTAAGACATTATTCCGCCATTTTGGCTTTGCGTGCATCCAGCTCCGTCTGGCGGTACTCCTGAACCTGCTCGAAGCCATAGCTGTCGCGGCGGGACAGGAAGCTGTCGAAGATTTTGTCAAAAGCAGCTTCGTCCTTGGCCGTAATCAGCTCAGGGAGTACTTCTTCCCAGTTCTGGGAGATACGCGCCCAAGCCACCGCTACATCCGAATCGCCAAGCGGGTCCAGCCCTTTGTAGATACCGCTGTCGATATCGGCCTGTGCGTTCGCGAAGTCTTCCATCTGCTTGATCACAGGCGCTTTCTCCGGTCTCCACTGGTTGACGATAACAGGATTGCGCATCATCCAGTAGGTATCCAGTATGCCGTATTCCTTCTCCAGCTTCTCGATATTGCTGCCCAGCATGTCTGTGAATTCAGCCTTCAGCTGCGGTTTGCCGTCCACCGTATCCCAGGTTTCGCCTTCCTTGCCGAGAAACAGGTCACGCTGGCCCTCTTCACTGGCGAGGTAGGTCAGGAAGCGGATCGCACGCTCCGGATGCTCGGTGGATTTGCTGATCATGGTTACCATCCAGCCGTCCATGTTGCCGGGGAACAGCTTGGCACTGTCACCTTTGCTGTTCTGCGGCCCGTTAACTGCGATGTAGTTGGAGTCCGGATTAGCACCCGCAGCCAGCATCGGATTGACAGCCGTCATGCCGGTCCATTCGCGGATCATCATGAAGTAGCGGGCGTTGTTCGTTTTCTCTTCCACCTGGGTATCGGAATCCACCAGGAAATCTACGTTAAGCAGTCCGCGCTCGTAAGCGGTACGGAAGGTTTTGAGCCAGGCGATATAATCCGGGTCGGTCACCCGGTCATATACGCTGCCGTCTTTCTCATGCGGAACGGCCAGCAGATTCTGCAGATATTCCGTCATCCCGTAAGGGACATTTCCCTGGGCGAAAAAGGGGCTCATAGGCTGACCCTTATACTCGGAATACTTATCCTTCAGCAGCTGCAGCGCACCCAGGAAGCCCTCCGGGGTACTGAGGTCCGGACTGCCCATTTCCTCGTACAGATCTTTGCGGACCAGGAAGGTCTGATTGGCGGCCGTCATGCCGGTCTCATGCATCAGGTTGGGGCTGTAGGAGTCATTCGGAACCCCATAAGTGTTGCCGTTCTCCTGGCGGTACCACTTCAGCGTACCGTCACCTGCGACCTTGTAGAAGTAAGGGTCGTACTGATCGGCCAATTCATTGAGGGCATAGACATGATCGCCTTCCCACAGCTTTTTGACAGCGGTTTCCCAGGAACCCATAGAAATAAGGTCCGGAAGCTTGCCCGATGTCATCATTAGAGTAATTTGCTCGTTAGCTTCACCGGAAGGGACCTCCAGCTTGACATTGACACCTGTTTTCTCCGTTACATATTTGGAAGCCAGGCTCTCGCCCCAGGTGTGTGCATACCAGTTCGCTCCAACAAACCAGGTTAAATCGATAGGGCTGGTATCAAGCTTCCAGGCGGGTTCATCAGGATTCTGAGTGGCTTCTGCCTGAGGCGCCGGTGTAGTATCAGCCTGCGGCGCTGTTGTGGGTGCGCTTTCCTTATTGGCGGAATTGCTGCTGCAAGCGACCATAGTTAACGTCAGGATTACAGCCAGAATAATGGCTAAGAATGGTTTGACAGATTTGCTTTTCAAGGCATAATCATCCTTTCTGTATGTGTGTAGAATGCTTCATTACGGCTAGCCTTTAATAGCACCTATCATTACACCTTTGACCAGATAGCGCTGGATGAAAGGGTAGAAGATGAGGATAGGCAGCGTAGCCACCATCATGGAGGCGAATTTGATCGAGTTGCCGGGAAGCCTTGCGCCGAATTGCGCCATCGCCTGCTGCTGCATGAAGGACATGGAGTTCTCGGCAATGATTTTGTACAGCATGGTCTGCAGCGGCAGCAGCTCCTGGGAATGGATATAGATGACTCCCTGATAATAGTCGTTCCAGTGATAGACTGCAGAGAAGAGGGAGATGGTGGCAATGACAGCCATGCTGTTGGGCAGGACAATCCGGAACAGAACGCCATAATCCGAAGCCCCGTCCACCTTGGCAGACTCCTCCAGGCTGTCTGGAATGGTGCGGAAGAAGCTCATAAATATAACCATATTAAAAAAAGTATACATGGAAGGGATGATGAATACCCAGAAACTATCATACAGGCCCAGCTTCGTCATGAGAATAAAGGAGGGGATCAGCCCGCCTGAGAACAGCATCGTAATCAAAGAGATTTTGAGATACAGCTTGCGGCCCATCAGATTGGACTTGCTCATTCCGTAGGCTACGATAGCGGTGAACAGCACATGCACCACAGTCCCGATTACCGTACGCATAGTTGTGATGTAGAAGCCGTTCATCAGCGTTCTATCATTAAAGGCTACACTGTAGCTGGCCAGCGAGAGCTCTTTGGGAAACCAGTTGACGGTACCCAGCGAGGCCTGCGCCGGTGAATTCAGCGAGTTGACGAGTACAAACCACATCGGGTACAGCGTCAGAAAGCAGACCGCCAGCATCAGCAGGGTATTGCCGACCTCAAAAGCGCCAATCCGCCGGAATCTTCCGCGTCTTGCCATGAATCTGTTGTCTCCTTTCCAGGTGGAGTCGGCTTCGCCGCTCATCATTCGTTTCTTCTAAAAAATACTGTCGCCGGTCAGCTTCTTGGAGGTCTGATTGGCCAACAGCAGCAGCCCCAGCGCTACGATTGAGCGGGCAAACAGGACGGCGGTGGAGAAGGAGTGACGCCCGGAGACCAGCCCCATGTTGTAAATGTAGAGGTCGAGACTCTCCGCCATCTTCATATTCATGTTGTTCTTAAGCATGAAGATCTGCTCGAAATTACTGCCGAGGATCCCGCTGACCGCAAGGATGAACAGAATCGCGATCGTGGGGCGGATGCTCTGCACGGTAATATGCCACATCCGCTGCCAGCGGTTCGCGCCGTCCAGCTCGGCTGCTTCATACAGCCCCGGATCAATACCGGCTATGGCTGCTATGTAGATAATGGCGCTCCAGCCGGTTTCCTTGAGCGTATCGGTGAAAAAGGTAATCCACCAGAAGTACTTAGGGTCGCTGTTGAACAGGATTTCCCGGTCCTGGAACCCGATCGCCATCATCAGCTGGTTAATGACACCGCCCTCCCCCAGCCAGTTGAGTGCGATTCCGCCAAAGATCGTCCAGGCGATGAAATGGGGCAGGTACGAGATTGTCTGCACCGTGCGCTTAAACCGCAGACCCCGGATTTCATTAAGCAGCAGGGCGAATAGAATGGGGATTGGAAAACCAAGTACGAGCTTAATCGTACTCATCCCGAGGGTATTGCGGATCGAGCGCCAAAACCGGTCATCCGTCATAAAATCCTGAAAATGCTTCAGCCCGACAAATGGCGACTCCAGCATAGGCTTAGCAATGCTGAAGTCCATAAAGGCGATGATCAGCCAAAACATAGGGATATAACAAAAGATGAACATCCAGAGAATGCCCGGTATTACCATGCTTTGCAGCTGCCACTGTCTGACAAGCGCTTTCATTTGTTCCGTTCTGTATTGGAACATGTGCTGTGCCCCCTTCCTCTTTCATCGTATGAGAAAAGGGCAGAGGAAAAAAGGCCATGATTATTGACCCTATCCCAATTTTTTGGATTCCACCCACCGGGTCTGGAAATTAAGTATGCTGTGATTAACTGAAGGGAGTGTGCGAAGGATGAACAAGCTTGTATGGGAGCAGGATTTCGTAAGCGGAAATGCGGATTTGCAGAGCTGGAATATCCGCCTGGGCAATGACTTATTAGACAATGACGGGAAGCCGGTGTATCCGGGCTGGGGCAACGGGGAGCAGCAGTTTTATACGGGGAATCCGGGGAATCTGTCTATTGGAGAAGAAGGCCTGCAGCTGTGTGCGCGCCGCGAAACTGTGGAGCAGGATGGACGCAGCTTCGCGTATACCTCGGCTCGCCTGGATACACGGGACCAGTTCTCTTTCTGCTACGGCAGACTGGTCGTGCGGGCCAAGCTGCCGGTAGGGCAGGGAATATGGCCCGCCATCTGGCTGCTTCCGCAGGATCAGGCTTACGGGCCCTGGCCCGCCTCCGGGGAGATCGATATGCTGGAGGCGAAGGGACGCCTGCCCCGGCAGATTGCGGGAACGCTGCATTATGGACCGGATCTTGCGCAGAAAGTCGTCGAAGAGTTCACCTATGAGCTGGAGAACGGAACGATTAACGAGTTCCGGGAGTATGCGCTGGAATGGGAAGCCGGTTCCATGCGCTGGCTGGTCGACGGGCATTGCTTCGCGGAGCGGGGTCTGGAGCCGGGGGTGATGCCCTTTGATCAGCCTTTTTATCTGCTGCTTAATCTTGCCGTGGGCGGCTGGTATGACAATGTGGCGGTGGACGAAGCTGCGCTGCCGGCGGTGATGACGGTGTCAAGCATCCGGCTGTATCAGCATTGAGGCAGCTTAAATTCCGGTGAAAATATCCTCCAGGCGGTCCCAGTTGGCGGCGACCCAATTATTTTCGTGGCGGAACCGGATGAGCGGTGTGAATTCATCCTTTTGGGGAACCGCAATCCATTCGGCTTCCCTCCACCACGTTAATTTAATGGAACGGATCAATTTGTTAACGGGTAATGGGATATGCTCGCGGTAGCCGGTCACAAAGGCTTGGACCCGGTCCAGCCGGAGCTGGTTGCCTGACAAGGCGCAGGACAGGATGGGGCGTGATATATCGAACTCCGGGTACACGAAATGCAGTCTGTCGAAGTCAAGGATAGCGGCTACTTCATCGGCGCTGAACAGAATATTATCGACGAACAAATCCCAGTGCCCCCAGCCCCGTTCGCAGTCTGCAAAGATACCGGTGTCCATTCCATCAATAATTCTCCGCTGAATCTCAAGCGCTGCAACCGTTTCGCCATTATGAAGGGTGGTGGCCTGAAGGTATCTTTTGTCCCAGTGCTTCACCATAGCTTCCTGGGTCCGTATATTCCAGTGCAGGGGCAATGGAGTCAGGTCCGTGTTCAGCAGCTTATGCATCCGGCCGACTACGCTCCCCAGTGCATACATTTGGGGCTCACTTGCTGAGCCCGGCTCAATACTGCTTCCGTCACACAGGTTCATCAGCACATACCGTTCCTGCGAAGGCGTTCGTAAGACATATTTCCCCTGATGTGAAAATAACTTCGGAACCGGGATGCCCTGCAGCTGCAGCTGATCCTGATGAGTCAATGAAATTTCAAGTCCGTGGGTGAGGTGTTCCGGATAACGTATCTTGCTGTATTGCTTCACGAATAAACGTCCGTGATCACTTTCAAGCTTCCATTTCAGATTCAGGAAACCCTGATCAATCTGCGTAGCTTCAGTAACGTGCACCCCGAAAATCTCTGAAATGGAGTCTAAGATTTCATCCCGGATGGTTGCGGCTGTGTCGGACATATAATATCTCCTCACCTGGAAATATAAATGATGAATGTATTCAGGGTTAACACTAGTTTAATCTCTGTAATGCTCCTATATGACTTTATTTTCACCGGAGTGAGGGGATTATTCAAGATAAATATTTGCTGAGAAACCGAAGGGCGATGCAGCCATTTACTGCCCGGTTAGTTTAAGTTCATAGACCAGTGAATGCTGAATACAGGTGCTTGAATTTACACTGTAAACCTTAAATGATGTACGTATTGCAACTTGGTTTCGCAGAAACAAGGGTGTGGGGATAGATTGTTGTATGAAATACAAGAATTGTCCCTCCAAGCCGCTTGGAGAAGGGGAAATGTTGCATTATGGTCATGAATTGTTTGCACGCTAGTGTGCACTAGGAGAATGGGTTCTTAACCGTGCGGTGAGGTTGGCATGAGCAGGAAAAAAGCTGGTAATGAACAAGCGAAAAGAGGTGTCCCAAGCCGCAGTACCGGCTGCCGGGACACCTCTTTATTGAAAATATAACATGCTTCACACGATAACTTATCCTTCTATGTCTCGCTGAAACGGTACCGTCCATATAAAAGGACGGTACCGTTTCTACTTGGGAGGCAACTTACACGAGTGAAAGCGTGAAGCGGAACGAATACGGACGGTTAGCAGGCAGGGTGAACTGCTCATGGGTCGGTGCACCCCAGCTGTCGTCACCGCCGACACCCATCTGCTTATAGTTCACGCGCAGCACCGTTTTGTTGGATACAGGAAGCTTGTAGCCATGATCGCTGGCTTCAAGCTCAGCGGCACTCCAAGGAAGAGCGTTGATCTCAATTGGCAATGCACCTTCTACATGCAAGCCGTGTCCATCACTGCCTGCAGTGACAGAAGCATATCTTACATCCGTCTTGTTGCCGCATTCCTGCGGACGGAGATATGGTGTGTATTGCCCGCTGACAGTGCCGCTGTAACGTCCCAGCGGAGCTCCGGACTGCCGGTCCCAGTAGTTCTCATGCGGGCCGCGGCCGTACCAGGAGATAGTGTCTAGGCTGCTGTCCAGCTCGAAGGCCATGCCGAATTCCGGAATCTCCGGCAGCTTGCTGCTGCCCGGCTGAAGCTCCTGAACAATCTCTACCGAGCCGTCCGTGCGGATCTCGTATTGAACACGCAGCAAGGACTTCGGCTGGGTATCCAGCAGATACTCAGTGGTCACGAAACCGAGACTGCCCTCAACCCGGCAGCTGAACCGGGTGAGCTGACGGCTGTAAGAGACTTCCTTCCAGACTGCGCAGCGCTCGGGATGCTTGTTGCCGAGGTCATTGTCAGTTACCGCTCTCCAGAAGTTAGGTCTTGCCGGTGCAAGCAGATGCTCTTTGCCGGAAGACTGGTAAGAAACCAGGGCGCCGGTTGCCGTGTCGAACGATATTCCGAAGCTGCTGCCTGCAAAAGTCACCAGCCCGTCTTGCTCATTGACCTGCAGCGTGCTTCCTGGAGTAACAGGTGCGCTGGCCGGAAGGTATGGTATTAGAACGAACTGTTCCCAGGCGATTTCGTGGTCTGCACCTGCCCAGGCCGTTTCGGACTGCTGGACGAATGAGACTGTGAGTACTGCTTCTTTACCGGTTTCAAGCAGGTCCTGATCGTATGAAATAGCAATTTCAGCGGTTTCACCAGGTGCTGCGGACAGCGGCAGCAGTCCTTCCTGCGCGGTTTCTCCGTCCAGAGCAAGCTTCCATTGCAGCTGATAGTCTGCCAGATCCGTAAACAGGAAGTTATTGCGAACCTGTAGACGTCCGTTCGGCAGATCCAGTGCGGTGATGACAATGCTCTGATAGCATTTTTTGACCTCCAGCAGCTTGGGAGTAACCGTACGGTCAGCAAACAGCAGGCCGTTGCCGCTGAAGTTGCCGTCATGCGGATTTTCCCCGAAATCGCCGCCGTAGGCCAGATAGCTTGTGCCGTCAACGGTAGTCGTGCGGATGGCCTGATCCACCCAGTCCCAGATAAAAGCGCCCTGAATGATGTCATACTTGTCAAACAGCTCGGTGTAGAGATGCAGACCGCCGCAGGAGTTGCCCATGGCATGGCTGTATTCGCAGAGAATATATGGCTTCTTGGGATGGTTCAGCGCATATCTCTCGACATCATCCGGTTTGATGTACATGGTAGATTCGATATCACTTGCGGCTTCTGACGCTCTGTAATGGAAAATCCCTTCGTAATGCACCGGACGGGTCGGATCGGCTTCCCACAGATAGTCATGCATCGCCAGGAAGTTATCGCCGCCGAAGGACTCGTTACCGAGCGACCAGATGATAACCGACGGATGATTCTTGTCTCTTTGCATCATGGAGTTACAGCGGTCAATGACATTGGCGCGCCATTCCGGCCGGCTGGCAGGGACATTGTGCTCATGCAGCTCCTGCTGCTCGTATTGCCAGGAGCCATGGGTCTCCAGATTCGTCTCGTCGATGACATAGAGCCCGTATTCGTCACACAGCTCATACCATACGGACTGATTCGGATAATGGGAAGTCCGCACAGCGTTGATATTATGCGATTTCATGAGCTTGATGTCGGTGATCATATCTTCTCTGGAGAGTGCACGGCCGGTGTCGCAGGAGAATTCATGACGGTTGGTACCCTTGAGCACAATCCGTTTGCCGTTGATCTTCATGAGACCCTCATGGATCTCGAAGGTACGGAAGCCTACTTTGCAGCTGACTGCTTCCAGCACTTGTCCCTGATCATCTGATACAGCAATAACCAGTGTGTACAGATAAGGCTTCTCGGCGCTCCACTTCTTCGGGTTCGTCACTGCTGCGGAGAGCTGTAGCTGCTGAATTCCATCCTGGCCGAAAGCGACAGAGGCGGAGACAGGTTCAGCCCATAAGGGCTGTTCTTTACCGTCATAGAGCTGCACCTGTACCGAATGGGACTCAATTACCTTGTCAAAATAATTCTCTATCGTCAGATTTACATTCAGCTGCGCATCGGTAAACTTCTCATCCAGATCGGTGCGGACGAAGAAATCAGCAACCCTTACAGTCGGTGCAGTATACAGATAAACATCGCGGAATATTCCGCTCAGCCGCCAGAAATCCTGATCCTCCAGCCAGCTGGCATCGCACCAGCGGTAGACTTCTACAGCCAGCTTGTTGACACCGGGTACCAGATAAGCAGTAATATCGAATTCGGATGGCGTGAAGGTATCCTCACAGTACCCTGCCAGCTCACCGTTCACCCAGACATAGAAAGCGGATTCCACCCCCTGGAAGCTGAGGTACACTGGCTGCCCATTCCAAGTCTCGGGTACGGTGAAGGTGCGGATATAAGAGCCCACCGGATTGTACACGGTCGGTGCAAAAGGCGGCTTCAGCTCAGGCTCCGATAACGCCCATGGATAACGGACATTGGTATATTGCGGGTAATCATATCCCTGGAACTGCCAGTGGGAGGGAACGGTAATATCCGCCCAGTCTCCGGAGTCATAACCGGCGGTATAGAAATCCTTAATCCGTGCTTCCGCAGTTTCGGCGAATGCGAATTTCCAGGTTCCGTTCAAGGATTGATAACGGGATGAGGCTTCTTTAGTTCCTTGCAGGGCTTCAGCCACTGCCGGGAAAGACATCATGGAGGCATGCGCGTCTATCCGGTTCAATTGAAATAGCTCAGGATTATTATTCCACTCCGGATATCCGTTTGCAGGCTGCTGGTATGAGAGCTTCTGGCGCAAGTTAACATCTCCTTATATTGTTATATTCATATTATAGAATGGAGAATGACTGGGGTATATATAATGATATTCATCGAATATAACAAAATATGAAACAAGAATAGACTGGAATTTGAAACTGCGTGCCGTTATGATGAGGAGGTGGAACAGGAATACCGGCGGTTAGAACCCGCTGGGCTTTTAAAGGGGGGACGCCTGTGAGAAGTACAATGATCTTTTGCGAAATGGAAGAAACGCTTCCGCTTCCGCTCTATGCTACGACCATCGGGTACTGGGAGCATCAGGAAGAGACGGAACGTCCGGCGGGGTTTCCGGATTACCAGCTGCACCAGGTGCTTGGAGGCAAGGGAGAGCTGCATATCCGGGATAAATCCTATATTGCCGGTCCCGGGGATATCTTCTTTCTCTATCCGGATGTTCCCCATTCGTATGCACCGCTGAGCCGGGAATGGGAGCTGGCCTGGATTTCCTTTAACGGGCGGGAAGCGGCCCAGATGCTGCTCTATGCCGGAATACGCGAGTCAGGAATGGGGAGCTTAAGAGCGGAGCCCATCCTGAAACCGCTGGAGGAGATGCTTACCCTTTCATACGGCAATGAGCTTCAGGATAATCTGGAACGTTCGAAGTTATTGTACTCGCTGCTTCTGGATCTGAAACGCAGCCTGCTCCCCGCCTCGAATGAGGATAATGAGCTGGAGCGGATGAAGCCGGTGCTGCAATATATAGAGCTCCACCTGCACCGTCCGCTGCTGCTGAAGGAGCTGGCCGAGGTGGCTGAAGTGTCGCCGCAGTATCTGTGCCGGCTGTTTCAGCGCACCGTCCGCGAGCGGCCGGTCGCCTACATTAACAAACAGCGGGTGAACCGGAGCAAGCAGCTTATGTTCAGCAGCAGAGGGCAGAGAGTCTATGAAATCGCCCAGCGGGCAGGGTTCGAGAATGTCAGCTACTTCTGTGCTGTGTTCAAACGGATTACCGGTATGCAGCCCGAAGAGTGGAGGCGCCTGCATGGTCTGGATTAGGGACCGCCTGACTACGGATTCGTATCCGTATCCGTATCACAGACTCTCCCTCAGCCGGGCGTACATCCAGTAGCCATGCACTTTCCTCAAAGCATCGACGATCCGCTTCCGTTTATGAAGAGTAGTAGGCCAAGATCAGGCAAGTTCAAGCTTGAACACAACCGGCAGGGCGCTGGCCACCGCTGTGGTGCGGATCGTTAATGCTTCTGCATCCCGCTCCCAGGCAGGCTGCTCATCGAAACCGAGCACGGACATCTTTTGGATAATACCTTCGAAATAGGGGGATTTCTCCCTGAGCGATGTAATGCGCACAACGCCATCCGCAGGGAACACCAGGACAGTTGCATACAGGCAGCTTCCCTTCACGGTGAAGCGGATGTCCTCAGGGGTGAACACCTTGGCGCTGCCGTCGGTGAACTGTCCCTCTTCAATGCGTGTCGGCCCTTCACCGAACGTGCGCCAGAAGGAGCTATCATAAATGGCCTCACCATTTGTACCCAGCCAGCCGCCGATAGCAGCCAGAATCGCTTTATCTTCATCGGCAAAGCTGCCGTCTGCCCGCGGACCCACATTCAGCAGAAGATTGCCGTTTTTACTGACGATATCCACCAGATCGCGGATGATTTCTCCGGCCGATTTGAAGTCATTATTCTCCGTATAGCACCAGGAGTTTCGTGCTGCTGCAGTATCCGTCTGCCAGAAGAATGGCTTCAGCTCAGCGAATTGCCCCCGCTCTACATCGGGAATAGCTGTGCCGAACATGAAGGCATCATGTTTATAATTAATGGCAGCCGTAGTTCCCCATTCTGCAGCTCTGTTATAATAATAGGCAGCGAATTTTTTCAGATATGGCTTGAATACAGCATTCTCAATCCACCAGTCGAAATAGAAGATCTTGGGCTGATACTGGTCGACCAGCTCGCAGCAGCGGATCAGCCAGTCCTCCAGATATTCTGCGGACGGGGGGGAGCCGTAGAGATCGTGATGATCGGGTTCCGGCATGGACGGCCAGTAGAAATCGCCGCGTTCCAGCGGCTCGTGGATATCGGAGTCGAACTCTTTGCCGTGGGACATGAAGAACCAATGCTCTGCGCGGTGGGAGGAGACGCCCAGCTCCAGATCCTGCTTCCCGAAGGCGGCCTTCAGCTCGCCGAGAATATCCCGCATGGGCCCCATCTCGTACGTGTTATAATGGGAGACAGCGCTTTTATACATCTGGAAGCCGTCATGATGCTCTGCAACGGGAATGACATACTTGGCGCCGGAGGCTTTGAATAAGGCAGCCCACTCGCCGGGGTTGAACTGCTGCGCCGTGAACAGGGGAATGAAATCCTTATAACCGAAATCCTTGTGGTTCCCGTAGACAGCCAGATGATGCTCATATTCCTTCGTACCTTGGATGTACATATTGCGCGAATACCACTCATTACTGAAGGCCGGAACAGAATACAGCCCCCAGTGAATGAAAATGCCGAATTTGGCCTGGCGGTACCACTGCGGCACCTCATACATCCTTAGTGAATCCCAATCATCCTTGTAGGGGCCGTTCTTAATGGTCTCGTCGATAAGGTGCAAATAATCTGTCATGCTCATAGTCAATCTCTCATCCTCCCGCGATTAATATAACGCCTTCATTGTACCCGGCCGCAGGGGGATTTAAGAATGTACGCGATTAACTTTCTGATGTACAAAATTAACCTTTAAGGCGGTCTGAACGATGGATCATCAAGCATTGCTTACCAGCTACTTATCCAATCTGAAGGTCGACCTGCTCATGGCGGACTATAACCAGTGCACCACACAGTGGAGGGATCTGGACTATACTCCGGACTACAGCAAGTTCTATTACATCTGCGGCGGTGAAGGTTGGCTGAAGATCGGGGATAAGGAATATTATCCGCAGCCGGGGGAGCTGATCCTGATGCCTGAGGGTGTGAAGCAATCCTACTCATGCATCAGCGAACGCCCTTTTCTCAAGTACTGGTGTCATTTCAGCGCCAAGGTCGGAGAGATCAACCTGTTCCGTATCCTGGAGATGAGCCATGTATGTATTCCGGAGAATCCTGCTGCTGTGGAGGCGGCGTTCAAAGGGGTTACAGGGAGTGCCCAATCGGACGCTGTGTACGCCCCGCTGCTGGCCAAGAGCAAGCTTCTGGAGCTGATCTCCTATTACATCATGAACCTCAGGCTGGATGAAATCTCTTATAAGAACCTGGGCTCCGCCCGGAAGCTGACAGCCGTTCTGGATTACATCGCTGCGAATATCGAACACAATATTACCATTCATGACCTAGCCGAAATTGCGCTTATGCACCCTAACTACTTGATACGCCTGTTCAAACAGCAGATTGGCGTCCCCCCCATCCAGTACATCACCCGGCAAAAGATTGAAAAAGCCAAAGACCTCCTGGCAACCACCTCCGGTTCAGTCAGCGACATTGCCGACCAGCTCGGCTTCGGCGATTTGTTCTATTTCTCGAGGCAATTCAAGAAACATGCCGGGCTTGCGCCCACAGAATTCCGAAAACAGGAAACAGGAGGAGTTAAACTATGAGCAGCGAAGCATATAGCGGGTATCAGATCCGGTTAATGGATGAGCTGTCAGCCAGAGCGATTCTTAACTGGAAATACGAACCGCCGTATTCTCTGTACAATATGATGGATGATTCTGCTGAAACGGAGGATATCGAAGAGCTAATGGACGGATCCTACTTCAGCGTACGTACTGCGGAGGGGGAACTGGCCGGATTCTTCTGTTACGGAAGGAATGCCCAGGTGGGAGGAGGGGTAGAGCTGGGATATTATCTGGATGGTGCAGCGCTTGATATCGGACTGGGATTAAGGCCGGACCTGACCGGCGCTGGAAAAGGGCTTGCTTTTCTGCAGGCGGGTATGAAGTTTGCACAGCGGACCTATGACGCGAAGCGGTTCCGGTTGTCGGTTGCGGCCTTTAATCTCCGGGCTATTGCCGTGTATAAGAAGGCGGGTTTCCTGCCCGGGCAACGCTTCATCAACCGGTATGGAGACAACGAAACGGAGTTCCTGCTGATGGAGACGGCGGGCCTGTTCTGACCATCAATAGCCAGAGTGGAGAATACAGGGCGAAGTCTGTTAAAATAGAATTATGCATCATACATATCAAAGGAGAACTGAATGTGAACGATAACTTGAAGCAAGCGTACATGCGGCTAGGATTAACTGAAACCGTAACCAGAGAAGAATTGAACAAACGGTTCGATTTGCTCCTGAAGCGCAGACGGACCCTTACTACGGATGAAGAAATAGCAGACTATGAAGCGGATTTCCAGGCGTACAAGCTTATTCTGGATACTTGGGACGAGCAGGAGATTCAGGAAGCTGAAGACCAGCGGCTCGCCAAATACGGGCGGTTCTCCGGGACTGCAAGCCAATGGGAACGCTTTATGCGGCTCTACAAAACGCATGTTATCCTATCCATCGTCGCAGTGCTTGTGTTGATTTTTGGCGGGAAGGCACTGTACGATAACTATCAGCATAAACAGTATCTTGCTTCGCTGCCGCCGGTGGATGCGACCATTATGTTCGTGGGTAATTTCGGGGCCAAGGACAGCAGCGGGGATACAGCGGCATTGGAGCAAGCGGTCATTGACGCTTATCCGCAGTGGAAGCGGGTAGAGGCGACCATTGTGTATCTGCCCAAGACCGGGGAAGGCGCTGATACGCTGGATATGAACCATATGCAGAAAGCTGTGGTCGAGCTGGCGGCCAACCGGCCGGATATCGTCATTATGGATGATGCAACCATCGAGTGGATCGGCGGACAGGCTGGATTCCAGAATCTCGAACCCATTACGGCAGACGGCAAGCTGGCTGCTGACGATACACGTATGAGATGGGGAACGAATGAAGATACCGGCAAGCGCGAGCTGTATGGCGTGGATATTATGGACTCTCCGTTCATCTCTGCACTGCCCATTGACTATAATGTGAAATCGATCATTATCGGTGTGCTTGGCGAAGACAATAAGGATAAGACGATTGAGTTTGTGAAGCATATTGCGGAGGAACAAGCTACGAAGTAAGCAGGGTGCAAGATCAGCATCTCTGAAAATAACAAAAAACCTCTCTTCGAAGGGTTGTTCACACCCATTTCCGAAGAGAGGTTTTTTGCTGCGCCGTTATCCGGCAGACTGGCTGTTCCTAGTTCTCCAGACGGTATCCGCCGTGGAACACAGGGCCGACATACTGGTTGAAGGCATAACCGTTGCGGATCGCTGCGGACACGAAGTCCTTCGCTTTCACCACGGCTTCCTTCACCGACAAACCGTTAGCCAGGCCGCCGGTAATAGCAGCGGCGAAGGTGCAGCCGGCTCCGTGATTGTGGGCTGGTTCGATCTTGGCCGTCTCCAGCACCAGATATTCGCTGCCGTCGAAGAAGATATCGATCGCCATGTCGCCGCCCAGTGCCTTGCCGCCTTTGACGACAACATTCTTGGTGCCGAGCTGATGGATCAGGCGGGCCGCTTCTTTCATCTCTTCAAGAGTAGTCAGTTTCCCCATTCCGGAGAGGACACCGGCTTCGAACAGGTTCGGTGTCGCTACAGTAGCCAGAGGCAGCAGCAGTTCGCGGATCGCATTGGCGCTCTCCGGATTCAGCACCTCATCTTCGCCTTTGCAGACCATCACCGGGTCAATAACTACATTGGTCTGCAGATTGTTCTTGATCGCCTGCTCGGCAACCTGCACAATCTCAACACTGCCTAGCATACCGGTCTTCATGGCATCTACGGGACCGCCGGCGAAGATGGTTTTGAGCTGCTCGGCGACGATTGCGGCATCGATCGGATATACATTATGATGCCAGCCCCGGTCGGGGTCCATGGTAACGATTGTAGTCAGTGCGCTGAAGCCATAGGTGCCGTATTCCTCAAAGGTTTTGAGGTCAGCCTGAATGCCTGCGCCTCCGCTGGAGTCACTGCCGGCAATGGTTAAGGTTTTGATGATTTTTGACAAAGGTAACGTCCCCTTTTTGTATATGGATGGTATGGAGCCTGGTTTAGGTGCAACTTTTTAACTCTACGACATTATAACAAAAAACACTCTGGCTGTCCGCATGACAGTGCTATTTTCAAAGATAAGAATTGAGGATAACCTAGGTGTGCAGCCGGGATAAGTGGTGCGGGAGCACAGGCTGGCAATAGGTTGGCAGTATAGTGAAGCGGACTGAGAGGACCTTATTTCCCGCAATAATCACATTTTGAGACTGAAGCGGATTCTCAGTCCGTTTCAGAGGCGGAGCCGCCTTCGAGGCTGTGCAGCGCCAGCTTGATGGTCTTGTCATAAACGTAGGGCTCAGCACTGTCCCCGCCCATCCAGTACACCACAAGGAATTTCCCTTCCCTGAAGACATGAGGGTATATCCGCATTCCTCCGTCGTTTGTCGTACGGTTAATCTCCAGCTTCAACGCAGCCAGACCTTCGGCACATTCCTGGCTGTCAGCGTAGGTATAGACGGACAACCGGTCCGGCCGGGCCGGTGTATCGGTCTTATCAATCAGCAGCTCTTCAGGCCAGACACCGGCCAGCTGCTTGTTGAACATGAGCTCAGTGGTATCCGGGACGAGGCTGAGCTGCATGCCCCGCTGTTCCAGAGCCAGGTAGAGAGACTGAGTAGTATATTCTGCACTGCCTGCGGCAGATTCCGGATTCTGCGCTGCAGGAAGGAGGAGCGGACCATGATGGGCTGCGAAAAATCCCTGGATGCTGTCAATCACATCCTGCCCGTCAAAGGCTGAAGAGGTGGTTATCTCAAGCTTGCGGAACAGATATCCCCATTCGCCTTCATCGTAGTAGGCCGTTCCGGCTGTTTCATACCCGCTGGCTTCCGCAGGCAGAGAATACCGCACAGTGCGTGCATCGGCTCCTCCGGTTCCCGCCATATACTGTTCGGTGAACGCAGGAGGAATAATGGTCAATCCGTATTCATCCGCCCATTCTGCCTTGCCGGGGAAATAGGTCCCGATGCTGCCGACTGCACAGCCCTGACAGCCCCAGGCATTATCGGAATATTGCAATGTTTGCCCCGGATTATCCGGGTCCTCAAAAGTCGCCCCTAAGGAGCCGTTGGCTCCAGTAATAGCCGAAGCTTTCCAGCCGGCAGGGGCCAGCAGGATATAAGCACTGCCGGTATCGCCCTGGAAGACGAGGGCCGCCTGCAGCTTATCTTCCATGCCGGCCGGCAGCGGGAAGGTCATCTTGGGCAACGGGGGCGGAGTGACATGTGCAGGACTGTTTCCGTCGTCCAGAACGGGAACGGAAAGGACGGCAGCCAGCGGGATCGATACTTCAGCACTTTTGTCTTCAACAGAAGGGAAAGGGACTTCAGCATTATAAATGCTGCGGATGCCGACGGCATAATCATTGCTTGGAACGCTTTGGTTATTGCTGGTGGGGGCGGGGGAGAAATCCGCAGCTCCGGTTTCCAGAGGCTGGGGAGCTTCCGATACCAGGGGAGTTAGACGTCCAGCAAGCTTGCCGGGTTCCAGGCCGCTGTAACCGAACCATAGCATCATGGCCATGACCGGCAGCAGTACCGCTGCGTAAGCAAGAACCTTATAGCGCTTGGGCTTGGGCTGATACCCTCCCAGACGCTGCTCTACCTTCTTCTGCATTTGCGGAGTGAAATTCATGCCCTCAAAAGGCTTCTCCTTCAACTGTTGTTCCCATTCCTCCGGTAATTTGCTCATGAATTGTTCAGCTCCTTTTCCTTTTCCCAATATTCATTGGCTTGCTGCCTTGCGCGGCAGCTGCAGAACTACCTTCCACACCTCACTGCTTAAGGATTGCTGCAAAAAGGTCTCTTCAGCGGAGGGGCTTGAGCCGGGTCTGCCAGCGTGATCTTGTAAGGTTACCCGCCGGATGAAGCTGCAGCTGCGGTAGGACAGCCAGCGGTTGCGGGTAATCTGAAGCAGCCAGGTTCTGACGGAAGCTTCGCCACGAAAAGTACCCCTGTATTTATAAGCCCGGATGAAGGTCTCCTGGGAGATATCATCAGCAGCACTTCTGCAGCGGGCCAGGTAGTAGGCATAGTTCCATACATCCTCGCCATAGTCTTCCATAAGTGTCTTTAACGCGGCGGCGTTCATAGTATTGGAATCCTTCGTTGCACCGTACATACGGTCCCTCCCTTTTCTCTCTACTGTATTGACCTCTGTATCCTCCGGAAAGTTTCTTTTGTCCTGAATAAAATTATATAGCGGTGATTGTGGCACTAAGTGCAGCAGATTGGCTAGGAACGGGAGTTCCAATTGGAGGGGGCTGCATATTTATATAGGAGGATACCGATTAGGAGGCTGCCATGATAGAAATTAGCTTATGCATGATTGTCCGCAATGAAGAGAAGAGCCTGCCCCGCTGCCTTACTTCTGCTCGCGCGATTGCGGATGAGATCATCATTGTGGATACAGGCTCGGCGGACAGAACGAAGGAGATTGCGGAAACCTTCGGAGCGGTGATATATGATTTTACCTGGATCGAAGATTTCTCTGCTGCCCGCAATTTCGCCTTCAGCAAGGCGACCAAGGAATACATCTTCTGGCTGGATGCAGATGACTATCTGATGGAAAGTGATCAAGTGCTGTTCAGAGAGCTGAAGCAGTCGCTCCCGGAGAATGTGGACAGTGTGAACATGCAGTATAATCTCGCTTTTGACGCGGAGGGGAAGGTGGTCACGTCCTTGCGGCGCAACCGGCTGGTCCGCCGGTCCTGCGGATTCAAATGGATCGGCCCGGTGCATGAATACCTGGAGGTATACGGCCCTTCTTACAGCAGTGATGTCTGCATTACCCATGAGAAAGACAAAGAGTACACGGACCGCAACTTGCGGATCTACCGCAAGCGGGTGGCTGAGGGGGAAGTCTTCTCTCCGCGGGATCAATATTATTATGCCAATGAGCTGCGCGATCATGGAATCCATGGGGAAGCCTGCCAATATTACGAGCTGTTCCTGAACGGCGGTCAAGGCTGGGTTGAAGATAACATTCAGGCCTGCCTGCGGCTTGCCGAATGCCGGGAGCGGCTGGGTGACAAGGAAGCGGCGTTCACTGCGATCACCCGGACGCTGCAGTACGATTCCCCGCGTGCCGAGTTCTGCTGCCGGCTCGGTGCCTGGCATGTGGAGAAAGGCCAGCTTCATCCGGCGATCTACTGGTATGAGCTTGCTGTTATGCTGCCCCGGCAGACAGCTTCCCTGGGTGTGAAGAATGAGGCCTTCGCCACCTGGATTCCGAATCTGCAGCTCGCGCTCTGTTATGACCGGCTGGGCCAGCATGAACGGGCTAATCATTTCAATGAGACGGCCCTGCTGCAGCTTCCCAGCCATCCTAGTATGCTGTATAACCGGACCTACTTTCAGAAGCTCCTGGGTGATAAGTATGTTTCGCTGCAGCCGCAGGAGACCGCCGGGGAGAAGAAGAAATAGCAGGGTTGCGTAACAGCGGTACCGAAGCGGCGGATAAATGCAGACCGGCCATATGAATAAAGGCGCTCCTCAAGCCGTAGCTTGGGAGCGCCTTTGTGTGTTTTTATTGGAACAGCAGGGTTTGAATCGCATGGGCCGGAATTGAACCCTCCGCCAGCTGATCCCGGAAGTGCAGGGTGTATGGAAGCCTGCTGTCCGTGCGGTTGAGCACGACCACGGCATAGGTGCCGTCTGTATTACGGAACGCCGTAGTTTCGAATTTGTCAGTATATCTGGAGCTGCCCACACGGACGGCGCCTGGACGGATATACTTGCTGAAATGCCCGATGTAATAGAACGAGCTCTCATAGATTACTTCATCCTTCAGGGTGTCACCGATAATCGGCGCATCGCAGAAGTTACCCACATGGTTCGGGCCGCCCTGCTCATCAAGGACGATATTCCAGTCCGTCCAGGTGGACATCCAGTTGTTCAGGTTGCCGATAATATCATGGCCGTAACGTTCGCCGGTGTTCCAGGAACCGAGGTGTACGCCGCCCTCCTGGCAGCCTTCGCTGAAGAACAGCTTTTTGTCAGGAAAACGCTCATGTACAGCGCTCAAGGCTTCGAAATGATCACCGGAATACCAGTGGAAGCAGATGCCCCAGATATACTTTGCTGCTTCCTGATCTGTAAAAGCGGTCTTCGCCCGGTCATAGACCCGTTCTTTATTATGATCCCAGATCATGATTTTGACATGGCCTAAGCCGGCTGCTTCCAGGGCAGGACCGAGATAATCGCGTACGAAGTCCTTCTCTTCTTCAGCAGTATAAATGCAGGAATCCCAGATCTGCTTGGCTTTGGCTTCATTCTGCACACTGACCGCCCAGATATCGATGCCGGCTTCAGCGTAAGCCTGAATGTATTTCACGAACAGATTAGCCCAGGCTTCCCGGTATTCCGGCTTCAGCTTGCCGCCGTTATTCATCTCGCCGTTCGTCTTCATGAAGGCAGGAGGGCTCCATGGGGAGGAGAACAGCCGGAAGCTCCCGCCCACAGCGTCAGCCGCGCGTTTGATTAACGGAAGTATCGACTCCTGATCTCTGGAGATATTGAAAGTAGCCAGCTCCGGGTCAACGCCATCTACATAAGCATAGTTGCCTGTTGAGAAGTCACAGCTCTGGATATGTGATCTGCACAGGGTGTAGCCGATTCCGTGCTCCGGATGGAAGTAGGCATCGATTATTTCCTGCTGCTTCTCCGGACTAAGCTTGGCCAGCGTGACTGCAGAGGCTTCCGTCAGCGCACCGCCGAAGCCTTCAATTTCCTGATATTCCAAATCCTCATAAATGTTAATCAATTCCATTTCCTTCTCTTCGGAATCGGGCCGGAAGGACAGAGGCTGTAATTCTGTTAACCGGTCACCGGTTTCTTTGGCTGTCTGGATTACGCGGACTGTAGGGCTGCTCATAGGACTTATGTTACCTCCTGAAAGTTTGTAGGAATAGTCTCATTATAGAAGGTATTCCGCTGCACTTTGAAGAAACAATATGGTTAAGAACCTCAACGATCTGGTCATGAGGCAAGAGCAAGGAAGGGTGATCCAGGATGGGTACAACCGGGGTAGACATTCATCTCAGCTCATTTTCCCGGCATATCCAGCCGTTCTGGCATTTGTTCCGGGAAGGGCTGGATACCTATATCATCAGGCTCCAGGCAGAAGGGGAATGTGAAGCGCTGATTGACGGGGTGATGGTCACGGTGATGCCGGGTGATCTGCTGCTGTTCCGTCCCGGCGAGCTCTACGATCTGCGGATTGGCGAGAAAGAAAGTCCGCTGGGCTTCAGCGCAGACTATTATGTCATGTGTACAGGTGAATGGGTGGATGAGTGGTGGAACAAGCAGGTGAGGGCTAAGAAGTCCAGGATTGCCGAAGACAGCAAGCTGCATAGCATCTGGCAGCAATTAATTCTGGAAAAGCGGCGGATCGACGGAGGCAGCCCGGAAATTCTTGAGGCGCTGTTTAAGGCCCTGTGCCTGCTGCTGGACCGGGCTATCGCCGAAGCGCCGGCCTCATCCTCCTCTTCACTCCTGCAGGGACTGAAGATCAAGAATTATGTGGAAGAGCATGCGACATCCTCCATCCGGCTGGAGGATGTGGCCCGCCATGCGGGAATCAGCGTCACCCGGGCGGTTCATCTGTTCAAGGAACAATTCGGGTATTCGGTGATGCAATATGCGGTGCAGGTCCGTCTGGCGATGGCGCTGCGGCTGATGGACAACAGCAACTATACACTGGAGCGTATTGCTGAGGAGACCGGCTTCGGCAGCTATACCTACTTCCACCGGGTATTCCGGGAGCGGTACGGCGTTGCACCGGGAGTGTACCGGAAGCGTTCATAGCCTGTGAAGATGAAAAGGGGGTGTCCCAATCCGCCATTACGTGGCTATGGCGGATTGGGACACCCCTATGTATGGAGCCCGCAGGGGCTGCCCTGAAATTTCAGTTGTTTGCTTAACCTATATTCCGCTTGTCCGGTAATCAGTGTCCCGGTAACGCCGAATTGTCCAGCAGAAGATGGGGTTCGCTTGTACGGATGAAATCCATGACTTTGTCATAGATAATCCGGTGGCCCTCCCGGTTAGGGTGAATCCCGTCCCGGCAGATAAACTTGGTGTAATCCGGTTGCTGCAGGAATGCGCCCCGGACATCAATGATCTTGGTCTTGGTGCTCTCGGCGACCTTGATAATTGCGGAGTTGTACCGCTCCTGCCACCAGTAAATCTTGGTGACGCTGCCGAGGAATTTCAGAATGTTCAGCTCGGTGTCCGGATTATTGCCGCTGACCCATTTGAAATAGTAGTCCGCATTCAGCGGGGGCAGACTCATCAGAATCGGCGTAATCCCCTGATTCTTCAGGTAATCAATCATATCCAGCAGCATCCGCTCGAACGCCGGAAAATCAGTTTTGGGATTATGCTCTGCTTCGGGATTGCTTGCAATTTCTTCCCAGTGATAGTCGCAGTCATTGCCTCCGTATTCAATCAGTACCACATCCGGCTTGTCTTTCAGCACATCGCGTTTCAGATTGCCGAAGCCCTTCATCAGCGTATTGCCGAATCTGGCGGTATTACGCATAGCTCCCTTAAGCTTGCCCTGCAGCAGGGACACGTAGTTATCCTCCAGAATGACATACTTGCTTCTTGCTTCATCATAGACAACACCCTTGGAGATCGAATCTCCGCTGACCATGTATTTAAACTCAAGCCCCGTGGCTTCCTTCTGCTCTTCGTACGAATTCATTGTCCCACCTCCGATAACCCTAGTGTATATAGCTTTAGTGTAAACCATACATAGAGCAGTGACTATGCATATATGTCATGGTTTCATGCGGGGCGATCCCGATATGACAAGCTGCAAGCCGAAGTGGTCCGACTCTGAATACTCGAAGTTGGACCTGGAGCTTCCTTGAATCTTGTTCCGGAAGAACATTTATTGACCGCTTAATTCCTGCGCATTCTGAAGCCGCCGAGTCTTTGCAGGAGAGCTGATCTGGGCGGAGTGTTTACTGAATTTCCAGTCAGGAAGCCAAGCGTGGTCTGCTCCATGATCCTGACACTGTTCTCCCAGGTCCAGGCCCGGGAATCGGCTTCCCCCTTGGAGGCAAGGCGGACGCGGAGAGCCGGGTCCTGAATCAGCCGGACGACATCCTCGGCAATCCGGTTCTCGTACCGGTAGGACAGCAGGCAGTTCTCTTCGTGGCGGGCATATTCCAGATTCCCTCCCGAGTATACGGACACAAGCGCAGCACCACAGCGCATGGCCTCCAGTCCCGGCAAAGATCCGGTGTCGAATATACTGGAGCTGACAAAAATATCAGCCCCGTTATAGTGATAGCAGAGTTCGTCGTCATTCAGGGGAGTGAAAAAGCGGTATTTGCCGCTGGCCTTCATTTTTTGCAGCGAATCCGAACTGTAGAACTCATCCGGAGGACTGATGAAATTGATATTTACCTCCGGGACATTATGCTTCACGATATCTAGCTGCTTCACCAGAAAATCCTGTTCACGGTGCCAGGAGAAGCCGTTCTCCACTTTGCGCAGGATAGCGGTAATGTTCAGCGGCTCCTGAAGGCTGTGGCGGATATGCATATTGCTAAAAGTGGAACTGATTCCTACAGGCACAATGCTTCCGCTAATTCCGTGACCAAGCTCAATTAATTCCTGCTGCCACTGGGACAGAACAATCAGCTTATCGGTGGTATGATAGGAAGGAAAGGATACCTCATTCCGCGGCAGAAACAGCGGTTCGTAACACAGAGAGAGGCGGATATGGATGCCCTTGCCATTCTGGCTTGCAGCCTGTGATACCGAAACCGTTGTATAAAAATTCGAAACGATGATATCGCTGGCCGGGAAATCGGATTCACGGAGCAGCGTATAATCGGTAATCAGCAGAGTGGAATGGACCTCATAAGAAACATCGCCTCCAAGCGGCATGAGGATCACCACCTGATGCCCTCTGGCAGTAAGACCATCCGTGAGCTCCACGAGCATGCGTTGTGCCCCGCCATGGCATAAGGTAAGAATGGGGAAAGTGAATCTCATGTATGATCCCTTCCTTTCTGGCTTAAGAATCGCTTGCAAACATGCGATATGTATACTATTTTATTCATTGAATGGCCAAAAGTACCGGTTATACGGTGTTTTTGTAGCAATTGGGGGTTTGGGAGGAGCTGATCAGGAATGGAGGGCTACAGCTGAAGTATTCATAAAATACTGGCCGGTACAGCAGAGGAATCACCCCTGACATACCGGCCGGGTTGTAGCGCATCTCCTGAACTGGCAGCTTATGATTAGAGGCGCCGATTGCGCAGCAGGGTAACAGTGTCCCTGATATCCATGACTGTTACTTCTTCCAGCGAAACGTCGATCATCGGTTTGTGTGACTCCAGCTTGTTCAGGAACTCTGTGGTGTGGAACAGCCCTTGCCCTGAAGCGCCATGGCGTATCCGGGTTCCGTCCTTATAGAGATCCTTGAGATGGGCCAGAATGATCCGGTCGCCGAACAGGCTGAATGCACTGTCTACGATCTCATCCTGCAGATGAACCTCTTCGCCAATCAGGTTGCAAGGGTCCAGTACCACACCGATGGAGCTGGAAGGAACCTCGTCGAGGATACGGCGCATTTTGGCCGGAGAGGACAGCGTATGGGTGCAGACTCCTTCAAGTGCCAGGAACACCCCCCATTTCTCCGCTTCCTCAGCAAGCTCCTCGACCGTTGCCTTGAGGGTATCCCAGCCGATTTCTTCATACCGGTAAGGATCGGATTCCTGAAAGGTCGTCAATAAGCCGGTCTCGGTAGCGACCATAGGTGCACCGAACTGGCGGGCATAGCGCAAATGTTCCTTGAAACGGTCAATTTCTGCCCGCCGGATGGCAGGATCGGGATGAATGGGGTTGATATAGCAGCCAAGTACGCCAATGCGGATGCCGGCTTTGTCGAACTGCTCACCGATATAGGAGGCCAGGCCGGGGCTGAGCTTGCCGGGAGACAGATCGATATCCTGAATGGCTTTGGCCAGGGCGAGCTGTACGAAGTCAATATTGTAAGTCTGCAGCGTAGCGGTCAATTCTCTAAGCGGCAGGCAGCCCGCTGTATGTGCCAAGGTTCCGTAACGAATAAATAACATCTCCTTTGGAATTCTATGGATTTATATTTATAATATTAAATGCGCTTACAGTGACTTGCAATGATAAAGAAGTTTATGAGAAACAGGAGGAACCGATGAAATGAATGCTATTGAACAACGCAAACAGGAGCTTGAGAATTGCCGTCCAGAGCCTACGCTGGACCCGGAAACGATTGACGAATTCTGGAATGATCTGCTCGCCGAGGATGAGGAGCAGCCGCTGGATGTTACAATAATCCCTGAAGAAACTCCATATCCGGGCATGGAGGTGAGCAAAGTAAGCTATACAGGTTATGGGGAAACGACCATCCATGCCTGGTACATCCGGCCTGCTGCTGACACAAGTGTACATAGAGAGCTGCCGTGTATTGTAACGTTTCCCGGTTACACCGGCGACCGGGGGTATCCGGAACGGTATGCTCACTTTCTAATGCTTGGCTATGCAGTACTTGCCGTGGATGTGCGTGGACAACTGGGAGAGACCGGCAATCTGCTGCCGCAGGAAGAAGGTATAGTCAGAGGCTGGATCACCCAGGGGCTGCTGGAGAAGGAACGGTCCTATTATGTGGCTGTAGCGATAGATACGGTTCGTGCCATAGAGACTGCAGCGCAGCTGCCGGGTGTTGATCCCGAGCGTATTGCCATTACCGGGGGAAGCCAGGGAGGCGGAATATCGCTGTTGGCCGGGGCACTGAGCCGGCGGGTTGCTGCAGTGGCTGCAGACATACCGAATCTCTGCCGCCTCGACTTCGGGGTGCTGAATTCAACCAGCTCGCTCACAGAGATTGCCGATTTCCTGAAGCGCTATCCGGAGCATCTGGAGCGGGTGCTGCAGAATCTGGCATATTTCGACATTGTTAATCTGGCGCACCGGTTCACCGTACCTGTTCTGATGTCCGCAGGCTGGAAGGATACTGTTTGTATGCCGGAGACCATCTATGCGGCCTATAACCGTATCCAGTCACCGAAGCAGATGATGGATTATCCGTTCTCCGGGCATGAGGTCAGCGAATATCAGCGGAGGCAAACGGCTCTCTTTTTCCGGGAGTATCTGGGCTAAAAAGATTAATTACCGGAAGGCTGATTAGCGGCGGGTGTTTGGTGTAAAGGTTATAATGAAGGTGCTAAGCTGTCAGAATGCGAAGCAGCCTAAGGAATGGGAGGGAATGGCAGATGAATAAGGATGGAGACAAGCTTCCCGCGGAACTGGTCGTGGAGAATTTCGAATACAGCCAAATGAATGAGCAGCTGGTGAAGAAGAGCTTCTGGAGCAAAACGAGGAAAGCGGCAGGCAAAATCCCGTTCACCAAAGATGCGGTTGCCATGTATTACTGCGCCATTGATGCCAAAACCCCGTTATGGGCCAAAGGCATAGCCTTCGGCGCGCTGGCTTATTTCATTTCACCCATTGACGCGATTCCTGATGGCCTGATCGGACTCGGTTTCACGGATGATGCAGCGGTCATTGCCGCAGGCATCCGGGCGATTGCCGGTCAGGTGAAGGAGGAGCATAAGCAGAAGGCCGAGAATTTTTTTGAACAATCGTGAGGTACCGGTAACCCCAAAAGTGCAGCGGGTTGCTGCACCGGATTCATTATGCTTCTTCCTCTAAATGTCCATTTCCAGGAGGGCAGCGGTCTGCGGATTGCTGCTTCGCCTGGTATTCTGTGCCCCAATCCCTCATCAGTTTAATAATCGGAATCAGCGTCCGGCCAAATTCGGTCAGCGAGTATTCAACCTTCGGCGGCACCTGATGATACACCTCGCGGTGAACCACGCCATCCTCCTCCAGCTCACGAAGCTGAAGTGTCAGCATACGCTGGGTGATGCCGGGACAGATCCGGCGGAACTCGTTGAAGCGTTTTGTTGAATCCATCAAATGGTATAAAAGCACACCCTTCCACTTGCCGCCAATAACATCGAGGGTAAATTCAACAGGACAAGCTGCACCCTGGCCGTCCGGACAAGCACCGAAACCGCCTTTACGGTTACGCATAACCGAACACGCTCCTTAAGTATCATTTTGTATACTACCTATCAAAAATGTGCGTACTTCACGAATGGTTATCTATCCACTACTATAAGCATGTGAGCAGGATAACGTCAATTCCAGACCTGAAGGATACACAGAAAGGGAGTATGTGAAATGGATCATACAGTAAAAGAAACCGCAACAACCAAGCAGGAAATTCTGGCCGCCTATGCATACAGACACGCTACCAAGGTATTTGACAGCAGCAGAAAGATCAGCGAAGAGGATTTCGGGTTCATCCTGGAAACAGGCCGCCTGTCACCGAGCTCCTTCGGCTTCGAGCCCTGGAAATTCGTTATTGTTCAGAGTATGGACATCCGTGAGAAGCTGCTTCCTTATGCCTGGGGGGCACAGAAGCAGCTGCCGACAGCAAGCCATTTCATGCTGATTCTCGCAAGACTGCCGCGTGATATGGCTGCGGGCTCGGAGTATATTCAGGGTATAATGCAGGATGTGCAGAGCCTGCCGCCGGAGGTTGCCGAGGGTAAGCGGAAGGTCTATGATATGTTCCTGAAATCCGATTTCGGACTGGAAGGGAATGAGCGGGCGATATTTGAATGGGGTGCACGGCAGACCTATCTGGCTCTGGGTAATATGATGACTGCTGCCGCGCAGATTGGCATCGACTCCTGTCCGATTGAAGGCTTCGACAAGGCTAAGATCGAGCAGGTGCTGACAGAGGAAGGGATAATGGACCCGTCACATTTCGGAATTGCCTGCATGGCGGCTTTTGGTTACCGGGTTAATGAGCCGCGCGGCAAAACCCGTCAAACGGCCGGGCAGGTGGTCCAGTGGGTCTAACCGCAGCCGCTTCAGCAATTTAGGCGAAGTGTGAGCCATTTAAAAATAGATGCCATCCTTATTAAGGGCGGCATCTGTTTTTTTGCGAGTTATGAAAATACATAGAAGCTTCGAAAAAAGTTTGAAAACTTGCTGAAAATTCTGCTACTCTTAATAAGTCAGCTTGTTACTTGTAACAGGCTGCCAGTGATCGTCAATTCAAGATTGAAGGGATTCCTGCAATATGAAAATCATCCGCGTTATCGCTGAAGTCTGCTTGCTGTATGTGTTCTTCCTGGCCGGAGATTACTTGCAAAAACTGCTGCATCTGCCGGTTCCGGGCAGTATCGTAGGGCTGTTGCTGCTATTCGTCCTGCTGCTGCTTAAGATTGTTCCGGTGAAGCTGATCGAGAACGGCTCATCCTTTATTCTGGCGTATCTTCCCATGTTCTTCATCCCGGCAACCGCTGGTATTATGAACCATCTGGATATCTTCAGCGGAAGAGGGCTTCTCCTGATTGGCGTTCTGGTGATTAGCAGTGTACTGACCATGGTCGTCACGGCACATTCCAGCCAGTGGATTGCCAGCCGCAGCGCCAAAAGGCTGACAAGACGGACGTATCCTGCGCGCAGCCTGCAAGGGAAGGGGAAGGAAGCATGAGAATTCTGCTGGCCGTTGGTTTTGTACTGATGAATGTTCTGATCTATCTCTTCATGTCCATGTTATACAAACGCTACCGTCTTCCTGTCCTGCTGCCGGCATTGACCGCAACGTTCACTGTAGTCGTGCTGCTCCTGGGCTTCCATATCTCTTATGAGACTTATATGATCGGCGGCGACTGGATTAACCGCCTGCTTGGACCGGCGGTTGTATCCCTGGCCTATCCGCTGTACAAACAGCGGCACGTGCTGTGGAAGAATCTCCCGGCCGTACTTGGCGGAACGGTGACCGGACTGCTCGTAGGAATGTTCAGCGGGCTGCTGATGGCAGCCGGACTCGGCTTCTCCAAGCTGTATGTCCTCTCCATCCTGCCCAAGTCGATTACAACTGCAGTAGCGATCCAGATCTCCAGCAATCTGGGCGGAGATTCCTCGCTTACCTCCGTATTCGTGATGATCGCCGGATTCACGGGGGCCATCGGCGGGCCGTATATCATTAAGCTGTTCAGAATCCGCGGCGAGTCCGGCATCGGCATCGGCTTGGGAACGGCGTCCCACGCCCTTGGCACAGCCAAAGCCCTGGAGTACGGTGAGCAGTCGGTGTCCATGAGCTCTGTGGCCATGACGGTATGCGCCATTGTCGGTTCCATTGCCGGACCGTTCGTAGCCTGGATCATGTATCATTAATGCAGCTTCTTACCCGTTAACACGCAACCGGATGACATTCCACGAAGCTGCCGGAAGCATGGCGCTTATACATCCGCCGTCTGCCGCCGCCGTTCCGCGGTTATGCGGGAGCACATTCGCCGGGTTCGAGCGGGTGTTCGCCGCTTGGAGATCCTCATGCTCAAGGATGGTATGCTGAATTACCTCTACTGCACCGAAGCTGCGCAAATCGACGGTCAGCTCCATGCCTTCGCCCAGATGACGGTTGACAGCAAATACGGTAACCTCGTTCATTTCTTCGTTATACACACTGACCGCTTCCAGATAAGGAACGTCGGTGAAATCCTGTGAATCATATTTCGGACTAGTAATCAACGGGTGCAGCACCGTTCCCCGGCCATAGATTGAAGCATGCATGTAAGGATAATAAGTGGTCTGCAGCCAAAGGGGTCCCCCGTTCTCAGTCATAATAGGGGCAATGACATTGATCAGCTGGGCAATGCAGGCCATCTTCACCCGGTCCGCATGCTTCAGCAGGCTGATCAGGCAGCAGCCGACCACAAGTGCATCCTCCAGATTATAGACATCCTCGAACTCCGGCGGGGCAATCTCCCAATGCTGCTGTGCGCGGCTGGTTCCTTGAGTCTTCCACACATTCCATTCGTCCAGAGACAGATAAATCTTTTTCTTGCTTTTCTTCTTAGCCTTGATATAATCACATACTGCTGCTACGCTGTCGATGAACTGGTCCATATCGAGTGAGCTGGCCAGGAAATTCGCTGTATCGCCATTATTATTATTGTAGTAGGTATGCAGGGAGAGGAAATCTACGTTATCGTAAGTGAGATCCAGCACGGTTGCTTCCCATTCGGCAAAAGTATTCATGGAGCTGCCCGAGCTGCCGCAGGCCACAAGCTCAAGGGAAGGGTCTACCCAGCGCATGGCTTTGGCGGTTTCATTCGCGAGCCTGCCGTATTCGACGGCCGTTTTTGCTCCAATCTGCCACGGGCCGTCCATCTCATTGCCCAGGCACCAGGTGCGGAAATTGTGGGGAGCCTGATACCCGTGGGAGATGCGCAGATCGCTCCAGTAGGAACCGGAAGGGTGGTTGCAATATTCCACGAGATTCCTGGCGGCGTCAATTCCGCGGGTACCCAGATTGACCGCCATCATGACCTCAGAACCGGCCTGCTTGGCCCAATCCGCAAATTCATTGGTACCCATCTGATTCGTCTCTGTAGTCCACCAGGCTAATTCAAGAGAGCGCTTACGGCTCTCCTTGGGTCCTACGCCGTCTTCCCAGTTATAGCCGGAGACAAAGTTACCTCCGGGATAGCGGATGATCGGCACGCGGAGAGCCCGGATGGCCTGCAAGGCATCACCCCGAAAACCGTTAGCGTCTGCGGTAGGGTGTCCCGGCTCATAAATTCCGCCATAAACGGCCCGGCCCAGATGCTCGATGAACGATCCGTACAGCCTCGGGTCTACTTCGGCCAGCTTGAAGTCCTTGTCGACAATCATCTTGGATTGAATGCTCATTGTGTTAAGCTCCTTTTGTTTTGAATTCATATTACAATTAATGAAATTATTAATCTAATATCCTGATTTATGATTACATCATACGGATTACAGCGTATACTAAGCAATAAAAATATTTAGGATTAATAAAAATGCTAATTCAAAGAGTGCGGAGGTTAGAGGATGTATTTAACAACGGATTCCGAATCACTGAAGGTATATGAAGCATTAGCCAGTGAAGTGCGGCTGCGGATCATTGATCTGCTCAGCGTGGGGGAGATGCATATCAAGGAAATCGCAGCCCGGCTGTATCTAAGCAGCGCCATAGTCAGCTCCCATGTGGCCAAGCTCCAAAAGGCAGGCATCGTCAGCTCCCAAATGAAGCGGATTGACGGCGGCACGTATAAATACTGCTCGCTCTCCGCTAATTTTCTGCAGATTAAATTGTCAGGAGCCAAAGGCATTGCCCGGAAGGTGGTTGAGGTCTCCGTGCCGGTGGGACATTATACCGATCTTCAGGCTTCACCAACCTGTGGCATTGCCACCACCGAGAAGCTGATCGGATATTATGATGATCCGCGTTATTTCCTGGACCCGGAGCGGGTCGATGCCGGAATTCTCTGGTTCGCCAAAGGCTATGCCGAATATAAGGTGCCGAACTATCTGTTCATGGACCAGAGGGTGCAGGAGATTGAAATTTCGATGGAGGTCGGCTCGGAAGCGCCGCATGTCAATGAGAAGTGGCCTTCAGACATTGCGTTTACGATGAATGGAATTCCGCTTGGCAAATGGACCAGTCCCGGTGATTTCGGTGTGCAGCGGGGAAGGCTGACTCCGGCCTGGTGGAATTCCGATGTGAACCAGTATGGCTTGCTGAAGGTGCTGAGGATTAACGCAGGGGGAACTTACATAGACGGCCAGCAGATTTCTGCAGTCACCATTGATGAAATAGGCTGGCAGAAGGACCAGTGGAGCTTCAGGTTAACTGCAGAAGACACCACCCGAAGGCGGGGCGGTTTAACCTTGTTCGGACGCGGGTTCGGGAATTACGAGCAGGATATTGTTTTCCGCGTGTATTACGAATAGTGAAACTGTACAGATGAAGAGTAGGGGATGTGTGACGGGTTGAGACAATGGCTCTACGGCTGTATTGCCGTACTTGTTCTGACGGGAATTATTGCTTACGGTTTCCTGAGTGCACCCAAGGTAATCCGGCTGGAGCAGGAAATGCAGGTTACCGCCTATAAGCTGCAGGAGGCAGGTTATGCGAAGACAGTGACTGTAACACTGAAAGGTGCGTATGCCGAAAAAACCCATTCTTACACCGGTAAGCTCGCTGTTAACGGGGTTCAGTATAAATACTGTGATTTGAATCCGGAGCGGGGGTTCATGATCTGTGCTCGGGAGGACGCGGGAGGTGAATATAAACTTTTGGGTCAGGTATTTGCAGATTCCGGATTTCAGACATGGAGTCTTGCTCTGCAGAAGGGGGAGAAGTCTCCCGGTTATGAAAGTAACAGCTTCTATTATGCAATTTACGGGGAAGATGATCCTGGTGATGACAGCATCATTCTCAGCTATCCGTCAGCAGACAGGGACACAGCGATTCAGCAGTATGAGTCCCTGCAATCAGTCTGGCAGGATCAGTGGGAGCGCCGGGTGAAATAACCTCCAGCCAAAATGTTTGCAAAATAGGTCAACGGGTAACTATAACTAAGTAATCCAAAACCTGCACAGCTTGCATAAGGAGGAGTTCAGATGCCAGATCATATCGAGAATGAAGCAGACATCCGCAACAAAGAGAATAAAGACGGTGATTCACTCGCGGAACGCAAAAAGATGGAAAATGGTGTAGACATTGAACCGGAAGCCGATGACTGGGTCGCCAAACCGGCTGAATCTGCTCATCCCGACCCCCTTCCGAAGAATTAGAGCGGCAACTGCATTTCGTATGTATGAGACTGTTCCTTGGGGACAGAGTTTTTTTCACAGAGGCCGGATGCTTTCCTTGCGAGGGGCATCCGGTTTTTGTTTGGTTTGCGCCTTGCGCGAAAGGGCTTATTGAGCTTGGTTTAGTAAATAATGTATACTATAGGAAAGTACAGCCTCATCACGTCTTGATTCTCCAGATCATCGCAGGTTCACAGGTCTCAGGCAATTCAAATTGCGGGGAGGAAACCTAGTATGCGTAGTCGGAACGAGAACGGCCGGTATCGGCAAAAGCGCGGTGATGCCCTGACAGGCAACCTCGAGAAAAAGTACGGATCGAGCTTCGGTGTGCGAAGCGACATGAAGCTGGAAACGCTGAGAAGCCAGCGTGAGGAAGGTCCGCCCTTAATGCAGATGCAGAGAGAACAGCAGCATAAAGAATGAATTCTGAAGGCTAGTGTGGTCGTTATTCGGCTCTAAATCATTAACTCCTATAAAAATGGCTGCAGTTCCTAACCGGAACCCTGCAGCTTTTTCTTTGTATACGAAATAGGGATAAATCCCTCTGAATCCGCCAAAAGTGGGCAGCAAGCGGGAACGAGGAGCAAAAGTGCCCCTGAATCCGCCAAAAGTGGGCAGCAGGCGGGAACGAGGAGCAAAAGTGCCCCTGAATCCGCCAAAAGTGGGCAGCAGGCGGGAATGAGGAGCAAAAGTGCCCCTGAATCCGCCAAAAGTGGGCGGCAGGAGGGAATGAGGAGCAAAAGTGCCCCTGAATCCGCCAAAAGTGGGCAGCAGGCGGGAACGAGGGGCAAAAGTGCTCCTGAATCCGCCAAAACTGGGCAGCAGGAGGGAATGAGGAGCAAAAGTGCCCCTGATTTTACCGGAGGCTGCCCCAAACAAAGCATTCAGAATAGAGCAATGTGAGATGGCTTAAAATCTACATCAGCTGCTCAGGCTGCATAGCTCGGGCTGATTCACCCGTTAGGGTGATTTTGTTCGTGTGAGGACCGCCAGAAATTACCGTCATAACCTCCCTTTCTCGGAGGCATACTAGCTCCCATTAGTGAAATACTGGGGCTGGAGGCGGGACCGACTACAATGACAATGATACTTTTGCAAGATAGTTATAGCGCACTGGCAGCTGTAAGCCCGTATTTATTCTATTTTACTGTATACTCTTTTCTGGGCTGGGTGCTTGAAGGCAGCTATAACCTCTATAGTGCAGGTGCTTTTCGCAAAGAAGGATTCTTGAAGGGGCCGTTTAAACCCATGTACGGCTGTGCGCCGCTGCTGCTGCTGACGGGACAGAGTATTGGGCTTCCGCTTCCTGTATTCCTGATGCTTACCCTGATTATTCCGTCGGCTGTTGAGTTTGTCAGCGGCTGGCTGCTCAAGGGTATTTTTCGTAAGCAGTGGTGGGATTATTCGGGAATGCCCTATCAGCTGCAGGGACATATCTGCCTGAAATTCTCGTTGTATTGGTGGGGGTTGTCTATTGCCTGTATCTATGGTTTGCAGCCGCTGGTGCATTTCCTGTATCTGCATGTTGAGCAGGTATGGACACCGTTGATTCCGCTGGCCCTGCTGCTATTCTCGGCAGATCTGCTTTGGACTTTCCGTACCCGTCGGCGCGGGCTGAGGGAGCTGGATCCTACGGAGCAGCTGGAGCTTGGTGAGGGATGATTAGACTAGGAGACATTTCCGGATGATTCTCCGGATGATTCTCCGGATGATTCTCCGGGGATGTATGTGTTAATAGGTCAGCCAGAGTAATTTGGTTGGCCTATTTCTGTTGAGGATGAAAAAGAACTCACTCTTATCTGTTCTTAAGTCCCTTTAAGGTTTGATCATATTCATTCATAACCTGAAACAGATAATCCATGAATTCTATACTAATGCCGGAGGGTAATGAGGACTTCGTGTTTGTTTTGATTACAATCTTACGTTTCATTTCAGTCACCTTTTTCCTCGTCAGATTGATTTGATTTTTTAGCTGCAATCATACGATAACCTTAAGACTTAAGAAATATTTTTATCCGTAAATATAAGAAGTGGACTGCGTTATGGAGCTGTTCGGATGACGCTCAGACAAGGAATATCTTACAACCGTGTCAAATATAGAGGTATACGGGTTGCCTAATATACCCCGGAGCGGGAGGGAATATGAAGAGATTCAAGAAATACTATCCGGCTGTGATCATTCTGGAAGCGCTGATTATAGTTTTACTCGCAGGGTTATGGATACGCGAAATCAATAAGCCGGTCCCTCTGGCCAGAGATCAGCTTAACTTGATTACGCATTTTGATCAGCTGGATTTGGACAGAATTAGAGAAATGATACATAGATTTAAGGAAGGCAAGGGAGATAATCTTACCATGCTCCGGTGGGGCGTCGATAGCGGACCGTTTATTCATGATGTATATGATGACGGTAAGGTGCTGCACTGGACGGTGGATAGCAGCCGGGACGGAGCCGGGTACAATGGGGAAATAGAATATGTCTGCCAGGAGATCCAGCTTACGGAGGTCGAAGAATTCTACAGGGTAGAATTGTCTGATTGTGAGAATCAGCCGGAAGACTTCAAGGTTAATCCGGTTTCTTTTCGCAAGGATGAGCTTTAGGCCGGAATGAAGGGTTATAATAAAATGCTAAATCAATCTTAGGAGGAATCTTCATGCCAATGTCTGAATATTACCGGGAGCTGCGCGGCAAGACCGGCAACGGGTTATTAATGAAGCCTTCAGTAGCGGCGGTAGTGCGGGATGAACAAGGCAGAATTCTGCTGATCCGCAAGAAAGATGAAACGCTGTGGGGGCTGCCCGCAGGGGCGGTCGAGCCTGGAGAAACACCATCCAGAGCGCTCCGCAGAGAGGTGTTCGAAGAGACGGGTCTGATGGTTACACCTGAACAGATCCTCGGCGTATTTGGCGGCGGGAAATACAGATATGAATATATAAATGGTGATCAGGTGGAGTACACGGTGATTGTGTTTGAATGCGTCATCGTCAAAGGACATCTGAGAAGTATGGACGGGGAGGCGGAAGAGCTGGAGTTCTTCAAGGAAGATGAACTGCCTGAGTTAGCCATCCCGTATCCCCCGAAGCTGTTTGTGAGCGATGCCTCTGATACACGGAAAGTTATTTTTGAGTAAAGCACTGCCATTTAAGCAAAATGAAGATATTGTTCCCATAGGATTCAGCAGTTTCAATACAAAGGAGTAATTTCATTGCATAATCCGGTAATAAGATCCAAACTGATCTACTGCGGCGCAGTACTGCTCGCTGTTATGCTGGGCCTTGGGACCAGGGTATATGGTGACCAGCTGCCGCGCTTTGTCAGCGGACACTTTGGGGATGCGATCTGGGCAGGGATGATCTACCTTGCCTTCCGCGTGTTGTTGACCCGGTATCCGCTAAGATTGTCGCTTATGCTCAGCCTGTGCTTCAGCTTCGGGGTTGAGTTCAGCCAGCTCTATCAGGCGGAATGGATTATACATGTACGCTCGACAACAGCAGGCGGACTGATTCTGGGCCAGGGTTTCCTCTGGATTGATCTGGTCCGGTATACGGCTGGAATTCTGTTCTGCTATGTAATTGACCAAATCTTACAAAATTGATTCTGGAATATACAGGAGGAAGAATATATATTAAGTGAGGCGATGCAGGTATGTAATAATTTGGAATGAGAATGCCTGTAATCAGCCGAACGCTGCCTGATTTGGAGATGAGTAACTGCAAATGACGAACAGTTTAATCGTGGTATGCCTGCTGACCCTGATCATTCACACAGCAGAGACGTTATCGTATTCGGTGCGTTTTGCCGGAGTGAAGCTGAACAAGATCGCCATCGCCTTATCCCTGACCGGTATTATCGTGCTGGTCTCCAGAACGGCTAATATGGTACAGGCTCCCTTAACGGCCAAATTCGTAGACTATGGCAAAATAGACGGTAGCTTTCCGCTGCTCAATTATCTGCGGATTATTATGCTGGCTTCTTCACTGGGCACCTTGATAGCCATTGCCTTGTTTCCTACCTTCGTAGGGCTGTTCGGAAGAATCATCTCCAAGCTTGAGATTGAAGGCTCTATTCCGAAGCTCCTGACCAGTGTAACCGTCGGCCAGCTCAAGAATACGCGGAAATATATCCGCAGGCCGAAGGTGAGGCTGCGCAGCTTCCGCTACCTGGGTATTCCGAAACGATTCATCGTAATGAATATATTCGTAACGGCGTTCTACACCGTTGGGGTGTTATCCTCCATGTATGCAGCCAAGCTAATGCCTGATTTAAGCACAACTGCCTCCCAGGCTTCGGGTCTGATTAACGGGTTAGCGACGATCCTGCTGACGGTGTTCATCGACCCGCAGCTCGGGATCATTACCCATAAGGCGACGGAGAATGTGGAATACCGTGATCAGCTGGGCAAAATCTATGTTCTGCTGATGGGCTCACGCTTTCTGGGATCACTGCTCGGTCAAGCACTGCTTGTTCCGGGAGCCCACATCATTTGCTGGCTGGTGAAGCTGATCTGATTCTGAGGGACAAATTACTTAGGCAGCTTCAATTCTGCGGAATGGATGGCTGTGCTGATCTGCTGTTCCCAGCTGTACATACGTCCGGCCATTGTACGTATCTCACCCATTTTGCTGTAAGAGAGCTTCATCACAGCCGCGGCCTTGGTGGCATCTCCCGCCTTGACGGCGGCTTTGTAGCGTTTGTCGGCTTCGCTTCTCTCGGCTTGCATTGCCGAGAACAATTTGTTCTGGGCGGTGATCTGTTTCTTGAGGTTTGCAACGGGTGCAAGGGCATCCTTAGCCGGCTTATTTCTTGCAACAGTAAGCGCCTTGGCTTCTGCTAGTGCAGAGGTTGTGACCTTCACCTCAGCCCGTGCTGCAACTGCGGCCGCCTTAAGCTTATTGCGCTTGATCTCAAGGAGCGTGGCATTCTTCAGGTTATTGGCCTTGCGCGCAGCTGCCGCCTGTTTACCCAGTGAAGTGTATTGCTCCAGCACGGGTGCATGCTTCTTCTGCATGGCTTCGGCTGCAACACGCAGCTTGGCAAGCTGGGCGGCATCTGTGGATTTCAGCTTGGCATTAACCGCCGTGAGCGCCGTATTATTCTGCTTGCGCAGCTCCTGGTTCCGCTGAATTTCCGACTTTAACACTACCTGCAGTTCCGTATAATCCGTATAAAGATTGTGAATCTCATCCAGCGCTGAATCCCAGTCTGAGGCAGCAGAAACCTGGGGGGCAACACCAGGCCAAAGTGTCAGCAGGATCAGCATAACCGTGATTCTCTTTACAAACTCTCTGGTAAAACTTGTGAATTTAAACATATCATTCCGCTCCTGTCATCATTAATTTGATAATACAACACCATAGGACACAAAGAAGCACCCCCAAGAAAGGCATGAACTGCCGATCCTGCGAGGTGCTTCTCCCGCTTAGCGTGTGTTATTGTTCATTTAGTATAACTCTGAAGGAATGGATAGTCAAGGAAAATAAAGAACGTTAGTTCTTATTCGTGGAATGCTTCTTTTTATATGACTTGGCCAGGAAATCTAGTAGAATATATCTATAGTTTACAATAATATATAAAGTTCGACATCTAGGTACTCATAGGAATAGGGGATGCAGGATGCAACTTAGACATGTGAAAATAAAAGGTACAGGGAAATATCTGCCGGAACGCGAGATTAGTGATGCGGAGCTTGATGTTGTACTTGGCACGCCTCCGGGCTGGGTCAATAAAATAACCGGAGTTGGCATCCGCCATTATGCCGGTGAAGGTGAAATTGCTTCTATGATGGGTGCAAAAGCTGCGGAAGCGGCATTGGCCGATGCAGGCTTAAGCTTTGAGGATATCGATTGTCTGGTCTGTACCAGCGGGACCAAGGAGCAGCCGCTTCCGAGTACGGCAGTATTCATTCAGCAGGCGATGGGACAGGCAGATTCCGGCGTTCCGGCTTTTGATATCGATGCGACCTGCCTCAGTTTTCTGGTAGGTCTTGATGTTATGTCATATATGGTTGAAGCGGGAAGATACAAGAATGTACTGCTGGTTGCTACAGAAATCGCATCGGCAGGGCTCAATTGGGAGGATAAGGAGAGCTCGGCACTGTTTGGTGACGGGGCGGCGGCAGTTGTTATTGGTCCGGCGGAGGCCGGTGATGTCTCGGGAATTCTTCATGCTTCACTCAAAACCTACAGCAGCGGCGCGCGTTATTCGGAAATCGCCGGGGGCGGCACAAGGCTGCATGCCCAGAAATTCACTGCCGAGAATGCAGTGCCGTATTTATTCCATATGGACGGGCAGGCCATCTTCCGCAAGGCTTCGAAGCTGCTTCCGGACTTCATCAGTGAAATGCTGACAGCTACGGGTAATCAGATGAATGACTTCCGTCTGGTCATTCCTCATCAGGGCAGTGCCATGGCTATGCGGCTGCTGCGCAAGAAGCTGGGAATTGCCGAGGAACGGTTCCTCGACAATACAGCAGGGCATGGCAATACCATTGCGGCTTCTATACCTATGGGACTGCATGAAGCGATTAAGCAGGGCCGGATTACCCGCGGAGACCGGATTATGCTGATTGGTACAGCGGCAGGGTTGTCTTTGGGAGGCATGATTATTGACTATTGATCAGAATATTCTGATTACCGGCGGACGCGCCCCGGTAGCCCTGGAGCTGGCAAGGCTGTTAAAGGCAGCAGGCCACCGGGTCTTCGTTGCGGAAAGCGCTGAATATCATCTGTGCCGGGTGTCCTCCGCTGTCGAGGCCAGCTTCCTTGTGCCTTCTCCGAGGCATCAGCCACAGGCTTATATCCAGCGGCTCGCCGGATTAACGGAGGAATTAAATATTAGCTGTCTAATTCCCACCTGCGAAGAGATATTCTATATCGCTGCTGGACTTGAGCATATAACCGGCTGCCGTGTGCTTGCTCCCTGCCGTGAGATCCTGGCGCAGCTGCATCACAAGGGGGAGTTCATTGCCTGGGTCCGCTCTCTTGGATTTGCCGTCCCGGAGACTACCCTAATCAGCAGCGCTGCCGAGTGGCACCGGACCCAAGAGATTGCTGCGGCGGACGGTAAACAGCAGGTCTATAAACCGGCCTTTTCCCGGTTTGCCTCTAAAGTGATCCTGCCTGATAGCGGAGATGCCGCAGGGTGCCGGAGCCAGAAGCAGCGACAAATCTCTCCTCCGACTGGTATTTCCGCTGCTGCACCCTGGGTAGCTCAGCAGTATATCAAGGGCAAGGCAGTCTGCACTTACAGCATCGTGCATGAAGGCTCGGTAGTCGCGCATGCAGCGTATGACAGCAGGTACCGGACGGGCCGGAGCGGTGCGAGTGTATATTTCGAGCACCTTGAACATCCTGCGGCACAGGAGTGGGTGCAGCGGTTTGCCGGAGCTATCAGCTTCAGCGGCCAGATCGGGTTTGATTTCATAGAGGCGGAGGATGGAATTCTGTATCCGATTGAATGCAATCCGCGTGCGACCAGCGGGATTCATCTGTTCACTCCGGAGGATGGGCTAACGGAGGCTCTGCTGAACCCCGGTATGCTTGTGCAGACTGGCGAAGTATTGATTCCGCGCTCAGACCGAAGAGCTATGCTGACTCTGCCCATGCTCGGCTGCGGACTGAAGCCGGGGCGCGGAGGCTGGAGCAATTGGCGGCGGGCATTGCGCGGGGCAGAGGATGTAATCTGCCGGAAGGGTGATCAGCGTCCTTTCCGCGAGCAGTTCCGTGTGGTCTATGCCGCGCAGAAGACGGCTTGGCGGCACCGGATTTCAATTACAGAGGCGCTGACAGAAGACATAGAATGGAATGGTGAAGGATGACAAAAGCACTGGTGACAGGGGCGACCGGCTTTCTCGGGCAGCATACAGTAAGCAGACTGGTTAAGCTGGGCTGGGAGGTCTACGGGCAGGGACGGAATCCGGAGCTTGGGAGGCGGCTTGAGAAGAAAGGAGCGGTATTCCTCCCCGGGGACCTGCGCGATGCTGACACAGCAGACCGCGCCTGTCAGGGGATGGATTTCGTATTCCACTGTGCTGCGTTGTCTTCGCCTTGGGGGAAATACCGGGAGTTCTATACATGCAACGTGGAAGCGACTAGCCATATTGCCGAGGGATGCAAGCGGCAGGGTGTAGGGCGGCTGATTCATATCTCTACACCAAGCGTGTATTCCAGCCAGCTTCACCGCGTTGGAATCCGGGAGAGTGACCCGCTGCCCGGGAAGCCGGCCAATGCTTATGCCGCGACGAAGCTTATGGCTGAGCAGGTAGTGGAGCAGGTAGCGAAAAGCGGGCTTACGGCATTTATGCTCCGGCCAAGAGCCATCTTCGGCCCGATGGACAATGCCCTCTTCCCGCGGCTGCTGGCAGCGAATAAGACCAAGGGAGTTCCGCTGATGAATGACGGAACAGCAAGGATCGATCTCACCTGTGTGGAGAACGTAATTGATGCCATGCTGCTCTGCTGCGAAGCCCCGCTCTCTGCGTCCGGGCGGGCCTATAACATAACCAATGGTGAGCCGGTCATGTTCAGGGATCTGGTGACCAGATTGTTCTCCCTGCTTGATATTCCTCTGCACACCAGGCGGCTGCCGTATGCCGCCGCTTATGCCGCTGCGGGGATGATGGAAGGCATACACAGGCTGCTGCCGTTCCTGGGAGAACCGCTGCTCACCCGCTATTCGGCAGCCGCGCTGGGAATCTCCCAGACGCTGGATATTTCGGAGGCCAAGGAGCAGCTTGGCTATCACCCGCGCGTGACATTAGATGAAGGTCTTCGTGCCTTCGCGGAATGGTGGAGGGAACAGCAATGATTACTGAGATACCAGTTAAATTATCCATATTGTCTGCAGGATATTGCCTGCATCCCGAGCTGCTGACGCTGCGGGGGGGTTCCCTTAAGCCCGCTCTTTTCCCGGCAGGCTATACCTTGATCTGGCATCCGCAGCATGGGCCCATCCTGTTCGATACGGGGTATAGTGCCCGGTTCTTTCAGGAAACGGCGCGTCTGCCGGCCTCACTCTACCGCCGGATTACGCCAGTAGTGTATACAGATGAAGAGAGCGCTGCGCGGCGGCTCCAGGAAGGCGGGATTGCTCCGGAGGATGTGCGTTATGTTGTGCTGTCGCATTTCCATGCGGATCATATCGGCGGGGTGCAGGATTTCCCGCAGGCGAAGTTTATCTATTTGCGTAAATCATACGATGCCGTAAGCAGACTGGGTCCGGTCCGGGCAACAAAGGCAGGATTTCTGCCGGGACTGCTGCCAGAGGACTTCAACGTCCGTTCGTTGCCCGTAGATGAGTATTCGGCTACGCGCCAGCTGCCGGCCGGACTTCCGTTCACGGAGGCGTATGATCTGCTTGGAGACGGAAGTCTGCTGGCGGTGGAGATGTCAGGCCATGCCGCCGGTATGATTGGCATGTTCGTCTCCACCGGGGAACATGATTATCTGCTCTGCGCGGATACGGTCTGGTCCAGCCGGGCGTTCCGCGAGAACCGCAAGCCGCATCCGGCAGCCGGCCTGATTATGTCCAGCCGCGCGGAATACAAGCAGAATTTCCACCGGCTGCGCCAGATCCATGAGCGGTTTCCGGACATCCGGATCGTACCGAGCCATTGCCGCGAGGCGCTTGCGCTCTGGGGAACGGGAAGTGTGAAATGAAGCGGATGAGGCTAGTCATAACACATTATATTCTCACCAAATGGGGCCGGCGCTGGAAGAACCGCGCAGAGCTGGAGCAGTGGCAGGAGCTGCGCATCCGGCGCCATGTGGACAAGGTAAGGGAGAACTCCCGGTTCTATAAGGAGCTGTGGGGAGGCATTCCGGCGGCTGAATGGCGGAAGTTTCCTGTGATAGAGAAGTCACTGATGATGGAAAAATTCGATGATCTGAATACGGTGGGCATTACGAAGGAACAGGCTTTTGCCGAAGCCTATGATGCGGAGAACAGCAGGGATTTCAAGCCTACCCTTCAAGGCGTCACGGTTGGTTTGTCCTCGGGAACCTCGGGCAGCCGGGGGATCTTTCTGGTCGGAGAAGAGGAACAGGCAGCCTGGACAGGCACCGTGTTGGCCAAGCTTTTGCCTGGAGGACTGTGGAGACGTGCGCGGATTGCCTTTTTCCTGCGGGCGAACAGCAATCTGTACGAATCTGTGAAGCAGGGCCGTCTGCAGTTCCAGTACTTCGACCTGCTGGAGCCGCTTCCGCAGCTCCTGGCCCGGATGGAGCAGTATCAGCCGGATATCTGGATCGCGCCGCCTTCCATGCTGAGACTGCTGGCTGAAGCGCAGCATTCAGGCGTTCTGAATCTGCAGCCGCGTAGAATTATCGCTGTAGCTGAAGTGCTGGACCCGCTGGACCAGCAGCATATTGAACGTACTTTCGGGCAGAGGGTGCATCAGGCATATCAATGCACTGAGGGCTTTCTTGGCTCCACCTGCAGTCATGGGACACTGCATCTCAATGAGGACATCGTACATATTGAAAAAGAAATCCTTGATAAGGAATCCCGTCGGTTCGTACCGGTTGTGACCGATTTCTCCAGATCCGTGCAGCCGATTATCCGCTACCGGCTGAATGATATTCTGACCGAAGCGGCTGAGCCTTGTCCCTGCGGTTCGCTGTTTACAGCGATCGAGCGGATTGAAGGCCGCTGTGACGATATCCTGTATCTGCCGCATGCTTCAGACGGCCAAATGGTCACGGTATTTCCGGATTTCATCACCCGGGCAGTGCTGGCAGCCTCTGCTGAAATTGAGCATTACCGGGTTATCCAGCATAGCCTGCTTGAGCTGGAGATCTCGTACCGCACACGGCCGGGCAGCGCGGAAGATATGGAGCCGCTGATTGCCGGCGAGCTGTCACGTCTGTTCACGCGGCTGTCCTGCATTCCTCCGCAGCTGGAATTCACAGCGTACAGCTTCACCCCCGGCAGGCAGAAGCTGCGCCGGGTGGAGAGGGGCTGGAAGCTGTGAACAGCAGAGTCATTCAATATGACCGCCATTCGGTGGATCAGCTGGAGTGGCCGGATACAGAATATGGGCGGTATGCCCGCGATTATATTATTCCGCTGCTGGAACGGGAAACGGAATATTATATCTCCAACGTCCATACCATCGTTAAGGTGCTGACTGTGGACGGGATCCCGGTTCCGGTTACAGTCAATGATGGCAATTATGATAATTCATATGTGTGTTCCCCTTATACGCATTACGTCAGTTATGCGCGTGAGGAGCTTGCTCTGCTGAACAACCGGATGCTTGAAGGCGCATTGTCAATCATGCTAAGGGGAATGGGCTGGCTGCTGAGGCAAGGCAGGTTCAACCGGGTGATTCAAGTTAATAACTGGCTGCTGTCCACCAATCTCTATCCTGCGCTCAGCGCCGGGCAGCTGACGGAATTACTGGAGTATCTCCGTCAAGCCTATCCCGGCTATACGATTATCTACCGCTCGCTCAGTATGGAGACTTCAGGAGACCTCATCGGCAGTCTGCGCGGGTACGGCTGCAAGCTGGTGCCAAGCCGGCAGATTTATCTGCTGCAGCAGAACAGCGCCGGCTCCAAAGCCAGATGGCTCGTTAAACGCGACCGGAGTCTGCTGGCCAAACACGGGTACACCGAAGTATCCCCGGCTGAAATTACACCGGAGGATATTCCCCGGATTGTGGAGCTGTACAGGCTGCTGTACATTGACAAGTATTCGGCGTATAACCCGCAGTTTACAGAAGCTTTCATTGCCTTGGCACTGGAGCGGGGGACGCTGCAGGTCTATGGGCTGCGGCAAGGACAGGAAGGAAGGCTGGATGCGGTACTTGGCTTCTATGAGCGGGATGGCGCAATGACAGCGCCGCTCTTCGGCTATGACACGGCTCTGCCCCAGTCTGTGGGACTCTACCGTATGCTGTCTGCTGTTCTGATCGGGCTTGCCGGAAGCCGCAGTCTACTGCTGCATGAGAGCTCCGGTGTAGGCCAGTTCAAGCGCAACCGGGGAGCGGTGGCCGCTATAGAATTTTCTGCTGTATATGACCGGGGTACTACCTGGCTGAACCGCTGCGGCTGGTCATTTCTGGAGCTGCTGCTCCGGCGGATCGGCATGCCGCTGATTCAGAAGCTGAAGCTGTAGTCTGGATCAATGAATCGTCAGGAGGCAAAAAATGAATCTCGCTAACCGTATCACCTTATTCCGGATACTACTGATTCCTTTGTTCATTGCACTCTTTCCTATCTATCCGCAAGCGTTAATCAGCAAATCGGTGATCCTGCAGCATCTTGAAATACATGGTGTTTTTTATGCGGCCTTGGTCTTTATAGTGGCTTCCTTAACGGACAAGCTGGACGGGTATATCGCAAGAAAATATAATCAGATCACAAATCTCGGAAAATTGCTTGATCCTCTGGCAGATAAGCTGCTCATTGCTGCTGCGTTGATCCTGATGGTAAGCCTGCATTTGATCGCCTCTTGGATTGCTTTTGTAATCCTGGCGAGGGAAATAATAATGATGGGCATCCGGATCGCCGCTTCAGCGCAACGGATAGCTCTCTCAGCTGACAGATACGGCAAGTGGAAAATGGTGCTGCAGGTTGCGGCCATCTCGGCAATCCTGTTGAATAATGCTCCGTTCAGCCTGTTCACTTCTTTTCCGGTCGGCCAGACACTGCTGTATGGAGCTTTGGCCATGACGGTATACTCCGGTTATAACTATATTAAGAACAACTATCTATTACTGCAGCTTGGACATTGAACATCACTTATCTATAAAAGGAGCTGCAATATGAGCATTATTCCAAACTTGCCCCACGGTCATGATCCAATTGCACTGATCACCGGTACTTCCAGCGGTTTCGGGCTGCTGACTGCAATTACGCTGGCGCGCAGAGGCTATAAGGTAATCGCCACCATGCGGGATCTGAACCGCAAAGACGAGCTTGTAGAGCAGGCTGAACAGGCCGGTGTTCTGGAGCACATTCATCAGATGACGCTGGATGTGACGGATGAATCTTCAGTTGCTTCAGCGATCCACGCGGTTACTGAGCTGTTCGGAAGAATTGATGTGCTGGTGAACAATGCCGGATTTGCTGTAGGCGGGTATGTGGAAGAAGTAAGCATGGAAGCGTGGCGGCGGCAGATGGAGACGAACTTCTTCGGCCTGATAGCAGTAACCAAGGGGGTACTTCCCATCATGCGCATGCAGCGTGCGGGTCTGATTATCAACGTAAGCAGTGTCAGCGGGCTGACCGGTTTTCCCGGATATGCGCCGTATGCCGCCTCCAAGTTTGCTGTGGAGGGCTTCAGCGAGAGCCTGCGGCAGGAGATGCTTTCTTTTGGCGTCCGCGTTGTATTGGTTGAACCCGGCTCATTCCGCACGCCTATCTGGGGAAAAGGTATTGCCGGCATCCATAGCAGCGAAGGCTCTCCTTACCAGGCCAGGCTGGAGGAGGTGCTGCGCTACTCCCGGCGGACCGCTGAGACAGCGCCGGATCCGCAGGAGGTTGCTGAGCTGATCGGGCGGATTACAGAGAAGCGCGCACCCAAACTGCGCTATCCGGTCGGCAAAGGCTCGCGGGTCCTCATGCTAGGGAAAATGCTGCTTCCCTGGAAGGTGCTGGAAGGCATAATTGCAAGGTCACTGCGCGCGATGAAATGAATGACAGCCTGAAATGGCAGGGAGATGCAAACCAAGGAGGAGGATTGCGTTCTGCCGGAATTTCCCTTACAGTTTAGCTATGGCGCTTATGCCGGAATTGTCCGGAAGATCAGAGGTTGAACTTGAACGGAGGAGAATGGTCATGCATGAGCTGAATGGAGCTAATCAATGGCATATCAGCATTGGCGGAGATTACGGGTTGAACTTCGCATCGTATGTAGGCTGTTCAGTCGGGGCATTGCGCGGACCTGGAGGGCAGCATGTGTGGCCTGCTTCCGGCTTTGACCCGGGTCTTCCGGACTCCGATTCGCTGAAGTTGGCTTATGAACAGTGGTGGCTGGAGCTGGTACGTTATAAAACGGATTGCATCCTGGCGGGGAAACATCCGCTTCTGCATCAGCCTCCGGGGTTTGAGACTGTGGCCGATTTGGCACTGCGGCAGACTTGTGCCGGACTTTGGCCTGCTTTTATAGAATGGTGGGAGATGGAGGTGGGGGGCCAGACCGCTATGCGCTTCTGGGAGGCTGCGCCGGACATCTATAATTATATTAACGAGTTTGAGGTGCAGACAGGCAGAAGCATTAGCACCTTCACACTCCGGATTGATCTGGTCTATGGTATTAAGGAACCCGTGAAGCCGGTCCATGGTTATCTTCTGCTGCCGCCCGGTTATAAGTATCTGGTGAACAAGCAATGGTGGATAACGCTTTTAGAGGAGTATTGTTAACTGTAATTCTTATCTTTGCAGAAGCAGAACTGGGGTGTATGCATTGCCTGGAACAGTAGGATTACATATTTGCTTTGATGAGCGTGGCCGTGAGATTGAGGTTCTGGATGTGACTCCGGTTGCCAGGGACAAATACCGGATTGAAGAAACGCCTATTTTTAACCCGGGGATTGCTCTTGGTGACATCATCCGGGTGAGAGAACAAGAGGGCATTGCCTATTATGTAGAAACGGTGCAGAAATCCGGGTTCGTCAGGTATGCCTGGCTGCTTAGCAAAGAAGCGGCTGCTTCGCAGGAGATCCGCAGTTTCACAGAACGGGTTACGGAGCACGAGGGGAGATGGGAGCAGATTTTCGGCGGTTTGCTTGTAATTCATCTGCCTAAACATTCTGCTGTGGATGCAGAGCTGGAAATGTCACGGATTATCGGACGTTTTGAAGCCTAATTATACTAATTCGAGGTGGCAATATTATGAAGAAATTCTTGAGACAATGGGTGCCCAGTATTGCAATTGGCATTATTCTATCCCTATTTATCCGGACTTACGTGGCTGAAGCGATGAGAGTACCCACCGGCTCCATGATTCCGACCATTGAGATTAACGACCGCCTGGTTGTGGACAAAATGCTCTGGAACTCTTCGCTGAAGCATGGGGACATTGTTGTGTTCTATCCCCCGGTAGCCGGAGATGAGCATAAAAGATATGTGAAACGGCTGATTGGGCTGCCGGGAGATGAGATTGAGATTAAGGACGGTACCCTGTACCGTAATAATGAGGCGGTTGACGAGCCGTATCTCCAGGAAGCGATGACCTACACCTTCGGACCGGTCACCGTTCCCGCAGACCACTATTTCTTCCTTGGCGATAACCGGAATGTCAGCTATGACGCTCATTTATGGAGTACTCCGTTTGTAGACAAAGACAAACTGATTGGTAAAGTGCTGTTTGATGTGAATAACCTTTTCTGAGAAAGGCTACGGGCGAACCGGGTAATCTACCACGACGACATTCTCCAGAATCCCCTCCAGCCTTGCAACAAACGCACGGTGCGCCGGATGCGGCCCGTATTGACGCAGGGCTTCCTGATCTGTAAAGGTTACGCGAAGCCCCAGCGTATAGCCGTGGATATTCTCCGTTTCCTCTGTCATGTTAACTCCTGCCGTAATCTCCACAATTCCCGGAATTTGATCCTTCAGCCCCAGCAGTACTGCGATCAGGCCTTCTTCACTGCCCGGCTTGAAATGCTCATTGAATTGGAACGCTACCAGATGCTCGTACATCATTGATCCTCCTAAAAGTTTTGTAAGCATAAGCTCCCTGAGATCACTTCGTCAAAACTGACTTCGGAAGCATAAGCATCGTTTTGTAAGCATAACGAGATTATACTATAAATTTTTTCAATAGAAAGGGGAAAACAATGCCTGAATACTCCACCGACAGCAAAATCAAGGCCCCAATGTCCCTTCGGACATTGATAGGCATCCTTCTCCCGGGGCTGCTCGTGGCTCTAACTCCCATTACCAACGTAGAGAGGCATCCGTATATCTACTATTTCCGGGTGTTCTGGTTGAGTGCCAGCCTCCTGGCCTTTCTGTTCATTCTATTCAACGCTTTGCGGAAGGCCGGCAGGCTGAAGTGGGGGACAGATGCACTTACAGTTCGCAACCGAAGTTATTCCGGCAAGGAGATTAAGGCAATATACATAGATGGTCCGTTAGTAGGAATATTGCCCGAAGGCAAAAGGATTGTCCCGGCTAATCTGTGCTTCAGGTTCATCGAAGACCGGGAACAGGACATGAAAAGACTGATGAACTGGACGGAAGCCAACGGAATCAAGCTGAAATATAAGAGATTTGTGAAGTGGATGTGAATATTTAATGGAAAGGCGGCTAAAGACAGGGATTCATTTGAACTAGATTAAGGGCAGATTGTGACTTTCACCGGATTGTTACTTTGGGATCTATTGACTATGATCAAGTGGAGCATAACGGAATATTCCTATAAACTAAAGGGGTGCTGAAACTTGAAAGTACATGTCACGGATCTCAAACACGGCGATTGTCTTATGACAGACACTTTCAACGGTGTAGGTCTGCATGTTCTCCCCAAGGGGACGCATGTTGAACGGGAGGAGATCAGTATCCTCATCCGGCACAAAATTCATTATGTGGATATTGAGCCGCGCAGTATACTGCATACGGGCAGTGAAGAAGAGCAAAGTCATGGTTTGCATGATGATTTCGATCACGCCATTCTGAATTATGAAACGATTTTTCTGGAAGCATTGAGGGACGGGAAGTTCTCGCACTCCATGGTCGATAATACACTGAAGCCGCTTCTGGAAACACTGTCCGGACAAAAGGATGTAGTCTCCCTGTTGCTCCTGCTGGACCGCGATGACATCGATACATATCACCATTCTTTGCAGGTTGGACTGCTGTCCTATTACATTGCTTCCTGGATGGGCTACTCCAAGGAGGAGCGTTACCAGATCAGCCGTGCAGGTTATTTACATGATATCGGCAAGAGCCAGGTGCCGTTGTCTATTCTGAACAAACACGGATTGCTGACGGATTCCGAACGGGATGAACTCGCGCGTCATACTTCCTATGGCTATGATCTGATCCGCGGCTCCAATATGGACGAGGTAACAGCGCTTGTGGCACTGCAGCATCATGAATATGAGGATGGTTCAGGATATCCGAAGAGGCTGCGCAAGAATGAGATTCACCCGTTCACTCAAATCGTATCTGTGGCTAACATCTATATGTCTCTGACCACTTCCACTATGAACCGTCCCAAGCAGGGGCTGGTTACCGTGCTGCGCAAGGTGCATGAAATGGGCTTTGGTAAGTTGAACGAGACGGTTGTGCAGGCACTTACCGGACATTTGCTGCCAAGCTTTGTAGGCAAGAATGTCCAGCTCAGCAACGGTGAAATGGGCATGATCGTAATGAATAATCCGCTGGATCTCTTCAAGCCGCTGGTTAAAGTAGATGAGGGCTTCAGAGATTTGTCGCGTGAGCGCAGCCTGTCTGTGGATGAAGTTTTTAACTGATATGCCGGATAAGCGGCTCTCTCTGGAGAGCACACGGTTCTTATGAACGGATATACCGTCCCCCGGGATAGTATATCCGTTTTTTGCGCAACTAGAAGAAGGTATAAGCTTGCCGGTTTGTATTCCGGGAATAGATTGGCTATGATTAATGAGAGATTACTATAGCTATTCTGTGCAGCAGCATAAAGGAGAAATTACAATGAATGCCGACAATCAGTTAGAGAAATTCAAGCAGATTAAATATGAGCTTACCCGGTTTATGATGATATACAAATTCGCCCTCGCTGAAATGGAGACCAAGATTGAGATTCTCAAAGAGGAATTTCAGCTGCTTCACGACTACAGTCCGATCGAGCACACCAAGTCGCGGATTAAATCCCCAGAGAGTATTATGAATAAAATGCTGCGCAAGAACAGCGAGCTGTCACTCCAGCAAATTAGAGCCAGCATTAAGGATATTGCCGGGCTGCGCATCACCTGCTCGTTCATTTCAGATATCTATCATGTCAGTGCCATGCTGCAGAAGCAGGACGATCTCAAGGTGCTGGCGGTCAAGGATTATATCAAGAACCCGAAGCCGAACGGTTACCAGAGTCTGCATCTGCTCATAGAGGTTCCGGTATTTATGTCTGACTGTCAGGAGCATGTCTGTGTAGAGGTACAGATCCGTACGATTGCGATGGACTTCTGGGCCAGTCTGGAACATAAAATTTTCTATAAATACAGTCAGGCGGTCCCTGAGCATCTGACCCTTGAACTCAAGAATGCGGCAGACAAAGCGAATGCACTCGATCTGCAGATGGAGCGGCTGCACCGTGAGATTCAGGAGATCAAGGATGCCCAGGAGGACGAGGATTCCTTCTCTGGACTGCGGGAGATTATCCTCAATAATCAGCAGTTTAACCTGCCTGCCAACTTCATTAAGCTATTAGGGGAATAGCCGGACGACAAGCGGAAGATGGAGGGTGATAGACTCATGCACAGAAAGGCCTATGTTACGGATCTGGATGGAACCCTGCTGAACTCGGAACAAAAACTCTCTGCTTACACAGTGCGGGTACTAACGGAAGCGATGGAACAGGGGATGATAATCAGCTTCGCTACTGCGAGAGGGTTCATCAGTGCAGACAGCGTAGTAGCGGATATTTCCTGGAAATATCCGCTTATTCTTTATAATGGGGCACTTATCTATGACAGCATGACGCACAAAGTGATTACCGGTTACTGGCTGGATTCCATTATTTCCGGGGAAATCATTGACATTGGACGGGAATTTGAACTTACACCGTTTCATTTCCTGCTGGATGCAGCGGACGGCGAGCGGGTGCTGTATGAAGCGCCTATCCGGACCGGAGATGTGGAATTCTACAAGTCCCGTATGAATGATGTACGTTTCCGTGAGGTGAAGCGGCTTGAATGTCCGGCAGATCACCGGACGTTGGTGATAACTTACATTGGACGGTTGGAGGAGTTGGCCCCGCTGCATCAGAAAGTGCTTGACCGCTTCGGTTCAGAGGTACATATTCATTTCATGAAGGATATATACATAAAAGATCATTATTTCCTGGAATTCAGCCATCCGGATGCGAATAAAAGCCAGGGGCTGAAGCTATGGGCACAGCATATGGGGCTGGCTACAGAGGATATCGTTGTCTTCGGTGACCATTTGAATGATCTGGGCCTGTTTGCCGCAGCGGGAACAAGTGTCGCGGTAGAGAATGCCCATGAGGAACTCAAAGCTGTCGCACATCGGATTACTGCATCCAATAATGAGAATGGTGTTGCAGTGTTTCTGGCAGAAACTATGAACAAGGGAGAGATGACGGGTGAGTGAACAGTGTCTTCGTACCATTACAGTGAACCAGGCAGGTTATTCGAGTGCAGGAGAGAAGCTTGCCCTATTTACCGGAGAGGGGTCCCGTTTCCGGGTAATTGATCTTCAGACTGGAAGCGTTGTATTTACCGGACAGACAGGGGAAGGATTGGAGGATAGGCCAAGCGGGAGTCGTGTGCATACCGGTGAGTTCTCCGCAGTAACGGCACCGGGCCAGTACCGGATTGAAGGTGAGGATGGACAGGCTTCGGCTGCGTTTGTGATTGCAGACAAGCCTTACGGGGATCTACAGCAGGGATTAATGAAAGCCTTCTATTATTACCGCTGCGGAGTGGAGCTGAGCGGAGAATATGCCGGCCCCTGGGGACATGAAGCCTGTCATCTGGCAGCAGGGACCGTAATCGGCCAGCCGGAGCTGAAGCTGGATAGCTGCGGAGGCTGGCATGATGCGGGGGATTACGGGAAATATTCAGGGCCCGGAGCCAAGGCGGTTGCCGATCTGCTGCTGGCCTGGGAGCTGTATCCTGCGGCATTTGCCGGTGCACGTACGCTGCCGGAGAGTGACGGCGTGATGCCGGATGTACTGCTGGAATGTAAAGTGGAGCTGGACTGGTTGTTCAAAATGCAGGAGAGCGGCAGCGGTGCTGTGTATCACAAGCTGACCACACAGAACTTTCCGGGGCTTGATGTGATGCCGGAAGCGGATACGGCGGAGCTGTACTTCTCCCCGGTGTCCGCTGCGGCTACAGGTGACTTCGCCGGTGTGATGGCGATGGCGGCACGGATCTATAAGCCATTCGATGAAGCGTATGCCGCCCGGTGTCTGGAAGCTGCAGCGGCGGCCTGGAACTGGCTGGAGGCACATCCGGCGGAGCCGGGCTTCACTAATCCGCCGGGCATTACGACCGGGGAATACGGTGATGAGGAAGATCGCGACGAGCGCTTCTGGGCAGCGGCGGAGCTGTTCCGGACTACAGGCGGTGAGCAATACCATAGCGCAGCGAGAGAATTGGTGAAGCTTCCATTCCCGAAATACGGCCTCGGCTGGGCGGATATGGGCGGCTATGGCACACTGGCTTACCTGTTGAACGGGGAAGAGCAAGCTGTGGCCACTCTGTATGCGGAGCTGAAGGAAGGGCTGGTGGCTGAAGCCGCTCGCCTCCTCCGGCAGAGCCGGGAGGATGGTTACAGAATCTCGCTGCGGGAAGAGGATTATATCTGGGGCAGCAACATGCTGGTCCTGAATAATGCCATGCTGCTGCTGGTGGCGGAGCATTTCAGCGGGGAGACTGAATATGCGGCTTGTGCACTGGATCATTTGCATTATCTGCTCGGACGCAATGTCCTGGGCATCAGCTACGTGACCGGTTTCGGTGAACACGCGGTCATGCATCCGCATCACCGCCCATCTGTGGGAGACAACATAGCAGAACCCGTTCCGGGTCTGGTCTCAGGGGGACCTGACCGCGGACTGCATGATGAATATGTGCAGGAGCACTTACAAGGCAAACCGGCAGCCCAATGTTTCGTTGATCATGAAGACAGCTACTCAACGAATGAGGTCACCATTTACTGGAATTCACCGGCGGTGTTCGTGACGGCAAGGTTCAATTCCTGATTAGAAGAGGAGACGGTCCATGCAGACATTTAAGGTTATTAGTCTGGATATGTTCCAGACTCTGGTGAATATTCAGGGGAGGCGGGCAGAAGTCTGGAAGCCGATCCTTAAGCAGAATTTCAGCGAAGACAAGTCCCGGGAGCTGGGCAGCCAGCTGCTTAGCCACTATTTCGCCGCAGCAACCAAAGCCCGGGAGGCGGGCAGCTTCATCAGCAGCAAAGAAATATACAGCAGAGGGTTTCAGCAAGTGTTCCTGCAGCATGGCATGGACTATGACTGTTTGCAGGCTGTAGATAACCTGTTTGCCCAGCACCGGCTGTCCGAAATGTATGCGGACACCGAAGCCTTTTTACAGCGGATTTGCGGGGAATATCAGGTCTGCATTGTCAGTGATACCGATGAGCTTATGCTTCCTGACTTCTACCGGAGTTATCCTATCTCTTTATTCACTTCCGAAAGGTATCAGTCTTATAAGAATGACAGTCATAACCGGATGTTCACTGAGGTTATAGCCCATTATGGTGTGGAGCCGGAGCAGATTCTCCATATCGGAGACTCGGCATCAGATGTGCTGGGAGCAGCCCGGGCAGGAATCAGGTCCTGCTGGATCAACCGGGAGCAACTCACCTGGAAGCATGGGGTGAAGCCGGATTATACAGTGGGTACCCTGGAGGAAGTCTATGAATTTATATCAAAAGAGAGTAGTCCGATATCCATTGATTAATAGTGAAGGGGCCGTGAGGGAAATGAACCACAAACTGACAGAGCAGGACCTGGAGTTACTGAAGTATCCGATCGGGAAATTCACAGCTGTGGAGAACCGCACGGAAGAAGCACGGCAAGAATCCATACGGATCATGAAGCAGCTGGCGGCTGAACTTAGGGAGGCTGTAGGGCCGCTAACGGCGGAGCAGCTAGACACGCCTTACCGTCCGGGCGGCTGGACAGTGAGTCAGGTCGTGCATCATCTGGCGGATACTGGCATGTATGCCTATCTGCGGTTCAAGCGGGGTCTGACAGAAGAAGCCCCGCAGGTTCCGAGCTACAGACAGGATCTGTGGGCGGAGCAGAGCGATTATACGGATGAACCGGCGGAGTCCTCTCTTCAGCTGGTGGAGCTGCTTAACCGGAGATTCGCAACTCTGCTTACCTCACTGAAACCGGGTGATTATGATCGAAGCTTCGTAAGTGCCGGACTGGGCACGTTGACGCTGGATGCCGCAATTCAAAGATATATCTGGCATAGCCGCCATCACCTGGCCCAGATTACTTCATTAATCCAGCGTAACAGCTGGTAAATCATATTCTTTCAATCAAGAGCAGACGAAATTGGGACATACCCTTCCGTCTGCTCTTTTTCAGTTGTTCATTATCTCTGCATCATACGGTATTCTAATGAAATCTACTCTCTGCTGACCTGGACGTTTTTTCAGCAATGGAATCAGGTACCTTTTGGACAAAAAATGGAATGTAAAATGGGCGTGTGCTCCATTTCTTAATCGTATATAATTAAACAATACGGGCTCAGGCAGACATGGAGGTTAGGAAATGCCTATATCAAAGGGAGCGGAACATAAACCAAAGAGGAAAATCAGTCTTACTCTGCTCTTAATGGCCCTGGTGACTATGGTGTTTCTGCTCACTACAACGATCCTGCTTGCCGGGTCTTACCAATCTAAGAAGAAATCCCTGATGGCAACCACACTTAATTTGAATTATTCCAATGCGGACAGAATGAGTAAGACATTGGATTCACTCTTTCGATCGATGCGCAGCAGCCTGATTTACGATGCGTACACAATCTCCGGCATGGAGGCTGCGCAGCCTGAAGTTATAGATGAATATCTTGAGTTGATGCGTAACAGCAGCAATTATTTCAATTCAATTATCCGGGTGGATGCTGAGGGCAAGGTGTTGAATAACTCACCAGCCTCGTTGGGAATGGCAGGGAGCCAGCTCATTTCTCCACCAGCCCAGGAAGCGCTTGCCCTGCAGACCCCCTACCTGTCTGCACCGTATAAAGGATCTACGACCGGCAGGATGCTTATATTTATGAGCGAGCCGCTCTATAACAAACACAAGCAGTATCTTGGACTGCTCGGAGGCACGATCTATCTTCATGATGTCAATATCTTGAACATGATATTCGGGAGCAATGTTATCGATCAGACCGGATCGTATTATTATATTGTCAGCTCGGAGGGTCATGTACTGTTTCATCCCGATAAGGAGCGGATAAATCTGGATATCAGCGAGAATGTGGTTGTGCAGCAGCTGATGGAAGGGAAGAGCGGCGAAGTTCAAGCGCTCAATATGAGAGGAGTGCCGATGCTTGCCGGCTATTCGGCGGTTCCAGCCAATGGCTGGGGGGTTGTTGTCGTGTCCCCGGTGAGTGCAATTCAGAAAGAGCTTTTGGTACATCTGCGAAAAACACTTTCGTATACGATTATTCCATTTATATTATTGCTGCTGTGCGTATTTGTGCTGGCGCACCGGCTGGCGAAGCCGTTTGTGGTGCTTGCTGATCTGGTAAACCGTATCGGCAAAGAGAATGTTGAGCTTCCTGATCTGAAGCCTCACTGGAACCGGGAGGTGGATCTGCTGACCAAAGCGGTGGTCATCGCCTGGACGGATATCCAGAAGCAGACCAACCAGTTAACCCAGGAGGCCATGACGGATCTGCTGACAGGTCTTACTAACCGGAGAGCCCTGGATCTTAGCATAAGCCAATGGATTGCCGCCCGGGTGCCTTTTTCCGTGATCGTACTGGATGTGGATAAATTTAAGTTTGTTAACGATACCTACGGGCATCTGGCCGGGGATGAGGTGCTGAGGCAGGTCGCCGATGTTCTAACCGCAAATATCCGCCCGGGTGATGTGTGTGCCCGTTATGGGGGAGAGGAATTTGTGCTGCTGCTCCCGCGGACCAGACCCGAGGATGCCTACAATGTGGCCGAACGAATCCGCCAGACGCTTGAGAAAAGCAAGGTCCCCTTGCCGATGCAAGTGACCTCTTCCCAAGGGATTGCCCATTATCCTACGAATGGCCGCACGCGCGAAGAGCTACTGGGGAAAGCGGATGAAGCTTTATATACTGCAAAGCATACCGGCCGGAACCGGACTGTGATTGCCCGTGAATAGGGAAAAGGAGCATCTCCATCAGGGGATGCTTTTTAGGTTCCTCTCTGCAGCTGAAATTAATCGTCACCTGGGCCTGGGCGGATACATATCCTACCTCAGAACGATAAAAAACGGCCCCGATGAAAGGAAGGATTCGCGTGACCTCTTATATGGACTACACGTCACCTAATACACAGTTTACCTTTGATATGAATGGCAACACGTTGTTTAAAAAGGATGATTGCAATTATATCAACGTGCTCGGTATCAAAAACTTGAACACCCTGGAGAACACCTCGCTGCTGGATATATTTCTCAGCAAATCCAATGTGGTAGAACCGCATTATCATCAAAATGCTGCAGAGCTGGTGTATTGTATATCCGGCTGTGCAGTGGTATCTCTGATCAACCCGTTCACAAATGAGCTGCTGCATTTCCCCATATCACCGGGCCAGGTAGCCAATGTGCCGCAAGGCTGGTGGCATTATGAAGTGGCAACGACGGATTGTACCCATCTGTTGGCTATCTTCAATGCACCGACGCCGGAAGTCGTTCTGGGTTCGGATATTCTGAGCAAGACACCGGCCAATGTCCTGGCGCATACGTACTGTTTAAATGAAGCACTGGTTAAGGAAGCGCTGGCTCCCGTTAAGCCCCAGACCTTCATTGGCCCGCCAGCAGATTGCTGCGATCCCTCGCAAGCGGCTGCCGGGAATATGAAAGGAACCCATATGGCTCATGCCAATATGGCTCCGATGATGGCAATTGCAAATATGGCGCCTTATAGTTATCAGCTGGCTCCGCAAGCTTTTGGATACCAGCCTATGCCGGTCCATGGCTACTATACCCAGCCGTATGCCCAGCCTTACCGCCAGCATCCGTATGTCCAGTTCGATCCGAATGCGGGAAATGCCGTAAATGAAGCGGGAATCGAATAATAGAACAGGGAATGAAATAAGACGGCAGTGAATTCTGAGAAATCAGAATTCACTGCCGTCTTGGTATATTTATTGAACTGAAAAATTAACCAGGGGCATCGCCGGGGAATTTTGGGGTTTTGGGACTTAGGACAGGCGGACAAGCACGCGGCCCCGTGTATTCGATTTCAAAATATCTTCGAGTGCAGCAGGCAGCTCCTTCAGGCTAATCTCGCGGTCCACCAGCTCCTCCAGCACGGCAGGCTTCATGTCAAGGCCCATACGCTGCCACAGCTTCGCCCGTTTCTCGGAAGGGCAGGAGACGGAATCGATGCCCAGCAGGCTGACTCCGCGCAGGATGAACGGCAATACCGTTGTGGGAACGGCGGTGCCTGCTGTTAATCCGCTTGCGGCAACTGCGCCGCCGTATGTGATTTTGCTTAGTACAGCCGCTAGAGGGGTGCCTCCGACGGAATCTACAGCAGCCTGCCAGAGCTGCTTATCGAGCGGCTTAACTGCACTGCCGGCCACATCCTCACGGGAGATCACTTCGGCTGCGCCCAAGGCCTGCAGATATCCGGCTTCATCAATTCTGCCGGTACTGGCCGTTACCTGGTAGCCTTGCTTAGCCAGAATGGCCACAGCAGCACCTCCGACACCTCCGGTTGCACCGGTGACGAGCACTTTTCCATTATCCGGAGTTAGTCCGTGAGCTTCCAGTGCTTCAATAGACATTGCAGCTGTGAATCCGGCCGTTCCGTAGATCATCGCTTCCCGCAAATTTAAGCTCTCCGGCAAGGGAATAACCCAATCCGCCGGAATACGTGCATATTCACTGAAGCCGCCGAAGTGCGATACGCCGATGCCATAGCTGGTGGCAATAACGGACTGGCCTTCCTGGAAACGGCTGTCTGTAGAAGAGACCACAGTCCCAGACAGATCAATCCCGGGGACAAACGGATAATTTCGCACAATGTTGCCATTCGGGATGCCCGCTAATCCATCTTTATAGTTTACACTGGAGTAGGCTACCTTAATTAGGACTTCACCGGACGGCAGGTCTTCGAGTGACAGCGGCTTGACCTCTACAGAGAAAGTGTCAGTCTTATCTACCACCAAAGCTTGAAAAAGGTTAGTCATATCTTATATTCTCCTTAACCGAACTCTATTTGTACATCTGTTATATAATATTTATTCTGACCGGTCAACTTTTTATTGACTGTGATATAATACACATTACTCTTTATTCGCGGAGGTCTTATGGTACGTTACAAGAAATCTGAAGAGAAGCGCAAGCAGATCCTGCACGCTGCATTTCGGGCATTGTCCGAGCAGGGCTACGATGCTGTAACCCTGCAGATGATCGCTGATCATGCGGAGGTCAGCAAGGGTGTCGTCCATTATTATTTCGAGAGCAAGGAAGCGGTGCTGGTTGAACTGCTGGAATGGCTGACCGGCAGAATATCTGCCAAGGAGCAGTCCGCTGTGGGGGAACAGCATACCGCAACGGGGAAGCTGACGGCATACATCGGGACTGCGTTTCCCGGTCCGGCGCAGAACCGTGCCTTTTACCGAGTCTATCTGGATTTCCTGGCGCGGGCCAGCCGTATTCCGGTGTACCGGGAGATTAATCAGCGTTTCTATGACAGCTGTGCGGGAATCAGTACGGAGGTGCTGACGCTGGGCCAGCAGGAAGGGATTTTCTCCAAAGAGCTGTCGCCAGAGAAGACTGCCCCGGTGATCCGGGCGATTATTGACGGCTGCCTGATCCAGTGGCTGATGGCCGATAAGGACGAGCTGCATGAGGTGTTCAAGGATTCCTGTTACACGGCAATTCTGAAGGTGCTCAGTGTGTAGAGGGGAGTATACAGAAACCGGAAAGGGGGATAGCATTTGGGGAGAAAATGGCGGAAAATCGTACTTATAGCTGTGGTCTGTCTTGTTCTTGGCGGGGGAGTGTTGTATTGGCTATACGGCACCGGATTCTCTCATGGTCACAGCAGACTGCGGATTAGCGAAGGGACACCCGTACAATATCTGCAGGGTGACGGGGTAGTGATTGTGGATGAAATGGAGCTTAGTTTAGGCAAGCAGAGCCAACCAGACGGCTACATCAGTATCTATAATCATTCGGAGATCTTGTGGAAGAAACCGGTCACGATTCCGGTGGGAGAAGGGCAGCTGATCAAATTCACACAGGGAGGGAGTGCTGTATTTCCTGCTCCTGAGGTTATTTATTATTGGCTGTGTATTCAGCGTCCCGGCAAGCATGCAGAGGATGATCTTGTAACTTACTATATTGAAGCCAAAGTACTGGGAGAAGATGAAGATGCTGCGGCAGACAAGCTGCTAAAGCTTGCGGAGAACTGGGAAGTTCCGGATTGAGCAGGAATTATTATGTACAATTTGTGAACTGTAGTATATTGGACTTAGATTCGTCTGATGAGGGAGGCATATTCTATGTCAATTGCTACAACGATGATTATCCGGCTGGAAATCCGCAAGACTGAAGCGTCTTTCGGGGATGTGGCAGCAAGGCTTGCGTCTGCGGGCGGCGATATCGTGGCGATAGACGTCATCCGTGGCGGCAAGGACGTAACAACCCGGGATCTTACAGTAAATGTGCAGGATGCGGCCAATGAAGAGATTATAAGTGTGCTTAGGAATATGCCGGGTATAAAAGTAATAAACGTTTCAGACCGGACCTTCCTGGCCCATCTCGGCGGCAAAATTGAGATTACTCCGAAGATGCCGATCAAGAACCGGGAGGATCTGTCCCTGGTCTACACACCTGGTGTGGCCCGTGTCTGTATGGCGATTGCCGAAGATCCCGCAAAGGCCTATTCGCTGACGATGAAAAGAAATACGGTAGCTGTCGTCACCGACGGCACCGCAGTGCTCGGTCTTGGCGATATCGGACCGGAGGCCGCGATGCCAGTGATGGAAGGGAAGGCCATGCTGTTCAAGCAGCTGGCGGATATTGATGCTTTTCCGCTGTGTCTGGACACGAAGGACCCGGATGAAATCATCCGGATTGTGAAAGCGGTTGCTCCGGGCTTCGGCGGAATTAATCTGGAGGATATCAGCTCTCCGCGCTGCTTCGAGATTGAGCGGCGGCTGTCAGCCGAGCTGGATATTCCGGTCTTCCATGATGATCAGCACGGAACAGCGGTGGTTGCGCTGGCGGGTCTGCTGAATGCGCTCCACGTGGTGGACAAGGTTATAGCCGATTGCAGAATTGTTGTCGTCGGCATCGGTGCGGCAGGCGTGTCAATCTGCCGTCTGCTGCTGGCGGCAGGGGCGAAGCAGATCTATGCTGTGGACCGGGCAGGGATTCTGAACCGGGACGAAACCTACACCAATTCCGAATGGAGCTGGCTGGCCAAGGCAACGAATCCGGAGAATGTGAGCGGAGGTCTTGACGAAGCGATGCGCGGGGCGGATGTATTCATTGGCGTCTCCGGCGGAGGGATTCTTCAAGTGAAGCATCTGCAGACCATGGCCCCGGACAGCATTGTGTTTGCTATGGCTAACCCTATTCCGGAGATTGAACCGGAGCTGGCTGAGCCTTTTGTCCGCGTGCTGGCCACCGGAAGAAGCGATTATCCGAACCAGATTAATAACGTGCTCTGTTTCCCGGGGATTTTCCGCGGAGCGCTGGACTGCCGGGCGAAGACCGTGAACCTGGAGATGAAGCTGGCCGCAGCACAGGCTATCGCTGCAGTTGTCCATCCGGATGAGCGGAATGAGCAGTACATTATTCCGAGTATTTTTAACGAAAAGGTAGTGGAGCAGGTACGTCTTGCTGTTATCCAGGCTGCGATTGCTACCGGGATAGCGCGGCGTATTCCGCCGGACATCAGCTGAACGGATAGTGCTAACCCGGACAGCGACTTGAATACTAGCAAGGCATATGAAGCTGCGGCCACTATGGCTTGCGGCTTTTTGCAATTTGGGTAATTATGCATTATTAATAAAATGTATCACTCCGCTGAGAGACTAAGATAACGGAATAGAATTGCCAAGGGTTTGGCGGAGGAGGCGAGAGGCAGGGAATAGTTATGATGAACGAAAGGCAGCCCCTGTTCGCACACCTTAGGTTAAAATGGGAGTAAGGACAACCATTTCAGAGCTAAATGCGAAAGGAGCTGTTACTATGAAGAATACCATAAAATACGTAGGTTTGGACGTGTCAAAAGAAAAAATTGCAGTGGCGATTGCAGACGAGGGACGGGACCCCGCACGGTATCACTGAGCGATTGCCCATACGCCAGATGCTGTAGGACGACTCATTCGGAAACTGAAAAGCCCGGAGGTTACTCTTGAAGTCTGCTATGAGGCGGGACCCACCGGGTATGATTTGTATCGCTGGCTGACCAAGATGGGAATTTCCTGCACGGTCATCGCCCCCTCACGTATTCCTCAGCGTTCAGGCGATGCCATTAAAACCGACCGACGGGATGCAGAGCGGCTCGCTCAGCTCCACCGTGCGGGAGAATTGACGGGCATTCATGTACCCACTCCGGAACTCGAGGCTCTTCGGGATCTCATCCGAGCCCGGGAGAATGCTCGGGAAGAACTGCACCGGGCCCGGCAGCACCTCGTTCATTTTCTGTTACGGCACCAGATCCATACCCCGGAAGGGATGAAAAAACGCTGGACGAAACGATACCGGCTGTGGCTCTCTACCTTGACGTTTGAGCATACCGCGCAAGAACGGGTATTCACCAAGATGCAACAACAGTTGCGGGAGGTGGAGGAGCGCATTAAACGGCTAGAGGAGGCCATGCGGAAAGAAGCCGAAATCTGCCCGTACGCCTCTGTGATTCAAGCGCTCCAGGGTCTTCGGGGGATTGCCCTGCTCACGGCCATGACGCTCGTCGTTGAAATCGGGAATTTTGAGCGGTTCCGTTCGCCTGCGCAGCTGATGAGTTACCTGGGACTGGTTCCGCGGGAATCTTCTACAGGACCCAAGACAAGACGGGGCCGCCTGACTAAAACAGGAAATGCCTCCGTAAGGCGTGCTTTGGTGGAATCGGCCTGGAGTTACCGTTACCTTCCGGCGGTCAAAGGCGATTTAGAAAAGCGGTTAGAAGGGCAAAGTGCTCATGTCCAGGAAACGTCATGGAAGGCGCAGGAGAGATTGCACAAAAAATATGTGCAGATGGTCAAACGGGGAAAACACCGAAACTTGGTGATTGCAGCGGTGGGACGGGAATTGGTCGGATTCATTTGGTGTGTTGCGGTAAAGGCAGAAGCAGGAATCGCATAATATAGAACAAGAAAAAGCCTGTCCCCAAAGGATGAATCCTTGGGGCATGGAGACAACGAGAAAGGTTCGAGGAGAATCCACGAAATCCAACTGCACAAAACCCGGATGGGTTTGACGTGCGACAATAGTTTAGGGAAGCTCCTTCGACGTAGGCCTAACATGTGGAACCAACCCACGGATAGCAGTGTGCCAGCCGACGACTCGCATGTTGTCTCCATGCCCAAGGGATTGAAAAAACCTTTGTTAAAAAGGGAAGAAACAGGGGGATTGACAAATTCGTTCATAGCAGTTGGATTTTCTCCACTTGCTCATGAACGGAGAAGCCCTTGCCAAGCAACAGTTGGATAATCAGCACTTACTAGGCTGCAAATAGATCAAAGTGGAGGAAAGAGGTGGAATTAAATAACGTATATCCAACTAATTCGTTAAGTTGCAATGAAAGTTCCAAATTAAGATACAATTATCCAACTATATAGATTGAACTTGAAAATATACTAAAAAGGGAAAAGTGGCGGAGGAAAATTTTGGAACTGTAGGAGCGCCAGCGTCCGCCTTTGTCTGCGGATTTCCACCGCGAACAGCGGGTTAAATTCAAGAAATCTGCAGACGGGCAGCGGCCGGAGGGCCAAACATTCTCTGGAGTCACGGCAATCCCATAATAGAAATAATACAAGTTCAATCTATATAGTATGCAAGTGCCAGTTGTAATTACGATCTGATTTTAGAAAGGAATCAGGTGTTATCAGACTATCCACATCCAATTAAAGCATGGTAGAATATACAATTGAAAACATCTATTCAATTATTCGGGAGGCGCTATGAACCGCAAAATTCATATTATGGGAGCTTCCGGATCGGGGACTACCACACTTGGCAAGGCGCTCGCGGCAAGGCTTCCGCATGTTCATCTGGACAGTGACGATTATTTTTGGGAGCAGAAATATAGTAAGCAAACTCCGGTTGCAGCGCGTCTAAGCAGATTGCGGGCCGATTTGGAGCAACAGGAGCCGTGGATTCTGTCGGGTGCAGTCTGCGGATGGGGAGACGGGCTGCGCGATACGTTTGATCTGGTGATTTTCCTGTGGATACCTGAACAGCTCCGGCTGGAACGCTTACGGGCGAGGGAATATCAGCGCTATGGCGATGCGGGTCTGCCTGGGGGAAGCAAATATGAGGATGTCGAGACCTTCATGGAGTGGGCGGCGCTCTATGATACGGCTGGACCGGAGGTCCGGAGCCGGGCGCTGCATGAGGAATGGATGGCCGGGCTGAATTGTGATGTTATGCGTTTGGAAGGAGATATGTCCGTGGAAGAACGGGTGGCGGCTGTACTGCACCATATGTCCCGGTAATTCCCGGCATGACCGGATCAGGCTTTTTTTCACAATATAAGCTATGGAAAAGAGGGCTAAACATGAAGAAGATCATGCGTGCGCTGCTGCTTCCCGGAGTCATGCTTATGCTGCTTACGTCCTGCAATACGGAAACTACTCATTTCAATTATACTTTTAAAGGCGAGGGTGAAACCTGGTCGGCTGTATATGAGCAGACAGCAAGCCAGAAGCTGATCATCAAAAATGACCGCGTGAAGGATTCCGTATCCAGCAAACGGTATACATTCGATCTTCATTACAAAGGTGAACAGTCAGACCTCGGAGAGATCAAACAGTTCAAATACAGCTATAAAGGGATAAGCGGCGGTGGCAGTCGGACTCAGGAAGGACCCGTTAGGCTCGACATGTTGCACTCAGGAGGGAATGGAACCGGTGCATTTGAGTGGGAGGATTCCGTCATTAAAGTAAATGTGGAATGGGACGGTCACAGTGAGGAATTTGAACTCATAAATGCTAAGTAGGGCAATGTTGTCACTGATTAGGAGAGGCTGCCCAAGATGATTAAAGAGAGGGTTACGGAGGAATGAGCTTAGGGCTGGTTAGGCATTTCAGAGTGCAGCACAAGCCGGAGCGGACCTGGCTGACCGGGGAACAGTTCAATCAATGGATTAAGGAATATGAGACTGCGCCTATTCAGCAGCCTGTACCTATGAGCAGCTTACAAAAATGGGATATTTGTCTGTGCAGTGATCAGGCGAGAGCGTTACATACGGCAAGTTATTTTGATGCTCAAGAGTTCGTATATACAGAGCAGCTAAGAGAAATTGATATAGCAGCCCTGCAGTTAGGTAAATTCAAGCTAAGCGGATTGCGCCTGCCTGTATCCTGCTGGCTTGCGCTTGGACGTTTGTCCTGGACTGCCGGTCATCCCTCTCAACCGGAGAGCAAAGCGGCTGTTCTGCAGCGTGCCCAGATGGTAATAGATTCTCTAGCGGCAGAAGCTGAAGCAGCTGCACCGGAAGGACGTGTGTTGATCGTCAGCCATGGAGCGTTCATGAAGGTGCTTGACCGGGAACTCCGGCGTAGGGGCTATAAGGCAGAACGGATGTTTTTTCCGCGCAATGGGCAATTATATCTGTATGAGAAGAACTAAAGGATTCACAAATATATGAAAGCGGGTCATACATACTATGGTAACGATCGAAGAAATCGGCATTGAATCGCTGGAAGCACTAAACACGCTGTACGAAGAACTGATTGGCGGACCGACAGATCCGGTGAAGCTGGAGACGGCATTCCGGTCCATCCGGGAGGATAGCCGGTATGTATTATTGGGTGCTTTTGTAGACGGGGAATTGCTGGGCTCTATGATGGGGATCGTCTGCCAGGACCTCGTTGGGGATTGCCGCCCGTTCATGGTGATTGAGAATGTAGTGGTCTCTTCGCGAGCTCGCCGGCAGGGCATTGGCAAAAAACTGATGACTGCCCTCGAAGACATCGCCCACGAGCGGGACTGCTACTATATTATCTTCGTGTCGGGAGAGAAGCGGAAGGAAGCGCATGTCTTCTATGAGAAGATGGGCTACAAAGAAGAGCCGGTGGAGGGCTACCGTAAGCATTTGAGCTCGCATTAGGCTAATCAGCCAACCGCCCAAAAGCTCTTAGCTGCAAAAGCTTTTCAATGGTTTTACATGATTTCCACCAGTTCTCGCTGATGGCAAATGCTTCAGGGTACCTGCTGTTGTTGTACCATTCCCAAGGAATAGACCAAACGCCGCTTTCGGGTTTTTGGTCTATTAATGTATCAAGTGCCGCATGGACCTCTTGCTTGTTCGCTTCATAAAATCTGCTTGCCCGCGACTGAACAAACTCAAGAGGGTTCGCCATAAAATTACCGGTTTCGTTACGTATTTTCTCACCAACCAAGCAGGGGATTTGCTTACACAGGAATTCATAGTCAAATTGCTCTGTTAATCCTGCACCTTCAATATCCTCAAGCAAATCACAATAACCACTAACCCCCATATCTCCGTACTCCGTTGTTGATTTCAGTTTTTCAATAAGAATTCCGCTGTAGGATAAAGCCATTGTATACAAGTGTGACTTGCTGTCTCCATAACGAAGAATGAAGCCGGATAGGCTTGCAGTAGTTCCAATACTCTGATAAGTATTTGTCCCAGCATTATAATCCCACCAGACACCATGAGGATAGTCATTATTCGATGGAATTGTAAACATCCAGCCCTCTTCCGTAATATGCTCTGTGTTCTCAAGATACCGGAATATACCCTTGTATATGGGGTGAGATACATCCGTGAAATCTATCTGTCTCAGCATTTTGATCACAATCTGGGCATTATACGGGGTGGAATGAGGGTTCCAGTTATCAGGATCAATGCCATTTCCATAACCGCCGTCGTTATTCTGATAATGCGATAGGGCCGCAAGAACAGGTTCTTTAGTTCCATTTTCAAAATGATACTGAAACAGAGTCAGATCAAGTGCTCTTGCATTACGATAAATCCAGGCCTTAATGTCATTGAAATCATGTATCCATAGTTTTTTCACAACAATCACCTCGTAAATATCTTATAGTCTAACATAGTATTTGTATTGCAAAAATCCGACTTCCCTTCATAAATAACTCCTTCTTCGCCTCCCCCTTCCAAATATTCCGTTTGACCATCCCGATGACAGCGCTTTATAATCCCTTCATGAGTGGCGGACCAGTGGTCATGACTACAGAAGGCGGGGGACAACTGTGAATCAAATATGCAAAGTGCTGATTGTGGACGATGAAATTCTGGTCCGGCAGGGGATTAAATATGTGCTGGACTGGGAACACGAAGGATTTCAGATTGTAGGTGAAGCGGCCAACGGGCAGGAAGCGCTGAATTCGCTGCAGACCCTGCAGCCGCATATCATCATTACCGATATTGTGATGCCGGTGATGGACGGCGAGGAATTAACACGCCTAGTGAAGCGGGATTATCCGGCTACAGAGGTAATCGTGCTGAGCAGCTTCAGTGAATTTCATTATGTGCGCTCCACGTTCCAGAATGGGGTGGCCGATTATATTCTGAAGCCGAAGCTGGAAGCCGGTTCGCTGCTGCAGGTGCTGCAGAAGACCCGGGAACGTATCCCGGGGCTGGGTGCCACCGCGGTTGGAGTTCAGCCGGAAGCGGCACCCCAGCGGCTGGATGCCCTGCTTAGCCGGTTGATCTCAGGCTACCGGCTGCAGCCTGAGGGGGAGGAGTTCGTGAAGCAGCAGCTTCCGCAGGACTGCTTCAGCTTCTTCGGCTGGGAGACCGGGCGAACCGGACCAGCCGGTGTTACCGGTGCCGATAACGCAGACAATGACGCAGACGCATTGACAGCCATCACCGCAGCTGTAACCGGGGAACTGGAACGGAATGTTCCAGGACTGATGCAGTGCATCATCCCTGTTGGCGAGCCGAATGCGGCACTGCTGCTGGTCAACCTGCAAGAAGAGCAGTGGCCGGCGCTCTTGCAGGCTGTGAATAAGCTGGCCCACGCCTTGGCCGGACAAGAGCCTGAGCTGCGCCTGACCCTGAGCCGGGCCTTCGGTTCGCTCAGCGAGGTGGCAGCGGTCTATCAGCAGAGTGTTCTGAAGCTGCGGCAGTACCGCTTCTTTTTGCCGGATCAGGTACTGCTGGTACACGATGAGCTGCCGCAGCGGGAAGCCCAGCTGCCGAAATTCAACCTGACCCAGTTCACGGAGCAGCTGAAGCGCCAGCAGCTGGAGGAGGCGTTCGGCGATCTGCATCAGCATGTCGATGCGCTAAGCCGGCAATATGACGGGGATGTGTTTCAGTTCAAGTCCTTCCTCGGCAATATGATCTTCAATGTGACGAATCAGTTCAGCCATCTGGGAGAGCTGGAGGAAGGGAAATACGGGCTGTTCCGGGCCATAGATGAAGCGGGCTCAGCGGATGGGGCCGTGCGGATTCTCGAACATTTTCTTGCCCGGGTCATGGAGCTGACCTCATCGGCAGCGCTGACACCAGGGAGCAATGCCAATATGGCCAAGCTGCTCCAGTATATGGAGGAGCACTACACCGAGCCGCTGAGTCTTACGGAGCTGGCCCGTCATTTTCATTTCAACCCTTCTTACCTGTCCAGTCTGTTCACGACCTATAACCAGGAGGGATTCAAGGAGCATCTCAATACGATCCGTACAGGCAAGGCGGCGGAATTGCTGCGGGCAGGCGAGGCACCGATTTCCGAGATTAGCAGCATGGTCGGATATGGGGATCACAGCTATTTTTGCAAAGTGTTCAAGAAATATACCGGCTTGTCCCCGAGCGCTTACAGACGTCAGCATTACGGACAGGAGTAGAGCCTATGCGCAGATATTGGGATCGTTTCAAATTCCACAGCCTGTTCATCAAAATATTCATCGTGATGCTAATCAGCATTATTGCTGTAGCCATCGCTTCTTCATGGACCACGGTCCGCATGTCGGAGAAGCTGTTCATGAACACCTTCAGCATTACGAATACCAAGGTGATCAGCCAGATTAAGGCGAGCTTCGAATCGTTTCATTATTCCATCGTTACAGCCACCAACAACACACAGCTGAGCGGCACCATTAAGAGCTTCCTGACGGAAGAGGACTCGAATTCCCTGCGGGTGCTGCGGACTTATTACAATATGACGACCCAGATGAAGAAAATCCAGTCTACTCTGGACTCCTACCAGGTCGGGATCAAAATCATGGGCAAAAACGGACGCAGCTATTCCACCAATACGAACAATCTGCTGATGAGTGACCAGGAGCTGCAGCAGCATGAGCTGACCAGGAATACACTGGCTGAGCCGAAACGGCTGATGTACCAGTTCTATGAGGAGAGCAGTAAGGATTCCCCGCAGAAAGAGGCTGTGATCGTAGCCAGCAAAGCACTCATGGAACGCACAACGGGCGATATTTACGGAACCTTGTATTTTACCATTCATGAGAAGGATTTCCGCCCCTTCTATGCAAGCTTTGTCAGCACCGGGAATGATGTCGCGATTCTGAACAGGGATGGCGTCATTGTCTCGAGCAACCGCAGTGATCTGATGGGCCAGCAGGCGGAGGATTTACTGCAGGTTGCCAAGGAGATTGAAGAGAAGCAGCTGGATTACAAAAATGTTGATTTCCGCGGCACAGATTCCATTCTGATTGCGGATTATCTGTCTTCCTATGATTTCTATATTGTGAATCTGATTGATAAAAAGACAGCTCTCGGCCAGATGGTCAACGGTAAGATGGTGGTGCTGATCTGCTCAGCCATCGTCATCGTGGCCCTGATCGTGGTGTTCCTGATCTTCAGAAGGCTAACCCGGTCGCTAACCTTGCTAACCCGGCAGATGTCCAAGATTACCCAGCGGAACTTCCATAATTACATCACGGTAACCGGCAGCTTTGAATTTCAGGAGCTGGGACATGCCTATAACTATATGCTTGATGAGCTGAATGATTATGTAGAGAAGCTGGTCGAGACACAGAAAGAACAGAGGAATGCCGAACTGGCCGCCCTGCAGCATCAGATTAACCCGCATTTTCTGTATAATACGCTGGCCTCGGTCAACTTCCTGGTGCAGCAGGGCAGCCAAGAGAAGGCGGTTCACACGATTCATGCCCTGATCTCGATGCTGCAGAATGCGCTGAGTAACGTCAGTGAGAGCATCACGGTAGCGCAGGAGCTGGAGAATCTGAAGTCCTATGTGTTTATCAACCATGTGCGCTACGGGGAACGGATCAGAGTGAATTTCTTCATCACACCGGACTGTATGGACTTCCATCTGCCGAAGCTGATCATTCAGCCGTTTATTGAGAATGCTTTTTTTCATGCGTTTACGAAGAAAAGCGGGGGATATATTCATATCCTCATCTCCCAGGATGCCGGTTCCCTGGTCTGTGAGGTTGTCGACAATGGAGACGGTATGGATACCGGAGAGGCCGATCTCTCCATGTCCGGGCCTGCGAGTAAGCGCCAGCTGTTCACCGGGATTGGGATCAAGAATGTGCATGACCGGCTGGTGCTGATGTACGGCGAAGAGTACGGAATTACTATTAAAAGCGTCCCTGGTGAGGGGACAGCTATTAAAATACGCTTGCCGCTCCTGAGGGGACAAAAATAATACAAATATCTAAAAAAAGAACAAATTGCAGATAGGTAGCGCTTACAATAAGGCGATAAAATGACAAATCCCTATAAAGTAAGTTCTAACGGCTCCTCTTACGCGGATGATAAGATTACTTATGTAATAAATAAGCGCTTACATTAAAGCGGACTCATAAAAGCGCATTAAAGGGGAGGATTACAAATGAAAAAAGGCATTGCGTTATTGCTGATTTGCCTGCTTTTGCTTACTGCCTGCAGCTCCAATTCGAACTCGGGCTCCGGCTCCAAGAACACAGGGAATGCAGCTGCGGACAACGGAACATCTGGAAACACAGCAACCACAGAACCTGCCCATGCAAAAGAAATTACAATTTGGGCCTGGGACCCTGCATTCAATATTGCCGCACTGGAAGTGGCCAAAGCGGAATATGCCAAAACCAACCCTGATGTAAAAATCAACATTGTAGAATATGCACAGGCTGATATTATCCAAAAGCTGAACACAGGGCTGAACTCTGGAACAACCAAAGGCCTGCCGAATATCGTGCTGATTGAGGACTACCGTTCCCAGAGCTTCCTGCAATCGTATAAGGATTCCTTCTACGACCTGAGCGGCTCGATCAAAGGCTCTGACTTCGCGGATTACAAAAGCGGTCCGACCAGCCTGGACGGCAAGCAGTACGGAATTCCTTTTGACTCCGGCGTAACCGGACTCTATGCCAGAACCGATTATCTGGAGCAGGCAGGCTATAAGCTGTCTGATCTGCAGGATATTGACTGGAACAAATATATTGAAATCGGCAAAGCCGTGAAAGAGAAGACCGGCAAGGCGCTGATTACTCTGGACCCGAACGACCTTGGACTGATCCGTGTGATGATTCAATCCGCCGGTGAATGGTATCTGAAGGAAGACGGTAAGACGCCGAATATTGCCGGCAATGCGCCGCTGAAGGAAGCATTTGAAATCTATAAACAAATTATGGAATCCAATGTGGCTAAGGTGCATGCAGACTGGAGCCAGTTCGTAGCTGCGCTGAACAGCGGGGACGTCGCTTCGGTACCGACAGGCAACTGGATCACTCCATCGATCACAGCTGAAGCCACACAATCCGGCAAATGGGGGATCGCACCGCTTCCCAAGCTGACTGCGAATGAATCGGTTCATGCCTCGAATCTTGGCGGAAGCTCATGGTATGTGATGAATGTGGACGGCAAGGAAACAGCAGCTGACTTCATGGCCAAGACCTTCGGCTCTAATGTGGAAATGTATCAGAAGCTGCTCACGGACATCGGTGTAATCGGTACCTTCAAAGCGGCTGCAGGCGGAGAAGCTTACACCCAGGCCAATGAATTCTTCAGCGGCCAGAAGATTGTATCGGATTTCGCCGCCTGGACAGAGCAGATTCCAAGTGTCAATTACGGCATCAACACCTACGCCATTGAAGACATCCTCATTGTAGAGATGCAGAATTATCTGAACGGCAAGGACATTGACAGTGTGCTGAGCGATGCCCAGGCCCAGGCTGAATCACAGATTAAATAGCTGAGTCTTGCACACAGGTAAACCTTGGGCGTGGCCTGCGGCTTCCGGGCTTTCAGGAGGGCGGGGCAGCGTCCGGGGTTTATTATTTCTTACCATGAAGGGGCTGGGCCGATGTGAAAAAAACAAATTCTAACGTTAGTATCCGCACCAAAAGCGTATTGACCGGATGGTCCTTCGTCCTGCTTGCGGTCATTTTGATCTTCGTCTTCTATTTCTACCCGATGCTACAGGCGCTGATTCTGTCGTTCCAGACAGGAACCGGCAGCAATCTTACCTTCACCGGATTCGACAACTATACACGGCTGCTGTCTGACAAGACTTTTATCGTTTCTGTAAAAAACACCTTCATTTATCTGCTGGTTCAAGTGCCGCTGATGATTGTGCTGGCACTGTTTATTTCAGTGCTGCTGAACGACAGCAAGCTGAAGTTCAAAGGGTTTTTCCGGACGGCGATCTTCCTGCCCTGTGTAACCTCGCTGGTTGCCTATTCTGTAGTGTTCAAGTATTTGTTCGCTGGTAACGGTCTGGTGAATACCATGCTGCTGAAGCTCCATCTGGTCAGTGCCCCGATTGAATGGATCACCGATCCGTTCTGGGCCAAAATTACGATTATTATCGCGATCACCTGGCGCTGGACGGGGTACAATATGATCTTTTACCTGTCCGCTCTGCAAAATATTGATCATTCCATTTACGAGGCCGCCAGAATTGATGGGGCTTCTGCATCGCGGCAATTCTTCGGAATTACTGTCCCGCTGCTGAAGCCGATCATCCTGTTTACCTCGATCACATCCACCATCGGTACCCTGCAGCTGTTCGATGAGGTCATGAATATTACGAAGGGCGGTCCGGGGAATGCAACACAGACGATCTCCCAGTACATTTATAATTTGTCGTTCAAATATTCAGCGGACTTCGGCTATGCAGCCACCGTATCGTATTCCATCGTGATTATGATTGCGCTGCTGTCGGTCATCCAGTTCAAAGTGGCAGGTGATAAAAATGGCTAAGAGTAAACGTTTCTTCTTGTATCTGTTCCTCAGCATCGCGGCCATTGTCTCGATCTTCCCGTTCTTATGGATGGTGGTCAGCTCCACGAACCAGTCGGTCGACGTCACCCGCGGGCGGCTGCTGCCCGGAACACATCTGCTGGATAATTTCCAGAAGCTGCTGGATACCACAGACCTGCAGTTATCCTTGATCAATTCCGCTAAAATCTCGATAACCACAACGCTGCTGGCGCTGCTGATTGCCTCGCTGGCCGGTTATGGCTTCGAAGTCTTCCGCAGCCGCTCGAAGGATGTTGTGTTCAACATCCTGCTGTTGTCGATGATGATTCCGTTCGCCGCGCTGATGATTCCGCTGTACCGGATGTTCGGCAAGATTTCGAATGTGTTCCCGTGGATGGGCATTGATACGATGACTTCGGTCATTCTGCCTACGGTGACCACGGCCTTCCTGATCTTCTTCTTCCGGCAGAGCACGAAGATGTTTCCGAAGGAGCTGCTGGAGGCCGGCCGGATGGATGGGCTCAGCGAGCTGGGCATCTTCCTGCGCATCTATCTGCCGACCATGAAAACGACCTACGCCGCGGGGGCAATCATCACGTTCATGTCAAGCTGGAACAATTATCTCTGGCCGCTGATCGTGCTGCAGACCCCGCAGACGAAGACGATGCCGCTCCTGATCTCGACACTCGGTTCGGGCTACGCCCCGGACTACGGCATGATTATGATCGCGATTGTAATCGGCACGATCCCGACTGCGCTGGTATTCTTTTTGATGCAGAAGCAGTTTGTGGCTGGGATGATCGGGTCGGTGAAATGAACAGAAGAGTTCACTTGGGGCGGGGCGTAGCTAGGGTGGATATTTTGGACTTCCGGCCGCTGTTGTCTCCAGATTTCTTGATTCTAGCCGCTTATAGCGGATGAAATCCGGAGACAAAGGCGGACGCTACCGCTCCTACAGTTCCAAAAATCCCCCTCCGTACGCAAGCCCTGTTGTAAAATTCTTAAGTTCATTTATGTGGGGTGTGGCAGGGGAGAATCGCGAAAGAGGCAAGCAGCAGAAAGGATGCTGCTTGCCTCTTTTTCTTGCTTATTTTACTAAACGAGGGTTAAATTAGGGGGGGAGAGGGATAAGATGAGATGCTTAACTGCGGACATTCATCCATAATGTGGCGGCTGGAGCGGTGTTCGTTCAACAATGCAGCAATTGATGTATTCATCCCCAAGCGGAATTCAGCAATAGTTGTATTCTGTACACTTAAAAACAGCGAAAAGGTAGACTCGCCTCTTTTAAGTGTAGTTTGTACAACTAAATTTGCTTGAATGGGTGAGAACCCATCTACATGGGCTTTTTAATTGTACGAAATACAACTAAACGGAGAATCGTTTGTAAATCAGACGTTTTAGTTGTACAAAGTGCAGTTAAGCGTAACAGAGGATGGACCGTAATCGGGTGATGTCAAACCTAAGCAGGCGATTTACCAAGGTTTTGTCATTAGGTTTAACCTGATACGGGTACTATTTTAATCGTTGCATGCGTTAACTTAACAAGAGCCGCAGTAGCGGGAGCGCTGCATTATTCCAAACGGAGCAGAATGAGAGGATGATTGTTACTATGAAGCAGAGAAAGAAGTTACTCGTGTTGCTGCTGACAACGGGAATGAGCTTGGCGTTATTAATAGGGGGTAGTACGGGGAAGGTGCAGGCAGCGCCTAAGGAATATCCGGTACTGCTCAAGATCAACGAGTATTATGTGCTCTATACGGCACCGAAGGCGCCTTATGTGGATTCACAGGGACGAATGATGATTCCATTGCGCTCGATCAGCGAGCTGCTCGGGGCGAAGGTCAGCTTCGATGCCAACAGTAAAACGGCTACAATCGGGATGGATGATGTAACGGTTAAGTTCACGATAAGGTCGAAGTCTGTTTCGGTTAACGGGGTTGCCGGCTCCATGGATACGATTCCGGTATTGGAGCAAAATTCGATGTTCATCCCGGTCAGTGTTCTGGCGGGCAGTTTGGGCATCGTGAGTAAATGGGATCAGAATAATCATCTCTATACATTGACAGGGGACACTCTGATGCAGACGGATATTATTAAATTAGCGATAGAGGATTTGGAGAGAAGCGCCTTTGGAGCACCGCCGGGGGCGATTATCAGCAACAATGCTTTCCGTCCTGTCTCGTATACGTATGACGCGGCAAAGGGCAGCTTTACTGTTAAATCGCAGAATATAACCGGAAATGATATTCCGGCAGGAGCAGCGGATGTAGCCGCATATGTGGTGTTTAAAGATTCGGTTCAGTTCCCGGTGCCGAGACGGGAAAGACCGGCTGTCAGGAAGGACGGGTTCACCTTGGTTACCGCTCAGAAGCAATCGCCCTATCCCCCGCTTTATTTGCTTGTCAAAGGGAGGCTGCTGGACCGCTCCCCCATATAAATACCTGAACAAAGGTGGAATCAGATGATGATAGATATGCAGGAAATCGTAAACGCTGTTAGCGGCTTGAAGCACCGCTTGATGAACGTATCGCGGCACCGGTTGCCAGCCTGCTGGGATACTACGCAAGTCTGATGGATTCTCCCAAAAAGCGGGCATTCTGGGACTCCTCACCGGATTGTACGCATGTGCATATCGTATGCGGTGATTCCTTCCCTGAAGGCATGAAGCAAGCGTTGACAGGGCTGGGCTGGACAGACTCGCACAAGCTTGTTACACTCCGGGAGAATTATGCCATAGGTCCGCTGGGCCAGCTGGACTCGCCGGAGGGAAGGAAGGCCCGGAGTGAGTGGTTCCTCCAGAATATCCTGGGATACTCTACCGCCACTGATGAGTGCGAAGAAATGTATACGGAGCTTATGGACAAGCTTGTGCAGGTAGGTTTCCGACAGCAATGAGATTCTACAGTGTCAGACGCAAAGCAAACTGAGCAGGGAAACAGAACGTTGAATGCCGGAAGTTGAAAATTACATTACAATTCAGGAGGCAGCCTATGCAAACATTATTCCGTTATAACTGGATGGTCCGCGAGGAATGGTACAAATGGTGTGAGGAGCTGCCGGAAGAGGAGCTGCTGAAGGAACGAACAGGCGGAATGGGCGGAATTCTGAAGACACTTGTGCATATTATCGATGTGGAATTGAGCTGGATCCGGGATATGGAGGGTAAGCCTGATGTTCGGGCAGATTTCCCGGAATATAACACTCTGCAGAAGATCAGGGAGCTGGATGCAAGGTTCCGGCCGGAGGTGGAGCAGTTCGTGCTGGCCTGGCATGAGGGGCTGGAGCAGAACATACTGAAGGATGAGCGGGCGGATGGACGGGTAATTGAGGATACCTGGGGTGAGATTATGCGCCATATTATCGCTCATGAGATTCATCATTCCGGCCAGCTCTCTGTATGGTCCAGGGAGCTGGGCAGGAAGCCGGTATCCGCCAATCTGGTAGGCAGAGGGCTTGCGGGCATTTTGCCGGGCAGAGAATAAAGGGTGCGTTTAGTCACCTTTCAGACTTGATTTTACACTGCCAGCAGGCATGAACAAGATACAAATCTGAGTGTTGAAAAGGCTGCCGCCAAGGCGGGCGAAGCTTAGATTAGCTTTACAGCTCCGGCGGAAACCAAAGGTGACGCAGATCCACCCAGCCCTGGCTGTTGAACGTAACGCCGCGCACGGAGGGCAGATAAGCAGTTTCGGCAGGCTTTTCATACAGGATATGTAGCTGATGATCCTGGGTCAAGGTGTCCTCTATGATCTTGAAGCCCTCTGTCCGGGCAGCCGTATCAGGCTCGCGGGTGATCATCTGCAGTCTGCCTTCGATGTCGGCGCGGGTTCGCGGCTCGATATGCTGCGAGAGGGTCAGATACAGATCGTACAGCCGCAGCTGTTCATCCTGATCGCGGAGTAGCGAGAAGACAATCAAATCCGATTGCAGGCGGATCGGTCCTTTGAATTCCTCCGGGGATACGGAGACCACCTTACAGGAATATCCGTGCTGCTTCAGCCTTGAGGCAATGTATTCAGCGTCCCCGGCATACTGCGGAATGGTGGCAATTTGCAGTGCCGCCGCCGGAAGACCGGCTGAATGCCTGAAAGGTTCACGGGGAGCTTCATGCAGACAGGACAGAATATCGGCACGGAGAAGGGGATCGCTTAGCGGTCCCTTTTTTTTGGTGTTGCAGGTGACGAATTTGCGTACCGAGGATTCGGAATGAATCTTGCTCAGGGAGCCGGTACCCGCTGCCTGCGGATTCGGAATGACATGGAAGCCCGAACCCGTCTCGGAGGGTCCCGGCGCAAGCCCCCAGGGTACATAGATGATTTCCACACGATCCAGATGGGCCCGCCCCTGAAAATAATAAGGAAACACCTCCAGCACGCAAGTATCCTCGCTCATCTCTACTACCTTGAAAGGTCCCGTTCCCGCAGGTCTTCGTCCAAATACATTCTCACCGATGGACTGTAGGTCACGGGGGACGATCGCCGCCCGGCTGGTGCAGAGGAACGGGAGGAAGAGCTCGTTCGGCTTCTTCAGCAGAATGCGGACGGTGGAGGCATTCAGGGCTCTAACTTCCTGAATTTCCTTGAAAATATAGCTGTACAGCGTCCGCTGTGAGGTAGACATCATCCGTTCAAACGAGTAGACCACATCCTCGGCGGTCAGTACCTTGCCGTGATGGAACAGGACTTCTTTGCGCAGATGGAAGGTCCACGCGGTACGGGCTTCGTCGGTCTCCCAGGCATGGGCCAGACCGGGAATCACTTTGCCGCGTTCGCCGCTACGGCCGACAAGACCGTCAAAGACATGGCTGGAAACAAAAGACTCTGCCAGCAGATTCATATACAGCGGATCGAAGGTGTGCAACTGCTGCGTGACCGGCAGCCGCAGCGTATCAATCCGTTTGTCACTCTGCATCTCGGCATGATGCCCGAAGTAAGCCAGCAGCCAGCCCTGTAGTGTATCCTGCAGGGCGGAGGTGCGGGCATGTCCGCGGATTCCCTCCAGAGCGCTGCTGATATCCTTGCTGCTGATGGCCTGCATCATGGATTCCAGGGCAATATCCTCGGAGGCTGCGAGGAACACCAGCTTGGAGCGCCGCCCCCGTCCACGGCTGGGCGTCCAGGTGATCCAGTTCATTTCTACCATTTTGCGGATCACATGCAGCGCGTTGCGGTGGGTACAGCCGAGGGTCAAGGCCAGCTCATCCAGGGTAACAAGGACCTCTGCCGGGCCTCCATGATGCGAATGCAGCTTCAGAAATTGGCTGTGCAGCTTCATCTATAAGCTCTCCTTTTACAAAATAGGAAATTAATAATAATATATTTCTCTTTTTCTTCTTATTTTATCAGCTAGAATCAGGGTAGGAAAGTAAAAAGATGGAGGAATTTACCATGGACAATCAAACCGTATCCAAACCGGGGTTTGCGCGCGTTGTTATGTTGGCCGCGTTTCTGCTTGCGCTTGTGCATCAGTACCTGTTCTACGGCAAGATGCCCGGAATCTCTTACCCGATTTTTGTAGTGCTGTTCTACGCGTTTATGTTCTATTTCGGCAAGGAGAAGCTGCGTAAGCACAACTGGTTCAGCTATATGTGGATGGGTTCAGTCTTCCTTTTGTCGCTGACGTACGCACTGTTTGGCAACTGGTTTTTCTTCGGACTTAATTTTCTTGTCATTCCGGCGGTGATTCTATTACATATGACTTATATGCTCAGTTACCGCCTGCCCTCCTGGGGCGGCTTCGGGCTGATCGGAGCGGCTTTGGAGCATTTCTTCCCCCAGAGCCTGCGCCACTGGAACACAGCGGTGAAGCTGTTACGCCGTAGCCAGGGCGGGGTGTCTAATGCACGCAAGCAGGTTCTTATCCGTATTGTGATCGGGCTGCTGATTTCCGTTCCGCTGCTGCTGATCGTCACCTCGCTTCTCTCCACGGCGGATGGGGTATTCAACCGGCTGCTGTCAGAGCTCCCGGGTTACTTTGACAATATCTCCTTTGGCGAATGGATCAGCAGGGCGTTGTGGATTATCCTGCTTGGCCTCGGGATGTTCGGCTTTGTGTGGGGGTTCATTGACAGTAAGTCCTATATCCGGACCTATCCGCCTAGCGGGCTGGATACTCTAACAGAGCAGGATGTGAACGAACCGGAAGAGGAAAGCATCGGCGTTGATGATCCGATCATCATTACTACGGTTCTGGCGGTGATCAATGCCGTATACATGCTGTTTGTGAGCGTGCAATTCTCGTATTTGTTCGGAGCCTGGGAAGGCATTCTGCCGGATGGCAAGACGTATGCGGATTATGCGCGGAGCGGATTCTTTGAGCTGATTCTGGTGACAGCGATCAATTTCGCTATTCTGCTGCTCTCCTTGCTGGCGGTGCGCAAAGCAGGCGGCGGGCTAAAGCGGGTAATTCAGATTCTGCTCTATATTCTGGTTCTGTGCTCCATGGTCATGCTCTACTCTGCATACGCCCGCCTGACATTGTATGAAGAGGCGTATGGCTATACCTATATCCGCTTCCTGGTGCATGCTTTCATGATCTTCCTCGGACTGCTGCTTGTTCTGGCTGCGGTGCGGATCAGCCGGGCAGAATTCCCGTTGCTTAAGTGTTACATCGTGCTTGGTTTGCTTTCTTATGTGCTGATGAACTATATCGGGATGGATCATATTATCGCCAGGCAGAATATTCAGCGGTACGCCGCAAGCGGCACCCTGGATGCCAATTATCTGGCCGGACTGTCCGCGGATGTGGTTCCGGAGCTAATTGAGTTCAGCAAGCAGGAGAAAGGTATTCTTGACGAAGCGCTGCGCAGCCGTTTGTCTGACCGGTCAGAGCCGCTGAAGAGCTGGCCATCCTTCAATCTAGCCAAATTCCAGGAGCGTAGGGAACTGGAACAATATTTTGAGAAGGGCGTTGCACACTAATATGGGGATAAAACGGATAGTATTTATTCTGATTGCGGTGATCATTGCGGGTTTCGGTGTCTATCAATTCTCGGCATATTCCGAAAAGCTGACGCCTTCCACAGACCTTGCCCGCGAAGCGATCGGCGGTGTGAACCTGCATGACCATATTAATGACAGTCACCTGCTTAAGCAGTTAGGCAGCCCGTTAAGTCAAGAGGATAATGAGCTGTATGATTACTATCATTGGAAGGACGGTCTTGTCACAGCCTCGGTTCATTCCGGCCCGGATGAAGGAATGATCAAGCGGATCAAGATCACAGCCATAGATAATAACCGCTCAGATGACCCGCTCCATACGGCCTTGGGCATCGGACTCGGAGACAGCAAGCAAAGTGTTATTGATCTGTATGGGAGCAAATATTACAAAAGCAATGAGCAGACGGCAGATATAATCGGATATATTGATCATAAGCAAGGTGTTACGTTAGAATTCTGGTGTACTCCAGATGCTACAGTAGGTGAAATCCGCCTGGACGACGCCGATATGAAGTAAGGCCGGTTAGCCCTTTGCCCTGGAGCTGTGGTACAGTTTGAACATAAGGTTGACTTTACACGGCGGGAGAGGAAGAACTGCATGTATTCAATAGTAAATCCGGAGGCGGTACGCAGTCTTGCGGAGCAGAATAATCTTACGGCAATGTTCAGCAGCGGCGCAATTGCCCAAATGGAGCTTCGGCGCTACAACGACGGGGACGCAGTGTGTTCGGTGGGCGACCGGCTGGAGAGCATGTTCATTCTGGTGCAGGGCAAGCTGAAGATTCATACCCTGCTGCCTAACGGCAAATCAATGCTGGTCCGGTTCGCCAGGCCGATGTCGGTGATCGGGGATGTGGAACTGCTGCGCCAGTATCCGGTCAAGAACGAAGTGGTGTCGGTGGGGGACAGCCTGCTGCTGGTGGCCGGAAGAAAGCTGCTGCTAAAAGAGCTCGAAGACAATACGGCGCTGCTGCGCTTCCTCGTCGGGGAGCTGAGCCACAAGCTGTATACGCTGGGCCAGACCTCGGCCATGAATGTGCTGTACCCGGTGGAGAACCGCTTCGCCAGCTACCTGATGTCACTCTTCTCGGACAACACCGGCGCTCAGCGGATAGAAGAGATCCGGACCTCCAGCCTGACAGAGACTGCTGATCTGCTGGGGACAAGCTACCGGCATCTGAACCGGGTGGTGCGCCGTCTGATCGAGGAAGGGATCATTGAACGCAGACGAGGCCGGCTAATTGTGCTGGATGAAGAGAGGCTGGCCATGCTTGCGAACGGGAATTTGTATGAATGAACCTGAGTGAACTCTAGTGAGACTGAGCAAACCTGGGTGAATGACAGCAGCCTACTTACATAGCTATAGAAGTTAAACGGATAGAGTACTCTTCCAGAACCGTCATCTCCTGCCTTTGGCCGGGGTGGCGGTTTTTTGTGTTTTTTATGTAAATATGGAGATTATGTTCTTGCATACAGGAATCCCGCTGAATCCCCCGGAAGCCGGGCCAAAGGAGAGTCAAATGTATGCGAAAAACCGAACACGATGTGCGGCCATGAAGGTACCCGGGTCAAATGTATGCGGAAAACCGAATACAATGGGCTGCTATGGAGGTAACCGGGGCAAATGTATGCGGAAAACCGAATACAATGGGCTGCTATGGAGGTAACCGGGGCAAATGTAAGCGAAAAACCGAACACAATGGGCTGCCATGGAGGTAACTGGGCCAAATGTAAGCGAAAAACCGAATACAATCGGAGCGGTGCTGCCATGGAGGTATGTTTCTGTAATTCATCATTCTTACAGCCTTGCCTGCATGTTTCAGCGAATGCTCAGCTTCATTTCAGATTGGTTTAAGGATTGGAACGTAAGATACAGACAAGAGGAAAAGATTAGTAACACGCTTAAGGAGGGACGGGCCAGCAGCAGACGTATGGAGCGCACATGCAGGTGGATACACGTAGGATACATAGTCTACAAGCCCCTAGGGGCAGGGGTTATGCAATATAGCTTACATATGGAGTGGAGGAAATTACTATGTTCAGCAGAATTAGAGGAATACGCGCCAAAATCATGTCCGGCTTCGCCGCTGTGATTATCGTGTTCATTATCGCAATTGCGGGCAGCACCTTATTTCAGGGTAAGGTGACCATGCTTACAGAACAGATCAACCGTAACTATAGCAAGCTGTCGCTGGTGCAGGGATTAACCGATGATATCCGTACGGCAGATGGGCTGGCGGCGAGGTATGTCATGAGCTATACGGATGAGGAAAGAACGGCCAATCTGACTGCTTATGAAGCGATGATCCCGCAGATTACGGCGGCGGCTGAACAACTGAAGGATGCGGGCCTGAACGAAGCTGAGCTTGCGGGAATTACGAATCTGGAGAGTGAATGGGGCAATTATCTGGCCGTGCTGGAGGAAGCTTTTGCCTTAGCCAAAGACGGCAATTTCCCGGAAGCACAAAAGTCGTTTACAACGCTCTCTCTGGATACCATTATCGATTCACAGCTTGTATTTGAGAATATGCTGCATGAAGAAATTGCGAAGGAGCAGAGTCAGGCGGCTACCCACCGCAGCTCGTCTATGGTTACGAGTATGGGAGTCACGGGACTATCTGTCCTGCTGGCTGCACTGATCGCGTTCGTGATGTCGGCACGGATTCTGAAGCCACTTAGTGATGTGAACAAGCAGCTCAAAGAGATTGCAGACGGCGATGCCGATCTGACCCGCAAGCTTAGTGTGCGGACGAAGGATGAGATCGGTGATCTGGCCCTGAATTTCAATAAAATGACCGATAATCTGGCGGCGATGATCGGCCAGGTGAATGCTTCTGCCAGCGGCCTCGCCGCTTCTTCGGTCAAGCTGACCGCTGATAGCGGAATGACTGCTGAAGCGACTGAGAAGATTGCCGGGATTATGGGCGAAGTTGCCACCGGCACGAGCCGGCAGATGAATGATCTGCAGACCAACATGAATACGATTATTGAAATGTCAGCCGGGATTCAGCAGATTGCTGCCAGTGTGCAGGATATTTCGGAAGCCTCGCTGCGCTCTGCCGAATATGCGGTTGCCGGAGATCAATCGCTGCAATCCGCCGGCCGTCAGATGGATTCCATCAACGAATCCATTCAGTCCCTCTCTCAGCAGGTCATAGGCTTCGTGAAGCGGTCACAGGAAATTGGCAGCATTGTCGGAGTGATCAAGGGGATTGCTTCGGAGACGAATATGCTGGCGCTGAATGCGACAATCGAAGCGGCGCGGGCTGGAGAGCAGGGCAGAGGGTTTGCGGTAGTGGCCGAACAGGTGCGCAGACTGGCCGAACAGTCAGCTGAATCCGCCAATCGGATTGCCGAGATGGCGGCCGGAATCCAGTCAGATGCCGACCATGCAGTGAAGATGATGAAGAACAGCATGAACGAAGTGCAAAGCGGAACTAATATCATTGAAGAGGCCGGACATTCCTTCCATGAAATCCGCAGCTCGGTTGATTCGCTGGCCGGACAGGTTCAGGAGGTATCCGGAGCCGTGGAAGAAATCACGGCGGCAACGGAGGAAATCGTAGACTCCATCCGCATGGTTACGCAGATCTCGGAGACCACTGCGGCGAATACGCAGCAGGTATCCGCTGCATCGCAGGAGCAGATGGCTTCGGTGGAGCAAATTGCCTCCTCAGCCAGCGCACTGAACAGGCTGGCGCAAGGTCTGCAGGGCCTGGTGGCACGGTTCAACGTGTAGATTAACTGGCCGTCAGCTTATTTTCAGCTTGATTATGCATAATAATTAAGAATTCTCTCCCAGAGAATAGATCTTAACCCCCTGCCAGAGACGGCGGGGGGCTTTGCACTCAGCGGGTAGAAGCGATCATAATCATACCTGCCCGATGGACGAATATACTATTTTGCCATCTTTCTCCGGTAGGCTTCCTCAAGAATTTGATGTAACCCTTCACTCCGTCTATGAATGAATGTTTCCCAGAACAGCCTGCCTTTCTCACTTAATTCTTGATCGGTGTAGCTGCCTTCTTCAAATTTCCCCCAGCAGCCATCTGCGGTAAGCTTGTCCCATCCCATATAGTCTGCGTACAACCGGTTATCAGCAGGGATGTTGGAGCCCATAGATTTCGTCTGGACAAGTTCAGGGCAGAGCCACATGGCGGTGCACACCGACAATAACCCGGCATGCATTTCATCTACCTCGTCCAAACCAGCTTGCGTCGCTGCTTCTGTCCAGGCATTAGGAGTGTTGTGATTCGGGGCGATCAAGAGAAGCTCAGGGTATTTGTAATTGATATGCTTAACAAAGGCGGCTTCCCAGTACGCTCCACCATGTCCATTGCAAACTACAAACTTGGTAAATCCCTGTCTTGCTAAATTAGTAATCATATCTTCTATCATTGCGGTCAAAATATTCGGGCTGACCGTTACCGTTCCCTTACAGTTGGCATGTTCTTCTGAAGTGTTAAATGGAAGGGTAGGCAGAACGTAGGCATTTAATGCCTTTCCATAGGATTCAGCATACAATTCTGCAATTAATGTATCCAAATGCATGGGAAGGAACGGACCGAATTGTTCGGTTGCACCAACGGATATAATAACAGTATCAATTCCGCTGGCTGCAACTTCGGTCGTTGTATTTTTATAACTAAGCATAATAACCTCCTGATCATTTGGCCATTTAATTATCCCGTAGAAATTACTTATACCTTCATATATTGTCTATACAGCTCCTCAAAAGTATCATAGCGTTCGACTGACCGGCCTGTCAGGTTATATTCTTCCAGATATTCATCCATCGCCTGCAGAAATTGCTCCTTAAATCCATCAAGCTGATCGGCATCGAAGTGTTGCATTAAATCAAACCTCCGGGTTCCCCGCGACTCCGTCATTTCATCCAGGAACTGCTGTGCTCCCATTGCGGTATAGAAGGCATAGGATTGGTCCTTCATTTCGGCGCTTGCAATAACCTTATGGCGGTAATTACACCATAGCTCCTCATAGGTGCCCGCCAGATTATCGTAGGCCGGTACAGGCGGGACTACATATTTTTGATATAGAGTTTTGTACAGATTGTGGATGCTTCTTAGAAGGGTATAGGTTGTGCTTCGTATGTCATCCATCGTCTTGGCATGAATCACATCCATATATATCCTTTCAAAATCCTCAGGAATATACCGGTAGGCGGCAATTTCCTCCAGATATCGCTTAAGCCCTCTTTTAAAATACGTATTATTCAAATTAGTCAGTGCACAGACCAGATTGTAGACCACCTCGCATGAAGCCAGCCTGACGGTCCCGAGATCCTCAGCAAGCATGGCATTCGCGTACTCCTGCTTGGCACTGTCGATCCACTTCTTCGCTCTGCCGATGCATTCGCTCCCGATAGGCTTAGCTAAAGTGTCCAGCGCCCGCTGTCTGTACGCATTGAATTTCTCCATATATTCCGGTTTGGCACAATAGAGCACCTGTAAATCTATCAGACTGGAGGTCATCGGACTCTCAAGCGCAGCCTGCTCTTCAATCCGGGTCTCCCATGGAGTGCAATAGATATCGTATCCGACATCCCCCAGTATGAAGCAGGAAGAGATGCCCCAGCCCTGATGGTTGTTATTGATAATAATTAGATCCAGATCGCTTTTGTCATGGAAATCTCCGGTACGAAAAGAGCCCGTAAGCCCGATCAATGCAATCTCCTCCGGATAATCCCGCTTGGCCCGCTCAATAACCATGTTAATGAGCTTCTCGTTTTTGTGGAATAGTTCCTGCTGGTCAGCTTTATTCATGTGTAGTTCCCCCTTGGCCCGCGCCTTGTCTATTCATTGTATAGGCATCTTGCCTGCAGGGGTATGCCGACTTTAATTAAGATTAATCTCTCCCGGTGTTGGTCAGAGGAAGGGCTCAAGTCAACTTCACTTAATTCGCTGCATAAAAATATGAAATCCGTATTTATGCACATACTAATCATAGAATACGCCATCGACCTAAATCTAGTGATATCTTATATTATTACCATAATTAGTTAGTTCATAGCCGTTCTCTGGGTTCGGTCCGTTTCACTTGCGCTTGCGGAGAGGGCTGATCTGGCTGATTGCAACCTAATCTTCACAGCAGGGAAGGCGGGGGGAATCAAGGAGGCGAGAAGTATAAGGAGAGGGGATATTTTTGAAAGCGCATACTTTAAGGCCGCATCATAAAATTATAGGAGGTGGTTGGCAGATGATTACCAGACACAAGGCTTCTGTGAAAAGGACATTCCTGCTGTACAGTCTGATTCTTGCGCTATGTGTGGGCCAGCTGGCGTTATTCCCGGCAGTGGGGGCAGCGGCAGGCAATCTGGCTCAAGGCAAGACGATTACCGCTAGCTCGGTCGGTGATGTGTATGTGGCAGCGAACGCCAATGACAGCAACCAGGGGACGTATTGGGAGAGTGCCAGCAATGCTTTTCCGCAATGGATCAAGGTCGATCTAGGCTCCAGCAGCAGCGTCAATCAGGTTGTACTCAAGCTGCCGTCAGCCTGGGAAGCAAGAATACAGACATTGTCCGTTCAAGGCAGTACGGAGGATGCTTCTTACAGCAACCTGGCTGCATCAGCGGCCTACAGCTTCAATCCTTCCAGCGGCTCTAACACAGTCACAGTTAATTTCACTGCTGCAACAGCCCGTTATATTAAAATAACCTTCACGGCCAACACCGGCTGGCCTGCTGCGCAGCTATCCGAACTCGAGGTGTACGGAACTGCGGTTTCTACACCGGGAACTTATGAAGCGGAAGCTGCCGCCTTGTCTGGCGGGGCCAAAACCAACACAGATCACACCGGCTATACCGGGTCGGCATTTGTTGATGGTTATCTTGCCCAAGGAGCAGCGACAACGTTCACCGTTTCGGCTGCATCTGCTGGCAACTACAGCGCAGCGCTGCGGTATGCCAATGCCTCCGGCAGCACCAGGACGCTGAGTGTCTATGTGAACGGTATCAAGATCAAGCAGACCTCGCTTGCTAATCTGGCCAACTGGGATACCTGGTCTACACAGGCAGAAATCCTGGCGTTAAATGCCGGAATTAACACGATTGCCTACAAATACGATGCGTCCGACTCCGGCAACGTGAATCTGGATCAGCTGGTCCTGACCGTCTCAGCGGCACCGACCGCTACAGCTACACCCGTTCCGACGGTGGCACCAACGATAGCCCCGACAGCCACACCGGTGCCAACGGCAACAGTAGCACCAACGGCTTCTCCTACAGTAGCACCAACGGCCACGCCGGCTCCAACCCCAACTGTCACACCAACGCCTTCGCCAACTGCCTCGCCGACGGCCTCCCCAAGCGTGGGTCCTGGCTCGAACCTGGCAATCGGCAAAGCGGTTAATGCCTCATCTTCAGTCTTTACATTTGTACCCGCTAACGCCAATGACGGAGATGTGACTACGTACTGGGAAGGAGCGGGCGGAAGCTATCCGAATACACTGACTGTGAACCTTGGCGCGAACGCCAATGTAACCTCGGTAATTGTGAAGCTCAATCCGGCTGCGGCCTGGGCTACCCGTACCCAAACCATTCAGGTACTGGGTCATAACCAGTCTACAGGAACCTTCACGAGTCTGGTGCCGGCCACGGTGTATACCTTTAACCCGGCCAGCGGCAACTCCGTGACCATTCCAGTAACAGCAACGGCCAGCGAGCTGCAGCTGAAATTCACCGCGAACTCCGGTTCAAGCGCCGGACAAGTAGCTGAATTTCAGATCATCGGCACACCGGCTGCGAATCCGGATCTGATGGTAACGGCAATGTCCTGGAGCCCTTCCGCTCCGGTAGAGACCGATGTCATCACGCTGAATGCTACCGTCAAGAATACCGGGTCTGCTTCAGCGGCAACAACAAACGTCAGCTTCTATCTAGGTACCACGCTTGCCGGGACAGCACCAGTCGGTGCACTGGCTGCAGGTGCTTCGGCCACAGTATCGCTGAACATCGGTGCCAAAGATGCCGCAACCTATGCATTAACTGCAAAGGTAGACGAGAACAACACCGTCATTGAGCTGAATGAAGGGAATAACAGCTACTCGAATCCCGCATCGCTTACCGTAAATCCCGTATCCAGCTCGGATCTGATCGCTTCTCCGGTCAGCTGGTCGCCGGGGAATCCGGCTGGCGGGAATACGGTGAGCTTCTCCGTTGCTATTAAGAATCAGGGAACGGCAGCCTCGGCCAGTGGTGCACATAACATCACATTGACTTTGACTGATGCGACCACCGGTGCGGTAATCAAAACGCTGACCGGTGCTTATAACGGTGTCATTGCCAGCGGAAGCACTACAGCCCCGGTTACTCTTGGAACCTGGACCGCAGCGAACGGGAAGTATAATGTAAAAACTGAAATTGCCGCAGACGCGAATGAACTGGCAGTGAAACGGGCCAACAATATCCAGAATCATTCGCTGTACATCGGACGCGGGGCCAATATGCCTTATGACATGTATGAAGCGGAGGACGGGGTTGTCGGGGGCGGAGCGGTCAAGCTGAATCCGAACCGCAATATCGGCGATCTTGCCGGTGAAGCCTCGGGCAGAAGAGCAGTCACATTGAACACAACGGGCAGCTATGTTGAATTCACCACCAAAGCCAGCACCAACACGCTTGTTACCCGTTTCTCGATTCCGGACTCGGCAAGCGGTGACGGAACAACCGCTACACTTAATATCTATGTGAACGGCGTATTCAACAAAGCCATCACGCTGAACTCCAAATACGCCTGGCTGTATGGCTCAGAGATCAGCCCGGGCAATTCGCCAAGCGCCGGCTCTCCGCGCCACATTTATGATGAAGCGAATATTATGTTCGACAGCACTATTCCGGCGGGCAGCACAATCAGACTTCAGAAGGACGCAGCCAACACTTCACAGTATGCAATTGACTTCGTCAGCCTGGAGCAGGTAGCGCCGATCGCCAATCCGGACCCGGCCAAATATACGGTTCCGCTTGGTTTCACGCACCAGGACGTGCAGAATGCGATTGATAAGGTCCGTATGGATACGACTGGTAACCTCACAGGTGTATATCTTCCGGCCGGATCGTATGAAACCTCGAACAAGTTCCAGGTCTACGGCAAAGCGATTAAAATTGTCGGAGCCGGACCCTGGTATACGCGGTTCTATGCGCCGGTCAACCAGTCCAATACGGATGTTGGCTTCAGGGCTGCCGATTCAGCGAATGGATCAACCTTCTCAGGTTTTGCCTATTTCGGCAACTATACCTCACGCATTGACGGTCCCGGCAAAGTGTTCGACTTCTCCAATGTAGCGAACATTACGATCGACAACATCTGGACCGAACATCAGGTATGTATGTACTGGGGGGCGAATACCGACTACATGGTGATCCGAAACTCCCGTATCCGTAACACCTTCGCCGATGGCATTAATATGACCAACGGCAGCACGAACAACCTCGTGTCCAACAACGAAGCCCGGGCTACCGGAGATGACAGCTTCGCGCTGTTCTCGGCAATCGATTCTGGCGGCTCGGACATGAAGGACAATGTATACGAGAATCTGACCTCAATCCTGACCTGGCGTGCAGCCGGTGTAGCCGTCTATGGAGGTTACGCCAACACCTTCCGCAACATCTATATTGCGGATACACTCTGCTATTCGGGGATTACGATCAGCTCACTGGACTTCGGGTATGCCATGAACGGCTTCGGCGCATCGCCGACTACGAATTTCCAGAACATCTCAGTCGTCCGGGCGGGCGGACATTTCTGGGGCTCACAGACCTTCCCGGCTATCTGGGTATTCTCCGCCTCTAAGGTGTTCCAGGGCATCCGCGTCAGTGATGTGGATATCATTGATCCGACCTATCACGGGATTATGTTCCAGACCAACTATGTCGGCAATTCGCCGCAATTCCCTGTAGCGGACACGATTTTTACGAATGTCACGATATCCGGCGCGCAAAAGAGCGGCGATGCCTTCGACTCCAAGTCCGGAGTCGGTATCTGGGCCAACGAATCGGCTGAACCCGGCCAAGGCCCGGCGGTAGGTAACGTTGTCTTCAACAACTTGAAGATCCTGAACACTGTAACGCCTATTAAAAATACCACGTCAACGTTTACGATTACGGTGAATCCGTAGGCTGAATAGTATAGCTGATTATTGTATGGCTGATTATTGTATGGCTGAATACTACCCAGCTGCAATATGCTAAGCTGCATAATATTCAGCATGCTGCAAGAACCGCCTCCCGTGTGTCCGGGGGGCGGTTATTTGATGTAAGGAGAGTATGGGTCTACTGTTGCATCATCTTGATAGTATGATTCAGTTATGAGCCCATTTACTTTGGATGCGAAATTATTCCAGTGAGTATCATATCCAACATTATAGTTCCAGCCGCTTGACCGGAGCTTCTCAGCTAAATAAATATAATCAGCTCGTTGCTTATCGGTTAGGCTAACTGCCAAGGTTTCGTCACCAACCTTGAACTGTTTCAAGTAATCATGCAGCTTCCAAAGAACAGCATCCTTATCGTCACCCTCCATTCCTATGTGTAAGATAACTGAATCTATTGCATCATCTAATTTCTGCGTAACTAAGGGTTCGTTAATCCAGTCTTCTCTTCTCATACATTCCCTCCTCTGATTTTCACCATAATACCACATATTGGAATTCGCCTGGTTGCCGGAAATCCTGCATAATCTACAACAATTGTCATGTTCATGTCCCCGCCAAGTCTTGGCATCAGCTTTTACCGGAAGTCTGCTGGGTAATATGGATAGAATGTCAGTCCAGCAGCAGCGGCACCATCCGCCAAATCGACAGATAGCCTACTGTAGCGATACAATGGATGTTACATCGTGCATGAAGATTAAGACAGGAATAGGGGAGGTATATATATGACGAAGCTGGTAGTCAATAATATTACAGAGCTGATCGGCGGAACGCCGGTGGTACGCTTGAACCGAATTACCGGACCGGAGGATGCGGAGCTGTATGTGAAGCTGGAGATGTTCAATCCCAGCGGCAGTGTTAAGGACCGGGCCGCGTACAATCTAATCCTGCAGGCGGAGCTGGACGGGCGGCTGCAGCCCGGCGGGACGATCATCGAGCCGACGAGCGGCAATACCGGCATCGGTCTGGCGATGAACGCGGCGGCGAAAGGATATAAGGCAATCCTGATCATGCCTGATAATATGACGAAGGAACGGATCAATATCCTGAAGGCCTACGGCGCGGAGGTGGTGCTGACGCCGGCGGCGGAGCGGATGCCGGGCGCAATTGCCAAGGCAGTAGAGCTGGGCAAGGAAATTGCCGGGAGCTTCATCCCTCAGCAGTTCGAGAACAAGGCGAATCCGGACATCCACCGCATCACCACCGCTCCGGAAATTTTGGAGCAGATGGAAGGCCGGCTGGACGTATTCGTTGCTACATCTGGAACAGGCGGCACGATTACCGGCACAGGAGAGGCGCTGCGTGAGCAGCTGCCGGAGCTCCGCGTGGTTGTCGTGGAGCCTCAAGGCTCACCAGTGCTCTCCGGCGGCAAGCCCGGACCGCATAAGCTGGTGGGCACCAGCCCCGGATTCGTGCCGGCGATTCTGAATACCGGCATCTATAATGAGATTGTGCAGGTATCCGATGAAGATGCACTGGATATGGTAAGGAGGTTGGCCAGTACCGAAGGGATCCTGATTGGTCCTTCCGGCGGAGCAGCAGTATGGACAGCCTTGCAGGAAGCCCGGCGCCACGGCCGCGGCAAGCGGGTGTTGTGCATTGCTCCCGATACTGGTGAACGATATCTTAGTATGGGGATATTCGAATAACCCACTGGAGGGGACCCTATGAATCGCGTGAAGAGAAGTTCCCGGCACCGGCTGAAAGCTGCCGGATTGATGATTCTTACGGCGGCGCTAATCTCAAGCTTGTCCGGCTGTTCGCGGCCGGGCGGTACCGACAATTCAGGCGGTGCAGAATCTTCGGCCATGCCATCACCTCCGGTGGCGCAGAGTCCGTCGCCTGTCCAGCAGCAGACCGCCGTCCCGCAAACGGCGGACCCTACTGCAGCCGCCGCGGGTACCGAGTCGCCTGCCCTGGCGGCATTCCTCGATCCCGCCAAGCTGCAGCCTGTATTCGGCTTCGCCGACGAGACCGGGAGTCATATTCTTGTGACCACGCAGGAAGAGGGAAGCGGGGAGCAGATGGAATCCCTGAATACCGCTATCGGCAACGGAGGCCAGGTGCTGGCTGTGAAGTTCGAGAAGCGGCAAGCGGGGAGTGAGAACAGCAATGGCCGGGAGCTGGCGAATAATTTCGCTAATCTGGCCGGATTTGTCTACACGATAGAGAGCGGCGCTGCGAAGCCGGATGAAACCTATTATCTGGCTGATTCCGCCCTCTTCCCTCCGGCTGCCTTGCTGGAGCTTCAACCGGCTGACCCGGCTGCTCCGCAGCTTGCCGCCGGAGATCCCGTGCGCAAGAGCATAGCTGCCGTTAAGCACCGGGAGATTCAGTCCGCCTGGAAGCTGGCTGATCTGGCCCAGATTAGGGAGCTGTATCTGATTCAATTCACAAGGCAGGATAAGGATATGCTGTTCAGTCTTGTCCTGAATGAAGACGGTAAGCTCAGCTTCATGGATTATCCTGCGCTTATTGAGAACGATGAATATTCGGTCTGGCGTGTCGATGACGGCGGGGAGATGCGGCGGGAGATGTTCTCGTTATTGTTTGCTGCACAGTCGGCAGACGGATTGCTGCTTGGCCTGAACTGGTGGGGAGCGGAGGGTGTGAACTCCTTTTTCCTGCTGCAGCAAGGCAATGCCTTCAAAGAACTGGAGATCCAGTACGGCCGGTACACCTCTCCTATATAAGGCGGGATATAGATTCTTAACGATGACAAAGGCTCCCGGTCACCTTTTGGTGACAGAGGAGCCTTTGCCGGTTATAACAGGAGGATTAGACTTCGTATCATAGATGATCCTTCTATTGTCCGCTGGTGCGGGGTCGTCCTTATTGGCAGCACTGCCTTTTCCGCTTGGCTTAAATGCCTTCATCACAGGCCGGAACAGGATATACCCCAGCAGCCCGCCGAAGGTATTCAGAATGAGATCGTCCACATCAAAGGTTCCGATGTAGAATACCGCCTGCGCACATTCAAGCACCGCACTTAATGCCAAAGAGCGCAGCAGGACACCGGTGAAGGAGCCGCCGCCTTTTCCATTCGGGGACAGTAGCACAAGGAATATGCCATAAGGGATAAACAAGGCAATATTTCCCGCGAAATTAAGCATGGTAGTAGGTGTGAGATGATGATACGTATTGGACAGGGTAGCGAGCGGAACAAAGTTTCCTGTGCGCAGACTGCCGGCAATGTTATCCGGGCTGCGCTGCAGCTGCTGCCAGAGAAAGCTGAAGTTAATCGAACCAAACTTGAATAAGATGATTTTGAATAGTACATAGATGTATACGGCGAAAAGTGCCTGCAACCCGTATATTCTCAGTTTGTGTGCCGGATTCATTCCGCATCACCGCCTTCTCTAGGTTATATTGTTATATGGCCTGGCTGTTATGGATATACCGTCATAATAACGCCATCGATATTATTGCCTGAGAACTCCACATGCCGGCCTTCAGGGGTAGGAACCGGAGTATTTCCAGAGACCGCTATATAGGAAATCTGATATTCTGTATCGTTAACGGTAGCGGTAATCGTCTCCTGCTGCTTCAGATAATCCAGGTATTCTTCCAGGGTGAAATGCTTATCCCGCATAATGATGCTGTGCGGCAGGCCGACATAACGGAAATGCCAAGGCTCATACTGGATGCCGGTAATATCCGTCTTATCTTCAGGATAGCGCAGGATAAATCCGTAATCCCAGGCGTTGTCACGAAGCCATTGCCCTTCCGGAGCCTGGCTCATCGCCATCTGCGAGGAGCCGATATCAAGTGACAAGCCCAGGTTATGCTCGCTATGGCCCGGTGGAAGGGCATATTCGGCTCCCTTCTCCTCATAGAGCTGCTTCTGCTCCGAGTTGTTCCGGTATCCGCTGCTGATCAGGAAATTCTGGACGCCCTGCCCGGCTGCAGCTCCTATCATAATCGAGAACTGCTCCGCTACCTGCTCGGAGAGCATCGTCTTGTTGTCCAGCAGACCATAGCCTTCGGTCAGCTCCTGATGCTCAGACAGATTCACAATATCTTTACTGACTCCCGGTTTATGTACAGGGTATTCTTTGTTGACGAGCAGCAGATTGCCCTGATGAACCCTGCTTTTAGGGATAACCGTCAGATTCTTGGAGCCGTGGTCCGTAACGACTTGAACGATTGGGGTGTCCTGTCCGGGGACAACAGCTTCTCTGCCTTGGTGCACCCACTCCAATCCAAGCAAACCGGCAAGAACAACCCAAAAAAACCACTTCTTCATTTCATCTTCCTCCTTGGACTCTATGTCTATAAGAATAGGGAAGTGAATTTAAAAAGAAGTGGGGTAAAGATAAAGTTTTTCTTAAAATATTAAAATGCAAAGGCATTTCCGCGTAAAATAATTGAATTTAAATCTCTACTTGAGCAGACCCGGCAGCCGCACCTCAAAGAGAGTGCGGATCGTGTCACTCTGGACAGAGATCGTGCCGTGGTGCTGCTCGACGATATTTTTGGCAATGAACAGGCCCAGTCCGGTACTGCCCTCCTGATGGGTCCGCGCCCGGTCGCCGGTGTAGAACATATCGAAGAGAAAGGGAAGCTCCTCCTCGGGGATGCTATCCCCATAGTTGATCACCTGGACGAGCGCATTCTCTCCCTCCGGGTTGCAGCGGATATCGACATACTGGCCGTCTTTGCCATAACGTACGGCATTGGTCAACAGGTTCTCGAACACCCGGGCCAGCAGCTCGCCGTCCCCGGATATTCTCATCTGCGGAGCCAGCGCAAGGCGGGCAGTCAGCCCGTTGTTCTCCAGCACAGGATACAGCTCATCGTTCAGCTGGACGAGCAGCTCGCTTAGATCAAGCGGAAGCTTCTGGACGGTCAGCATGCCGTAATTCATCCGGGTAATCTCAAACAGCTCATCAATCAGCTTCTCAAGCCGCTGCGATTTGGTGTAGGCAATCGTTGTGTAATGCTTAACCTGATCGGCGCTTAACTGCCCGTCCTTCAGCACCAGATCCAGATAACCCAGCACGGAGGTCAGCGGTGTCCGCAGATCATGAGCCAGATTGAGCACGAGCTTGTCCTTGCTGTTCTCGGCGAAATCCCCGCGTTCTACAGCCTGCTGCAGCTTATCTTTGGCCAGATTCAAATCGGCGGCAATATCCTCGAACTCATCGCTGGATGTTATGCTGATGCGGCTCTTGAAATCGCCGTTCGCCAGAAGGCGGATATGCTGGGAGATCTCTTTGAAATAACGGGCATAAGGCTTGGTGAACAGGAAGAAGAACAGCAGCGCCAGCGGGATGAAGAAGATCAGGAAGAAATTGAGGTCGCCAAATTCAGCGATCATCCAGCGGTAACGGGCCAGCGTGTCCTCATACTTAACCTGTGAGGTATAGTACATTTGCAGGCTTTTATATAGCACAAAAGTAACAGCGCCCGAGCAGGCCATACTCAGCATCAACAGAAAGATCATTTTGAAGCGGAAGCTGCGGAACAGATTAGCCATTGAATGTGTACCCTACCCCCCAGATCGTTTTGATCCACATATTTTTGGTCTGTTCTTCGCCAAGTTTCTTCCGCAGGGTGCGGATATGAACCATGACCGTGTTCCCACCCTCATAATAGGCTTCACCCCAGACCTGCCGGAAGAGATGCTCTGCACTAAACACCTTCTTGGGATAGCTGGCCAGCAGATAGAGGATATCGAATTCCTTCGGCGTCAGCTCAACCGATTGTCCGTACAGCGTCACCGACCGGCGGTCCGGATCAATGATCAGACCTCCTGTTTCCAGCACTGCCTTTTGCTCCGTAACCGGCTGATTCAGCTGAGTGGACCGGCGAAGCTGCGCATTCACTCTGGCGACCAGCTCCATAGGGTTGAACGGCTTGGTCATATAATCGTCGGCGCCGATGACAAGTCCGGTGATTTTATCCAGGTCCGAAGTCTTGGCGCTCAAAAAAATAATCGGCAGCCCGTGCTTCTCCCGGATTTGCCGGGTCACCTCATACCCGTCCATGCCGGGCATCATAATATCCAATACCGCCAGATCAATATGCTGGGATTGGACCGCCTGCACAGCCGCTGATCCGCTTGTAACCTTGATGGGGTGATAGCCCTCTTTTTCCAGATGCAGTCCGATCAGCTCAGCAATTTCCGCATCGTCATCGGCGATAAGAATCGTAATACGTTTCATTTCGTTGTCTCTCCTGTATAGTCAGCATGAAATCATACTTGATTGTGCTTTGATCCTAGTGTACCCTATCGGATATGGTTTCGCGACCTGCTATGATAAGAAGATTGAGTTCCATCTTTGATGATTTTATATTTTAAATACTTAATTTTGTAACATTTACTTGCGGGCATAGCCCGAAAGAGTCATGCCGGGGAAGTCCCGGTAATGATAAAGTTATCTTCAGTATTAGGGAGGCGACTGCGACGTATACCCGAATTAAAGTGCTCATTCTGCTGATTCCAACACTTATGGTCGGCATCTGGGAGTTTGTGCGGCATCAGTTCCTGATGCAGTACATCTCCATGGACATGGGAAACTACTTAACTCCGGTGCTTGTCTTTCTGTTCAGTATCGTTCTGCTCCTGCCGCTCTTCCGGATGCTTGAACGGAGCCAGCGGGAGCTGGAACGGGAGCGGGCGGCAACTACGGCGATGGAAGCGCGTGAGCTGCTGGCCAAGGAGCTGCATGACGGGATGGCACAGTCGCTGTTTCTGCTCTCCGTGCGGATTGACCGCCTGGAACAGAACCGCAAAGACGGAGAGATCAGCGCAGAGAGCGTGAATCAGATCAAGAAAACAGTGCACGAAGTCAACCGCTATGTGCGCCAGGCCATTGCCAATCTGAAGGTGCCGGTCAGCGGCAAAGAGAGCTTCTCCCTGGAGCGGTCCATTCAAGAGCAGCTTGCCGGAATAGCCGGGGAAGTGATGATTGAGGTATCACTGGACTGGCATCTGGACGAGCAGGCGCTAACGGCAGCGGAACAGGCTGAGCTGTTGTCCTGCATCCGCGAGGCCATTATTAACGTGCGCAAGCATACGCGTGCAGGTAAAGTATCTGTCTCCGGCCAAGGCGATAGGCTGAATTGGAACGTGGATGTTGCCGATAACGGCGCCGGATTCGTGCATGCCGATCCTTTTGCGGTGAGTGGAAGTTATGGTCTTCAGATTATGAGAGAACGGGCACGCAGCATGGGCTGGAAGCTTAACTTACAATCCGGTTCTGCCGGAACAGTGGTAGAGATTTCGAAAGGGGGGACGACGGATGGAACGCTGCCGGGTGCTGATCGTAGATGACCATGCGCATGCTCGTGAAGCGATGAGTGAGATTGTGGCGCTGGATGAACGTTTCGATGTGATCGGCGCTGTTGCGAGCGGGGCGGAGGCGATTGTCTGGACGGGGCAATGGATGCCGGACCTGATTCTGATTGACATCGAGATGCCGGGAATGGACGGTCTGGAGACTACGCGGCGCATTAAGCTGGAATATCCGTATGTGAAGATCGTCATCGTCACGGTATCGGATGAGATCTCCTATCTGTTCGAAGCGCTCAAACAGGGAGCGCAGGGGTATCTCCTGAAGAACCTGGCTCCGTCGACCTGGATAGAGTATTTGCTGGCAATTGTAAGTGAGGAGGTTCCGCTGAGCCGGGAGCTGGCTTTTCAGATTCTGAAAGAGTTCGCCGTGACCTCCGTCAAGGAGGAGCGGGAGGCATTAACGGCGCGGGAGAAGGAAATACTGGGCTGTGTATCTTCCGGGTCAACGAATAAGGAGATTGCGGCCACCCTCGGGATCTCTGAGCACACCGTCAAGAATCACCTCAAGAACATTCTCCAGAAGCTCCAGCTCCAGAACCGCACGCAGCTAACCCGGTATGCCATGGAGCAGGGACTGGCTTCGCGGGAGCGGGATTTTCCGGGGAAAAGATAGAGCTTTGCAGAAGGATGATTAGACTACATAAGAGAGAAGGGGAGATCCCATTGAACAGACTTTTCCGTAAAATAGCAGCCCTGGCCGTACCTGTGGCCGCAGCACTAATGGTATTCGCAGCCGTGGCAAGTGCGCATGTAACGGTCAGCCCGGCATCGTCAAGCACTGGTGCCTGGGAGACTTATACGCTCAAAGTACCGTCCGAGAAAGACATTGCTACTGTGCAGGTTGATCTGCGCATCCCGGCCGGAGCTGCGTTCAAGCAATACGAGGCTTCTCCCGGCTGGGACGTAACAGTGGATGGCGACAAGGTCAGCTGGATCGCGAACGGGGACGGCATTCAGGCCGGACAGTTCCAGCGCTTCTACTTCACCGTCCAGAACCCGGCCGCCGCAGGCGATATCGCCTGGAATGCCTATCAGCATTATGCCGACGGCAGCGTGGTCCAGTGGTCCGGCGAAGAAGGCTCGGAATCCCCGCATTCCATCACAGCGATTGCCGAAGCTTCCGGCGGAGGCACCCACTCCCACGGCTCCATGGACATGGCGGATAACGGCACCATGACCATGGACGAGCATGAGGCGATTATGGAGGAAGAGGGGAACAGCTCCAGCGTGTCACCGATGCTGTACATTGCGCTCGGCATCTCGCTGCTGTCCTTCCTGCTGGCGGCAATTGCTTTGCTGCGGGGGAAGAAGGAGTAGGGCTGGAACCGGAGATTACCTGGAGCCCAGGTAAGAGGATTGAAGCAGGTAATTTGTACGAGTGATGTAGTAAGCATATCTGTTAGACTGGCCCAACTGGCTGTTCTGGCAAACAGGAACCCCCGCGCTTGAGGTGTGTATCATCCTCAGGCGCGGGGTTCTTTGTGGTTTGAGGAATGCTGGGATGTGGGGGATGTGGGATGTGGGGATGTGAGAATGGGAGAATGCTAGGATGCTGGAATGCTGGAATGCTGGAATGCTGGAATGCTGGAATGCTGGAATGCTGGAATGCTGGAATGCTGGAATGCTGGAATGCTGGAATGCTAGGGATGAGGGTGCAGGATGTGCTGATGTGCTTATGCGATGATCGGTTGCATTCCCGCTGACTGGTGCCCAGCGATTTTGTAAACAAACTTTATCTATGGATGCTCACGCACGCCGGTTGGGAACAACAGTTGGAAAAACAACACTTAATTCCGGGAAATTCCCTAACATACCGGGCGTAGTTGGAAAAACAACACTTAATTTTGCGGGATCAGGCAATTACCCGGTGTAGGGGCAGAATTAAGTGACATAAATCCAACTGTTCTTGCTGAAGCTCCAGAGCCGGGAGCAATAAGTGTTATAAATCCATCTGTTATCCGGGTGCGGCGGTTCTACGAGCGAAGCGGCTGCTAAATGACAGGTCACATGAGAACAATCTTTACGGATGAGTTACTGACACCTATTCCGGGTGTGTTCCACGAATTTCCACATGTAGCCTTACAACTTATCCACTAACGTATTCCAGGTCAGCTCAATAATCGCGGTCATTTTATTCGGTTCGTTGGATACATAGGTAACCACTGCGTTCTTATCCGGAAGCATAATTACATACTGGCCATACATTCCGTCGAGCCGGTAGGAGTTAGGATAGGAGTTCATCCACAGCTGATATCCGTAACCCTGGTGATAATCTGGGGTTGCAAAGTCAGGAGTGAAATCATCAGTCTTTATCTGGACGGAAGTTGCTTGCTCCACATAACCGGATGGAATGAGCTGTTGCCCGTTCCACGCGCCTTTATTCAGGAGCAGCTGTCCGAATCTGGATAAATACTCTGCGGTTAAGTGTAACCCCGAGAACCCTTGCGGGAATCCCAGCGGACATCTGTCCCACTCCGGCTTGGGAATATCAAGCGGGTGGAATATTTTCTCATACAGATAGTCGTCCAGGTTTGCTCCAGTAGTGCTGCTAATGATTCTGGAGAGCATATAGGTGGCTGAATTATCATAGGTGAAATGAGTCCCAGGCTCAAAGACAACCGGCTCCTCAAAAAACAGCTCAGCAATATCCCATTTCTGCCCGCTTCTCCAATCCGCCTTATTCACCGGACATTCCGCATGCCCGGACCCCATACACAGCAAATGATGGATCGTGATCCTTTTCAGAAATTCCGTGTTATTACTGCAGGTATGGAAATAATCAGGAAAGAAATCTACTACAAGATCATCAAGTTTGAAATTTCCCTCATGAACGGCAATCCCCACAGCCATGGAAGTAAAGGTTTTGCTTGCAGAGTATAGTAGGTGCGGCTGTTCCTCCTCAAAATCATGCCTGGCCATCAGCTCACCGTTCTGTCTGACCACCACATTCAAAACGCGCAGATTCTGCTTGTTCACCAATGCTACCAATTCGTCTAATAGTACAGTGTTCATTGTTTCGCCTCCGTAAGCAACAAAGTTAAGACTATTTGGAATTTGCCTAGTCTTACTATAGCTGGATATGTATTATACTGTAAGTGATATTGGTATGAGTGTTATAACTAACAAGACCCGATGTATTGTGGACGCTTGCGGAGGTGGATATATGGCTGCGAACTTCAATGTAATTACTTTTACCAAAAGGATAATTGATTTAAGCTGGCTACTCAAAGTCCTTCAAGGAAGAGGTTACGATGCTAATATTAATCAGATTGAATCTATCGGAAATTGGGAGTTCAACGATTTAATAAACCACCCGCAGGATGTTGAGATTGCAGAAGTCCTAGAGCTTCTTGAGAAAGGCCGAATTTTACTGATATTTGGTGAAATCCAGTCTTTTAAATTTGTAGTGATGTTAAGTAAAACTGATACCATCTATGAAACAAGAGTGTCTTTGGATACAAAATACATAGAATACTTAGATAGCGATACGCTTAATGATGTTACCCGGCCTATTTATGATGAAATTTCGAATGTACTGTTATCTTCCGAAATGGTGAATAAGTTACTTGTTTCTGCATTAGGTGTCGAGGTAGTTGTGGACTACGATGAGGATTTTAATAAGATGAATTTTGATAGCCATAATGTGGTGAGATGGGTTTTTGGAACGCAGGAGGGTGCAGGTAAACGTGATCTTATGGGTTACACGCGGGTAGCTGCTGGTGTTTGGGATAGAAATATTCAAGTATGACGACATAATGATGTAGAAGTTATATGGCGGGGAGATATCAAATGTCAGTATACTTTATGGACAATATTTTTCAGGAAAATGATATTGAACCTATGAAATGATCTTAAAGAGATTAGAGAAAATTATCGGATTTTAAAAGGAGTTCCTTATTTTGAAGATGAACGGTAGTTGTTCTTTCACAATACGTAATGAAGCTTTAGATTTTGATTACATTACTAAAAGATTAGCATTTAAACCAAATTCAATCCTGAAAAAGGGGCAGGCCATCAGAAAAGAAGCAGTGACTCAGGCTCCCTTTGATATTTGGCGATATGAAGTAATAATATCTGAAGAAGTTGAACCGGAAGAAGCACTACAGCTTTTACCGAATGATCTAACTCCCAACTTTAAAGAAATTAATGAGTTAACAAGTCTTTATAAAGATGTTGGAATTGATTGTTACTTGAGATCGGGTTATGGCCAAATGGGCTTGTAGCTTACGACTGAAATGATGAAGAAAATATCGATTTTAGGATTAGGGCTTAATATACATATTCTTTCCTTTGGTGGGGTTGAAGAGGATGACTAGTACGAAACGGGAAAGGATAGGGGATTCATGTCAATCTCAGCCTCTATAAATATAAGTTTAAGCAATCATAGTCGTGAAAGCTTATCGTTACCGGATTTGTTTCAAAACTTTGAAAATGAAGGTTGGACATACGTAAAAAGTAATGGTGAGATTACTATACTGCCTTTGGGTGATGATGATTATAATTGGACATCTAGTGTACTTAATAGAGACAGCTTCTTCGATATCTTGAAAAAAAAGCAGGATCAAAAAGAGATTATTGGAATTGAGTTAATGCGGGTAGATTCTGAAGTTGGATGTGAGTTACTAATCTTTAATACAAATCAAATGATGTTTAGTTTATCAATAGCAAGAAAGAAAATTAATGCAAAAGATGATATAGATATTACTGATTTTAGTTGGTATTTGGAACGTGTTTTGCCTGTTTTAAAGAATTTACAAGTGGAACAAATAAGCTGTGAACAATTTTAGTAAGGAGTTTTTATTCTGGTTCTGATTGAGAGTGCTTAGAGAGGCGATAATTATACGATTCCATATAAATTAACTCAATATGAAGGGCTGATATAATATCTTTAAGATGGAGTTAACATTTGAGAAGCCGTTGGAAAGTATACCTGAAACAGAATACTTAATACCTGATTTAGAACTTGATGATGAAGTGGCTATTCTAATGTGTATATGCACAGCATTTGAAATTTCACAATCTGTATCTTTCGTTGTTGGTGGTTTTGGGCAAGATAATTGGCCTGTTGATTGTAGAACGGATCTATGTACTGTAATTGAACAAGTCCCTGATATATTAGGGAAAACAAGAGCGGGTATATACTCCTTTGAATTAGATTTCTACGAACAGGGAATTGAGAGACGGCTCCTATTCAAGGAGGATACAAATCTTGTTAAGGTCACTTGCATTAGTCGTACTAAATGGGAACCTCATCCAAGTTCAGTGTTTATGGAAAAGACCGTAGTTTCCAAAATATTTGAAGAGATTTATAGCGATTTTTGGGATTTAAGCGCTGTGTTGTGTAAGGGCATTACATGAAAACTTCATCCTAATTGAAAAATACCAAGCAATAGAAGATTCAATGTAGCTTATGATTTTTAATATATGATAAGGTGCTTATTTGAGAAACAGAACAGATCGACCGGCGGGTTCAGAGAGATTGCAAGCTTGAAGCTGCAGGCGGAGGGAGTACATGAACGACTTGAAAACATTTATTATCATCGGAATTATAGTCGTTGTATTGATCATACTGGCACTTGGCCTGGAGCGGCTCAAATCGGAGCGGGCCGCAGGGGGAAGAGCTGAATTCTCAGGTTCACTCTACGATCTGGTCAGTACGTTTAAGGGGGATGCGGCCACCAGCCGCGCCTTTACCTGGTACACCGGGGACCCCGGAGCAGACGGCTGGCTTGAGGTAATAAAGGGCAAGACGTCTGATTTTACCGGAGATGGGGTCATTAAGGTTCAGGCAGCCAATACCACGGTCAAGACGGATCAGGGTACAGCAGGCGTGCACAAAGCCGAGATTACCGGACTGGAGCCGGGAACACGCTACACTTACCGGGTAGGCAGCGGAGAGGAAGAGGAGTGGAGCCCCGCATACGGGTTCAGCACTGCGGAAGCGGACAGCGGTCAGGTGACCTTTATCAACGTTACGGATTCCCAGGGAGTAACAGATGCGGATTTCGCAATCTGGGGCAACACTTTGGAACAGGCATTCAAGACCTTCCCGGCAGCAGAGTTTATTGTGCATAATGGTGATTTTACTGAAGATTCGGAGGATAGTGCGGCGTGGAATAGCTTCTTTGGCTATGTTCAGAACAGGGTGGCCAGTGTGCCCCTCATGCCGGTGACCGGTAACCATGACGAGATTGATGAAGAGGCGGAGCTGTTTACCTCACATTTCAATCTGCCGGATAACTGGGCCAAGGGTTCGATCGCCGGCACTTCCTATTCCTTCGATTACGGCCCGGTCCATGTGACTGTGCTGAACACAGAGAGTAATCTGAAGAAGCAGGCTGACTGGCTGAAGAAGGATCTGGCAGGTACGGATAAGCCGTGGACAATCGTAGCGATGCACCGTCCGGCGTATGGAGGGAACATGTACAGTAAGGTCGAGGACTGGACGGCGATTTTTGACAAATACAAGGTGGATCTTGTGCTGCAGGGACATAATCATGAGTATTCCCGTTCTTATCCGCTGCGCGCCGGTCAAATTGTACCCGAGAGTGATGGTGGCAATGTTACAACAGGCGGAACGGTCTATGTGGTGACCAACGCCTCCGGGGCCAAATTCAACGGGAAGAAGGAAGACTTGTTCTACCATAAGGTTCATTTCCAGAATAACAAACCGATGTTCGCGGGAATCACGGTTAGCGGGGATACCCTGACTTATCAGGCGTATGATACAGACGGCAACAAGCTGGATGAGTTTGTTTTGAAGCATTAGTAAGCGAGGTTCTTTTGGATGACATTCCAACAGAACCTTTTATTGTTAAAATAGTAATAAAAAGTGTGAAAATGGTACGATGATTGCTGACAGTTTTCATATGAATTCGACCGTTTTCCCTCACGGTGCAGGTTGTCAACGCTCTATAATGAAAGCGTTATTAAAGAAAGAACCTGGGAGGTTAGAACCGTGATTCGAAAACGTATCCGAAGAATGGGAATGGTTGTCCTGCTGGCGGCAATGCCCGGCTCCTTGTTTACCGTTTCTCCCGCAGTAACTCATGCCGCAGCAAGTGAAGCCTACAACTGGAACAGCGTGGTTACCGGTGCAGGCGGAGGGTTTGTTCCGGGCATTATTTTTAACCAGACTGAGCCGAACCTGATCTATGCACGGACGGATATCGGCGGTGCCTACCGCTGGAATCAGGCATCCGGCAGCTGGACATCGATCAGTGATTCTGTCGGCTGGGTGGACTGGAACAAGAATGGCGTAGACGCGCTGGCTACCGATCCGGTGAATCCGGACAAGGTGTATATGGCTACCGGTACTTATACGAACTCATGGGACGGAAATGGACAAATCATGCGCTCCAGCGACCGGGGGAATACGTGGCAGACAACGCCGCTGCCGTTCAAGGTTGGCGGTAATATGCCTGGACGTTCGGCCGGGGAACGGCTTGTGATTGACCCCAATAAGAACAGCATCCTGTTCTTCGGGGCGCGGAGCGGGAACGGCCTGTGGAAGAGCGCCGACTCCGGGGTCACCTGGTCCAAGGTCAGCGCCTTCCCTAATGTGGGGACGTATATTCAGAATCCGACGCTTGATTACGGCAATGACCTGGTGGGGTTATCCTGGATTACTTTTGATAAAAGCACAGGCACCTCCGGGAATGCCACCCAGACGATTTATGTGGGAGTAGCGGATACGGCAAGCAGTGTCTACCGCAGCACGGACGGGGGAGCAACCTGGTCTGCTCTGCCTGGTCAGCCGGTAGGTTATCTGCCGCATCATGGTGTGCTGTCATCTACTGGCGATCTGTACATTACGTACAGTAACGGTGTGGGGCCGTATGACGGAAGCAAAGGTGAGGTCTGGAAATGGAACACAACAAGCGGGGTCTGGACCAATATCAGCCCCTCCACAGGAACGGATAACTGGTACGGGTTCGGCGGTCTCGCTGTGGATGCTCAAGACCCTGACACGGTTATGGTCTCCAGTCTGAATGCGTGGTGGCCGGATGAAGTGATCTTCCGCAGCAAGGACGGCGGTGCATCCTGGAGCCGGATTTGGGATTGGGGATTTTACCCGGAGCGGAGCTATAAATTTGCCATGGATATTACCGCTGCGCCATGGCTGAATCATGGCATTACCGACTCTACCTCACTCGACCCCTCGCCGAAGCTGGGCTGGATGATGGGGGATCTGGAGATTGATCCGTTCAACTCCAACCGGATGATGTACGGTACGGGTGCGACCATCTATGGTTCAAATAATGTAGGCGCTTGGGATACCGGCGGGAAAGTCAATATTTCCGTGATGGCGAAGGGAGTAGAAGAGACTGCAGTGCTGGGGCTGATCAGCCCTCCAGCAGGAGCGCACCTGATCACCGCACTCGGGGATGTGTCCGGCTTCCGGTATGATGATGTCACTGCAGCACCGGTGAAGTTCCAGACAAGTCCCTCCTGGGCAACCACAACCGGCATCGATTATGCTGAGTTAAGTCCAGCCTATGTAGTACGTGTTGGCGGTGCGGATAAGGAGAAGACACCAAGCATGAAGTCGATTGGAATCTCCAATGATGGGGGTATCAATTGGTATATGCCAAATGGCGAGCCTTCGAACGGAACCAAGACTACCGCAGGACAGGGACAGGTGGCAGTATCGGCGAGCGGAAACTCCATCCTTTGGAGCACCTCGGATATTGGAGTATATTATTCGAAGACTACCGGCAACACTTGGACCGCAAGCGCAGGGGTTCCGGCGGGAGCCAAAATCGCTTCGGACAGAGTGAATGCGAATAAATTCTATGCCTTCTATGCGGGAACCTTCTATGTAAGTACAGATGGCGGAGCATCCTTCACGGCTACGGGGGCAACAGGCTTCCCTACCAATAATGTCGGCGATCTGCAGCCTAATCAGGCCCAGATCAGTCTGAAAGCCATGCCGGGCATTGAAGGCGATATCTGGTTCGCCGGCGGCAATACGGTTGAGAACAAATATGGCATATGGCACTCTGTCAATTCAGGTGCAAGCTTCACCAAGCTGGCCAATGTTGATGAGGCTGACCTCATCGGGTTCGGCAAGGCAGCGCCGGGCCAGAGCTACATGGCACTCTATACAGTAGCTCAGATCGACGGTGTGAGAGGGGTCTTCCGCTCCGATAATGCCGGGGCGAGCTGGGTACGGATCAATGACAATGCCCATCAGTATGCCAAAATCAACATGGCCATCACCGGAGATCCGCGCATCTACGGACGCGTATATCTGGGCACCAATGGCCGGGGCACCTTATACGCCGATCCGGTGAATCCTCCGGCGGCAGGCTCAACGATCACGCCGGTCAGCGCCAGCTTCGACAAGAAGACGGCGAATCAGGCGGATATCGCCGTGACGATGACGCTAAACGGGAACACGTTAAGCAGCATTAAGAACGGTGCGTCAACGTTGACCGCCGGAACGGATTACACTGTGAGCGGCTCGGCAGTCACGATCAGCAAGGCATATCTGGCAGCGCAGGCGGTGGGTACGACAACGCTTAGCTTCAATTTCAGCGCCGGAGCGGCGCAGACCTTGGCTGTTGCAGTTGTGGACACAACGGCACCGGCCAGTAATTCTGCGATCACGCCGGTCAGCGCCAGCTTCGACAAGAAGACGGCGAATCAGGCGGATATCGCCGTGACGATGACGCTGAACGGGAACACGTTAAGCAGCATTAAGAACGGTGCGTCAATGTTGACCGCCGGAACGGATTACACTGTGAGCGGCTCGGCAGTTACGATCAGCAAGGCGTATCTGGCAGCGCAGGCGGTGGGTACGACAACGCTGAGCTTCAATTTCAGCGCCGGAGCGGCGCAGAACTTGGCTGTTGCAGTTGTGGATACAACAACGCCGGCCAGCAATTCTGCGATCACGCCGGTCAGCGCCAGCTTCGACAAGAAGACGGCGAATCAGGCGGATATCGCCGTGACGATGACGCTGAACGGGAACACGTTAAGCAGCATTAAGAACGGTGCGTCAATGTTGACCGCCGGAACGGATTACACTGTGAGCGGCTCGGCAGTTACGATCAGCAAGGCGTATCTGGCAGCGCAGGCGGTGGGTACGACAACGCTGAGCTTCAATTTCAGCGCCGGAGCGGCGCAGACCTTGGCTGTTGCAGTAGTGGACACAACAGCACCGGCCGCTGGCGGCCTTAAAGTTCAGATGTACAACAGCGGCACAGCGGCTGCGGCCAATACGCTGAGCCCGAAGATTAAGCTGATGAATACCGGCACGGCTGCAGTTTCACTGGCCGATGTAAAGCTCAGATACTTCTACACTATTGACGGTGAGCAGACCCAGAGCTTCTTCTGCGACTGGTCGCAGGTGGGAAGCGCAAATGTGACCGGGACGTTTGTGAAGCTTCCGGTTGCCAAGACCGGGGCCGATTATTACCTGGAGCTTGGATTTACAAGTGCTGCAGGCTCACTTGCGGCCGGGGAGAGCATAGACATTCAACTGCGGGCGTCCAAGTCGGATTGGAGCAATTACACCCAGACCGGAGATTATTCCTTTAATGCAGCGGGCACAGCTTATACCGATTGGGCCAATATTCCAGCCTATATCTCCGGCAGCCTGGTATGGGGAAATGAACCTTCTTGATTAGGAGTTCAAGTGAGTAGAGTAGCAGAGTCTTGAACAGTTTCGAACAGACAGCCCCTCTCCATATTATTGCGGAGGAGGGGCTGCTTGGTGTTTGTAGAATGAATCTGCCAGCGCTGTAGAGGCTATAAAGTCTGTCCGCTGTCGACTGTTATGATCTGCCCGGTCATGGCTTCCTGAGCGAGCGCGGAGCAGATGAAACGTGCGATATCTTCCGGCGCGGCAATGCTCTGCAGCAGCAGGTTCGGTGCGAGCTTATGCATCTGCGCTTCCCGGCCTGCCCACCACCGCGTCGCTACGGCTCCTGGGGCAACGCAGTTGACCCTTATGTCAGGGGCGAGAGCCTTGGCCAGTGACCGGGTCAGTCCGTGAACAGCCGCTTTGGACACGGCATAAGGAAGTGATGAACCGGCACCCGTATTTCCGGCAATACTTCCGAGGTTGACGATGGCCCCATGCCCGCTGCTTTTCATATACGGGGCGGCTGCCCGGGCACAGAAGAACATACCTTTGACATTCACGCCGTATAATTCATCCCACACTTCGGAGGTGACTGCCTCCAGATCATCCATAGGAATATGCTGAGTGATGCTGGCATTATTCACCAGCAGATTTACAGTGTCGTAGGTCTGTACTACTTGTTCTACCATTGCCCGTACCTCGGCATCTGCGGACACATCAGCTTGTACAGCAATGGCCTGCCCACCCTGCGCTATGATCATGTCAACCGTTTCCCGGGCTTCCGCTTCCGAACGGGAATAATTTACGGCAACCTTTACGCCTTGCCCGGCAAGCTCAAGGCAGGTAGCCCGACCGATACCTGTTCCTCCGCCTGTCACTATTGCGGTTTTACCCCTCAGATCCATCCTTATCCGCTCCCGACTACTTATTGTTATTGGATATCCTGAGTACAATTGTAATCAGTTTGCCTGGTTTTGTATAATTGAATGAAATGAATGCTTGGTTCAATAATATTGAACTAATCGAGCGAACTAGAGGGACTTCAACAGCAGATGGTCAATGGACTCTGAAATGAAACACCCTCAAGCTCAGGGCAGGCTGAATGACATTCGCCATTCCCTATTGCACTCTGTACAGTAGAATTCTGTTAATTCAGTGACTTTGAGCAGAAATCAGAAAATCAATTGTATGGAGTGCAACAGAACTGATTTTAGCGCATGAAAACGCAAATTCTATTGTAGAAAATGCAATGAAGAACGATAGGACGGCGGAAAACGGGAGTCTTACTGGAAAGAGGTTAGCGCAAATGGATTTCAAAACTTTAAAAACCTTTCAGGCCATTGTAAGAACAGGAAGCTTTAACCGTGCAGCCGAAGAGCTTAGCTACGCCCAGTCTACGGTAACAATGCAGATCCAGAAGCTTGAGGCTCAGCTGGGCGTTCAGCTGCTGGAGCGCGGCAAACAGCAGGTGATCCTGACGGAGGCCGGGAGGCTGTTCCATGAGCAGAGCCTGCAGATTGTGAAAGACATGGAGCGGCTGCAGAGCAGTCTGGCTGATCTGCAGTCGGGCGGAGCTGGGAGCGTCCGGATCGGTGCAACCGATCCGACTGCGAGTTACCGGCTGCCGCAGCTTTTGCGCATATTCATGGAACAGTTTCCCCGGATCGTACTTTCAGTAGAGATTGCTGGAACAGCGGCTCTCAGCGGGCGGCTGCTTCGGGGAGAACTCGACATGATCCTGTGTTCAGCCCCGCAGCTTGGGACGGAGCTGTATTTCGAGCCGCTTTTCACCGAGGAGTTCGTGCTGCTGCTGCCTGAAGGTCATCCTCTGGAGACGGAGAAGGAGATTACTGCGGACCTGCTTCGCGGACACCGTCTGCTCATTACGGCTGCGGATTGTCCTTACCGTAAGAAGCTGGAGAGTATTTTGCAGGAAGCAGCCGGTCCCCCGCTGAACACCATGGAAATCGGCAGTATGTCCTCCTTGAAATTCTATGTGGAGAACGGTATTGGGATGGCTTTTGTGCCTGAGATTACAATACAGACTCTTCCGTCTGGTACAGTGGTCAGGAGACTGTCAGGGCCGGCAGTTGATATGAGCTGCGGAATCGCCTGCAGAATAGCTGATTACCCGCTGAGAGGGGCGAGCTTACAAGTCTATCAGTTTTTGAAGCGGGAACTGTGGATACCTGTGCATATGTAGAATAGAGCTGATAAGAACCGTTTTTGACAACTATACATTACTTCCACATCCGGCAATTCATGACGAAACTCATGGGCGGCCGGTTTTTTTTGTGTAAGGATTGAATTTATTGTACTCAAAGGGAACCTTTGTCCCGCAGTGGACCAATATAGAGTGAAAACCAATACAGAAAGGAGAGAGACAGATGACTGAGGGAGAGCTGCATGGCTGTCTGCAAAGGCTGAAAGAAGGAGACAAGGATGCTTTCACTGCGCTGCATGACAGCATCAGGCACCAGGTGTACGGGACAGTCTGTCTGCTTGTTGACCGGCAGGGCGATGTGGCAGATGTAGTGAATGAAATCTACATTGAATTGTTCCGTAGTCTGCCGCAGTATGACAGGAATCGGCCCTTTGGGGCATGGCTGAACGGAATGATTGTACGGCAATGCAGCAACTGGAGCCGGAGAAGCTGGCGCAGGCTGCGCATCCAGATCCGCAGCAGGGAGAATGCATCAGAGTTGTTGCTGCCGGGGGCGGATACACCGCTCCTTGAGCAGGAACAGCGGGGAGAGCTGCTTCAGCTGGTGGCAGGGCTTCCCCCTAAACTGCGCAGTGTTGTTGTCCTTCGCTACTATGGGGAATGCAGTTTTGACGAGATTGCCTCTGCCCTGGAGATACCGTTGGGTACCGCTAAATCCAGGCATCACAAGGCAATGCGCAAGCTGCGGCAGCAAGCCGTATTCACAGAGGAAGATGAGATGAAGGGGGACTATACATGCCTGTCGAAAGTCAATTGAAACGGGAGTTTGCCAGCTTTAAGCAGAATACAGTAATGCCGGAACAGCTGGAGACACAGATTTCCGCAAGCTTTGATCAGTACTTTAAATCCCAAAACGAATGGAAAACCAAAAAACACATTCGCGGCACTGCAAGGATAGCGGTTGTTCTCTGCGGAATAATGCTGTTCGGAGGCGTGGTTTATGGTGCGGATAGGTTATGGGCCGTTACATATGGTTCTACTGGAATAGAGGCGATTGTTCATTCGGACTATACTGAATCCGTTGAACACGGTGAGCACGTGAAGCTGCTTGTTGAAGACATTCAGACTAAACTGGCTGTGAATGAATCCGCCTTCCTGTATGTGTCACTGCCCGAAGGGGGATATGACCTGCTTAAGGTAAACCGTCCGCAGCTGTTCTCCGATCTAGAGAGCTGGAAGGAGGTCATCGAGCCAATTACAGGAAAGCTGGCTGTACCTAGCAGTCTGCCGGAAGGATATTATTTTGCCGAAGCGAGGTCTGACAGTCAGCTTGGGATTATAGACGAATCCTGGGTAAAGAAATACACCAATGTCCTCTCGAAAAGGGTCAAGCCCGGTGAGGATTATGCCTGGATCAAGAGCTTCAATACTCCTAATAGAATAGCTAAGACTGTAAGCCCGCAGCTCATATATGAGGGTCCAAGAGGAAAAAGTGATGCAATTGTAGTTAAGTATACGCCTAGCGGACTGGAAGCGCAGCTCACAGCAAATTTTGCGGGGGCTACTACGGTTGAGGAGATAAAGGTTGGATCTTTAGATGCTTTATATATTGTGAATAAAGAAGCTTATGGGAACCAAAACAACTATTATGCTTATATCCAGTGGATCGAGCTAGGGGAGAATAGCGAATGGAACATTCTGCATGAAGTAAGCACAGAATCACCGGACGTATCCAAAGAGACTTTGCTTAAAGTTGCCGAAGGGCTGCGCTAAAGCAGCCTATGCCAAGGTCAGCTTTATGCTTGTCCGGCTATAACTAAAAAAATCCCCTATAACACATATAAACCTCTATTATTGATAGCTTCATCAACAATAGAGGTTTATATTATAACCACTATACCCATGTTCTTCTCAGACTCCTTATCCTATCCTTTGTACTCAGCCGGGTAGAAATCGTCCGAGGCGGCAGTCAATTTGCCTATCCTGCCCGTTAAATCTTCTCTAATTCATCCGCTGACCACGATAGGATTGATTGTGGGCTTTTGAGCTTAAAGAAGCTCATACCATTTCGTGTAGGGATGGATTGAAGGCTATAACGCCAGGATCAAAGATATAGTCTCAAGCTCAGGGAGTACAGCTGCTTAAGAGGACTGCCGGAGATTCTGCCCCCGCATGCGTTCTTACCGCAGTGTATGGTTCCTTGAGTTGATACCTGTATTATACCGGGATTCACCGCAGCCGTAAAAAGGCGAATACTTTAAATTTGCGGTTATTTTTCGCCGTAAGATCATGTAAGCGCTATTATGCTTCCTTATCCTTAGTTTTTAGGAGGATTCAGAACAATAGTTATTCACTCTAAACTTGATCCAACGTAACCCAGTCGCTGTAAGGAGGGATAAATACTCTGGACCGCAATCGGCGGTGTCAATCCGCGGACTGATTGCCGGTATATCGAAGCGGATTTCTTGCTGAAGTGGACTGAGAGGCCGTTATTTCGCCAAAAAGCCTCATGATCCGGAGGATTCGGACTGAGAATCCTTTATCCTGTTCTTTTAAGCGCTAAAACAAGGCGTTTCAGGATATTAACGGAATCTCAGTCCGAATGTCCTGCGAATTCGCCATTTCTTCGCAAATAACGGAATCTCAGTCCTCCTCACAAGCTGATGAGTTCATGAGCCCGTGATGCTCCAGCCAATCTCCAGACAAGCTCAGGTGAGGAAAAGTGCAATTGCTAAGCTTCTTAGCACCAGCATGATTTGTCCGCAGGTAAGCTTCACAATCTCTAGCTTGATTCACCTGCAGGGCAAAATTGGTGCCCTGGAACAGTGCCGTCTTATAAAATGGACGGCAAAAGCCTTGCCGTTTGCTGTATAATTTACTGATTGTTATGTTGCGGTTCAGCTATCCGGGTACTTGAAGGAGGAAGAAAAGGATGCGTTTGTTTGGAGTGAGGCTTGACGGAACCCGCAGCGGGTTAATCAAGTCTTTTCTGGAGGATAATTATGTATGTGCGGGAGATCCCTTTGCTGGAGATCTGGAGACTAGCGGAAGAGAGGATATCCGCAGCAGACTTGCTGCATCCGGAGCTTATCAGGGGCAAGAGCTGGAAGAGGCACTTGGCAGTTTAGACATCTTCATCAACGTGATGCAGGATGGGGATTATGTGCTGATTGCGGATGAGGAATGGGTATACCTTGGCGATCTGGGGGATTATTTCTATGATGCCCGGCAGGAGAGTGTGGAGGGCGGAACTGCGCACCGGCGCGGAGTAACCTGGCTGAAGAGTCTGCCCCGTACAGCTGTGAATTCTGCAGTACAAGCACTGCTTGCTTCGGATCAGGAAGTTACCCGTTATTCAGGAGTGCTGCCTGCAGCAAGAATGGATTTGTGGCTTGCAGACTCTTCGGCTGGCGATGTAGAAGCTGCTCATTCCCCGGCCCGTGTGGATGAAGCCACAATAGCTGAGGCGCTGGCTGTTCTGAAGGCTGCCCTGCACAGTCCCGATGCGGAGCGGCGGGAACGCGCGGCAGCGGCTATACTGCATTATGCCAAATGAACATCAGACTGAAGCTTTATCTTATAAAATCACAGCAAAAAGGTCTTCCGGTTAAGCTGCCGGAAGACCTTTTTGCTGTCAACTATGAAACAGGGACTTCTCTGAACCAGGTGTAGGCTCAGATAAATTCTACAAACTCATTAACCGGCTTGCGGTAGCCGCGCGGTCTAATTTTGTGCTTGTTGTCTTTGCCGATCGTAATCAGCATTACCGGAACGAAGTTATCGCTGAGTCCGAGAGTAGCTTTCACCGCCTCCGGATCAAAACCGATCATCGGGCAGGTATCCCATCCCTTGTCCTTGGCAATCAGCATGAACTGCATAGCCGACAAGGAAGCATTGCGGATCGCTTCATCCCGCTGGAAAGCGTCTTTTCCGGTGTAAGAATCATTAATAGACTGAATAGTACGGTCGTAATCGTCTTCACTCATGGCTCCCAGCATTTTAAGTCCGCTATAGATTTCTGGAGCCTGCTGGTAGGCATTTTTATCACCCAGCACGACGATGACAGCCGATGCAGTGTGGATTTTGTATTGGCCGTACGCACCTTTACGGATTTCTTCCTTCACAGTATCATCGCTAATGACTTTGTAGTGGGCGTGCTGCAGGTTGAAGGCCGATGGAGCCAGCCGGGCCAGTGAGAACATCTCCTCCAGCTCATTCTGTGGGATTTTCACCCCTTCAACGAAATTCATAGCCGATCTGCGGGACTGAACTAATTCTGAAAAAGTACTCATAAATAATGACCTCCATTGGGATATGTATGTTGGTTAGTATTAATCAATAGCTGATATTAATAAATAAACTTACAATAAGTTACTTGCTTAAAATATCACGACCACAAGCATACGTCAATGATTAAACAACATTAAATTGTGAATTTTAGTTCAAATAGTCGATAAGTTTTGAAAAAGTGAGAAAAGAAGTGATTTTAATCACAAAATAGGCTATAAAGCCAAAAACATTGTGACATTTATTACAACCGGAATGTTATAATAGTCACATAGTTTCAGTGGATGAATACTTTTAAGCAGCAATGCCATTGTAAAGGAGACTTTGATATGTCAGAAACCATTACCCAAACCCCTTTGGAACAAGAAATACCCGCAGCAGGCCTTCCCCAAGAGGATTTGCTGAATCAGCTTCTGAAACCGGAAGTTCAGGAATCCCTGATCCTTCTGGTGGAGCAGCTGCCGCAGATTACCCAACTGGTGAATGTATTAACCAAATCGGTCGATTTCGTACAATCGGTTGCAACGGATGAAGTATTGAAAAATGATACGGTAGGCGCAATCAAGGAGATGGCGGGTCCTGTGGTAGGCTCTGTCAAGAATCTGGCGGCTACGGTTATTGAAGCGAAAGACCGCGCGGATGCAAGCAGTGAAACCATCAGCTTGTTTGGCATGATGAAAATGATCAAGGACCCGCAGGTACAGAACGTGCTCCGTTTCATGAATGCATACCTGCAGGTCAGCGGCGAACGCCAATCCGGTAAGTAATTATTGTTCAAATCTTAATCGTAAGGACGGGGGAAATATGATGTCAAAACACATAGTTATTCTAGGTGCAGGTTATGGCGGCTTATTGAGTGCGCTAACCGTGCGCAAATACATGAGCAAAGCTGAAGCCAGAGTTACAGTGGTTAATCAGTATCCAACACACCAGATCATTACCGAGCTACACCGCCTTGCGGCAGGTAGTGCTTCGGAACAGGCGGTTGCCATGCCGCTCGCGAAGCTGTTCGCCGGTAAGGATATCGATCTGAAGATTGCCAAGGTTAATTCGTTCTCGGTAGAGAACAAGCAGATCGTCCTCTCAGATGGTGTAATGCTGACTTATGATGCTCTCGTTGTCGGTCTGGGCAGCACGACGGCTTATTTCGGCATTCCGGGACTTGAACAGTACAGCATGGTGCTGAAATCGGCGGCGGATGCACTGAGGATTCACGGACATATTGAAGACCGGATTCGTGAATATGCCAAAAGCGGCAACGCGGCCGATGCAACCATCCTGATCGGCGGGGGCGGCTTGACAGGTGTTGAGCTTGTAGGTGAAATTGCCGATGTATTGCCCAAGCTGACTAAGAAATATGGAGTGAACCCGGCTGAAATCCAGATGCTGCTCGTAGAAGCCGGACCGAAGATTCTTCCGGTCCTGCCGGATCATCTGATTGAGCGCGCTACAACCAGCCTCGAGAAACGCGGAGTTCAGTTCCTGACTGGTCTTCCCGTTACGAATGTAGCAGGCAATACCATTGATCTGAAGGACGGCCGCCAGATTGTGGCGAATACCTTCGTCTGGACCGGTGGCGTGCAGGGCAACCCGCTGATCGGTGAGTCCGGGCTTGAAGTGAACCGCGGCCGCGCAACCGTGAATGAGTTCCTGCAATCCACTTCACACCAGAATGTATTTGTAGCCGGTGACAGTGCGGTTGTGTTCGCACCGGACGGCCGTCCGTATCCGCCAACGGCACAAATTGCCTGGCAGATGGGTGAACTGATCGGCTATAACCTTTACGCTTACCTGAATGATAAAGCCTCCGAGACCTTCAGTCCGGTGAATTCCGGGACACTTGCCAGTCTGGGACGCAGAGACGGAGTAGCGATTGTCGGCGGCAATTCCACACCGCTGAAGGGTCTGCCGGCAACGCTGATGAAGGAAGCAAGCAATATCCGGTATTTAACCCATATTCACGGGTTATTCAGTCTGGCCTATTAATTCTCTCCTAACCATCTATACCTATTGCAGGCCGCTTCCATGCGGTAGATCATCCCCTTCAACCGCCAGTAGGCAGTTGAAGGGGATTTTTCATGCATTCAGACGGTGCAAGGAGAGCTGTGTGAAATTACATAGTAAATTACTGGAAGTTTCTTTATCCTGAATGAGGTATACATCCTATATATGAACTTTTTGCGCAGCACTAGGAGGAGAAGATGATTCAGAACGGATTTATCTGCAATTGGATGGAGGTTCAAACGGACGGGCAGGGTCGCGGATTGTATTATAAATATTCTGCACACCGTGCACCTGCTGTCATCTTTATTTCCGGATTAGGGGATGGTTGCGATTCCTGGAGCGGTGTCCAGGAGAATATTGCACAGCATGCCTCAACGCTCGCTTATGACAGAGCGGGTACCGGGACCAGCCCGGGAGTGCCAGGACCGCGCACCTGCCAGGATCTGGTGGAGGAGCTGTACCGGCTGCTGGCACTGCTGGATATTAAAGCCCCTTACATTCTGGTCGGTCATTCCTTTGGCGGTCTGGTAGCCAGACTGTTCGCCTGCTGCTATCCGGAGCGGATTGCGGGAATTGTACTGATAGATGCTGCAGGCGAATATAAGGAGCTTACTTATGAGCGGGTGCTGCCCCCGCAGCATATCGCTGCGAACCGGGCGTACCTGCTGAACCCTTCGCTCAATAAGGAGCAGATCGATAAGATGCAGAGCTATAAGCAGATCTCTGCTGCCCGGGGTTCCATGCCAAGCCAGGTTCCGCTATCGGTGATAACCAGGGGGCTTGCGGATGAGGAGGGATCAGACTGGCCGGCACATGCGATACTGGAGATCGAGCAGAAGAACCAGGCGGAGTTCCTGGAATTATCTTCAGCCAGCAGACAGCTGATTGCGCCGGGTAGCGGTCATTATATCCATCATGACCAGCCCGGGCTGGTCATTGAAGTAATCATAGGGATGATACAGGCTCATTCCAACGGGCTTAAATACTGATATCAGCGTCTTCACAAGAACTTTCACAATACTGGTGATTAGCTTGATCGCACAGCGCCACAAGGAGCATCCTTTCCTTACATCTGAGGGTTTCCGGCTTCTGAAGTTGAGCGGATCGCCGCCAGGTTCGGGGGCCTGGCAATCAACCGAGAAGCCGCAGAAGGCAACCTGAATACTGTCCTGCATGAAGCGCTTAGAGCCGTGAACAGATTTACTCCGTAAATATGTAATGAAAACGTATTCGCAGGAAAATCTATTTGTTATAATGTTGATGTTTATACCATTTCAGATGTTTTCATAGGAGGATTTCAGGCATGCCATTTCAAAAGAACGATATCATCCTGTTCCAGGGTGATAGTATCACGGATTGCGGCCGCAATTACGCAGACGCTTCATCACTTGGTGTAGGTTACGCGCTGATGGCGGGCGCTCGTCTTGGGCTGCAGTATCCGGAGAAGAACCTTACCTTCATCAACCGCGGCATCAGCGGCAACCGCGCCGTGGATCTGCAGGAGCGCTGGGACCGGGATTGTCTGGAGCTTAAGCCGACCTGGGTGTCGATTTATATCGGTGTTAATGATACCTGGCGCTGGTTCGATTCCGGGCAGGAGACTACAGCAGCTGAGTTTGAGGCTTCCTACCGTGATCTGATTGAACGCACCAAGCAGAGCCTGGATGCCAAGCTGGTGCTGGTTGAGCCGTTCGTACTGCCGGTGCCGGAAGACCGTAAAGGCTGGCGTAAGGACCTGGACCCGAAAATTCATGTGGTCCGTGAGCTGGCCCGTGAATATGGCGCTGTATTGGTCCCGCTGGACGGACTGTTCGCCGCCGCGTCGGTTAAGGCCGAGCCTGCCTTCTGGGCCGGGGATGGCGTACATCCTTCACCTGCCGGCCATGCGCTGATTGCAGAAGCCTGGATGAAGGCTGTAGGGGCTATAAGCTAAAGCGGAATATAGCAGACTACTTCCTACATATTGAATTTGCTGCTCAGACCGGTTCCTGCGTATCAAGCGGACCGGTTTTTGCCATACACCGGGGCGGATAGGTTTCCTTCTGAACGGAAGCGGGAGATCCGTGAATTTCACTCTGCTTAAGAAGGCTGTTATACTTGTATCATACATAAGGATGTGGAGGTGGAACCCATAAGGCGGCTACAGCTGATTCTGCCTGTTTTTCTGGTTGTGCTATTAAGCGGCTGCCAGAATGCTTTCGGCTACATTAATTCAAGATGGATTTCTGAAATTGATTTGACCTATAACTCTATAGAGAGCCAAGCGGAGACGGCTCCCTCTGAGTCCAGGATTTTCAAAGACGGCGAGTTCATTAAGACGATGGCTTCTGCCATGAATACAAGCAAGCGTATTGCGGGAGAGCTGGATTACGATGCGGATTTCCGCATGAAGCTGGTGTACGGGGACGGCTACACAGAAGAATTTATTCTGGGTCTGGGCGAGCAGGAGGGGAACACCGGTCTGCTGCTGTCCGCTGAGCGCAGCGGGACAGGCTATACAGTCTCCGCCAAGAATGCCGATAAGCTGCGCAGGCTGATCTTCAGCGGCGGAAGTCCAGCAGCGGCGAAGTCCGAAGCGGATGAGGCATCGGTGGTAACTCAAGGTCCGATAACGGTCTCACGCAATGATTTAATCCCGGTCACAGGAAACAAGGAATTTCTGAACCTGCAGCTGCTGAAAGGCAGCTACAGCGAGGATTGGTCCATCCCTTCCCCGCTGGCTGGACGGAACTGGAGCGGGCAATTCCGGCTGGCCATTACGGATGAACAGGGCGCAGCACTGGGCACGTTCGCGCTGAGCCGGCATTTCACCGAAGAATTGAGCTTCGGCGATTTGTTCCAGATTCAGTTCGCTGATTACAACGGAGACGGTAATCCCGATTTTACGGTTGGCCAATATGGTTCTTCGAATGGATCATTGTTCAAGCTGTTTACATTGAGACCGGATCATACGATCCAGGAGCTGCAGATTAAGGGGGCGGCATCCGGGCTGTTTATCAGTAGTCCTGAACGGTATTCGGTCAAGCTGGAGGCAGTCGAAGGCGGTTTCCGGGCGGATCATTATGACAACGCTCTTGGCAGGCAGGTTGAGTCTTCATACCGCTGGGACGGAGCTGCTTTTCAGGAAGTAGCCCCCTGAACCGCGGCTGAGAAGATAAGGAAGTGGAGGACCTGCAATTGTACAATATAATCGCTGTAATCTCCGATATACATAGCAACAGGTTTGCACTTGAAGCCGTGCTTAGAGACCTGGACAATCTGAAGGCTGATCTTATCGTCAACCTGGGCGACAGCCTATTCGGGCCGCTAGACCCTCTGGCTACTGCAGAGCTGCTGATACAGCGCCCAGATATAATCAACATCATGGGGAATTGTGATGAGCTGCTGCTGGAGGAGACGGGTACATCGCTCACCTACCGTTATGTTAAACCGCTGCTCCGGGAACAGGAAGAGAGCTGGATCCGAAGCCACCGCGGAACGTGGAGCTACGATGGATTATTGTTCTGTCACGGAACACCGTGGAGCAATACCGAGTACCTGCTGGAGGAACTTACGCCAGCTGCCGGTCCGGTCTATAAGCCGGCGGAACAATTGGCGGCGGAGCTGCACAGGATAGAGGAGCGGATTGTTTTTTGCGGGCATAGCCATGTGTTCCACTTGCTGGAGCTGCCGGAAGGAAAGCAGGCGGTGAACCCCGGAAGTGTAGGCCTGCCCGCGTATGAGGAGGAACTTCCATATGCCTATGTTATGGAGTCGGGCACGCCTTTAGCCAGCTATTGCTTGTGCATCAGGGACAATGGTTCACCGGGCGGCTGGTGTATTGACCACAGGCTGGTTGAATACGACTGGGACAAGGCGGCGGACCTTGCGGAAGAGGCCGGGCGGCCTGATTATGCGGTGGCGATCCGCTATGGACGGATGACCGGAGAATCAACAGATACGAGAGGAATGTGAACAGGATGACGAGCGAGACACTGCAGGATTTGCAAGGACTGAAGGCAGCCGGTAAAGTGGTAGGCCACACCATCGCCGAGATGAAGAAAAGTGTAGTTCCCGGAATGACGACTGCGGAGCTGGACGAAGTGGGTGCGAGGATTCTGAACCATTTTGGCGCGAAATCTGCCCCTAAGGTAACCTATAACTTTCCCGGAACCACGTGCATCAGTGTCAATGAAGAGGTGGCACACGGAATCCCGGGTCAACGGGTGATCCAGGCCGGCGATTTAATCAATATTGATGTCTCGGCCGAGCTGAACGGGTACTACGGGGATGCCGGTGTCTCTTTTCAACTGCCTCCTTATAATGAGAAGCTGGTCCATCTCTGCCGGAGTACGGAGGAAACTATGATGAGTGTGATTAATCACCTCAGAGCGGGAATGAAGGTGAACGAGATCGGCCGGGTCATGGAGTCGGAGGCACACAAGCGCGGCTACAAGGTTGTGCGCAATCTGTGCAGCCACGGCATCGGCAAATCGTTGCATGAGAAGCCTTACGAGATCCTGCCGTTCTATAATCCGCGGGTAACGACTGTGCTGAAGGAAGGTCAGGTCATTACGATAGAGCCATTCCTGTCTACGGGTGCGGATTTTGTAGAGCAGCAGTCGGATGGATGGACGCTCAGTGTGGCGGACAACAGCCGTGTTGCCCAGTATGAACATACAATTGTGGTCACCAAAGGCAAACCGATTATTCTGACAAGCGCCTAAGAGCTTAGCACCTAAGAACGAACAGATACGGTCTGCCCTGAAGAGGGTGGACTTCTTTATTATTGTATTCTAGCAATGGAGGGACAAAGAATGGACAATCTACCGCAAGTCAGCAATGCATTCATGACGTTTATGAAGGAAGCACCGGAGCAGCAGAAGGCCTGGGGGCAAGTCGTGCAGAAGCTGGATGCAGCAAGTGCGCTTGATGCCAAAACAGAAGAAATTGCCTATATCTCCGTACTCGCGGCAGTCAGGCTGGAGAGCGGGCTGGCCTTTCATGTCAAGCATGCCAAATCACTCGGCGCTACCCGTGAGGAAATTATCAGCGCAGTCCTGCTGCCTCTTCCGGCTGTAGGCAATGTGGTCATTCAGGCCTTGCCCGTTGCTTTACAGGCTTACGACAGCGAGTAATATTGCAGAACGACGGATATAGAAGGAGCGGGTAGCGTGAAAATTGCTTTTATTCTGTTTGACGGCATTACGTTTTTGGATTTTGCGGGTTTTTATGATGTAATCTACAGGCTGCGCCAGTTCCCTGCAGGGGAAGGGCTGGAGTGGGATATCTGCGGTCCGGCCGGAGAAATCACAGATGAAATGGGGCTTACGGTCAAAACAGGTACAGTGCTGCCGGATTTGTCAGTGTATGATCTGGTATTTGTACCCGGCGGGTTCGGGACGAGGGCATTGCGTCATGACGAGAGCTTTATCTCCTGGCTTCAGGGAGCAAGCGGGGTTCCCTATCTGGTATCCGTATGCACCGGTGCCCTGCTGCTGGGTGCTGCCGGATTGCTCGAGGGACGCAGGGCCACAACACATGCATCGGCATATGAGCTGCTTGAGCCGTATTGCCGGGAAGTCGTTCAGACCCGGATTGTGCAGGACGGGAATGTTATTACCGGGGGCGGGGTCTCAACCTCAATTGATCTGGGATTATACCTGGTATCCTTATTTGCCGGCCCGGAGGCTATGGCTGCCGTGAAGCAGCAGATCGACTATCCGTATGACGCGCAAGGTATTGTAATGTACTCCAATGAAGGAAACCATTGAAACCGGAGGGATGAAGGTGAATAGTGGCAAGCTTACCGCATTGCCGTTTCAGCAGCAGATAGAGAACAGTGAGCAATGGCCGCTGCTCGCAGAGGATTTCATGAACCGGAGCGGGCTGCCGGGTCCGCGGGCGAACCTGAGCCTTGCCGGGGAGTTCGCCGGGTATTACGCCCGTTCTGGACTTTCTGCACAGTCTTTGTCGCTGCTCGCTTCCTGGACTGATATTTCTGCAGCGGAGGCGGAGGCTAATGACCCGAAGGAATATCTTCCGTTCTGTGCTTTACTGGCTTGCGGTGCCTATTACGGATATGCGGAGCAGGGAGAAAGATCCGGGATAGAAGGCAGGCTGCGCAGGGCGATGAATGATTCAAGATGGCGCGTCCGTGAGGCGGCGGCAATGGCGTTGCAGCAGATCGGAGAGTTCGGCTTCGGGCTGCTGGCTGGGGTGCTTGAAAGCTGGAGAATGGAAGCGACCATACTGGAACTGCGAACTTTTGTCGCCGCGCTGGCGCATCCTCCCTTGCTTAAGGATTATTCTTGTGCAGCGTATAGTCTGGAGCTGTCAGAGCAAATCCTGGATGAGCTGCTGTCGGGCAAATACAGTGAAGACGATCCTGAGCATCTCCGCGTATTATCCAAAGGAATGGAATATGCGCTTAGCCTGTTTGTCGCCAGCCAGCCGGATGCGGGCTTTGCCTTGCTGCGCAGACTGGCCGGGAGCGGCGATAAGCGGATGATCCGGATCGTAAAGAGCAATCTGGGGAAGAAACGGCTGAGTCAGAAGTACCCCGAAGAGGTCACGGAACTCCTTGCAGGATTGACAATTGTCTAGAATGTAACTATTATTGTTACATCTACCGGGAAGCATTCTGGTCAGTATGAAGGTCAGTATGAAGGAGAGATTCCCATGAACATCAGCACCCGGTTTGCGGTCGCTATTCATATTCTAACTTTAATAGACAGCAACAAAGACGGTAAAAGCACCTCGGAGTGGATTGCCGGCAGCGTTAATACGAATCCGGTTGTCATCCGCCGCCTTACAGGCATGCTGAACAAGGCCGGTCTGGTGGAGGTCCGCCCCGGTGTAGCCGGTGCGAAGCTTACCCGAAGTAGCGCGGATATCACGCTTCTGCAGATTTACAAGGCGGTCAATGCAGTGGAGGAGGATTCATTGTTCTCTGTCCACGAGCATCCGAATCCGGAGTGTCCGGTCGGCAAGAACATTGCCGGGGCGATTATTCCCGTGTTCTCGCTTGCGCAGAAAGCGATGGAGAATGTGCTGCAAGAGGTTACACTGGATCAGATCGTACATCAAATTCCTGTTTCGTGAGGCAGAGGAGGAATGTGCTATGCGAAACTCTATGCGCAAGCGAAAAGGCGCTGCTTTCTGGATAACGGTATTGCTCGGGCTCGGGCTATTGTATCTGCTCATTTTTCCTTCTCCTACACCTGAGCTCGCTGTACGCAAGAGCCTGCTGATCCGTGATCCTGCAGCTGCCTTTGCGGGCAGGGTTACAGAAGGACAGATTAAGGATGATCCAAGGTACGGTAATCTGTACTATGCTGAAGAAACAGAGCGAAGCTACATCTATGTGAAGAAAAGCAGGCTGGGCTGGCATGTAACCTCAAGCGGCACCGGCCCGTGATGTAAGATTTTGTAGACTGCCACAGAAACTTAAGGAAACTTTCAGCATAGCTTTATGTACGCTTAAGGTTCGGGGATTATATTAAAGATCTCCACCCCCCAGTGGATACATTTATGATAGACTCCGCCGTGCCTCGGCAGGGTCTATCTCTTTGTTTAGGACTTATAAATTCATCAAACCTTTATGTGTTTTTCATCAGGCGTTAAGGTTGGGCCTGTATATTAATCACATGACCCCCTTATAATAGACTTTGGCCCTGCCGGTTCCCGGCAGGGTCCCTTTTTTGCGGCTGTAGAAATCGCTGGTACTGTCTTTACACATTATTCCAGATGGTTTAGACTGACACCAGGTGTGGTTTGCTGCAATAAATGGAGAAGAGGCGCGAAATATGATGATGTTCTTAGTACTGATTATATGGTTCCTGTCGTTGCTGGTCTTTATGCTGATTATCCGAAAGGCCATTGATGGATCTAGGGCTACCTACAAATTGGACGAATTGATTCAGGAAATCCGGCTGCTCCGCAAGGAGATCAAGGAGAACAAGCATATTATTGACAAACGGCTGTAGCGGACGGTAGGGGACTGTCTGTACCTTGATTTTACATAGGAGTAAGGGGGATATTGTACATGAAGAATCAAATTACAATCCTGGGAGCCGCACTGATTCTGGGTCTTTCTTTAATCGCAAGCAGTCTGATTATCAGCAACGAACGTGCATCCAGCAATGAAAAGGCGATGGAAACACAGATTGCCCAGTTGCAGACGGAAGCCAAAGAGCAAGCGGAACTGTTAGAGCAGACTGTATCTACTGCCGCTGACAGCCCATTAATGACAATGGCGGAGGCAGCGGAATTTCTGCATTTAACTGAGAATGAGGTGCTGAATATTATCAAGGCAGAGCACGAGGTTCTAAAGTATAACGGGTCACTTACGGGAATTCCCTATATGAAAGTCGATGAGCAGTTCATGATTAACCGGGCGGAGCTACAGAACTGGGTTCAGCAGGCGACACTTGAACAACGGGTCTATATGGGTACGAAGATTACCAATAGATGAGACTAGGGGAGTATGGGAGCGCCAAATGAAATTTTATACAAAATCATGGTATGAAGAAATGCAGGTGCGCGGCTTTATGGTGTTCCCTGAGACGGAGCAGGATTGGCTGGAGGATGTTGCGTGGCATGCTGCGGAGGGGGTCAGCTATAGGGACAGGACGAGGGATTTCCTGGAATACCTCAAAGCGGATTTGCTGAAGTACCTTCCGGAATACTTCCATCCCTCCATTCATGACGGAACAATCAATTCTACTTATCCTGAACCTGAGTTCAAAGAAAAGGCGCAGCAGTGGCGTAGTGAATACGAAGCCAGGATGAAGGTGTTGGATGATAAATACTATAGAGGGTATCTCTCTATTAAGGACAGCTTGCCTGTACATGCTATTCAGCTAGTTGAGAAGTCCCTCCATGATTCAAGGGTGATTTCATATGCAGTGCCGGCGGCGGAGGTTGTGGAGATCATTCTGGACTGCAGTGGAGCCATGCATTATCAGTGTGATATCAGACTAACCTTTACCGGGGTGACCGGGCTGGTTCTGCCTGAACGCCTGAACAGAATGGTCTGGTTGTATACCGAGATCTATGCGGTGGAACAAGGGTTTGAATTACGTGTTCTGCTGGATTCGCCGCTGAGTGAGCTTAGAATTACTGCGCAGGATGTATCATTTGAAATGCTAAGTGAACCCAAATACAACGGATGACTGCTATCGGAGCCTGGCCAATTGGCCGGGTTTTTGTATTTCCTTGATTTTTAAAAGTAATTGACAAACATATAGAACGCAACTAAAATAAAGTTAGTTAATATGTAACGGAAACAGTTACAAGCTTGAATGATGATTCTATAAAAAGTCAAGACTAAGCAGAACTGAGCACGAACGGCACCGGAGGGTTTGGCTTTTTTATATAATCCATATGCTTTTATTCAGGAGGGGTTTATATGACGACAACAGCAGCATTGCCGCAAGAACTGGAAATTGGACTAGTACAGATTAGAGTAAGCAATTTGGAGCGTTCACTCACCTTTTATCAGAATGTAATCGGACTGAAGATCCTGCACCGGCAGGGGCGTGAAGTGGAAATGACCGCGGATGGTGTGCATGTGCTTCTGGTGCTGCGGGAGATTGAACAGGCCCTGATTCTGCGCCGTAATTCGGCAGCCGGACTGTATCATTTCGCGATTCTGGTGCCCGACCGTCCAAGTCTCGGGTTGGTGCTGCGTAATCTGATTGATGCGGGCATCGAGATCGGTCAGGGCGATCATCTGGTCAGCGAAGCGCTGTACATTCAGGACCCTGACAATAACGGCATTGAAATATACCGCGACCGGCCGCGCGACACCTGGAAGTACGAGCCTACTGGCAATGTGGTGATGACTACAGACCCGGTTGATGTGGACGGCTTACTGGCGGCTTCCGAAGGGCTGAGCTGGACCGGACTGCCTGCGGGCACGGTGATCGGGCATGTGCACTTTCATGTAGGCGATCTGGCGGAGGCCAAGAAATTCTATGTGGATGCGCTTGGTTTTGCAATAACCGCTCATTACGGGGACGCTGCACTATTCATCTCGGCGGGAGGATATCATCACCATATGGGGCTTAATGTCTGGGCGGGACAAGGTGCTAAGGCGGCTCCGGCCCATGCGGCGGGCATCGATTATTTCACTCTGCTGCTTCCGGGCAGCGGGGATGTATCGGAAGTGGCGGAACGTGTGAAGCAAGCGGGGTACCCTGTAGAAGTAGAAGGCGGCATTACAACCTTGAGAGACCCGTGGAATATTGGAATCCGGTTGCTTGTCAAAGGCTGATAGGAATGAAAGCTTGTCCATTTTGGCTCATTCCCCTATAATATGTGGAAATAAATGAGCGAAAGGATGAATCTTTTGCACAATTTCAAAATGGCTTATGTTGTCCTCTGTCACAAGAGCCCTCAGCAGATTAATTTGCTAATCGATCGTTTAACGGATGAGCATGTGGAGTTTTTCATGCATGTGGATAAGAAAAGCGGCATCGAAGAGCAAATTATCCATCGCGAAGATATTCATTTCGTAGAGCAGCCGGTAGACGTACAGTGGGGCCATTACGGCCAGATTGAATGTATCTTGAAGTGCTTTGAACTGATCCGGGCAAGCGGGAATTATAACTATGTTCATATCATCAGCGGGCAGGATTTGCCTCTTGCCTCGAACGATACGATTGCTGATTTCTTCAAGGAGCATGAAGGACAGGAGTTCGTCAAGCATCTGCAGCTTCCAAATGAGGCGGAAATGTGGGGCTGCCTGTACCGGGTGTCTGTATATTATCCGAGGTTCCTGGTCTCCCGGGCCAAAGCTGTCTCAGAGATCCGCAACCGATACATCAATCTGGTGATGTCGGTACCCTGGCTTAAGCGCAGCCTGAAGGAACTGCCGGAGGTGCTGTATAAGGGCTCGAATTGGATGTCGCTTACCGGGGAATGCATGCAGTATATCCTCGAATTCATCGCGGAGCATCCCGGATACGTCCGGTTGTTCAGGAATTCGTTCTGCGGCGATGAGATCTTCTTCCATTCTATTATTTTGAACAGTAAATATAAGGATAAAGTAATCAATGAGATCAAACGCTATACGGATTGGGACACTGGACCGGAATTCCCCAGAACGCTGCGGGCCGAGGATTATGAACGGATTCGCGAGCAAGGTGCAGGCTGCTTCTGGGGCCGGAAGTTCGATCTGGATGTTGACAAGGAGATCATCAGCGATATTCTGCGGCTGGCTTGAGGCTCTAACTACCTCATCAGCCGGATGGATTCTGAAAAGAGAATATAGCGGGAGGCACAAGCGGAAATTCCGGTGTGTCTTCCGTTTATTGGCGTTTATGCAGTCAATGCAAATAGAGGATATAATATATTGAAAAAAGATATTCGGGAGATGATGGGGCTTGGAGACTTTTCTCGCTGTACTGCTGATGCTCGGGCTTATCGCGGTATCGAATATCGTGAACCGTTTCATTCCGTTTGTGCCGGTTCCTCTAATTCAGATCGGACTAGGGATCATTACTGCACTTGTACCGACCGGAATACATATGTCTTTTGAGCCTGAGCTGTTTTTTGTGTTGTTCATTGCCCCTCTACTGTTCAATGACGGGAGACGGACACCGCGTGATGAGCTGTGGAACCTTAGGGCACCCATATTGCTGCTAGCGCTGGGGCTTGTATTTGTAACGGTTTTTGTCGCAGGTTATGCCATTAACTGGATGATTCCTTCAATTCCGCTGGCGGCATCTTTTGCACTGGCGGCGATTCTGTCACCTACGGATGCTGTAGCGGTCAGTGCGCTGGCCGGACGGGTGCATTTGCCGAAGAGTATACACCGTATCCTTGAAGGTGAATCGCTGATGAATGACGCCTCCGGCCTAGTTGCCTTCAAATTTGCGATCGCGGCCATGGTTACGGGAGTTTTCTCGTTTCCTAAGGCATCGCTCAGCTTTGTAATGATTGCCGCAGGGGGTCTGCTTTTGGGTGCGGTGCTCTCTTTTCTGCTGATCCGCCTCAGTGTATTCATCCGCAGATTCGGCATGGAGGATGTGACGATCCATGTGCTTCTGCAGATTCTAACACCGTTTATTATTTATCTGATCAGTGAAGAGATTGGCGTATCCGGCATCCTGGCCGTAGTGGCCGGCGGTGTAATGTTTGCTATTGAGAAGGACAGGGCCGTATCGCCGCAGTATAAGCTGCAGCTTGTATCAGCCAGCACCTGGTCGGTGCTGCTGCTGGTGTTGAACGGTCTGGTATTCCTGATCCTTGGAGTATCCGTACCGGATGTGGTAGAGGTCATCTACCGCGATCAGAGGCTGAACAACTTTATGGTTGCGGGGTATGCGATGGCGATTACCGCGCTGCTCATTGCGCTGCGTTTTCTATGGGTCTATGCCTATTCCTTATGGGAGAGCCGATTCCGCCGGGTAGAGAAGGCGCCGCTTAAGTCACAGGTCATTACTTCAATCTCCGGGGTGCGCGGAGCGGTAACATTAGCAGGTGCCTTCTCCATTCCCCTTGTGCTCGGGGACGGTATCACGCCATTCCCTGAACGGGATTTGATTATTGCGCTGGCCGCAGGTGTCATTCTGATGTCGCTAATCATTGCCAGCATCTTCCTGCCACTGCTGGCCGACAAAGAGGAGACCGTGGTGAAGACCATTGGCTACGGAAATACGGAACTGGCTGCCAGGAATGTTGTGATCGACGCCGGGATGTCGATGCTGCGTAGCCTGGTTACGGAGAGCCCGGAGCGGGCGACACAGCCTGTCTTACTGGAGTTCACAGACAAGATCGACCGGCTGTGCACGGCCAAGCCGGACAGTGATCCGGCCACGGAGCAGTTCCGGCGTCTGGGCGTTGAAGCCCGGCTGAGCGGCCTGGAGGCAGAGCGCACAGAACTGCGGCGGATGCTGGAGAACGGTGCGGTACCCTCCCCAGTCGCCGTGAAGATGGAGGAGCTGCTTGATCATACGGAATCGCTGCTCTGCAGACGTCTGGATACACAAATTAAGTTCACAGTAACTGAAATTCAGCGTCTGTTCTCCGGCCTGTTCTCGGGCCGCTTCAATGGGGAAGAGGGCCGGCGTGCAGTGCAGAATGCCGAAAGTGCCCGGGCAGCGAAGATTGCGATGTGCCAGGCGGCCGTGTCAGCCGTCAGCGCCGGAATAAGCGACGAGAACCGGCTTGCCTCGCAGAAGGTCATCGACAAGTATGAGCGGCTGGAATCCCGGCTGGTGCAGGGCGAAGGCTGGAGTAAAGATGGTGTCGTCGATGACGAGAAGCTGGAACTGAAGCTGCAGGCCATTCAGGAGCAGCGGAATACCGTACAGGAAATGTATCAGAACGGGGCTATTAATCTCAAGATCGCGGGTAAGCTGCGGCGGTTCGTAGATCAGCTGGAAACATCCATATGGGAGGATTAATGAATGATGGGAGAATTGCTTGCTAGCGGGCTGCACTTTGCAGAAATTACTGAGGAACATCTGGCCGGTGTGCTAGATATCTATAACTATTATGTACTTAACACCACCGTATCGTTTCATACCGAGCCGCAGACCTTGACGCAAATGCGCCAGTCTGTGCTGAACGGGGATCCGCGATTTAAGTCATATGTCCTTCTTCGGGAAGGGGAGCTGCAGGGATACGTGCTGATTACTCGGCACAAGAACAAAGAAGCTTATGATACCTCCGGTGAAGTCAGTATTTACCTGAAGCCCGGCAGCGGAGGACAAGGTCTGGGCGGGCAATCGCTGCGGTTCATTGAAGAGCGGGCTAACGAGCTTGGGTTCCATGTACTGGTAGCTACCGTATGTGCAGACAATGAGCCCAGCCGCCGCCTGTTCGCGAAGCACGGCTACGAGCAGAGCGCCTTATTCAAAGAGATCGGCCGCAAATTCGGCCGGTGGCTGGATATTGTCAGCTATGAGAAAATCATCGGCTAATCGCTACCCGTTGCCAGAAGCCACTAACTAAATTCCTGCACGAAATATAACATTCTTTTCGTGATATCGAGAGTAATCAAGAATTGTTGTAGGAAATGCAGCATTGCTCCTTATCCGAGCGGTTACGCGGGGCAATTATTGTATTACATACAACAATCCTTAAGAATCACCCAGTTTCTGTAGTTCAAAGTTGCAATACGTACAACAATTAGGCATGTGTATGTAATCTAATAGGGAAGCAGGCACCGGTGGATGCCACCGTACAACGCAATAAGCCCGCTTGCCTTGCAAGGACCAGGTCCATGCAGGCAAACGGGCTTTATGTACGGTTAGGGCGTGCCGGCCGGCGGAACCCTGGGGAACAGCTATCCGGATACGTGCTTCCTCCGGAACATCTGTCCCAGTACCTCGCTCAGCACAAGGCCAGCGGCGATGGCCCCGGACAGCAGCAGCGCCTGTACGGCAAACTGAATTCCCTGGTTGTTGTCATTCTCCACGAACTGGCGCATGGCGTCATAAGCCAGGCCGCCCGGAACCAGCGGGATAATTCCGCCGACGCTGAATATAATCACCGGCATTTTGAAGGAACGCGCAAAAAATTGGCTGATCACTCCGACAATCACGGTGGCACCAAAGGTGGCAACAACGGTATCCCATCTGTCATCCAGCTGCAGATACAGCATCCAGCCGATCATTCCGGCGAAACCGCATTGAAGCAGTGCGCGCACCGGCGCATTAAACAGAACGCAGAAGGCTGAGGCAGCGATGAAACTGGTTATGAGTTGCAAAATCATGTAGGACTACCTCTTTCAAGTGGTAATTAGAAAAGGGACAGCACGAGTCCGATGCCGGTTCCAATGGCAAAGGCGGTCAGGAAGGCATCGGCTCCCTTAGACAGGCCGGACACCAGATGGCCGGCCATAAGGTCACGGACGGCATTCGTGATGAGCAGCCCCGGTACAAGCGGCATTACGCAGCCGATGATGATCTTGTCCATCTCTTGTCCGATGCCAAGCCTTACGGAGAAGAAAGCCAGCAGGCCGATGATAAAGGAGGCGATGAACTCCGCGAAGAAACGGATCTGAACCAGGCGGTGCAGATAGGTGACGGCGGCGAAGCCGACCCCGGAGATCAGCAGCGACGGAAGGGCATCCCACAGGCTGCCCTTGAACATTACGGTGAAGCAGGCGCCGGTCAGGGCGGCAGCTACAGTCTGCAGCCAGACCGGATAAGCATGCGCCGCGTCGTCGACAATACCCAGACGCTCGCGGGCTTCGGCGGCGGTAAGCTGGCGTTCGCTCAGCCGCCGCGAGATGTCATTGACCTCTGACACTTTTTGCAGATCGGTCGTCCGTTCAGCTATCCGGAACAGCTTCACCGGTTCGGTTCGGCTGGTGGTGAACATAATGACTGTCGGCGTAACGTAGCTATGCGCTCCAGGGAATCCGAGCGATGCGGCCATACGACTCATGGTATCCTCCACGCGGTAGGTTTCGGCGCCGCTTTGCAGCATGATTTTGCCGGCCAGCAGGCACAGGTCTATAATATCATGCGCGGTAGTATTGCTATTGTTGCTTGTGCTATCCAACTTCGTCGATCCTCCCCGGGAATGTTATCTATTCGATTGTCGCCGGAATGTGTGAAAATTTCAACCTTTATTCCATATATTCTGACGAATAATATATTTGTCTGGCAACCGGACAGCCTAAGGACGCGTTCTTTGCAGTCCAGTCTAGTCTTCCAGCGTACATAGACCGGTGGCAACACCGCCGGAGACAATAGTCAATATGGAATGGAAAAAAGTCTCTTTGGAGATCAGTGCACCGCCGGCGCCGATAATTACGAAATCCGTCAGGAAAATAATCACTCCGACATTGAGCGGAATGTAACGTTTCATAAACTTTGCCAGCAGATCTGTTCCACCCGTACTGGCTTTGAACCGCAGCATCAGGCCGAGCCCGCTGCCCATCAGGAAGCCCCCTATAATAGCGCTGGAGATGGAACCGAGTTCGATATAATACAGAAAGTAATATTGCAGCGGCCCGAGCAGTTCGATCAGAAAGGATGAAGTCATCAGCCCCAGAATGCTGTTATAGAAAATATCCCGCTCCCGGAACCAGGCCAGCAGGAAGATTGGAAGACTGCAAACAATGATGGCCAGTCCGATTTTGATGCCGGAGATGTAATTAATGATGAGGGCAATGCCGATAATTCCCCCATCGAGTATTTTATAGGGCACCAGAAAAAAGTTGGTTCCCGCTGCAATCAGCAGGCTGGCCAGCAGAATAATGACATACTTGGGATATGAACGCATCTTCAGCATCTCCAGACTTAAGGCATGTCTTAATAAATATGCGCCCGTCTGGAAAAAAATAGCTATTAAACAAAAAATCCTGCTTGCGCAGGATTAGAAGTGAGTTGCTCAGGCATGAACCGGCTCTGGTTTCTTTAGCTGCAGCGGAGGCGGGATCAGCCAGCCTTTCTGCTTGTTCATTTTGAGCAGTGCCATGCCGAAGGCGGCCATTTGCGCGTGGATCTTCATGAACATTGCGCCGATATCCTCGCGGATCGACATGCCCATGACCTGGCTGCAGACCACAAGACTGAGCGATACTGCACCGGAGAGGGCCGCAGCAATCTCGGGGTCGGAGAACCTTGCACCTGCCGGGATATCCTCGACCTTGACGGAGGGACGGTCCGGCAGTGCAGGCGGAGGCACGAAGCCGTTCAGCTTGAGGATTTTGTCACAGTCCTTAATTTCCTGCTGTGCCTGATCCATAAGATCATCGATAATCTTCTTCAGATCCTGGTCCCCGGCATGAAAGTGAAACGCCTGGTAGGTAGATAAGGACAATTTGGCTGTTGCCGAGACCTGCCACAGATTGAAGATCTCACCATAGTGAAGCGGTTCATCTTTGGGGCTGCCGTTTAGAACTCCCATAATTACATAACTCCTCTACAAATAGGTTATGAACGTAGTTTAGGTTGTCCAGTGCAATCAGCGTTATTCAAGTGCACTAAATAAAGTCACAGTAAAGCAGGTGTAGCCCGATGGATTATATCTATAAAGTGCTGGAGAGCGACATGGAGCTTCTGGCTGCGGCACTATCGGAGGTTCAGGTATCAGTTGTGCTGAAGGAGGGTACAGAGGAGGTGCTGGAACCGGGGGGACAGATCAGAGCATACACAGCGAAATCTGTCCGGATCCGTGGATTATCGTATTGCCGGGATGCACATGAATTCCGAATGCTTCCAGCTGAGCCTAGGTAGACTCCCCGCTCCCTGCCTAGAAGCGCTTGTGCTGCTGATTCAGCGGGAGTAACGCTTGCGGAAGCGCAGCGGAGAGATGCCAACCTTCCGGCTGAAGCGCCGGGAGAAGTAGGCGGTGCTCTCGAAGCCGGTGCGTTCTGCAATCCCGGAAATAGGGATTTCTGTCTTGAGGAGCAGCAGCTTGGCCTGCTCCAGCCGGTAATCCGTCAAGTATTCCATGGGGGTTAGCCCATAGACACGTTTCATGCAGCGGGCCAGATAATTGTAGTGAAAATGCAGCGCATCCGCCAGGGATGCATTCGTGAGATCCTCCGTAAAATGATTGCGCAGGTAGGCCTCCGTCTGCTCAGCGATCTCTGCCGCCTGGCTGCCCGCAGTATCCTGCTGGGCCAGATCCATCATCCGCAGCATCTCCTCAAAGATGCGCTGCTGTTGCCATACAGAGCTGGAGCGCCGTCCCTGACTAAGCTGCAGCAATTGCTCTGCCTGTCCGCTCCGCGCGAAGGGGTCCGGGAGTGGTCCGTACTGGGGGATGCGGATCGTATAAGGATGAATCAGGAATTGCCGGAAATGCTTCTCCCGCTCAGCATATACAGGATCGCCTTCCGCTTCCATCCACTCACCGACCGTGTGAAAATGAACCCACGTGAAGGAGGTGACCTCCTCGCAGGGTTTAACTGAATAATGATAGCGGTCCGGCAGCAGAAGGAGGGTGTGCCCGGAGGTTACCGCCCACTCCTTATCATCCTCACCGATGAACAGGCAGCCTTGTTCTACAATGATAAGATCGAATTTCCCCATGCGGCTGCGGTTTGGATGCTGCTCGCCGGGCAAATATACGGTATGGCCGCATTCCAGGAAATAGGGGAACGGCGGCGCCGACAGATGAATATAGGCAGGACTGGCTGGCATATCTGCTCCTTTCGCAAGCTCTTTTCAATTAGCCGGATTTCCGTGGAAGGTTAGAAATCTGAGTGTGAAATAGTACAAAAACAGAGTTGCTTATGATTCTGTTTTTTATTCATTTTACCGTCTATAATTGCAAATAGCGAGGATGAAATGAAAAGGGGAGATAACACATTGAGTAAATATGCAGATATTCAGCAAGCTACTGACACAAGCCGGCAGGTAGCTATTCAGGATGAATTCTGGGGGCGTTATATCCGGCTGGTTCAGGATACCGTTATTCCTTACCAGTATGAGGCGCTGCATGACCGGGTAGCCGGTGCGGAGCCAAGCCATGCCATCGCCAACTTTGAAATTGCCGCCGGCAGGAGAGAAGGCGAATTCAAAGGCTGGGTCTTTCAGGACAGTGATGTAGCTAAATGGCTCGAGGCTGTAGGCTATTCGCTCAGCATCAAGCGTGATCCTGAGCTGGAGCGCCAGGCGGATGAGATGATAGAGCTGGTCGGCGAAGCACAGCACGAAGACGGATACCTGAATACTTATTTTACACTCAAAGAGCCGGGCAAACGCTGGACGAACCTGCTGGACTGCCATGAGCTATATTGTGCGGGGCATTTCATTGAAGCGGCAGTGGCCTATTATGAAGCGACCGGCAAAGACAAACTGCTGGGCATTGTACGGCGGTTCGTTGACCATATTGAAACCGTCTTCGGACCGGAAGAGGGGAAGCTGAAGGGCTACGATGGTCACCAGGAAATTGAGCTGGCCCTTGTGAAGCTGTACCGGCTGACCGGTGAAGAGAAATATCTGAAGCTCAGCAGCTTTTTCATTGATCAGCGTGGACAGGAACCGAACTTCCTGCATCAGGAGTGGGAACAAAGAGGACGGGTAACGCACTGGACAGGTACGGCTACAAGCAGTGTGGATATCAGTTATAATCAGGCCCATATCCCGGTCCGTGAGCAGAGCGTGGCTCTGGGACATTCGGTCCGTGCGGTCTATATGTACACAGCCATGGCCGATCTGGCCCGGCTTACCGGAGATGAGGGCCTGCGCGAAGCATGCGTGCGCCTGTGGAACAATATGACGGAGAAACAGATGTATATCACCGGCGGAATCGGTTCTACACATCATGGTGAAGCGTTCACCTTTGATTATGATCTGCCGAATGATACGGTCTATGCGGAGACCTGCGCTTCGATCGGGCTGATCTTTTTTGCCAAGCGGATGCTGGAATTGACCCCGGACGCCCGGTATGCCGAAGTGATGGAGCGTGCGCTCTATAATAATGTGCTCGGCTCCATGGCACAGGACGGCAAACACTATTTCTACGTGAATCCGCTTGAAGTATGGCCGCAGGCCTGCAGCTGTAACCCCGGCAAACATCATGTCAAATCGGAGCGCCAGGGCTGGTTCGGCTGTGCCTGCTGTCCGCCGAACGTGGCGCGCCTGCTGACCTCGCTAAACCAGTATATCTACACTGAGCACGGCGATACACTATACACTAACCTGTATATCGGCAGTGAGCTGAAGACCACGCTGGGCGGCACAGAGGTAGCAATCAGCCAGCAGAGCCGTTTCCCTTGGGATGGAACCGTCACCCTGAAGGTTGATCCTGCGGAAGCCGGAGAGTTCGGAATGGCGCTGCGTATTCCTTCCTGGAGCGGCAACGTGGAGATCAGAGTGAACGGAGAGGCGTTAGTCGATTCTGCTGCAAGCTTGCAGCAGGGCTATGCCGTGATCCGCAGGGAATGGAAGGCCGGCGACGTGATTGAGCTGACTCTGCCGATGGAAGCGCACCGCGTTTACGCCCATCCGAATCTGCGTGCCGACGCCGGGAAGACTGCCATCCAGCGCGGACCGCTGGTCTACTGCCTGGAAGCGGCAGATAACAGTGAACCGCTAAGCTCGGTTTCCTTGAGTGAAGCAGCGCCATTCACCGAGACGTATGATGAATTGCTGCTTGGCGGTGCTGTAGTGGTAGAAGGCGACGGCTTCCGTGTAGCTCAGGCGGCCTGGACCGGAGGGCTGTACAGCAGAGAGAAGGCGCCGCTGGAAGAAGTGAAGGTAACCGCAGTCCCTTACTATCTGTGGGGTAACCGCGGTAGCGGCGAGATGAAGGTCTGGATTCCGTAGTTTACTCTTACGATCGGTAGCTACCGTATATAATGCTGAAACCAACCTGCCCATTTGGGCAGTAAGTGGACAAATGTATCTTAATTTCGCTATTTTGTTTCTCTGCAACAAGATAGCCCCCGGCTGAACCGCTTAGGCGGAACAACCGGGGGCTATTTTCAGTAATGCGAATTAACCCAATGTAACTACAACCTGGTGAACCGCACCGTCGCCCACAGGAGCGATGATGTTACCTTCAACAGCAGTGCCGTCGAGAGTCAGGCTGGCTACGCCTTTGGACACATGGTTCGGGTTCTGGATCGAGATGACATAAGTGTCTCCACGGAAGACGCGGGTGATTTCGAAGCTGTCCCACTCCGTCGGGATACAAGGGTCAACCTTCAGACCGGCAAAGTCAGCCTGGATACCGAGAATGGACTGTGTAATCGCTACATAGTTCCATGCAGCTGTACCTGTCAGCCAGGAGTTTTTCGCTTCCCCGTGACGTACAGCATCTTTACCGGCGATCATCTGCGAGTACACGTAAGGTTCCATGCGGTGAACTTCGCTGATATCTTCCAGGTAAGCCGGAGCAATTTTTTTGTAGATATCGAAGGCTCTGTCGCCGTGTCCAAGGACTGTTTCAGCGATCATGATCCATGGGTTGTTGTGGCAGAAAATACCGGCATTTTCTTTGTAGCCCGGAGGGTACGTAGAAATTTCACCCAGGTTCACGTAGTACTTGGAGTAAGGAGGCTGCTGCAATACGATACCGTAGTCTGTATCCAGACGTTCCTGAACGGAAGTCAGCGCACGGGCTGCTTCGCCGTTCTCCACACCGATACCCGCCATTACACACATCCCTTGCGGCTCGATGAAGATCTGGCCTTCTTCGTTCTCCTTGCTGCCGATCTTGTCGCCGTAGTGGTCATAAGCGCGCAGGAACCAGTCGCCGTCGAAGCCGTGGGACAGGGTGATGGCACTCATGTTCTCGATCTTGGCAACCGCATCTGCAGCGACATCATCCAGTCCGCGCATGCGGCAGATTTCAGCATAGTCCGGTCCAACGAAGACGAACAGACCTGCGATGAACACGGATTCCGCTACGCCGCCTGCGATATTCTCAGTAGTCTGGAACGATTCGCCCGGCTCAGTGGAGAAGCAGTTCAGGTTCAGACAGTCATTCCAGTCCGCGCGGCCGATCAGCGGCAGGCCGTGAGGTCCGAGGTTATTCGTTACATGCTCGAAGCTCAGCTTCAAGTGCTCGAACAGGGTAGCGGTGTGATCCGGATTGCTGTCAAAAGGAACCTGCTCATCGAGAATCGAATAGTCGCCGGTTTCCTTGATATAGGCAGCAGTACCCGAGATCAGCCATAGCGGATCATCGTTGAAGCCGGAGCCGACTTCGTTATTGCCCTTCTTGGTAAGCGGCTGATACTGGTGATACGCACTGCCGTCAGGGAACTGGGTAGCGGCGATATCAAGAATACGTTCTCTGGCACGCTCTGGAATCTGGTGGACAAAGCCAAGCAAGTCCTGGTTGGAGTCGCGGAAGCCCATACCGCGGCCGATTCCGGATTCGAAGTAAGAAGCGGAACGGGACATGTTGAAGGTAACCATACACTGGTACGGGTTCCAGATGTTAACCATCCGGTTCAGCTTGTCGTCACCGCTCTGGATCTGATATTTGGACAGCAGGTTATCCCAGTGTGCAGCCAGGGTAGCCAAGGCAGCATCTACCTGGGCATCTGTAGCGAACTGATCGATTACAGCCTGCGCCGGTTTTTTGTTGATAACGTTCAGGGATTCCCATTTCTCATCTTCCGGGTTCTCGATATAGCCGAGTACGAAGATGAAGCTTTGCTCTTCGCCTGGTTCCAGCGTGATGTTGAGGGCATGGGAGCCGATTGGCGACCAGCCGCTGGCCACGGAGTTGGTTGCTTCACCTGCAGCAACTGCCTGCGGAGCGTCCAGACCATTGTACATCCCCACGAAGGATTCGCGGTCGGTATCGAAGCCGGCGATTTCTTTATTTACAGAATAGAAAGCGTAGTGGTTTCTGCGCTCACGGTATTCAGTTTTGTGATAGATCACGGAATCCTTCACTTCAACTTCACCGGTGCTGAGGTTACGCTGGAAGTTCGTCATATCATCGTTGGCATTCCACAGGCAGAACTCGGCAAAAGAGAACAGCTTAACAGTCTTCTTCGCGTTGCCCGTGTTCTTAACGATCAGGCGGTGTACTTCAGCATTGTGGCCCATCGGTACAAAAGCAAGCTGGTTCACGGAAATTCCGTTACGCTCGCCTGTGATGGAAGTGTAGCCCAGACCGTGGCGGCATTCGTAGAAGTCCAGATCGCGTTTTACCGGCATCCAGCCCGGGGTCCAGAAATCACCGTCATCGTACAGATAGTAGTAGCGTCCGCCTGTATCGAGCGGAATATTGTTATACCGGTAACGGGTAAGTCTTCTCATGCGCGCATCGCGGTAGAAGGTGTAACCTCCGGCAGTATTAGAGATGAGGCCGAAAAATTGCTCGTTGCCGAGGTAGTTGATCCATGGGTAAGGTGTTTTTGGGGTGTTGATTACATACTCTTTGCGAGTGTCGTCAAAAGTTCCGAATTTCATTAGAGACAAGTCTCCTTTCAATTGTGAACGCGCGTTTACAAAGCTGAGAAAAAATCCCCTCGGGGTAAGGGGTTTTTCTGTATCCTGAAACATTACTGCTTCGGCGGCTGGCAGGAATCTCTTACCACCAAACGCGCCGGGAAACTGATAGTGCTGAAGGTCGGCTGCTGTGAATCGCACAGCTCGATGACCTTCTCGACAGCGGCCTTGGACATTTCGTAAATCGGCAGACGGACGGAGGTCAGCTTGGGATGAATCCGGGAAGCGAGCTGCACATCATCAAACCCCGCGATAGACATATCCTCCGGCACGGAAATGCCATGCTCGGAGAACGCTTCCATGGCCGAAATAGCCATATCATCATTGGAGGAGAAGAACGCAGTCGGCAGCGGGCCGCCGGAATTCAGCAGCTTCTTCACCTCTTCATAGGCGGTTTCCTTAAGGAAATCACCCTGTAGGATGAAATTCTCATTCAGCGTAAGCCCATGGCGCTTCAGCGTATCCTCGTAAGCCGTGTAGCGTTCCCGTCCGGAGTATGTGTTCATCCGTCCGCAGATCATGCCAATTTCCTCATGGCCGAGACCGATCAGGTACTCGATGGCTTCAGCCGTACCCTCATAATCCTTAGAATTCACTATAGCCAGATGATTGCGGTCCAGATGCTCCGACATAATCTCCGAAATGTCATAATCAATCAGCACAAGCGGCGAGTCGAGACCGACCATTTCCCGTACAATTCCGATATCCTTCTGGGTACCGACGATAATACCGCCGTCAATCCGTTTCTGCAGGAAAGCCTGCTTCACCTTCAGGAAGTCGTCGGGAGAATATACGGTGTGAATCAGAACATAACAGCCGCGGGCATTCGCCGTGTCAACAACGGCATCGACGAACGGGGCGAAGTAGTTATTCTGATAGATCCGCGTCGCGTTCTCTTTCTCATTCATGCTGATTGCAAAAAGCCCGATCGTATCGGTCTTCTTGCCGGCCAGAGCCCGGGCGAAGCTGTTAGGCTCGTACTGATGCTGTTCAATGACCTTCAGCACCTTGGCCCGGGTCTCCTCAGGGACATTGGAATAGTTGTTGATTACACGGGATACTGTGCTTCGCGAAACCCCGGCTAGCTTGGCAATATCTTCGCTTCGCATGGTGTACCCCCTCTATTGTAAACGCGCGTTTATGAACTCATTGTAAAATAAACCGGCGCGAAAATCAATCGTCCGCCCAAACAATTTTGCCTTGAAATATAAGAAAGATTAGTTTCACGCCAAACTTTATCCTTCAATTTCTCGCTGAAACGAATTCCATCCCTTGAGGATGGAATAGCCGTTTCCACTTGCCGGATTCTCCGATCTGCGTTACAAATAAATGCATCAGGAAAAAAGATTGTTATCTTTTATTCGTTAAAAAACCGTCTGATCGCGTACTTCGAGACGCTCGCTTCATGTTTAACTGTATTTTGTACAACTAAAGCGGGCGATTTATGACTCGGGGGAGTTATAACTGCACTTCATACAACTAAAATAACAGCTACGCCGCAAACGAACACTTTTCTCGATTTTAGTTGTACAGAGTGCACTTATCCTAAATCAACCGGGTTTTCGCCGTCTTATAACTGCACGAAATACAACTATTCCTTATGCAGTAAGTATAAAACCTCGTTGCAAAGAGATCGTATGTTCGCTATAGTGGTCTCGTAATTAATATTTTCACTATAGAGGAGATAGATTCCAATGCAGCTGGGTTGTACGTATCTAATCGTCCGTGATATGAAGGGTTCCATTGCCTTTTATGAAGCTTTGCTGAATATGAAAGCAGATTCCCGGAAGCTGGAGCGCTGGGCACAATTCCACTGCGGGAACACGATCGCTCTTTGGAATCCGGAATTCGATAAGGAATTGATCCGCACGAATAGCGATGTGTCGGAGCATTTTAATGAGGCGTATTTGAATTATAAGCAAGAAAGTGAGGTTCGATACGGGAATAATGTGATTCTTAACTTCAACGTTTCTGATTTGAATGCTGAGTATGAGCGGGTGAAGTCACTGGAGATCGGAGCCGTATCTGAGATTTTCTATATCCATGTTGTGCGCCCTTATCACTGCTTCATGCTCGAAGATCCGGATGGTAATTTAATTGAGATCACAGGAGAATATCATACAGAATCAATTTCTCGATGGAGTCAGTGATTGCCTTGGATGCTTCTGTATTCCAGCGGCGAAGGAGTAGCAGTTACGGATTGATTAACCGTTAATTGAACTTTTAATTGAACCTTTGATCACCATCATCTCGCCCGGCAGCTTTGTCACATGACTCATTTACAAATAGTTCCACAAGAAATATGCTAACCTTACTAAATACTGAGCAATCACAAGGAGGACAACTGATGAAAGGGGCTTACCTGAAGTATTTTGGCGTGGCGATCATCGTGCTGGGGGTATTTGCTTGTATTCCAGTGGGATTCCATTTGGGCGGTGTGCTTGCAGTTGTTATATTCCTCGCCGTTTCCTGCATAGCCGGTATGTTTTTTATTGGCTTCGGTGAACTTGTCTATTCCTTGCAGCGCATTGAGCTAGAGATAGCCGGGGAACGTCCGCAGTATGATCCATTGACCGGACAATATCAGGTACCGCCCAAAGACAACGGTCGCTGATCATGGCAGAGTTCCACAGCTATTATGATTTACTTAAACATTCTGAACTCTAATACGATTACGAGGAGAGGGGCTGTGAGAAATGATGGCAACAGGTTTTGGGTCATGGCTTGCCGGCGGATTCAGCATATTTTTCTTTTTAATCTGGCTGGCATGTCTGGGGCTCGGTATTTATTTATTCGTTCTGGTAGTGAAGCTCGCGCGCAGAGGAATTGTTGCATTAGATCTGTACAATCATGCCAAGAATCTGGAAATCCGCAACCATTACGAATCCGTTCACAAAAATGATGAGTTCTAATTGATACATAGCCAATTAGAATTGGATGTGTGGATTCCCTGCCGGAAGGCGGGGTGTTTTTTTTGTATTACGACAGATTCTAAGTCATTTGCATATTATGGTAAGATTTATTATACTCCCAGTATGTAAGTTTTAAATTTGAAATACATGGAGAGGAGTTTGATCGGGTGAAAAAGAAATTAACCGCTGCGCTGACTGTTTTTGCTGTACTTGGAGGAATGGGAACGGGGGTATACGCCGGAGCCAATCTGCAGGAGATCAAAGCTTTTCTGAACCCGGGAATTAAATTCAAGGTAGATGGCCAGCCTGTGCAGCTGAAGAATAGCAGCGGTGCAGTGATCGCTCCGATTTCTTATAAGGATACTACGTATCTGCCAGTCCGTTCTGTGTCGGATCTGCTCGGAGTTACCGTTAAATTCGATGCCGCCTCCAATACCATTTCATTAGGCGAGCAGACGGAAGGAGTCTCCATTGCAGCCGGTTTTGACTCGTCGTACCATACCAAAGATCCTGACAAAACCGTCTATAAAGATAAGGACTACAAAGATGTCCATTTCGATAATGGCAGCGGCACTCGCGGCAGCTCGTTCATGCTCTACCCGAACAAAAAATATCAGAAGCTGTACATTCAGGTAGCGGCGATCGGCACTGATATTAAAGACTTTACCGTGCAAGACAGCGATACGGATACGGTGCTTAAGAAGCTGAACATTACCCCTGAAGAAGGGCTCGTAACCGTAGAGGTGGACATTGCCGGAGTAAGCTCTATCTATGTAACCGGGGACGTACAAGACGGCTCATCCATGTTCGTTCCATTGACTACTTCCTATTATAAATAACTATAGAAGAACCCGGGAGACTTTTGTCTCTCGGGTCTATTTTTTGTTGGCGGGGGTAGCTGTGACAGAGGTGTCGTATCCCCGGTTGGTCACATAATTCTCTATGCTCCAAATCCCCAGCTTCGCAGCCTTAGCCTTTTTCTCAGTGGCTCTGAGCTGATCCACATATTTCACATCCGGCGGATACATGGCAACCCTGGCCAGACCTTCTGCGATCAGCATTTCATTCACCATCTCATCACCGAGATAGACATAAGCCAGAATCCGGCCGTATGGATCACGTTCAGACACATCCATTTCGACCCTAACCGTTTGCCCGTTCAGAAGCTCCGTTAAGTATTCGCTGGCCTCAGGGCCAAAGGGCTGAACCGGTGTATTGGCGCGCTTGGTTTCAGGAGTATCAATGAGCAGGAGCCGGATTTTGTCCACCGTACCATCTTCGAACTTAACTTTGAAAGTATCTCCGTCGGTCACAGATAGAACTTCAGCCTGAGAAGAATATGTAAGAACAATCGTGTCCAGTGTTTCAAAGGTATTGTCCGGTTCATCTTTCGACAGGACAGCTGTCACCAACGAAATCGTAAGAGCTAATACAATCAAGCCGTACCTGGTAAGCTTCTTACCGTTATTAGATTTGAACATTTGCTAATGACTCCTTTGCCGCGAATATATCATTACGGTTCACTCAGCCGGAGGATCTTTTGGATCATTCATAGATTTGCCGGGTCTAGAGAAAACAACTCCAAAGGCAATACCCAAGGCTATGCCCAAAGGCAAATTATCAAAAGCCATCCAAAACACTATACCAAAGCATAAGCCCAGGGCGATGCCTTGCTGGGAGGAGTCTTTTTTCTTATCCATATCCATGTCTCCTTCTATAGATGTAATTAAAATCAAGCAGCTGATTGGCGGAATAGCATAAAGGGTATTATCCGGTAAGCCTGCATATCTTACTGGCAATGTTAGGCCTAGAACGCTTAAGGAGTGAAGATGTGTATACCAAAAAACTAATCTGGACCATATCGATGATGTTATCCATGCTGGCAGTGAATGCCTGCAGTAATCAGCCGGATGTGCCTGCAACTGATTCTATGCAGACCTCTGCACCGTCCGCCGGGAACAATAGAGTTACGGCTCAGCCGGATGCTTCTGCCGCTTCCCAAGAGCTGCCGGAGAATCTGCCGGAGGATTTCCCGCTGCCTGAGGATGTTCAAATCAAGCTATCCCATTCTGAAGAGAACGAAGGCAAAAAGACAGCTCTTCTGATCTTCACCACAACGCAAAGCATGGATACCGTATCGAAGATCTATCAGGATTATTTCTCTTCAAGACTCGGAAGCGATTCTGCACAGACCCTTGATGACAAGAACCTGATTATCCAGGGGACCACCAAAGACAATAAGCAGAGCTGGTCGATCATCGGCGGTTCTTTGGCTTCCCAGGAAGGTACTGTAGAGCTAAATGTAACATGGGCGGAATTATAAATTAAAAATCCTGTTAGTGATGAACATCCGTTGGTGTAGGGTCAGGAGAGACCGGCGGATGTTTTGTTTGTATTAGTGTATTTTACCATACAATCCCCCGATATTAATCCCGCATGGACCAGAGAAAGGCGGCAATACGCCTGAATTCCCTTCACTTGTTACGTTCGTCCTCTCAGAGAAGTTGCAAAATAAAAGAGCCTGGCAATTAGCCAGACCCTTGAAATCCCTGAAATCCTATCAATTACGCTGGAGTAACAAATATCCGCTGATGCTTGAGGTTTTTTTGCGGAACACGATTCTGAAACCGATGTCGTTATCCTGCAGGCAGGCTAAGGCCGTGCTAAGCAATCCGTTGGTTCTTAAGCTAGGCAAGCAGGGTTCGGCATTTCCGATAACCCGGCTGGCGGTAATTCTGCGTGCTGATCCGGGCACTAACGGGTTCCGGCTCCAGTTGATCAACACCAAATCCGGCTGACGAGTCGCCATGCTAATCTACCCCTTTCTATTAAGGTTCTCTATATAGAATGCAGGGTAGAATTATAATGCATCAGACTTATGCGGAGTCCCAGCTAGCTAAATACGGATACTCTGCAAATCTAGTGCTGAAGCCCAAAAATAAGTAGTATACTCAATATCGGAAGCAGTTATATAATTAAGCTGTTGAATGAAAATAATGTCAGGCGGTGTTTTATTTTGTCGTGGGAACCAGTCGGGTTCATGTTTTTCTCAGGTATAGAGGCATTTTCTTTATATTTTTTAATCATGTGTTTGTTCAGATTTAGATTTCAGGAGCATGTATGGCAGGCTTTATCGTTAACCCTATTGATCAATCTTCAAAGCTATGTACTCCGCAATGATTTTACCTTAGGAAATATAATGCCTTTGGTTACAATAGGTTTTTTCGTTCTTTTCTTTGCTGTTTTTGTGAGAATGTCGTTGATCCTTTCATTATTGTCAACCATATCGGGTTATGTCATATTTGGTGTGGTGCAGACGGGGGTTGCAATTCTTCTCTTTGGATCTATCGATGCTGCCAAGTCAGGTATTAGTAATGGGTACATACTGCAATCCGTAAGCGGGGTACTCATTATATCAGGGGCATGGTTAGTTTATCGCTTAGGTTATGGATTTAGTTTCGATTTGAATAAGCTGAAGTTTAAGTTTGAAGATATTTCGGTTATCCTGTTGATCATGCTTTTTCTGATCTCCATTTCATCAGTTCTATATTATAACGAGACTTACATTAATATTATTTACTTCGCGGTTACATCAGCTTACCTACTGTACTACGCCATCCGAAAGGATCAAAAAAGTGATTGAAAAACTATCTGCCCTCACAGCAAAAGCTATAAAAGAAGCGGTTCCGCATCATCCAACAAGTGAAGCTGTACTTAAATATGCGCTGGAAGGTATTTATAACGCTGTATTTATAATCGGCTTGACATTGCTTATCTCAATGATTACCGGTAATACCAAAGAAACGTTCATTATACTCCTAACCTTTGCGTTATTAAGGCAAACAAGCGGAGGAAAACATCTTCAATCTGGCGTTCTATGCGTAGTAGTTACTACCTCACTATTTACAGGAATGTCTTTTGTTAAGCCAGATGTACAAATGACGCAAATGCTAAACCTTATCAGTATTCTTCTTGTAGCCATGTACGCACCATCCAATATTGAGCATCAAAGCAGGATTCCTAGAAAGTATTACCCGCTGTTAAAGCTAATAGCAGCTGTAATGATTGCGGCTAACTTCATTATCATATCTCCAACAGTATCGGTCAGTTTCTTTGTACAAGCGCTTACTCTGATTAAAACTTCACGAAGGGAGGTGAAATCCATTGACTAAAATTCTACAGAAGATGAATAAGAGCATCGTTTACGGATTGGCATCTTGTCTGTCGGTAGTGGCTTTGACGTTTGTCAGTACTGCAAGTATTTTGTATATTCATCAACCGAAAACTCCTTCAGAGTTATTGAAATAAGGAGCGGACAATTATGATTACATTATCAGTGACAAAAGATGTGAATGGCCAATCCGGTGTGGTTTCTCTGCCGATTGATGAAATCTTGTATATGCAGCACAGCAGCGGTTTGCGAAAGGTCGTTGTATACACAGAAGATGGAACCTATTATACGACAGGTCCCCTTAGCTATTGGTGTACAGCACTGAATAATAGCGGGTTCGAATTTTCGGTGGGAGACCGTACAGCGGCCATTAATGTGAGGAAGATCGTACGGATGAATGATTTTTTTAAAACAGCGTACTTTAATCTGAACAGCAAAAACGGCTGCATGCTGTCAAAAATAGGTTATGAGGATTTAAAGAAACAATTGGGAAGTGCAATTGAAAACATAGTATTTAACTAGCCACCCTTTGGGTGGTTTTTTTAAGTATCAACCTAATCACTCAATTCCTTACTTTTCCGAATATGCGGCGTATATTTCTAAACCCGTGCTGTACGGGTATCGGACTGTTTGGGGTCCGTGAAATAACTGAATCAGAATGCCCTGGGGATCAGGCAGTAAGGAGCCTTTGACGAACATAATCGCACAATATTCTTTAAATCCGTGGATTAGAGCTATATTCGCGCCTTGAAACGTATAACAAGGCCCCCCCCACTTCAATTCCTCTGTCAGCTGACATCTAAGCAGGATCGTCTGGAGTTTCCCGTATTCTTCCTTCCATTGACTTGCTTTATTAAAGAAAAAATCCACTTTAGGATTCAATTCACTACTTGTCATTCAGTAACATCTCTTCTTTTGATGTTCAATAGATAGGTCCTCTCGGAGTAAACTGCTGTATATTGCTTATTGCTGTATATTAGAGTTTGTAGCAGGGCGACTGGTATAATATAACAAATATGAATACATGCTATTCATACTACTGGCGGCGATTGGTATAAAAAACAATTCCGGGTTTTTGAGTTTGCCTGGCATTCAAGCAAGAAGCTGGCTGAAATGGCTGGGGCGAAGTAACTGCTTTTTGAGATCAGGTCGCTTGATCCAGGGAAGAGCGGGTAGACTACTATGAAGGCGAGGATAATGTGGCGGAGAAGTGGAAGTGAGCTAGCGTGCAGTCCGGGGCATTGTTAAAAGCCCTACCGCCAGTAATGGTTCGCAGGGCTTTTTTACTTTTTTAGATTACGCCTTCTCCTCCAATAGCATTTGCTGTGAATGCTATGGGTCCAAATAGATTTATAGGCAAGATGCTATCATTTTGAATTATCAATTCATAGTTGTGGATTCCAAGATAAGGACCATCAACCCACAGAACATTTAATTGAATATCAGTATTTGTAGTAAACGAATAAAAGGATCTATAAATATCGACCCCGGCACGCCGGATAATAACAATAAATTGACTATTAGCAAGTGCAGTAAGACTAAAACTGCCATTTAACTCGACTCTACTGGAGAAAGAGGCAGGATTAGCTGGACTAATATTTACTTGCGCTGTGGCTAGAGCCGCGCCTGCTCCAGGAATCCCCGCAACCGTTATAGCTGTAGTGAACGGGTCTAACGGGATTTTTGCCTCTGAACCATAACTAATAATTGTCGCCATTAATCATCACTCCATTTCATAGGTATACGTTAATATATTGTTAATCCGAAAGTATATATTGGACTTAATTCCTGATGATTATATCCATTTTAAAAAGAGAGAAATGAAATAACAGCAAGTAAAATCAAGCAAGGATCTTCCATTATCTTTAAAATAAATGTAGGGTGATTGAAACGGGGTGAATTAACGAATGTACGAGTGGCAGAAACAAATACAAATCATCATTGATGAAATTGACATAAGCATTAAAAATTACAATGATGAAGCTTTGACACTACGCAATCTTTCCTGCAGGCTGGGTTATTCCGAATTTTATACTACGAGAAAATTCAAGGAAATATCGGGGCTGCAATTTAGGGATTATCTGCGGCATAGAAAATTAGCTTTTGCACTAAAAGAAGTTCGGGATAGTGAAAAAAGCCTTTTAGATATTGCCTTTAATTATGGCTTTTCATCACATGAAGCGTTTACCAGAGCCTTTAAGGGAACCTATGCTGTAACTCCAAGTGATTTCCGGAAAAATCCTAAGCCAGTCGTTCTTCGTACAAAATTAAACCCTTTTGACCGCTACTTTTTAGGATTGGGAGAGATTGGGATGATTAAATCTACAGATGATGTGAAAATTTATTTTGTTACCATTCCCGCTCACAAATTTTTACACATTAAAAACTATGAGAGTAACGGGTATTGGGATTTTTGGCAAAAGCAAAATCTTATTCAGGGACAGGACTACGAGACCATCTGCGGCTTACTCGATAGTATCAAAGGCAAATTGGATGACGATGGCGGGAGTGAAACTAATGGGGGCAGCGGTCAGATTATGGCGTACATTAATGACCCGGACGGCAGACTCTGCGATTGGGGGATACCGCGTACAGAGTGTCATGGTGTACGGCTTCCTATGGAATTCGAAGGCCAAGTCCCCCCGCAGATGCTTATGATTGATGTTCCCGAAGACGAATATATTGTATTTGAACATGGGCCATTCGATTATGAGCAGGAGAATCGTAGTGTAGAGGAAAAGATTGAACGGGTAATGGCAACCTTTGATTTTGCAGACACGGGTTACTTCTTTGATACTACCCCCGGCCGAATCATTTACTTTTATTTTAATCCGGAACGGCATTTTAAGTACATTAGACCTGTGCGGAAGTAGAAGCAAAAAAGCCTTGAATATCTGGGCTTCCTGCGTAAAGGATGATGGGGTTCGGGCCCCATCCCCCTACCTTGTCAAGTTGTTATAGCCCCTATAGATTACTTCCGTTTCTTCCGGCCAATTAAGCCGCCTACTATCCCAAAGATCAAAATACCAACAAAGGCAAATACAATCCAAAAAGCTATACGCACAACTATCACTCCTTTTAAATATACAATACGAGAATAGGTGGATTTCCGCAATGAAAGGTGTCAGGGGCGATTGATCCTACAAGGATATGTAACGAGTACTTGTCTGGATGGCACCAGTAGGAGCGGTAGCAGATCATTTATTTAAACCGGACAGAGCCGGACAGAGGTGTATTGGATCAACCTAGTAGCATCCGGGCTGATTGGATAGATGTAGTAAGCTTTTGGGCTGCAGCAAGAAAGTTACTCGGGGCTCAGGTAGAAATGGCATAATAAAAGAGCTGCTTTCGCAACTCTCTCATGCACAGTCATTTTGGGATTAGAATTTACTCCGGCATGATCCAAACGATCTCACAGATGCGTACAAAGAATTTTCTGCCTCTGATATCCAATACAACATGGTCTGGCTTTACATCCATCACACAGCCGCTAATCCCGCCGCGAGTGGTTTCAAGTACCACCTGCTTACCTTTTACAGACATTAAGGTTTCAACGACATAGGGATCAATTGGATAGACCATGATTGCTTGTGGCATCTGTTGATGCATTGGATACATTTGATTATTCAGCACTTTGTTACCTCCCAGATGGTTATACCTCATGCTATGCAAACGCCTAATTAATGAGCTGGGTGAGAGCCCATTTTTGATAGGTACTAAGCGTTATGACATAAATACGTAAAAATAATAATTCAACGTAGGGAACTGACATGCAGCCAAACCAAAGACCAACCCGCATCCCTCGAAGCAGAAACCTCACGATAATTTCCCGGTCTCCAGCTGCTTTCGTGCATCGTTCCTTGTGTGTAGGCGTTCAGTGATCCGAAAAGCATACAGAAGTCCGTTAGTCGCGACTTTTCCACCAATTGTGCCCTAGCCCAAACCCATGTCGCTCAACACGCTTTAATAGGCCCTTGCACGTTTCACCTCAAAAAACTTGCCCCTACTTAGGATAGGGTTCTCCGGGTTGTCTGTAACGGCAAGTTTTAAGGCCATCCTTCGCGGGATGGTCTTTTCTTTGAAAGATTGAGTTGACGTTTTCGTTCACACTTAAGCATTTCTATTAGGCTCTCATTATTCCGAGCCAGCACATTTCGCCTAGAGGAAGAAAGACGCCAATTTGAAGTGAATCTTTTTCGATTAAGTCGTCTGACGCAATTGGTTCTTCCAATGAGAAAGCAAAAATCAGGGAAGATCATCAACACTTCATCGGCTGGCGGAAAAGTTTATACATTGCTCGGTGCCTGTTACCATGCTGCGTCTGGAAGTTAATCCGTTCGGTATTGACGTCATTATTATTGAACCAGGAGATACAGAGAGTGAATGGTCAAGATTGTATCCCAACATGTCCAGAAAACTTCCGGGGATACTGCTTACAGTATAATAGCTAACACTTTTATAAATACCTTTGAAAATCGAGTACTGTTTATCCTCCTGATCGTATCGCACATTGGTATTAGAAGCTATCCGATCAAAAAAACAAAAACAAGAATGTGGCAGGTAATGCTCGACCCGTAATATTCATGCGGAAAGTCTTGTCGGATAAAATGTTTGATCGTGTTCGCAATCAAACTAGCGAAGGGCTCCATGTTACAAGTCGCAGTATTGAACGACAACAACTAACCTACACAGGCCGGAGCGTAGGAAGAGGAGGTGGACCTGGTCATCATCAATTCATAATATTTGGGGCTGCTTGCGGGTTTTTGAGTGCAGGCAGCAGAATGCCATCGATTAGCGCTGTAAAAAAAAGCTTGTCGAACGGTTTTCGCTGGATAAGTCCGCGAAAGGAAGCCATTGAAGTAATGACCTGGCAAGCCATCTCAATGTCCGCGTGAGCGGGAATTTCACCACGAACGACGGCACGGTTCATAAGCTCGCGGTTCATAGCCACCCATGGTTCGAAAATCCCCGCTGTTCCTGCTTCGGCAAATTCCGGCTGCTGCAAAAAGGAGCCCAGACCGGCTAGGACTCGGAATTTTCGCTCTTCTTCCGCAATCGATTGCGGCTTCAAAAGCACGAGGAAATCTTCGCGCAAGGTTCCTGTATCTGGTAAGCTTTCGAGCTCAAGTTGACTTCGGTTCATCCATGCTAAAGCGTCTCTGACTAATTCTGCCTTGGAAGACCAGCGGCGATACACTGTCGCCTTCCCAGCCTTTGCCCGAGCCGCGACCATGTCCATTGTCATCCCCTCAAAACTCGTATCAGCGAGGATGTCTATTGCCGCCTCGAGGATTTTATCATCCCGCGTGTGATCTCGCTTGCGGCCCAATGTTTGAGCAGGCTTGTCTGCCATGGCCTCTGGACTTTCGCCCCTCTCTGAAATTTCCTTTTTTATTTTACTCATAGAATTAGCTCCTTTTAAAATATATAATTAAAACTCTTCAGTTCCGGAACTTTACAGTTTCGTAATTATGTGATTTAATATCATTATCCCACATCGAACGGGAAATATATAGATGGTATCCCATACCAAGAAGGAGAACATAACCATGCAGATCAAACCCGTAGCCTTGATCACCGGGGCAAATAAAGGAATAGGTTTACAAATTGCGAAGGATCTTGCGGGACATGGCTTCACCGTACTCGTTGGATCACGCAGTTTTGAGAATGGGGAAACTGCAGCCAACAGCATCGGAGCAGATGCGCACGCTCTTCAGCTTGACGTTACAGATCAAAATTCTATCGTTGCAGCAGCAGCGCGAATTCGGAACGAATTCGGTCGTCTCGATGTACTCGTGAACAATGCAGGCATCTCACATGCAGGCAAACCGGGTGAGTTTCCAAGCAGCGGTGCGGCGAGCGGTCTTATGACTGTTGCTTCGCTCGAAGAGATTCGAGCGGTTTATGAAACTAATGTTTTTGGTGTAATTGCTGTCACCCAGGCCATGCTACCACTTTTGCGTGAGGCCCCCGCAGCTCGTATCGTCAACATGGGCAGCAGCGGCGGATCCCTTAGCTGGAACTCTATTCCGGGTAACTCACATCGTGCAATGTTCGGGGCCTATTCGGCGTCAAAATCGGCAGTTCATGCTGTGACACTTGCCTTTGCCTTTGCGCTTGAATCGACAAATATTAAGGTCAATGCGGCATGTCCAGGTTTTACATCGACTGCACTTAATAATTTTGCCGGCACTCGTAGCGTGGAACAAGGGGCGCATGAAGCTGTCCGGCTTGCGATGATTGGCGCGGACGGTCCAACAGGCACGTTTTCAGATGAGGCTGGACCCGTTGCGTGGTAATTATAGTTTATACATTAGTGGTTAACATCTTAAGGGGGATTTCATAATGCGTGTTTTTGTCACTGGAGCAACAGGTTACATCGGTTCCGCTGTCGTTCGTGAACTTATTGATGTGGGTCATCAGGTCGTCGGTCTGGTGCGTTCAGACAATAGCGCTGCGAAACTAAAAGATGTCGGGGCCGAAGTACACCGTGGCGACATCGACGATCTCGACAGCCTTCGTAGAGGCGCGGCAGCTGCGGACGGGGTCATTCATCTGGCATTCAATCACGACTTCTCGAACTTCGCCGGGGCACTCACAGCAGATCTGCTTGCGGTCGAAGCGATGGGGGCCGCGCTAGAGGGTTCTGGTAAGCCGTTCGTAATCACCACGCACAATAATGGAGCGGCAGTGGAAAACGTAGTATTATCTCTGGCTGAGCGTGGAGTGCGGACTTCGATCGTAGAGCTTTGTCCTTCGGTACACGGTGAGGGTGACACAGGGTTTGTGCCGAGACTGATAAACATTGCCAAAACGAAGGGCATATCAGCCTATGTCGAAGAGGGGACCAACCGCTGGCCCGCTGTCCACCGTCTTGACGCCGCGCATTTATACCGCCTTGCGTTAGAAAAGGCACCCGCCGGTTCAAGACTAGACGGGACTGCAGATGAAGGAGTTCCATTTCGCGACATCGCAAGTGTTATCGGTAAACATCTGAACGTGCCTGTCGTCAGCATTTCACGTGAAGAGGCAGACGCCCACTTTGGTTTCCTCAGCACGCTTGCAGCACTCGATATCCCGAGATCAAGCGTTGCAACTCAGGAGCTTCTGGAATGGCAGCCAATGCAACCTGCCCTGATTCCCGACCTCGAACAGTCTCACTACTTCAACAACTGATTGGAATGTTCCCGTAATTTTAGCCAAAGGTACGGGAGCGTTTTTTTTCTCTTAAACCTCAAGAACCTATTCGGTACGTCGAAGGATGAGTAGCATTGAACTTGAGTTCAACACCATTTTTTAATGATCTCCTCTTGCCCAAACGGCGGAGGGATCTTTTGCTGTGAGTCGGCAAAAGATCCCTTATAGGTACATTACAATCTTTAGCACAAATAAATTCGTAGAAGCGCATTATCGTATCCTTCTAACCGGAATGTGGCAAACACTGCTCCTATAGTCGGCATAATACAAAACTTGCCCCTACTTATGATAGGGTTCTCCGCGTTTAATCTTAAACTATTCTGCCAGTTAGCTTATTGAAGCTTTTTCATCGATAGTCATAGTGATTGATGCACAGTACGAAGAGATGATGCAATGGGCTGATAGGCCATCATCCGACAGCGTACGCTTAGCCGTCAGGCTGGAGCCGCACCAAATCATTAAGGGACAGAGAGGACTATCCCTCCTCTCCCGCTAAGGGAGGATACAACAAACGTGTATATTCGCAATTATCACTATTATCTCTCACACAACAGCTTTGAAATTAATAAAAAAGATGGTACTGATGTAGTATTGAAGATTTTGAGGAGAACACTAGAAGACATACCGCGAAGGACTTAAGGGTAAAAACGACCAGGACGGGGGAATAGGCCGAATGAAAAGGTGTCTAAGGATGTCTTTCTCAAAGGGTTGGAAAGATAAAAAATAAGTGGTGCCATAATCGGCACCAATTCACAATTTGAGTCATTGAGGCAATAGGCTGACAAAAAGAAAAAACCCTTATAAAATAAGGGTTTTTTCAGGTGATGCAGTATAGGACGGATGGGGTTCGAACCCATGACCCCTACCCTGTCAAGATGAAAGGATAGGAAATGTGATTCAACCTTACTCCGACAACGTTTATAATTAATCGACCATCAAATTTAAGAACTCGATAGTGTTATTATATTGTGGTCTATTGTGAAAGTAAAGTGGTTTGTCCAAAAAAGGAAGATAGTGGTCTAGTAAAGTGATTTTATTGCAATACGCTGCCATATGAATATTGAAGGGTCACTATTCAGTGTACACTTTAATTGTACGTAGTATAAACGTGCATACTTCACACACTTCAAAGTTATTGTTGATGCTGTAGTGGCAGTAATTTGCATATTTACAGTATTATATGGACTAACCTGGTCATCTTCATACAGCCCCCATGTGACAGGTTCTGAACCGTTTGTAATTAATGTGGTTCCATCGTAGACATTAGCCGTTAAAGTTTTTGACTGAGTTTCTTTTATTTCTGAGATTATTGTACTATTTGAAGTCATTACAATTGTCTTAGACACTGGGGCATCTTCAACCGCCAGAATAACAGTATCTGTGATACGCCCATTTGTAGCATTGGCAATTGTAACAGTAACACTACCCACTGAATGGCTTGTCACAAGCCCTGTAGCGTTCACGGTGGCGATTGCAGTATTAGAGGATGTAAATGTTACAGGTGCATTGCTTGTGCTTGTATAGACTAACTGTAGCGTAGAACCGAGAACTACAGAAGTTGGTTCTGTCGTAATATCAACTGGACATGCAAGGCCGCCAGCAATTCCATTAGCAACATCATCTGTACTGCTGTTAATCAGATCCTTCTCACAGGACAAATTTGCAATTCCTTTTTGAGAAAATGTATCTATTCCTGTAATCTTAAACATCTGACCATCAACAAAGAATCTATTACCGATTTCTAGCCCCAAATCCTTATAGTATTCATTAGTAAAAACATTGATACTGCCATCTGCTACAGTTATTACCTTCCCCGATGTTACCCCTAAATCTCCAACAGTAATATAACAATCCACATGAATAAAACGACATGAAGAGTTGACGATTATAGTTTGCGGCAATCTTCGGATGATCCCTTTGTATTTGTTATAACGCTCACTATTTATCTCACTGATAAGCATGTATTTATTGCCTTCAAAAACAATAATATCGCCACGATGGATAGGAGACAGAGAAGTAATCTTCTTATCATCATAACCACTATTAAGGTTCGTATTAGTAATGACTACTCGTGTAGGTGTAGCAGATTGGTTTATATTAACATCCGTACCAATTTGACTCTGGATAAATTCAAAATCGGCTGTATCGTTGACATTGAATAAATCAAACATTGGATCACTCCTTTCATTAAGAGTTGAACAACATAAACGTTGAACTATTACTGTTCGTATCGTCTGTAACTGCCATCATGCGGATTTTCCGTTCTAACTGGTCAATACGATTCTGAAGAGAATCAGCAAAATCAGTGATAGTGATATCATCAGATTTGTATGACTTCATCAACGATGGATTATTAGCAATACTGTTCAAGACAGATAGCGCTGCTGAATAGATATTGCGTTTATCCGTGTTAGAGGAAGGAGAGTATTCCGCTTCAGGATCAGTTACTCCTTCTTCAGCAAGATAAACAGATTGTTCAGCAGAGGATAAAGTGATTCCTTGCGTTTCAAGTTGAAGGCGTTCTGTGAATTTCATATGATTGCTCCTTTGTATAGGGATTTTTGGGCATACAAAAAGACATCACTGGGATGTCTTCTTTAAATACTTTTTATTCGAAATACTTATTTAAATTATTAGTTAATTTGTCCTTAATTAACAAGATGTCTTCTTGGCTGATATGTGCTCCATCTTCGATTATGTATTCACCGTTTTCGTTTTTGTCTAATAGTGGTTCCTCATATTTTGTTCCATCAACGATAACAGTAAATATACTTGCCAAATCCAAAAGCGAATTAAATTTGTTGTCATCATCCATAGAGAGTTGAGCACTGGTTTGTATAATATTCAGTGCTTCTAATAAATCATCGTCCATTTCTATTAGATTAGTATCTTCATCTCTATTGTTATATTTATTCACGATTGAAGTATACACCGTACTAATTGCATCCTCAACAATTGTATCGTCAATAATAGATGCGTATTCTTGTTTCAGTTTTAGTTCATTGGAAATATTAATCATATCCTTATCTCCACGCCCTGAACATCCGCTAATCCCTAGAATAACCATCAAACCAACAATGCACATTATAAATTTATTCCTCATCTTATTCACCCAATGATCCGCCTAACATTTCTTCTAATTCGGCTTGAATTTCTTCTTGTGTCATTTCATCAACGGGTTTATAATCGCCATCAAAATTATAATCTTCAGGGTTGTCACTAATTCCGTTTTCAGGAACATACTGACCATCGCTAATATAATCGTTAGGATTAGTCGATGGCGCTCTAGGATCAGTTACAAGTTCCTGCTCGGTAATTTTGTTGTATGTACTCGATGTTTCGCTAGACTCATTATAAGTGGCTTTAGCATCTGAATTAATTGCTACTTCCTTTGTAGTTAAAATGGTATTCCCCCAGGTAGGGTCAGAAATCACTATATTTCCTTCTAAATTTACACCGTTCTCACCAATGAGTTCTTTTACATGGTAAGGTTGAACATTGGCAGTTGGTGAAGTTACTTCTAATGAATATGCTCCCTTTTCTAGGCCATTGCCATTATAAGAAAAAGAACTACTTGTAAATGATCCATTAAGAACTATGGCTTTCTCTTGAGCAGAATAGTTATTCGAAGTATTCTTTAGAGTTAGCATTAACTCCATTCCACTTGGCAGGTTGGTTTTTCCACTAACAGTTACGGTATTTTCTGGGCTAATATCTGTTGAGATATCTAATTTAACATCAATTGTAGATGCTTTAGTACTCATATCATTTGTTACCAAAACATTTTCAGACTTATTAGTTAATGCAACTTCTGATGTCTGATTTGAATTTGAACAGCCAGCCAGTAAACAAAACACTATTGATGAAATTAATATTATTCCACACTTATTCATTTGCCCATCCCCCAATATATTTTACCTAAATTCTACCATCAGATAAGTTGATAGGTCTATAGGATTAGGAAATTATATGGATAGTGGTCTGAAAGTAGGTAGGAGGGCAAAATAAAAAGCACTCAGGGGAGAGTGCTTTAAATATGATGAAATCTAGAAAATCCCAAGTAAATCGACATTGTAATATGCATTGTATAAATACAAGATAAAAACACATGAAGCAGAATTTTCAATTAATAAAATTATAACGCCTAGAAATGCAGGGAATTCTTTGTTGATTTTAACTGGTTTCCTTTGGAATATATAAACAACATTCCCTACTATGCTTATGATCTGTAATAATACATCTACTAATACGAACTTAACGACGCCAATTGCGAGAATTAAAGAGTAGGGAATGGCTAAAATAAAACCAAAAGTTCTCCAGTTTAAACCATTAATTATATACGCAATAACTAAAGCGGCGATCCCATAGAAAATAATATTTCTTATGGCATCTTTCAATACCTTTGACAATACTGATTTTGGATTATTCAAATCAACATTTTTGAATATTACTGGTTCCATATCCATTCTCCTTAATCAAATATTTCGTTTAGTCTTTGGAATGTTTTCTTGAAATGAAATTGATAATGAACACCAGATAGACTATAAGAAAAATAAAGTAGGAGTAAATTGCAAATGATCCTTCTGTCTTATTTAAGTAACTTAATATCTCATGAATAACTAGAATAAAAGAGGACATAGTTATAACGAACAAAAAAACACTTAGAATTTTAATATTAAATGGCGTTGTATCTTTTTCAAAACCTGTACGTATTATGTAGGTATTTTTGATGGCAATTCTTTTCAATAAGTATAATGACATAACAGATATGCATAAATAGAGGACAATCAATCTATCCACCCTTTCGTTAGTTGTAAATACACTATTCGACAGGAGGGGATATTTCCCTTTTTTTATTTTTTTATTCCAATGTGTAAATCCATACGATGCAGGACTCATTTCCAGTTTTGAGGTATCTGAACCAATTTTAAAGCCGATTCAGCACCGTGTCATATGCACAATAGTACAAATCAGCGTCCAAAATCATCGAATTGGATAAATTTAGTCGATAAATAGACCACTAACTAGACCAGTTAGCGGTTTGAATAGCATACAACTATACTTATATGCTATCTAGGGCTGATTTCATCATATATCACTCATAATTGGTAATTAATAGTAAAATTTGATTAAAAATTGAACGAAAATTTGATTAAAAAATTAGCCAAATGACACCATATATATAATAATAGTAGGGAGTTGCAGATTCGCAACTCCTTTAATTGATATATAACGTGTGCGCGAATCACTATTGTTCCACGGGAAATGTTCCACGCTATATCTACTCTTTTATATGATTGCCACCACATCTTTACTAACTATTAGTTGGTCACTGTTTTATTATCACCATTATTACTCATATCATTATTAACACGCTCAGTACTTAATCTTTCTAATTCGCTGTTTATATCCGTGGTGTACGGTGAATGTCCCAATACAGATTCCACACTGATAGCACTCATCTCTCTCAACTTACTGAGATTATCAATGATATCCTTCTCAGATTGTGGCATAGCATATTGGAATACAATATCCAATGTATCCCATTCTTCATCTGTAAATACAATCCCTTGCAACTCAAGCAAGCGTCTAACCTTGTTATAGCGCATCTTCATACTGTCCTTTATGTACTTCTCACTAATCATGGCTTTAAGGTTACTCAATGAGAACAGAAGTTTGATACTTACTTCTGAAAGATTGGAAATGTCTGTCTTACCCAATACGATACCAGGCGTTGAACTGACATCAAGTAAACTGGTCATAAGATGTTTATACAATGTCTCAAACGCTTGATGATCAAACTTATTCTGGACAAATTGGAACTCTGCATCTGAATCCAACACAAGACCAGCGCCAACTATTGATGTAGGGAGTTTATCTCCTGTAAGTTGTTGCCCTTTTAGTACCGGGATACCTGTAATGTATTTGTAGAAAGCATCTACACTTCGACTTATCAGATCCTCAAGTGAATCTAATATAGTCTTGTAATCTTCCAAATCACTCCGACCATATACATCATCAATAGGATTATCATTTCTATATAGAACAGGCAATCCAGTCAAATTGTCAAATGTTCCACGACTTTGTAATGTTCCACCACTATTACTATACTTTTCAACACGGTCAGGATAGTAGACATTGTAAAATGTAACATTGTTAATCGTATAGGCTTCAACAAATGCCACATAATCATTATCTGCTGTTACAACTGGATAGGAATCTGCTACATCTATCAATTTACTTGTAATCTTACCATCCTTAACATAAACATATTCATAAGCATTACCGTAACGATTTACACTATGTACTAAATCAAAATCTAGTTTATCATAACCATTTTTATAAACAGTTTTAATCGCTTCTACAACCTTCTCATTGCCCGTTAGAGTGACTTTGTTACCAATAAGATATGCAGTCCCAAACTCAAGCAGCCGTCTTCCCATCTGAAGCACAATGCGTCTAGGAACAAACTCTTTCCCGTTAAACATCTCACTTGGTCTAGTGTTAATTAAATGTTTGCCAGATATGTACTCTTTAATATCGAGTAGATTCATAATTCTCATTTGGTTGTTAACTTCTTCTACATATTCAACAAACCAATTGTTACTGTAACCAAAATCATTTATAAAGTCATTGATTGTACCCATGTGTACACGCTCCTTATATTATACGTACCATTTGTTATTTTTCATTGCTTGAACACAGAGAGAATGGCTGATAATGAGATCATCATGTAAACCAGCACCTTTTTTGTTGCCCATTTTACCGTTATTCTCAACAAATATTGTCATCTGCTGCAATGTATCCTTGTCTTCAATAAGAATTATTCCCTTTTCGAAATTTTCTTTAAAATCTGAAATTAGTATACTTTTGCTCGATTCAGAGGTGAGCCAACCTAGAGCAAACTTTTTATTACCCTTTTGATCGAATGTTTTGTGTTTATATAGATTCATATAATGATAATCTTCACGAAGCCGTTGCAAACAAGGAAGACCATAGGAATTTTTCTCCACAGCAAGGAACGAATAATTATAGAACCGACCACATATATTCAGAAATTCTGCAAACTCATATACGCTAATTTTATTACTGGCAAATGCTAATACTTGCTTTCCCTCGGAATCCATAAGTGAGAGCGAAGATGAGTCCCCAAGCGCCCCGCTCGCGACATCTGAACCTCCATAATATTTAACATTGCTACGAGGAAGGTGATAAATATTCAATCCTTTACCGATATATTTAAGTAGTTGTTCAGGTAATTCAGTTTTCAATTCATCCTTAGACATAGGAGGGAGGACGTTTTCTAAACGCTCTAAAATCTTGCCTTGATCAAAAACATTCCTGCCGCTCGTACGGAATGACTCTTCGGGCGTACTAGGGAACTCTGTCATAAAATCAACCGCTGACATACTAGATAGTTTCCATTTTTTCCACATTATCATTCGGAGATTTCCACCTGCATCATATATCCGCTTTTCATCCTCAGTTAAATCTTTTGCTGTTAAACGTTGACCTTTATTATTTAATTTGTACCATTCCTCAGCAATATTATGTTCATAGCGGAATTGTTCGATATAGGCTTTACTTGTCCATGAAAAAAAGAATGCTTTATAGTTAGTTTGACCTTTCCATGAACGCATGAAGAGGTCATAATAGAAATTCATTCCGTTCGAAGTGGATTCAATCACGATCTTACTGTCCGGATTCTTCGCTAGACTCTGGGTAACACTTGTCAACAGTTTAGATTGATTAACATCATAAAACGCCAGTTCTGAACACAAAACAAATTGGTATGTTGACCCTCGTCCCAGATTGACACTTGGAGGGCTGACCTGAATACGACTCCCATTAGACAACACTAATTCATCTCGATTATCTCTAACCGTATCAGGGAATTTGTATTTTGGCCGAGGTAAATTGTCGTTCATTAATTTTAGTCTTCCAAATAGTACGCTAACTTGTTTATTGTCTTGAGACACAATCATATAACTGGAGTTGGGTCTTAATAATGCCTGATGCAAACAGATCGCTAGACTGGTTGTTGATAGCCCGATTTGACGTGCCTTGCTTACGATATTAAATTTGCCCATGTTATCCACGAAATCATTTTGTTCATTATTCAAAATGAATGGAATCAAATTACCTTCATTGTCTACAATTTTAACGAAGTTCTTAGCGAATAATTTGAAATCTTCCATAACCAAATCAAACTTACTTTTCTTCTTTACTGTTTCAACAGCCATATATTTTCCTTTCCAGAACGCAAAAAAGGACTCAGTAAAATTACCGAGTCCGCTTCATACATTCTTATGTATTTTTATTCTTCTTTCTCTTTATTCTTCAGCACAAGGATAATATCTTTCACCTTCTGAGGTAGTGGGATACCTAATTTACCGCCATTTTCGGTAATCGAAGTAAACTCAATCAAACAAAATGCTCCTGAAACACCATCAGTCACAATACCATTACCTTTGAGTACAGCAACTTCAATTAGATAAACGGCTCCGATCAAGAGAACAACATATACTTTCCTGATTAGCCCTAACGTTCCTATTCGACTATTAATATTCTTTTGATAAACTCCAACCATGAATCCAGTTATGAAATCCAACATCATGAGTCCCAGGAGTACAGTAAAAACTAAACCAAATCCTCCAACCATCCATGACACGATTCCTGTCACGGCTCCAATTGCCAATTTAACTACAACATCAACACGTTCCAATTTGACACCTCCTTTCAGATTGCTTGATTAACATTATGTTCATCAAGCAACTCTACATTTCCAAATCGTCTTCTTCATCATCTTTGCCGCTTGCTGAAAAGAATTTCTCTGCTTCCTTATTGTGCAAATTAATCTCCTTCATCAGTTTCAACATCATTTCAATATCTTTAGGATTAGGATCAGACTCAACTTTCTTCTTCAGATTCTCGTAGATAGTCAACAAATCGTTTGCCTGTTTAGCCGCTAACACAATTGAAACGATATGTTTATACTCTGGGCTTCGCTCCCAACGGTAATATGTTCCCATGCCTTTCAAATCAACCTGTTTCAAGAATTCTTCCTCAGTCATATTCCGCTCATTTTGCATCCAGATATTGAATTTGTACTTTATGTATAGTTGCTTTTTGTATGGCAACTTCTTTAACACATCATAAATGGTCATAGCCATGTCTTAACCTCCCACGCAAATATGATAAATACCTTTAATAACGTCACAGACAGCAAAAACAAATGTGCTAATCAAATAACCAACACAAACGTAAACAACTACTTTGACCAATTTATTACCAATTTTCTTCATTACATTTTTCATTTAAATTATCTCCTTCGATTTCCTTATAATTGAATAACAAAAAGAAGGGTCAACCGCTCACCCTTCCAATCACCCTACCTATATAGTTGATGTTCAAAATCATACAATAACTCTTATGGATTTTTGCTTAAAATTGATATGAACGACTCAATCAAACAGACTTGCTATGTCAATTTCATTTTCTTGTTTTTTGATTCTATTCATTTCATCTTCTTGGCGCTTCTTTTCTAATTTGATCATGCGTCTACGTTCTGTAAGTGATTCATTTGTTTCACTGTATCCGTCATAACTAACAAAGATATCTCCTTCATGTTCAACATCAGGTGCAAGACCATGATTATTTTCAATTAACATTGCATCCCTGAACTGTGACACTTTATATAAAATATCTTTACTCATTTTGCTGTCTGATAGTAAGTCTTTAGCATAATCAAACACTTTATTAAATGTATCAGTTGACAGTCTTGGAGTTCCTGCGTTCGTTATTCCACATACCAATGACTTAATACTAATCTTTTTAATTTTATCCTTAATCTTTCCATACTCCGCATTTTGTTGAACCACATATATTAGAACATCGTTAATATTTAAATCATCAGTTAATAATACTGATCCTTCACGTTCAATGACATGCGTGTCTGATTCGTAATATTGTTTAATGCTTTCTTGTTCTGTGTTAAACGCTTCCTCTTGTTTAATTTTTCGTTCCTTTACCTTCCCATATTGATCAATCCAAGAGTTGATGTCATTCATATCAAATGTTCTTGCCATAGAAGTAATAACGTTTCTAGATCTCTTAGTAAACGCTGGTTCAATTCCCAACTCTTCGCAAGTCATCATAATATTAATATCATCTTCAACAAGAGCAGCATTAACAGTTTTACCTTGTTTATTTATAGTCTTTCTGCCCCAATTACTATGTTGAATTTTACGTTGTAAATATTCAAGTGTTACCTCACCATACATAGTCATAAACAATTCCGAATCAGTAGGGGTGTCGGTTGAAACTACATCCTCAGTAACAGTTGTTTCAGGTTCAGTATCAACTTCAAATACACCACGAATAAAATAAGTGTTAGGTTTTTTGCTATATTGACCGTTCTTACCTTGGAAGACTTCTCCTTGAACATATTTGATTAACTTTTTCTCTTTCATAGTTGCAATAGTTCGTTCTGCTGTTTTGATATTACAATCAAATAAAGTTGCGATTTGCTCCATACTATGATTGAATCCTTTTGAATTAAAACGTTGCAAAACACACATAAAATACAATTCATTTGGATCAGTTGTTCTACTATAAACATCGTTATAGATTGATTCTGATTGAATGTAATCAGTAAACGAAATCAATAATGTTCTATCATAGTTTGTTTTACCATTAAAAGTTAATTCGTCATAGTTGCTAATTGTAATTACACCTTTAGATTGTAAATTTGCAATTTGCTTTAGAGTATTAACCTTGTCATTGGTTGGTCTTTTCTTATCCTTGTAAACAGTTTGAACTTCAGATATTCTAGAAATAGTTGTTTCAGCCATATTCAAAAATGGATTCCATCTTGCTGCTAGAAGAGAATAGAAGTACCATTCTTTAGGTGTCAACTTAAACTCTCCGTTTTCCATAAAACAATTATAAAATTTAATAAAACCCTTCTCGTAACTCATTAGACATTTCTCCTTGTTATAGATGCTTTTCATTTTTTCATGTTTTGACCTTGAACTTGATCTTTCCAATAGCGTAGCGAAAAACAAACAAACTTTCTTCTTTATGTTGGTAGGTTTTATGTTAATAGGTTTTATGTTGATATCGCCCCAGTAAACACTCATTGCAATGTATAATAATTGGGGTATAGGAATACTCACTTCAATGTATATTTAGTGGGGTATCGGTATACTCATTGTAATGTATATTTAGTGGGGTGTCGGTGACGTTAATCACTCACTTACATGTATATTCATTGGGGTAATGGTTTTCTTTGCAATAATATATTCATTAATGCACTCAAACAGATATTCGGATTTGGTAAACTGCCAAAACTGATCCTTCGTTTTTACATTAAGACCGGAACAATTCCACTCGATATTCTTATCAAATCTCAAAAACTTTCTCAATCCATTGTCATACACATAAAAGAAACCTTTGTCGCTTACTTGATATTCCATTATTATTATCTCCTTTGAGTTGAATAATAGGAGAGGTAAGCGAATTTTCACGTTCACCTCACCAATTAAGTTAATCTACTTTATGTCCTGCTGTCGTGTATTTGAATTCATTTTTACCTGTCAAAGCAAAACTGAATACGCTAGGCTTTGAAATCCCTATAGCAGAATGTCTACCACGATTTTCAAACGCATAACTTTTTTTAAAACTCTCTTCTGACAGTTTCAGGTCAACGTCAAATAAGCCTTGCATGGCTGCAAGGTCAATTGTTGTTTCTAGATGTCCGTTGTTGACAAGAATCTTGCCGTTTAGATTAAACTTGCGCTTAACATCATAGTACGCCTGTGTAGACGTTTCATGCTCCAGCGTGTCTATTAAATCATATAATTCTAACTGCTCCATATAGCGGCTGTGAGTGTCTTTAAAATCCTTGCTGTAATGTCCCATGTAACTAGAATCAATGGTTAGGAGGATTAAACGGGCTTCTCTACTCTTAGGAATGGGGATATTGTAATAGGATATGATTTGTAGGAGGGTAGAACCTGCATATTTAGTGAAATAGTTCCTGCGGTTGATACCATTGATTGCGTTAATGTTGGCTGATTCAGTATTCACTTTGTCATTTGGCATTATTTTAACTACATGATTATCCCATGTCATTCCTTGTTCAACGGCAATATCAACGCATACTGTAGGTTTATGTATATGTTCCGTGGAATAAATTGAATTGAAATCATAAAAGTATTTGACTTCGTAACCAAATAATTGATTTAGGATAGCGCAAGAGAAGAGGGAATCCAAATCATCAGACATACATAGATTAAATTTGCCATGTTCTTTATTATTACACCATTGTGGAAATTGTGCTATAAGTTCATTTTTCATAATTAGATGAAATGAAAATCATCTAACTCATACTTTTGATACTCCCTATCAAAATGACTGGTTTGAATTTACTTGCTACAGTACCCAATCGTTTCAACAAAAGGAGTTAAATTGAAAATTCATTCATTTTTTACACCTGCCTCAATAAAGTTTTTATATTGCTTGACTCTGTATTCTGACATTTCACCTTTGTTGTTCTCGTAAAGTGATATGAGAGTGCTGGAACATCCTAAGTGTGCTGCAACGATGTTTTGCTTAATTTGCTGCTGAATCCGTTTGATTTTCCACTCCATTCGATCATTCATTATAGTTATCTCCCTAAAATTTTTTATGAAATAAAGAGGACAGCGGAATTATCCGCCATCCCCGTTTGGATTATGTATTAGGCTTTCAGAGTGTACTGGGCAACGGCTTTCTTGGAACCTACACGAAGAGTTGCTTCAGCAGTAACCAAACCACGGATACTATCTCCGGTTTTAGCAAGTGCTTCAAACTCAGGTTGACGCAAGTAGTCAAGGGCAAGAGCACTCGCATCAAAGATTGTCATCTTGTTAGCGGCTGCATGACGGGACAGAACAAAGTTAACCGAACCGTAATTGGTTCTCACAATGTCTACAATCAAACCGAAGACATTTTGCTGTGCAATGTAACTGTATTTATCTTTGTACAGAGCATCTACTTGTTCTTTCAGATCAGCGTTAACCAGTGCGAAGTATTGACCGGATTGATTACCCTGATCCCACAACTTTTTAACTGTTGCTTTGATTTCATCTTCGGTAATTACACCGCTTGCTGCACCTGTTAAAACGTTAGAAGTATGCGCCCACTTCTCAATACCATCCATCTTACGAATGAAAGGAGTCAGGGAACCATCATTACGAGCACCAGAAGTGATTGCTTTCTCCATTGCTACTTTAACTTCAAGCAAACGGTCAGCCACTTCACCAGAGAATAGATTACCCTGACCAGAAACATTGATTGCGTTTGCTGTTCCGCTAATGGAAGCCCCTTTCTGGAAGATTTGCAGAATGTTATTGAGTTCAGCACGACCCGATTCATAGAAAACAGGGGATTCATTACCTTCAACAACACTGATATCATCAGTAGTATCGAGTGACTTTTCTCTCCATGTCTGAACAGTACCGTTTGCTTTGCCTACAAGTCCTTTAGCCATCAATAGGGAAGTCAGTGGAGTGTCCTGGATACCGATTTTTGTAATTTCATTGACCAAACTAATTTTCTCGCCAGCAGTTAGATTCGAAGTTTTAAGCATAATTTTAATCATCCTTTTCTAATTTTAGTTTTGTTTTAGTTGAACAGTTTTGCTAATTTTGCACCGATCATGCCATTTACATCATTCTTAGCGGCTGCTTGATCATAAGCCGTTGTTTGTTTGTGAGTATCAGGGACATAACCGTTATTGATTTTACGAGCATCAAGAATCTTGGATAGTTGTGTAATCTTGGCTTTCAATTCCTCAGCATTACTAACATTCAGAAATTCAGCAAAGTCATCGAGTTTATTTGCTTTCAACTCAATGCTGATTTCCTTTTTAAACAATTCCTGTTCACGTTGTTCCAGTGCTTTTTCAGCATCTGTCTTATCAACGGGTTTAAATTGCAGCAACTCATCACGTTCAGCATTTAGTGGAGTAAGTACCTCAGTTTCCCAAGTTGTCTTCGTGTCTGCTAACATCTGGTCGATGTGTGCTTGTTGTTCCGGCGTAAATTCCATTTTTTTCATCCTCTCATTAATGTTTTGTCGATTCTCTCATGTAAATTTTTTTATACAAAAAAGACGCACCAATTAAGGAGCGCCTTTGAGAGAACAAGAAGGTAACGTTAAGTCCTTCATTCACACCACATCAAATGATATGAGGTCAATGAAGGAATTACTGTTTCTTTCACTAATATAAAATTTATTGGAGTGCTAAAAAAGTCAGGTTTTATAAGGTTATATTGCATTGTTTCATTTATGGACAGTTTCCCCTCCCTAAAACACCATTAAGCAAATGTTGATTTTTAGGGTTATTTGCTGATTTAAGGTCTCCTTCACATGCAGGAGAGACTATAAAACGTTGATTTCTAGCCATAACGGAAAAAGTCAGAATCAAACATTGTATCCCCCTAAAACACATATCTAATTTTTTTGATGAATTAATAAAAACTCTTATTCTATAAGGGTTTATGCTGGTTTAAACTGTTTCTCGTTTCCGTTGTTTTGATTACATGGTTACTCATGTCTCCCATACTGATAAATAAGGTTCTGCTTTCCTTCCCTATTAGCGTTTTTGGGTGTTTTCTAAAAGCACCCGTTTTTTATCATGACCCCTATCATATGGGAACCTTTGACCTATTCAAATTATCCAATGATACCAAGGGTTTTTTGATGTTTAAAAAATAAAAGTGTGCTGTTTTTTGATGAAAATGGCTAAATACGACTTGATAAAACTATTGTTTTATATGAATATTAAAACTTAAATGAGGATAGCGGGGGAGTGTCCACTGTTTAATGCAAACCATAAATATTATCTCTTTATATCTCATATTAGCGTTTTTGAGATTTGTTTAATTTTGCAGCATAAACATTAGAGTTTAAGCGTGTTTCTAAAGCGGTAGCATTCAATTTCTGAATGGTAAAGTTTCTTTTTACCTTATTATCATATATATAAAAAATTTGAGTTGGTGAAATGGAGTAGGAAATACATAGTTAAATTGTGAGTTTCTAAAGCGCTAGTATTCGATTTCTAAACCCTTAACATTTTGCGTCCGTCATACTGGCGGTCACACTGAACTTAGGTTAAGTTCTGGTAGGACTTGATCTCACTATCACTATATAAAAATTCTGCCGCAACTATATTAGTCAGCATTTACATAGGTTAATGGTATGTGTTGGCTGGTGGTTATTTTGCTTACCGCATTTTGCGGTATGCATGTTTTGTCTCCCTAAAAGACCATTAACCATTATTTTACATAATGTTGAAATACGTTGATTTATCAATGTTTAAAGATGATTATTTTATATGCTGCGTGTATATTCAGGATTTTTCCATTATGACATTTACAAAAATACGTTGATATTGCTGGAGAAATACAAAAATCCTAAAACCTTAACATTTTTTTCAATTATCAATGAGCGTAAATCAAATGCTATATCAAATGTGGTCATAGATCATTGCCACATGTTTGCGGGATATCCGCGACAGCCACGCAATCACTGCGTTACTGTTTCGGCCTACTCCCTATAGGCCATCGTCAGGCGGTTAGATGTACATAGTTACATTGCACAGTGTATCAATGCAATAGAGTTTGACTCCAGCATCATCATAAATGAAATTCTCACCATTATGATCTAGTTCACAATGATATGACTTGCCAATCGTAATATCTGGAACATCAAATTTATTGTCAGCAATTTTTAACGTATTGGCTAAAGTAATATCATCAGTGATTTTTTTAGGTGTAATGAATGAGAGCGCATGTACAATGTTCATTGATGGATCTTCTTGTTTGGCTCTGTACAAATCATGTAGCGTGATATTATCACGTTCAATTGCGTTTAATACAAACCCTTCAACAGGTTGTTTAAACAATCGTTGCAGAGTATCCTTTACTGGCAATTTTACAAGTTCCTCATAAGTGGAATATTCATAGTGATAAGCGCCGATTTCTTTTGCTAAGGCAATTGAAAGGAGCGGCTTGTTATCATTGTTAAACAACATACGAGATTCAAATTCATTGATGAATTTAATGCGATCTTCATTAGTTTGAAGGAAGAATCTGAAGTTTTGAGCCATAGCAGTTTTCTGACCAACTTCACAGTTTACCAGTACATCCTCGATTGATACATTTTTAATTGTCATTGTCATTTTGAATCTCTCCCTAAAAGTTATTTGATTAAAAAAGCATATTACTAAAAAAAGTAAATTTACAGACTTGATATAAAAATGGAGATATGTTGATGTGTCGAAAGTTGTCGTTATTTTCAACTATTTATATATCAATCGAGTTTAATGGATTGTATTTCTCATTTTGTTCAGCCAGAGCCGTTCCCCAAAGAGCAAAATAGCGTAACGTCATGGAGACGTTGGTATGCCTGAGGATTTTCTGCACAGTTCCGATATCACAACCTGAAACAATCATGCGGTGGGCTGCTGTATGTCTGAATGTATGGGCAGATAATCTCACATTTTTGAAGTTCATGATTGCTTTTAGATGTTTGAATACCATTTTTAAAGCATTATCAGTAAGTTGCTTTCCGTCTCTGTCTGTAAAAACATACTCAGGGAGAGAAGGGAAGTACTTTTCCGCAAACATTCGGTATTCAACAAATTCACGCTTTAATTTGTCCGTCATTGGAATGCTGCTGGCTACTTTCTTTTTTCCATTAACAGTGATGATTTGATTTGTAAGATCAACATCTGACCACCTCAAATTTACAGTTTCGCCTAAACGACAGGCAGAACCGATTAGGAAGATGATTAGAAAGTAGTCACGATAGGAGTAGAGGGATTTATCACGGAATTTCAATTTCTGATAAAACCGAAGCATCTGCTTAAGTTGTTCATCTGTAAACACTTCAATTTTCACGTTCTCTTTGGCGAAGGTAATTCGTTTTGTAGGATTAGTTTTAGGGGTGAAGAGTTCCATTTCAGATTCAAAGTAATTAAAGAATATTTTGAGGATATGCAACTTGGTGTTTATAGTCGTGGGATTATTACCTTTTTCCTTAGCAGCAAGGAGATACTGCTTAACTAGGGATGCTGTACAGTCTTCAACATTAATAATTTCATTATTGATACAGTACTCATGGAATTTACTCATTTCGGCCATATAAGCGGCAAGGGTACGATCAGATACATTGCGATATTCGCGATCCTGGCGAAACTCAACCAATCCAAACTTCATAAGCATAGAAAAAGCCACCACCTTAAAGGAATTGTGTCCTTAAAGATGATGGCTTCTTCAATTATAAACGTGTCACAGTGTGACCACTAATTATAGATAAGGGAAGAATATGCTTCAAACCCTTGCTACAATTGAAAGTATAGGACGGATGGGGTTCGAACCCATGACCCCTACCCTGTCAAGATAGTGCTCTCCCGCTGAGCTACCGTCCTGCAACGAAATTTATAATACCATACGATGTGAGGGAATGGCAAGATTTTTTTATAACGTTGAAATAGCTTAGGGCCAGCCGTGATTTGACAGGTGAGATTAATCCCTTTACTGGCGGCAGATGATAACTTAAGGCTCAGGTCCCGCTGAATGTGAGCGGGGCTTTTTTTGCAGCGAAAAAGTTGAGCGACACGGAAAAGATTATATATTATAATGATGGCGTTGCCTGGGAATATCTCTCAATCATTCCATTATACATAATGAAGCCGAAGGAGTTCTTCTAATGATCGTAACTTTGCATGAATCCGGGTGGCCTGAGCCCGGGATGGGTCTGAAATATGTTGTGATTGTCATGAAGCAGGGGGAGGACTGGATTCTGGTGCGGCACCGCGAGCGGTCTACATGGGAATTTGCCGGAGGACATATTGAAGCAGGAGAGAGTCCTGATGAAGCTGCCGCCAGGGAACTGTATGAGGAAACAGGCGTTGAGGCGTACAAGTTATACCCTCTAGGCGTATATTCGGTCAGAAGTGAAGAAGTACCTGCGAGCTACGGGATGCTGTACTTTGCAGCTGTAGATAAGTTCGGCCCCCTGCCCCCATATGAAATGGAGGAGATTCGCAGATTCAGAGAAATTCCGGAAGCGGTTACGTATCCCGGGATATATCCCACGCTTATCGCGAGAGTAACTGAATATACCAAGCAGCTGAGCTAGAATGCCAATGAAACCAGATATATTGAGCAATTGTACTTTGGTGCGCAATAATCATACCCTTGAACGGAGCGATTGCCATGTCTATGCCTACTCATATTGTCGCGGTCGGAGGGATTGTAAAGAATGAACTGGGAGAAATTTTGCTGGTCCGAACGTTTAAGGGCGGCTGGGTGTTCCCCGGCGGGCAGGTGGAGGCAGGTGAGAATCTTATGGAAGCGCTAACCCGTGAAATACAGGAGGAAAGTGGCATCCTCACTGTTGTTGACCGGCTGATCGGCGTGTATTCCAATACGGGGATGTACAAAGGGCATGACGGTGTAACCGATGTTCCGACCAAAGTGATGTTGGACTATGTGTGCCGGCCAATCGGCGGGGCATTAGCAACATCGGATGAAACATCGGAGAGCTGCTGGATCAGCCGGGATAAAGTGCTTGAGATGATTACTAGTCCCGCTATCCGCACCCGTTATGAAGCTTATCTGGCGTTTGACGGTACAGTTGCTTATATGGCCTATCAGACCAAGCCTGAATTTATAGTTAGTCTAAGCAGGAAGATATAATGCAGTATCATATAAGGAGATTCTAGATGAACGTAGAATATGGGAAGTTAACTTTTCTGGAGATTAAGCAAAAAGTAGCCGAAGGCTATATGGCTATTATTCCAACCGGCTGCACGGAGCAGCAGGGGCCGCATTCGACGGTGGATTTTGATATCTGGTTGGCCACCGAGCTGTCTATTGAGGCAGCAACTATGGCAAATCTGAGCTACGGTGTGAAGTCGCTGGTAATTCCGACGATTCCGTTTGGTCCTACTCCCGAGCACCGTAATTACGGATATGGCTACATCGACATCCCGCAGAAGGTATATGAGGATGTGATTTATGCGGTTCTGGTTTCACTGGCCGGCCAGGGGTTCAGGCAGCTCGTGATTATGCGCGGCTGCGGTGGACATATGCTGAACCAGGTCGCTGTGAAATTCAATCAGGAGTATGCAGGAAAAGCCATAGTTCATATTCCGCATCATCCGTTCCATGAGGTCTGGTGCACACATGCCGATCCACATATTCCGGGTGGTCATGCCGACAGCTTCACCACATCACTGGGGCTCTACAAACATCCCGAGTGCATCCGTGAGGAGCTGATTGAGAATCCCGACAGCAGTGAACCGGATTGGGATGATCCCGGACTCGACTTCACCAACTACTCGGCAACGGGTGTCATTGGTGATCCAACTCATGCCAGCGAAGAATTAGGACGCAAGCTGTGGAAGGGCTCTGTAGAAGCTATAGCAGCCGAACTGCAGAAAATTGCTGGACAGGCTGCTGAGATTCGTGAGGCTGTAATGGAAACGTAGGCAAGCAGCAGAAAGATAAAAGCGAGATAGTTAAGCCCCATAGCTTCGTCCATGTTAACCGCGACGGCGGCTTGGAGAAGCCAGTGGGGCTATTACTATAGCTGGCGTTGCGAATGCGAAGGTGGTTTGCAGCTTTTTTATGCGAGAGATCATGTTATTGCTTCTCAAGTCCGAGTTCCGTGTAAGTTTGTGAACGGCAGAGAATAAGGTAGAATAGGGACACCAATTGCTGTGAGAAGAGGTTAGTTTATGAGCGATGAGAATTCGAAGTTCAAGCGGCTTGGAGAGTATCTGAAATCTCGCCGGAACCGGCTGCAGCCTGAAGCTGCTGGGCTTAAGGAAACTAACAGCTAGCGCAGAACACCCGGACTACGGCGGGAGGAAGTGGCGATTCTGGCTGGTGTCAGCAGCACCTATTACACGTGGCTGGAGCAAGGCAGAGAAGTTACCGCTTCCAGAGAGATTATGGAGAGTCTCAGCCAGGCCCTGCGCTTGACCCCTGATGAGCGGATGCATCTGTTCGAGCTGTGGAATCCAGGTATGCCGGATACAGTTCCTTCTATTAATACGGTGAGTCCCGATCTGAATCCGCAGTGGCGGGATATTATCAGCCAGCTGTCTTATCCGTCTTTTATTACGAATGAGCGGTCCGAGGTTCTGGCCTGGAATGATAAGGCGGGTGAAGTCCTTAGTGATTTCGGGAAGCAGCCCGCTTCCGAGCGTATTATGCTCCGTCTATTGTTTCTCGATCAGGGGCTGCGCCGCCGGATGCTGAATTGGGAGGAGTTCGCGCTCTACTCAGTAGCTGTGTTCAGAACCTATTATGACATGCATCTGCACGACCCCTGGTACAAAGACATGGTAGTGAAGCTTTGTGAGGACAGTATGGATTTCGCTGACATGTGGAAACTGCACAACATTCAAGGCAAAAAAGTAAATCGTGTAGTCATACAAAGTCTCGGCACGAATCAGTCTGTGACTTATGACATCAACTCTGTGGCAAGTCTGGCCGACCACCCGTGTCTGCATATCTGTATTTATACACCTGTGGCAGAGAGCCTAGAATCGAATTAAGTCATTTGAACGGCCGGTCTGCTGCTATTTCTGTGCTGTTCCCTGGTAATGATCTTACTAGCATAAACGTACTGTGGCTGCTCCATGGCAGGAAGGCTACAATAGGGACATATCCGAAGAATCTTTCACCGGGAAAAGAGGGAGACAACCGAATGCAGACAAGAACACTGGGAAACGAAGGACTGACAGTATCGGCTCTGGGACTAGGAACGATGATGATGCCGGACAATGAAGAGTCGGTAAAAGTGATCCATGGGGCACTCGACCTAGGAGTAACCCTGATGGACACAGCGGATATCTATGGAGATTTCGCGTTTCAGCGTTTTGGCAGCAATGAGAGGCTCGTGGGTCGCGCGCTTAAAGGCAGACGGGATAAAGCGGTCGTTGCGACCAAATTTGGCATTACGCATACTCAGGGCCCCAAGGGTGATCCGGCTTATATCAAAAAATCCATAGATGCCAGCTTATATCATCTGGGTATGGATTATATTGATCTGTATTATCAGCACCGTCCTGATCCGAACACACCTATCGAGGAGACTATAGGCACGCTGGCTGAACTGGTCAAGGAAGGAAAGATCCGCTACATTGGCTTATCGGAAGCTTCACCTGAGCTGATACGCCGGGCACATGCGGTACATCCCATCACGGCACTGCAGACAGAATATTCGCTCTGGAGCCGGGAGGTGGAGGATGAAATACTGCCGCTGGTCAAAGAGCTGGGCATCGGATTCGTGCCTTACAGTCCGCTGGGCCGCGGATTTCTGACCGGTCAGATTAAAAGCTTTGACGACCTGCCGCTGGACGATTACCGCCGTCACTACCCGCGGTTCCAGGGAGAGAATTTCGCCAGAAATCTCGAAGTGGTCTCTCTGATCGTGCAGATGGCAGCCGAGAAGGACTGCGCTCCTTCGCAGCTTGCGTTGGCCTGGCTGCTTGCGCAGGGGGATCAACTTGTGCCAATCCCGGGAACCAAGCGGCTGGAGCGGCTACAAGAGAATCTCGGCGCGTTGCAGGTGGTGTTGTCAGCGGATGATCTGGCCCGGATCGAGCGGATCTCCCCGCAGGGTGTTGCAGCCGGAGGGCGCTTTCCCGGCCATTAAAGGCAGAAGGTTTGAGAACTGCAGCAGCATCGGTTATGCATCGAAATCCAAAAGCGTTCTTATCTGCACCGCTTGTTTTTGTGAGCGGTAAGATAAGGCCGCTTTTTAAAGTTGCGCCGGCATACCGCCAATGTTCGGATTCTTGCGAAAACGAAAACGAAAACGAAAACGAAAACGAAAACGAAAACGAAAACGTAAACGAAAACGAAGACGGAAGCAAGTAACAAGTAACAGGTAGCAGGTTAAAGGTAGGAGGTAGCAGGTAATAAGTAGTAGGTAGCAGGTGACGAGTAGTAGGTAGCAGGTGACGAGTGACAGGCGACAGATGACAGGTAACAAGTAACAGATGACAGGTGTACTGGAGCAAGTGTTCATCGCAATGTTAAGCGGACTGAGAGGACCCTATTTCCCGGAAAAGGCGCTTTTTGGGGCTGAATCGGACTGAGATTCCGTTATTTTGTTCATCCGGCCCCAAAGTGAGGGGCCGCCGGGCATATAAGAGATTCTGAGTCCGATTGACCGGCGTATCTGCCTGATTTGCAGGAATAACGGAATCTCAGTCCGCCTCTTCAGCCAGTTGACGAGGGCAGATGAAGTACCCGTTCATACCTCGTCAAAATGGGGAAACTCCGCATGATCATGCAAGATCCCGCGAGTTCCCGCCAAGTTCCCGCTCATACCTCGTCAAACTGGGGAAACTCTGCCAGTTTCCGCCAACCACAAAGGATGTTTTCGCTGCTATACAGCAGCCATTCTCCTATTAGAGACTAATTAGTGCATGTCCCGCGGAGCAGTGCTTAGAGCTCGGCACTGCTAACTCTCGCCGCCACGGCACTGCTAACTCTCGCCGCCACGGAGCTACTAACTCTAGCTGCCACGGAGCTACTAACTCTAGCTGCCACGGAGCTACTAACTCTAGCTGCCACGGAGCTACTAACTCTAGCTGCCACGGAGCTGCTAGCCCTCGCCGCCACGGCGTTGCAAGCTCTTGAGGCGCTCGGTCTCCTCCCCAATCCGCGCGATATCAATCCGTTCGAACAATAATTCCAGCTCCAGCACCGGCTGATGTGCCGGAACGGACACTGGCTGCCATAAAGGCTGTTCTAAGGCAAAGAAATGCCTGATCTTGCCGCAGGAGAATGGAATGAACGGGTTCAACAGATTAGACAGATTAGCGGTGATCTGCACACAGGTATACAGCGTGTTGCCGCAGGCGGCGGGGTCATTCCTAATCTGCAGCCACGGCTGCTGCTGATCGAAATATTTGTTGGCCTGGCGGATATGGGTGAAGACATGCTCCAGCGCTTCTTTGAAGCTGCCCCCCTCAATAAGTCTCCCGGTCTCGCTGTACAGAGTATTAATGCTGCTGGCCCAAACGGCATCCATTGTACCCTCAGGAACCTCGCCATTCCAGAACTTATTCACGAATACCAGACTGCGGTTAACGAAATTACCGAAGGCGCCCAGCAGCTCGCTGTTATGGCTGTAGATGAATTCTCTCCACGAGAAGTCGGCATCCCGTTTCTCAGGACCGTTCGCCGTCAGGAAATACCGGATGGAATCCGGGTCGTAGCGGCTGAGAATATCCGGCACCCAGACGGCCCAGTTACGGCTTGTGGAGAATTTCTCCCCTTCCAGCGTCATGTATTCACAGGAGAAGATGCGGTCCGGCAGATGCAGGTCTCCAGCACCCAGCAGCAGAGCCGGCCAGATCAGGCTGTGAAAAGGCACATTATCCTTGCCATGCACATAATAGGCCGTAATGGGAGGGTACGCGGCGTCTTTGCTCTCAGTGGATTCCAGCCAGAAATCCTCCCAGCGGTTGCCGGTCCCGGCAGCCCACTGCTTGCTGGCGGACAGATAGCCGCTGACCGCTTCGATCCACACATAGATTTTCTTGTCCGTGAAGCCGTCCACCGGAACATCCACCCCCCAGTCCAGATCCCGCGTTGCAGCGCGGTCCTGCAGTCCTTCCTGCAGATATCTGCGGGTTAAACGCACAGCATTGTCTCTCCAGCCTTGCGCAGAATCTACGTATTCTGAAAGTGCGCCCTGGAAGCTGGACAGTGACAAATAATAATGCAGGGTGGAACGCAGCACCGGAGGGGTTCCGCAGATTTTGCAGGTACGCTCCAGCAGGTCAACCGGGTCGAGTATCGTAGAACAGTAATCACATTGGTCACCCCTGGCCTGCTGTCCGCAGACCGGGCAGATTCCCTCTACATAGCGGTCCGGCAAGTAGCGCTGATCCTGCTCACAGTAGCATTGGAGCGTAGACTTCTGGTACAGATGGCCGTTATCCAGCAGCTTAAGGAACAGCTCCTGCACCACACTGTGGTGATGCTCCTGATCGGTCCGGGTGTATAAGTCATAGGTGAATCCAAGCGAACGGAAGCAATCGGCGAACTCCTGATGATATCTGCTGGCGAATTCACCAGGGGATACACCTTCCTGCGCTGCCTGTACAGCAACTGGAGTGCCGTGGCAGTCACTGCCGGAGACATACAGCACAGCGTCGCCTTTGGCACGGTGATAGCGGGCCAGGATATCTCCCGGCAGAATACTCGCAAGCCTGCCCAGGTGCAGGGAGCCATTGGCATACGGCCAAGCCCCTCCGATAAAAATGTTTGTCATGTCATTGTCCTCCTATAAGTTTTGTTGACAGATTTTCCTTGAAACGGCTTCGGACAAAACCCGTTTCGGAAAACATGTTTAGGTTTCTAAGCGCACAAAAAAGACTCTCATCCCCAAAAGGGACGAGAGCCTGCGCTCACGTGTTACCACCCAAATTCATCAATGCCTTGCGGCATCCACCTCTTCAGGTACGTCCGCATAAGCCTGCGGGTATACCCTAGCATGGTAACGGATGCGGGTTCCGGCGCAGCCTACGTCCCGTTTATGCGGGCTTCGATGCGCAGCTCTGAGACCATATTCCCGTGGGTTTTCTTTGCTCCTTTTCAGCGGCTGGAGCTCTCTGTGAAAGAATGGCCAAGGTACTCTTTCTCTTCATAGCTATTGTGGTTATCCTAATTACTGGATATCATATATGCAGGTGATGGCTTATGTCAACACCAGATACAGAAATAAAGGAGAATGAGACTTTTGCCGGAAAACAAGCAGGTAAAGAAAAGCTCAGGCATAATGGGATGGCTTGGTAGCGCGGGAGTACTGCTGCTGCTGAAGGGCAAAACTATTCTGTCTCTGCTCAAGCTGGGGAAGATTGCGGGACCGCTGATTTCGATGATGGTGTCTATCTGGGCCTATGCTCTGATCTCACCATGGCAATTTGCAGTGGGCTTCGTTGCCTTATTATTCGTTCATGAGATCGGCCATGTTATCGCCGCTAAGCGGATCGGGCTGCCGGTGAGCGCACCGCTGTTTGTTCCTTTTATGGGTGCATTAATTACGATGAAGAAACAACCGCTGGATGCCAGAGAGGAAGCCTACGTTGCTTTTGGAGGCCCTATTCTGGGGGGCATTGGCGCGGCCGCCGTCTTCGGAGCAGCTTATTATTATCAGAGCCCGCTACTCTTTTCACTGGCTTATGTCGGATTCTTTCTTAACCTGATCAACCTGCTGCCGATTCATCCGCTGGATGGGGGAAGAATTGCAACTGCGGTTACCCGCTGGTTATGGCTGGTAGGTCTGGTTGGAGGTCTGGCAGTGATCATCTATCTGAAATCTATTCTGTTCAGTATTATCTGGCTGTTATTTGCTTATGACATGTACAAGAAATATATCAGCCGGCGCACGAAGAAGCAGATGCATGCGGTTATGAAAAGCTTCCTGATACCGATTGAGGATTTGCAGGATCAAGGGTATCTGATTCCCGGACCTGAGCACAAAAGAGAACTACCTTTTACCACCTACAGTGATTTGAACCGCCAGCAATATCTTGGTGTCCGCTGGGATAATCTGGACTATTACGGTACAACGACTATGCCTGTACAGTCTATTATCAGTAAAGTCCGGATCGTGCAGCTGGACCAGCTGTATGTGGATGCTAAGCTGCAGCTGAAGATGCAGTGTGAGATCAGCTTTACGGTGTTTGATAATGATAAATATTATGATGTGCCGGCCGCGTCACGCTGGAGATATGGTATTGCTTATTTTGTACTCGCTGGCTTTCTCGGCGGCATGATGTACCTTGTGCATATCGTTGGCAATGTAAATCTGTAAGGATTCGTTTATGAAGCCCCTGATTCGTCAAAGCTGTATAGAGCCAAGAAGAACAGGGGGGTACAACTATGCGCAAGTCATTGGTGTGGAGCGGGGTCATTGGAGTGTGTGTGATGCTGGGGACGGCCGGATGTGCGGCTGGCAGTGAGGCTCCCGGATATACGGGGGTTCATAAGATGACTGGACTGGACGGGAGACTTGATACACCGGATGGTCTTATATCACCGGTTATGCAGGATGTGTACGACCGTTCGATTCCGGAAGAGGTGTATTCCATTCAATAGTCTGCCGGACGCGGCTTATCCGTCCTCCCTATCCCTGGAGCCCTCAGGCTCTATACAGGATATTAATAATTCTGTATAATGGCTCAATGTTGATAGGACCTACAGAGAGGGGTTAGAGGAGAATGGCAGTGGAAATCGTACATGTCACTACAGAGGAGCAGCTCCAGATGGCGCTTGCGATCCGCCATAAGGTATTTGTGGAGGAACAGAAGGTGCCGGCCGAAGAGGAAATTGATGAATACGATGTGATCGGAGACAATGCGCATCATTTCCTGCTTAAGGACAACGGTGAGCCGGCAGCTACAGGAAGACTGATTTATTACAAGGCAGAGATTGCTAAAATGCAGCGGATTGCTGTTCACGAGCAATACCGTTCCAAGGGTTTCGGACGGATCCTGCTGCTCGCTATGGAGGGGCACGCCCGTGAACTCGGCCTGGTAGCCTCAATTCTCGATGCACAGTGTCATGCAGAAGCCTTTTACAGCAAACTGGGCTATGAAGTGATTTCCCCGGAGCCCTTCTATGATGCCGGTATTCTTCACGTGAGAATGCAGAAAACGCTGTAATCAGGCCGGGTACATACTCTTTCGATTCTATGGACAAGCTATCTGGGAGCCAGATTGTTGGCTAATCCTAGGCGCGAAGGAGAAGATCCTAAGTGATGAACAACGAACGTGAACGCTTTATTGCAGCCCAAAGAAACGGTGATGGTGATCTGACCAAGTTCCAGACCTCTTCCGGCCGTGTGCTGGATTACCAGCAGGCACTTCAGGAGGTTCAGTCCGGGAGTATTGCCGGAGTCAACGCATTCAAAGGAAAAGATGGAGAAATGTATATTCGCGGCGATGCAGATGGAGATCCTACCAACAATCTGGATCAGCTTCCGCAATTTTAACTAGGTATAGATATTAGGATGAAACGGCCGGACAAGCGTCTATTCGATGCTAATGTCCGGCTTTTTTGTGTTGCGGGGAGGGGATGTCTCCCAGATATTTCTTATATTGCACGCCGAAACCGGTTTTATAATCGTGCGTTTTTCTTTTCTACTGCAAAAAGAAATAATTCCCTGAATTCTGCGCAACTTGTCGAATGGTTGGTAGTATACATTAACAGCATGAATTATTTGGAGGGGCTTTACAATGAGATGGAGAAAAATTGCTCTATGCGTGGTTGTGTTTTCCATGATGGGAAGCTCATATTTGTTCGCTGACGCTGTAAACCAGAAAATCAAAGTGTGGAGCAATGGAAAGGAAATAGCCGATGGCGGCTATTTGATTGACGGCAAGGCCTATATCCCTGCGAGAGAAGCGGGAGGTGTCGTCAGCTGGGACGGTTCAGGTAAAGTGACGATTCTCAAGCCTAATGTGCATATTGTGCTGTTCAAGGGCGATACGGTATTCGGCAATGTAAACACAGGCAAACTGAAGATGAAGATCCTTACCCAGGTTGACAGCCTGAAGGACAGCGTCTCAGCTGTGAAGGTGGCAATCACCGATCCGTCAGGGAATGTGAAGGATATTCTGGAGGATGCCGGCGGCTCGAAGAATGAGGACTTCTGGTTCTCCACCCCGGAATTCACCTATGATTTCAAAGAATCCGGTAAATACAGTGTAGGGTTCTTCATCAAGTCATCCAAGAGCGGAGATTACGTTCTTGTGTCAGAAAAGGTGGTTACGGCTTCGGCCAAGAATTAACCGCGGTCTGCAAATTGACCTGAACTTATCTTACGTGTTACGATACCAAATGTAGGATAATTCAATTTAAAGTGAGGTATTTCAATGAGCGATCACAAACATGAGCATGGCCATGAACATGGTGAAGCATGCGGTTGCGGACATGATCACGACCATGAGCACGAGGAGTTTGTGCTGACCTTGACGAACGAGCAGGGCGAAGATGTAGAGATGGTGCTGGTAGAAACGTTTGACGTAGGCGAGAAGTTATACGCACTGCTGCTCGAGCGCGAAAACCCTGAAGCAGACGGCATCATTCTGCGTATGGAAGAAGAAGACGAAGAAATGGTACTCTACAACATTGAAGATGAAGCTGAATGGAAAGCTGTTGAAGAAGCTTACAACGAGCTGCTGGCCCAGCAAGAATAGATTTCAGTGAATCAAGTACTTAGGCTTGCTGTCTTGGACAAGACAGCACCGCCTAATACAAAACCCCGATACTGTAATAGTATCGGGGTTTTGTATTGCTGCAGGGCCTGAGCCGATTAAGAAATAGGCTCAGCCTCAACAATTACTTTGATGTTGGTGATGCTGCGGTCCTCAGGGCCTTTGACCGGCAGGCCGATTTCCACATGGTCGATGATATAGTCAATGTTATCTTGGGTAATAACTTCACCAGGGAGAAGAATCGGGATGCCCGGCGGATAAACATAGATAAATTCTGCAATAATGTAGCCTGCAGACTCCCGGAAGGGAACCAGCTGTGTATCGGCGTAGAAGGCATCTCGGGGAATCAGGGCCAGCTGAGGGATATTCGGCACCTGTACCTTCATCTCATAGATCTCACCTTTGCTGTAATGAATCGCTGAGAGCACGCGCAGCGCGGCTAATAACTTATCTACCGATTCCTGGGTATCTCCAGGGGTAATCAGGCAAAGAATATTATACATGTCGCTGAGTTCTACTTCGATGTTATACTTCTGGCGCAGCCAGTTCTCGGTTTCGTATCCGGTAATGCCCAGATGGCGGACGTGAATGTTAAGCTTGGTCGGATCGAGATTGAAGGTAGCCTCTGTACCGAGAATTTCTTTGCCGAAGCTGTACAAGCCTTCAATGCTGTTAATGGCATCCCGGGCGTAGTTGGATAAGGCAATGGTTCTGGATGCCATCTCATGGCCGTTTAGCGCCAGATTACGTCTGGAGGTATCCAGAGAAGCAAGCAGAATATATGAAGTTGAAGTTGTGGTCAGCATGCTGAGAATGGTTTGTACCCGCTGAGGGTTAACAAGACCTGTCTTGGCATTGAGATTGAGTACCGAGCTCTGCGTCATGGAGCCACCCAGTTTATGCACGCTGGTTGCTGCCATATCCGCACCGGCCTGCATGGCCGATACCGGTAATTCCTCATGAAAATGAATCAATACTCCATGTGCCTCGTCCACAAGTACGGGAACCCCGTAACTGTGGGCCAGGTCGACAATCGAACGCAGGTCGGCGCACACGCCAAAATACGTCGGATTGATAACGAGGACACCTTTGGCATCCGGATGGCGCCTCAAAGCCCGTTCGAGCGAGCTTGTGGTTATGCCGTGGTCTATCCCAAGATTCTCATCCTGTACAGGAGAGACGAAAATAGGCTTGGCTCCGGAGAAAATAATGGCCGACATCACTGATTTGTGAATATTGCGCGGCACAATAATTTTATCTCCTTCTGAGCAGACAGAGAGGATCATAGTCATGATGGCATTGCTCGTGCCTTGTACACTGAAATACGTGTAATCGGCGCCGAAGGCCTCTGCAGCCAGCTTCTGAGCTTCAAGAATAACCCCGGTGGGCTGATGAAGATCATCAAGCGGTGCAATATTGATCAAATCTATGGATAGAGCGTTATCGCCGATAAACTCACGGAATTCGGCATCGGTCCCTAGCCCCTTCTTATGTCCCGGAATATGAAATTGAACTGGGTTTCCGGCGGCATGCTTTTTGAGAGCTGTGAAGAGGGGAGTTACATGTTGATCCATTTAATGCTGTCACAACCTTTCGCGAAGAGTCGATTTTTCAAAATATAAGGAAGTACTAGTTTATGCTATACTTGATCCTTATATTTCTCGTTGAAACGGATACCGCCCCTTAGAGGACTGACTAGCCATTTCTGCTTGAGCAAGCATCAGTATAACAAATCAATCACCATAATACTAGGATGTGATGAAATGTCTGGCAAAGTAGCGCAGCGTATGCATATCAATTTGGCCTCACCGTTCATTGTGGAGATGTGGGTTATTATTTTTCTGGTCGAATTCGTCAAAGGATCGCTGCTGGTAGCCTTGCTGCCAGTCTACATGGAGAATATTCTGGGCCTGTCGGTGACGGTGGTCGGCTTCGCCTTTGCCCTGCAGTATCTAGGGGATAATCTGTTCCGCAGCCCGTTCGGCTGGGTGATGGAGCGGATAGGCTACCGCTGGACGATGACAGGTGCGCTGCTGCTGATTCTGGTGGCTGTCGGAATGATCATCTATGCTAAAGATGCAACCACATTGTCCATTGCCTGTCTAGTCCTGGGCATCGGGACCTCGCCGCTATGGCCGTGTACCATGACCGGTATAACCGAACTTGCTGGTTCTACGGAAAGCGGCAGCAGCGGGGCGGCGATGGGCGCTGTGGAGATGGCGTCGCTGGCCGGTACCGGGATCGGTCCGATCATCGTCAATTTCATGATGGACCATGGCGGTCAGAGCTACCGTACGGTCTTTCTGGTGCTGATGGGCTTCGCCGCTGCTGTAGTGGCTGTAGCGCTGCTGCTGCCTTCTAGAATTGGCGGCCATGCGCCTCATGTCGTCCGTGAGATGAATCCCGAAGGGGCCGCAGTGCCGCACACGCCGCTGCGGCCGCTGCAGAGCCTGAAGCGGACCTGGCATCAGGTCAGAACTTCGCTGAAGGTAAGCCGGCTACTCTTCCCGGCGCTGTTCCTGCAGGCTTTTGCCATCGGACTCATGACCCCGGTGGTCACTTTGTTCGCCCGCTCCGAGCTGCATGTGACGCCTAACCAGTTCAGCCTGCTGCTGATTGCCGGCGGAGGCATCACGGTGCTGGCGCTGATTCCGGCGGGCAAGCTGGTTGATAAGATCGGGACATCGGTCTTCCTCAACATCGGCTTCCTGCTGGCAGCCTGTTCCCTGGCATTCTTCTCGCAGGTCCGCTGGCTGCCGCTCGCATTCGTTGCCGTGGCGCTGGTCGGAATAAGCTATGCGCTTATTCTGCCGGCATGGAATGCCTTCCTGGCCAAGCAGGTGCCCAAGGGAGAGCGGGGGACGGTCTGGGGCCTGTTCCTGACGCTGCAGGGCTCAGGAATGGTCGCAGGTCCCGTGTTGTCCGGCAAGCTGTGGGATTCCGTCAGCCATAGTGCGCCTTTTCTGGCCAGTGCAGGTGTAATGGTCCTGCTCTTCGGCCTGCATCTGCTGATTGTCCACCGGACGAAGCTGAAGCAAGGAAGCGCGCATTAAGTGCTGTTTTTCCTACAACAGCCGGTAATTGCAAAAGCCGCAGACAGACCGGTAAATCCGGCTGCCTGCGGCTTTTATATAGTTTATTTTGCCAATAGATCGGGGAATGACGTCAAAAGTAGGGTCTGGCGTTTGGAAAAGGCGGAAAGCGGGTAAAAATAGTCAATAAACCAAGTTACCGCTACATAAAATGAAGTATAAAATAAGTGTAAGACGAATGCAAAATGATGGTGCGTATGTGGAGGTCCGGCAGTCAGTTCTACTTCTTAAGTTAGGCCATGAAACTGGCTATGCTGTAACCAAGCAGTTAGGGGGGAGTGCCGTGAACAAAAATGACGAAGTGGAGTACTGCAATCTGGAGCTCCGGTTTGACAGACAACATATCCAGGACTTGATTAAGGATCTGATAAAGGAAGGCTATTCCCTTTACTGGAGTGAGAATGAGAATGTTTTTCTTATATCGGTGCGCACCGGACGCAAGCTGGTGAAGCTGCGCTTCCAGCGGATTAAGGATGGCTTCAAGCTGGTGGGAGATTATATGATCCGTGATGCGCGCCTGGCTGAATGGATGGAGAAGCTGATTGGTGATATGCGCGGTCATGCTGTAGTCAAACGTTTCCGCGACCGCCAGATTATTATTGAGAATATTCTATTCGGCGAAGTGATCCGCCTGGTGGAGATTTCCGGATATCAGCAGCGTGTCCTGTACCAGAAAGGTCCGCTGCTATCCGATCAGGAGCTGACGAAGCTGTTCTACTCTATTGAAGGCGAGGAGCGGATCCGTGACCGCCGGCTGGAGGTTGATGAGCAGCTGGACCGGCTGAGTGAAGCCATGCGCAATAAGGATTCTGCAGAGGTGGAGGCTTGCACGGCCAGGCTGAACATTCTAACGAGGGAGCTTGCCGCGCTTGAATGGTGAAATTGAATGAATTATCTTCAGTTCAAGGCATCCCGCTATGGGGTGCCTTGAACTTTGTAATGCAAGTTGCGTGCAGGGGTTCACTTCTGCGCCTAAAACCGTTAAAATAGTCATTGTGAGCAATTTCCCTGATTCTTAGGACTTTGTCAATGAAATTGATCTCTCTTTCGCAGGCAGAACTTTGCTGTCTCTGATAAAGGGTGGTATTCTTATACTGCGAGAAATGGATTTCACAAAAATACAGGGTGCAAAGGGTGGAGAACCAGATGTCAAAACAACAAATCGGCGTCATTGGCTTGGCGGTAATGGGCAAAAATTTGGCTCTTAACATCGAGAGCAAAGGCTTTAGCGTATCCGTGTTTAACCGTTCCCCGGAGAAGACACATGATCTGGTCGCAGAAGCAGCAGGCAAGAACCTGGTAGGTACTTTCTCAGTAGAAGAGTTTGTACAATCTTTGGAAGTGCCGCGCAAAATTCTGATCATGGTTCAGGCGGGTAAAGCAACCGATGCTACCATTGAACAGCTGCTGCCATTCTTGGATCAGGGCGATATCATTATCGATGGCGGTAACGCTTATTTCCCTGACACCGTTCGCCGCAGCAAATATCTTGAGGACAAAGGCTTCCGTTTCGTAGGTACTGGCGTATCCGGCGGAGAAGAAGGCGCACTCAAGGGCCCTTCCATTATGCCTGGCGGTCAGGAAAGCGCGTATAAGCTGGTTGAACCTATTCTTACGGCTATTTCTGCCAAAGTGGACGGAGAGCCTTGCTGTACATATATCGGACCGGACGGTGCCGGACACTATGTAAAAATGGTGCATAACGGCATTGAGTACGGCGACATGCAGCTGATCGGCGAAGCGTATCATTTGCTGAAAGATGTGCTGGGCCTGGATGCCAAGGAACTGCATAACACCTTCGCAGAGTGGAACAGCGGCGAGTTGGACAGCTACCTGATCGAGATTACTAAGGATATCTTCGCGCAGTATGACGAAGAAACCGGCAAACCAATGGTTGATGTCATTCTTGACGCTGCCGGACAAAAGGGTACCGGCAAATGGACAAGCCAAAGCTCGCTGGATCTCGGCGTGCCTCTATCCATGATCACCGAATCCGTATTCTCCCGCTTCCTGTCTGCGATGAAGGAAGAACGTGTTGAAGCCAGCAAAGTGCTGAGCGGTCCCGCTGCTGTAGCCTTCGATGGTGACAAGGCTGAATTCATCGAGAACGTGCGTAAAGCATTGTTCGCCAGCAAAATCGTATCGTATGCACAAGGCTTCGCGCAGCTGCGTGTAGCTTCTGATGAATATGGCTGGGATCTGAAATATGGTGAACTGGCCAAGATCTGGCGCGGAGGCTGTATTATCCGCTCCCGGTTCCTGCAGAACATCACGGATGCCTATGCCAATAATGCAGACCTGAAGAACCTGCTGCTTGATCCGTTCTTCAAGGATGTTATGGATAACTACCAATCCGCATGGCGCAAAGTTATTGCTTCGGCCGTAACCCTGGGTATTCCGGTTCCAGGCTTCTCTAGTGCGCTTGCTTACTATGACAGCTACCGTACAGAACGCCTTCCCGCGAACCTGCTGCAGGCACAACGCGATTATTTCGGCGCCCACACCTTCAAACGCGTGGACAAAGAAGGCGTATTCCACCACAACTGGCTGGCTGAGTAACAGCAACCGCCCAGCTTAGGCTATAGAGAGCCCGAAATGCTTTTCGCTTCCTGCGGAGAGCTTTCGGGCTTTTTTACACCTCTGCTGCATTGTGCAAACTTTTCACCCTGTGTTATGATATGACAAATGTCGCGGTTGGAGGTAGTTATGTACCATAGAAATATCATACTCGTCGGAATGATGGCTACGGGGAAGACCACGGTAGGCGCTATGCTGGCTGAGGAGCTTGGATATGAACTGGTTGATCTGGATGCAGTGATTACGGAGAGTGAAGGCCGGAGTATTGCTGATATTTTTGCCGCGGGCGGCGAAGAGGCTTTCCGGAAGATTGAATCAGCCGTACTGAAGCGGATGCTGCAGGGTGAACGCAGAATTATCTCTACAGGCGGAGGCGCAGTGCTTGCACCCGGTAATGCGGAAGTTATGCTCGAGCAGGGACTTGTTGTGGCACTTACAGCCACTGAGGAAGCGATTATCGCCCGTGTCAGCGGGGATGAGAACCGGCCGCTCCTCGCCGGCAATGCTGCAGAACGGGTCCACGCTATTATGGAGCAGCGCAGGGAAGCTTACCGTTTCGCGCACTGCACGGTCGATACAACGGAGCTGAATGTGGCCGAAGTCTCACAATATATTTTAATGCATTACCGCGCTTGAGCTTTTAAGTGTGTTTGCGTTCGTGATATGACTAGGCTTGTTCGGTTTCATTCCATTCAATCATGCCGCCGCTCAGATTCGAGCCCTTAATGCCGAATTGCTGCAAATATTCGCAGACACGCTGGCTGCGGTTGCCGGAACGGCAAATGAAGATGATCTCGGTATCAGCCGGAAGCTCATCAGTCTGCTGCGGGATCTGGCCCATTGGGATATGCTGCGCACCGGGAATCATGCCGAAGGCAACCTCATCGTCTTCGCGGACATCGATCAGAACAAGCTCTTCGCCTGAAGCGAGCCGCTCACGCAGTTCCTGCGGTGTAATCTGTGGGATTTCATTCATGGTTGTACCCTCTTTTCTGTCCTAATAGAATGTATCAATGATAACACAACTGCGGATTACCCTGTCAAACGGGGCCGTACATACAGAAACTATATTACTTTAAGGAGCGCTTAAATTATGGACGTTATTGTTAGGCCAACGCCGACACTGCAAGGGGAATTCGGAGCTCTGTCATCCAAAAATTACACAACACGCTACCTGCTGGTAGCTGCCCTGTCGGAAGGAGTCAGCACGATTTATCATCCCGCGCACAGCGAGGACAGCGATGCCATCCGCAGATGTATCGCCGATCTCGGTGCTGTACTGACCGAAGATGAGGAGAAGATTGTAGTTCAGGGGTTCGGGCGGCACCCGCGTGATGTCAAGGAGCTGAATGTCGGGAATGCCGGCGCCGTGCTGCGTTTCCTGATGGCGGTTGCCGCGCTGAGCCCGGAGGTCACTTTCGTGAATACGTATCCGGATTCGCTCGGCAAACGCCCGCATGATGACCTGATTCAGGCGCTGAGCCAGCTTGGTGTAGAGGTGGAGCATCATAACGGAAGGCTGCCGATCACTATTCGAGGCGGCAAACCGCAGGGTGGACGGATTACCGTATCCGGTGCCGTTAGCTCACAGTATCTCAGTGCGCTGTTATTTCTTACTCCGCTTCTTGAAGATGACAGCGAGATTATCGTCCTGGATGATCTGAAATCCAAGGTGGTCATCGGACAGACGCTTGAGGTCATGGAGCAGGCCGGTATTACCGTACATGCTGCTGAGGATTATATGTCCTTCAAGGTGCCTGGCCGTCAGGCCTATGCGGCCAAGTCCTATACGGTTCAGGGAGATTATCCGGGATCAGCAGCTGTACTTGCTGCCGCAGCGGTGACCAAATCGGATGTGACGATTCACCGTCTGGCCGAGCGTAGCAAGCAGGGGGAACGGGCGATTGTCGATGTGCTGCGGATGATGGAGGTACCGCTCACGCATGAGAATGGTACCGTGCATGTGCAGGGCAACGGTATTCTTAAGGCGGTGGAATTCGATGGTGATGCCGCTACGGATGCTGTGCTGGCCATGGTGGCAGCGGCAGTGTTTGCCGAAGGGACATCACGCTTCTATAACGTGGAGAACTTACGCTACAAGGAATGTGACCGTATAACCGATTACCTGGCCGAGCTGACCCGTGCCGGTGCGAAGGTGGAAGAGCGCCGTGACGAGATCATTGTCCATGGCACGCCTGAAGGTGTCGAAGGCGGCGTAACCATTAACGCGCATTATGATCACCGCGTAATTATGGCGCTAACAGTAGTGGGCCTCAGAGCCCGTCAGCCGCTGCGGATCAAGGATGCCCATCATGTCGCGAAGTCGTACCCGCAATACTTCGATCACCTGCGTTCGCTGGGCGCGAATGTGGAATGGGTAGAATAACAACCATGACAACGGCAGGTCCATTAAGTATTGTTCCGCTCACTGAGGACGATATTTCGCCGGTATCGGAGCTTTATAAGATTGCAATCACGGATGCCTTTGAAAGAGAAGGATTGGGTCACCTGCAGGGTGACATTCAGCAGGAGGTCGAATCCAAGATACGAATGGCTACTGCTTCCTTGAATCCGCCGAATTCAGATACCTGGTTCTGGGTTGCCCGAATAGATGGGGGTGTCGCAGGCACCATTTCTTATGCACCCTGCGGAGAGGACATCAGGGTCTGTACCGGGAATCAGCTGGATGCTGTAGGCGAGCTGGGTAGTCTGTACGTTTTGCCTGAATATCAGGGGCAAGGGGTTGGGTCCGCTTTAATTGCGATGCTTATGGTATTTCTTCGGGAGCAGGGTATCACTCAGTTCTGCCTGGACAGCGGCTACAGACGCGCACAAACCAGGTGGCTGCGGAAATTCGGAGAACCCTATGTGATAGTTAAGGATTATTGGGGTCCTGATTCTGTCCATATGGTCTGGCTGTGTACGGTGAGCTGAAATTTCTACCGCACCAATGCGAACGTGTCTCCCCGGCGCCGGCTTCTTTGCCAGACTGGTAATGAACAAGTTCTGCAGTCGCGTGAGCCGTGTGAATTTGGAACTTGGTAAGCTCCGCTGTATGATGTATTTATAACGAACATCTAACCACAGGAAGGGGAAATACACATGAGCTTTGAGAATCCAAGCAGGGAAGAAATCGGAGATATTCTGGCTGGAGCAGGTAATATTGCCGTAGTCGGCCTATCTGACAAAACGGACCGCACCTCTTATATGGTCGCAGGCGCTATGCAGAGCCGGGGGTACCGGATTATTCCGGTCAATCCGTCGGTAGACGGAGAGGTCCTGGGCGAGAAATGCTATCACACGCTGGCGGAAATTCCTGAGCCGGTGGATATTGTGAATGTATTCCGCCGCAGTGAATACTGCGCAGCTGTAGCGCAGGAAGCCGCAGATATCGGAGCGCGCGTGCTCTGGCTGCAGCAGGGCATCATTAGCCAGGAGGCTGCTGACATCGCCGCTGCACACGATATGATCGCCATCATGGACCGCTGCATCAAGGTGGAAGAAGCGATTACGATGAAGGGCCGGAGCCGGACCTAGATGATCGAATGTAACCGGATGAAAGAGCTCATGTGGAGCCGGATGGAGCCCGGCTTCTGGTTTCCATCATCCGGAATTCTGGAACGGTACTGAGCCTTAAATCCGCTTGTTTGTAACAGAAACTGTCTTCTTGTCGTGCACGGCAGGGGGAGTATAGAAAGAATAGGCATATGGGTTTAGCATACATGATCAGCTCATCTGTGAAGATCAGTTACTCATGCAGATTATAGATTTTATTGATTGCGATTGCTGTACTTGAAACAGACGAAGAACGTCCTTAACTCCATTTCATGGGGGAAGGGCGTTTTTTTATTTTACAGGAGGTCATTCATATGGACTTTGAACAGGCACATTGCACGTTTATGGAGACGCATACTAATGAACGAGCTGGTGAACGGCGGGGGAGGATGCTGCGTGGACACAACTATGCGGAGAAACTGTTTTTACAGAATGTATGGTGGCCGCTGTTTGAGTCGCTGGAGCAGCTGCATCCGGAATACGAAGTATATGACTGGAACCGCAAGTCGCAATTTTTGGATTTTGCTTTTCTGCCTGCAAGCGGCAGCCGTTTCGGAATCGAATGCGATGGTTTTCAGAGTCATGTTAAAGAGATGGACCGTGAAAAATTCAGCTATGCATTTAACAGGGATACCTTCTTAACAGGAATGGGTTGGAAAAGGCTGCATTTCTCATTCGACGATATCCAGCAGCGTCCGGAGGTATGCCGGATGCTGCTGCAACTGGCGTTGGCTCCTTATTTAGCCCGGAGTACTGCCGGAGGAGAGAAGCTGTTATCAGCAGAAAAAGAAGTGCTGCGCTTGGCGTGGCAGATTGGCAGGCCGCTGCAGCCGAAGGAGGTTACCGACTTTATCCAGATTAACTTTCGAACTGCCCGGAAGATGTTAAACTCTTTGAGCAATAAGGGGTTGCTCCAGCCCGTTCCTGGCGGAAGAGGAACAAGATCTTATGAATTGAAGCCGATGCATCCTGATCAGAGTTGGTAAAGAGAAGCAGTTAAGCTTAAGCGGCAAGCTCGTTAGGTGGGGGAGATGAGAAATGGAAGTGAAGCGGGGGATAGGGCAAATATATTGGTTGGCTGTTACGGCCTCCACTACTTCTACAACTGCTACTGCGTTGGATTGATTGTATTTTGTACACTAGAATTCATTAAAAAAACACTTTTTTAAGACTCTGTTGCACTTTGTACAGTAGAATAATGAATTTTGATGGATTTTAATCGATTTTTGAGAATTCTATTGTACGAAGTGCAATAGATCGTTAATTTGAGCGGAGATAGAGTCAATCTATTGTATAAAGTACAATTGCGGCTTAAGAGCGACCAAGATAATGGTTAGGCCTACTATTCAATTACGATTCAACACATTCCCAATACATCCTTGTAACCTTTGCATATGTTTCCATTGCAGTTCTCACCTCTTTTTTGCAGATGTTCTTCGGAATTATGTCCCCGTCTCCATTACTTGTTCCTGAATTCAGACGATACGATTGCCTAAATTCTCACACGTATTCTTTTGACAAAAACTGCTGCAGCGCTTACCATTCAATATAGAAAGAAAGGAGAGGGTCACCTTGAATTGGCTCGGATCTTTGCAGCAGTTAGGCAGAGCCATTATGCTTCCTACCATGGTGCTTCCGGCGGCGGCCATCTTGCTGAGTCTGGGCAGCTTACCGTGGTCTGCATGGGGACTTTCTTCGGTATCCGAAGTGACGACATACGCGGGGCAAGGAATATTCTATTTCATGCCTTATTTGTTTGCTGTCGGTGTAGCGTGGGGATTGTCCAATCAGGCCGGACCGGCCGGACTGGCGGCGCTCGCAGGGATGTTCACTTATGACCGGATTGTTTCCAACATGGGAGACGGGGCTGTACAGCCTGCAACATTAATTGGTATTATCCTTGGGATTGTAGCCGGCGTAGCGCATAACCGGTTTAAGAATATTAAGCTGCCGGAGGCGATCCAGTTTTTTGGAGGGTCGCGTTTTGTACTGCTTTTTATGGGTTTATTCTCCGCGCTGTTCGCCTGGGTGATGCTTGGCGTATCCCCGCTGCTCCAGCAGCTGCTGAATGATCTCTTCAGGGTAGTGCAGGTTACCGGCGGATATGGAGTTTTTGTCTACGGGGTATTGTATAGAGTGCTGACGGCCTTTGGCCTGCATCATATTCTCAATAATGTATTCTGGTTTCAGCTGGGCTCCTTCACGACGCCTGACGGAAGTGCGGTCGTGCAAGGGGATTTGCCGCGTTTTTTTGCCGGGGACCCTACAGCGGGGATCTTCATGGCCGGGCTATTCCCGATCATGATGTTTGCCTTGCCGGCGATTGCCTTTGCTATTATTCAGGAAGCGCGCGAGGACCTCAAGCCAAAGATCAAGAAGACTTTTTTGCGTGCCGCTTTGGTCTGCTTTCTGACCGGGGTATCGGAGCAGATTGAATTCGCGTTTCTGTTCGCTTCCCCGTATTTATTCGCGCTGCATGTAGTCATGTCCGGCCTTGCCATGGTACTGACCTACTCACTCGGTATTCATCACGGGTTCTCCTATTCGGCCGGTGCGATCGATTTCTTCCTCAATCTGCATCTGTCCCAGCGGGCTTGGCTGCTGATTCCGATCGGGATTGGTTACGCGATTGTTTATTATAATCTGTTCCGCTGGGCGATCCGCCGCTTCCAGATTCCTACACCGGGCCGCGAAGAAGGGTCCGAGCTGGGAGACTGGGCGGGGAATATACCGTATCAGGCTCCGCTGATTCTGGAGGCGCTGGGCGGCAAGGAGAATATCGTACAGGTACAGGCCTGCATCACCCGGCTAAGACTCACAGTGCATAACGACCGTTTTATAGATACAGGAGCACTTAAGGGGCTTGGCTCCGCAGGCATTATCAAGCTGGGCGGCGGCAATGTGCAGGTCGTCTTCGGTACATACTCGGAGCTGATCCGGGAAGAGATCGATAAGCTGATGCTGCGCGATTTGCCGCAGGTGCTGTTCAGCTCGCCCATCCAGGGCCGGATGATGCCGATCGAAGAGGTGCCGGATCATATTTTCGCCGCCAAGCTGGTTGGGGACGGAGTAGCCTTTTTCCCGGAAAAAGGAGAGCTGGTCTCGCCCGTATTCGGCAAGGTGATGCATGTATATCCTACAATGCACGCAGTGGGCATTTCTACACCCGAAGGGCTGGAGGTGCTTATGCATATAGGGATTGATACTTCGCAGCTTAAAGGGCCATTCGAGGCGCTTGTACAGGAGGGGGACAGCGTGGAGCCGGGGCAGCTGCTGGTCAGGTTTGATCTGGCTTTCTTGAAGGAGCATGCCGCTTCACTCGCTACACCTATGGTCATTACCAACCCGGACCGCGTAAAATCCTGGAGCTATGCTCCATTTAAAAATGTTAAAAAGGGGCAGTCGTCAGTCATGTCTGTGGTTCTACACGAAAGTAATGTTGGAGGGATCGAAGCATGATACAAGGCATAGGCGCCGCAGCAGGTGTTGCCATCGGGAAGGCCTTTGTCTTGCCGAACTGGGAATGGAGTCTGCCGGATACTCAGGTGAATCCGGTGGATCTGGCTAAGGAGTTTGAACGTTTATACGAAGGGATCCGCACCTCTAAGGATGAGATCGAATTTATCAAAAGAGAATTCCGTGAGGTCGTCGGACCGGAGGAGTCGAGTATTTTTGATGCCCATCTGGCGATCCTGGACGACCCTGTGTTCATGAGCGAAATCCGCGGTATTATCGAACGCCAGTATAAAGCGGCTGAGGTGGCGGTTAAGGAAGCCATTGACCATTTTGTAGCGATGTTCGATCTGCTGGACGATGAGTATATGAAGGAGCGAGCGGTGGATATCAAGGATGTCGGCAACCGTCTGCTGAAGCATCTGCTGGGTGCGCCGGAAGTTACCCTTCCGTCTGATACACAGCCTTATATTCTTGTGGCGAAGGAGCTCTCTCCGTCCCAGCTGGCGCATTTGAACCCGGCCTATGTGCTGGGGATCGTCACGATGATGGGCGGCAAGACTTCGCATTCCTCCATCATGGCACGGGCGCTCGGCATTCCGCTGGTCGCCGGCCTGGAGAACAAAATCCTTACCCCGATTCAGACCGGGGACATGCTGGTGCTCGACGGTGAGACCGGAGCTGTGATGCTCCATCCGGATGAGTCCACCGTGCGGGATTTCACCTCCAGACGTGCCAAGCAGCTCAAGAAGCGGGAACAGCTGGAGCTGCTCGCTACCGTTGAAGCTTTCACCAAGGACGGCGTATACCTGCGTCTGGCCGGCAATATCAGCTCTGTGAAAGAGCTTAATATGGCGCTGAAATATGGAGCCGAAGGTGTGGGGCTGTTCCGTACGGAGTTTCTGTATATGGATCGTAATACGTTCCCGACGGAAGATGAACAGTTTGAAGTCTATAAGCTTGTAGCTGAAAAAGTCGGCAAGGAGTCTGTCGTCATCCGCACCCTTGATATCGGAGGAGACAAGCATCTGGATTACTTCCAGCTGCCGGAGGAGCAGAATCCGTTCCTCGGCTACCGCGCCATCCGCATCAGTCTGGACCGCAAGGACATGTTCAAGACGCAGATGACAGCCATTCTGCGGGCCAGCCATTACGGTAATGTCCGGATGATGTTCCCAATGATCTCCTCCGTTGAAGAGGTTCAGGCTGCCAAAGCGGTGCTGGAGGAAGTGAAAAGCGAGCTGGACAGCCGTGGGATTCCATATGACCGCAAGCTGCCTGTAGGCATTATGATTGAGGTTCCAGCCGCCGTCATGATTGCCGATCTGCTGGCGGAGGAAGTGGATTTCTTCAGTATCGGCACGAATGATCTGGTGCAGTACGTACTCGCTGTGGACCGGATGAATGAGCAGATTGCCCATATGTATCATCCCTACCATCCGGCAGTGCTGCGCATGATCAAAATGACAGTAGATGCGGCCCGCAGCGTGGGGATCGATGTCAGTTTGTGCGGTGAGATGGCCGCAGATGAACGGTCATTACCGCTCTGGCTGGAGCTCGGAATTAGTGTGCTGAGCATGTCGCCGCAGGCGCTGCTTAAGGTAAAGCACCGTACCCTGAACACGCTGGCTTCCGAAGCCAGAGAAGTTGCCAAGCTCTGCTTCCGTAACCGGACCAGCTCGGAGACGGAGGCACAGCTGAGTGCCTTTGCCGGGCGCAGCGGAATTACACTGGGTGCAGGCGGGGATTCCAAAGAAAAAACGTCATAACCATTAACGGGCACACATAATGAGCTTAACTAATATAAAGTCCGGCGTGGTGGTCAACCCATACACGCCGGGCTTTTTGCTGTGAATAACAGCTGTCACTGGCTCCTTAAACAGAAGATGTCTTACCTATTTTTCTTATTTGTCCCAAAAAAGTAAAACCGTTTGCTGCGCAGCACAGTCAGTATATACAGAAATCAAAAAAAGCAGAGGGAGGATGCAGGATGGAGAATGTTTGGGAAGGCGAGCGGATGCGCGTCTTAAATGAGCAGGAACAGCTGTTCATCAGCCGGGTGCTAGAGCAGAAGAAAATACTCTACAGCATAGCCTATAGCTACTTACGGAGTGAGGCGGAGGCGCTTGAAGTAGTGCAGGAAACTACATACAGAGCCTGGGTCAAGCGTGGGAGTCTGAAGGATACGGACCGGTTTGCGCACTGGCTGACAAGAATTCTGATCAATTGCTGCAAGGATGAATTGAAGCGCAGGAAACGTCTGGCGTCTCCTGGTCCGGTTCCGGTTAGCGGCGGACTACAGGAGATGACCAGTGACCGCAAGCTGGATATGGAGCAGGCGCTGAATGGGGTCAAGCCGAAATACCGCCAGGTGCTCGTACTGAAGTATTACCGGGATATGACGCTGAGTGAAATTGCTGAGGTGCTGGGGAAGCCTGAAGGGACGGTCAAGACTTGGCTGAACAAGGGATTGAAACAGCTGCGCGACAAAATGAGACTTAGAGGAGGACTGCAGGATGGCCACGAGTGAAGAAACACTGCTGAAGGAGTATTATCACAGTCTGTCAGTTGAAGCGGATGAAATTGCTGAGCTGAAGCTGAATGCAGCCGTTCGTATGGGGATGGCCCGGTCGCGAAAAGTCACTCTGTCCTTAAGGGCGCGTTATGTACTAGGTTCGGTGGCTGTGCTGGCGATTCTGCTGCTGTTCTCATTGCCCTGGGCAAGTGAAGCCTTAAAGCCCCAGACTGCATCTCAGGCTCCGCAGGTAACAGCGCAGAATTTGGAATGGTTTTGGGATTACAGCAATTTTGCCGGAAGTGATTCTACAGTTATTTCAGCATTTGAGGCGGGATCACTTAAGCAGCTAAGCGGAGCAACAGCTGAAAAGGACGGTTATATCCTAACAGTGGATTCTATCGCAGTAGATCGTATGGGGATTCTCGTGCTCTATTCGCTGGAGAACAAAAACAAGGAAGCACTGGATTACTCGTTTTCGGTGACCAATGACGGGGATATGGTATTAGGACAGGGACAATGGGTTAGCGGTAACCAGAACGACCTATCAGGGGTGAAGCATGGTTATCAAATCATACAATGGAACCGCAATTATACGAAGCTGCCCGTGCAGATAATGATGAAAGCTTCTGTGATCGTTCCGGCTCCGTCTGGGGAGAAAGCTGAGGGCCTACAGAGTTATGAGCCTACAACAGAAATCTCTGTGCCTATTACACTTGATCAGAGTGCCATTGCCAAATCGGGAGAAACTCTTACACTTAATAAAACGGTAAACGTGGCGGGTCAGGACATCGGGATCCGGAATGTATACGTGGCTGCAACGGGCATCTATGTGGAAACTGCATACAGTCCGCAGAATTCCATGGAAATATTCAGTCTGAATAGCCCGCATATTCTGCTTGGAGGTGGTAATGATTTTACTGCATTGTACTCCAAGGCATCGATTAATGTTGAGGGCAAACAGTATCTCGTATTCCCTGGCAGTGAATTGTCACCCGGCACCATGAAGCTGCAAATTGACGGTATCATCGGTCTTGAGAAATCTGCCCAGGAGCTGATAGTAGATACCGATAAGAAGCAAATTATCAAAGGACCTGACGGCCGCCTGCGAATCACCGCTGCGTCTAATCCTCATAGCTTGATTATGGAATACCAAAGACCTAGCAATAAAAGCGCTGGCTATATCGCAAATGTAATTCTGGATCGGACATTTAAGGACGGAGTAGGCAAATTGCATACGGCTACGTATAATTCCGCAGTGCCTGCTATTGATCCTGCTCATGCTGATGAGAAGGTTCCTCCGATTCAGTTTGGATACAAGCTGGGAACGGCTGAGCTGCCGCAGCCTTTGACTTTCAAGATCATCAGTTACCCGAATCTGATTAAAGGTTCTGCAGAGCTTACTCTTCGCAAATAATACAATGCAATTCAAAAGAGCCCTGCTCGCCGCTACAGCGGAGAACAGGGCTCTTCATGTATTAACATCACTCATCTTCAGTATGGAGCAGGTTATTCCCCCGCCAGCGCATCGCAGAAAGCCTTGCCGTAAGGCGGCAGATCCGGGGGACGGCGGGCTGAAATGATATGTCCGTCGGTCACCACAGGCTCGTCCTTCCAGATGGCTCCGGCATTCTCCATATCATCACGGATGCCTGGAGTGGAGGTGACCGTCACACCCTCCAGTATTTTGGCAGAGATCAATACCCAGCCGGCATGGCAGATCTGCCCGATAGGCTTCTTGGCATCATTGAAATCCTGCACCAGCTTCAGTACTGCGCTGTAGCGGCGGATTTTGTCGGGAGCCCAGCCTCCGGGTACCAGGATGCCGTCATAATCGGCTGCGTTAAGTTCATCCCATGAATATTCAGCGGTGGCGGGTACACCGTATTTGCCCACATAGGTCTTGTTTTTTTCCAGTCCGGCCAAATGAACCTCGGCGCCTTCTTCCCGCACGCGGTACACAGGGTACCAGAGCTCCAAATCTTCGAACTCATCATCTACAAGCGCTATAACCTTTTTGCCAGCCAGTCTCATTCCATGCAGCTCCTTCCGGTTAATAACATCTCGGTTCTAAGCCATTCTATCAAAAGAAAAAGTTGAAGTCACTTTTCATTTGGTAAAACCTAAGCGTATTGCCAATTAAATCATTATATGCAAAACGGCAGGGATTCGCAGGAGTAAGGTCGAATATAGCATCTGAACAGGTAAACTTACGCGTTTTTTATAAGATAATGGATAGACTTCATGCAATAATTGTTCCAGGACGGTGTAGCTGTTTTTGCTTGGTTTATTAAAAGATCATTCTGAGGTGTGGGAGATGTATAAAGATAACTTAATGAAGAAGTCATGCGGCTGCGGCGGGATCATGACCATACATATGCATACGCTGATTTATAGTGCAAAGATCAAAATTACTCATGTACCGGTATATACCTGCAGACAGTGTGCCCGCTATGAACCTTTGCCCGTGATCAAAGGGGATCTGGGGAAGCTCATCGGGGAGCTTGCTGCAACTTCGCCTGGCCGGAAGCAGCTCTCGTTTGCAGAGCGCAATGAGTGGGCCAGTGTGCTGAAGGAAACGTTTGCTTCCGGTTTATTTGCCGGCGGCTTGCCTGAACTGGAGGAGTCAATCCGGAGTGCGATTCAGGGGCGGATAGATCTGCTGCTGGACGTTTACCGCGTAGCTGTAGATATGTCCGACAGGTCATGGATGGGTGAAACTGAACTTAGACTGTCCCAATTAACGGCTCAATCGGCAGAAAGTGCCAAATAAATGGCGCTTTTGGCGTTTTGAAAAATTTTTCTGCAAAATCAATGAAAATCTTTCAACGAATGTTGGATTTTTCACGCACTTTTTGATACGATAGAAAGAGATTACAGAATTGCTGCTGCTGTCTTGGGGATGGAGCGCAGGATCCGCTTTTATCCGCCCTTGCGTTTCTGAAATTTAAAGCGGTTTACGGCTGGGAGTTATTGGAGTATCAGGAATTGGCGGAAGGCGCTAAAGCCGCGCCAGGACTGGCGTTTCAACCTTTGAAAGAAATTTTGAAAGGAAAATGAAGCGTTATCATTGCACAATTGTACAAAGTGTCGTATCATAATTTTAATTAGTCGAACGATAAAATTTATCGCAATGGAGAGAGTAATTTGACGGTAACCATTTACGATGTAGCTCGAGAAGCAGGCGTATCTATGGCTACGGTATCACGGGTTGTGAATAATAACCCGAACGTGAAACCGCAGACCCGGAAGAAGGTTTTTGAAGCGATTGAGCGTTTGGGCTATCGTCCAAATGCCGTGGCGAGAGGTCTCGCCAGCAAGAAAACGACAACCGTTGGGGTTGTTATCCCTGATATCTCCAACTCGATTTTTGCGGAAATTGCCCGCGGGATTGAAGATATTGCCAATATGTATCACTACAATATCATTTTGTGTAATGCGGACAAGCGCAAGGAGAAGGAAATTCGTGTTATTAACACGCTGCTTGAGAAGCAAGTGGACGGGCTGCTCTTCATGGGCGGAACCGTTACGGAGGAGCATATTCAGGCTTTCCAGACCTCAGCAGTTCCAATTGTGCTCTGCGCCACGCGTGATGAGAAGGGTACATACCCTTCCGTCGATATCGATCATGAGACGGCTGCGTTTGATGCAGTGAACACGCTCATCCGTCACGGCCACCGTGAGATTGCAATGATCAGCGGAACACTGCAGGATCCCGCGAACGGCTATGCCCGGTTCCACGGCTACAAGAAAGCACTGGAAGCGGCAGGCATTGAGTACCAGGAGGATCTGGTCCGCATCGGTAACTATCGTTACGAATCCGGTGTCGAAGCCATGAAGTACTTCCTCGGTCTCAAGAAGAAACCGACTGCTATTTTTGCAGCAACCGATGAGATGGCCATTGGGGCAATTCACAGTATTCAAGATGAAGGTTTGAAGGTTCCAGACGATTTCTCGATCATCAGTGTCGACAATATCCGGATGGCATCTATGGTTCGTCCTTTGCTCACTACTGTGGCACAGCCAATGTACGATCTGGGAGCGGTAGCGATGAGACTGCTGACGAAACTGATGAAGAAGGAAACGGTGGAGAACCCGCGGGTTATTCTGCCGCATGAAACCATACTTCGCCTGTCCGTCAACCATGTGAACAAATAAGATTTGTCCGTTTAACAAGTGAATATAAGGTACGTAGAAAGCTCCTTCGGGAGCTTTTTATGTTTCAGGGTAGTAATAAAAGGGAGGGTTTTGGATGAGTGAAGTTCTGGGTCTGCTTGGCGCAATGGATGAAGAGATTATACTGCTGCTTGAGGAAATGAAGAATAGAGAGACAACCGTAAAGGCAGGGATAACCTTCCATTCGGGAAGTGTATTCGGCAAACCAGCGGTGCTCTGCAAATCGGGGGTCGGTAAGGTGAATGCTGCAGTTACAACGCAGATTCTGCTGGACAGCTTCGGCGTTTCGCGGGTCCTGTTCACAGGTGTGGCAGGCGCAGTGCATCCCGATTTGAATATCGGGGACATTGTCATTTCATCGCAGTGCATCCAGCACGATATGGATGTGACAGCGCTTGGTTATGCCAGAGGGGTGATTCCCTACCAGGAGACCTCTTCATTTCCGGCAGATCCGCGGCTGGTGAAGCTGGCGGAGCAGGCGTGCCGGGAGCTGAATCAGAAGTCTGTGACAGGTATTGTATTGTCCGGAGATCAGTTTATTGCAAGTAAGGATACCGTTACCGTGCTGCGTGAACAGCTGGACGGAGCTTGCGCCGAGATGGAGGGGGCAGCTGTCGCCCAGGTCTGCAATATGAACGGGACGCCGTTTGTGATCATCCGTTCCATGTCTGACAAAGCGGATGGTTCGGCCCATGTCAATTACCGTGAGTTCACGGTGACTGCTGCGGAACGTTCACACGCCATACTGGAGTATATGCTGAAGGCAATGTAAGCTCGGCGCAATGCAACTGGCTCCTATCAATACATGAACCGCTGTCTGAAGCGGACCCGGTCGAAGGTCTCGCGGGAGGACAGTGGAACAGCCTGGCCCATGCGCACCATCAGGCAATTGGCCGGATGGGAGCAGATTTCCGGGTCATCCGTGGCATACCACACCATATCTACGGTCTTCATCAGCTTCTCCATCATCTGCCGGTATTCCCAGACCGTGAGGCCGCTGCCCTTCAGATCCCAATGCCAATAATATTCTGTAGTGAATACGATGCAGTTCTCCAATTGCCCTTCTTCAAAAGCACTGGAGACCAGCAGCTTCGCAAGCCCGCATCCGCGGTATTCATCCGCGACTTCGATGGCCCCCAGCTCTACGAGATCTTCCATCCCTCCCTGGGACCACAGCTCCAGCTCATCCGGATAATGAAAGGTGACATACCCTACTATAACGCCTGAGACCACTGCAGCGACGACGCGGCCTTCCGCCAGTTCTGATATCTCGATCAACGCTTCCAGCTGTTCCTGCGGCTTCCGGAAGGCATCCAGATCCCGGTGCATAGCCAGGAGCTTGAGAGTATCCGGAGGTAAAGGTCCTTCAACGGATATAAGCCTGTCTTTACGCTCTAAGGTATGGGACACGAGGATTTTGCAGTGCTCCATGATTGGGCTCCCTCCGGTTCACTATATTATGGAATGTAACCGCTTCCTGTGATATACTGGTTCCGACACGAAAAATTCACATTTGGCGCGTTGACAACATTGCAGTTAAGAGATTCTTACCCTTAAAGCTTAAATCAAACCAGTAGGGGAGGCAAGAGTAATGGGGCAAGTCCACAGCGAAATTTTGCCGGGCCGTGTGCAGCACGCGAATATGAAGGATTATTCCCGGGCCGTTGACGAATTCCGGTGGGAGGATGTCGAGAGCAGCTTCTCCTGGCATGGAACAGGTAAGGTGAATATGGCTCATGAAGCCGTAGACCGTCATGTGCAGGAGGGGCGGGGAGCAGCTACTGCTTTGATCTATAGTGATACTGTGCGCGTGGAGAGGTATACCTTTGCCGACTTGCGTGAACGGTCGAACAAATTCGGGAATGTGCTCCATAAATATGGGATTGGTAAAGGGGACCGGGTATTCATCTTCATGCCGCGCACACCGGAGCTGTACTTCAGCCTGCTGGGCATTCTGAAGGTGGGAGCCGTAGCAGGCCCGCTATTCGAGGCGTTCATGGAAACAGCCGTGAAGGACCGCCTGGAGGATAGCGGAGCGGTGGCGCTGGTGACTACGCCGGAGCTGCTGCAGCGGGTGAAGCGCGACCAGCTTCCGGGGCTGCGCCACATTATTCTGGTCGGAGATTCCTCATCTGAAGATCCGGGGCTGCTGAGTTATGAAGCGGAAATGGCTGCAGCTTCGGCAGAGCTGGAACCGGAATGGCTGGGTCTTGAGGATGGTTTGATCATGCATTATACCTCCGGGTCCACCGGTAAGCCTAAGGGCATCTATCATGTGCAGCGGGCAATGATACAGCATTATTATACAGGCAAGGTTGTACTGGATTTGCGTTCGGATGATGTGTACTGGTGTACGGCAGATCCCGGCTGGGTGACCGGAACCTCTTACGGGATCTTCGCTCCTTGGCTAAATGGAGTAGCCAATGTGATCCGGGGAGGCCGCTTCAGCCCGCAGGACTGGTATAAGACCATTGAACGCTATGGGGTAACGGTATGGTACAGTGCGCCTACGGCATTCCGTATGCTGATGGGAGCAGGGGAAGCAAGCCTTCAGGATATTGATCTGAGCAGTCTGCGCCATGTCCTGTCTGTTGGGGAACCGCTGAACCCGGAAGTCGTGCGCTGGGGTGATAAATTCTACCATCAGCGGATCCATGACACCTGGTGGATGACGGAGACAGGAGCGCAGCTGATCTGCAATTATCCGGGGATGGATATCAAGCCTGGCTCCATGGGGCGGCCGCTGCCCGGAATTGAAGCTGCGATCCTGGATGATCACGGCAACATTCTGCCGCCGTATTCCATGGGCAATTTGGCGATCCGGACACCCTGGCCGTCGATGATGGGTAAGGTATGGAACAATCAGGCCAAATATGATGAATACTTCCGGATTGCCGGATGGTATATTTCCGGGGATTCGGCTTATATGGATGAAGACGGTTACTTCTGGTTCCAGGGCAGGATTGATGATGTAATCAATTCTTCCGGAGAGCGGATCGGTCCGTTCGAGGTGGAGAGCAAACTGGTTGAACACCCGGCGGTGGCTGAGGCTGGAGTGATCGGCAAGCCGGATGTGATGCGCGGAGAGATTATCAAAGCGTTCATCTCACTGCGGGATGGCTACGCCCCGACTGCAGAGCTGAAGGACGAGATTGCTGCTTTTGTCAAAGCGGGCCTGTCTGCCCATGCTGCGCCGCGCGAGATTGAATTCAAGGAGAAGCTTCCGAAGACCCGCTCCGGCAAAATTATGCGCCGTGTCCTGAAGGCCTGGGAGCTGCATCTTCCGGCAGGCGATTTATCTACGATTGAGGATTGAAGACTCTATCAGCCAGCCTATAGAAAAGACCGTTCCCTCGGATACAGGGAACGGTCTTTTGCATTTCATTCAGAGCGCCATCCACAGACTGTAGCTTATGGCGTGGTTGCACCGGTATTGCCGCCAGATTCGTTGCTGCTGCCAGACGGTGTTGCTTCATTGCCGCCTGGCGGCTGGACAATGATTATACCCGGATCCTCGCTGCTTTCCGGAATGATTCCCGGATCAGGCGTTGGCTCCGTGCCGCCAGAGCCCGGTACTTCCTCTGGAGGCAGCGTCGGCTCTGGTGTAGGCTGAGTCCCGGCTACACTGCCGGAGGCTGTCTCATGCCCTGCAACGTCTACAGCAGCCACATAGAAGGTGGCATTGGCGCTGGCAGGCGTTCCGGGCTTGAAGACGGTACTCTCACCTGCTGAGAGTACAGCCTGCTTTTGGAAGGAGCCGCCGTTCAGTGAACGGTATAACCGGTAGCCTACAACATCGGATGATCCGCTTGGAGTGAAGGTAACTACTGCTTTGCCGGTACTGTAGGAGACCATCACTTCACCCGGAGCACTAGGCGCGCTGCCGTCATCCACCCGGGGGTCCACCTCAGTCGGGAAGTCAGTCTTGGCATCTTCCGGCATGTAATACGACAGAGATTCATGTTCTTTCATGGCCGGGAAGGCCGCAAGCAGTTCTTTGACCAAGTTCTGAATCGGCTTCTCCCGCTTGACGACAATCTTCTCTTTCAGGAAATCCTCGGGTGTTCCTTCCAACGGAAGGTAATTCACCCCGTTGTAGGTGATATATTTGGCTTTGGAGATTCCGTCATCACTTTCTGTGGGTACGAACTTGGTGTTGAACAGGTCCGTGGTGAATTTATCTGTCAGCTCCGACGGTTTCTTGCCGCTGTAAGCGGAGACCGTCGCTTTGACAATACCCTCCGGCTTCGGAAATTCCTTCGTCACGAACAGCTCCGGACGTTTGTCGATCACGGTATTCATAACCTTGGTCCACAAAGTCTGCGCTTGCCGTTTCTGCGTATCTCCCTGCAGGGTGTTAATCTGTTCTTTGTATCCAACCCACATGCCCAGGGTAACATCCGGGGTATAACCCATGAACCAGACATCCCCGTAGTTCTGCGTAGAACCGGTTTTGCCGACAATCGGAACTTTTTTGAAGTGCTCATATTTAGTTTTGACTGTACTTGCCGTACCGTCGGTTATTACTGTGCGCAGCATATCCGTCATCAGATAAGCGGTCTGCTCGGAGAAGACCTGCTCAGGATTCACTTTGTGCTGATAGATAATCTTGCCTTGTGCGTCTACAATCTTCTCAATCATATAAGCATCATTGAATGCGCCTTGATTGCCGATTGAGGAATAGGCATTCGTTAATTCTTCAACGGAAACCCCGTAACGCAGTCCGCCGATTACTCCGGTCTGTGCATTATAATCATCGTCCTGAATCGTAGTAATCCCGAGCTTCTTGGAGAAGGCCCAGGCTTTCTCGATCCCCACCTTGTCATTGAACAGCTTGAGGGCCGGAAGGTTCAGGGATTTGTTCAAGGCATAACGGGCGGTAACCAGACCCTGATAGCGGTTGTTGGCATTCTTCGGAATGTGGAAGCCTTTGCCGCCGTCCTTCATAATAATCGGGGCATCGTCCAGGATGCCTGCAGGCTGGATTAATCCGGCATCCAGTGCAGGCAGATACGCGGCAATCGGCTTCATGGTGGAACCGGGCTGGCGGATCATCTGGGTAGCATAATTCATTTGCTCGATGTTGAAGTCACGTCCTTCAATCATCCCGAGAATCGCGCCGGTCTTGTTGTTAATCATGATGCCGGCCGTCTGTTCCTTACCTCTGGCCTTGCTGTCCTTCGTGAAGTTATCGCTGTCTTCCGAGATGCTGTGCATCGCGCTGTACACTTTCTTATCAATGGTAGTGTATACACGGTAGCCCCCGGTCATCAGCTGCTGGCGGGCTTCCTCGAGAAGCTGCGTGTTGTCGGTGGGGGTGGCAGCAGCAGAATCCGAACCAGCACTTGCGTTGTCTTCGTTCAGCGTCAGCATAATTTCAGCCGCTTTGCGCTCTGTTTCCATCATCAGATAAGGGAAGGTAGCATAAGCCTTCTTCGTATGCGGAGCAAGCGAGCCCTTGACATCAAAGAGCAGGGCTTCATCATACTGGGATGTAGTAATCTTGTTCTCCTCCAGCATCCGCCGCAGCACCAGGCGCTGGCGCTCCATGGCCCGGCCAAAGGCAGTCTCATTGAATTCGCCTACGCCGCTAAAGGCGGAGTATTTGGATGGGAGCTGGGGCAGGCCGGCCAGATAAGCCGCTTGTGCTACATTCAGCTTTTCCAGATCATCGAGACCGAAGATGCCTTTGGCGGCAGCCTTGATGCCGAATACATTATAGCCATTCGATCCGTTCCCGAAAGGAACCTTATTTAAGTATGCCGTTAAAATTTCCTGCTTGGACAGAAAACGTTCCAGCCGAAGCGACAGCAGGATCTCCTTCACCTTGCGGTCTTCTGTCCGGTCCAGATTCAGGAACACGCGGCGAGCCAACTGCTGGGTCAGCGTACTGCCCCCGGTCTGAACGGATTCGTTCAGCAGCCTCTGCTTGACTGCACGCAGGGTGCCATTGAAATCCACCCCTTTATGATTGTAGAAATTATTGTCCTCTATAGCGAGAACGGCATCAATCACAAGCTGTGGAATATCGTTGAATTCAATAAGTCTGCGGTCTTCTTCCGTCCGGAGCTGGCCGATCGGCTGCCCGTCACTGAAATAGGCAAAGCCGGTAATAGCGTTCTGGCTGACTTCCTGTTGAATTAATTCTTCGGTGCGGACAGGGTCATCTTTCACTATCGAAGTCACGTAGCCTGCCACAGCGCCACCGGCAAACAGAATGCCGAGTATACCGAGTATAAACATCCACTTCACGACTGAACCGAACCTGCGGAGCCAGGATCTGCGCGGTGGACGCTGTTTTGCGGTCTTCTTCTTATTCTCCTCAACCATCGACGATTATCCTCCTTTTAACGGAACTATTATAGCACAATTTGGCGATTTTGAATGCGCTTCTGCCGCAGGGGATTTACTCTGACGCTGCTTTTGCCAAAGATGCTGAGGGCGGAATAGTCCTAAGTGTTGTTTCCGGGAGCAAACTATAGGAGTATCGCTATGCCGAGAGGGGGATAGAACAAAAAAAGCTCCCGGATAAAGTATCCGGGAGCTTTGATCAGATTCTGCTTGCAGCGGAATCTTAACGGTTGTAGAATTCGACGATTTGTTTCTCATCGATATCTTGGGACAGCTCGGCACGTTCTGGCAAACGAATGTATTTGCCTTCGAATGAACCATCAGCATATTCCAAGTAACCTGGAAGGTGGGAACGGTTGTCAAGAGCTTCTTTGATAGAACCCATAGCGCGGCTTCTTTCGCGAAGTCCGATAACGTCGCCCACGCTTACGCGGTAAGAAGCGATGTCGACTTTTTTGCCGTTAACGGTTACGTGTCCATGGGATACCAGCTGACGTGCGCCTGCACGGGAGTTAGCAAATCCAAGACGGTAAACCAGGTTGTCCAAGCGGCTTTCGAGCAGGAACATGAAGTTTTCGCCCGCGATACCCTGGAGCTTTTGTGCTTTGGTGAAAAGAGTTTTAAACTGCTTTTCGCCCAAGCCGTACATGTGACGCAGTTTTTGTTTTTCCAAAAGCTGCATTCCGTAGTTACTTACTTTTCTGCGTTGGTTAGCGCCGTGCTGTCCTGGTGGGAAAGGGCGTTTCAGGTCTTTGCCTGTACCGCTTAGGGAAATGCCCAGACGGCGGCTGAGTTTGAATTTAGGTCCGGTGTAACGTGCCATTATAGTAGACTCCTTTTAATTTGAAAATGTATTGTAGGGCCTATTTGCGCCGCAAATCGTATCCGTGAAAGCGTTAGATGGTTTCACACTGCCGAGGGAAGTTCAGCCGCTGCCCTGGCAGTAACGAAATGCGTAGAGGGTGACACAACGTTACGCCCAATTAAGACTTGTTACAGTCTTGTTCAACAATAAATATTATATGAAAATGACAGTCAAAGTCAAGCGCAACTTAAAAGAGTTTTTGTCTATCTTTGTCGTTAGTTCTTTGGTCCTAAAAAAAATCCCGGTTTTGAGGAAAATATAATGCAATACCTAAGAAAAGGGAGTAAAATATAGCTAATTAGATGTTTTCGGGAAAATTTGATATCAAATAGCAAAGGGGATCCTCTTTATGTCGGAGCAGGAAGCATACGACCGCAAGGGTAGTCGTATGCTGTTACAGGACATCAAGCAATCAGGCGGAGATTATGAAGATCCCACTGCTTGGCTGCGGGAGACGGACATAGTGTCCCATGATTTTCCTTATGCAGCCAATTTGATTGCCGAGAGTTTCAATGAATGGCTTGGACAGGCCGTACCGTCCTTCGCCAAGTCTTGGAACTGGTGTGTACTGAACTATGAAGCAGAATGGATTGATCCCATATTCGAATTCCGGCAGGGGCGTTGGAAGTCTGAATGGGAAGAGGCGGCGGAAGCCTGTCTGCGCTCTGGCGGGATGCATGCCATAGAGGTTCAAGAGGCTGGACAGGCGCGAACATTATTAGCTATGCCGATTTTCACACGCGGGCACGGGGAAATATTCGCGATCCTCGGCTGTGAGATGCCGTCAGAGCAGTATGCAGAAGGGGGAAGACATACGGCAGAAGCGATGTCGATGCACTACCAGACCTGCTTTTATCATAAATTTGAGCATGTATTTGTTTCAGATCTTGCAGGTGTGCACCTGCATGCTGAGCGGGAGAGCAGCCGCCGTTCACTGCTCTTTCAGATTGTCCAGCGGATGCATGACAACATTGATGTGGATGCCGTGCTTACCGAGGTGATTGACAGTATTGCGGCGATGTATCCCGGGGCTCGGCTGGACCTGTACATGTCGCAGGACCACCGCAGTGCGCATCCCCAGGTTAAACCGTTGCCGCTACGCTGGGCCATTAATGACGTATGTGCCAGAGCCTTCAAGGATGGCCGGGTTGCGCTTCATACCGGACGTGAGGACAGCTGTACGGTCGAGGTAGGTCTTCCGCTCGGAGGTAAGCAGGGGGTCTATGGTGTCTTTCATATGGTCCTGGACAAGTCCTCCTTCCGTGAAGTGGATCTGCGCTTTCTGACCATGGTTGCGGATACGGCCGGCACGGCATTCGAGAATGCCAAGCTGTATGAACGCTCCAACCAGCTTATCCGGGAGCTGCGCATGAGTAATGAACTTACGCAGCGTCTCAATCAGAGCCTGCGTCTTGGGGATATTTTTCAATTTGCCTTTGAGGAGCTTCTGGGGATGTTCGAAGCCGATTATTGCTGCATCCTCCATATGAATGAAGAAAGAGGCGGACTCGAAGTCATTGCCTGCAATCATATCCCGCTATTGGGGGAATTGGTGGAGGCCGGGCATGGACTGGGCGGAAAGGTCTATACTTCAGGCGAGCCGCTGCTTCTATCCGACTATAAGTACGCCGCCGGATTGACGTCTAAGCTTTTGGATGCTACAGGCTCACAGTCGCTGATCGCCACTCCGCTAAGTGTAGGGGGAGAAGTTCGGGGGGCTATTATGCTCGCCCATAAGGACGCCCACTTCTTCTCCTATGACAGCTACAGGCTGCTGCAGGCTATGGCTGGGCATATCGGGCTCGCGGTTGGCAACGCGCGGCTGCATGCTGAAGTGCGGCGCCTGGCGAACCGCGACAGCCTGACCGGGCTCTTCGCCCGGCATTATCTGGATGAGGAGATCCAACAGCGGCAGTCTACGGATTTCTGCGGAACGCTGATTGTTGTTGACATCGATCAGTTCAAGGCGGTCAATGACACTTACGGCCACCAGAAGGGTGACAAGATACTGAAGCAGGTAAGTGAAATTGTGAAGTCCTCGATCCGCCAGGGGGATGTCGCCGCCAGGTGGGGTGGAGAAGAGCTGGCCGTGTACCTGCCCCAGCTTGGGGTGCAACAGGCAATATTTGTGGCCGAGCGCATCCGTAAGCGGGTGATGGGGGAGACGGAGCCGCGTGTAACCGTGTCCTGCGGTATTGCAGAGTGGAGCTGGACAGATGAGCGAGTGAGTGTAGAATCACTGTTCTACCGGGCGGACATGGCGCTGTATGAAGCCAAGAACAACGGGCGGAACCAGGTAGTGATTGATAACAAAATCGTTGAGAATACCGCTAAGAATCCTTGGGCCTAAGCCTCAAGGGTTCTTTTATTTATTGAGGCTCCCGCAAGATACTTGAGTCATCATCGAAGCCTAAGCTCCACTTTGTGGGGTTGTTTGTGGGGTTGATTTGCGTATAAGCCCTGCAATCAGGGAGACCCTAGGAAGAATGAATGTTAATCTGACCGGAGGTCTTGAATGCCATGATGAAAATATTGCTGTCCCGTCCAGGAATCCTCTCCCTTGTCCTGCTGATCTGTTTGATTCCTGTAAGCGGCTGCGGTGTCATGAATGACAGACCGGCTGCGGAGGATCTGAGTCTCGTACTGGCCGGGATGGACGGCAGTGACGGCGTTTCCTTCGAAGGGGCAGCAGCGCTGCTGGTCGGCGGCAAGGCGGTTCCGGAATCCTCACTCTATTATGGAGGAAAGGTGGCGGAGCATAACAAGGTCAGCTTATATTCCCTGCTGCCGGACGGGAGCCAGCCGGGTACCGCCTCCGAATCAGCCCCGCATCCTCTTGAGCAAGGCTCAAGGGATGTTCCGGCTTACTATACCAGACTGGTGAAGGAAGACGGTGAATGGAAGCCGCAGCAGGCAGCGCCGACTTCGCAGGAGAGTAATCCGCTGGAGGCGCTGAACCCGCTCCGGCAGCTGGAAGAGCTGGAGGGGCGGGAGAAGACGGTAACCGAGGAGGCGGGGAGTGCCAGGGGAACCCGCGTGCTGCGCATTGAACTGACACCGGAGGAAGCGCGCAGCCAGCTGTCGGCGGAGCTGGAACGGGAGATGCAGGCGATAAGGCCCGCTAGCCAGGTTGCCACTGGAACGGCTGCTGGAGAGCCCGCTAAGGAGCTGGAGGCACGCGCAGCATTATGGGAGCAGAAGCAGGCTGAACTGCAGCAGAGACTGAAGCAAGCCAGTATCAGAACGGTTTATTATCTCAAGGTAGACGCGAAGCGCAATCTGCCCGCGCGGCTGACCTGTAACCGGACGACAACCTCCCCCGGCAGTGCGGGAGTGGTTACTGAGGAAACCTACATTACACAGGTTGATTTCTATGGCTATCAATGAAAGCTCACATACCGTAAGAGCTTGCGCTCTTTAGCGGGCATGCTACAATATAACGGTATATTTATTTTTAGCATGAGGAAGGAAGAGAGAGAAACATGAATGATCCACGAATTCAGAAGCTTGCGGCGAACCTGGTAGGGTATTCCGTAAACGTACAACCCGGCGAGAATGTGCTCGTCGAAATGATCGGCAGTGAAAGAGATTTAATCAAAGCAGTAGTGGAAGAAGTGGGCAAAGCCGGAGGCCGTGCATTTGTACAGCTGACGGATCGTACCGTTCTGCGCAGCATGCTTAAATATGCTACACCTGAAGGCATTCAGACCTGGGCAGAGATAGATCTGAACCGGATGAAGCAGATGGACTGCTATATCGGCATCCGTGCCGGTGAGAATGTCAATGATCTGGCTGATGTGCCGGAAGAGAACATGAAGCTCTACAATTCACTCTATTCCCACCCGGTACATAGCGAACAACGCGTCAAGCATACCAAATGGGTAGTATTGCGTTACCCTAATGCCAGTATGGCGCAGCTTGCCAATACAACAACCGAAGCTTTTGAAGACTTTTACTTTGCGGTCTGCAATCTGGATTATGCCAAAATGGACAAAGCCCAGGATTCGCTGGCTGAGCTTATGCGCAGAACGGACAAGGTGCGGATTGCCGGTCCCGGAACGGAGCTGACCTTCTCCATCAAAGGCATCGGCGCAGAGAAATGCTCCGGCCAGAAGAACATTCCCGACGGTGAAGTCTACAGCGCACCGGTGCGTGACTCTGTGAACGGGACAATCAGCTACAATGCGGCGACGCTCTATAACGGCGTGACTTTTGAGAATGTGAAGTTTACGTTTGAGAAAGGCAAAATCATCGAAGCCTCCAGCAATGACACGGTGCGGTTGAACGAGATACTCGATTCCGATGACGGCGCGCGCCATATCGGCGAATTCGCCATTGGCTTCAACCCGTATATTCTGCATCCGATGAAGGACATTCTATTCGATGAGAAGATCGCAGGCAGCCTGCACTTTACACCGGGCCAGGCTTATGATGTAACTGACAACGGCAACCGTTCGTCCATCCACTGGGATCTCGTGCTCATTCAGCGTCCGGAGTACGGCGGCGGAGAGATTTACTTTGACGATGTGCTCATCCGGAAGGACGGAATTTTTGTGTTGCCGGAGCTTGAAGGTCTGAATCCCGAGAATCTGAAATAAAATGTAAAACAAAGCTCTGAAATGCAAGCTTGCAAGCTTGTTTTCGAGAAACACCTTGCGTGAGTAAGCGGATTCAATGTATCATGGAATTGGTTACAAATGAACTTAAGTTTATAATCAAGTTGTGGAGGGATTCTCATGTCCAGTAACAATGCGGCAATCGTGGATATTGCACAAACAGCCAGCCAGTTTAATTCATCTATCGTTCTACAAGCGGACAACAAGTACATTGATGTTAAGAGTATCCTTGGTCTGTTCACTACTCTGGTATCCAGCCAAAGCTACGAGCTTCATGTACATGGCACAGATGCCGAGGAAGCCAAGAAAGCAATGAGCGAAGTATTTGCTAAGCACAATTTGAACTTTACAGTTGTAGCGGAGTAATCCATTATTTCCGAAGACGTCCGGCCTTGCGGCAGGGCGTTTTTGCTATGTGACCCGTAATATTTGTCCGTTCTTCACGAAACGTAAACTGAATTCTTGTATTAGGTCCTGATTTCGACTAATATTAAGTATAATAAGCAGTAGAAGCTGTAACTTTTGGACATAGGGGGGATAATGCATGACTTCATCGGATTTGCAGGAACAGCTTAATATTAAAGCAATCAATCTTCTACAAGAAGATGCCAATAAAATTGAGAAGCTTATCGAAGTGCAGATGGAGAATTTGGCGACTCGTTACTGCCCTCTCTATGAGGAAGTGCTGGATACCCAGATGTATGGTTTCTCCAGAGAGGTTGATTTTGCGGTCAGAGCCGGGCTGGTGCCTGAATTCACAGGCAAGCAGGTTCTAAGCAAGCTGGAACGCAACTTGGCTGTACTGTACGAAGCACTCAATAAGAAGGCTGAGGAGCGGGAGATGTAATTCCGGTCATTCATAAAAACGCACACGGGGACCCGGGAGGCCGCTCATGTGCGTTTTTTTTGTGCAGAGTTGTTATACCAGATAGAACGATACACCGAGAATCAGATATACCGTGAGCAGCAGCAGTCCTTCGTACCAGTTGGTTGAGCCGTCCTGAATAATCGACTTGGCGATAAATACCGATACAGCAATAGCTACAATCTCGATGGTAGTGAATACAATGGACATGGTGTTGCCCATGAAGTAGCTGGCAAAGATCAGCACCGGTGCAACGAACAGCGCAATCTGCAGACTGCTTCCAACGGCAATCTCTACCGCAGCGCCGATTTTGTTCTTCATGGCCAGCATAATGGCTGCACTGTGCTCGGCGGCATTACCGATGATTGCCACCAGGAATGCACCGACGAACAGCTCGCTAAAGCCGAAGCGTTCTGTTAGGGTCTCCAGGGTGCCGACCAGCCATTCGCTGACGAAAGCGACCATAACCGTAGCAAGTACCAGATAGAGGATCGAACGGTTTCTGGACCAGACCGGAGCATGCTCATTAGGCAGCTCTTCTGCACTGTCATCCGTTACATCCGCGAGATATTTCTTGTGCGTAATCATAGAGAAGACGAGCCAGGCCATGTACGCGGCAATCAGGAGGCCGGCGACGACAAGGCTGAGTACATCTGTATCCTTCTCTGTGATAGAGTGGGTGTTGAAGAACATGGCGGGAACGAACAAGGCGATGACGGCAACAATCATCAGCGATCCGTTCAGCCCGGCGAGCGTGACATTGAAGTTCTGAACCTTGAACTTCATGCCGCCGGCAAAAATACTGAGTCCCAGCACCAGCAGCAGGTTGCCGATGATCGAGCCGGTGAGACTGGCTTTGACCATGTCGAAAAGTCCTTCTTTGACCAGGAAGAAGGCGATGATCAGTTCGGCAGCATTGCCGAATGTAGCGTTAAGGAACCCTCCCAGCCGCTGACCGGCATAGTGAGCTACGCTCTCTGTCGCCCGGCCGAGGAAACCGGCCACGAAGATAACCGAGATAGCGGACAATACGAACTGCAGGGTATGGTCCCAGTCCGCATAATGTCCGATGGCGCTGAGGAGGAAGGTGATGACCAGCAGCGCCGGCGAAATCCATTTTTTCAAGGTAAAGCACACTCCAGTCTCTGTATGTAGGTTGAATTCATAATCAATATACCCAAATTGTTCCTGACTGTAAACGGGAATTCGAGAAAGTCATTTGCTTTTTAGCCTGTTTTCGAATTACAATAATTGATAATGAGTGTAGGGGGGATATGGCATGGCAGAACAACTTCAACTTGAAATGGGAAATATACGGATATCGAATGATGTTGTCTCGAAAATTGCCGGATTGGCAGCTTTGGAGACTCCCGGAATTGCAGCCATGTCTGGCGGTTTGTCTGAGGGCTGGGCGAAACGCCTGAGCGGCAAGAATGTGCAGAAGGGCGTTACTGTTGAAGTAGGCCAGTTGGAAGCGGCAGTGGATTTGCGCATTATTGTTCTCTATGAAACGCCGATTCACGAAGTGTGCCGGATGCTGCAGCAGAATGTCCGCGAGGCTGTGGAGAGCATGACAGGGCTTCATATCGTAGAGGTAAATGTTAAGGTTGAAGGCGTGGCCTTCAAGAACGATGAGATCTCGTAAGCGCTAACTGCTTAAGGAGCATAGCGGGTACACAAAAGGCAGTCCGGGGAGTTCATTCCGGACTGCCTTTTGTTATACCCTATTCAACCGGTCAGGATGCAGCCACTTAACGGGCACGCGTGCTGGCACGGCTATTCGCACGCACCTGTCTGACGGTAGTGACAGACTTGACGACTTCCTCTTTGGAGGGACGGTTGGTTTCCCTGGAGATGCTGAGCATAATCCCCATACAGAGCATGGTGACCAGCAGGGAAGAGCCGCCGTAGCTGATGAAGGGTAACGTAACTCCCGTAAGCGGAATAGTGTTGGTCACACCGCCTATATTGATAAAGGCCTGAATCGCAATCAGCCCCATCACACCTATGCCGACCAGTGTGCCGAAGGGGTCTGTACACCGCAGTGCGATCAGAATGCCTCTCCAGATGAAATACAGATAGAGCAATAGGAAGATAGAGGTTCCTACAAATCCGAGCTCTTCACCGATAATGGCAAAAATAAAATCCGTATAAGGGTACGGCAGATAGTGCAGCTTCTGGATGCTTTGACCGAAACCGGAGCCTTGTGTCCCGCCTTCACCTAAAGCGATCAGTGATTGCATAATATTATAGCCGCTGCCATCAGAGTTACTCTCGGGATCCAGAAAGGCTTCAATCCGGCCTTGTCTGTAATCCTGATTGGCCGCTGCCTTCTCGGTCGGCGGTGACAGGGAGTCGATGGCAGTCTTCGCTCCCATGACCAGTGCGACACCCAGCACCAGCAAGCTGATCGAACCAAGAATATGCTTCATGCTTGCGCCGCCGGCATAGATAACAAGTCCGCTGGTAGCCACGAGAATCAGACAGGAGCCCAGATCCGGCTGCATCATGATCAGTCCGGCCACAATGCCGACGATGATCATTACAGGGATATATCCGGTTCGAAGATCCCGCAGGCGTTCGCCTTTTTTGGTTATGAGTGCAGACAGGTACAGGATGATGGAGATCTTGGCCAGCTCGGTAGGCTGGATGCCTAATCCGCCAATATTCATCCAGCTCTTGGCTCCGTTAATTCTCTCGGTGGTGGCCACGAACAGCAGTAGCACCAGGGTGATGACGAAGATCGGAGCGTACCATTTCTTGAACTTGCTGTAGTGGATATTCATCACCGTGAACATGACGAAGCTTCCCAGCACGGCCCAGACCAGCTGGCGTTTCACGAAATAAAAAGCGTCATAGCTGAATTTCTCACTGGCCAGAGTCAAGCTGGAGCTGGCGCTGAACACCATGACCAGTCCGAAGCCGACAAGCAGCAACGTGAGAATGAGCAATTGGAAATCGGGCGTTCCTCTTTTGGGCAGGCTGGCTTTGGAGGCTATCTTTCCCTTCGCGGTACTCAAGCTTCCAGCAGCTCTTTCAGTTGATGAATATGCTTCGTTGCCGTATCCAGCACCGGTTGAGGCACAGGAGATTCATACTCCAGACCATGGGGGAAAGTGGCTTTGCCCAAGTAGACGGCTTCAATGGCCAGTATGGCATCCGCCTTTTCCAGCTTCCCTTCCACAGCGCGGGTGTTGATCCGCAGGAAGTACTCGCCGCCGTTCTGGCGGTCTTCTATCTTGCAGTCGTATGTAGCGCGGTAGTATTCCCACTGCCAGCGGATAAACCCGGCTTTGGTTGCGCTCTCGTCCAGATAAAGAAGGTCACTCTTCAATCCTTCGAGGCCCGTGTTCTCAAATATCATAGCGCACAACTCCCCTGTTATGAAGTATAATGAAACATTTGTAATTAAAATTTGCGATGTTCCTCCTCATGATAGTATGTTTCACGGGGTTGTGCAAGGTAGAGCGGGCCTATTGATACCTACTTTTTTGTGTTTCTGCTACAATAAAAGATATATGGCATGCTGCGGCCGGTCTTTACATAGAAGAGTCAGACTGCAGGCTTGTCCGAAGTATGCTGCCGGAGAAGGGAATGGAGAATTATGGAGAGGTTAACGGTAGAGGACCTGCTGCCGGAGATGGTGAAATGGCGCCGCCATTTACACCGCCATCCGGAGCTGTCTTATCAGGAGAAGGAGACATCCGCCTATGTCGGGGCAAGACTGTCCGAACTGGGGATTGAAGTTAGAAGAAGCGGGTCCGGCTACGGGCTGACAGGTATACTTACAGGGGCATTGCCCGGCAGAACGGTTGTTCTGCGCGCAGATATGGATGCCCTGGCGATTACTGAAGAGAATGGGCGGGAGTATGCTTCGCAGAATCCCGGGGTTATGCATGCTTGCGGTCATGACGGGCATACGGCTATGCTGCTGGCTGCGGCTGCCTATTACAGCGCACGCCGTGAAGAAATCCGTGGCGAGATCCGTTTCCTGTTCCAGCCGGCGGAAGAGGTCTGTCCGGGCGGTGCAATGGGGATGATCGCAGAAGGGGTGCTGGAAGGTGCAGATGCCGTCTATGGGCTGCATCTGTGGACGCCGTTTCCGCTAGGAACCGTGGGCAGCGCGCCAGGCCCGCTGATGGCTTCTGCCGATGAATTTTTCATCGATATTATCGGCAAGGGCGGCCACGGCGGCATGCCGCACCGTACGGTGGACAGCATTGTGGCAGGGGCGGCTCTTGTCACCCAGCTGCAGAGCATAGTCAGCCGGACTGTAGATCCGCTGCGTCCTGCAGTGGTCAGCGTAGGAACGATTCAAGGCGGATCTGCCCAGAATATTATTGCCGAGCGCTGCCGGATTACCGGGACTGTGCGCGCGTTCGATGAAGAGACGCGCTATCTGATCCGCCGCAGAATCGAGGAAATGACAGCTTCCATCGCAGCAGCGTATGGGGCAGAGGCGACTGTAGATTATCTGATGGGGTACCCGCCGCTGGTGAACGATGAAGAGGAGTTTAACCGCTTTTACCGTGTCGCCCCGGAAGCGCTGGGTGAAGGCGCTAATGTAATTCTGATGGAGAAAATTATGCCGGCAGAAGACTTCTCGTATTATGTTAAGGAAATTCCCGGCTGCTTCATCTTTGTGGGTGCAGGCAATCCGGACAAGGATGCTGTCTATCCGCATCATCACAGCAAATTTGACATTGACGAGGATGCCATGCTCTATGGGGCGAAGCTTCTGGTAGCTATGGCCGATTCCTGCCTAAATGAACAATAATGTATTTGTATAATATTTGACGCTTGAGGTAAAACTACTCACAAATGGCATGGTGACATGGCAGACAGGAGGGTTCATTCTTGAAGACAGTCAAGGAAGTAATGACCGCCGATCCGGCTTCGGTCACGCTGCTCGATAATATCTATGAGGTTGCCGTCAAAATGAGAGATTACGGGACGGGCTTCATTCCTGTAGTAGATTCGGCCGACGGGGCAACGCTGCTGGGTGTAATCACGGACCGTGATCTTGTACTCCGGGGTTACGCGGACAAGCATCCCGGTTCCACAGCCGTTGAAACCGTCATGAGCCGGGAGATTATCTCCATTTCGGAGACGGCTTCTGTTGATGAGGCTGCGGAACTGATGGCTTCAAGGCAAATCCGCCGTATTCCGGTGACCCGTGACAAGAAGCTGATCGGAATTGTGTCGCTTGGCGACTTGGCGGTGAAAAGGATTTATGCGGATGAGGCATCAGAGGCGTTAAGCGGAATCTCCCAGCGGCAGCTGCATTAAATAGGGTTATGGAAAGCTCATGTCCGTTACGCGGAGGTGGGCTTTTTCAAAATTGAAATTAATATGTGAAAAGCCCCACGTTGTGGGGTTATTTTGTGCTACCTGTCTATGGGATGATCCAATTCCTGCTGTATTAAAGCTTACACACTATAGATCACAAGGAGGGATACTATGAACACTGATGGAACGGGTGCGTGCATTACCAGAGACGACCGGACCGTTCTGCTGGAATGCGGCCATCCCGGTTATGAGGAGGCCAGGGCGGTCCTGGCTGAATTTGCCGAGCTTGTCAAAAGCCCTCCGGTCTATCATACCTACCGGATAACACCGTTGTCCCTGTGGAATGCAGCGGCTGGTGGCCAGGAGGCAGAGGCGGTTATTGCTAAGCTCCGCAGGCTGTCACGCTGGGGAATTCCCTCAGGACTTGAGGGTGAAATCAGGCAGCTGATGTCCCGGTACGGAAGATTGCAGCTGCGCACGCATGTAACGGATCCGCTGCTCATGACGCTCTCGGCTGATCAGGCCGGACTGCTGGATGAACTGGAGGACAGCCTGATTCTGAAAGAACTGGGCTGGTATAGGGCAGGGCCGTTGCACAGCTATTGTCCGAAGAGCAACAGGGGGCTGCTCAAGCAGGAATTAACAGGACTTGGATATCCGGTACTTGATTATGCCGGTTTCCGGGATGGACAGGAGCTGAAGCTTGCCTGGATAGAGGAAGCAGGCAAGGGCGACGGAATTACCGGGGAAGCTTTCGGGCTCCGGGATTATCAGAGGGATGCCGTCAGGAAGTTCCAGGGGATTGGGGGCATCGGCGGCAGCGGTGTTGTTGTTCTGCCTTGCGGAGCGGGCAAAACGGTAGTAGGGATTGCAGTCCTGGAGCATCTGCAGTGTGAAACGCTGATTCTTACCTCCAGTACCACCTCGGTGGAGCAGTGGCGGGGTGAGCTGCTGCAGCGGACGACCCTGAGCGCGGATGAAGTAGGGGAATATACCGGTGAGAAGCGGGAGGTACGGCCTGTCACGGTCGCCACCTATCAGATTCTGACCCACCGTACAGCCAAGGGAGGACCGTTTGTCCACATGAATCTGTTCAATGAGCGGAACTGGGGGCTCATCATTTATGACGAGGTCCATCTGCTCCCGGCTCCTGTCTTCAGGGCTACGGCAGACATTCAGGCTACGCGCCGGCTGGGTCTTACAGCAACACTGGTCCGGGAGGACGGCCGGGAAGGTGATGTGTTCTCCCTGATCGGGCCCAAATGTTACGATCTGCCCTGGAAGGTGCTGGAGAGACAGGGGTGGATTGCGGCAGTGGATTGTACAGAAGTGATTGTCCCGATGGATGAGCGGCTGCGGCAGCAATATATCTATGCCGGGGCGAAAGAACAGTTCCGCCTAGCGGCCGGCAATCAGGCTAAGGCTGCAGCCGCGGCATCGATTGCTGCGGCACATGCCGGGGCGGCGATCTTGGTGATCGGCCAGTACCTGGACCAGCTGGAGCAGCTGGCGGAGACTCTGGGCGCGCCGCTTATTACCGGCAAAACTACACAGAAGGAACGGAGCGCATTGTATGCCGCCTTCAACGAAGGGCGGCTGCCCCTGCTGGTCGTCTCGAAGGTGGCTAATTTTGCCGTTAATCTGCCGGATGCCTCGGTGGCGATTGAGGTATCCGGAGCCTTCGGCTCGCGGCAGGAGGAGGCTCAGCGGCTGGGGCGTATTTTGCGGCCAAAGCCGGGCGACAACAAGGCGTATTTCTATACGCTGGTCTCGGGGGACAGCAGGGAGCAGGAATTCGCCTTGCGGCGCAGGATGTTCTTAACCGAGCAAGGCTACGATTACGCAGTCAGAATGCTGGAATCCGCGGAGGAGGCTATTCTATGATGAGGCAGAAGCCTGATGCAGATGTGCAGAAGCTGACGCCGGAAGCGCAGGCAGTACTCCAGGCGATATATGCGGAACATGCAGCCAGCCCTTGTGCGGCGGATAGCATTGAACGGCTGCGGCCGGCATTCCTGTGCCGCGCTGAGCAGGAGCTCGCGCTGAACGAGCTGCTCACGGCAGGAATGCTGGAGCTGCGCCAGAAAATGTGGGGAGAGAAGCTGTATCAGATCCCGCAGCAGAGGTTCCCCCGGATCGGGCGTAGCTTCTGGCCTGCCCGTCCGCAGAGTCTTGGAGAAACAGATGTACAGGCCCAGCTTGCTACCTGCACGGGTCTGGCTGCCGAGCTGTTCCGGGGGCTGTTATTTACAGCGCGGGAGGGCTTGCCGCTGACAGCCAAGGGACTTATACACAAGAAGCAGCTTGGCTTGCTCGCAGGCCAGCTGTCGGTGCAGGAGGAGCATCTGGCTGGACTTAAGCTGAACCAGGACAGTCCTGAGCTTTACCCGCTTTCGGTAACGGTTATCGTAGATTTGATGGTTGTTCTGGGTCTGATCAGCCGCAGCAGCAGCGGATATTTAATAGATATAACGAAGCTGCAGTGCTGGCTGGCGCTGACCGAGCAGGAGATGACCGATATGCTATACCGCATAGTAATCAACCGATACGGCTCTCCGAAGCCTGATGAACAGCATTTCAGGCATGTGATCTCCACAGCTGAATTCCCCTCGGGAGAATGGTTTGCCGTGCCGCCTCTTCTAGATTGGATGATACAGAGCGGCCTAACCAAGGTGCAGTCGGATGCCGGGCCGGACGCTTCGGAGCTTCATGCGTCCGCCATTGCCTGGCTCCGCTGCCTGGTAGGCTTCGGATGGTGTGACCTGGGTTATTCAGCCAAGGGAGAGCTCTGCTTCCGGTGGAAGGCAGTGAAGCCGCAACTGGACGGAGCTTCGGCAGGTACAATAGAACCGGAGATAAGTAGAGAAGATTCAGAAATAGTGAAAGCGAAGGAATCTCAACCAGATGAAGTTTGCGGCGGAGTTGCTGTATCAGAAGGCTGGCCAGAACATGGGCAGGAGGAGCAGGAGCAGGAGCAGGAGCAGGATCAGGAGGAGCAGGATCAGGAGGAGATACGTTCCGGCTGCTCATTGAAGTCAGGGGAGACTGGCGCGGACTGGGGTTTATCCGCAGAATCCGCTGTACCTGCGGCCTGCAGGTTCATTGTCCAGCCGGATTTCGAGGTGCTGGTTCCGCCTGAAGTTCCTTATGCCATCCGCTGGACCCTGGCAGGATACGCCGAGCTGCTGCATAATCAGGACCTCTGGAGCTTCCGGCTGACCCGTGAAATGCTGGAGTCCGCAGCGGAGCTGGGCTGTCCTCCCGGGAATGCCATTGCTTGGCTTACCGCGCATGCTCAGGGGGGGCTGCCGGAGCAAGTGGAGCTGTCGCTGCGGCAGTGGGCTAAGGGAATCGGGCGGACATCATTGTATGAGGTTATTCTGCTGTCCTGTGCAGGTGAACAGGACAGCGGAGATATTGCTGCCCATCCCCGGCTGCAGGATAGTCTGACCCGGATTGGCCCGCTCCACTTCATCGTTCGCCCGGAATCTGTCGGCCAGCTGCGCAAGGAGCTGGCTGCAGCCGGGCTGGCTCCGCCCAGAATCATCGGCGGCCGGGAGCAGGCCTTGCAGCCGCACAACCCGTTCGGACCTTTTGAACGGTCCGCTGCAACGCTCCGTTATGAGCTTCCTTCTCCTGCCGGGGAACGGGGACTGATTGATGCTGCTCCGTATCCGAAGCTCCTGCCGCTGGCGGGGACAGCGCAGGATCAGGAGCTGCTTCCGGGTGAAGATGCCGTTCCGCAAATGTGGTTCAACCACTGGAGGCAATACCATGTGACCACTGCGCAGAAGGTGATGGAGCAGGCGCTGGGCTGGGGAATCAAGGTTAGAATTTCCGTGCAGGGCCAAACAGCAGACTTCATTCCGGAGCAAATAAGCGGCCGCCCGTGGAGAGTACGTGGGAATCTGCTGCGTTCAGGTTCAGGGACTGTAGAGCAGATTCAGCTTGCTGCCGAAGACTGGCAGGAAATGAAGCTGCTGCATCCGGTCAAACAGAGAAATTCCTCTTCTTCTGGAGCAACCGGATATGTTATGATAAGGTAGTCTACCGTTTGCGGTAGAACATTAATGCAGAAAAGAGTTGAAGTTCATGAGCGTAGCGGAATTAAATACGGTCGATATGGCCGAAGTGCTGACATACGCCTATGAATTAGGCGATATGATTAACCAATCCGCCGAAGTGTCGGATTACTTATACTGGAAAGGGCGGGTCGATCAGAGCCCCGAAATCCAGGCCATGGTCAAACGGCTGCAGAGCAAGAAGGAGCTGTTTGAGGAGACACAGCGGTTTGGACATTTTCACCCGAACTATCATTCGGCCAAGGATGAGGTTGAGTTAGTAGAGCGGGAGATGGAACAGTTCGAAGAGGTTGTCCGCTTCAAGAATGCGGAGAAGACGCTGGATGATATTCTTCACTCCATGTCTGAAGCAATCGCCTTCTCGGTATCGGACAGCATCAAGGTTCCGAGCAATGACCCGTCCCCCAAAGGCGGATGCGGCAGCGGAGGCAAATGCTCTTGCGGATAAGCTGGCCGTATGGAGAATAGAGAAAGAAAGGCGGATGAGCTTATGTTTGCGGAACGGACAGGTTATATCGTTTGGGTTAGCGACGTCAAGGCAGCGCGTAACCTGGAGAAATACGGAACACTGCACTATGTTTCCCGAAAAATGCACTATGCGGTAATGTATGTGAACGCGGAACGCGCCGAGGAAGTTATGAAGAATGTCCGCAGACTTTCCTACGTGCGCAAGATTGAGCGTTCCTACCGCAATGAACTCAAGACTGAATACACCAGCAATGGACCGGACAAGTCCCGTTATTACGGTTTGTAAATTCAAATATAGTTATATTGGACAGGCGCCGCTGGCGTCTGTTTTTTTGAATTTAATGTATTTCTTGATCACTTAAACAATGCTCCAGCGATAGGGAAGACGAGCCGGATGTATGCGAAAACAATCATGTCTTCCAAGGCACAACTCCAGCATGAAAATGAGCAGCGTGCGTTTATCGCAGGTTGTGCCATCCCATACTTTTAGTACCATGGTGAACACTACGCTACGGTTAATGGTGGTTTACCCCTGTGCGAAAACTGTAAGGATCGAACTCTGTGTACAACTCCTTGCTAGCTTCAAATCGCCCGTTTGGAGAACTGCGAACAGAAAAATGGTTAAGCTCGAGTTCATCCTCACCATGGAATTTAGGTTGGAGCTGATGATATGGAAGTCATGTATTCACGATGCGCCGGAATGGACGTCCATCAAGAAACCATCGTAGTATGCGTCCTCACGCCCGGTGAAGAGGATCAAGTCGAGAAGGAAACACGTACGTTTGGCACGATGACGAAACATTTGTTTGAGCTCTTAAAATGGCTTGAACACAAGGCGGTCACCCATATTGCCATGGAAAGCACGGGGGTGTATTGGAAGCCGGTGTATAACATCTTAGAAGGTTACTTTGATGTTACGGTGGCTAATGCACAACGAATCAAGAATGTCCCGGGCCGGAAAACGGATGTATGCGATGCCGAATGGATTGCGAAATTGCTTCGTGTAGGATTAATCGAGCGGAGTTTCATTCCTTCCGAGGATGTGCGGGAACTCCGTGATTTATGCCGGCTTCGTAAGAAACGCCTGGGCCAACTCACGGCGGAAAAGAATCGTATCCAGAAATACCTCGAATGCTCGAATGTGAAATTGGGAACGGTGGTTTCGGATGTATTTGGGGTGTCCGGCCGGAACCTGCTGGAAACCTTGATTACGAAAGGCTATGTCGATGCGGAGGATGTGGAGGAAAGTGTAAAAGGCAAACTTCGAAGCAAGAAGGAAGCCATTAGAGACTCCATGCTCGGCACGATCACTCGCCACCAAATGGATTTGATCCGCGACTGCTGGGACCACATCGAATACCTGGAGAAGTCGCTCAGCCAGTTAGAAGAAAAAATCGATGCTCATCTAGAACCGTACCGGGAAGAATACGAGCTGCTTCAGACGATCCCCGGGGTGAGCGAGGCCACAGCAGCTGTTCTTATTGCAGAGATTGGAGTCAATATGGATCAATTTCCATCGTCCGATCATCTCTCTTCATGGGCAGGGTTGGCCCCCGGTAACCACGAAAGCGCTGGTAAAAAAAAAGTACAAAGAGCTTAAAAGGAAATTCACATACAAAAGTAGCATTATGCGAAGCGGCTTGGGCAATCGCTCGTACAAGAAACAACGGTTTATCCACAAAATTTTGGAAGATCGCCTCTCGGCGGGGAAAGAAGAAAGCTTGCATTGCGATGGCACGAACGATACTGGTCATAGCCTATAGCATGCTAAAAAACAAACAAGCTTACCTCGAAGGCGGACCCCAAAAACGAGCAAGTTAATTCGTGTTACCAACTCATTGATCGTCTAAACACGGACTCATGGAAATGGAGATCCCGGGCATTGTATTGCCCAAAAACAGAAATTCGTTCATTCGCCTGGTTACCTTTATTTTCACAGAAAAACCGAATACAATGTGGGGTACGAATACCTTGGAATCAGCCGGTAGTGGGATGTGGATGACATTATGCAGGGGAATGTTAATTAAATTGACAGCTAACCGCCGGTGACTTACTATATCCTCAAGGAAAGCAAGCTGATCGCGCTGGGACTATCTGCAATAGATCTATACAATGAATACAACACAATAAATACAACACAACGAGTACAACAGAGGGCACAGACGTAATAGGTACGCATGGCAGAGCGATGCAAGGCTGATAAGGCGTCTTTTTTTATATCATGGCACTGCGGCAGGCGGGAGGGAATGGTATAGAACCGAAGCGCGAAATTACCAGTGTCGGAATTGATATTGGAACGAGTACGACTAAAATAGTCTTCAGCAGACTTACGGTCGGACGGAGATATGGTGTGTCCATGCTGCCGCAATATCAAATCACGGAGCGGAATATTATATATGAGAGCCCAATGCATCTAACACCGCTGATAGGCGAATCGCAAATTGATCTTCCGGCATTACAGCGGATTCTGTCGGCAGAGTACCGCAGTGCGGCACTGAAGCCTGAGGAGGTAGATACAGGGGCTGTCATTATTACTGGAGAAACGGCGGTAAGATCGAACGCGAATTCCATCCTCCATCAGCTGGCGGGAGAGTCGGGAGAGTTCGTGGTTGCCCAGGCGGGCGGGGATCTGGAGGCTGTCCTTGCAGGCAAAGGCGCTGGAGCGGAGGCTTATTCGCGAAGAGCGGCGGGGACGATAGTCAATGTGGATATCGGAGGTGGCACAGCAAACGCGGCATATTTCAACAGCGGAAGCATTATAGGAACCTTGAACTTTCATATCGGCGGCCGGCTGATTATGCTGGATAAGGCTGGAACCGTAGCGAAAATATATCCCGCAGCCCGGCAATGGCTGAACCGGGAAGGGCTGTGGCTGCAAGAGGGGGAGCAGACGGATTGGCCTGTGCTGCAGGAGATCACCCGGAGATGGAGTGAACTGCTGCTGGAGAACCTGCTTAAGGGCAGTGATCCGCAAGCCTGTCCATTAATTTATGGTCACCCGGACCTTCCGGTTGCATTTGCAAGAGAGGCTACAGTTACGGAGCTCTGGATCTCCGGGGGTGTGGGTGCATTAATGGAGCAGGCCGCTCCCCGCAATATCGCGGAGACTGCAAGGTATGGGGATATCGGGCCACTGCTCGCTCATGCCATTATAAAGGCGTCCGAACACTACCCGGTGAAGCTACAGGTCGCTCCAGGCGCGCAGCGGGCTACAGTGATTGGTGCCGGTGTTCATACCCTGCAGCTCAGCGGTTCAACGGTTTATGCAGACCCCAACCTGCTGCCTCTGCGGAATATTCCCGTTGTAGAGCTGGTCTGGCCCGTACAGGTCCAGGACGGTGAGCAGCCGGATGAGATATTGGCCTCTATACAAGCCGCTTTTGCTGCGGGAGCCATAAGGCACGGTTCAAATGAACCGGAAGAAATGCAGTTTGCAATCGCCATCCCCGAAATGAACTCCTGCTCCTATTCTGTGTTACGCCGGATTGCTGAAGCAGTGACCGGGTGCTCCCGGAAGTATAAGCTGAAGCTTTGCATCCTGATCTGTGAGAATGACATTGCCAAAGCTTTGGGCAATTGTATCTATCTGCTATCCCAAGGCGGGCAAGCCTGCGTCTGTCTGGACCAGATTTCAGTGGCACATGGCGATTATATTGACATTGGAATCCCGGTGGACGGGGATTATATACCGGTTGCCGTCAAGACCCTGGTCTTTAGTTCAACGAATTAGGCGGAAAGGAATGAAGCGCGATGAAACTGACCGTCTCTTTGCTTGGCCAAAGCTACCGGTTTCATGATCTGAAGGAGCTGTTTGCCAAGGCAAATGAAGAAAAGTCCGGGGACCAGCTTGCCGGAATTGCTGCAGCGGACGACCGCGAACGGATGGCAGCCAAGCTTGTGCTGGCCGGCTTGACGCTGGCGGATATCCGCAGCCACCCGCTGCTGCCTCCAGAGACTGACGAGGTATCCAGAGTGATCGAAGAGGGAGTGGATGAAGCGGTCTACGAAACGATCCGCAGCTGGACGGTTGGAGAGCTGAGGGAACAGCTGCTCGCTGCCTCTGAGACTAAGGTGCGCCGGATCGGCAGAGGCCTGAATAGTGAGATGGCCGCTGCGGCTGCCAAGCTGATGTCCAATCTGGATCTGATCCAGGCCGCGGCCAAGTGTGAAGTGATTACCCGCTGCAATACTACGCTGGGAGAACGCGGGCGGCTCGGGAGCCGGGCCCAGCCCAATCATCCTACGGATGATCCGCTGGGGATGAAGGCTTCCGTCTATGAAGCATTGAGCTACGGCATCGGGGATGCGGTAATCGGTATCAATCCGGTCATTGATACAACAGAGAATATTATCCGCCTCTTCCATGAAACCAAAGAGGTCATTCACAGATGGGGCATACCAACGCAGAACAGTGTGCTTGCTCATGTGACCACCCAGATGAGAGCCATATCCAAGGGGGCTCCGGCGGATCTGATCTTCCAGAGTCTTGCCGGTACACAGAGCGGCAACCAATCCTTCGGGATTGATCTGCGGTTACTGCAGGAGGCGGATCAGCTGATCCGGGAGTCCGGCACGGCCAGCGGGGAGAACCGCTGGTATTTCGAGACGGGGCAAGGGTCTGAGCTGTCAGCGGGCGGTCATCACGGTGTGGACCAGCTTACACTGGAATCCCGCTGCTATGGAATGGCCAAAGCGTTCAAGCCGTTTCTGGTGAACACCGTCGTCGGTTTTATCGGACCCGAATACCTGTATGACAGCAAGCAGGTAATCCGGGCCGGGCTTGAGGATCATTTCATGGGCAAGATCCAGGGACTCCCAATGGGTGTGGATGTCTGTTATACGAACCACATGAAGGCAGACCAGAATGACATGGATAACTTAGCTGTCCTCCTGGCAGCAGCGGGTGTGAACTTCTTCATCGGAGTTCCAATGGCGGATGACTGCATGCTGAATTACCAGTCGACCAGCTTTCATGATATTGCTACTGTACGGGAGCTGCTGCGTCTGCAGCCGGGGGCAGAGTTCTCGGCTTGGGCGGACAAAATGGGCATCCTGAAGAATGGCCGACTGACTGCACTTGCCGGGGATCCCACATTATTCATTTAAACAGCGAAGGAGGGGCAAGCATGGCATTCTACGATCCGGAGGGAATGGAAAGATTGCGTAAGGCTACACCGGCGCGGATCGGCACAGGCCGGGCAGGAACACGGCCGACGACCCGTGAGCAGCTGCAGCTGCGCCTGGATCATGCGGCTGCAGTCGATTCAGTATACGGCAGCGTCAGCAGCACGTTGCTGGATGAGCTGGAGCTGTTTGCGGTTGACTCAGAGGTGACGGACAAGGAGCTGTACCTGAAACGGCCGGATCTGGGCCGGCAGCTGCCGGAGAGCAGTATCCGGCAGCTGCGGGAGCGCTGTATCCAGGCTCCCCAGGTGCAGATTGTGGTGTCGGACGGACTAAGTGCCGATGCCATTGACAGCAACCTGCGGGATATCTATCCGGCGCTGCTGGACTCTCTGTCGGTTCACGGTCTGGCTGCGGGGACGCCGTTTTTTGTACGGAAGGCCAGGGTCGGCTGTATGAATGCTATTGGCGATATTCTGGAGCCCGAAGTGATTGTAATGCTGATCGGAGAACGCCCGGGACTGATCACCTCCCGGTCTATGAGTGCTTATCTTGGCTACAGGCCGCGTTCCGGAATGACAGATTCCCAGCGGATGGTCCTGTCCAACATTCATCAGGGAGGTACTCCTCCGGTAGAGGCCGGCGCCCATCTGGGCAGCCTGATTGCCAGGATGCTGGAGCTCAGAATGAGCGGAGTCGGCCTGGAGCTGTAACTGAGGCTTTAATTCTAACGCATCCTAATTAAGTCTGATGCTCTTGTGTGTTTCTAACTTAACCTCATTCCGCAATTGCGGGCCTGAGGTTATTTGCTGTACCTGGAAATATCCTGAATATGTTCCGGTTAGTACAACAGTTCATTTAATGCAGTAATTTGTGTATTCAGTTTCAAATGGGTATTCAGTGATAGCTGTATTCTGTACTGTTAAACACAGCGAAAAGATGTGCGTGCATCTTATAACTGTATTCTGTACAACTAAATCTGCGAGAATCGGTGGAAGCCTTCTGCTACAGTCACTTTAATTGCACGAAATACAACTAAACGGAGAGGTGGTTGAAAATCAGAAGATTTAGTTGTGAAAAGTGCAATTATGCATACCGGATACTCTTAGGCATATACCATAACCGGGTCATTCCAGACCCTCAGCAGGCGGTTTGCCCATGTGTTTTTCACTAGTGTGAATCTAACGTTATACCAGTCCGGGCCTGTTCTAAATTACTGCCGGAAACCGATGACTGCCCCCCCATAGTTTATACCTGCTTAATACTTCCGGACTATGCTGGAGAGAGTGACAAAATTCACGAAGAAAACATACAGGTGATAAAATGAATAAATCAGGGACTCTGTCCCGCAAGCTGGCGGCACTGCCGCAATACCTCCAGCATCTGAGCGGAAGATTAAGGGAAGAAGCCAGGGAGCTGGGGAGATTATCCATGCTGCTTGATATTATGGATAAGGAAATGCTGGATACATACTTTCAGCCGATTCTGCATCTGCGGAGCGGGACAACGATCGGACATGAAGTACTGAACCGGCCGCCCAGCTCCCCGCAGTTTCCGAGCACCGAGCATTTCTATGATTTTGCCGGAAGGACAGAGCAGATGTTCAGATTCGAGCAGTATTGCCGGAGAATGTCCTTGTCCCGTTATATGGAGAGGCTGCCTGGGGCGGAGGCTGCGGGTGATAAACTGGTATTTATTAATGTGCATCCGGGAGTGCTGAATGATTCCCGCCACAAAAGCGGTGAAACTCTTACCCTCCTGAAGGAGCTGGGACTTGCGCCGGAGCGTGTGGTGTTTGAGCTGACGGAACGTCAGGCGGTGCAGGATTATATCGGATTCGAGAAAGTGCTGTCCCATTATCGTGAACAGGGCTTCCGCATTGCCGTTGACGATGCCGGTTCCGGTTATAATAGCCTCAAGACGCTAGTCTACCTGAAACCGGAGTTCATTAAGCTGGACAAGTCGCTGATTCGCGGAATTCACAGCAGCAGGGAACAGCAGGAGCTGCTGGAGCTAGTCAGGGAATACGCGGACCGCTCGTCCACCCGGGTGATTGCCGAAGGCATCGAGACGGCGCAGGAGCTGCTTTTTTTACAGAAGGCGGGAGTGGAGTTTGGTCAAGGTTATGCGCTTGGAAGACCGGCCCATCTGCCTGAACATGGAGGATTCCCTACTTCGGCACAGCCGTTTCCAGTAAGAGGAGGGTATAGGCATGTTTCTTCAAATTGGTGAAATCGCCGAACAGATTCCGGAAATTACGATTCATCACAAATGCGAGTTTGTAGATCAGATTTTCAAAAAGAATCCACAGCTCCAAGGCGTCGCAGTAACTGAGAATGGCTATACGGTAGCGCTCATCATGAGAATCCGTTTTTATCAGCAGATCGGTACGCTGTACGGTTATACGCTGTATATGGGCAGATCCGTGGAGCTGGTGATGGATAAAAATCCGCTTGTGGTGGATTATAAGACGCCGATCATTGATGTGAGCAGGCTGGCTATGGCCAGGAACGATGAGAATCTGTACGACTATGTGATCGTCACCCACGGGAACGCATTGTTCGGAGCGGTGAGTGTGCGGGATCTGCTGCTTAATTTTGCAGAAATTCAGGCGGTGGCGGCCAGCTTTCTGAACCCGTTAACAGGACTGCCGGGCAATGTCAGTATTACGGAGTGGATGGTTAGATCGCTGCTGCAGGAGCAGTTCAGTGTTCTTTACATTGATCTGGATCATTTTAAGGCCTACAACGATACATACGGGTTTAAGGAAGGCGACCGGATGATTCAGGCTACGGCGGAGCTTCTGAAGCATGAGGCGCTGCGTCTGGACGGTTTTCTGGGACATATCGGCGGGGATGACTTTATTATTTTCATCAGCCATTACCAATATGAGGAGTGCTGCAGGAGCATCATCAGGGCGTTCGATATGGTGGTAAAAGATTTCTATCATGCAGAGCATCTGGCCCAGCAGTTTGTGCTGACCGAGAGCCGTTCAGGACGGATGGAGGAAATTCCGCTGGTCTCGATCTCCATCGCCGTTGTAACCACCCGCAGCCGCAGATTCGCTTCGGTCGAGGACCTGTCCGAAGAGGCGGCCCGCTTCAAAAAAAGCTGCAAAATGATCAAAGGCAGCAGCTATGTTGATGACAGCGATATCAGCCTTCACAAGAACGGATACTAAGACTATCGCCTCTATGCTTGACGGAGAGGGCGGTATGCTTGAACAACAGACATCAATGCGGTAAGATTGACAACAATAAGAGCATGCCAAGACCCTTTTACGTGGAGTGTGATGACAATGCATGGCAAGGGGATGGAATGGTGGGGGGCGTATGAGCCCTTCCATATCGTGCTGAATGACTACGGGATTGCCGATATCGTGCTTACCCAGCATGCGAAGAGCCGCTATGCGGACCGTGTCGCAGAGGAGGATGACGGGAACGGCGAAGTGACGGCATGGATCTGGCAATGCTTGAAGCAGAACAGGGTGAGACCCTATTCGCTCAGTGAGTATAATGCCTATCTGATCGACGGTGATACGGTGATTGTGGTCGATTTCAGGCAGCTTGAGGGCGTGACTTCGCTCGCTGGTGAGCCGCTGTACGTCATGGTGATAGTGTCGTTTCTAGGCCGGATTTCGGCGACTCCCCAGCTGCGGGATCTCAAGAAGTACTATTCGTGGCTGCGCCACTCCCGCCGCATGAAGCTGATGAAGAAGCGCCGCAGACGCAAATAGAAGGGATGTAAGTCAAGGAAGGCATGCGGCTTAAGGCTGCGTGCCCTTTTTTTGAAGAATAGGCGTTCACCCGAAGCAAATCGCCACTTTGTGTGGTTATTTTGAAAAGGAGTCAGAAAAGCATGAACTTTCACCAGCTACATATTTTTTATACCGTATCCGAACGGGGCAGCTTCTCGGCGGCGGCACTGACGCTGCATATGACACAGCCTGCAGTGACAATGCAGATTCAGGCGCTGGAGGATTATCTCGGGGCCAAGCTGTTTGACCGGTCGACTAAGAAAATAATGCTCTCCGAAGCCGGCCGAACGCTGATGCCGTTCGCGCTGCGCAGTATGCAGCTAATGCGGGAGACGGATCAGGCGATGTCAGCCTTCACCCATATGCTGGAGGGGCGGCTGCAGCTGGGTGCGAGCCTGACCATCGGTGAATATGTGCTTCCGCGTCTGCTCGGTCCCTTCGGCAGGGAATACCCGAACATCTCAATCATGATGAAGGTGATGAATACCACGCAGATTATGGAGGAGATTAACAAACACCAGCTGAACTTCGGGCTGATCGAAGCGCCGGTATCCCATCCGGATATGGTCATCGAGCCGGTCATGGGCGATGAGCTCAAGCTGATCGTTCCGCAGGGTCATCCGCTGGCGGAGCTGTCTGAAGTTACCCTGAGTGATGCGCTCGGTTATCCGTTCGTGCTGCGTGAGCAGGGCTCAGGGACACGGAGGGTGATGGAAGAGCAACTGGTAGCGAAGGGACTTGATCCCGGTGACATGCGGATTGTGATGGAGCTGGGCAGTACAGGTGCAGTGAAGTCGGCTGTGGAGGCAGGGCTTGGAATAACGATTATTTCAACATCATCGGTTAAGCATGAGGTAGCGCTCGGACTGCTGAAGATTGTTAATCTCACAGATGCCTCATTCAAACGGCAGTTCTACGCGATTCATCTGAAGTCAACACTGCTGCCGATTTCGGCCGTGACATTCCTGACCTTCCTGCGCCAGCATGCAGACGGGCAATAGCTCATAAGAACGGCTAAGGCGTCTGCCCCTGGGCGGGTCCGGAAGCCGCAGACAAGATATACACTTGGAGAATGGAGGGGGATTCATATGGAAGTGAAGAATAATAACAGTGAATATACACAGGGAATAGAAGAGGGGCATGCACCGGGAAGATGTGATCTGCATAGCCATACACAGGCTTCGGACGGTATGCAGCCTCCTGCTGAGAATGTGCGTCTGGCTTATGAGAAAGGGCTGGCGGCAGTAGCCATTACCGACCATGATACCGTAAGCGGTATTGCAGAAGCGGTGGAAGCCGGTAAGCGGCTGGGTATTACTGTAGTTCCAGGTGTAGAGATCAGCACGAGGACCGGAGGGAAAGAGATTCACGTGCTCGGCTATTATATCGATACGGAGCAGGAGCTGTTCCTGTCCCGGCTGGAACAGCAGCGGAATACCCGCCTAGGGCGAAATGAGGCAATAATAGACAAGCTTCGCGGGCTGGGGATTGAGATCAGCATGGAGCAGGTGTTATCGGGCATGGGCCGGGAGCTGAAGCCGGATGAGAGTGTCGGCCGGCCGCATATTGCCGATGAGCTGGTGCGCCTGGGAGCAGCAGCGGACATGCGGGATGCGTTTGATAAATATCTGGCTGAAGGTGCAGCGGCGTATGTATCGCCTCCACGCATCACGCCGGAAACCGCCTGCCGCTGGATACAGGAAGCGGGCGGTGCAGCGGTGCTGGCCCATCCCGGTATTTACGGGGATGATGAACTGGTGCGGATGATCTTGGAGACCGGTGCTCTGCGCGGAATCGAGGTCTACCATTCCGATCATGGTCCGTCGGAGCATGAGCGTTATCTTGCGCTGGCTGAGGAATTCGGCCTGCTGGTCACCGGCGGCTCGGATTTCCATGGGGCGCGGCAAGGCGTGATTTTTCACGGGGATATTGGCAGTGTCCATGTATCCACAGCTGTGCTGGAGCAGTTGAAGGCGGCCCGAGACTGAGCCTGAACCTGAATACAAAGCGATCCTCTTAAGGAAGGGCCGGCAGCCTGTGACAATACCTGCCCTATGAAACTTGAGGGCGGCAATACCACAAACAACCTCCATTCCATTGGCGATGATGCCAGTGGAATGGAGGTTGTTTGGTTTCCCGGGACTAGCTTCGCAGAACGCTTGCCAGACCTTTGATACGCTCTTCATCCGGTGTGACGAATAGCGTCCGCTGATGATCGTAGATGACGAAGCCCGGTTTCGCTCCGCTGGGCTTGCGGACATGCCGGATCAGGGTGCAGTCTACCGGAACGCTGCTCGACTGCTTGGCCTGGCTGAAGTAGGCGGCGAGCTGTGCAGCTTCTTCCAGGGTGGCATCGCCGAATTCCTCGCTGCGGATGACCACATGCGAACCCGGAATGTCTTTGGTGTGCAGCCAGGTATCGTTTGCTGAAGCCAGCCGGTTGGTGACATATTCGTTCTGGAGATTGTTTTTGCCGACATAGATATCTATGCCTTCGGAAGAGGTGAACACCTGCAGGGTAGGGCGGGTCGCCTTCTTCTTCTTTTTGCCCTTTTTGCTGCGGTCACGCAGGTAGCCCTGGCTTACCAGCTCCTCACGGATTTCCTCTATGTCATTCAGGGAGGCGTGGGCGAGCTGCTGCTGCAGCGTCTCCATGTAGGCAATTTCCTCATGGGTCTTGAGCAACTGTTCGCCGATGACCCGCAGGCTGTTCTTATATTTGTTGTATTTCTTGAAATAGCGCTGCGCATTGTCCGTAGGACTTAACAGCGGATCTAGCGGAACCGTGATTTCTGCCTGATTCTCATCGTAATAGTTTACTAGCTTTGCCGTCTTATCCCCTTTGTTCAAAGTATGCAGGGATGCGAACAGCAGCTCACCCCAGATCCGGAACTGGTCGGCGTCCTGGGCCTCGTCCAGATCCTTCTGCAGATTGGCAAGCTTCTTGATGTTTTTGCCTCGCTCATTGCCGAGGAAACGGATCAGGTCGCTTACCCGCTGCTTCACGGTATCCTTCTCCGCTTTATCCCCGTAATAATCCTCCAGACACGTGCTGATGGAGCTGTACTGCTTCACATTCCCGCCCATCAGTTTCAGCGGTATGGCGGAAAAGATCGGTTTGCCTTTGGCATTCAAGCCGGAGATCGGCGAGAACTGCAGCTCCCTTACCGGCTCCATTACGGAATCGAAGGCTTCCCACAGCTGCTCCGGATGTCTTGCCCCGCTGCTGAACTCCAGGGCTCCGCCACCGAGCTCCTGATACCGGAGGACAATCTCTCCGGCAATGAGCGGACTCAGGCCGCTCCAAGCATGAACCAGCCAGCCCGCGGGGTCGGCTGAAGGGGCGGGGCCGCCGGAGCCGTCGATTTTCGGTTCTTCCAGAGAGGCCAGAAGCCCCGCGATCTCGCCTTCAATCATATCCTCTTCAGGTTCTTCCGGATGCTCGGCCGCGTACAGAGCTGCTTCTTCGGCCGAAGCCATCAGGGCAATGAAATCCGCACGACCGGTGCTGAGCGGATTCAGCTTATGCTGCTGCGGCGGTTCGGTATAGGCCGCTCCCGGCATAACGACCCGGTAGCTGCTGATCGACGGGGTGACATGATGAATCCCGTCGATAATCGTGCCTGTGGACAACTCAGTCAGAATGATGTTGCTGTGGCGTCCCATCAGCTCGATGATGATCTTTTTGGCGGAGACATCGCCCAGCTCATCCCGGGTTCTGATTGTAATATGAATAATCCGCTCCATGCCTACCTGCGTGATGCTCTCAATGGTGCCGCCTTCACAATGCTTGCGCATCAGCATGCAGAACATTGGCGCTTCCGCCGGATTGATAGTGCTTCTCTCGGTCAGATGCAGCCGGGGGTAGGTCGGATTCGCTGACAGCAGCAGCTTGCCGCCGCCGCCCGCGCCGCGCAGGGTGAAGATCAGGTCATGTGTGCTGGGTTGATATATTTTGCCGACGCGTGCACCGATGAAGGATTGAAGCTCATGCACGATCGCTTTGGTAACGATGCCGTCTAATGCCATGATAAAGTTCTCCTGTCGCCTAAAAATAATGTACTCCCCCCTATGATGCCATACTTTCACTCGTTCGCGCAAAAGGAGAAACCGGATGCGGTGATAATTTGGGACGACCATGAATACACTTGGACATGAACAGGTGGAAAAGCTGTGCGCCGCCGGAAGTCAAGAAACGACCGGGAGGGGAAAGATAAGTCATGGAACAAAAAAGTTGGCACCGCCTCGGTGCAGAGGAGCTGCAGGAGATGTTCGGCGTTCATCCGGAAGCGGGTCTGAGCGCTGAGGCTGCTGCAGAGAGACGTAAAGAGAGCGGGTACAATGAGCTGTCGGAGGGCAAAAAGGTATCGCCTGTTACGCTCATGCTCAATCAATTCAAGGATTTCATGGTGCTGGTGCTGATGGGTGCGACACTGGTATCCGGCCTACTGGGCGAATATCTCGATGCGATTACGATTATTGCCATTATTCTGCTTAACGGGGTACTCGGTTTCGTACAGGAGTTCCGCGCTGAGCGTTCGCTCAGGGCACTGAAACAGCTGTCTGCCCCGTCTGCCAAGGTATTGCGCGGCGGGAAGCAGGAAGTGATTGCAGCCAAAATGCTGGTGCCCGGTGATATCGTCCTGCTGGAGAGTGGAGACCGTATCCCTGCGGATGTCCGCTGGCTGCAGTGCAGCGCCCTCTACGCCGAGGAATCGGCACTGACGGGGGAATCCTTACCGGTCTCCAAGCATGCGGAGGTGATTCATGCCGAAGAGATCCCGCTTGGCGACCAGAAGAATATCGGCTTCATGGGCACGATGGTAACCCGGGGAACAGGCCGGGCGGTCGTCGTCCGCACCGGCATGAATACCGAGATGGGCAAGATTGCCGACCTGATCCAGAATACCGAAACCCAGGAAACGCCGCTGCAGCACCGTCTGGAGCAGCTTGGCAAGATTCTGATCTATGTCTCCCTGGGCCTCACGATTGTCGTTGTCCTTGCAGGAATCCTGCATGGACAGCCCGCACCGGCGATGTTCCTGGCAGGTGTCAGTCTGGCTGTAGCAGCCATTCCGGAAGGTCTTCCGGCGATTGTAACCATTGCTCTTGCCCTGGGTGTCCAGCGGATGATCAAGCGCAAGGCCATCGTCCGGAAGCTGCCGTCTGTCGAGACCCTGGGCTGTGCCTCGGTCATCTGCTCGGATAAGACGGGAACGCTCACTCAGAATAAAATGACGGTAACGCGGGTGTGGAACGGCGGACGGAGTCTGGAAGTGACCGGAGAGGGTTATTCGCCTGCGGGACATGTACTCCATAAGGGCAAGCCTGTAGATCTGAAGAATGACCAGAGTCTGCGGCGGATGCTGCAGGTAGGCGCTTTATGCAGTAATGCGGAGATTTTTGAGACTGTCGCCGATACACGCGGCAAGAAGAAGGGCAAAGGCGCGGAAGTCGAAAAGGTTGCAGACGCCCAGTCTGTGTGGGAGCTTAAAGGGGATCCGACCGAAGGCGCGCTGGTGACCTTGTCTGCCAAAATGGGGTTAACCGCACAAACGCTTGCTGTTACCTATACCCGGGAAACAGAATTTCCATTTGATTCTGAACGCAAGCTGATGTCTGTGATCGTCAGCCATCCCGGCGGACGGATGATCTGCACCAAGGGCGCGCCTGATGTGCTGCTGAATTGCTGCTCCTATATGCTGTGGGAAGGCGGAGTGGTTCCTTGTACGCCAACCTTGCGCCAGAAGGTGCTGGAGGCCAATGAGGAAATGGCCGGAGGTGCGCTGCGCGTACTGGGGATGGCGTACCGCGAGATGCGTACCGGAGAAGTGGCCGGCAGCGAGAAAGAAGCGGAATGCCAGCTTGTCTTCGTAGGGCTTGCCGGAATGATTGACCCGCCGCGCCGTGAAGTGCGCGATGCGATTCAAGTTACCCGCCGGGCCGGAATCAAAACAGTGATGATTACCGGAGACCATGGAACGACTGCGGAAGCCATTGCCCATCAGCTCGGCATTCTGCAGAGGGGGGGCACTGTCCTAACCGGCAGCCAGCTTACCCGGATGGACGATGATGCACTCGACAAAGTGTCTGATAACGTCTATGTATACGCCCGGGTATCTCCCGAGCATAAGCTGCGGATTATCAAGTCGCTTCAGCGCCAGGGCCATGTGGTGGCGATGACCGGGGATGGTGTGAACGATGCTCCGGCAATCAAGGCGGCCGATATCGGAATCTCCATGGGTATCACCGGCACGGATGTAACCAAAGAAGCATCATCACTTATCTTAGGGGATGACAATTTCTCGACGATTGTTGCAGCCATTGAAGAAGGCCGGAATATCTATGAGAACATCCGCAAGTTTATCCGCTATCTGCTGGCTTCGAATGTCGGCGAGATTCTGACGATGTTCTTCGCCATGATGCTGGGGCTGCCGCTGCCGCTGGTGCCGATCCAGATACTCTGGGTCAACCTGGTCACAGACGGGCTGCCGGCTATGGCGCTTGGGGTAGATCAGCCGGAGAAGGATTTAATGGAGCACAAGCCGCGCGGAGCCAAGGAAAATATCTTTGCCCGCCGTCTGGGCTGGAAGATCGTCAGCCGCGGGCTGCTGATCGGTCTCTGCACCTTGGCCGCATTCTGGCTGACGCTGCGCATTGCTCCGGATAATGCACAGCAGCTGGTGCGGGCGCAGTCGGTTGCATTTGCCACACTGGTTATGGCCCAGCTCATCCATGTCTTCGACTGCCGCAGCTCCCGGTCGGTATTCCACCGGAATCCGTTCCAGAACAAAGCGCTGGTGCTCGCCGTTCTGTCATCCGTGATCCTGATGCTGGCCGTAATGTACCTGCCGTTCCTGCAGCCGGTATTCAAAACCGTCCCGCTCAGCTTCCGCGAATGGTGCCTGGTGCTTGTCATGGCCGGCGTCCCGACTTTCCTGATGGGTGCGGGCAGCGTCTGGGGCGGCAAGAAGAACCGCAGCCGCAGCGGTGGACGGCAAATGATAAAAAGTACAAAGTTTTCGGCATAAAATCAATAGCATCACTCCACTCCTTTAAGGTATGCTGGTTACACTGGGAAGCTTGGTTTATGATGAACCGGCTGGCATATTTCAAACAAAACTTTTAGGAGTGGACGATACAATGGAATTTACTAAGATGCACGGACTAGGCAATGACTTTATAGTTGTATTCGGCGAGGATGAGCTGCCGGGCAATGCTTCGGAGCTGGCAATTACGCTGTGCAACCGGTTCTTCGGCATCGGCGCTGACGGTCTGGTGTATATTCTGCCTTCAGAGCGCGGTGATTATATGATGCGTATCATGAACTCTGACGGCTCGGAAGCCGAGCAATGCGGCAATGCCATCCGCTGTGTCTCCAAATATGTGTATGAGCACGGACTGGTGGAATCGGAGCAGATTGTGATTGAAACGATTGGTGCCGGTGAACAGAAAGTGTCCCTGAAGGTAAAAGATGGTGTAGTGGAGACTGTTACAGTGGATATGGGCGAGCCGGTATTGTCAGGACTGCAGATTCCTGTAGCTATCGATGCAGAGCCTGTGCTGGATCAGCCGATCGAGGCGGACGGAACGGAATTCAAATTCACTGCCGTATCCATGGGTAATCCGCATGCGGTCATTTATGTAGACGATGCAGTATCCTTCGACCTAGGCACATGGGGACCGAAGCTGGAGGTTCACCCGCTCTTCCCGCGCAAAGTAAATGTGGAGTTCGCTACCGTTGTGGACCGCGGACATGTGGATATGCGTGTCTGGGAGCGCGGCGCCGGACCTACACTGGCCTGCGGAACCGGAGCCTGTGCCACTCTGGTCTCCTCCGTACTGAACGGGGTAACGGACCGTTCAGCCTGGATCAGCCTGAAGGGCGGCGACCTGTTCATCGAGTGGGATGAGGAAGATAACCATGTGTATATGACGGGTCCTGCACAGGTGGTGTATACCGGGTCGGTGGATATTTAATCTGTCTGACCCAATTAAAGATCAACACTATAAGAGCTATTCTCAAGTGGAATATTCACTTGGAAATAGCTCTTTTTTCGTATTTATGTAGAGAGTTAACTTATGTACTATAGGATAACATTCTTATTGTTGAATAAAGTCGAATAAGTGCAGGAAAAAACAACTGGACCAACCGATATAGAGTATAAGTTTCTTACAATTAAAGAAATTTACTTTCCAGACATTGATTAGTATTAGAGAGGCGGGCATTCATGAAACACAAAAAACACAAACCAACACGTATTTCAGCAATTTTATTAACCTTTGTGATGTTCATATCACTTGTGGGCTGTGCTGGGAAAGGGAACGAAGAAGAACAGAAGTCGGATGAACCAATCACATTGAATTTTATGTGGTGGGGGAAACCAACCCGTAAGGAGATCACGTTAAAGGTTATTGAGATGTTTGAGAAAGAGAATCCCAATATAAAAATAAAAACAGAGGATTACTCTTCAACTGCCGAGGTAGCCCAAAAGTTAGCGATCGATACCGCTGAGCAAAAAACACCGGATATTATGCAGACAGACTATAATTTTGCTTTCAATTATGTCACGCATAACTTAATCGAGCCGCTCGAACCATATATAAAATCCAAGATTCTTGATCTGTCCGATGTGGATAAATCCTATCTGGCCTCCGGACAGTATGAGGGGAAGCAGTATGGCATCCCCATGGGATCGAATGCTCTCGGAATTGCATATGACCCTGCTATGTTTGAACAGTATGGCATAGAGCTGCTTCAAGATTCGTATTCTATTCAGGATCTGCAACAAACCATGCAGCAATTTAAAGACAAGGTGGAAACCCCGGGTTTTTATCCTCTGTATGCGATGTTTGATTTGCCTTACTGGTTCAGAATGAACGGCGAATCCTTTTACAATAAAGAAAAAACGGGTCTTGGTTTCAAAGATGCCACGCTGGTTGAATATCTGACCTTGACGAAAACATGGCTGGATCAGGGGCTTCTGAACCCCGGTACGAATTCATCCTCTGATGAGAAAAATGCGCTGGCAACCGGGAAAGCCGCATTTTTACAACTTGTAAGCAACCAAATGGTTTCGAACGGTGACGAAGCGGGCAGAACCCTGAAAATCATGAACCTTCCCACGGTTGAGGGGGCTGTTGCAGAAGGGAACTTTGTGAAACCTTCCATGTTCATAATGGTATCTTCTTATTCTAAACATAAAGAAGCGGCGGTTAAATTCGTTGATTTTCTCACCAATAACAAGGAAGCGAATAACATTCTTAAGGGTGACCGAGGCGTTCCGATTGCTTCTAAAATTGCTGAAGAATTATCCGGTCAGTCCACCGAACAGGGGAAAGAACAATATACATATATGAATTATATTGCTAAACACTCTACCCCAATCGATCCGCCGGCACCACTGTCTGATACAGTTGTTCAAAATGCTCTGAAAATCATACAAAAAAACCTGTATGCCGGCAGTATTACACCAGAGGCGGCTGCAAGCACGTTCAGAGCACAGGCTGAAGAGATTTTGGGGCCAAGGGGGGAGGGAAACAAGTGAACAGAATCCAGGGGTTATTTCAAGCAAAAAGTATAAAACAGCGGTTGTATGTAGGATTTGGGATTGTTTTGATTTTGCTGGTGTTTCTCGGAGCTACCGGATACATCTATCTCTCACAAATTAACGGAACCTATACCAGCCTCCTGGAAAAACAAGTGGCTACGATTGGCTTACTCAAAGATTTGAACACTACAATCGAATCTGAACATGCCAATGTATCCGATTATATTATTTCCGCAGATCCGAAAAAAATGGATGGTTATGCAGCTGCACGCCTCGAATTCATGGAACATCATGCGAAGCTGGAATCACTGATAACTGATCCCGGAAATAAGCAGATTTTGGCCGGATTAGATCTGTTGCAGCTGCAATTTATTGTAATCTCCGATCAGATGATTGACGCGAAAAATAAAGGTGAAGTAGAGAGTGTTGTTTCTATTGCGGTTAATCAAAGCGTTGTGCTTGATAAGTTTGTTGAAGTAGCCCGCAACCTGGTTACCACAGAACAGGCTGAAGCTGATAATAGAACTGCAATGGCACAGCAACATGCCAAAGATGTGAAAGCGACAATCATAGGAATCAGTATCATATCTCTAATAGCAGCAGTGGCATCCTCTGTGCTGATCAGCAGTCAGATATCCAAGCCCATTAAGCTGCTGCAGACTGCAGCTGTCCGGATTGCTGACGGCGATTTGACACTTAACGAGATTCATATCAAGAATAAGGATGAGCTTGGAGATTTGGCCATTTCCTTTAATCACATGTCGGGCAATCTGCGGCATCTGATTCAGGAGATCGGGTCTCATGCAGAGCAGGTTGCAGCTTCCGCTGAAGAACTGACAGCAGGTGCTGAGCAAACAAGCCAAGCCACTGAACATATTGCCCGCACTACTGAGAATCTGGCCCAAGGTACGGATAAACAAGTGGAAAGTATAGCCGGAAGCATGAAGATGGTAAACAGGATGAATGAACAGGCATTTTTTATTGAAGAAAGTGCCTATAGTGTGAACCAGTCCGCTATTAATGCCTCGCAAATTGTGGTTCAGGGTTCAGATGCCGTTAAATTAGCTATACTGCAAATGTCATCGATCAAGGATAACTCTACTGAGGTTGCCGTATCTGTTAAATCCCTGGGTGAGAAATCAAAGCAAATCGGTACCATTATTAACTTTATCAATGAGATTGCAGAACAGACTCATCTGTTGTCCTTGAATGCCTCTATCGAAGCGGCGCGTGCAGGAGAAGCAGGCCGAGGATTTGCAGTTGTAGCTTCTGAGGTGAAAAAGCTTGCTGACCAAACCGCTATGTCAGGAAAACAGATATCTGAGGTCATCAAGAGTATACAGGCGGAGAGCGAAATCAGCGTATCCAAGGTATTGAAGGGAGAAGAAGTGGTGCTTGTGGGCATCCGTTCGGTCACTGAAGCGGTGGAAGCTTTTGGACAAATAGAATTGGCCATGAATGGTGTGACTGCTGAGATTAGTGAAGTTTCTGAGGCCTCCAAAGAAATGTCCCTTGATACCAACAATCTGGTTACAACCTTTGAAGGGATATCTGCAATTGTTAATGCAACCTCTGATGGGACACAAAGTGTGTCAGCTTCTGCGCAGGAAACACTGGCAACGGTAGAAGAAGTCAATAGTGCATCTATGGCTCTGGCAAAAATGTCTGAAGAATTATTAGAACTGGCTGGAAAATTCAAAATTAGCTAATCCTTCATTAATTTCACAGCAAGTCTCCCACTCGGAGATTTGCTTTTTTAAAATATAAGAATTTATATGTTTCACATAATAACTTATCCTTATATTTCTCGCTGAAACGGTACCGTCCTAATAAAAGGCCGGCAAAGCCGTTTCCACTTGTTAAGGTCTGTTAAGACGTATAGCTTTTGCTTGCTAAAGCTTATCATCCATCCCGTTTTATGTTACATTAGTATGAAACTAATGACAGTATAGGGGAGGTTCTTGCGGTGAAGCCGGATTTGCGCTCTGCATGGGAGAATAACGTATTGGTCGGAGACGGGGCGATGGGAACCTTTTTATATCAAAAGGGATTTCCTGTAGGCATCTCCTATGAGGAATTGAATCTGACCTCTCCGGAGGTGATTGAGGATGTGCACCGGAGCTACATGGAAGCCGGTTCAGTCCTGCTGGAGAGTAACACATATTCGGCAAACTATGATAAGCTCTCCAAATTCGGGCTGGAAGCGAAGGTTGCGGAGATCAACCGCGCCGGGGTGAGTATTGCCCGCCGTGCAGCCGGAGAGACCGGCTATGTAGTCGGGGCTGTGGGTTCTATACGAGCCGGCAAACGGGCTAATTTATCCTCGGCTGAACTTAAGCGGTTTTTCTCGCAGCAGATTGCTGCGCTGCTGGAAGAGCAGCCGGACGGTATCATGCTGGAGACCTTTTATGATGTGGAAGAGCTTCATCTGGCGCTCCGAACCGTCCGCAAGCTCAGCGGACTTCCTGTAATCTGCCAGCTGGCTGTAGATGACTCAGCGCGCACACTGGACGGGCTGACACTGCCTGAGGCGTTCCGCATTCTGGAACAGGACGGGGCGGATGTAATCGGCTTCAACTGCAACACCGGGCCGAACGGCATCAAGCGTGCGCTGGGCACTCTTCAGGGGCGGCTTGTGCTTCCGGTATCGATCTATCCCAATGCGGGGGTAGCAGATTATGTGGACGGCCAGTACCGCTATGGGGCGTCACCGGAATATTTCGGCCAGATGGCTCCGGTCTTCGCGGATATGGGCAGCCGGATCATCGGTGGATGCTGCGGCACTACTCCCCGGCATATTGCAGAAATTTCCGCTGCACTCAAGGATTATGCGATTACTCCGTTACCGGAACCTGATGAACATAGAATGGCAGAACGGATTTCTGTGCATGAGCATTTGAGTGAGGATGAAGGACAGGGCGGAGCAGAGCCGACGCTTGTGGATCTGGTGAAGGAACGGCATACAGTGATCGTAGAGCTTGATCCGCCGCGTGATCTTGACATCGCGAAGTTCATGCGGGGAGCGGAAGCGCTGCGCAGAGCCGGGGCGGATGCGCTGACGCTGGCAGATAACTCGCTTGCGGTTACCCGGATGAGCAATATGGCACTGGGACATCTGGTTCAGGCCCGTACGGGGCTGCGGCCGCTGGTGCATATTGCCTGCCGGGACCGCAATCTGATTGGTACCCAGTCGCATTTAATGGGCTTTGACGCTCTTGGCATTGACCATGTACTGGCGGTAACCGGTGATCCGGCGCGTTTCGGTGATCTGCCCGGGTCCAGCTCGATTTATGATCTGACCTCTTTTGAAATTATACGTATGATCAGACAGCTGAATGACGGTGTCGCCTTCTCGGGCAAGCCGCTCAAACAGAAGGCGAAGTTCGTGATCGGTGCTGCATTTAATCCCAATGTCAAGCATTTGGACAAGGCGGTGGAGCGGCTGGAGAAGAAGATCGCATCCGGTGCGGATTACATTATGACCCAGCCTGTCTATGATCCTGAATTAATTGCCCGGATTGCCAAAGCCACAGAGCATCTGGATATTCCGATTTTTATCGGAATCATGCCGCTGGCCAGCGGCCGGAACGCTGAATATCTCCATAATGAGGTTCCGGGAATTCAGCTCTCCCCCGAGGTCCGCAGCCGCATGCAGGGACTGGAAGGCGAAGCGGGGCGCGCGGAAGGCGTGCTCATTGCCAAGGAGCTGCTGGATGCGGCGACTGCGCATTTTAACGGCATCTATCTGATTACACCCTTTATGTTCTATGATATGAGTGTACAGCTGCTGGAGTATGTCTGGGCGAAGCAGGGACGCAGATTGTCCCCCTTGTTTCGCTAGTAAGAATCAATTACAATAGTGTAATGGATGTGATTCCGTTGTCATTTAGTATGACCGGATACGGTCAGTCATCCCTGCAATTCGGTGGACACAAGATTAGTTTCGAAGTCAAATCGGTGAATAACCGTTACTGCGAAGTTGTGCTGCGGATGCCCCGGGATTGGACGGGTTATGAGGATATGGTGCGGCGGCTGGTTCAAGCCCATATCAAACGGGGACGGGTAGATGTCATCATTAATAGGGAACTCACTGAGGGTGCGGCTGACGCGCATGCGCTGAACCGTACTCTGGTGAAGTCCTATCTGGACGCAGCAGGGGCCTTAAGACAGGAGTATGGATTCCAGGGAGAGTTGACTCTCCGTGATATACTTTCTATGCCCGGTGTTATGGAATTCAATGAAGAGATTCCAACTACTGCTGCGGATCCTACTGAAGAAGTTGCAGAGCTCCTCGAGAAGGGGCTCCGCCTTAGTCTGGAGGCCCTGCTGGAGATGCGTGCCCGCGAGGGCGGGTATCTGGCTGCTGATCTGTCACGCCGGCTTGACCGACTGGAGAAGCTGCATGCCGGGATAACCGGGCTTGCGCCTCTGGTTGTGCATGAATACCGCGAGAAGCTGCGGCAGCGGCTCAGCGGACTGAATGACGGGAACTTCCCATGGGATGAGCATAAATTCGGCATGGACATTGCTATTTTCGCCGACCGCTGCAGTATAGATGAGGAGCTTACCCGGCTGTACAGTCATTTCGGGCAATGCAGGGCTTTGCTGCTTGGCAGTGAACCTGCAGGACGCAAACTTGATTTTCTCATTCAGGAGATGAACAGGGAGACCAACACCATCGGGTCCAAGTGCAATCATCTGGACATCGTGAATCTCACGCTTGACATGAAAGCGGAGCTTGAGAAGATACGCGAGCAAGCGGCGAATTTAGAATAACAGGACCTGAAACAAGCAAAGATGTAACTTATGGGGGGAACAACCGGAACATGGCAATCAAATTAATCAACATCGGCTTTGGGAATATCGTGTCGGCCAACCGCATTATTTCCATTGTCAGCCCGGAATCTGCACCGATCAAACGAATTATTCAGGAGGCCAGAGACCGGCATATGCTGATCGACGCCACCTACGGAAGACGGACGCGGGCCGTCATCATTACAGACAGCGACCACGTCATTCTCTCGGCCGTTCAGCCGGAGACCGTTGCTCACCGCCTATCCAGCAAAGATGACGATAACGACGAATAACAACAAATGGAGTGTACTATGTCAAAAGGATTGCTGATCATATTATCCGGCCCTTCCGGCGTCGGCAAAGGTACGGTATGCACTGCGCTGCGGCCGAAGATGCCTGAACTCGTCTATTCCGTTTCCGCCACCACGCGTTCACCGCGTGCAGGTGAAGAGAACGGCGTCAATTATTTTTTCAAATCCAGAGAGCAGTTTGCGGACATGATTGAAGGTGACCAGCTGCTCGAATATGCGGAGTACGTAGGCAATTATTACGGTACTCCGCGTGACTTTGTGGAGAGAACACTCGAGAGCGGAAGAGATATTATTCTGGAAATCGAGGTTCAGGGAGCTCTCAAAGTCAAAGACAAATTCCCGGAAGGCATCTTTGTCTTCCTTCTTCCTCCGTCGATGGACGAGTTGAAGGACCGTATCCGCGGACGCGGTACGGAGCATCCTGATGTGATTAATCACCGCATGTCTGTTGCAGAGGATGAGATCGGCCTGATCCGGCATTATGATTACGCAGTAGTGAATGACGAGATCGATCTGGCCTGCAAGCGAATAGAAAGCATTATTATCGCCGAACATTGTAAGGTGAGATGACAGGCTCTACAGGATTGGTTCATATTTACAGTAAAAGATGAAGAGGTGTCTTACATGCTATATCCATCCATTGACGAACTGGTGACCAAGGTCGACAGCAAGTATTCCCTGGTTGTCGCTTCAGCCCGCCGGGCTAGAGCACTCCGTGAAGGCGGAAAGACTGATATCAAGAACCCGAGATCGCACAAGTATGTTGGTGTTGCGCTTGAAGAGATCTATGAAGACCGCATTATCGTAACCCGCGGCGACGAAGAATAGTCTCAAGGTTCCGGCTCAAGGCTCACAGCAGAAACGGAAACCATCCCGCTTAGGGATGGCGCAGCCGTTTCTTCTTGAGTTAAGCCAGTTAAGCTGCACAATGAAATAGATAATGGCCCGCACCGGGCTGTTCCTGACAACCGGAAGGTTGTTATTTTTTTCTCTATTTATAAGGGAATTTAGTTCCTTTATTCAAAAAACTAAATGAAATCTATACAGCTTCCTTTTGACGTAAATATGAAGATTTTCATTTCTTCTTTTCATAGCGGCATATACAATGGGCACAGATTGAGGTACAGGGGGGAGATCAGTTTGAAGAGTTTACAAGGAAAGTCGATTATACTCGGAATTACAGGAGGCATTGCTGCCTATAAGGCGGCGGCCCTCACCAGCAAGCTTACCCAGCAAGGCGCCGAGGTTCATGTTATTATGACTGCTTCGGCAAAGCAGTTCATTACGGAGCTGACACTGCAGTCATTGTCCAAGCAGAGGGTATACAGCGATACTTTTCAGGAACGCGACCCGTCCTCCATCTCACATATTGATCTGGCGGATTCGGCCGATCTGGTCTTGATCGCACCGGCTACCGCAAATATTATTGCCAAAATGGCGCACGGGCTGGCAGATGATATGCTGTCTACTACACTTCTTGCCGCTACAGCTCCTGTAATGGTGGCCCCTGCGATGAATGTTCACATGTATCAGCATCCGGCGGTACTCAGCAATATCGATACACTATACAACCGGGGGGTACACTTTATTGAACCGGGCGAAGGACTGCTGGCCTGCGGTTACGTGGGCAAAGGGCGGATGGAAGAGCCGGAAGCGATCGTGAAGGTTGTGGAGAACTTCTTTGCGCTGCAGAACGACAAGAAATCCGGCCCGCTCGCTGGTAAAAAGGTAGTTGTTACCGCTGGCGGTACGGTTGAACGTATCGATCCTGTCCGGTACATTTCCAATGATTCCTCCGGAAAAATGGGCTTCGCGCTGGCGCGGGCAGCACGCGCCATGGGGGCAGAGGTCACCTTGATCGCCGCGCGTACGGATGAAGCGCCGCCGCGAGATGCCGATATCCGGCTGGTCCGCGTGGAATCGGCGCAGGATATGTATGAAGCGGTCACGGAACGCTGGGCCGATTGCGACATTCTCATTAAAGCGGCTGCTGTCGCAGATTACCGCCCGAGACACAGCGCGGAGTCCAAGATCAAAAAGAGTGGTGACACCATGACCCTTGAACTGGTGAAGACTACGGATATTCTGGAGAGTCTCGGCAAAATGAAGGATAAGCAGTTCCTGATCGGGTTTGCCGCCGAAACCGGGAATGCGGAATACTACGCCAAAGACAAGCTGGTGCGCAAGAATCTTGATCTGATCGTAGCCAACGATGTTGCAGTGGAAGGTGCCGGATTCGGCACAGATACCAATATTGTGTCAGTCTATGATGCAGACGGTCTGGTTCTGGATCTTCCCTTAGCCTCCAAGGATGAGGTAGCGCGCCGGGTGCTGCAGCTCGCTGCTGAGCGTGTTGCCGGAGCCTTGTTATAATGGATATTGCCAAGGTCATAGTCGATGTTCCTGTGCGCAGCACCGACCGGCCGTTTGATTATTTGATTCCCGATTCACTGAAGCTTTGGATTGAAGTAGGCAGCAGAGTGGCAGTTCCGTTTGGACCCCGGACCGTTCAGGGCTTTGTTGTATCCCTGGAGTCGGGAGAGACCGGCAGTGTATCAAGAATGAAGCCGATTGTGGAAGTGCTCGATCTGCTGCCTCCGCTGTCGCCGGAGCTGGTTGAGCTGGGCGACTGGATAAGTCAAAGATATGCTTGCAGACGGATCTCCGCACTGCAGGCTATGCTTCCGACTGCCTTGAAGGGAAAAGCCGAGCGGCTGATCTCACTGGGTGATACAGAGGCAGCAGCCTATACTCCCGGAGATGAGCTGTTTCCGCTTTTCCTGGAGGCAGACAACGAAGAGCAGGAGATTACTGACTTCGTCAGACGTCACGGGGAAGTATCCATGAAGCTGCTGACCCGTACCTTCCCGGAGGCTGCTGAGACTGTAAAGTTCATGGTGCGGCGCGGGGTGCTGGCGGAGAGCCAGTCGATCAAGGACAAGATGGGCAAGAAGAAGCTGAAGGCGGTTGATTTGGCCATAGGCCTCTCGGCAGCACGCGAATCCCTGTCCGGCTTCCCGGCACGTTCGGCGCGCCAGAAGGAAATTCTGTCTTTCCTGATCGATATGGAGGCAACACTTCCCATGCCGCTCAAGGATGTGCTATCGGTTCTTCAGGTAACGGCCGGCACGGTTAAGGCTCTGGAGGACAAAGGGTATATTGAGATTAGTGAAATTGAAGTATACCGCGACCCCTATCAGGGACGCGATTTCAAGCCGAGCACACCCTTGCCGCTGACAGCGGAGCAAGAGGTTGTCTATAAGCGGATTGTGGGAACTGTTGAGCAGCAAACGCATGAAGTCTTCTTGTTGCATGGGGTAACGGGCAGCGGGAAGACGGAGATTTATCTGCAGTGCATTCAGCGCTGTGTGGAGCAAGGGCGTCAGGCTGTAGTGCTGGTGCCGGAAATTGCCCTGACTCCACAGATGGTTGAACGGTTCAAAGGCCGGTTCGGCAGCGGGGTGGCGGTAATGCACAGCCGGCTGTCTGTCGGCGAACGCTACGACGAATGGCGCAAGATCCGTGAGGGTAAAGCGATGGTTGCTGTCGGCGCACGCTCGGCAGTGTTTGCTCCGTTCGCCAATCTGGGCCTCATAATCATGGATGAAGAGCATGAAGGCTCTTATAAGCAGGAAGAAAATCCGAAATATCATGCCCGTGATGTCGCGGTCCGCCGGGCACAGCAGGGCGGGGCAGTAGTGATTCTGGGCTCGGCTACGCCTTCGCTGGAGAGCTATCACGCAGCCAGATCACAGAGCGACATTCATTTCTCGCCTATCCTGCTGGAGATGCCCAGCCGGGCACTCGGCAACGAGCTGCCCAAGGTGGCGGTGGTCGACATGCGGGACGAGCTGAAGGAAGGCAACCGCTCGATGTTCAGCCGCAGGCTGCATGCTGCGCTGGTGAGTAGGCTGGAACGCGGGGAGCAGACGGTGCTTCTATTGAACCGCAGAGGGTTCTCAACCTTCGTCATGTGCCGGAGCTGCGGATATGTCGCCGGTTGTCCGGAATGCGACATCTCGCTGACTTATCATAGCCGCAGTGACAATCTGCGTTGCCACTACTGCGGCCATGCCGAGCCGGCACCCAAGCTGTGTCCCGAATGCGGCAGCGAGCATATCCGCTTCTTCGGGACAGGGACCCAGCGGGTTGAAGAGGAGCTGGGCAAGCTGTTTCCGGGTATCCGCGTCATCCGCATGGATGTGGATACAACCACAGAGAAGGGTTCACATGAGAAGCTGCTCAACCAGTTCAGGGATAAGAAGGCCGATGTCCTGCTGGGAACGCAGATGGTGGCTAAGGGACTAGACTTCCCCGATGTTACACTGGTCGGTGTAATCACTGCGGACTCGGCGCTGAACCTGCCGGATTTCCGGGCGGCCGAGAAGACCTTCCAGCTGCTCACACAGGTTGCCGGAAGAGCGGGCAGACATCAGCTCCCCGGTGAAGTGGTGGTGCAGTCTTATACACCGGAGCATTATTCGATTATACATGCCAGCGGTCATGACTACAGGTCGTTCGTGCGGGATGAGCTGAAGCACCGCAAGGAGCTGCATTATCCGCCGTATTGCCGGCTGATTCTGGTTACGCTATCGCATGAGCAGCTTCCGCTGCTGCTGAAGCTGGCGGAGAATTATGCCCTGAATATCCAGGGCAAAGCAAGGCAGCTGCGCTGGTATGGAAGCCTGGACAAGCTCTCCTCGGATGCACTGGATCTGCTGGGTCCGGTAGCGTCACCCTTGCCGCGGCTCAAAGGCCGTTACAGATTCCAGTGTATTATCAAATGGCGCGGTGCGATTGATGCGATCGGACTGGCCCGTCAGGTGGCCGAGGAGCTGGAGGACTCTGTCCGTGACAAAGGACTGCAGATCAGCATTGATGTGGACCCGCAGATGTTGATGTAATCTCCCGGCGTGTTACAATGGGTAAGGTGTTTTACTATGAAATGAAAGAATGATTTCATTTTATATACTATAGACATGTTCAGAACAAGGATGGTGTTTTTGTAATGGCAATCAGGCTGATCGTGAAAGAACCGGATGAAGTATTACACAAGAAAGCTAAGACCGTAACAACCGTAACCCCGAATGTGCAAAAACTGCTCGACGATATGGCGGATACGATGTATGACGCGGAAGGTGTTGGTCTCGCAGCTCCGCAGGTTGGAATTCTAAAGCGTCTAATCGTAATCGATGCCGATGAAGAGCATGGATTGATCAAGCTGATTAACCCTGAGATTATCAGCATGGACGGGGAGCAGTTCGGACCTGAAGGCTGCCTGAGTATCCCCGGCCTGAACGGCGATGTACGCCGTGCAGAGACAGTAACCGTACGCGGTCTGGACCGTGAAGGCAACGAAATTACAATTACCGGAAGCGGATTGCTTGCACGGGCTTTTCAGCATGAAATCGATCACCTGAACGGTGTGCTGTTCACGGATATCGCCGAGAAGGTATATGAGTATACAGCAGAACGCAGTGAAACTGAGGAGTGAATGAAATGAAGATAGTGTTCATGGGAACGCCGGCTTTTGCGGTACCCTCCCTGCGGATGCTGCTGGAGGAGGGCTATGAGGTAGTCGCAGTGGTTACCCAGCCGGACCGTCCGCAAGGACGCAAGAAGACGCTTGCCCCTTCACCTGTGAAAGAGGCTGCACTTGAACTGGGCTTGCCGGTTCTTCAGCCGGAACGGATGCGGCGCCCGGAGGCGGTAGCTGAACTGGCTGCCTATGAGCCGGATCTGATTGTTACAGCGGCTTACGGGCAGATTCTGCCGAAAAGTGTGCTGGAGCTGCCGAAGAACGGATGTGTGAATGTCCATGGCTCACTGCTGCCGAAATACCGCGGCGGCGCCCCGATCCAGCGCTGCATCATTAACGGTGAGAAGGTAACGGGTGTGACGCTGATGTATATGGCGGAAGGACTGGATACCGGAGATATGATCTCGCGGGTAGAGGTGCCGATTGAGGACGAGGATACCTCAGGCACCATGTTCGGGAAGCTGAGCATTGCCGGACGTGATTTACTGAAGGCGGAAATGCCGCGCCTCGCGGCTGGACGTGTAGAGGCGACGGTGCAGGATGACAGCGAAGCAACTTATGCGCCGAATCTAAGCCGCGAAGATGAACGGATCGACTGGACGGCCGGGTCACTGGCAACCTATAACCGTATCCGCGGGCTGGTACCATTCTCGGGTGCCTTCACCCTATGGAATGACGAGACCTTCAAGGTATGGGCGGCGGCGAAGCCGGATAACGGCAGTTCCACCGGCGGCAATGCTGCTCCGGGTACAGTGCTGTCTGTAAGCGAACGCGGGGTTGAAGTGAAGACCGGCGACGGGATTCTCCTGTTGACAACCGTACAGCCTGCCGGCAAAAAAGCGATGAGTGCGGCAGATTTCAGCCGCGGCGCAAGTCTTAAGCCCGGCACGGTGCTGGGTTGAGCGCGGGCGGCAAAGGCGGCGGACCGCGTAATCCTTCTGGCGGCAATACATCAGCGGCTTCCGGGAGCTCAGCTCCGGGTGGTCAAGCCAGAGGAGCAGGCAAGAAGAAGCCGGGCGGCAAACCGCCGGCGGCAGCTTCTGCACGCGAGGTTGCGCTTGATGTTCTTGTCCGCGTAGAGCAGCAGGGGGCCTACAGCAATCTGCTGCTCGGCAGCAGCCTGCAGAAGGGCGCTCTCAGCCGTGAAGATACCGGACTGGCTACGGAGCTGGTGTATGGCACGATCTCACGGATGATTACTCTGGATTATGTTCTGGAGGGTTTTGTGAGCAAGGGAGTAGCTAAGCTTCAGCCTTGGGTGCGTAATTTGCTGCGTCTGAGCCTGTACCAGATTATGTATCTGGACCGGGTTCCTTCGCATGCAGCCGTTAATGAGGCTGTGAATATAGCCAAGAAACGCGGCCATCAGGGTATTTCCGGCATGGTTAACGGCGTGCTTCGAAGCGTGCTGCGGGCCGGGGAACTACCGGTGTTGCCGGAGGGGCTCAGCAGGGAAGAGCGGATCTCTATTGTTCATTCCCATCCGCTCTGGATGGTGCAGCGCTGGTCTGCGGAATATGGCACAGACACGGCGGAGGCCATGTGTGCTGCGAATAACGAAGCGCCTGCGGTCAGCGTCCGCGTCAATACAACTATGATCAGCCGTGAGGCGCTGCTGGCCGAGATGCTCGAAGCGGGTCTTGAGGCCTCTGAATCGAAGGTTAGCCCCTTCGGGGTGATTGTTAAGGGCGGCGGCAATATGGCTCTGACTTCCTGGTACAGGGACGGGTATCTCTCAGTGCAGGATGAAAGCTCCATGCTGGTGGCTGAGGTTGTAGCTCCTGAAGCAGGAATGAAGGTGCTGGACTGCTGCGCCGCTCCCGGAGGCAAAAGCGCGCATATGGGCGAGTTGATGAAGGACGAAGGAGCTATACTGGCCAATGATCTGCATGAGCATAAGGCGAAGCTTATCGCAGATCAGGCGGCCCGTCTGGGTCTGGAATGCATCGCCACCTTAAGCGGCGACGCACTGCAGTTGGGTGCCGTTCTTCAGCCGGAATCCTTCGACCGGATTCTGCTGGATGCCCCTTGCTCGGGGCTTGGAGTGATCCGGCGCAAGCCGGATCTGAAGTGGCGGAAGCAGCCCGGAGATGTGGACAGCGTAGCTGCGCTGCAGCATGAACTGCTGCAGTCGGTCGCCGGGCTCCTTAAGCCTGGCGGTGTATTGGTCTACAGCACCTGCACTACCGAGCAGGTGGAGAACGGCCGGATTATCGGGGAGTTCCTGGAGCATAATCCCGGGTTCGCTCCGGTCAGCTTCAAGACCGCCGTCTGGGGACGGCTTGAGGGAACCGCAATTGCCGCAGGCGATGGAATACAGCTGCTTCCCCATCATTTTGGAAGCGACGGATTCTATATTGCCCGGCTGGAGCGACTCTCGTAATATAGTGATTTCTGCATGGAATTACAGCTTCCCGCCCCGCAGAGGTTTTGCGCGGCGGGCTTTTCTTTTACCGGCTCTGGAATTTGTGTTAAAATAGGAAGAATGAGAAATAATACGCATATAATTTACGAAAGAACAGGTGCTAATAACAATGAAACCTTTAATATATGATTTTTCTTTAGAAGAGTTGCAGCAGTGGGCCAAGGATAACGGAGAGCCGGCTTTTCGCGGCGGACAGATTTTTGACTGGCTGTATGTGAAGCGGGTCAATGAATTTGAATCCATGAGCAATCTCTCCAAGGCACTGCGCGGCAAGCTGGTGGAACAATTCAGTATTTCGGCACTGACCGAAATTACGAAGCTGGAATCCAAAGACGGTACTGTGAAATTCCTGTTCGGTCTGCATGATGATCATGCGATTGAGACAGTTATTATGAAGCACAATTACGGCAACAGCGTATGTGTAACTACCCAGGTGGGCTGCCGGATCGGCTGTACCTTCTGCGCGTCTACGCTTGGAGGTCTGAAGCGTGATCTGACCGCAGGGGAGATTGTGGCCCAGGTAGTGCGTTCCCAGCAGATTCTTGATGCCCGCGGCGAACGCGTCAGCAGCATTGTTATCATGGGCACCGGCGAACCTTTCGAGAACTACGACGCAACCATGAGATTCCTGCGCCTCATGATCCATGAGAAGGGTCTGAATATTGGCCAGCGCCATATTACAGTATCGACCAGCGGGATTGTGCCGAATATTTACAAGTTTGCTGACGAAGATACGCAGATCAATCTGGCGATCTCGATTCATGCGCCTAATGATACGCTCCGTTCCAAGCTGATGCCGGTTAACCGCCGCTATCCGTTTGATGATGTAATCGAGTCATTGCGCTACTATCAGGCCAAGACAGGCCGCCGGATCAGCTTCGAATATGCCTTGATCGGCGGAGTGAACGATCAGCCTGAGCATGCCGAGGAATTAGCGGGTGTGCTTAAGACCATGCTCTGCCATGTGAACCTGATTCCGGTTAACCATGTGCCTGAGCGCAAGTATGTACGGACTTCCCGCAATGATATCTTTGAATTTCAGCGTATACTGGCCGATCATGGCGTGAACGTTACGATCCGCCGTGAGCAAGGCCATGATATTGCGGCCGCATGCGGTCAGCTGCGTGCCAAACATATGGAGTTGGGGTGAGGATATTTGATCAGAACAGTTCAAGCCAGCGACATTGGCCGGGTACGTACCGTCAATGAGGATTCGGTCTGGATCGGCGCTACGCGCCACGGTTATACCCTCGGCATTATAGCCGACGGGATGGGTGGACATTTGGCTGGCGATACCGCGAGCAGAATTGCGCTGGAGACGGTCAGGAACATTCTGGACCAGCTTCAGCCTGATCTTCCGGAGGCAGAGCTGAAGGAGGCACTGTCAGCCGCCATATTGGAAGCCAATCACACGGTCCACAAAGAGGCTCAAAGCGATGAGAAATACCACAACATGGGGACTACCATCGTAGCTGCTCTACTGAAAGGGTCAGCGGGATACATCGGCCATATCGGAGACAGCAGGGCATATCTCATTCAGGACGGTGCTGCAATACAACTAACCGAGGACCATACGCTGGTCAATGAGCTGTTCAAGAACGGCCAGATCAGCCTGGAGGAGCTGGGCAGCCATCCGCGCCGTAATGTGCTGACCCGGGCTCTGGGGACGGATGCCGTGGTGTCTGCAGATCTGGCTTCTGTTATGCTTGCGCCTCAGGAGCTTCTGCTGCTGTGCAGCGACGGACTCAGCAATTTCGTCAGCCCCGAGCATATGGCCAAGGTAGCCGGAATTCATGAGATTTCTCTGGAAGAAAGAGCGGATCGATTACTTCAGCTGGCATTGCTTGCCGGCGGCAACGATAATATCAGCGTTGCTATGTTAGAACACCAAGGAGAGGCCGCAGTGCCCGAGACAAAGGAGTGGGATAGATGATCGGTCACGAATTGGGCGGCCGCTACCAAGTCATCGAACGGATCGGTGGAGGTGGCATGGCGCTCGTCTACAGAGCCCATGACATTCTGCTCAACCGGAATGTTGCTATCAAAGTATTGCGCAACCAGTTTGTGCATGATGAGGAATTCATCCGCCGGTTCCGGCGGGAGGCGCAATCAGCTGCATCGTTATCTCATCCAAATGTAGTCAGCATTTACGATGTCGGCCAGGAAGATGAAGTCCATTATATTGTTATGGAATATATTGAAGGCAAGAATCTTAACGAAATCATTAAAGAGCGGGCTCCGCTGCAGGTTGACGAGTCCGTGCGGATTGCATCACAAATTTGTGATGCGCTTGATCATGCGCATCTGAATCAGATTATTCACCGCGATATTAAACCTCATAATATTCTGATCGGCCGTAATGGCCGGGTTAAAGTAACGGATTTCGGGATTGCCCGGGCGGTTACGTCCACTACCATAACCCAGACGGGTTCCGTGGTCGGTTCCGTGCATTATTTCTCGCCTGAGCATGCCAAAGGCGTGACCACAGGAGAGAAGAGCGACCTCTATTCTCTGGGAATCGTGCTCTATCAGATGCTTACCGGGGTGCTGCCTTTTCTGGGGGAAAGCCCGATTAGTGTAGCGCTGAAGCATCTGCAGGAGGAATTTGAGGAGCCGCGCCTGCTGAATCCGCTGATTCCGCAAAGCGTGGAGAATGTAATCCTGAGATCCATGCGCAAGAATCCGGAAGAAAGGTATCAGTCCGCCAAGCAAATGCTGCAGGATCTGGAGACCTGTCTGCTGCCAGAACGGCGGAGCGAGTCCAAGGTCTTATTCGATGACGAAGAGGACGAGGACAGAACGCGGGTAATTCCTGCAATCAAACCGCTCCAGCGGGGGCTGGGCAGCCGTGGCGGCGGTGGAGAGGAACGTGTCCGCAGTATGGAGGATGCTCCGCCTCCTCCACCCGGCAAGCGCAAATCGGGCCGCGCGGCGCTGTGGATCAGTCTTACCCTTATCCTGCTGATCGCCATGGGCGGGGTCGTCTGGTATGTCAACTCCAAATTGTCCGTGGATGAAGTGGCGGTGCCGGTTGTTACCGGTATTTCATTTGAGCAAGCCAAAGCTGCCCTAGAAGAGGTGGGCTTGTTCGCAGAGGAGCCGCCCGTGCAGGCGTACAACCCGAATTTTGCAGAGAATATCGTCTGGAAACAGAGCAAGACTGACACGATGGTCAAGGAAGGAACGCATATTATCCTTACGGTAAGTACCGCCAAGGTTCTGCCTAAGCTTAAGGATGTTTCTAATATGAGCTATGACGATGCAGTTAAGGAACTAATTGCACTGGGAATTGCACAGGATAGAATCAGCAGTCCGGACGAACGTTTCAGTGAAGAATTTGACAAGGGCAAAGTAATCAGCTCTGAGCCTGCGGCAAATAGTGAGTATGATCCTGAGACTGTAACGGTTAAGCTAATCGTGAGCAAGGGCGAAGAGAGCACGAATATGCCGGGCCTCCTTGGAATGACGGAGAAGGAAGCCAGAGCAGCGATTGAGAAAGCCGGCCTTGTGCTGGATGAGATTAAGGAAGAGCCAAGCTTCACTTATGAGAAGGGCGAAGTCACGAAGCAGTGGGCATATGAGGAAGGGGATCAGGTTCCCCCTGGAGAGAAAATAACCATTTACCTCAGTTCAGGTTATCCTCCGGAAGCACTGGAATATACCTTTAACGTACCGGTTGCACCTGCAGTGGACGGACAGAAGAGCAAAATCCGTATTGTCTTTGCAGATGCGCGTAATAATGGCGAGAACCAGGAGTGGGGTACACGCACGATTGGCAAAAGTCAGACCTTATCCGTGAACATGGTGCTTGCTCCCAACAAGGACGGAATGGTGTCTGTATACCGGGACGGGGAATTCCTCGAGACTTATCCTATAACTTACGTGGATGTCAAGAATAATAATGTGCAGACGCCTGAACCGCCTCCGGTTCAGACTCAGGCACCTGAGCCGACCGTTACACCTACTGAGGCTCCGGTTGAGCCGACGATCGAACCTGAGATTCTGCCGCCGGGCACCGGAGAGGGCAACGAGACAGGTACAGGTGATCAGACGGGCTTCGTACCAGGTAAAGACAACAATAATAAACTGCTTGCCGCTTCCCCTGGAAATGGCAAGGGCAAGGGCAAAAATAAATAAAAAGAGATAAGCTTCAGCGGGGCGGTGGCAACACCATTACAGCTGGAGCGGCGAAATGACCCGGGGGATCCAATCTTGGGTCATTTGCGCAAAATCAGGAGAGGAAGGCTTAATATGTATGCCTGAAGGAATCATTATCAAAGCGCTGAGCGGATATTACTATGTGAAGCCGCTTAAGGATGGACTCATCGCAACGGAGGAACAGGCTGTACAATGCCGGGGACGCGGAATACTGAAGAAAAGAGGAATAGCCCCTCTGGTAGGTGACCGGATTATCTATATGCTGACCGAGAACGGGGAGGGGATGGTGGATGAACTGCTCCCCCGTGACTCTGAACTGATCCGTCCGCAGGTAGCGAACGTGAAGCTGGCCGTACTGCTGTTCTCTGTACGGGAACCGGATATGAACCTCAACCTGCTGGACAAATTTCTCGTTCACATCGAGCATTCAGGACTGGACACGCTGATTGTATTGACCAAGCAGGATCTGGCGGATGATGAGGGCCAGGCTACAGAAGCAGTCAAAGCTCTCTATGAACAAATTGGCTATGAAGTAATGGTTACGAGCTCACTAAACGGATCAGGTGCTGATGAGCTGCGGAAGCGATTGGGCGGAATCATCAGCGTATTCTCAGGCCAGTCCGGCGTAGGAAAGTCAACCCTGCTGAACCGCCTCGTACCTGGCCTTGAGCTGGAGACAGGTGAAATCAGTATGCGGCTTGGCCGCGGGCGTCATACGACGCGTCACGTTGAATTGATGGATATCGGGAATGGCGGTTTCGTGGCCGATACACCAGGTTTCAGCCAGCTGGACTTTCTGGAGCTGGGTGTGGATGAATTGTCCGAATGCTTCCGTGAGTTCGCTTCCTATGCGGAGAATTGCAAATTCCGCGGCTGCAGCCATCTTCACGAACCGGGCTGCAAGGTGATAGAAGCATTGCAGGCTGGAGAGATTGCGGATAGCCGCTATGAGCATTACAAGCTGTTCTACAACGAAATGAAAGATAAAAAGCGGAGGTACTAAACACATGGTTATTATTGCTCCTTCCATATTGTCGGCAGATTTTGCCGCACTTGGCGCAGAAGTCAAGGAAGCCGAAGCCAGCGGTGCAGACTGGATTCATGTAGATGTGATGGACGGTCATTTTGTGCCGAATATAACCCTGGGTCCTGCCATAGTGGCAGCGGTCAAGGCTCATACTTCCTTGCCGCTGGATGTTCATCTGATGATCGAGAATCCGGAACGGTATATTGCTGATTTTGCCGCCGCAGGGGCGGCTGTAATTACCGTCCATGCCGAAGCTTGTGTACACCTGGACCGGGTGGTTCATCAGATCAAGGAGCTCGGCCTGATGGCCGGTGTGGCGATTAATCCGGGTACTCCAGCAGCGGCTGTGCGTGAGGTTCTCGAGGATGTTGATCTGGTGCTGGTCATGACAGTGAATCCGGGATTTGGCGGACAAGCCTTCATTCCGCGTACGCTGCATAAGATTACACAGCTAAGAGAATGGGCCGGTGAGATGAATCACAAGGGGCTGCGCATTGAGGTGGACGGAGGAATTGCCGAGGCTACAGCGCCACTCGTGGCTCAAGCAGGGGCAGATGTATTAGTAGCGGGCAATGCGGTCTTCGGACGCAGTGACCGTGCAGGTGCAATCCGGGCGATCCGCGAGGCGGCGGATGGTGCTGTCCTTTAATCCGGAGTGCTTAGGTATAGGCCAAGTTATACCCGCATAAATATGGTTACATGAGCAGAAATCTCATGTAGCCTTTTTTTGTAAGGGAGGTCTGCAGTTCGTTGGCATACACATCATGACAGGATAGTCTCCTACTGCATGGCATGAATTGATGGGAGGGTTAATCATGAAATTTTACACGTTCAAGCTGCCAAGATTTTTGGGAGGTTTTGTTAAAGCGATTTTGAACACTTTTCAGAAGAGCTGAGCGAGGCAGAACAGAAAACATGAAAAAAAGCACCTTACGAATGTAAAGGGTGCTTTTTGCTTCATATGAGATATCGCTAGGTCTAGGATAATCCAAGACTAAACGCGTTCAACTTTACCGGCTTTCAAAGCACGGGTGCTGACGTACACGCGTTTCGGTTTGCCGTTCACTAGGATACGGACCTTCTGAACGTTAACTCCCCAAGAGCGACGGTTGCGGTTGTTTGCGTGAGACACGTGGTTGCCGCTGCCCGGTTTCTTGCCTGTTACTGTACATTTGCGGGACATAGATTACACCTCCTTGTTACTTACACCTGCGTAAAACAATACTTAAATATAATATCACAGCAAAATTTGCTACGTCAACCGATTCAAAAACATTTATTTCTTTAGACTCTTATAGTACAATATAAATTAGTGCATTATGTCCAGTTAATCATAGAATTGATTAGGCATGAAGTTAGGAAGGGGAATTCTCATTGAGTAAGCGTTCTATAAACGGGACAGATTTTACCGCAATGGTACTCGCCGGTGCGGAAAAGCTGCAGCAGCATGCGGAGCATGTCAATTCTTTAAATGTTTTTCCGGTTCCGGATGGAGACACGGGAACAAACATGAATTTGACGATGACCGCTGGCGCGAATGAATTGAAGAAAAATAATACTGCCTCTGTAGGCCAATGTGCAGGAGTACTCTCCAAAGGACTCTTGATGGGCGCGCGGGGGAACTCCGGCGTTATTTTGTCGCAGTTATTCAGAGGTCTTGGACGTTATGCAGCCCAATATGAAGAATTGAACACGCAGCAGTTCGCTGCAGCACTGCAGACTGGCGTTGATACAGCCTACAAAGCAGTGGTTAAACCGGTTGAAGGCACGATTCTTACCGTCGCCAAGGAAGCTGCGAGACATGCAGTGTATTATGCGCGCCGTACAACGGATGTTACTGAGCTGATGACCGAGGTTTTGGCCAAAGCCAAGGAAGCGCTAGCCAATACACCTGAACTTCTGCCTGTGCTCAAGCAGGTCGGTGTTGTGGATTCCGGCGGGCAGGGTCTGGTCTACATCTATGAAGGTTTCCACCAGTATCTGACCAGCGGATCAGCCGCTGTACAGACACCTGTACAAGGACAAGCCTCAGTTCCTGCACCAATTCCTGCAGCAGTACTGACTAAACCTGAGAACGTATTGTCCTCCGTACAGTCTTCCGCCCAATCCCAGCTTTCTACGGAAGACATCGAATTTTTATATGATATGGAATTTTTCATCAACCGCCAGCTTGGCGCATCTGTGAAATCAGATTTTGATGAGGAAGTTTTTCGGAAAGCGTTGTCAGTTAACGGTGACTCCATCATCGTAATTTCGGATGATGAGACCATCAAGGTGCATGTGCACTCGAAGACTCCCGGCGAGGTGCTTAACCTGGCGCTGCTGCATGGTGAGATCACACAGATTCACATTCTTAATATGCGTGAGCAGCACCGCGATCTGTTGACAGCCGGAATGGATATTGCTCCAATGCCGGATGTATTCGCCGATATTCCGGAAGAGAAGGCCAGCATACAGTCGCCGGCAGTTCCTCCTGCGGATGATCTGGCGCCATACGGCTTCATCGCAGTCTCTTCGGGAGATGGAATCTCTGATATCTTCCGCAGCCTTGGCGTGGATGCCATCCTGGCCGGCGGCCAGACGATGAACCCGAGCACGGAGGATTTCGTTAATGCGATTTCTTCTATTTCAGCGAAGCATATCTACATTTTGCCGAATAACTCCAATATAGTACTGGCTGCGCAGCAGGCCAAGGAGCTGCTGGAAGGCGAACGTGACATCACGGTTATCCCTAGCAAGAGTATTCCCCAGGGAATCTCGGCCGCCTTTGCTTTCCAGGAAGAGGAAGCGGTAGATGCCAACACGAGCAATATGCTGGAGGCAATCGCACAGGTCAAATCGGGACAGGTTACCAATGCCGTGCGGGATACAGTCATTGAAGAGCTGGAGATCAAAGCCGGGCAGTATATCGGAATCTCGAACTCCAAGATCGTTGCTGCCGCCGATGAACTGCTTGCTGTAAGCAAGCAGCTGCTGGCTAGCATGCTGGTGAACGGTGACGAGATTGTAACGGTGCTGACAGGTGCAGATACCGAAGCAGACGTTACAGATTCCCTCAGCACATGGCTGGAAGAAACGTATCCGCAGGTTGAAGTAGAAGTTCATGATGGAGGCCAGCCGCTGTATTACTATCTTTTCTCAGTGGAGCCATAGACATCTTAGACCTAAGCAAGCAGAGTGGATCAGCTAATCATAGTATGGGGAGGAAATCCATGAATCGTACCGTAATCGTTACCGACAGCACTTCCGATATCCCGCCTGCCTTGGCGGATCAGTACGGCATTGAAGTCGTTCCGCTGACACTGATGTTCGGCGAAGAGGCTTTCCGGGATAATCTGGATATGACTCCGGAGCAGTTCTATGAGCGTCTTCCCCGCTCGCCGCAGTTGCCGACCACCTCACAGCCGTCGCCGGTCGAATATATGAACGTGTACCGCAGCATTCAGGAACGTTATCCGGGCAGTCCGATCCTGTCCTTCCATATCTCCTCCGGACTTAGCGGAACCTATCAATCTGCTGTCCTGGCCAAATCCATGCTGGAAGAGGAAGGGGAGTCGGTCACCGTGGTTGACTCCCTGTCCGCTTCCTACGGATTCGGGTTCATGGTAGTGGAAGCCGCTAGATTGGCCGGGCAGGGTAAGGCGCCGGAGGAAATTCTGGAGCAGGTAGAGAGTCTGCGCAAGTCGCGCAAGCTGTACTTCCTGGTGGATACGCTGGAATATCTCCAGAAGGGCGGCAGAATCGGCAAAGCGTCCGCCATCCTGGGTACGCTGCTCAATATCAAGCCGATCCTGTCGATCGATGCAGAAGGAATCATCTATGCGGTAGAGAAGGTTAGAGGCCGCAAGAAGGCAGTTGCCCGCATGATCGAGCTGTTCAAGGCGGATCTGCCGGGTGTGAACAAAATCAATGTGGCCGTGGGTCATACGGCTGAACCGGCTTCCGGCGAAGAATTCCTGAGGGAATTGTCCGGGCATTTCACCTTGGAAGAGAAGGTACTGACCAACATTGGACCTGTCGTAGGCAGCCATGTCGGCAACGGGACCTTAGCCGTATTCATCTGGCCCGCCTAGTATAGGGGATGAACATGGTGCTGGCTTTGGAATCCATTGAAGTGAAACAAATAACTGGCGTGAGCGCTCAAAAGCAAGGTGAGCTTCACGCCTTTGGCGTCTTTACAGTGAAGGATTTGCTGGAATACTACCCGTTCCGTTATGAGGATTTCCGGCCTAAGTCTCTTAGTGAAGTTAAGCATGGGGATAAAGCAACCCTGGTAGCTAAGGTGATCGGCATTCCGGTGCTGCAGCGCTTCGGGGGCAAATCACGTATGAGCTGCAAGATGGTGGCCGAGCCGTGGATGTTCACGGCAACATGGTTCAATCAGCATTATGCACGTGAGCAGCTGACAGTGGGCCGCGAAGTAGTATTAACCGGGAAATGGGACCAGAAACGCAATCAGATTACCGTAACCAATTATGAATTTCCGGACCGGGGAGAAGGCAAGACAGGAACCTTGCAGCCGGTGTACTCTGTAGGCGGCAAGATCACTCAGTCATGGATCCGCAAAGTCATAGGCCAGGCCCTGCAGCAGTATGGAGAGCTGATTCCGGAAATACTGCCGCACAGTATTATGCGCAAATATGATTTCATGTCGCGTAAAAAGGCGATTGCCACTATCCATCAGCCGGAGGATACACGCGAAGGTCAGCAGGGAAGGCGCAGGATGGTCTATGAAGAGCTATTCTTGTTCCAGCTCAAGGTACAGGCCTTCCGTGTACTAAACCGCGGCAGAATGGACGGTGTGGTCCATACAGTGGATAACGCTACAGTTCGCCAGTTTGTGCGGAGCCTGCCGTTTGAACTGACGGACGCCCAGAAGCATGTAGAGCTGGAGATTCTGCATGACATGCGCTCAGGGCATTGTATGAACCGGCTACTGCAAGGCGATGTAGGCTCCGGCAAAACCGTGCTGGCGGCAATCGCACTGTATGCCACTGTAAGGTCAGGGTTCCAGGGGGCACTGATGGTGCCGACTGAAATCCTGGCAGAGCAGCATATGCGCTCGCTTACGAGGATGTTTGAGCCGTTTGGTATAACCGTCGGTCTGCTGACCGGGAGTGTGACCGGACGCAAACGTAAGGATCTGCTGGCTTCCCTGCAGCTGGGAATGCTGGATGTGGTCGTCGGAACCCATGCGTTAATACAGGATGATGTCTTCTTCCGCAGTCTGGGGCTTGTAGTCACGGATGAGCAGCACCGCTTCGGGGTGAACCAGCGCAGCGTCCTGCGGCGCAAGGGCTATAATCCGGATGTGCTGACGATGACGGCAACCCCGATTCCGCGTACGCTGGCGATCACTGTTTTTGGCGACATGGATGTGTCTACACTGTCGGAACGGCCGAAGGGACGCGTACCGATTACGACCTACTGGGTGAAGCCCGATCTGATGGAGCGGGTGCTGAATCTGATCAGCCGCGAGATAGACCAGGGCCGGCAGGCCTATCTGATTTGTCCGCTCATTGAGGAGTCGGAGAAGCTCGATGTGCAGAATGCGATTGATCTGCATGTTCAGATGTCTCAGGCTTTCCCGGGATACAAGGTAGGGCTGCTTCACGGGCGGATGACACCTGCGGAGAAGGATGAAGTAATGCGTGCCTTCTATAGCAACGAAGTGCAGCTGCTGGTCTCTACGACGGTCGTAGAGGTGGGGGTGGACGTGCCGAATGCCACGCTGATGATCATCATGGATGCCGACCGCTTCGGCCTGTCCCAGCTGCATCAGCTGCGCGGACGGGTTGGCAGAGGGGAGCATACTTCCTACTGCGTGCTGATGGCAGATCCCAAATCTGAGATTGGCAGAGAGCGGATGACGGCCATGACGGATACGGACGACGGCTTCGAGGTGTCCCGGCGTGATCTGGAGCTGCGGGGACCGGGGGATTTCTTCGGGACGAAGCAGAGCGGGCTGCCGGAATTCAGGTTGGCGGATATGACAGCCGATTTCGAAACGCTGGAGCTGGCGCGCGATGATGCTGCGGAGCTGCTGCGGGATGCCGCGTTCTGGACATCAGCGGATTATGCTCCGCTGCGCGGGTACCTGCAGCAGGAGCAAATTTTCCAGGGAGATTTAATTGACTGATTAGGCACATGCGGAGACCAACCCTCATATACTGTGAATGATTGGATATGACGGGAGGTGCTATGCTTGGGTTATCAGCAATTCGGAATCAGTCCTGCGCTGGTGGATCGCATTAAGCTGAAGATGAAGAATCCGGCGGTTAAGGAACGCATCAAGAATATGATCAACGGAATTTCCAAACAAGAGCTGCAGGACACTGCCGTTGTGCGCAGACTGGTGCGCAACGCTTCTGCAGTGATGAATGAGAAGCTGACGTCCTCGCAGGAAGAGCAAATTGTTAAATTTGTGATTGCCCAGAAGATTGATCCGGGCAACACATTTCACCTGATCCGCTTATGGGGAATGTTCCGCTGACAGGGCGGAGCCTGCCCTTGCCTGATCTAACCAAAAAGCGTTCCCGCAACTAAATGCGGGAACGCTTTTTGGTTGATCAGGGGCTGGAAGCTGTCCGGTGAATACCCTTGGTCATCCTGGCGGGTGATTACGGAAGAGCGCAGAAATCCGGCTGTTCCGGGCCGCGTTAATGACAATCTTACTATCCTGGTCGCATCCGTGGACGATGGAAGCCAGCTTCTCCTCCTCCAGCCTGCTAGCCAGGCAGAAGACGGTGCCCGGCTGTCCCTCAGGACCGGTGGACCTGACGAGTTTTACTTCGCGGTCAAGAGACTGCTGGAGCCTGCGGCGGATCTCTTCACAGTTTCTGCTCGTAATCCAGACAGCCTGGGAGAGGGATAAGTCTCTTAACGAGAAGCGCAGGGCTTCAAAGGCCAGGAGGTAAGCAATGATGCTGTACATCGCCTGATCCCACCCAAACAATGAACCGCCAAAAAGCAGAATGGCACAGTTGAACAGCATAATCACCATTTCAGCAGATTTGGGCGGACCGCCATTCAGCAGCCGGACTCCCTGCTTCTCGCTTCCGCTGGTAATGCCTCCGAAGCGGACAGAGATGCCAAGTCCAAAGCCCAGGCACAGTCCGCCGGCTATCGCAGCAGGCAACGGTTCGCTGGTGGCGGCAGGGAAGTGGTGGAGGGCCAGCGAGCCCGCCGTCAGACAGATTAATCCAAGCATTGTATACAGGGCAAACCGGAGATTAATCTGCCTGCGCGACATTAGAATGAACGGAAGGTTGAGCAGGAACAGAAATAAGCCAAGACGCATTTCGGTCAGATGAGACAGCAGGGCAGACAATCCGGCGATGCCGCCCGGCAGCAGCTTGTGCGGCATCAGGAACAGTTCCAGTCCTACAGCAGCGAGCAAGCCCCCGCCTATAACCGAGAGCAGGCGAAGTATTCTGGAAGGGCGCAGGGGGGCAGCCCCTCTATATCTGATTTTCAATGGATTTCCTCCTTTCAGCAGGAAACCTGAATGATAATGCGTTGTGCACTCAAAGGATTTAGGAAAGCCTTTACCTTATAAAGTGTGATGTGCATTTCAGCGGATACAGCAGCAGCCGCTTCAGAATGATGTAAATGATGGGGAAAAACGACACACAGAGCAGAGGCAGGGACGCTTCCGGATGAAGCGCCAGCAGGTTCTCAGGATGGGCCAGCCGCGCGGAAGGAATGTAATGGAACGTTGTGTTGTGCACACGGACCGGCTGAGCCATTTTATGCTCATAACGCTCCAGTCTGGCATGCTGCACTTCGGAAGCCTCCTGTACGTTCAGCAGTTGGGAAGAAGCAGCCAGAAATGTCAGGAGAAGCACCGGTATGAAGGCCGCCTTCAGCAGCTTAGAAATGGACAAGCGCGCTAGATATGTCATCAAGAGAACACCTCCTTACTGTATATTGTAGTTAAAGCATAACATATGATTCTGGGCAGGACCAAATTTCCGGCACTTTTTTTGGGGGGGGAATTTCATGAAAATACGAAACCAGAGCCGGTACACCGCGTATTCTCTAGTAAAATGAACATTTTATAATTATTTTTACCAAAGGAGCGTTTAATTTGCATATAGAGGGCATTTTTAACGGATTTCTCAATTCGGCTTTAGCCAGTTCCTCCCGCGGCTTCTTCTCCGAAGGGCCATATTTATTACAGCTGGTGCTGCTGCTGATCGCAGTTTTTGTTGCTTACACTATTACCAGAGCCCTGAAGATCTGGATGACCAACAATGCCAGCCCGCTCGAGTCGAGGGTGGCGACAGCAGTTACTAAACGCGCGGAGGTGTGGGGCGGCAGAGGGCATGCGGGTACTCACACCAGCTACTATGTAACCTTTGAATTCCAGGACGGGAACCGGAGGGAGCTGGAAGTGAAGGCCAAAGCGTATGGTCTGATCGTTGAGGGAGACAGGGGGGAGCTGACCAGCAAGGGGACCCGGTTCAAAGGATTCGCCCGTTCGAGCAGGCGCAACCTTTGATAAATATACATATGTTTTTAGAATTCTCCTGCTATTTTTGGGTAAAACTCCATATAAGGGTTTGATTGAACTAAATAAATTATAGAAGGAGCGGATGATTTGAACTCAGATTCTACTAAAAGCAAAAGTAAAGAAGGTGTACTGTTCCATACTCTGGATACGGCTGAGGTGCTAAAGCAGCTGGAGAGCAGGGAAGCAGGGCTGACTGCAGAAGAAGCGGCACGGCAACTGGAACATTACGGCAAGAACATGCTGCAGGAAGCCAAGTCTAAATCGCTGCTGGCCAAATTCATTGAGCAATTCAAGAATGTAATGATTTTCATCCTGCTGGCGGCTGCCGTACTCTCGGGAATCCTTGGAGAGTGGACGGATACCGTTATCATTTTGCTGGTGGTGATCCTGAATGCGGTGCTGGGCGTCATCCAGGAGAACAAAGCGGAGCAGGCGCTGGAGGCTCTCAAAAGCATGTCCTCTCCGCAGGCGAGAGTCCGCCGGGGCGGACAGGTCACAGAGATCAAAAGCGAGGAGCTGGTGCCTGGCGATATTGTGCTGCTGGAAGCCGGCAACGTGGTGCCCGCTGATCTACGTCTGCTCGAAGCGGCGTCACTGAAGACCGAGGAGGCGGCGCTGACCGGTGAATCACTGCCCTCGGATAAGCAATCGGGAGTGCTGGAAGGCAACGATCTTGTGATCGGTGACCGGACGAATATGGCTTATATGAGCAGCAGCGTAACCTATGGACGGGGTGTGGGTGTGGTAACGGCTACGGGGATGCATACCGAAGTGGGCCGGATCGCCGGATACATCTCCGAGGCGGAGAATGAAGTTACCCCATTGCAGAAAAAGCTGGATGAGCTTGGAAAATATTTCACCTTCATTATCCTGGGTGTCTGTGTCGTTATCTTCGTGGTCGGCTGGTTGGAGGGCAGAGAGCTGCTTGATATGCTGCTGACCTCCATCTCACTTGCAGTAGCGGCGATTCCGGAAGGTCTTCCGGCCATCGTAACCATCATTCTGGCGCTAGGCGTGCAGCGGATGGCTAAGCGTAAGGCAATTATCCGCAAACTGCCTGCTGTGGAGACACTGGGCAGTACGGAGATTATCTGCTCTGACAAGACGGGCACATTAACACTTAACAAGATGACCGTTGAAAAGCTGTATGTTGGCGGAGAGACGGTCGAGGCCGATTCGAAGCTTAACGATACGCCGGGCGGTGATTTGCTACTGCAAGCGATGACCCTGTGCAATGATTCCAGCATAGACGAAGGCAAAAGTGCTGCAGATAAAGCTTCGGATGGGGCCCGGGCAGAGGTGAAGCCTGGTTTAGCAGGCGGGACAAGGAGCGGTAAAGCCATTATCGGCGACCCTACCGAAACGGCGCTGGTTGACTTCGCACTCAGCATCGGGACAGACAAACGGGAGCTGGAGCAGCGTTATCCGCGGGTGAATGAGCTGCCTTTTGATTCGGACCGAAAGCTGATGACGACGATTCATAAGCTGGATAACGGTGAGTTTCGGGTGCTAACCAAGGGAGCGCCGGATGTACTGGTGTCCAAATGCAGCCATATTCAAGAGAACGGCACCGTGGTGCCCTTGACGGAGGCGCATATCAGCAGGATCACAGCCAGCAACAAAAGTCTGGCAGACGAAGCGCTGCGGGTGTTGGCGTTTGCTTACCGCGACCATGCAGAGCAGCCCTCCGATCCTTCGCCGGAGGGGACGGAGAAGGATCTGGTGTTCATCGGCCTGACCGGGATGATCGATCCGCCGCGCGAGGAGGTCCGGGATGCGGTTGCCGTGTGCAGACGGGCGGGCATCCGTCCGGTGATGATCACCGGGGACCACCGGGACACGGCTGCCGCCATTGCTAAGCGGCTTGGAATCATCGACGATGACAAGGCAGTGCTGACCGGCCGCGAGCTGGATCAGATCAGCGAGGCGGATTTTGCCACAAGAGTGGCCGATTATTCCGTGTACGCCCGTGTATCACCTGAGCATAAGGTGCGGATCGTCAAGGCCTGGAGACAAATGGGCAAAATCGTTGCTATGACAGGTGACGGAGTTAATGATGCGCCTGCGCTGAAATCAGCGGATATCGGTGTTGGTATGGGCATCACAGGAACAGATGTGGCCAAAGGCGTATCCGACATGGTACTGGCCGATGATAATTTCACTACGATTGTCGTTGCTGTCGAAGAAGGCCGCAAGGTATACAGCAACATCCGCAAAGCGATCCAGTTCCTGCTGTCGGCCAATTTGGGGGAAGTGGTGACCCTGTTCATTGCGACACTGATCGGCTGGCGGATTCTTGAACCGATTCATATCCTGTGGATTAATCTGGTCACAGATACCCTGCCGGCGCTCGCGCTCGGACTGGAAAAAGCGGATAATGATGTGATGTCGAAGAAGCCGCGTAAATCGAGCAGCAGTATTTTTGCCGGAGGCGTGGGGATTGGAATCATCTATCAAGGGCTGCTTGAGGCGGCACTGACCCTGCTGGTGTATTACTGGGCACATACCCATTACGACGAAGGTGTTGCAGTCACGATGGCCTTTGCGACGTTGGGACTGCTGCAGCTTACCCATGCTTTCAATGTCAGATCCAATACCAAGTCATTGTTCCAGATCGGCTTGTTCAGCAACCGCTACATGCTGGGGGCTTCGGTCATCTCGGGACTTCTGCTGGTGCTGGTTATTATCATTCCCGGGCTGAATGAATGGTTCGGAGTGGAGCATCTGAGCGGTCTGCAGTGGGGAATTGTCTGCGGGGCTGCAGTGGCGATAGTGGTGATTGTGGAGCTGGTGAAGCTGATTCTCCGCTTAAGCGGGCGCAGTAAGAACTGGGAATAGTATACTGCCGGACAATGGCGGTGGCATAAAAAAATGCAAGGTGGTACGGCGCTTCGGCAGAAGCCCGTAACCTTCCTTGCATTTGTTATATTTAGGGGATTATAACACCCGCTGCATGTGCAGAATAACATTACTCCAGTACCCGCTGTCCAGGTCACTGATCTGTACTCCGGGATCGCCCCAAGTATGAATGAAACTGCCGCCCCCCATGTAGATGCCTACATGACCGGGAATGGCGTCGCTCTCGAATCGGCCGGGTACCGTGAAGAAAATTAAATCCCCGGGCTCCAGCTCGCTTCTTGATATGCGTCTGCCGATATTATCCTGATCTTTGGCCAGCCGAGGGAGATCGACACCAAATTTCTTAAATACATGACGGGTGAAGGATGAGCAGTCAAACCGTTTGGTCTCCTCATAAGGTCCGGCACCGAAATCGTAGGGTACGCCGAGATACTTCTTGGCATAGGCGATTAGTTCACCGGTATCCACATTGGAGACACTCTGGATCCGCAGCGGCTTAGCTGCTTCACCTGCACCAGTATTGGCAGTAGTATCCCTGTCAGAGGGGGCAGCAATATTGATCTCTCCGGTGCTTGGATTCCAGCCAACCTCGGTCTGCAGCAGCTTGGACAATGCATTAGGCGTGATGTAGATTTGACCTTCGCGGCGGATAGGAACATCCGGCAGGGTGATCTTCTCCCCCAGGGAGAAAACCTGGCTGGAATCCGGACGGAGCATGTACATTACATCGCTATAGCCCAGCTTGGTATATCCTCCGCTTGAGGTGTCGTCTTTCATTCTGTATCCTATGGAGGCAGCGGCCGGCTTCAGCGGAATCCAATACTTGCCTTCTTTGTCCGTGATGGCATTCTTCTCATAGTAGCTCCCGGCAAATGTTCCGGTTGGCGTAACCGAATTCCCCTTCGGGGTATCGTCCTTGCTGGAATAGCTGCAGGCGGTTGAGCCAAGAATGACGGCAGTAAGCAGTGCGGCTGTGGCCGCAGTTTTGTATGCGTTGTTTATTGGCATTTGGCACGCTCCATCTTCAAACTTTAAGTAAAGTTTGTGCAGGGCGGCTTTTTTTATGTGGATAAGGGTTTAGCAATCAATGTCAAGAGCAACAGGCTTGTTCTTGTCGAAACATCAGCCCATTGTGCGTTTTTTGTAAAATATGGAGCCGTGATAAATGATTGACGGAAAATCAACCTACATATAATATATGTTTAATAGATTGCGGCAGTGGATGCGGAAATGGTGCGGGCTTTTGCTTTAATGCTTTCAAAGATGAAAGCGATACTGCTGAACCGCTAACCCAGGTTCGCGCGCTGAATCCGTAAAAGAAGAGGGGTTATCTGATGAAGAGAAAGAACATTTGGCTTGGCCTGAGTATGTCCTTGATGCTGGTAGCAGCAGGTTGCGGTAACAATAATGCAGCCGTAAATAATGGAGCCAATGCAGGAAATACTCCGGCAAACGCAACCAGCGCTCCGGCAGACACCGGTTCTGCGGAGACCAAATCCTATACGATTGCCATCTCACAGTATGTAGAACATCCGTCGCTGGATGCAACACGGGAAGGCTTCCTGGCGGCACTGAAGGACGCCGGAATCGTGGAAGGCGAGAATTTGACGGTAGACCTGGAGAATGCCCAGGCGGATCAGGCAAATAACCTGTCCATTGCCCAGAAGATTGCCGGCGACAAAAATGACCTGGTACTGGCCATCGCCACTCCTTCCGCTCAATCGGTCGTACAGAATGTAAACAAGGACACACCAATTCTGTTCGCGGCAGTCACTGACCCGCTGGATGCCAAACTTGTAAGCGACCTGGATCATCCCGGCGGCAATGTCTCCGGCGCATCCGATACGAATCCAGAATCGATTACGCGTCTGATGAATTTCATCGCAACGCAGTTTGCGGATGTGAAGAAGCTGGGACTTGTCATTAATGAAGGTGAACCTAACGCAGTAGTTATGGCGGATATTGCCAAGGAAGAGCTGGACAAGCACGGTATTGAGCTGGTCAAGGCGGCGATCACGAATACATCGGAAGTGAAGCAGGCTGCTGAGTCCCTCGTTGGACGTGTGGATGCCCTCTACATTACACTTGATAACTCTGTTGTAAGCGGTGTGGATACAATCATTCAGACTGCCAATGACAACAAGCTTCCGTTCTTCTCTGCAGACCGTGATACGGTGGAGAAGGGTGCTTTTGCAACTGTAGGCTTCAAATATTATGATCATGGCTACCAGGTTGGCGAAATGGCAGTGGAAGTGCTTAAGAACGGTACAAGCCCGGGTGATATGAAGGTAACGATGCAAGAGAAGCTGGATCTCATTCTTAACCTCAAAGCGGCAGCAGCTCAGGGCATTGAAGTAACCGATGCTATGAAGGCTGAAGTTGCAGATCCTGACAATAACATTATTCAATAACATACAGATATCATAAGGGGGCGTTCCCAATGCGGGCGCCCTTTGCCGCTTGAGGGAGGAAGTCATCTATGTATAGTTCATTAATCGGCGCCCTGGAAATGGGCCTGCTGTACGCTTTTATGGCACTCGGGGTGTATATTACATTTCGTATTCTTGATTTTCCGGATTTAACTGTAGACGGGAGCTTCACCACCGGCGGCGCGATTGCCGCGGTCATGATAACCCACGGATATTCTCCGCTGCTGGCAACAGTATGTGCCCTGCTCGGAGGGATGGCTGCAGGCATGTGTACAGGACTGCTGCACACTAAAGGGAAGATCAACGGCCTGCTATCCGGGATTCTGATGATGATTGCGCTATATTCCATCAATCTGCGGATTCTCGTGCGGCCGAATGTTTCCTTAATGGGTGAGGTATCTCTTTTCAGCTCTATTAATCCTCTGTTGGTTATGCCCTTTGTGGTTCTGCTGGTCAAGATCCTGATGGATCTGTTCCTGCGTACAGACCTTGGACTTGCCCTGCGTGCAACAGGAGATAATTCCCGGATGATCCGCAGCTTCGGGGTCAATACGGATACTACGACGATTCTCGGTATCAGTCTGGCGAACGGAATGGTGGCCCTCTCGGGTGCACTGATCGCTCAATATTCTACATTTGCCGATTCATCCATGGGTATAGGCATGATTGTTATCGGGCTGGCTTCGGTAATTATCGGGGAAGCGATATTCGGTGCGGGTAACGTCTTCCGCGCTACATTGGCTGTAGTGCTCGGCTCCATCGTCTACCGGATCGTTGTGGCGCTGGCTCTGCGGGTGCCATGGCTCAAGGCTTCGGATCTCAAGCTGATTACGGCTATTATCGTTATCATCGCCCTCGTCTTCCCGTCTGTTCAGCGGTTCCTGAAGCAGAAGACGATGGCCCGCAGACGGACTGAAGAGCTTGCGGAGCTGACCCGCAGCAGCAAGAAAGGAGGGGCAGCCGATGCTAAAGCTTGATAATGTATCCAAGCTGTTCAACCCGGGTTCCCCTGACGAGAAGATTGCCCTGCTGGGTATAGATCTGGAGCTGAGCGCCGGAGATTTCGTGACGATTATTGGCAGCAACGGGGCCGGTAAATCGACACTGATGAATATTATATCCGGTGTCATGAAGCCGGATCTCGGTGAAGCGCGCATTGAAGGCAGCTCGATCAGCAATCTGGCCGAGTACCAGCGCGCACGCTGGATCGGCCGTGTCTTCCAGGACCCGATGGCTGGTACAGCGCCTCATATGACCATTGAGGAGAACCTGGCCATGGCTTATAAGCGGGGTCAGAGCCGCGGGCTGTCCTTCGGAGTGAATGCGGCCAGACGCACGCTGTTCCGGGAGCAGCTCAGCAAGCTGGGCATTGGCCTGGAGAACCGGCTGCGCGCTAAGGTAGGGCTGCTCTCCGGAGGCGAGCGGCAGGCGCTTAGCCTGCTGATGGCGACCTTCACCCAGCCGCAGATTCTGCTGCTGGATGAGCATACAGCTGCGCTGGACCCTTCGCGCGCTGAACTGATCACGAAGCTTACGGAATCCATTGTCCGTGAGATGAAGCTGACTACACTGATGGTCACCCACAACATGGATCAGGCTATCCGTTTAGGCAACCGGCTGATTATGATGGACAAGGGGTCGATCATTCTCGATTTTGATGAATCCCGCAAGAAGGATCTGACGGTAGAGCGGCTGCTTGGTGAATTCGAAGCCATTAGCGGCCATAAGCTGGCGGATGACCGGATGATGCTGGGATAAGCAGGTATCGAACCTGGTGAAGGCTTGAGTGCTGTCTGTTAAATGGACAGCTGCTCAAGCCTTTATTGTTGTGTCTTTACTCTTTAATGGTGAAGAGGATTCGGTTAAATCCGTCCAGGGCTTCCTTCAGTTGAGTCAGATGACGTTCTTCATAAATGCCGATGAAACACAGCTGACCATTTGCCTTCAGGCTTCCGGTTCAGGGTCTCGGACGAGAGGCCGGAGACCGCAGCGCAGATCTGATCACGGATCCCTTCATTATGATTCATCATGAGTAATAATCTCCTCTGTGTAGAAAATAAAAGCATGTCTAAAGTCAATTTCATTAGAGCCTCTTAAATTATATCCCCAAATATGCTTTGTCAAAACAGCAGGGCCAGCCGATTCACCAAGCGGTATGGGAGGTATATTTAACGAAAGAACTTGATTTTGAACAACAATGACCATAGGAGGAAACTACACATATGAACACTAAGAAGCTGGAAGGCAAAGTAGCAATCGTAACCGGAGGCGGATCGGGCATCGGCCGGGCCACGGTGCTGGAGTTCGCCAGAAATGGAGCTAAGGTGGCTCTTCTGGACCGGACCGTGGAGAACGCAGAGAAGGTTGCACGTCAGGTGGTGCAGGAAGGCGGAGAAGCCGCTGTGTTCGAATGCGACATCGCTGAGCCGCAGCAGGTGGAGGACGCCGTGAAGCAGGTTGTTGCCAAGTGGGGGAAGCTTGACATCGTGTTTGCGAATGCCGGGATTAACGGAGCGATGACACCAATTGAGACAATGGATATTGAGTCCTGGGACCAGACCATACAGATCAATCTCCGCGGTACGTTCGCTACGGTCAAATATGCCATCCCCCATTTGAAGGAGCAGGGCGGCAGCATCCTGATCAACAGCTCCATCAACGGTAACCGTGTATTCTCCAACATCGGATTCTCAGCATATAGCACAACGAAGGCCGGGCAGGTCGCTTTTATGAAAATGGCGGCGCTGGAGCTGGCCCAGTTCAAAATCCGCGTGAACGCCATCTGTCCTGGTGCGATCACCACTAATATTGATGACAATACGTACCCTTCGGATGATCTTAAGGAAGTGCAGATCGAGGTTGAATTCCCGGATGGCGGACAGCCGCTGGAGAAGGGACCCGGGCGTCCTGATCAGGTAGCCAAGCTGGCGCTGTTCCTGGCTTCTGCGGATTCGGATCATATTACAGGAACGGAAATCTACTGTGATGGAGCAGAATCGCTGCTGCATGGCTGATTCTTCTATTCGTACCTTTCCACTCATATAATGTATGGAGTACAGCCTTTTACTACAAGCGGGCGTTGTCCCTTTGCCGGAGCTCATCAGGTACTGATTGATGACCGGGTACAGAGGTGCAGACGTCCGTTTTTTCTTTTAAATCTGCTTGCGAAAAATTACTGTAAAGATTGCAGTGCTTTTCAGGTATACTGATTCTATCTGTCACGGAGAGGAGGACAACTATGAATATTGATTTGCACACGGAGTCGATTGTGAAGCTGCTTGTGGCCATGCTGTTCGGGCTGTTCATCGGGATTGACCGGCAATTGAAACAGAAACCGCTGGGAATCCGGACCAGTATGGTCATTAGCATCGCCAGCTGCCTGGTAACGCTGGTCTCGATCCATGCTTATGACAAGTTCGGCGGTACAGATCATCCCAATATGGACCCGATGCGTCTGGCGGCGCAGATTGTCAGCGGGATCGGTTTTCTCGGGGCGGGCGTCATTCTGCGCAGAGGGGGAGATGCGATATCGGGACTCACATCTGCGGCGCTCATCTGGACGGCTTCCGGTATCGGGATTGCGGTCGGCGCGGGATTCTATGTAGAAGCGGGTTATGCAGTTGTGCTGCTTATGTTCGCAGTAAATGCAGTGCCCCTGCTAATTAAAGCCATTGGCCCGGAGGTGCTGAACAAACATGAGATATCGATTAAGATCATCATGGAACCGAACTATATTCTAACCGATGTGATCCAGAAAATTGAGCAGCGCCATATCATTGCCGAGCAGCGCAAAACACGTAAAACCGGCCGGACGATCCGGCGGATGAAGATCAAGGATCTCGAAGACGGGAGACAAATGATTGATATGGTGATCTCCGCACCAGACCGTGATTATGCTACGGAAATCTATTATGATGTGAAGAAAATTGAACATGTGATGAGTGTCGAAGTGGAACAGCTGTAAAATTGGCATGTTGCCAATCCGGCAGATGTGGTACTCTATCTATGAGAGAGTCATTATGAGTTTATGGAAGGGAGTTTAAAGTTATTATGTCGATTACTGCATTTGAAGGACAATATGAGGGAGAGGCCGCAGTCTGGCTCAAAGCTGGACGTTATGAGGCCGCAGTTCTGCCGGGCATCGGAGGCAACCTGATCTGCTTCCGTGATACTGAGAGCGGTTACCGTTTCCTGCATGAGCCGGGCTCAGAGGAAATGGAAGCATTCAAGGCAAACCCCGGGATTCACGGCATCCCTGTATTGTTCCCGCCGAACCGATATGAGGATGGAGAGTTCCCGTGGAATGGACAAACCTACCGTTTTCCGGTAAATGAGGCTAAGACGGGTAACCATCTGCACGGGTTCCTACATACAGCAGCCTGGGAGGTCGAAGAATTCGGCAGCGGCAAAAGCGAAAGCTTCGTCACTGTAGCGATCAAGGTGGATGAGAATCATCCTTCTTATCAATATCTGCCGTTCAAATACACCGTCAAGCTGCGTTATACTCTGGGAGAAGGCGGCCTGTCCCAGCAACTGCTGGTTCATAATGACGGCGCAGAGCTGATGCCTTGTCTGCTGGCGTTCCATACTGCCATTAATGCTCCGTTCGCACCAGGCAGCACGCCGCAGGATTACCGTGTGAAGCTGACCATCGGCGAGCGCTGGGAGCTTAGCGACCGGATGCTGCCGACCGGCAAATTCCAGGAGCTGACTGCGGATGAAGTGGCACTGCGTGATGAGGGCTTGTATCCGTTCTATGCGCCAATGGATAACCACTATACCGCTGTAGCCCAGAATGGCCGCAACCGTATGGAGCTTACCGACAGCAAAGCCGGCGTTACCCTGGTGTATGATGTGGGAACCTCCTATAAGCAGTGGATGATCTGGAACAACGGAGCTACCGAAGGGTTCTTCTGTCCGGAGCCGCAAATCAACCTGGTGAATGCACCGAAGGTAGATCTTCGTGCCGATGACATCGGATTGTTTGGTCTGGAGCCAGGGGAGTATTGGGAGGAGACTAGCCGCCTATATGTGAAGTAGGGGGAAATAGATTGAACCGGGAAAATTCCACTGTAGGGATTAGCCGAGGCTGCAGAGAATGTTTGACTTCCGGCCACTGTTAGGTTTGTATTTCCTGATTTAAACTGCTGTTCGCAGTAGAAATACAAACCTAAAGGCGGACGCTATCGCTCCTACAGTTCAAACTTCTCTTCCGCCACTCCACCCTCATTGTATATTTTCAAGTTCAAGCTATATAGTTTTGAAGAATATATAAAAAGAGCAGCGAAGTTTGCTGCTCTTTTTTGTTGCAGAAATAACGTGCTGGAAATCTCGTATCCATGGATTATGGAGGAGGCTGTGAGGTGCATAATACGAAGATGTACTTCTTTTGGATACTGAATTTTAAGGCGGCTTTAAGCTAAAAGGCGTATACTACTCCTTTAATCTAGTTAGGAGTGAATCCATTTGTCGCGGTTATTGCCTTCCAAACGTTTGTCGTATTTGCTGTTAGTCTTGCTGGCCGGGGGATTTGTGCTGAATTTTTTCCTGCAGGCAGCATCCTTTAGTATGAATATATCCGGTGCTCTGCAGTGGACCCGCGGTTACCCTTGGCTGTATGGTGCGGGAGGTCTGTTCCTTTTCTTCATTCTGCTCTTAAGTTCAGTGATATTGCCTAATACATATGCAGGGCCTGCAGTTGTCAGTTTAATGTGTCTAATGCTGGGTGTAGCTGATTATCAGAAGCTTGTCACGCGAGGAGAGCCGCTTTTTCCATGGGATCTGATGCTGGTCAAGAATGCCGGTGAAATGAGCAAGATTACCAAAGGAATGATCTCACCGCTGGCGGTAATAGCCGCAATATTAGTGGCTGTTGGTCTGGTGTACATGATCCGCAAGTTGCCCAGGAACAGAATCAAGCTGCCTTTACGCTTAAGCCTGGGCGGAATCTCAGTCGCGCTGAGCGCAGGTTTTCTTGTGCTTGTGTCGGGCCATTCGTCTGTTGTTACCGCTATGAACTACCAGAACATCTTCTGGAACCAGAAGGTTAATTATTCGCAGAACGGATTCATATTTGCTTTTGCCGGGAATTTGCGGCAGAGCCTGCTGGAGAAGCCCGAAGGGTACAGCCGTGAAGCGGTTGAAGCGGTGTCAGCTAAGTATTCGGCATTGCCGGATGAACCGGCGGTAGCCAGTCCCGGGGAACAGCCGAATATACTGTTTATGATGGATGAGGCTTTCTTTGACCCTACGCGTCTGCCGGGGTATACCTTAAGCGAAGATCCGCTGAAATTCATTCATACGGCGGCGGATGAGACTCCGTCTGGTTATTTGCTGTCACCGGAATTCGGCGGCAATACAGCCAATGTTGAATTCGAGGCCATGACCGGGCTGTCGATGTATTTCCTTGGGGACGGAACCATTCCCTATCAACAGCGGATTGTCAAAATGTCCTCAATGCCGTCCATCGTCAGTATTCTAAAATCGCGGGGCTACCATGCACAGGCGCTGCATCCGTTCGATGAGACCTTCTATAACCGCAACCGTGTCTATCCGGTACTTGGTTTTGACAGCTTCATCAGTGAAAAGGATCTGCCGGATGCTAACCGCCTCACCCCGGATGGCTATATATCCGACAAGGCTGCTGTACAGGAGGCTGTCCGCGAGCTTAAGTCGGCGTCGAGGCCGGCCTTCCTGCATCTGGTGACGATGCAGAATCATTTCCCGTTCACCAAAGGGCTGAACGGACCGAACACGATTACCGTAGAAGGCGGACAGCCGGCGCAGAAGGACGAACTGGAGACTTACGTGCAGGATACTAAGCTGACCGACGAGGCACTGGCTTATCTGCAGGAAGAGCTGCTGACGATTGAACGTCCAACCGTTGCTGTATTCTGGGGCGACCATCTGCCGGCGCTGACCGCCGGGATCTATACAGAGGCCGGCTGGGATCAGGAGCCTAGATTGAAGCACGAGACGGAGCTGCTGATTCTGGCTAACTATGATATCGGAAATGAGCCGCTGGGGACACTTAGTCCGGCTTACCTTGGCCCAACCGTCTTTAGACTATCCGGCCAGCCGCTGCCTGCCTATTACAAGCTGCTGGAGCAGGTGCAGGAAGAAATCCCCGGCCTCAGCAAGAATGTGCTGGTCGGGTCCGGCAGCAGCGGAATCCTGACTGGATTGACACCCGGGCAGCAGGAGCTGCTGGATGACTATCGCCTGATCGAATATGATCTGCTGGAAGGGGAGAAGTACGCGGAAGGCTTAATGTTCTAACCGGAATAGCATGACTCAGCGCAGCCCCACATCATGGAAGCGGTTCTCGATCGGCTCGCGCAGCAGCACGCGGATGGACTGAATCGCTTCGGCCTCGGTATGCTTAGCCTCGCGGATGAGAGGAAGCAGCCTTTGTGGCCGTAGAGTTGGAGCATGAGACGCGTTCGGGCTTAATAGAGCTGTAATTTCATGATAGACAGCAGAAAGACGCTCATAATGGCTGGCGGTAGACTCGAGCTCAGGCCAATATTCGCAGGCTGCTCTGGTATAGCTGGACGCGTCTTTCTTAGAGGCAGCATAGAACACCAAGGTTTCATAAGCACCGGAAGCATCATATGATCTGCCTGACAAGGCGTCCAGCATGGCATCATAAGCCTGCAGTCCGCAGGCATACTGCGATTCCGGCAGCATCGGATCATGTACCTCTGCCTTGTATACAGCCTGGAGGAAGGATTCTCTGATCACCTGCCTTATGTCCTTCCGGATCTGTCCTTCGAAGATCTGACAGTGCCAATAAGGGCTCGCATTTCTTCCCAGCTGATCATAAGGCAGCTCCAGTTCTGCTCTTGAAGATATTTCGTTGTAGCAGAATACCTGCTTCTGATCATCGGAGCGGGTTATCACCACAAACTTATCTTTCCAGCAGACGACAGGAGTGCCTTGCTCAAGCGATTTGCGGATTTCCAGGATAGCCTGCTTCTGATAGAGCGGAAATGTAGGAGCGAAATGAAACCCTGCCGCCTGAGTCGAAATCATTCCGATTAAATCTGCAGCTACCGTATGCTCAGCCATCCAGTTATAAGCCGTAGGTGAGTCACGGTGAAGCTGCCTATGCAAGGACAGACGGAAACAGGAGGCAGTCATTCCGGATAACATATATTTGGGCAGTGTGAACCAGCCGTTAGCCGACAGAACCTGGTACATGGCATCTACATAAGAATGAGTCAACTGCGGAGGATGCAAGGCCGCTGGTACTGAATCCAATTCTGTTCTGTTCATCATCTGGCCGTATGCGCCCCCCATCTTGGCAGAATGGAACGTTTCCGGTCCGGATACCGCCCGGAGATTAATCTAAACTGCTGCATAGCGCGTTCCTCCAGCTCAAGCGCCTGCTGCAAGGCGGCACAGAGTGAGGGAAGCTGCTGCTGCACCAGCGTCATGCTGCCGTTAATCAGCGTATGAGCAGCCTTCGACTGCCCGCACAACATCTCATCCAGCTCAGCATAAATGCTATGAACCTCATTCAGCCCCGGCAAGACGGACTGAACCTCCTGCAGATAACTCCGGATCTCTGAGCGCGCTGTCAGGAGTGATTCGAGAATATAGACGGCTCCGCTGCTGTCGAACTTTCCCTGCTGAAGAGCCCGGATCAGGAAACTGTAAGCCATTCTGCCTGATGCAATGCTCTGATCGGGCAGTGTTTTGTATGGAGTCTCCCAATCCTCAAGGGCGAGCCTCAGTGATTCCAGTACTGCGTCATGCAGCGGAATATCAACCTTATCTCCGAAAAACTGGCAATACCAGAACGGGGTAATGTTGAGGCCGAAGTTATCATAGAGCACATAACGGGTCTCGATGGACGATCCATCCTGCACATAGAACACCCGGTCGTCCTCATCATAGCCGTGAACAACGCCGAACTCCGGTATCCAGTAGACACAGGCGAGTCCGCGGTCCAGACTATGCTTCACATCTTCAATGGCGGCCTGCTGATATACGGCGAACGAATCATGTCTTGTTCTCCCTCCGCTATGTCCGGTAAGGACGCCGAGATTATCGATGGCCGGTCCATGCTCTTTGCCCCACTGTCCATAAGCGGTAACGGAGAAGGGGAAGAGCTTCTCATGCACAGAGAATTTGAAGGCCATACCGCTGAGCCCGGAGAGCATGAATGTGGGTCCATGGAATAACCCTGCGGCAGTGAGGACGGCATAGAGGGCATCGGTAAAAGATTTGGATTCGCGCTTCATTTGTATTCCGTTAATGATCACTCCGGCTCTCCTGTTCATTCAGCAGATTCAGTACGTTCTGGCATCTGATCCTTACTTTCTCTTTCAGCCATTTGGGGGACAGAATTTCAGACCATTCCGAGCTGAACAGCTGCCCCACAAAGGCATCCGTGTCAATAAATTCAATTTCATAGACTTCTCCATCAGCGGATCGGATCGTATACCCTCCCCATGAGGAATCCGCAGGCATACCGCTCAGCCGGATTCTGGCTGTGAACGGCTTCAGCTTCCGGATCTGTTCCGGCGGAGCCGATGGGAATTCTTCGTTTGTTGCAAAATATCTGTCCGTCAGCTTCAGCTGCAGGATCTCGGACAAGTTATAGAACTCCGTCTGGCAGTTCCCTTCGACAGCTGCAAGCACATAATCTTCATCCAGACGGCGGCTCAGCTTCATTGGACAGAGATATAATTCCCTGGGGTTATCCGGCTGCTTCCGGCAGAGGATATGGACTACCCTGCGGGCTTGAATAGCTTGCTCTAAGAGCCCGATGACCTGCAGACGCCGGGCATTTACTTCAAACAGAGGCAGCCTGTATTCTCCAGCCTGCAAGGGCTGATCTGTGAACCGTTCCAGCAGACCGCCGACTCTCCGGATAGTCTGGCCGTTCTCATAATCATAATGGCTGTACCGGTAAGCCAGATATTTCAGTACCTGCTGCTCTTCGTCGGTGATGTACAGATGAGGCAGCACAAAGCTGTTATCCTCGTACATATACCCGCGCTGGCTGGCCACGTACCGGAGCGGAGCCCGCAAAGATTCCGCCATATATTCAATATCCCGCTGCGCCTGGCGCCTGGAGATTTCGAATTGCTCCGCAAGAATATTACTGTTCGGATAACAGGCATTTCTGATTTGCTGGTCGAACCACTGAATACGGTGAATATGGCTCATGCGGCTCCGCTCCTTTCTGTCAGATTTCAGTATAGCGTCTGATGAACATCCACCGCAACAAGGCAAAGATGCCGCCCGGGCATCCATGCATGAAGCATGAAGCCGGGCGGACATCCGGGTTGTGTTTACTTGGCTACGGCATCTACTTTGGCTTGTGGCGCCTTGTCGCAGCGCTTGCAGACCTTCAGGGTTCCCCCATCAGACTTTACTTTTGTGTAGAGCAGCTTAATTCTGGTTGTTCCACAGACCGGGCAGGTGCCCCGGCCATGGGAGGGCAGGGTCCAAAGTACCCGTCCGCGCTTTGTTTTTACCATTTGTGTAGTCCTCATTTCAGCAATTTGAATGTTACTTGTCCAGTATAAAACAGCTGGTACGACATAAAATGTCGCATCAAATTCATAATTCTAAGAGCAAGGTCTCTGGTCCGCATAACGGATGCTCTAGCTGTAACAGTTCAATCCAGCGGATCGTAATTGACGGAAAGCCTGCCAAGCCTTTAGACTAGACTGGACGAAGACCGGACAATCTGGACGGCGTCATTTATTTCTTGATTTGAAAGGGGTTACATACGTGAAAAAGCTCTGGCTTGTCTACGTGCTGCTGATCGGCATCTTCCTGATCTACGTGCTGAACTACAAGCAGCAGGGGGATTCGGCGGACCCGTGGGAGACAGCCGGACTGCGCGGGAATATTGAAGATAAATATGTGATGGTCACGTTCCAGATCGGAATCGACTACTGGAAAAGCGTGCTGAAGGGCTTCGAGGATGCTGCAGAGGAGCTTAATGTGTCCGTGGAATACCACGGCTCGACCCAGCATAATGCCAATGAACAGATGACCGTATTGGAGCAGACTATCGCCAAGAAGCCGGCGGGGATTGCGATTTCGGCGGTGAATTCCAAGCTGCTCACGGCGACGATCAACAAGGCGGTGGAGGCCGGTATTCCGGTGGTCCTGTTTGATTCGGGAGCGCCGGACAGTAAGGCCTATTCTTTTCTGGGAACAGATAATTACAATGCCGGCACCCAGGCCGCACACAAAATGGCGGAGCTGACCGGCAGCAAAGGTGAAGTGGCTATAATCACCACGCCTGACCAGCACAATCATCAGGAACGGACAGACGGCTTCAGCGATACCATCCGCAGTGAATACCCGGAGATGAAGCTGGTGGGGATCAAGAACGGACGGGGAGACCAGGTCGCCTCGCGGGAAGCTGCCGAGCTATTGCTGGGAGAATATCCGCAGCTTGCGGGGATCTTTGCTACGGAGTCCAATGGCGGTATCGGTGTAGCGGAAGCGGTGGATGCGGCTCACGGCAACGGCTTGGTTCCGCAGATCATCAGCTTCGATACCGATAAAGGGACGCTTGATTTGGTGAAGGAAGGAAAAATAGCCGCTACGATGGCCCAGGGTACCTGGAATATGGGCTATTGGTCGCTTACGGAGCTGTTTCATCTGCACCGTGATCTGGAAGCGGACCCTGAAGCGTATGCGAACCATAAGCCCGTGCCCGTACCGGATACGGTCGATACAGGGATAGACGTGGTCACACGGGTGAACGTTGATAACTATTATGCCAAATAGGCTGCAGCAGAGGAGGAGCCTGTGATGCGGAGAAGCGGCCTGAACATGGAGAAGCTGAAGCTGAATAATCTGCCAATCCGCTATAAGCTGATTATTCACTTTTTGCTGATCAGCATCCTGCCTGCCATCGGGTTGGGGCTGCTGATTGGCTGGACCGTCGACCGGATTGTGGAAGAACAGAGCAACGAGAACACTATGCAGCTGATCGGCAAAGTGAATACAGCGATTGAGAACGATGTTGAGAATCTGCAGAAGATAACCTACCTGATGTCGTTTGATCCGGGAGTACAGAAGTTCCTGAAGGGGGATACAGTAAATACGGGGCAGTCTAACAATGCAGCTGGCAACGGGGAGTCGGCTGAATACAACATCCGCAAGTTTCTGCAGGGCTTCACTACGCTCAGCTCCGAGATTGCCGGGATAATGCTGGTCAATAGTGAAGGCGATTTCATCAGCAATGAGATGTATACCCGTTCTGGTACTCAGCTGACGGAGGAGGCCTGGTACAAGCAGGCAGCGGAGAACAAAGGGATCTTCAAGATTGTAGGTCATCCATACGGCCGCGCTGTAATGTCCCATGTGGATTATCAGGAGAGCGAGGTGGTCTCTGCCGTCAGGGCGATAGTCGATCCGGAAACGCAGGTCGTGCAGGGAGTGGTGCTGGTCGATCTGAAGTTGCGGGTGATTGCCGAGACGGCCAGGGATGTCACACTGGGCAAGACGGGCTATCTAACGGTGGTGGACAACAATGGGGAGATGATCTATGCGCCGCAGCACCCTTTTATGCAAAAGATTCCGGCAGGTCTATTCACCGAGTCCTCTGGAATCACCTCGGAGACCGTGGACGGCCGCCATTTGCAACTGATCTACCGGACCTCTCCCTTTACAGGCTGGACTACGATGGGCGTGTTTCCGATGGATGAGTCAGCCTTTGGGGTGCGCGAGATTACCTTCAATGTCGTAACCTTCGTGTTTGTAGTCTGTATGCTGGGGATGACGGCTTCCTTCTATCTGGCGTATTCCATCTCCCGTCCGATTGGACAGCTGGCTTCTTTCATGAGCAAAGCACAGTCCGGTGATCTGACGATTCGCTACTGGGGGAACCGTTCCGACGAGATCGGGCTGCTGGGCCGCAGCTTCAATACGATGCTGGCCCAGATTGGGCGGCTGCTGTCACTGACGGAGCTGCAGGCCCGGCAAAAGCGGGAAGCAGAGCTGCGCAGCCTGCAGGCGCATATCAAACCGCATTTCCTCTACAATACACTCGATACGATCCACTGGATGGCCCGCAGCAAGGGTGCGGAGGATATTGCCGAGGTGGTCCAGTCCTTGTCCAAGCTGTTCCGGCTAGGGCTGAGCAAAGGGAGTGATATTATTCCCCTCTCCGATGAACTCGAGCATATCGTCAGCTATCTGAAGATCCAGCAAGTCCGCTACAGCAGCAAGCTGACCTACTCGATTGAGGTTGAGCCGCAGCTACAGGAGCTGTACGTGCTTAAGCTGCTGCTCCAGCCGATGGTGGAGAACGCTATCTATCATGGCATTAAGGAACGCCGTGGTCCCGGTCATCTCTCCATTGAGGTGGTGGAGCGGGAGAATGAGCTGTATCTTACCGTTCTTGATGACGGTGCCGGGATTCCTCCGGAACGGCTAAGCATGCTTAAGCAGCGGCTTGAAGCTGTCGGGAAACAGGATCGTGAGCATGCAGATACGCCCCTGCCGGATAGCGCAGGCAGCGGATACGGAATTCTGAACGTGCAGGCCCGGATCAGGCTGACTTATGGGGAGCCTTACGGAATTATGATTGAGAGTGAACCTGGAACGGGAACGGTTGTAACACTCCGGCACCCGGTTGTCCGCGATAGCTACCCAGCGAAGGAATAAGGAACAGGAGGATCTATGAGGATGATAGACAAGTGGAAAGTAATGATTGCTGATGATGAGGGGATCATCCGCGATGGTATCCGGCAGTGTGTGGACTGGGATAGCCTGGGGATGAGTGTGATGGCGGAGGCAGAAGACGGTGAGGAGGCCCTGGAGCTGGCGCTTCATCATTCCATTGATATTGCACTGGTAGATCTCAATATGCCGATTATGCACGGCATGGAGCTGATGAAGCGGCTGCGGGAGCAGCTTCCCGGCTGCAAAATCATCGTCATTACCGGACACGATGAATTCTCGTATGCCCAGGAATCGATTCGTCTGCAGGTGAATGATTACATTCTCAAGCCCGCCGATCCGAAGCAGCTGATGCAGGTGCTCCGCGGCGTCCGCGATGAACTGGAGTCGGTGAAGCAGCAGAGCCAGCATCTGCAGCAGGCCTCCCGGCAACTGCAGAAGAATTTCCCGCTGCTGCGTGAACGCTTCTGCCAGGAATGGCTGGATGGGAATCTGAGCCAGGCGGAGATCCGGGAGCAGCTGCAGTTCCTGCAGCTGCCGCCGGAGCGGCCGGAACTGATCGGGATTATCCGCTGGAGATGGGAAGGCCAGCATCCGGGAATGAAAGAGAACGAACGCCAGCTGTATCTGTTCGCCATTGAGAATATCATCACGGAGCTGCTTGAGCCATATTCCAAGGTGATCTTCCGGGATTCCGCCGGACTGATCGTCATTCTGCTCTGGGATGCTGCAGGTGAGCGGGTGCTGGCCGGGGCGGAAGGCGCAGTGCGCAGCAATCTCAAGATCGCGGTTGAAGTCGGTACCCAGAATGTGCAGGGGGAGATTACCGAGCTGGCATCGGCATACCGGGGCTGCCGGGTAGCGCTGGCCAAGGAGCAGCCGCTATCGCCGCTCGTCCGCAGGGCGAAGCAGTATATGCAGGAGCACTACAACGAATATGGACTTACGCTGGAGGCGATGGCCGGCCAGCTTCAGGCATCACCGGTGTATCTCAGCCGCCTGTTCAAGCAGGAGCTTGGAGAATCCTTCGGCACTTACCTGACTCAGATCCGGATCCGCAGAGCTGCACAGCTTCTGCATTCTACGGAGCTAAGTATCAATGAAGTCGCTGAGCAATCGGGTTATGAGACCCAGCATTATTTCAGCACGGCGTTCAAGAAGCATACAGGTGTATCGCCGTTACAGTTCCGCAAAGGGGTATTACCGGGAGCTGGAGACAGTAAGAACGAATAAAGAATAGGGAAACCATATATTCAAGCGGCAAGGGGTGCACTGCGTGGAGGAAGTTGAATACAAGAACAATACTGGCGGAACTGCCGGAGAATACAGACAAGCTGCACTGGGCAGCATTGGAGTTCTGGAATCCTGTCTGGAGAAGCTGTCGTTCTCAGAGCTTACCAGACAGCAGATGAATCAATTTTTCGGGCAAACGGGTCCGGTGGAAGCAGAGAATATTACCCGAAGAATCTCGGATGTTTATATGGCCTTTTTAAGTAAAACCAATTTTAAGGTAAAGGCTGCGGAGAGTAACCGCCTCCTCTTCACCCGACTGAAGCAGGAACTGGATGAGATCAAGCAGGCAATAAGCGAATTGGAATAGGTACCGACCGTGTGCGCCTCCGGGCTGCATGCGGTTTTTTTGTTGTGCTGCACATAAGTTTGATTTTTATAAAAACAGTAGTCTGAGTGTAAATACGCCCTATGGCTTCTGTTGCTATACTCAACTTGTCACACGGGAGTACCCGTGGAAGACAACAGAATAGTCCAGGGGGTAGTGCAGAATGAAAAGATATTCATTGGTCTCATTGCTACTAACACTCGTACTCATCTTGTCCGCATGCGGCAACAACGGCAACTCATCAAGCGGCGGAGACTCGTCCCAAGGCAAAGTAGGGATCGCAATGCCGACGAAATCCTCGGAACGCTGGGTGAATGACGGCAACAACATGGTGAAGGAGTTCGAGAAGCTGGGCTACGGTACGGATCTGCAATATGCAGAAGATGTCGTGGAGAACCAGGTATCCCAGATTGAGAATATGATCACTAAAGGCGTGAAAGCAATTGTAATCGCTTCAATTGACGGCGAGGCCCTGACGGATGTGCTGCAGAAGGCACATGATGCGAATGTCAAAGTCATTGCCTATGACCGTCTGATCAAAAAAAGTGAATATGTAGACTACTATGCGACCTTCGATAATTTCAAGGTTGGCGTACTGCAGGGCTCTTACATTGAGGAAAAGCTTGGCCTTAAGGACGGCAAAGGACCTTTCAACATTGAGCTGTTCGGCGGATCCCCGGATGACAATAACGCCTACTTCTTCTTCGATGGCGCGATGTCAATCCTCAAGCCTTATATTGATTCCGGCAAGCTGGTTGTCCGCAGCAAGCAGGTTACTATGGATCAGGTAGCTACGCTGCGCTGGGACGGTGCTGCCGCCCAGGCGCGCATGGATAACCTGCTGAGCGCCAATTATGCAAGCGATAATCTTGACGCTGTTCTCTCTCCTTACGATGGCATCAGCATCGGGATTCTCTCTTCCCTGAAGGGTGTAGGCTACGGTTCAGGCGACAAGAAGCTTCCGGTTGTTACCGGACAGGACGCTGAGCTGGCTTCCGTGAAATCCATTCTGGCTGGAGAGCAGACACAGACGGTATTCAAGGATACCCGTGAATTAGCCAAGAAAGCTGTAGAAATGACCGAAAGTGTGCTGAAAGGTACAGAAGCCGAAGTCAACGATACCACAACCTATGACAATGGCGCCAAAATCGTTCCGTCCTACCTGCTGGAGCCAGTTTCAGTAGATGCAAGCAACGTAGACAAGGTACTGGTAGACGGTGGCTACTATACCAAAGATCAGCTGGGAGAATAACCTGCTGGATACCATTTAGCAGCAACCGGCGGCATCTCTGAGTCAGGAGGAGCCGCCGGTACCCGCTGCTACAGTCACAAGGAAAGCTGGGTGAGACACTTGAGTGAATATATCTTGGAGATGAAAAGCATTACAAAGACATTCCCCGGCGTCAAGGCGCTCTCGAATGTCAACCTGCAGGTCAAGGCCGGTGAAATCCACGCCCTCTGCGGGGAGAATGGAGCCGGCAAATCCACGCTGATGAAGGTGCTAAGCGGAGTGTACCCGCATGGAACTTACGAAGGGGATATTCTGTATCAGGGAGAGGTATGCCAGTTCAAGGATATCAAGGACAGTGAAAGTCTGGGCATCGTCATTATCCACCAGGAGCTGGCGCTGATTCCGTATTTGTCTATTTCGGAGAACATCTTCCTCGGCAATGAGCAAGCGCGGCGCGGGGTGATCAACTGGAACGAAACGACGGTGAAGACCAAGGAACTGCTAACGACCGTCGGCCTCAAGGAATCGCCGTTTACCGGAGTATCAACGATCGGCGTCGGCAAGCAGCAGCTTGTAGAGATTGCCAAGGCACTCTCCAAGGAAGTGAAGCTGCTCATTCTCGACGAACCGACTGCGGCGCTGAACGAGGATGATAGCGAGAACCTGCTGATGCTCATTTTGGAGCTGAAGAAGCGCGGGATTTCCTCGATTATCATTTCCCACAAATTGAACGAAATCGAGAAGATAGCGGATTCCGTAACGATTCTGCGGGATGGACAGACCATTAAGACACTGGATATGAAACGCGATGCGGTCACTGAAGATGTCATTATTAAAGGCATGGTCGGACGCGATCTGACGAACCGTTATCCAGAGCGTACACCGGAGCTGGGAGAGACCATCTTCGAGATCCGTAACTGGGAGGTATATCATCCGACGCAGCAGGACCGCAAAATGCTGGATCAGATTAATCTGCATATCCGGCGCGGCGAGGTTGTCGGCATTGCCGGACTGATGGGTGCGGGACGTACGGAGTTGGCCATGAGCGTGTTCGGCAAGTCATACGGCAAGCGGATCAGTGGCCAGACCTTTATGCACGGCAAAGAGGTCCAGCTGAATAACATCACTCAGGCCATTGAGAGCGGACTGGCCTACGTTACCGAGGACCGCAAGCAGTACGGGCTCATCCTGATCGACGATATCAAGCGGAACATCTCGCTCAGCAGTCTGAAGAAGCTGTCCCGCCGTGGAGTGATTAATGAGAATGAGGAAGTGCTGGTCGCCGAGGAATACCGGAAGAAGCTGAATATTAAGTCTCCGAGCATTCTGCAAAAGACAGTGAATCTCAGCGGCGGCAATCAGCAGAAGGTGGTACTCAGCAAATGGATTTATGCCCAGCCGGATATTCTGATCCTGGATGAGCCCACCCGGGGAATTGATGTGGGTGCCAAATACGAAATCTACTCGATCATTAACAGCCTGGCCGCAGAGGGCAAGGGAGTGCTGGTTATCTCCTCCGAGCTGCCGGAAATCATCGGGATGTGCGACCGGATCTACACCATGTGCGAAGGGCGCATCAGTGGAGAAGTGGAACGCAAGGATGCATCGCAGGAGCTGTTGATGAAATTTATGACACGAAGCAGGGGGTAATACCGCATGGGAGCCATTACTGAACTTTTCAAAAAGAATATCCGCCAATACGGCATGATCATCGCCTTGATCTTTATCTCTATCTTCTTTCAAATTATGACCGACGGCATTCTGCTGAAGCCGCTGAACGTAACCAATCTAATTCTGCAGAACAGCTATATTCTGGTGCTGGCCATCGGAATGGTGCTTGTCATTATTACCGGGCATATCGACTTGTCCGTTGGTTCGGTAGCCGCCTTCATCGGCGCACTGTCCGCCATTATGATGGTGGATATGAACATGAATCCTGTGCTTGCCGTGGTTCTCTCGCTCCTAATGGGAGCACTCGTTGGGGCATGGCAGGGCTTCTGGGTCGCATATATCAAAATCCCGGCGTTTATCGTCACCCTGGCAGGTATGCTGCTGTTCCGGGGCTTAACGATGATCGTGCTGAACGGACAGTCGATAGCGCCTTTTCCTAAGACTTTTCAGAAGATCAGCTCGGGGTTCATCCCCGATATCTTCAGCGGCAGCTCTACGAATGTGCTGACACTGGTCATTGGAGTGGTCCTGTCTGTCTTGGTTATTTATCAGGAATACCGCAGCCGTAAAATTACCGTGAAATACGGTTTTGAACAAGCTCCCGCCTGGATTTCGATTGCCAAGGCAGCGGCGCTGGTGATTGTGATCAACCTGTTCACTTATGTACTGGCTCAATATAACGGGATTCCGAACATTCTAGTGATCCTGATGGTGCTGATCGTTATCTATTCATTCGTGATGAACCATATGACGATGGGCCGGCATATCTATGCACTGGGCGGCAATGAGAAGGCTGCGAGCCTCTCCGGCGTCAAAACCAAACGGGTTACCTTCTGGGTATTCGTCAACATGGGCGTACTCGCTGCACTGTCCGGCTTGGTATTCGCTGCACGGCTTAACTCTGCGACACCAAAAGCCGGAACCAACTTCGAGCTGGATGCCATCGCGGCCTGCTTCATCGGTGGAGCCTCCGCTTCCGGCGGGATCGGGACAGTGGTTGGTGCGATCATCGGCGGTCTCGTCATGGGTGTTATGAATAACGGGATGTCGCTCGTCGGCCTCGGCGTAGATTGGCAGCAGGGCATCAAGGGTCTGGTGCTGCTGCTGGCAGTAGGCTTTGATATTTATAATAAGTCGAAGACGGCTTAGGCTTGAAATACCGCCAGAAATGCTCCCTGACAGGGGGCATTTCTGGTTTTTTGACATAAAGATTCCGTGCAACACTTGCAGCATCCCGCCCGGCCATGGATAATAGCATCTAAGGCGTATACTAATACATAGCTGTGACAGGAGGCCACAGATGCAGATTATTGCCATGCTGACCATGCTGATTGACCACATCGGCTATATTTTTTTTCCGGGCGAGCTGGCCTGGAGATATGTGGGGCGAATTGCTTTTCCAATTTACTGCTACGCGCTGGTGCAAGGGCATATACATACTTCATCGAGACCCCGCTACCTGCGGCGGCTGCTGATGATCGCCCTGCTTGCCCAGATTCCGTACAATTTGGCGCTGGACCCCGGTGGATGGAATGTGGTGTTCACCCTCCTGCTGTCTGCTGCCGTGCTTACGCTGCTAGATAAGCTGCCGAAGTTGTGGTATGGGGTTCCGGTAGTTATCGTTGCGGTGCTGCTCATGGATCTTCTGCCGCTGGACTATAATGCATACGGGCTGCTTCTGGTGCTGATTTTCCGTTATACCCGCTCGTATTGGCTTGTGCTGGCACATTTTGCGCTGAATGGATTCTATTTGTTCTATTATAATTGGCTGGTGCAGATGGCCAGTATTGTGCCTACCCTTCTCATTGCGCTGACTCCGGGCTTCTGGATATTACTGGAGCGCAGACGGCTGCCACGCTGGGTCTGGTGGTCATTTTATCCCGCACATTTAGCGGTACTTGCGTTGGTAAAGATTCTCTTTTTCCAAGATTGGGTATCTATAGAGTGGCGGAGTTTATTTACCTTTTGAAGGAATAATAGATTCTGTCCTCTACATTTACAAATCCTTCCTCCTTTGAGATGATGGATACGTTACCACATTATGAGCTAGAGGAGACATGCTATGAAGAAAATGAAAGCAAGAACTAAATGGCTGGTGCCGTTTCTTGCACTGCTGCTGATCCTGGCAGGCTGCCAAACCGTCGGCGGATTTGATGTCAACAAGGCATTGCTTGGGGATCTCGATGTGAAATCCTCAGAATCAAGTACGACGCTTAGCTTAAGCGCTGTTCCTGCAGTAGGCATCCGTGCGGAGGATCAGGAGATTGTCGATCTTATTAATTCATTATCCCTTACGCTTGGAAGTGTGAAGCTGCAGGACAACGGCAATGTCTCGGCATCGGGAATTGTAGGGTATAAGCAATCCAAAATTCCGTTCTCCTTCTTCATGGATCAGGCGAATATTGTCTTTACCGCTGAAGGAGCCAAGCAGCCGTTCTACTTCCCGATTCAGGGATATGAAGACACACTCGGCATAGAAGGTCTGGATCAGACGAAGACACTGGAGCTTTCTAAGCTGATCTCCCAGTTCGTGGTGAAGAACCTGCCGAATCCTGGAGCAATTACGGTTGCCTCAGTATCGGAATCTGTATATGGCCAGCAGACGAGCTTAACGAAGCTACATACGGAAATTACCGGTGAAGAGCTTCCAGTGCTGCTGAAGAGCTTCCTGAGATCGATCTCCAAAGACACTGAAGGCTTCACTGCCCTGATCAGCGGCCTCTATGATTATCTGTATCCGCTTCTGGAGGCTTCAGGTGAAGATCTGAATAGTCTTGGCTTCGGAGAGATCCCACTGGATGACAAAGAAGGCGTAGTCACTGTAGCGCATGATGCTGCCAAGCTGGCAGTGGATGCTCTCCTGCTGGTCTACGACAAGCAGCTTGAGAGTCTCTATGAGAGCACACCTGAACTGAAGACTGTTCTTGGCAAAGATACGAAGCTGACCGTGGACCTGTTCGTGGATAGCGGTTTCCATGTCCGTAAACAGAACATTGATCTCAAGGTTGCTCTTCCGGCCAGTGAAGATCTGCCGCTGCAGAGTATCAATGTGAAGCTGGTTTCAGAGACCTGGAACGTGAATGGCCCTGTAACTGCTGATCCGATCAGCACAACCGGCGGCATTGATTTCTCCTCAGCGGAGCTTACTCCGGGTGAGACATTGAGAAGCTTTGAACAAGGCTCTGCGGTCTATAACCTGCTCAAGGATGATATGGGAATTACGTCCAAGAGCCTGATGATCGCACCGGATGATGATTACTATTATCCTATCGTGGACAATGGCACAACCTATGTTCCGCTGCGCTATATTGCAGAGGACCTGGAAGCTTCTGTTGAGTGGGATGCGGCTAATCGCGCGATTAATGTAACCGATGATGTCTACGGCGATCTGCTGGTATTCAAAATCGGCTCCGCACAGGCACAGATTGCCGGCGCTACCGTGAAGCTTCCACAGCCTGTATTCGTGGATGAATACGGAGATGCTTATGTGCCGCTGCGCGTTCTGGCACAAGGTCTACATGCTTCCGTTGAAGTGGATGAAGACGGATATATCTGGATTGACCGTCCGTAAGGTTTAAAGAGGTAAGCATGAAGCCGGAACCCCTAAGAAATTAGGTGGTTCCGGTTTTTTTTATATTCAGGTATAGTGAAATTAAAGAGAAGGATAAAATTTCAGATAAATGAAAGGGCGGCGAGGATGCAGCGGATTTTTCTAATCTACAAACAATTCTTAACAGAACCTCTGTGGTTTAAGATTCTTATTATTACCACTTTGCTTGCGGCCGTCATATTCAGCAGTTCCTCTTTACCACAAAATGGTTATTATCAGCTTACTTCTAAATTAGCAGCAGCAATCTTTTTTACAGCCTATGGCGTTAATTTCCGTTCAAACACCCGGGTTTCTGCTGTTTTTTTAGTAATGGCGGCGGTTTGCATTTTTCTGTCCTGGACTATCTGGACGGGCCTTCCGCCAGCTGAGTAGGACTACCTTGACATTCTCGTTCAGAACCGGCCAACCGCGACAATTAGAGCCAACACGATGAAGAAGATGTTCACACCGATCTCCCGGTATTCCTTGCGTTTGATATGGAAAAGGGCGCCGCTTAGGACAGTCACTGCAAGGGCTGCTGCGGCAACCGGCGTTAACACAGGTACACTATTCAGCGCATAAGGAAGTATCAATCCAAGTGCGCCCAATAGTTCGGCTACCCCTATAAAGACCACAAATGCCTTGGGAACATCTGATACCCATCCCCAGGATTTTTTCGCCTGCCCGTACCGAAAGGCCTTAAGCCAGCCCGAATATACAAAACCTGCTGCTGCAATTCCCTGTACAATCCATAATGCAATATTCATAAATGACTCCTCCTGATACGTTTTAGCTGTCTGTTACTGTATAATAGCCCCAATGAAGCAATACGCGATAGTAGGCACTTTTAATAAACATAGTTAAGAATAAGTAACCATACGCAGGATAAGGAGCTGGAGGCTATGGAATCGTATTGTAAGTTTGAATCGGCACTGGACATTCTGATCGGGAAATGGAAGCCTGTTATTCTGCTTCAGCTAATTAACAAAGGCACCATGCGATTCGGAGAACTGCAGAAATCCATTCCTGATATTAACAAGAAGATGCTCACCCAGCAGTTAAGGGAGCTAGAGTATAACGATATCGTGCACCGTGAAGTGTACAATCAGATCCCGCCAAAGGTTGAATATTCAATCTCGGAATATGGGAAAGGATTAAGTTCTGTGCTGCAGGTATTGAATGATTGGGGAGTTTCTCATATTGAGCATATGAAGAAGCTGTATGAAGCGGATCGTTCAGGAAGTTAAGCAGATGCGAGGAAATGCTGGATACATTAAATCAGTAGAGTCTAGGCTGTGCAGTTCAAAATCAAGGGGGCAATGTAAATGCAGACGGATGAGCAGAAGGTACCGGAAGATATTCAGAAGGGGAGAGGGGGGGCCCTTCTTGAAGTGCTGCTTGTATCTGCTAAACTGGGTTTTACTTCGTTTGGAGGACCGATCGCTCACCTGGGTTACTTTCACAATGAGTATATACGCCGCCGGAAGTGGATGGATGAACGGAGCTACGCTGATCTGGTAGCTCTTTGCCAGTTTCTCCCTGGTCCGGCGAGCAGCCAGGTTGGTATCGGTATCGGTGTTGTAAGAGCAGGTTTGCTGGGAGGGGTTGTTGCGTGGCTAGGCTTTACTTTACCTTCTGTCATTGCGCTGGTTGCGTTTGCCTTTTTGCTTCAAGGCTATGATATAGGCAGTGCAGGCTGGATTCATGGACTGAAGATCGTTGCTGTGGCGGTTGTTGCCCATGCTATTCTTGGCATGGGGCAAAAGCTGACGCCTGACCGGGAAAGAGTAACCATCGCTGTTATTGGAGCAGCTGTTACATTGTCCTGGCAGACAGCCTACAGCCAGGTACTTACAATTGCTGCAGCTGGCATAGTTGGGGTTTGGCTTTATCGCAAAAAAACTGCGGAAGGCACAGCAGACCTTCACGTTTCAATCAGCCGAACCTTTGCTATTCTCTGTTTACTATTATTTTTTGGTCTCTTAGTAGCTCTCCCTTTATTAAGAGGAACAGCAGAGACCGGAGGGTTAGCGATATTTGACAGCTTTTATCGTTCCGGTTCTTTGGTATTCGGCGGCGGACATGTCGTGCTTCCGCTTCTGGAAAGAGAAGTAGTTCCTACAGGCTGGGTTAGCCAAGCAGATTTCCTGGCGGGGTACGGAGCCACGCAAGCAGTTCCGGGCCCGTTGTTCACTTTTGCAAGTTACCTTGGGGCCCTGACCGGAGGTGTTACCGGAGCAATCGTTGCCACGTCCGCTATCTTCCTGCCGGCCTTTCTTCTTGTAGTCGGCACACTTCCTTTTTGGAACAGCTTAAGAAAAAGCCTGAAAATTCAGGGAGCCTTGGCCGGGATTAATGCAGCTGTTGTTGGGATTTTACTTGCTGCCTTGTATGATCCCCTGTGGACTTCAGCTATTGTGGAGCCGATGGATTTCGCGCTGGCCGCCATTCTATTTATTATGCTGGTTTTCTGGAAGCTTCCGCCTTGGGTAGTCGTTGTAGCTGGTTCAGCGGGCGGAATGTTACTTGGAGTATTTTAATCAGCGAGGGGACTGGAAATGAAATTACATATTATAGGCGGCGGGGGGAGCGGGAAATCCTACATATCCGCATTAATGAGCCGGAAGCTGAATATCCCCCATTACGAGTTAGATGATATTTTCTGGGATAATGAAGCGGATGTATATGGAGTAAAAGCGCCGGAGGAAGAGCGGGACCGTAAGCTAAAAGAAATCGTCAGTCGTGAATCATGGATCATCGAAGGTGTATACCGTGCGTGGGTAGGGCCAAGTTTACTGGCTGCAGACAAGATCATCGTGCTTATGCCGCCGTTATCCGTACAAGAAGAGCGAATATGGAAGAGGCATGAGGAGCGTGTGTCCGGAGTGGCCGTAAGTAACAAGCGTGAGACTCCTGAAAGTGTCCGGGAGTTTATAGAGTGGAACAGGGATTATAATCACGTGAAGCTTCCCCGGTTTATTGAGAACTGTGAGTATAAGGATAAGCTGATTTCCGTGAACAATAACCTGGATATTCTGGAGCTGCTGGCAGTCCAAACGGAGTAAGAGAGCAGGGGCTGTATACGGGGGATTTCGGCAAATACAAAACAGTCCTTGGAAGGATTCCAAGGACTGTTTTGTATGCCGATTTTATTCAAGACCTAATTCAACATAATAACAGAACGGAAAGAAACAGTCTATATTTTTTCCGGGAAATATAATACAGTGGGGTAGCCGGCAATAAATGAAGAAGCGGAGTGTTGTTCCTTGGAAATTTATTGTCATCTCGATGCTGCTGTCTTACAGGCGTATTTGGGGAAGGTCTTTGGCACAAGTTATTCTGTTGCAATGGTTACGAAGCTGCATGGTGGCGCGCAAAAGGTGGTCTATAAGATAGAATGCACTAATGGATTTTCTTGCGTTCTGTATGTGTGGGATATTACCATGAATTATTTTCAAGAAGAAATTGTGAATCAGAATACGAATGAGCAATCCTACGGCAGTGAACAATTTGAGATAAACAACAGATATTTACTCGAACATTCTATCCGGACGCCTGCTCTCTATGATATGAATAAGGAAGGGAATCCTTATGATTTTGATTATGCGCTTGTTGAGTATGTAGCCGGGCAAGCAGCCGAGGCCTATTTCAATCATTCTGATTCCAGGGTTAAGGATACTATCTTTCAACGCCTGGGAGACATGATTACGGGCATGCATGCGGGGGAAAGCGAAATTTACGGAAAACCGGATCAGACCGAGCCCGACACGGGACAATGTCATCTTATCCAGTTGCAAAATGCTATAATTCAGTTGTCATATGCCTCTGAATATATTGATGTTATCCGCAGGAATCAGGGTAAGCTGCTCGATATGCTGTACAACCTTGAGTCCAAAATAGAACCCAGAAGCCGTTATGGATATATTCACGGAGAGCTTGGTCCTAACCATGTGCTGGTTACGGATCAGCTTGAACCCTGTTTGATTGATATTGAAGGAGCCGGATTCTACGATATTGAGCACGAGCACAGTTTTATGGAATTCCGTTTTGGCGATTTCTACCGGTATCTGAAGAATGATAATCTCGATGTAAACAGGAAGCTGTTCTATCAATATCATCATCATCTTTCGTTGATCTCGGCGGGCTTAAAGCTGGTTCATAGAGGTTATCCGGATCAGCAGACAGCAAAGGGAATTACTGATTATCATACCAGACGTGCTTTGCAGTTTATAGAATCTTGAGGGGAATCAAAGATGTAACCGCGAAATAAAAAATATTGCGGACTTCAGAAAGAAGGTCTCTCTCCACGATGTGGATGAGAGACTTCTGTTAGGAGTTTAGAACATGGACAAAGCTAAAAGAGAACTTTTAATGAACATCTGCCTATTCTCGCTAGTGTTAAGTGTGTTATACGGCATAATGATCACGGGCATCGATAATTCATTAGTATCTGAGACCTCATATATCAGTGGCCCCGGCGGATTCGTTGTGTTTGTGCTGTTCTTTTTAATTCTGTACCCTCTGCATATCCTGCTTAGTATGCTTCAATTTGCTGTCATCAGATTAGCCGGGGAATCGCTGGTAAAGCGGCTTGTTATCTCTAATGCAACAGGGCTTGTGGTTGTCGGAGCCATTTATTATATTACACAAGAAATTGAAGCGCTCTGGCTGATTTTCTCTCTGGCGGTTTTCTCTGCGGTAGCGCTTATAAGGAAATGAAGAATTCCTTTTTCCTTATAAGCAGGCAGTAAGGAGCGCCTGGCACATAGCTGTATTCTGTACAATTAAAATTGAGCAAAGTATTCTTCTTCGGCAAAAAAGAATTATATAAGAGTACAGAGTGCAATTAAATCTCTTTCTTAGGCATATTGGCTCGCTTTAGTTGTACAAAATACAGTTAAAGCTTGCCCATGTCTCTGGCTAAGCCAGTACAACATAACAGCGGCAGCTCAGGACTTCATCCCGTCCATGGCTGCCGCTGTTTGATGTATCCCGTTGAGCGTCACACTAAACCAGCTTACTTAGCAAAATCAAGCCCTTTGTCTGCAAGTGCCTGGCGGAGAATACGGATGCCCTTGGGACCCATGCCGTGCAGCTTCAACAGCTCTGCTTCTGTAATTGTGTTTAGCTGCTCCAGGCTTACAATACCGGCTCCGGCCAGCGCCCGGTGCGCCGGCTTGGAGATTATCTCTGGCAGGCTGCTGCCTGGCGGGGATTCATGAGTATCTGTCACTAAGCATGCTCCTCTCAAATAATGTCGGTTACTGTGTAGTCAGAACCATCTCCAGCGATACATTGCTCTGACCGGAGTGTTCGGCCATACTGCGGATATACCCGGACATGAATCCGCCCTCCATACTCTCCCACAGCTTGTATCCCGGCATGGCTTGGATCTCATCCAGTGAGTCAGCTGCGCTGCCAGCGAAATATTTCACGTTCAGCCTGGACATGACTTCGGCCATCGACTGCTTCTGAGCCGCTGTAAAGGTGCTATCCTTCAGTCTGGTCATTGCCTTCTCATAAGATTCACTTGCAAAGGTCTCTTCAGCATATGATTTGAAGTTCAGCAGATGAGGGTCGGTAATATCCTTCGCTTGAGCCCAGCCCTCCACGTCTACTGCGGCCGTATTATAAGTGAAAGCACGGGAGACCGGATCAAACGTCATCGCGCCGTACTGATGGGGATTAACTGCCATTGCGCTAGTAGCAATATCGTATACAGGCATGGCCGGATCAATAGAATCTGCAGAAGGGTCCCGGCGGATATCCTGCATATGGATATGTCCGGATAAGACCAGATTGAGGCCATCCTTGCGGAGTGTCTTCATGGTTTCCTGGCTGTTGTTAAGCTTGAAGCCGGATACCGCCATGGAGGTGTGGCTTAACAGATTATGATGCATTACGGTAATGATCGAGGCATGCTCCTGTGCGGCCAGCTTCACATTTTCATCCATCCAGGACAAGGTTGAAGGTAAGAGCCGCCCGTCTGTCTGCGGGAAATTGTACTCTTCATTATGTGCATACTGGGCGCTGTCAATCATCAGAAGCCAGAGGCCTGGAGCGGCCTTAACCACATAGCTTAGGCTGTCAGCATCCCGGGATAGCGCCTCATGGTAACCGAAATCCTCATAGGTCGCGAGGAAATCCTCCGCGTTAATATGATCTGCAACCACCTGCTTGTCACCGTCAAAGGATCTGGCCCAAGGGTTATTAATATCGTGGTTACCGGGAATAACATATACGCTGGTACCCATTGCCTCAATCCGGTGCAGCTTCGCGGCTAATTCTTTATGGCTGCTTGCTTCACCATTGTTGGTGAGATCGCCACTGAGAATGAGGAATTCAGGCTCCTTCTGTTCCACATCATAGACAAGGGCTTCAGTCAATTCATCACTGTAGGGAAGCATCTTACCGTCTCCGCCCGTGACATAGGTCTGGAAGGCTTGGCCGCCATCCTCAAGCGCTTTATCCAGATAATGTGTATCGGTAGCGACCCAGAAGGACACAGGCGCAGTGGAATCTATAGCTGTCTCAGGTTCTGTAACCGCGGCCGCTGCATTTAAAGATGTCGAAGCTCTTTCTTTGCAGCCGCTTAAAATCAAGGCAGAACTTAGCAGCATTAATAATGTGAATTTCATTGTTCTTTTAGTTCCATCCTTAACAGGGGAGCTCATGAATTGACCTTCTTTCTGCACTTTTGCTGAATCATTGTAGCGTATTTATTGACAGGTTGTATATACGAAAAGTTAGTGCCATGTTTCTAAATGTAAAGATCAGCTTATAGAAAATAGTGGAAGGCGTATAATTACTGCCAATACTGCGACACTAAGAGCTGATATATAAGCATAAGCAAGCAGACAGGAGAAAGTTGTGAATAAGAGTTGTATTCCGGTAGGAAAAGTGTTAAGATTTATAAAAGTAAGTTACTTAATTAAATGGAGGTAGTTATTTTATGTCTAAGAGCTTTTTCGAAGCGGTAAAAGGTAGACGTTCCGTATATGCCATCAGTAAAGAATCGCCAATCTCTGATGAACAGATCCAGAAGATCGTTGAAGAGGCAGTATTACATAGCCCGACTTCCTTCAACTCCCAGAGCTCCAGAGCCGTGGTTCTGCTGGGTGAACAACATGATAAACTGTGGGATATCACTGCAGAGACTTTGCGCAAAATCGTTCCCACTGAACAATTCGAAGGGACAGCACAGAAGTTAGCCTCCTTCAAAGCCGGTTACGGCTCCGTGCTCTTCTTCGAAGACCAGGCGGTAGTGAAGCATCTTCAAGAGAACTTTGCACTGTATGCAGAGAATTTCCCGATCTGGGCCAACCAGTCCTCAGGGATTCTGCAGTTCGTAGTGTGGACAGCTTTCGCAGAACAGGGTCTGGGCGCTTCGCTTCAGCATTATAACCCGCTGATTGACGATGAAGTCAAAGAAACATTCGGTATTCCGGCAGAGTGGAAGCTGATTGCGCAGCTGCCATTCGGTACAACTGTAACCCCTCCGGGAGAGAAGGAATTCCAGCCGATCGAAGAGCGTGTGAAAGTCATTAAATAAGGAAACATAACAATAAGTGGTTTAGAACCTCCCTGATCCGGCTAAGTATGAGTATAGTCAGATCAAGGAGGTTTTTGTTATGCCATGGAATAAAGGAGACTATCCGGATTCTCTGAAGAACTTCACTGCACCAGTGCGCAACAAGGCTGTGGAAATTGCCAATGCGCTGCTTGAGGATGGCTATGAGGAGGGGCAGGCGATTGCCATTGCAACCGCGCAGGCCAAGGAGTGGGGCGCGAATCATGACAAACAGATCCGTAAAAAGAATCATTGACCACTGTGCCCGGGCCTAAGGCCGGACAGCAAAGAGGACAGGCGGGAATCCGCCTGTCCTCTTTAGGTATGTGCATATTATGCAGGAATGAATAGATTACTTGGCTGGAGCTTCTGTTGCAGCAGCAGGGTCTGCGCTGGCATCTGGTGCGGCAGATGCTGCCGGAGTAGCGGATGCATCTGGAGTATCGGTCAAAGTATTGGTGATGGTGGCATTCTTGGTCAAATCAGCCAGCCAGGTAGAAGACATTTCCGAGACTTTCTGCGCTTTCAGAGTCTTGGTGATTTCCTCTTTTTTCTCAGCAAGCGTGTATTCATGTGCTTCTTTACGGTCAGTAACCTTGATAATGTGATAACCGTAATCGGTCTTCACAGCACCGCTGGTTTCGCCAACCTTCATGTTGAAGGCTGCATCGGAGAATTCAGCAACCATATCGGCACGTTTGAAGAAGTCGAGGTCTCCGCCTTTGTCTTTGGAACCGGTATCTGCAGATTTCTCTTTAGCGATTGTGGCGAAGTCTGCTCCGTCTTTCAGCTGTTTGACGATGGCATCGGCTTCTTCTTTGGTTTCAACGAGGATGTGGGAAGCGCGAACTTCTTCTTCCTGATTGAAGGTAGCTTTGTTCTCGTCATAGTATTTGGAGATATCCTCATCCGTAATGGTAACCTTCGGTTCAACCAGCTTGCGGATTTCAACCTGCAAAGGCATTTGCTTCTTCAGGTCTTCCAGAGTCATGGAGCTCTGCTGCAGAGCAGAATTCAGGGCTTCCTCACCGCCGAACTGGGTGATCAGGTCTGCGATCTCCTGGTTAATGTCTTCATCGGTTACGGTAATGTTGGCTTTCTTCGCTTCCTGATCCACGAGAGTGGTAGTAATCAGGTTCTGCAGCGTGGATTCCCCGCCTGCTTCAACCAATTTATCGTAAAGCTGTGCTTTCGTGATATCCGTTCCGTTAACGGTAGCAACAGCGATCTTGCTGTCGTCTTTCTTGAAAGGCTGCACAATCAGGACTACAATTAATGCCGCTGCCAATATGATGGAGGCGATCATCCAGCCTTTACCACCCGCAGGTGCGGCCGGCTTGGAAGGAGGAGTACCGTCGCCTACCTTGTTCATTACGGGAACGCTTTCTTCAATTTTCGGAGAATGCACGCTGCTGGAGCTTTCTGTTGCAGCTTGTACAGGTTCTGCCGGAATCATTACTTCCTCCTGAGGGTCAGATACGGCCTCCGCAGGTTCAATTCCATCTTCCGGGGTAACTACAGAAGTGTCGTTCTCTTCCGGCGTTCCGCCGTTTTCAAGCTGTCCATTTTCGTTGAAATCTTTTTTGTCCATTATAATTAATGACTCCCTTCAATATAGGTGGTGCCTGTCTTTCTACAACTTTACCAGAAAACAGAATTCCAAACCTTAAGAAAGTATAAAAAAGCATAATAACTTTTTAAGATTCCATTAAGAAACAGGAAAAAGCCGGAGCAGCAATAGGTTTCCCCATGCACGCTCCGGCCAGATGAGAGAGACATTGAATGCATAAAAATGATTCCATGCTGTATTCTACGGATTAGCGGGCAGCGGATATGTATCCGCCTTAGGAGCTAAGTCCTCTCAGCAGATGGCGGATGCTTTCCTGTTTGCGTCTGGGAACACGCACAGACTTGGCATACAAGCCCATTTCACCGAAGTAGATACAGTCATCTTCGATGGAACTGATCTTGTTCAGGTTAACGTAGCAGCCCCCGTACACATGATAATAGCTGTTGCTTGACAATAAGCGGTTCAATTGCTCGGCAGTCATTCTCTTTTTAATGTTGTAGTTTCTGCCGTGAAAAATGACCAGGTCATGGTCCCCGACCTTAAAGAACAGAATGTCTGTCTCCACCTCGAAGTCCTCATATACATTTCTGGCTTCCAGCAGGCTGCTCATTCGTGTTCCCCCTTTATACTTAATTAACATCGATGTTAGCGCTTTCATTATAACATACTCTTTTTGCTTTGAGAAGTCTTATTTTTGAAATGTTTTTTGTCATTTTTTCCGTTGCATTTGTCATACCTCACGAAAAACTGTAAATTATATAGATGGCTGATATGCATCCATAACCACAAGTTGGAGGAGGATTACCCAGATGAATGAGAATACGAAGCTGCTGTTGTTTACCGGCTCTTATGCAACGGTTGAGGAGAGCGGGGTTCAGGTGTTTGCTTTTGACGGTGAAGCCGGAGGTACACTTGAGCGGCTGGATACAGCTGATGGCATAACGAACCCGACGTTCGTAAATGTGGACCCTTCCGGGCTGAAGCTGTATGCGATTGGCGAGAAGCCAAGTGGGGAGGGCGGCAAAGAGGGAGAGATTGTAACCTTCGCGATTGAGCCTAAGACCGGTAAGCTGAGTGAATTGAAGCGGACTCCGACGATGCCTGCCGCAGGCACAGGTCAAACCACGACCTGTAATATCAATAGAGATGCTGAAAGCGAACATATTGTAGTATGCAGCTATCACGGGGGAACGGTAGGACTGCTCACCCTGGATGCAGACGGAATACCCGAAGCCCTGACGGATATTGCAGTACATACCGGTCATAGTGATCTTCCTGGCCACGACCGGCCGCATCCGCATTCGGCTATCTTCAGTCCGGATGAGCGTTTCCTGTTTGTGTCTGATCTCGGGCTGGATCTGATCCGGACCTACCGGATTAACAGAGAAGCGAATAAGCTTGAAGCGCTTGGAGATACTGCACTGCATGAAGGAGCGGGACCACGCCATTTCGTGTTCCATCCGGATGGCAAATCCGCTTATGTGATCAATGAGCTGGATTCCACCGTAACTTCTTTCCTATATGATGCTGCTGCAGGGACTCTGCAGACGGCATTTACGGTATCGACACTTCCTGAAGGTTACCCGTCAGACAATAACAGCTGTGCTGAAATTGCATTTTCCAAGGATGGGAGATATCTGTACGGTTCAAACCGCGGCCACGACAGTATCGTTGTCTACAGTGTAAATCCGGCATCGGCTGAGCTTACATTGATGGAGCATGTATCCACAAGAGGGGGGCATCCGCGCCACTTCTCGGTAACGCCGGACGGAGGCTATCTGATTGTTGCCAACCGGGACGGCAATAATCTGGTGGTCTTCTCACTGGATGCTAATGGTGGACGATTAACCTTCACAGGAAATACGGCGGAATTGTCCAAGCCAGTCTGTGTCATGCCTGCCGTATTTGCCGGATAGTTATTTCGGACCGGTTAGTAGCTGCTACGTGTAATGCTTGTCCTGCCAGGCAACTATGGCAAAAGGAACACCGGAATGGCTTGCTCCGGTGTTCCTTTTGAATTCAGGACGGTTAATTTGTAGGTGTTAGGCCCAGAGATGCGCCGGGCGGGACTGCTTATTTGAGTGAGACGGGCTTCAACGGCACTACCGTGGAGACTGCCGATTTGAAGAGTACGTTCTGTCTGCCGTCACCTTGACCCTGCAAGGTGATAGTATAAGCGTCATAAGAGGTTACGAGTCCCTGCATTTTGACTCCGTTAGTTGTAAAAATGGTCACGGGCACTTTTGTTGAGATACACTGGTTCAACAAACGTTCCTGCAATTTTAGACTTTCCACTTTGGCAGCACTCCATTTTTATATGAATTAACTTCTTAGGCAATTATAACACGGGAGAGATGCTCCCAGGAAATCTGTCATCGGGCGCGGAAATAGACAAGGGGGTAGTTATGCTTTATTATCATTACTGGTCCGGCGGATTTCGCCGTTTTATATGGTTTTTGCTGGGATTTATCCTGATCGCTGTATTAGTTAAACAGGGCGGAGCTGCAGGCTTTGACCGTGCCGTTATACATATCGTGCAATCTATGGAATCGCCGCCGCTCACTGCGCTGGCCAAAAGCCTATCGCTCGTCGGCTCTTCGAGACTGGCTATCGGGATTTCGCTGCTGACTATGACTATATTATTCTTCGCCTTGAAGCACCGGATGGAACTGGCTTTGTTTCTGTGGGTAGGCTTAGGCTCCCAATTGCTGAATACACTGCTGAAGCTGTGGTTTCACCGCGAACGTCCCACTGTACACAGACTCATTGAACAGGCCGGGTATAGCTTTCCAAGCGGACATTCTATGGCTGCCTTCTCATTATACGGGGTGATTGCCTATCTTCTCTGGAGGCATATGCACAACAGACGCGAGCGGTTCATCCTGATTCTGTTCACCGTACTGATGACCGGCGGGATCGGCTGGAGCCGGATTTATCTGGGAGTGCATTATCCCAGTGATGTGATCGGCGGATACGCAGCCAGCGGCGCATGGCTGATGCTGTCTGCCGCCTGCTTCGAGGCTTACCGGAACTTCAGGGAACGCCAGGGGTCAGGACCGCACGGCAAAAAGGATGCCCGCAAGTAATCTGCTGGGCATCCGCATTATTGACTGTAGCTTTAGCGCGTCTTCGGCGCAGCAGGCTGCTGTGAAGGCTTGGCCTGGTGAAACTGGGCCGCACGGCTAAGGCTCAGCTTGATCATTACGGGCAGCCCGGTCTTCAGCTTGTCGGCATCCTCTTTCGTAATCCGGCCGTCCTTGACGGACTCGTCCACCTTGAGGCTGGCGGCTTCACTCAGCTTCTGGATGTACTGATCTTCGCTCCAGCCCTTTTTCTCCTGGGCGAGGGCGGAGAGTGTCTTGCCTGCCTTGAGGCTGTCTATCAGCTCTGAACGGTCCATCTCAAGCAGCTTAGCCGTTTCATTGATGATGAAATGGCCTCCGGCCCGAAAGTTCTTAATCCCGCCGTGAGGATGCCCATGCTCCTTGCCGGCGTGTATGGAATCCGGTGAGGAAGTAGGCGTTACGGCAGATGGATTCTCTGCAAAAGCGGCAGCCGGTGCCATAGTGAGCATTACGGCTGCAGTGAATGCAGTGATTCTTTGGATAGGGTTGTTCATGATTCACCTCTTCTGAGTTGTGAGTTGGCTGACATGTACCCATTATTCCCTGAAAGCTGAAAGAATCCTTAAACCTGGCTTAAGCCATACTAAAATTCGCCAGCGTGCTTCATGGGTAATAATGTGTGTGCAATTATTAGAGATTTATCGAATACCTTCAGGATATACATAAATTTTTAATCACAGCATCTATATTGAAATAGATTAAGCTCTTTAGGAGGGATGGATTTGGCTTTTGGTGCCCGCATACTCAAAACAGGAATGGCAGTCACGCTCGCACTTTATCTGTCCGTTCTACTTAATTTCGCCTCCCCTGTCGGTGCGGCTATAGCGGCTATTTTTGCAATGCAGCCATCCATATACAGATCATGGAGGTATTTCCTCGATCAGATTCAGACCAGCACCATGGGAGCTGTGATAGCACTGCTGGGCGGAATGCTGCTGTCCAATGAACCGATTGCGGTCGGGCTGGTATGTATTCTGGTGATTATGATCAGCATGAAAATGAACCGCGCCGATACGATCGGCCTGACGCTTGTTACCGTAATCTCCGTAATGGAGGCTTCCGGGCAGTGGCAATTTGCGCTCACCCGTTTTCTGCTGACGCTGACCGGTATTCTGTCGGCATTCATTATTAATATCGCTGTCTTTCCGCCGAAGCCGCGCAAGCAGTACATTCAGCAGATTGAGAATGTATTCACCAGCCTATCACTGCTGTTAAGGACTGCGGTATCGCATGAAATGAAGGAAAGTGTATTTCGGGATGAGAAGAACGCTCTAGAGGGTTCCATTAAGGCGCTGGCTGACAAGTATGCATTGTTCGAAGAGGAGCAGAAGCAGCTAAGAAGGGCGAAATACAGCCAGACAAGGCAGATGGTGGTGTATAAGAATCTGCTAAATTCTCTGCAGAAGGGGTTTCAGGTGCTGGAGGCTATAGACCGGCATTACTTCCAGGCCGAGCGAACAGAACGTACCGATAAGCTGTTTGACCGGCATCTGGAGCAGCTGATCAAATATCATGAGTACATCCTGCTGAAATTCGAGAATAAGCTGAAGCCGGGTGCGCATGATTCTGAACTTCTGGCAGAAGACAACGACCGTTTTCTGGAGGCGGCTATCCACGGATATGATTCTGAGAAATCGGGGCAGCTGCGGTTGTCCGTGGTGGCAGCGGCAATATATGATTACGGCTATCAGCTGGATCGTCTGGATAGGGTGGCTGATCAGATTAACCGGATGAACACGGACGAGAAGGACTCTGCCGATATGACGGGGGAAATATAAAGAACAAAAAATCCGGTCCCAGAGGGACCGGATGAAGATATACATCATAAGGTTATGTATTGCGTGAAGCATATAAATTCTTAACTTATTGAATAAATTGTGCCGGAAACTTGTAAAAGCGCTAAAGAGTTGGTAATATAAAAAGATATCAAATAAAGTCTAACTAAAAAAACATAGTTATTCAATTTAATTATAACATGAAGAATTATGAATGTCAACCTTCTGAAGGGGATGAAATGATTTGGATAAACATGATCACGAGTGGCAAGAGGAGCAGGAGCGGGTCACCGGAATTACCAGGCAGTTATCTACACACATCCGGCTGCTGTCGGAGGAGCTTGGACTCCACCGTACAGATGTCGTGGATATGCGTAAGGACTTCTGGGAAGAAGTTACCGTGAACTTCAGCAGCCCTGACGATCTGGGCGAGACCTCAACCAGCCTGCGGCAGCAGGCACAGATCCTGAACGAACGCGAACGCCATCATCTCCAATCCAGTAAAGCGCTCAAAAAATATAAAAAGCTGGTCGTATCCCCCTACTTTGGCCGGATTGATTTCTCGGAATCCACGGATACTGCGGCAGATAAAATCTATCTGGGCATCGGTTCACTGATGGAGGATAACGGAACCTTCCTGATCTATGACTGGCGGGCCCCGATATCGAGCCTGTATTATGACGGTGCGCCGGGTCCGGCTGCCTATGACACACCGGGCGGATTAATTACGGGGAACATGGAGCTCAAACGCCAGTTTGTAATCGATAATGGAGAGATCGAAGTGATGTTCGATACCGGCGTAACGATCGGCGATGAGCTGCTTCAGCAGGTGCTGAGCCACAGCGCCGATGACCGGATGAAGAGCATCGTAGCGACCATCCAGAAGGAGCAGAATGCGGTGATCCGCAACGACAGAAGCCGGATGCTGGTTGTGCAGGGTGCGGCCGGAAGCGGCAAGACCTCAGCGGCGCTGCAGCGGGTAGCCTACCTGCTCTACAAATACCGCGAGGTGCTGCAGGCAGACCAGATGCTGCTCTTTTCACCGAACCCGCTGTTTAACAGCTATGTATCGACCGTCCTGCCTGAACTCGGTGAAGAGAATATGCAGCAGACCACCTTCCAGATGTATCTGGAGCACCGGCTTGGACAGGAGTTTCAGCTGGAGGATGTGTTCAATCAGACGGAGAGCCTGCTGAATGCGCCGGATGGGCCGGAAGCCTCCATACGCAGAGCCGGGATTACCTATAAATCCTCCGTATCGTTCCTGGATGTCATCCGGCGGTATGTAAACCTGCTGGAGCACGAAGGCATGATGTTCAAGCCGTTGATGTTCCAGGGGCGTGCGGTCGTCGGCAAGGAAGAGATGGAGCGCCAGTTCTATAGCTATGATCCGAATATCAAGCTGGCTAACCGGATCGAACTGATGACGGGCTGGCTGCTCAAAAGAATAGCCGCGTTTAGCATTGAGGAACGCAGTGCATCATGGGTCGAGGACCAGATTGAGCTTATGGACAACAGCGACTATCAGCGTGCTTATAATATGATGCGCCGCAAGGGCGGAGGGCATAATGAGAGCTTTGATGATTTTGAAACGGAGAAAATCATGCTCGCCCGTTATATCGTCAGCCAGCGCCTCAAGCCGCTGCGCGGCTGGACCAAACGCGGACGGTTCGTTGATGTGAAGGGGCTGTACAGCCGGCTGTTTACCGACCGGGAGTTAATGAACAGCTTGAACAGCAGCCAGGTTCTGCCTGATGTATGGGATGATATCTGCAGCTTCACGCTGACTACCCTTGCCGGGAACGAACTGGCCTATGAAGACGCGACACCATTTCTATATTTGAAGGAGCTCAGTCAGGGCTTCCGTACCAATACACTGATCCGTCATGTGATTGTCGATGAAGTGCAGGATTATTCGCCGTTCCAGCTGGAATTCATGCGCCGGCTCTTTCCGCGGGCCAAAATGACTGTCCTGGGCGATCTCAACCAGGCAATCTACGCGCAAGGTGAGGTGCTGGGGGATTTGGCCGGGCTGGTCAGCATCTATGGCGAAGTGAACACGGAAGTAATCTCATTGACCCGCAGCTACCGCTCCACCTATGAGATTGTCGAGTTTACACGGGCGATGATTCCCGGAGGGGAGAAAATCGTACCGTTTAACCGGCGCGGCGAGGAGCCTTTGCTGACGGTCGTGGACAGTGAAGACGACCTGCTGGCCTCGGTGGAGCAGGATGTGCTGAATCTGCATGCACAGGGCTATCATTATGTAGCTGTTATCTGCAAAACAGCGGAAGAAAGTGCACGGGTGCATAATGAACTGCAGAGCAGGCTGCCGGTAAGGCTGGTTACCAAGGAAACGCCTAATTTCCAAAAGGGTACTCTGGTGCTGCCCGCCTATCTGGCAAAAGGCGTGGAGTTCGATGCGGTAATTATCTACGATGGCTCGGCAGAGAAATATGGCCGTGAGCATGAACGCAAGCTTTTCTATACAGCCTGTACCCGGGCGATGCATCTGCTTCATATCTACAGCCTGGGGCAGCCTAATCCGTTCCTTCCGGCTGCGGTGCGTGAGACTGTATCGGTAGGAGCTTTACAGGACTGAGAGCAACCGATTGTCTGCAGAACCGTCTACGCGTGTATACGCCGGGCGGTTTTTTTGCCGTTGGCGAATATCAGACTCCAGTTTGTGAACGATGAGCGCCGCCCTGTACAGCAGCATTCGGTTCAGCGGAGTGGCACTTGGACCGCAGATGGTTCGCTGCTGCTGATGTCATGGGGGCATTGGAAGGTATTTGAACTGTAGCGGGGTTAGGTATGGCTGATTACTTCGTGTGCATGAGAGTGGCGTCCTCGGCTGCGCTGTGATGCATAGACGAAGAGGTAGATTACGAGCAGCAGGACAGGTGCGATTATGGAGTATCTGTACATAACGGCATAACTTGTATATAAGGCAATTGCTCCAAGCAGCAAGGTGCCGATGGCGACTCCGAGATCAAGGGAGTTAAAGAACATGCCGTTAGCCAGTCCGCGCTGGCGCGGTTCTACGGATTGGATCATCCAGGTCTGGAGTGCAGGCTGCATCGACCCGAAGCCGAAGCCGTAACATAGGGCGGCTGGGAACAGTGCAGCTGTCGTTGATGCAAAAGAGAGCAGCAGCAAACCGCCGGCGATAAACAGGCTTCCCGGGATGAGCAGGGCTGCCGGGCCAAAGCGGTCATAAATCCTGCCGGACAGCGGACGGATAATCACAATCGAAACGGCATTGAACAGGAAGAAGTAGGCTACATGGGACAGGTTTTTCTCAGCTCCGAAGAGCGCCAGGAAGCCAATCAGCCCGCCATAGGAGATGGATAACAGGAAGTTAAGCAGGCAGGGAAGAAACAGCCTGCGGTACGCCCCACCCCCGGAGGCTGAAGCGGGTACTCCTGCGGGCTCTTTGTGCTGCGGGGGCAAGGTTTTGGCCAGGCGGTAGCCCAGCGGGAAGATGATGGCCAGCGCAGCTCCCGCGCCGAGGAGCAGGGAGCCAAAGCCGGGTCCCTGCAGCAGGCTGAGCCCGATCAGCGGACCGGCGGACATCGCCAGACTGGTGGACAACCCGAAATAACCCATGCCTTCACCCATCCGGCGGACAGGGATCACATCCGAGGCCATAGTCGGAAAGGCAGTACTGGCCATTCCGAAGCCAACGCCGAATAACATCCGGAGCAGCAGCAGGGCGGCGATACTGCCTGCGAAGTAGTAGCCGGCCACGGCCGCGAGTGAAACGGACAGTCCGAGGAAGATCAGCAGATTACGGCCGCCCTTCTCCATGGCTTTGGCCGAGAATAGACGGGAAGCGATAGCGCTGAGTGCAAATAGGCTGGTTACGAGGCTGACCTGCACGGAAGTTGCATGCAGTGTACCTTCCGCATACGCCGGAAGGGTGGATAAGGTCATCTGCAGGCCCGTGAACAGCAGCAGATTGCATAGGGTGAGAGTAATGAAGGACTTGGTCCAAAGACGTTCTGTTGAATTGCTCAAAGGTGTATGCTCCTATTCTTGATGGTTGGTGTTGTGGTAGATCAGCTCCAGCATGCTGCGGAGCTCTTCAAGCTGATGCGGATTCAGTCCGGCCACGGCAGTATTAATGGTCTGCTGCTCGAGTTCGAGCGTATTTCCGATAAGCGACTGCCCTTCTTCTGTGGCGTAGAGCTGAAAAGCCCTGCGGTCACCGGGATTCATTGACTTGCTGATGAACCCTTTCTTGAGCAGGAGCTCAACGATCCGTGCAGTGGTCGGCTGGTCCTTGGCGGCAGCAGCGGCAACCTCCTTCTGGCTGATTCCGCTGCGGTCACAGATCATGAGCAGGACCGACCATTGCTCGGGAGTAATATCATAAGGCTTCAGAGCCCTGGCAAATCCGGTGGTAATCCTGCGGTGGGTGGAGCCCAGCAGGAAACCGAGAAATTGCTGCGGAGAAGAATGCGGCATAAATTTGCTCCTTCGAATATAGTTGTCATGACAATTATAATTACAACAATCAAATTGGTCAAGGCATTTGCGGGACAGCAAACAACAAAAAGCCCCGCTCCGCGTTCGCGGAAAGGGGCTCGAACTAAAAAACCGTTATGAGTTTAAACTTGCGGCACTTTCTCCCAATCCTTCAGGAAACGCTCAATTCCGTTGTCTGTCAGCGGGTGCTTCCAGAGGGAAGGTAAGAGTGAACCCGGGATGGTCGCAATATGAGCGCCGGCAATAGCTGCTTGCTCTACATGGGCGATATTGCGGATGCTGGCTGCAATAATTTCGGATTTCAGGCCATAGTTGGTAAGAATGGTCTTCAGATCCTTGATCAGCTTCATGCCGTCAACGCCGATATCGTCCAGACGTCCGACGAACGGGCTGATATAAGTAGCACCTGCTTTGGCTGCCATGAGGCCCTGAGCAGCGGAGAATACGAGCGTAACGTTAGTTTTGATGCCTTTCTTAGTCAGTTCATAACAAGCTTCAAGACCATCTTCAGTCATTGGCAGCTTGATTACGACATTCGGAGCCCATTCAGCGATTTCGTAAGCTTCCTTAAGCATCTCTTCCGCTGTGAGACCGATAACTTCAGCACTGACCGGACCGGGAACAATCGCCACGATCTCCTTGATTACATCTTTAAACAATCTGCCTTCCTTGGCGATCAGCGACGGGTTCGTCGTTACGCCATCCACTAATCCGAGGCGGGTAATACGTTTGATTTCCTCAATATTTCCGGTATCCAAGAAAAATTTCATTTCCAGGTATCCTCCCTTGATTTCGTATGGATTGACAAATCAGTTTGCTCCACTTCATTATGAGACATGCCACGGGAAGTTTCAACTGTTAATTTGAATATCTCAAAATAACTTTATAGATGAAACGCTTAAATAAACATTTCTTGCGTCTGGGCCATTCACGGCAGACTTCTCTACATGATAATATAGAAACGGTATTGTCCATTTCATGCGATTGGCGGTGAAGGGAATATTTACTTTGATTGGAAGTGTGGTGCTGTTTCTGCTGTTCGCCGCCGGAATTATTGCCTTTCAGAACAGCAGAATGCTTGCTGAACGGGAGAATGATTCATCCAGAGCCTACACCGGCCATTTGATGTATTCTGTATATCATCAGACTTTCTCTCCAAATGAGGAGTTGCCGGAAGCAGTCCCTTTGTTTCAATTCACACTGTTTGACGGGGCGGACGAAGAGTCCTTCATCACGCATGCGCTGTGCAGGGTTGCTGCCGGACGGGGCGAGATGGTGTTATCCGACGCGCAGAATTATATGCTCAGCAATCTCAGCCAGGCCGCGCTGCAGGGAGTCCGGTTTGAACATTTATCTTTTCCGGGCAAGGCTGCCCGCAGGGGGGAGAAGGAATTGATTAAAGCGCTGGAGACTGCGGCGAAACAGGAGGCCGAACATGCAAATCACCGTTAACAATGTAGTGATTTCAGTAAGTGAAGGCGATATTACCGCCTGGCAGGGTGAGATGATTGTGAATGCATCCAACTCAGGTCTCTACGGGGGCGGGGGAGTGGACGGGGCGATTCACCGGGCAGGCGGACCCCGCATTGCGGAAGAATGCGCTGTAATCCGGCAGAAGCAAGGCGGAATACTCCCGGGACAAGCCGCGGTAACCACAGCAGGTCTTCTCCCGTTCCGGGGAATCATTCATACTGTAGGACCGATTTGGAAAGGGGGCACTGCAGGCGAGACGGCTATTTTATCCCAATGTTATAGCAGCAGCCTCAGTCTGGCATGCTCCTACGGAGCACGGAGTGTGGCCTTTCCGAACATCAGTACCGGAATATTTAACTTTCCCAAAGAGCTGGCCTGCAAGACGGCGCTGGATTCAGTCGTCACTTATGTGCGTGAACGGACATCCGCGGAGCTCCCGCTGCAGCGGATTGAATTTATCTGCTTTGAACATGACAATGCCATATTGTATGAGGCCATGCTCAACGATTATATCTGAGCTGACAGTGTAGGCCTGCCTGCTGATCTGTTCGGGCTTACATATTGTCCTTAACTATCCGTTAGGCGTGATATTTACCCGTGGGTGCGTTCAGTACCCATTCGAGCATCATCATCATATCTTCCAGCCGGGTTAGCTGGACATTCAGCGCTGCCCGCTGCGGATCACCGGCAGACAAGGGTGCCAGCCGCGACTCCAGAGATCTGCGCTGAAGCGTCAATTCGTTGATTTTGGATTGAATCTGATTTTCGGTTCTCATCCGGAATCCTCCTGGTGTGCATTATTGTACTTGGTTCATTATAACGGATAACATGGGGGTAATAAAATGAGTATCAATGTTAAGCAGCTGGCAGCAGAGAAAGCCGTCGAGTACGTGCAGGACGGAATGAAGGTAGGGCTGGGTACGGGTTCTACGGCTTACTGGGCCATCCGCAAGCTGGGTGAACGTGTTAGCGAAGGCTTAAACATCACGGCAGTGGCAACCTCGCAGGCTTCGGAGGATCAGGCCCGTGAGCTGGGGATTCCGCTGGTTGCTTTTGGCGAAGTGGATTCTCTGGATCTGACCATTGACGGCGCGGATGAGCTTGATGGTGCACTGCAGCTGATCAAAGGGGGAGGCGGAGCGCTTCTCCGCGAGAAGATTGTTGCGATGGGCAGCACCCGTATGATTGTGGTAGCAGATGAGAGCAAGGCAGTGACCACACTTGGCAAATTCCCTCTGCCGGTTGAGATCGTGCCGTTTGCCTGGGAATGGACTGTCGCTGACCTGGCCAAGCTTGGCTGTAAGCCGGAGCTGCGCCGCAGCGGCGGTGAGCTGTATAAGACGGATAACGGCAACTACATTGCTGACTGCCGCTTCGAGGCTATTGACTCTGCTGCTGATCTGGCGCTTGCCCTCCAGCGTATTCCAGGAGTCGTGGAGCACGGGCTGTTCATCGGTATTGCCGATATGGCAGTGATCGGCAAAAATGACGGCACCATTGAAATCATTGAAGGTGAGAGCAATCTCTAACACGCGTAAACACCGGCGGAAAGGAAAACCGGCGGCAAACAGACAGAAGCTGCCCCCGGGGCGGCGGATACTGGCCTGGCTGCTGCTACTCATATACAGTGCAGTGCTGATCTACTGGATGTTTCTCGGCTTTGGACGGACGGTTCAGACGGAGGGGCCGCTGCGCTACAATCTGGAGCCGCTGCGCACAATGCGTTTGTATTTTGATATGAGTAACGGAGTGTCTTACTCAGGGCGGGTGGTCAACCTGTTGGGTAATGTTGCTGTGTTTGTGCCTTTTGGCATCCTGCTGCCTCTGGTTAGCACCGCCTACCGCTCATTGCTGCGGTTAACGCTAGTATCCGTTCTATGTATAATAGTGCTTGAGCTGATGCAAATGCTGCTGCGGGCGGGCAGCCTGGATATTGATGACCTGCTGCTTAATCTGCTGGGGGTATGGGCGGGATATGCACTGCTGCGTGTTAAACAAACTTTTAGGAGGTCACATAATGTTGATTGATTTGAAGCCACTTGTCGGAACACCTGAGGTGAACGAACTGCTGGCTTATGCGGTTATAGATGATCCGGATGCGCTGGAGCGCACGTCGGCAGAATACCGGGAGCAAGCGGCGCTGCAGCTATGCGGCTGGGAGGAGGAAGGGCTGCTGCTCGGCCTCACCGGCTTTGAAGAGACTGAAGACGGTTCGCTGGATATCCGCCATATTGCAGTGCTGCCGGAGAACCGGGGCAAGGGCTATGCGCGGGGGATGATTCTGGAACTGGTGACGACCCGTCAGCCGCGTTATCTGGTGGCGGAGACCGAAGATGAGATTGCCGCGGATTTCTATCGCAGCCTTGGATTTATGGTATACAGCCTGGGCGAGAATGCAGCCGGAATCGAAATATTCCGCTGTGTGTACGAGGTTGAAGAGACCGAGGACGAGGAGTAGAGCGGAAAGGCTGGCATCAACGTAACAGAACATCACAGACAGAACATACCGGAAGAGAACAGCCATTCAGCACTTTACGGTGCAGGGTGGCTGTTTTTGCGATGGAATGTAAAATTCATGATGAGCGGTTGACTTTTTAAGATTAGGACAATATAGTTTTACTGTGAAACTGTTCTACACGTGAACTATTATTTCGTAAAGGAGGAACCCGCATGAAAAAAGATGCAGAGGAATGGATCAACCGTTACGTGGACGCATATATGGTGGTTACCAGGCAGATTAACGCCAGGCTCAGGGATATTTTTGGCGAAGGGCTGACGAATGACCAGTTCCTGATCCTCCGGCTGATTGCCGGACAGGAGAAATGTACTTCCACCTATCTGGCTGAGGCTGTAGCGGTGGGCAAAAGCTCAATTACGGCTATTATCAACCGGCTGGACGAAGCGGGAATGATTGAGCGGACCCGTGATGAGAATGACCGCCGGCAGGTGTATCTGACGATGACCGAGCATGGCAAAAGTGTCTACAGCACTTCTGAGAAGCAGATGCAGGAGGTTATCTCCCCCTACTTGTTCCACTTCGAGGATCACGATATCGAGCGGTTTATTACGATGTTTGAGAAGCTGGCATTTTTGATGCAGGAACCAGGAGGTAGACAAAATTGAGAACTATTTTAAAAGCAAGATGGGCAATTATCGCTATTTGGCTGGCGGTGGCAGTAGTGCTATTCCTGACCGCCCCGGCTATGTCTGATCTGGTACGGGAGAAGGGGCAGATCTCGGTCCCGGCAGGATACACTTCGTCAAAAGCCGCCGAAATCATGAAGGAAGTGGCAGAAGCCAAAGGCGGGGAAACCGTACATCAGGTTGCGCTTGTGTTCAACAAGCCAGAGGGCCTGCAGGCTGCGGACACCGAGAGTATTAAGCAAGGCGTTGAGAAGCTGGCGGCGAATAAGGCTTCCCTGAATCTCAGTGCGATCACCGATCCTTTTACACAGCCTGAACTTAAGGATACCCTTATTGCCAAAGACGGCAATACAATCATGGTTGCTTTGTCGGTGCAGGGCGGAGAAGAAGAGGTTAAAGAGCTGCCGGCCAAGGCCGGGGCATTGCTGGGGGACGTCACCGCTGATCATTATATGACCAGTGAAGGGCTGATTACAGAAGATACGATTGCCAGCTCTGAAGCCGGGCTGAAGAAGTCGGAATACATTACAGTTGTCTTTATTCTGCTCATTCTGTTCGTTGTGTTCCGCTCGTTCGTAGCGCCGTTTGTGCCGCTGTTAACCGTGGGGCTGAGTTATATTGTGTCACAGTCGGTTGTGGCTTTTCTGGTGGACCGGTTTGATTTCCCCCTGTCCACGTTCACACAGATTTTCATGGTCGCTGTTATGTTCGGGATCGGGACGGATTACTGCATTCTGCTGATCAGCCGGTTCAAGGAAGAGCTTGCCCATTCCGAGGATACGACAAGTGCCATTATCTCTACTTACCGTAAAGCGGGCGGTACCGTATTCTATTCAGGGCTGGCGGTGTTCGTCGGATTCCTGGCGATCGGCCTGTCCAAATTCATGCTGTACCGTTCAGCGGTCGCGGTAGCTGTCGGGATTGCCGTGATGCTGCTGGCGCTCGTGACGATTGTACCGTTCTTCATGGCGGTGCTGGGCCAAAAGCTGTTCTGGCCGTCACGCGGCAAGCTGGAGCACAGCGAGAGCCGGATTTGGGGGGCGGCAGGCTCCTTCTCCCTGAAGAGACCCTGGGCTGCGCTGCTGATTGTGGCAGTCATCGTTGTACCGTTCCTGCTTACATACAGCGGGAAGCTGAGCTTCAACAGCATGGATGAAATCGGCTCGGATTACGCGTCGGTCAAAGGCTTCAACATGATCTCGGAGAGCTTCGGTCCGGGTGAGTCGATGCCGGGCAAGATTGTCATTAAGAATGATGACCGGATGGATACGGCTGAATATATGGGCCTGGCCGAGAAAATCAGCCGTGAGCTGGAAAAGGTGGACGGAGTCAAGGCTGTGCGCAGCATGTCCCGTCCAACCGGGGAGCAAATTAATGACTTCCTGATCCCTACCCAGGTCGCTACGCTCGCCGACGGGCTGGATCAGAGCAATGAAGGCTTAACCAAAATTCAGAGCGGGCTTGCTGAAGCAAGCGAGCAGCTGAAAGAGAATGGGCCGAAACTTACAGAGGCCGTATCCGGGAGCGCCAAGCTGACGGAAGGTACAGCTGAGCTCAAGGCAGGCATCGATGCGCTGGGTGACGGCCTGTCACGTATTGAGAACGGAATCCGCAGCGGATCAGCCGGAGCCGGAGAGATTAAGACCGGCCTCTCGCAGGCGGCGGCAAGCGCGAAACAGCTGGCAGCGGCCAATACGGCACTGCTCGAAGGCTACAAGAAGATCGGAAGCGGCCTGACGGCGCTGGATGGAGGGCTTGCCGGCCTGCAGACACAGCTTCAGGGTGTTGCCGATGCACTGACAGGCCTGCAAGGCTCCTTCACCGGACTTGAGTCCGCGCATCCGGAGCTGCTGCAGGATATCAATTACCAGACGATCAAAGGTACAGTGACGCAGAGCGGCGCTGGAGCTGCAGGGCTGGCCGGAGGGCTGGGCCAGATTTCAGCCCAGCTCAAAGGGGCGGCAGCAGGGCTGAGCGAAGCCAATGCCGGTTATGTCAAAGCGGCAGCAGGCCAATCCGCGCTGGCGAAGGGGCTGGATCAGCTGGTGGCCGGTATCGGCCAACTGCAATCCGGCCTGAATCAGGCGGCAGACGGACAGGAGCAGATTGTCGGCAAGCTTCCGTCCATCACCAGCGGGCTGGATCAGCTGCAAGGCGGACAGCAGCAGCTCGCGGACGGTTTCGGTGAGCTTACAGGCCAGCTTGGCCAGCTGCAGGGCGGACTTACCCAAAGTGCGGATGGCCTGGGACAAATTACTGGCGGCCTGAGTTCCGCGCAGGATTATCTTAAGCAGATTCAGGATGCCAAGGATGACGAGCTGAGCGGGTTCTTCGTACCGGCAGAGGCGCTTGAAGCTGACGGTATTCAGCAGGTATTTGATACCTATCTGTCCGGAGACCGTAAGGTCATGACACTGGATGTTGTATTCGCTGAGAATCCATACAGTGCTGAAGCCATTGACAGTGTCGGAGATATCCAGGCTGCAGTGGACCGTGCTGTGGCCGGTACGAAGCTGGAAAATGCGGAGACAGCCATGAGCGGCGTGACCAGCACCTACAGCGATTTGCAGAAAATCTCTAATGAGGATTACACGCGGACCGTGATTCTGATGCTGGGCGGTATTTTCATTATATTGGTGCTGCTGCTCCGGTCAATCATTATGCCACTGTATCTGATTATCTCACTGCTGATTACCTACTTTACAGCACTGGGCGTAACGGAGGCGATCTTCGTCCATCTGCTGAACTATTCCGGGATCACCTGGACGACTCCATTCTTCAGCTTCGTCATGCTGATTGCCCTCGGGGTAGATTATAGTATCTTCCTGATGGCCCGGTTCAATGAGAATAAAACATGGGATGTGCGTGAAGCCATTCTGCATGCCATGCGGAATATGGGAACGGTAATTCTGTCAGCCGTTGTTATTCTTGGCGGAACCTTCGCCTCGATGTATCCTTCAGGGGTGCTGTCGATGATGCAGATTGCCACCGTGGTGCTATCTGGTCTGGCCCTGTACGCATTGCTGTTCCTTCCGTTCTTCGTGCCGGTAATGGTGCGGATGTTCGGCCGGGCCAACTGGTGGCCGTTCAGTACGGCAGCTGCAGAGGAACAACCCAAATCCCTGAATCTCTAAGGAGCTCTAAATCCCTGAACTTGAGATAACGGTTCCTGTAAAATAACACAAACAACCTCCGGGGCACGGTAACGTGCAGCAGCCGGAGGTTGTTTGCGGTAAAGGTCCTGTATCATTAATAATAAGCCGCTCAGCGCAGCTTGGCGAAATAGCTGCGCAGCGCCCAGCCGCGTTCCTGGCGTTTCTTGTATTTGGGCAAGGTGCGGTAGACGGCAAGCGATTCGGCAAAAGCACGCTTGGCATCTTCCCCGCGCCCCAAAGCCTTGTACATGGAACCCGCCAGATAATAAGCTTCGCTGGAGGAGGTCTGAATCTCCTGGAATTGGCTCACATAGTGGAGTGCCTTGTCATGGTCTACATGCCGGAAGGTTTCGGCAAGTCGAAGGTAGGGCTGCCCGTATTGCGCCCTGCGGTTGATCTCCAGTCCCTTGAGCATCTGGGCTTCTCCTTCGGGAAGCTGGCCCAGCTTGAGGTTAGCATATCCCAGCTCCACCCAATACTCAGCCGATGTTTCGTAACGGTCAACAATTGCTGTCAGAAGCTCCTTGGACTCGCTGTAGCGTTTGCGCTCTGTCATCAGCCGGGCCAGATCGAATTTGGCGGTTACATCGTTCGGGTTCTGTGCAATGGTCAAGCGCAGTTTGGAAATCTGGCGGCTGCGGCGGAAAGGCTTGGAGAAGCTGGGCAGAATGCCTACATAACGGCGGTCTACAAAATATAGAACGACGAGCAGAATGATCAGGGCCAGAAATGGATTGCCGAGCAGACGGTACAGCAGCAGGAAACCTAGAAATTTAATCATGGATAATGAATTCCCTCCGTTATGGTTGTGTTTATGTAAGCTTCCTGCAAGAATTAGAGCAGTATGGCAGGGCAATTATACCATATCCTCCTTTTTTAAGGCCATGGCCTTATTATGCAGTGTTAATGGCACTACAATTGACAGCCCGTAGGGTAAGACTTAAGCTTTGTGTACAATGATATTGTCTCATAGCTATATATGCTCTTACATATTGGATTCAATTAATTCTCTGAGAGAAGGATGAACTATGGAGACACTGACAAGCAAGGTCAATTTACGCCTGCTGGGGCAGTCGGATTTATCCGTATCGCCGCTTGGACTCGGCTGCTGGCAGTTCAGCCGGGGAAGCGGCATCGTGGGCCGCTACTGGAGTAATCTCACTGATGCGGATATTCTGGATATTGTACGGGTCAGCCTGGAAGGCGGCATGAACTGGGTCGATACGGCAGAAATCTATGGAGGGGGCAAATCGGAAGAGGCGCTGGCTCATGTGCTGGATCAGCTCCGGAAGGAAGGCAACCCGCATGCCGCACCGCTGATCGCTACCAAGTGGTGGCCGTTGCTGCGGACAGCCGGCTCCATTACCGCAACGATTGACCAGCGCATCGCCTGTCTGGGAGGAAGAGGAATTGATCTGTATCAGATTCATCAGCCGTTCTCCTTATCCTCCATTGCCAGTGAGATGAAAGCTATGGCTGGACTTGTGGGGGCAGGCAAAATCCGTTATGTGGGCGTAAGCAATTATTCCGCCAAGCAGATGGTGGAGGCACACCGGCTGTTGAAAACCTTCGGGCTCCCGCTGGTATCCAATCAGGTCAAATACAATCTGCTGCACCGCAATATCGATCAGAATGGGACTCTGGCCGCTGCCAAGGAGCTGGGGATTTCCATTATCGCCTACTCTCCATTGCAGCAAGGCATCCTGACCGGTCGCTTCCACAATGATCCGTCGCAGATTGCTGCAGTCTCCCGGATACGGCGGATGCAATCGGGTCTGGACGATGCCGGTCTGACCCGCAGTAAGCCGCTGATTGATTCTCTGGGTAAGCTGGCAGAGAAATATGAGGTGACACCGGGCCAGGTAGCCCTTAACTGGCTCATTCATTATCATGGCGACACCGTAGTTGCCATCCCGGGAGCATCCAAAGCCCGCCATGCCCGGGAGAATATCGGTGCCATGGCCTTCCGGCTAAACCAGGAGGAGCTGGGACTGCTGGATGAAGCATCCTGGGCAGCACTGAAGAGATAAGCGGTAATTGTGTTTGTACATAGCCTCCGGCCGGGTTAGCGGCCTGGAGGTTATTTTTTTGCTTAAATTAATAAATAACTGTTTAAGACTGGAAAGAGCAGGTTATATAAGGGATAAGATATTTCGCACTCACGCAAACTAAGGTGAAGATTACAGAAGGAGGTTGAACTTCAATGAGTATGAGCGTACATAATCTTATGGCTTTTAATCATCAGTTTTTTAGACCTCAGCCCGTTCTTAATCCTAAGCCGCAGAAGTCAGAAGACAAAGTCCAGAGCTTTCAGGAAGTTCTCAATGAGAAGCTGAGCGCTTATGGCGATAGGAAGAAATGAATCTCAAATAGGAACCGCCAGATGCAGAATATATCGCAGCAAACTATAGAACCAGAAGAAGCAGGTGCTTTCCCGGATGGGGGGCACCTGCTTCTTTGTATATCTGGTTATTTCACTCTACTTACCTGGTGCAGCTTAGCGTTTAATTCGTATTTCCGGAAGAGCTTATATTGGCTGCCGACTGCAGGCGGGCAGCAATGGCGAGGAAATCGTCCTCGGAGATGCCCGGAGCGAATTCTTCAGGCACCTCTGGCGCCTCGGGAACCGGGAAGCCCTTAGGTATACCTTCGATTACTTCGAGCGGCTGTCCATCCTCCGGATGCAGCCCCTTCCAGATCTGCCTGATCGCTGTGAAGTCACCATCGCTGTTCGTATACAGCTTCGTATGAACGCCTCTGGACTCGTATTTCCGGGTCTCATTAAAAGCCTTGTTGCTGAGGGAAGGGATTGGAATTAGCTTGCTGACATCAACACCGGTAGCCACCTCCAGCGCTTTGGCATAAGCCACTACATGGACTCCCCCGCGGACCAGCAGATAACCTATAACCTCACGCGCAGCCGGATGGTCGGTCAATTCATACACCTTCATCTTGTGTGTACGGGCACCGCACTCCAGGAAGAAGTTATGCAGCAGATCGAGAATCAGATTCCCGCTGTTGAAGACATATTCACCGCTCCAGGGACGGCCCATAGAGTCGAAGGGCATAGCGGATTGGGCTCCGCCGAGGGCGAAATATGTATTTCGCGCATCTTTGAACGGATTAAGCGGAGTCTGATCCGGTTCCTTATAGGCTGTTGATCCGCACAGGCATTTATTGACCGCATGCGATACCAGTTCTACATGACCAAGTTCTTCTGCAGTGATACTTGTAACGAGATCGTAGAAGGGCTTGAGCTTTTTTTTGCTGCGGAAATTAAACGACTGGAACAGATAGTTATTCAGTGTCGACATCTCGCCGAATTTACCGCCAAGCAGCTCTTGAACTGCTGCTGCGGCATTTGGATCGGGACGCTCCACTTCAGGAATCTCAATGGCAATTTCGTCAAAGCGCTTGAACATAAACGCACCTGCCTCACTATAGAGTATTGTTGGCCTGCCGGCCATTCTCCGCTCTATAGTGTCTCTATATCAGGCAATCTATTCATATTTTCGGTCAAGCGGCTTAATATCCACCCCGCACACGCTTGGATTTGCGGAGCTTAGGCTCAGAACCTGGCGGCTGCCTGATGATCCATTGGAGATATGCGGCGATCCTGGGGTCGTGTCTAAGGTTGTCTAGCGTTGTCAGGCCAAGAATGACCAGATCGCTGTTGGTATACAGGGCATGAATCTGCCGGTGGCAAGCCTTGCAGAGAAGAGCGGTAGGCAGCAGGGCTCCGCCTTTCTCACGGGGAATCAGATGATGGACGGTGGTTGCGAGAGGGGAACGGCCGCATAGCTCACACTTGCCCAAGGCTTGTTCTTTCATGTGCTACGGCCGGACTTCGAAGAATTCGCATCGGCTGCGCGAATAATAGGTCAAATCGCTGACCCGGGACTGGATCACAACATCTGAATCTGTGAAGCGGACCACAGTCGCACCGGAATTCACTAGATGGTCATCCTGGAATACACGGACGGGCAGCTTGCGGTCAATCGCTTCCTGGAGATCGCTGTCGGTCAGCAAAGGACGGTTGATGGGCATGGGATAAATCTCCTTTTTATAGGGATGAAAGTAGTTCAGTAAATACAAACAGTATACCCGCGAGCAGGCCATAAATCCACTTCGCTCATCCCGGTTAAGCAGTACTTGCACTGGAAACGTAATCACTTCTATACTGTGGGTTAACCTGGAGCAGGAGCTGATACGATGAAAATTCTTAACAAATTCGCTGTTGTGCCGCTGGTTCTGCAATGGGTATTGAACCTGTCCCTTGTTGTACTCGCCTTGATTCTGGTCATTTTCCTGGGCAAGGAAACAGTATACATCTTCAGCCACATTAATGATGCCAGTGAATTATCCAAGCTGGAGCTGCTCGAAGGGATACTGGTGTATTTCCTGTATTTCGAATTCATTGCGCTGATTATCAAGTATTTCGAGGCCCATTATCATTTCCCGCTCCGTTATTTCATCTATATCGGCATTACGGCGATCATCCGGCTGATCATCATCGATCATGAGAGTCCGCTGGACACTATATTGTATTCCGGTGCCATACTTGTACTGGTGATCACGCTGTATCTAGCCAACACCAAGCAATTGAAGCGCGAATAAATCGCTTATCCACATTTTACGAGGCTGTCCCAAAAGCCATGAAATGGCTGCTTGGGACGGCCCCTCTTTTTTTGAGTTGGATTAACTTGTGAACGTGGTGTGGACGCTGCGCGAACGGACCGTTGCTACAATCGCTGTGCTCTCCAGATTTTATTTATTTCCCTTAGCGGTAAAAATCCGGAGAGCAAGGCGACCGCTACCGCTTTTCCACAATCAGTCCGTCCTCTCCGCTGTTAAAGCGGGGGGCGTTTCTAAAAGGTCTTTCAAAAATCACAAAAAGAAATCGCTCGTTTTGGTAAAATGGAGGTACCACCCAACCATTCCCAAAGGAGCGATTTCTTTGTACATTTAATAGTCCATGGACCAACTTTGCTTGCCCATGGATCTCGAAGAAGATATTCCTTCGAACCACCTCGATCGCGTTCGTGAATGCAGCCGTCAACCGGCTGGAATCAGATCCTCGGGAAATTGCCAAAGACAGTCATTGCGGATGCAGGTTATGGCAGCGAAGAAAACTACGCCTATCTGGAAAGGGAAAAGATTCAGGCGGTAGTAAAGTACGGCAGCTACCACAAGGAAAAGAGCAAAGCCTGGAAAGCGAATGTTGGTAAAATTGAGAACTGGATACACCATACAGCCGAGGATAACTGGACGTGCCCAGCCGGGAAAATGCTGCATTTTCATAGGGAAAGCAAAAGACCTTAGAGAGCGGCTATAAAATTCGTAGACGTCATTACCGAAGCGGCTCCTGTGACGGCTGCCCCCTAAAGGAGCATTGCACGAAAGCGGCAGGAAATCGGGAGGTGGTCGTCAGTTTGGAACGACTACGATACCAGAAACAGGCTCGGGAAATTCTACGGAGTGAGGAAGGTTACGCCTTGGCCGTACGCCGAATGACGGAGCCAGAAAGTGTGTTTGGACAACTGAAGAACAACCGTGGGTTCCGGTGATTTCTGCTTCGCGGCTTGGAGAAAGTGACGCTTGAGGTCGGATGGCTTTCCCTTGCTCATAATCTGCTGAAGCAAGCCACCAATGACCAAAAACGCAGAGCAGCGATCCTCCAATAACGGGAGAATCGCTGCTCTGCTCACTTTTTGTAGTATTAAGAATGAAGAGAACTGTCTTCCGCGGTAGAAAACCTACTTTTGGGAAAGCCCCGTTGTGCGTTCTGGACTGAATAGCAGTCTGGTTTCTTCTGTATTGAAGCCTCGCGTTTGGTAAAGCTGCCGAATCGGAAATATTTCCACCATAAATCGGCGGTTTGCCTCCTCAAAAAAAAACACTCGCCTACTGTACACTAAATCTTGTAAGAGAAACCTTTGAGAGGGGTACAGAGGAATGAAAAAAGCAAAGTACTTGGCGCTGACGCTGGTTTCCATCATACTCATAGGTTCGCCCGCGGCATTCGGAGCTAACAACAACAGCGGCAACATTGCTGCGGATAAATATACGGGTAACAATACAGCAAGCGCGAATGCACCAACCTCCGGGGAGAAGAATACAGAGCCCGAAGCGAAGGTAAAGCTTACTTTCTGGACAATGGGCGACATGAACTATGAAGAGCTGGCCAATACATACATGAAGGAACACCCGAATGTAACCATTAAGGTGCAGAACACCGGTGACACGAATGCACACCATAACAAACTGGCGGCAGCATTCTCGGCAGGTTCGGGTACACCTGATATTTTCCAGCTTGAGGCCGGTTTCATGGAACATTACCTGGGTGTTCAGGACAAATTCTATAATCTGAACGACCTTGGAGCCAAAGATATCCAGACGGACTTTCTAAAATGGAAGTGGAAACAAGCCTCATCCGTGGACGGCAGCTTCCAGCTTGGACTTCCGGCTGATATCGGACCAACTGTGGTCTATTACCGCACCGATCTGGCTGAAGCAGCCGGCCTGCCCGGCGACCCTGAAGGGTTCAGCGCAGCGATCGATACATGGGATAAATTCGCTGCTGTCGCCAAAGATTTCAAAGAAATAACCGGGAAGTACTTTTCCGACCTGACGGATCTTACGTTTAATGCACTTCGAGACCAGTCTGTAGATGAAATCTATTTCAGCAGAACAGATGGAACATTCTTCGGCGACACCAATCCGTATTTGAAGAGAGCGTATGACTTTACTGTTAAAGGCATTCAGGAAGGCTGGATCAGCAATTCGGAGATCTGGTCGCCTGAATGGGAACAAGGCATGAATGACGGTTCATTCGCAGTTGTGATAGGACCGGCATGGCTTGCCGGCAAAATCAAAAGCAGTGCACCTGATTCTTCCGGCAAATGGAGAATTGCCCAGCTTTCTGAAGGCGTCGGCAACTGGGGCGGTTCGTTCATTACCCTGCCTAAGGAAGGGAAGCATCCGAAGGAAGCCTATGAATTCATCCAGTGGCTCGTTAACAAGGAGAATCAGCTGGAGTCCTTCAAGACCAAAGGGCTGATCCCCTCGACCCCTGCTCTGTATGAAGATCCTGCATTCGCAGATTTCAAGGATGAGTTCTTCGGCGGCCAGCAGACTGCTGTTGAATTCGGTAAAGCGGCTAACCGTGTTAAATGGGTATACTACGGACCGCTGCATGACAGGGCTGATACCTTCTTCAAGAATGCGCTGAGAAACGTGTCGGAAAAAAAAGCCGATCCGGCCAAAGAATGGAACTATGCAGTGAAGCAGGCGAAAACGCTTGCTCCACCCGGTTAACCAATCTATAAATGACTGCGACAGGAAATAAAGAATGCTATGAAGAATAATAATAGACAGAGTCAGCTGGAGGAAGGGAACATACATGAAGCTCCGTCGTAAGATCTTGTTTGCTATTATTCTTCTCGTCTTCATTCCCGTGATCGTCATGGGGATTGTTACGTATGTCAATTTCTCTAATGCTATGGAGAAGAAATCAAGCAATTTCTACTGGATCTCCCTGCAGGAGACGGACCGCAAGCTGAAGTTCGCGCTCAGTGAGATTTCATCGACCACCAATTCAGCCATTACGCAGCCGCCAATTCAGCAGGCGCTCAAGCAGCAGAACTTTGTCCTCACCTATGACAACAAGCAGTTGATCAACAATCTGCTGTTAATTCATCCAATGATCACCTCCTTCAGCCTATACGGCAAAGACCGGCTGATCTATCAATATAACGCGCCGATGTCTTTTGCCGAAATGCAAAATCAGGTCTGGTTCGGAGCGATGAATAGTGCCGAGGGGCGTCCTGTCTGGTCCGGTCCCGGAGAGAACGGCTCGGCAAGCGCGGGTAAACCTGTGCTTGTGCAGGCAAGAGTGATTAAGGATTTCTATTCTCTGGAGGATATTGGCTACCTGGTCGTTTACGTGAAGCCGGATTTGCTCGATCAAATCTTCTGGGAGGCTGCCACCTTGAAGAAAGGGGATATTCTGCTGGTGAACAAGCAGGGCAATATCGTCTTTAACAAGTCGGGGGAGCATATTGGTGAGCGGACGGATTTTCCATTTTTGCAGGAGGATTATACGCAGGAGCAGGACTATTACATTGACAATTATCAGGAGGAGCGGTCTCTGATCACTTTCCTGCCCTCACATAATTCAGACTGGTATCTGGCTGCTATTACACCGATGAATCTGATTTCATCAGAATCGGTATCTATCCGTAATATTGCGGTTATCCTCGGGATTGTGTCGCTGCTGTCTGCTTTTCTGTTCGACCATTATTTCATCCGCAGGCTTGTCCGCAGCATTAACAGTGCGGTGAATGGAATGAAGCGGGTCAAGCAGGGGATATTCATCCCGATCCCCGTACCGCTCCGTGCCAATGATGAGAGTGATTCCCTCATTGACGGCTTCAACCGGATGAGCTCGCAAATCAATGAATTGATTGAGCAGGTGCAGACGGAACAGGGGCGCAAGAAGGAAGCGGAAATGAAGGCGCTGATGGCGCAGATTAACCCGCACTTCATCTATAATTCACTGGAATCGATTAATTCGATGGCCGTACTGGCAGGTAACAGGGATATCAGTAAAATGGTTATTTCGCTCGGCAGGCTGCTGCGGATCAGCATCAGCCAGAACCAGGAGCTGATTCCGCTGCAAATGGAATTCGAGCATGTCCGCCATTATCTCGATATTCAGAAGTTCCGTTTCGGAGAGAAGTTCTCGTATGAGCTGGAGCTGCCTGAACCGCTGAGGTACGTGATGACCCAGAAGCTGATTGTCCAGCCGATCGTCGAAAACGCTTTATATCATGCAGTTGAACAGATGGAGGAGCATGGCACCATTACGGTCAAGGCACAGGAGAACGGCAATGATGTTATCATTATCGTCAAGGATAACGGACCGGGCTTTGACCTTGAGGTGCTAATGAGCCAATGGAACAAGGAAAGGGCCAATGCCAAGAAATACAGTGACAGCGGGGTGGGCCTGAAGAATGTGCATGAGCGCCTGAACATCCGGTTCGGCAATCCCTATGGCATTCTGGTCTGCTCATCTCCCGGCTTTGGATCAACAATTTGTATCCGGATTCCGAAGATTCAGCCGTCATGAGAAGGAGAAACCAAATGAAAGAGGAGCGGAGTATTGCTAGATGGTTGACCAATTGGGGATGGATTCTGCTCTATACTGTACTAATGTCCGGTGCGGTATGGTTCATTATGCAGGAAGACAGCGGGCAGATCGAAGATAACTCTCCCGAGAAAATCACGCTGACCTTCCGGCACTTCTGGATCAAGGAGCATGACCGTCCGCTTCTGGCCATCTTTGAGGAAGTTGTGAAGAACTATCAGGTGAGCCATCCGAATGTGAAGGTGAACTTCGAGGGTCTGGACCAGACCATTCACCGGGAGCAGAAGCTGAAGAGTGAAATGGTCACTGGAACACCGCCTGATATGTTCGTCCTCTTCGGCGGAGCGGAGATCGAGCCTTATGTGCGTTCGAACCGGCTGATGGATCTAACGGATTTCACCGAAGTGAACGGACTGGGCGATCAATTTAAGGATTTGCATCTGTGGACTTTCAATAAGCGTATCTATGGGCTGCCCATTGAGGGCAATGCTGAACCGCTTTATTATAACAAGAGTATCTTCGCTGAGCTCGGACTGGATATTCCCGTAACGGTTGCGGAGCTCGATAGAGTCATTACGAAGCTGAAAGCGGCAGGATATATCCCGTTTGCGCTGGGCAACGAAGACCTCTGGCCCGCAGGGGTCTTCGCCCATTATCTAATGGACCGCTATGCCGGACCCGAGCTTATACAGAAGCTGGTTACCGGGGAGGATGGGGCGAGCTTTCAGAACAGCAGCTACTCGGATGCGTTCCGCCATCTGGATAAATGGATAGATGAAGGTGCTTTCAGTGGTGATTCCAATAATGTATCCACCGAGAATGCTGTGGGTCTGTTCACGGAAGGGAAAGCAGCCATGTATCTTAACGGAAACTGGGACATCAATTTGTTCTCAGGCGCGGCAGCGCCGGCAGATTTCCAGAACCAGGTTGGTGTAATTCCGTTTCCCGCGCTGATCAAGGGGGCAGAGACGTCGATCGCCGGCGGCTACACTATAGGAATCGGACTCTCTTCGAGCCTCAGCGGAGCGAAGCGGGAAGCTGCCCTGGAACTGATGAAAGCTTTCTATACGAAGGAGATTCAGACCCGGATAGTATACGAAGGACTGAGAATTCCGTCGATGCGCATTGCCTTCGACCCGGATAAGACCGGCCCGGTGTTTGCCCAGGTCATGGATATGATGGAGGAGAACAATCAGAGCTTTGTGCCATATGACAATCTGTTGTCCCCTGAAGTGAAAACGACATTTCTGAGTGTAATTGAAGAGATGATTGATGGAGGGATGCATACGGATCAGGCTTTACAGCAGCTGCAAGATGCATCCAAGCAATACTGGAATCTGATCCGGAGTTCGGCCGGTCAATAAGCCTGGGGGGTGCAAGAGATGAGTGAACATAAGGATAAATATAAAGTGCTGCTGGTGGATGATGAGCCGATTATTCTCCGCAGCCTGAAGGTTGCGGTTCCCTGGGAAGAGCTTGGCCTGACGATAGTCGGTGAAGCAAAGAACGGGGAAGCTGCATTGCAGCTGATTCAGGAGACCACGCCGCATATTATTATCAGCGATATCCGCATGCCGGTGATTGACGGGATCGCTTTAATGAAGGAGGTGCTTCCGCGCAGCGCCAAGCTGATTTTTATCTTCATCAGCGGCTACGGGGAGTTTACATATGCCAGGGAGGCGCTGCGGCTCGGTGCGTTTGATTATCTGCTGAAGCCGATTGACCATGAGGAACTGGCGGAGATGCTCACCCGGGCCAGAGAGCGGCTTGACCGCCAGAAGGAAAATGAACAGCTGATGCTGTCAGTGCAGACCTTGTCAATGCTTGCCCGCGAGCGCATGCTGGCCGAGTTCACGCTGGGCAACCCGCGTCCGCTGCAGCATCTGAAGTGGCTGGAGAATAGCGAGCTGGAAGATGAATATTTCATGGCGGTTGTCCGTCTGGACGATTATGCCGGGCTGACAGCCAAGTGGAGTGCGGAAGAGAAGCATCTCTGGCTGTTCGCGGTCCGCAATATCCTGGAGGAATGGTCCTTGGAGAATGGGGCGTTGTCCATCTTCCCGTTCTACAACGGGGAATGGATCTTGCTCTTCCCGGCAGGCATTAGTGCCGGCAAAAGAGAGCTCGGTGAACAGCTGATTGCCGGCATCAAACGTTACTCTAAGCTGAACTGTTCTGTTGGCATCAGCCGGTCCACCCAGGGAATTGATCAGTTAAGCACGGTCTATCCGTTAGCTTCTCAGGCCTTATATCAGCGGTTCTATTCCGGACAAGCCGGTGTATTCATTGAAGAGGAGACTGCAGCAGCTGGCAGCCGTGAGGTGAAGTATCCGAAGGAGCTGGAGCTCTCGCTGATTGAAAGTATCCGCACCCTGAACCTGGAGCGTATGCTTGCCCTTTTTGACGAGATGTCTGTCTTCATTGAATCCCAGGCCCTTCCGCAGCCGCTCGCGGAGCGTCTGATTATTGAGATGAGCGTGGTGCTGTACCGGCAGTTCGAGCATTTGAACACCCATAGCGAATGGTCGATAGAAAGTCTGCTAAGCAAGCTGCATGGCCTGGGAACGCTGTCAGGCATGATCGAAGCACTCAAGTCGGAATTCCGTGAATGGCTGCTTCAGAGTCACAGCACAGCAGCCCGCGAAGATGGGCGCAGCATCATTGAGAAGGTTAAACGGTACATTGAATCCAATTACCACAAGGATCTCAGCATTGAGGAAGTGTCCGAGGTGGCCGATCTCAGCATCAGCCATTTCTGCACACTGTTCAAACAAATCTCGGGCTACACCTTCCTGGAATTCGTCACCCACTGCCGGATGGAGAATGCCAAGTACATTCTGCGAAGCAGCAATGTGAAGGTCTACCAGGTAGCGCCGCTTGTGGGCTATCAGGACCCGAGGTACTTCACTCAGGTGTTTAAAAAGGCTACCGGCAAGACGCCGACGGAGTATCGTGAGGAGCATGTGAAGCAGGATTGATGCATCGGGGTGGCGCTAACCGTAAAGACCAGATAAGAACATATAGCATAGCATATAGGCCATAAGAATGTAGGAACATAGGAACATTGGGAAATAGGAACATAGGACATAAGAATATAAGTATGAGGATGAGTACGAGCACTTTGAGCACCTTCGGGTGCTTTTTTTTATGGTTATAGAGATGATAATCGTCAGTAACCCCTCTAATTTCACCGGTCGCGAGCCAAGGGAGAGCCAATGTATGCGAAAACAAACATGTCTTTCAAGGCACAACTCCAGCATGAAAATGAGCAGCGCGCCTAAAAACAGAACGTCGTCTGTTCATCTATTCAACAAATTTTAACGGAAAACTGAACACAATTAGACCGGGTGGGTAGCGTAAGCCAAATGTAATCGAAAAACCGAACACAATTGGACTGGGAGCGCCACGTAAGCCGAATGTAATCGAAAAACCGAACACAATTGGACTGGGAGCACCACGTAAGCCGAATGTAATCGAAAAACCGAACACAATTGAACTGTGAGCGCCACGTAGGCCGAATGTAATCGGAAAACCGAACACAATTGGACTGGACGTGCCACGTAGGCCGTGCGTTTATCGCAGGTTGTGCCAGAAGTATTTTCACAGAAAAACCGAATACAATGCAATGTGCTACCACGGAAGAAATGAGGAGCGCAAGTACGCTTGTTTGCTTGAGGCGCCCCAGAAGTAATCTAAATGAAGTAATATGCGGTGGCACTTAATATCTTATAAGCGCATAAGCCGCACAAGCTCCAACATCATTCACTTGAGCGGTTACTTTTTTTATGGAACAGTGTCCATCTGTGATGTTATAGGATTCGAGCCATATTCACAGTTATAAAATAGATTAATGAAATAATAATCTATTTTATAACTAGACAAAATAACTTAATATCTATATATTAATAAACAGATTAGATATATATCTATTTAGTCTATATTAATGTATGGGGGATAGCGTCGTGTTAAGGAACAAATATGTAAGAACGATTATTATGTCAAGAGTATTTCTGCAGCTCGGAGTATGGGTGAGGAACTTTGCGATTCTGCTGTACGTGACGGATATTACGCAGAATGATCCATTCTATGTCTCGCTCATTTCGGTGGCCGAATATGCTCCAATTTTTCTGTTTGCTATTATAGGCGGTACCTTCGCGGACAGGTGGCTGCCCAAGCGGACGATGATGATCAGTGATGCGTTATCGGCATGTTCCGTCTTTGTGGTGCTGCTGGTTGTCATGTCCGGATCGTGGAGGGCACTGCTGCTGGCTACCCTGGTATCAGCTATATTGTCACAATTCTCGCAGCCTTCTGCGATGAAGCTGTTCAAACAGCATGTGCCTGAAGATCAGTTACAGAGTGTGATGGCCATGTTCCAGTCGCTGTCTGCTTTCTTTATGGTGATTGGTCCGGTAATCGGCGCTTTCATCTATAACCATTACGGAATTGAGGTATCGCTGGCTGTGATGATCGGTATGTTCACCGGCTCTGCGCTTATTCTGGGCCTGCTGCCCAAAGACGCGCCGCAGCAGGCCGGAAAGCTCCGGAACGGGATCATGGCTGAAATGAAATCCGGACTGGATTATGTTCGTTCGAGCCAGGTGCTGAAGAATCTTGGCGCAGCCTTTGCGTTTGCGGGGCTTGCCGCAGGACTGATCCAGCCGCTGGGGGTATTCGTAATCATTGAGAATCTGGGCAGGGACAGAGGGTTCCTGCAGTGGATCATGATGGCGAACGGGGCGGCGATGCTGCTCGGCGGAATGCTCATTATGAGCAAAGGCAAAGCCGTGAAGCCACAGACGATGCTGGCATTCGGTCTGCTGGTCAGTGCGGCTGGAACGGTCGGCGTGGGCTGGTCGCATCATGCAGCATTGACGATCCTACTACAGACGCTGACCGGATTCTTTTACCCGTGTATCCATATCGGCATCAACACACTGATTCTGCGGAATACCGAGGCCGGCTACATGGGCAGGGTTGGCGGTATAATGGGGCCGATGTTCATGGGCTTCATGGTGATCGGAATGTCTGCGGCAGGTTATTTGAAGGAAGCCTTCTCGCTGTTCACAGTATTCACCGGAAGTGGCATACTGTTCCTGATGGCGATGCTGATTCTGCTGCCGATGGTCAGGGCGAAGGAGTCTGGGAGGCAATCTCTTCAGGGGTGACTATGACATATGTCATACACCGGGGTTGATGTTTGTGACTTACAGGGGTGACACTTTCTTCTCTATAATGTAGAGAGATAAGTATCCTTGAATGGATGCATCCGAGGAGGAAACGATCCCGATGACTACAAACCAGACATCCCAGCTCTCCAGCTTGAAGAAAAGCGTAGCCCCTTACGAAAAAACAGACCGTAAAGCGAGCATCTACCAGCTCATTAATACACTTGGACCACTAGTGCTCCTATGGACTGCTGCTTATTTCAGCTTATCCGTTTCCTACTGGCTGACGCTGCTGTTCGCCGTTCCGGCTGCAGGTTTTGTCATCCGCACCTTTATTATTTGTCATGACTGCTGTCACGGCTCATTCTTCAAGAACCGCAAAGCGAACGATATTTTCGGAACAATAACCGGTGTGCTCACTCTGGTCCCTTACCGCCAGTGGAAGCACAGCCATTCGATACATCATGCGGGAAGCAGCAACCTCGACAAAAGAGGCATCGGCGACATCTGGATTATGACGGTGGATGAATATGCAGCCGCGAAACCGCTGCAGCGACTATACTACCGGATCTATCGTAACCCTCTGGTTTTGTTTGTACTCGGACCCATTGCCGTCTTCGTGATCCAGTACCGTTTCAACGCCAAAGGTGCCAGACGCAAGGAACGCATGAATACGTATTTGACGAATGTCTCGATAGTGGCTCTGTACGGTACGATGATTATGCTTGTCGGTTGGCAGGCATTCCTGCTGGTGCAGCTGCCGGTTGTGTTCTTCTCCGGTTTTCTCGGGATTTGGCTGTTCTATGTGCAGCATCAGTTTGAAGATACCTACTTCGAGCATGATGAGGAATGGAGCTATGTCAACGCCGCAGTAGAAGGAAGCTCCTATTATAAACTGCCGAAGCTGCTGCAGTGGATTACCGGCAACATCGGTTTTCACCATGTTCATCATTTGAGCCCGAAGGTGCCCAATTATAATCTGGAGCTGGCCCATAATGCCACCCCGCCGCTGCAAAAAGCGACAACCATTACGCTCAGCACCAGTCTGCAGGCCTTGAAGTACCGTCTGTGGGATGAGGAGCACAAAACGTTCGTCAGCTTCAAGGAAATGAAGCAGCGGCTGCAGCAAAAGAAGCCTGCGGCAGCCGAGGTGCTGAAGGTAATCAAACCGGGATTCCAGAATAAATAGAAGCCGTCACAGAAGAGAAAGACAGTTCCGGCGTGCAGGATGCCGGAGCTGGTCTTTCTTTTTGTCCGAAATGTTGAGCGGAATTGCCGTTTATGTGATGGTTTATGCTAAAATGGGGGTATAATCTTGCTGGCAAAAAGGATGGCAAACATGCAGAAGTGGCATCATATTTTTCATAAAAGTACGGGACTAAGTCCTTATGTGTGGGTCATTTTTTACATTCTCCCGTTCTACTCCATCTTCCGTTCAGCCTCTCCGGACCGCTGGGTTTACGGAATACTGATGATTATTATCTTCTTTGCCTGCTATGTGCTGTCGTTCAAGTCTAAGGGCTGGGTGGTCTATTTCTGGACCAGTGTACAGATGGTGGTCTCGATTACGATGACGCTGCTGTTCGGTTACATGTACTTTGCGCTGTTCCTGGCTTTTTTTATCGGGAATATCCAGAAACGGGCCGCCTTCTTCACACTGTATTCCATTCATATGCTGACGACGATTGTTGCCATCAACTATGAGCTGATTACACGTGATCCTGTGTTTCTCTCACAGCTGCCGTTCGTGCTGGTTAGTATCATTGCTGTGGTGCTGCTTCCGGCCACGACATATAACCGCAACAATCAGGATAAGCTGCAGGGACAGCTGGAGGATGCCAACAAACGGATCTCCGAGCTGGTCGTTATGGAGGAGCGTCAGCGGATCTCCCGTGATCTTCATGATACGCTGGGGCAGCGGCTGTCGCTGATCGGACTGAAGAGTGACCTGGCAGGCAAGCTGATCACTAAGAATCCGGCGCAGGCCCAGATCGAAATTAATGATGTCCGGATGACGGCCCGCAGCGCCCTCAAGGAAGTCCGGGAAATGATTACCCAGATGCGGGGCATCCGGCTTGAAGATGAGCTGATCCGTATCCGGCAATTACTCCAGGCCGCAGAGATTGGCTACATGCTGGAGGGTGACCCTAACCTGACCAACACTTCACTGATTACCGAGAATGTGCTGAGCATGTGTATGAAGGAGGCCGTGAACAATGTGGTCAAACATAGCGGTGCCTCGCTCTGCCTGATTCAGATTGAACCTTCCCGGACCGATCTGGTCATCAGGGTGAAGGATAACGGCGCGGGAATTGAAGGGACTAATCACTATCATAAAGGTCATGGGCTGCAGGGGATGAAGGAAAGGCTTGAATTCGTCAACGGAAGTATGGATGTGGTGCTTGACGAAGGAACAACGATAGTTATTAAGGTGCCTAATGTTGCACAGCGGCCGGAAATGGAGGTAAACGTGTAATGATTACGATAGTGATTGCCGAAGATCAGCGGATGCTGCTGGGAGCGCTCGCCGCCCTCCTGGATCTGGAGGAGGATATGAAGGTTGTGGGCCGGGCAGGCAACGGGGAAGAGGCCGTGAAGCTGGTGAAGCAGCATCAGCCGGATATCTGTATCATGGATATTGAAATGCCGGCCATGACCGGTCTCGAAGCAGCGGAAGCACTGAAGGGATCGGGCTGCAAAATCATGATACTGACCACGTTTGCACGGACCGGTTATTTCGAACGTGCAGTTAAGGCCGGAGTTGATGCCTATCTGCTCAAAGACAGTCCAAGCGAAGAGCTGGCCTTGTCGATCCGCAATGTGATGGACGGCAGACGGATCTACGCGCCGGAGCTGATGGATGAGGCTTACAGCAGCGAAGCTAATCCGCTGACGCAGCGTGAGAAGGAAGTGCTGGGGCTGATCGCGGACGGCAAGAATACGAAGGAGATCGCCAGCCAGCTGTATATTACAACCGGAACGGTCCGCAACTATATCTCTGTGATCCTGGACAAGCTGGATGTCGGCAACCGGATTGAAGCGATCACGCGCTTTAAGGAAAAAGGCTGGTTTAAATAAAATAACTTGCTTGGAATATTGAAACGGCAACTGTCATCTGTGACAGTGGGCCGTTTCTTTTATTTTGCAGACAGAGACAAGGCTTATTCTAGTGGTAGGGAAGACGGGCCGACGGGCCGACGTAAGGGGCGGAGCAGAGGCGGACTTTGATTGAAGCAGAGAAATCAGCCTGGCTCTAACTGCATTTAATGCAACTGAAATCTCCTGACAGTACGAGATAAGCTGGATAACTGTATTTTATGCACTTATATAGACTGCCTTTCGTAGAATGATCAATTTTCGTAATTTTAGTTGTACAGAATACAATTAATGGAACAAATCCGCTGGAAAGCCTATTTTTTAACTGTACGAAATACACTTATTCCCTGCATGCGCTCCCTAGATAAGTTTATATAGCTAGTTCATATTTACTATTTTCTCCACGAAAAGCCCTCCGGGATTGGATCGTTGGAATATTTTTGCTAAGATAAATGCAAACATGTGATCTTATCCGTTGAAGTTGGGTAATAACTTGCATGTGTCATAACCGCACTCCTTTTTATGCCGCGTACATCTTATTTCAGCCGGGAGGAATCTGATTTGCCTGAACTTACTTCATCATACGTTGATTCACTTGCACCCAATGCTGCAGCCATCAAGAACGGTCAAGGTCTGGTCCGCAAAAAGAGCTTCATAGAGCTTCATCAGTCGGAGGACGGAGAGCTGCTGTTTGGAAAATGTGCAGGGAGTGGCAAGACTCCCTATGAATGTTCTGTGGATTTCATCGTGCCGGACAATCCGGTCTTCCGCTGCAGCTGTCCCAGCCGCCAGTTTCCCTGTAAGCATGCGTTAGGCCTGCTCTATGCCATGGCCGAAGGCCAGACGTTCAGCCCCGCTCCCGTCCCTGAAGACATAGCTTCCAAGCGTGAGAAGGCCGAGAAGCGGGAAGAGAATAAGGTGAAGCAGGCGGCCGAAGGGGCAGAGCCTAAGCCAAAGAAGGTTAACAAATCCGCGCTCAAGAAAAAAATTACCGCCCAGCTTGAAGGGCTCGATATGCTTGAGAAGCTGGTGCTGGGGTTCGTCCGCGGCGGACTGTCTACCATTGACCGTTCGAGCATGAAGACGATTCAGGAGCAGGTGAAGCAGCTTGGCAACTATTATCTGTCAGGAGCACAGATTGAGCTGCGCCGGTTCACGATTCTAATGTTCGGCGGCAAGGACCAGGAACAGAACTATACATATGCGATGGAGCAGCTGTCACGTCTTCATGCATTTATTAAGAAGGGGCGGGCGTATCTGTTGGCCCGGAGCGAGGACCCGGAGCTTGCACTCGATCATGAATCGACCATCGATGAATGGCTGGGGCATGCCTGGCAGCTGAGCGAACTGAAGGAATACGGGCTGGTGAAGGAAGGGGCTGAGCTGCTGCAGCTGGCCTTCTACAGCTTCAATGATATGGCCCGGCTGGAATATGTGGATCTCGGGTATTGGATGGACCTCACTGCGGAAGGCGGTAAGATCCACCGGACGGTTAATTACCGGCCGTACAAGGCAGCTAAGCTGATGCGGGAGGAAGACAGCTTCTTCGAGATTGCCGTGGTCCCCCAGCTATATACTTATCCGGGGGATATGAATGCACGGGTCCGTTTTGAAGCCATGTCTCCAAGGACAGTGCAAGGTCCGGATATAGAACGGGCTACCACCCAGGCTCACCGCTCCTATGCGGAAGCTGTCAAGACAGTGAAGAATCAGATCAAGAATCCGCTCAGCGACAAGCTGCCGGTGCTGCTGCTGCATGCCGCCAGTCTGGGCATTACGGAGAGCGGCCAATATGTCATAACGGATGAATCCGGCAGCAGGCTGGCTCTGGAGGATATTCCGTCCCTGCCGCAGGGAACCGTGCATATGCTGCCGTTTGTGCCGGCTACCGCGCATACGGATTGCTACCTGCTGGTGATGTTCGAGCATAATCTGGACGAGGGAAGGTTGACTGCCCAGCCGCTGACAGTCATTAAGGGTGAAGAAATCATCCGGTTGCTGTATTAGTTAAGATTGTATCTAGGAAGGACACTGCCGAGCATCTGAATTCTAAGATAACTCAAGTTCATTCATATAGGAGGACAGTCCATGAGCACAGCGTTATTACAGGAGCTGCATCAGGAGATTAGAAGACTGTATATTGCCGGAAGCGGGCTGGCGGCTGGAGACTTCCGCCTGAAACGCCTGCTTCCGCAGTTTCAGCAGCTGGGGGAACGCGCACCAGTCTTTAAGAAGCTGGGCGAGGGCGTGGCTTCATTACTAGAGCCTGACGGTGCTGAAGAGATCGCTCCCGGTGTTCAACTGCAGGAGCTTACGCTGCTGCTGGAGTCGGTGCTGTATACCCAGGGGACAACAGCAGTTGACGGAACCCCCGGACCTTTGCCAGCCTTGAGCTTTGAACTTAAGACGAACCAGCCCTACCGCAAGATTGGTGCCGTTCAGCAGGCGCTCAGCACAACAGGAAGCGGAAGATATGAAATTGTAATTGATGCTTTTAAGGAAGGTGTTTTTCAGGATTTGCGGCTGCTGCCTCCGGCAGTCTCGGCGCTGAACGATCCTTATTCGGAACTTGCAGACTTTGCGATGACCGATATTCTTCCGTCGTATGGACCAGACATTGCCGGATTCCTGTTCGAAAGCTTGGATCCAGCCGGTGGCAGGAGCGAGGTCCGCAAGCTTGAAGTGATCGGCAAGGTGGGAGGAGAGCGGTATCTGAAGGAGATGTTCCGCATCGCCGGAAGCGGCAGTGAAGACATCCGGGTAGCCGCTATGAAATGGCTCGCCGGTCATGAGCCGTATGTGGACGCACTCTTGGAGTGGACAACAGATAAGAAGAAGGCCATCCGTGAAGCTGCCTTCTCGGCGCTGGCAGCAGGCGGTTCGCAGCAGGGCACTGAACGGCTTGTGGAGGCTTTCACGGCGAAAAAGGACCGTGAGATGGTAGCCGGTGTACTGGCGGGCAGAGCTTCCGCAGAGGTGTCTGATAAGCTGGCGGCATTGTTCATGGAAGAACTGCAGAAGGCGCCGCAGAATAATGCAGACAAGAAGCTGACAGAGTCCGCATGGAATAGCCTTCTTCCATTCTTAACCGCTCTGCGCCATGAGCGGAGCCCGCAGCTGGATGAAGTCTACAGCTATATCCTTCAGGAGTACGCCCGGTTCTCCCCGCTCGGCTGGATTCCGCTCATTGACCAGGCAGCCTGGTATAAAGAGAATACTCCGGGCGGAGCTGCACTGGCAGAGCTGGAGGCACTGGATAAGCGGAGTGTGCGTTTCCTGCCGAATTACTTCCATGCTGCCCAGCGGGTGATGACGCCCAAGGAGCTGTACAGCAGGTTCGGCGGAACCTTTATGGACAAATTGAAAGCGCTAGTGGGCAAAGATTCCAAAGATGCGGCTCAGCGCGCCCAGCTGCTGATAAATACGATTGAGGAGCAGATCGTGGATATCCGCCGGAGGGCGTATGAGGTAGAGTGGGATGCTGCAGGTATTAGGCAGCCTTACAGCAGGGAGATGCTGTCAGCCGAGGAGATTGCGGCAGACTGGGATTCCCGCTGGCTGGACTGGTTCATTCAGCATGATGCGGTGAACCTGGCAAGCGCTTTTGCCCGGCCGGGTCATAAGGGCGTGCGGGACTACCTGCTTGGCAAGCTGCAGGAGCCATTTAAACGCACGACGTATGATCTCCTTGCTAATATTTTCAAGGGTCTGGAGAGGGCGGGGGTGCCGGAGCCGGAGCGTCTTGAGCTGCTGATGACAGCCCTGGAGAATAAAAATGTTCATACAGCTTACACCTTTGAGCTCTACTTATTTAAACTGATGGAGCGCTTCCCGGCCAGCTATGCAGGACGTCTGGAAGCGATTGTCCCTAAATATAGATATGAATGCAAGCAGCAGCTGGAGTATGTGCTGAACAGCTTGAAGAGTGCGCAATAATCCAGGGCGGAAGTAGCTTAAGAAATCTAATTGAAGAGTTCTTATAAAGGAGAGGTGTTCATGTCGACGGAACAAAGTCAGCTTCAGGATTACATGCGTCTGCCAGCCGAGGTTCTATACCGTGAGGAACTGGAGGCCTTACGCAGGGAAGATACAGGCCGTATCCCTGCCGGGTGGCAGATGTCGCCGCGTTCGGTGTTAACGTTCATTGCCGGAGGCAAGGCGGGCAAGACCGTGATTACCCCGAAATATATCGGTAACACGCGGCTGATCGAGATGGCGGTGGCCACGCTGGTAACAGACCGGGCGCTGCTCCTGATCGGTGAGCCGGGAACGGCGAAGTCCTGGCTGTCCGAGAATCTGGCGGCTGCGATCTACGGCAACTCGGGCCTGGTTGTGCAAGGGACTGCCGGAACCAGTGAGGAGCATGTACGTTATTCCTGGAACTATGCCATGCTCCTGGCGAACGGGCCAACGCCGGAGGCGCTGGTCAAGAGTCCGATCATGCGGGCAATGGAGGATGGCGGCATAGCCCGGTTTGAGGAGATCTCCCGCTGCGCTTCCGAGGTGCAGGATGCGCTGATCTCCATCCTCTCTGAGAAGACGATCTCTGTGCCAGAGCTGGGCAAGGAGACCAGTGCCCGCAAGGGCTTCTCCATTATTGCCACCGCCAACACGCGTGACCGCGGCGTGAACGAAATGTCAGCGGCGCTCAAGCGCCGGTTCAACATCATCGTGCTGCCGGCACCGTCTGATCTGGAGACTGAGCTGTCTATCGTGAAGAAGCGGGTTGCAGAGATTGCTTCTTCGTATGAGCTTCAGGCTTCCGTTCCGGCTGATGAAGCACTGCTCAAGGTAGTGACGATCTTCCGCGAGCTGCGCAGCGGCATGACGCTCGACAAGAAAGAGAAGGTGAAGACACCGGCCGGTGTAATCTCTACGGCGGAAGCCATCTCCCTGCTGACGAACAGCATGGCCCTGGCAGCCAGCTTCGGCAGCGGAGAATTGACCGACGGGGATCTGGCTGCCGGCCTGCAGGGGGCTATCGTCAAGGATGACGACAAGGATAAGCTGGTCTGGAAGGAATACCTCGATAATGTAATGAAGAAAAAAGGAGCGGACTGGCGCGGATTGTATCAAGCCTGCAAGGAGATGAACGAGTGAGTGGGGCGACTGTTGCTGCCGGTGTGAATATTTTCGGGGTGCGCCATCTGTCTCCGGGCGGTGCGAAGCATCTGCTGGAATACTTGGATGAGCTTCAGCCGACCGCTGTCCTGATCGAAGGACCCGGCGATGCCACTGATGAGATCCGCCATTTGACTCACAACGTAACGAAACCTCCGGTTGCGATTCTGGCCTTCACCGAGGATTTACCTGTGCGGACGGTGCTGTGGCCGTTCGCTGTCTACTCCCCGGAATACCAGGGGATGCGATGGGCGAAGGAGCATGGGGCAGAAGCGGAATTCATCGATCTTCCCTCTTCCGTAACCCTGGGTCTGCAGGATGCCCTGCGGCTTGAATCCGGGAGCAGGCCGTTGCTTAAGCCTGCGGCGGATGAACAAGGTGAGCCTACGGATGATGAGCTGCAGGAGCAGGAATCGGTATACAGCCAGATTGCCCGGCTCGCCGGTGAGTCTGATTATGATATGTATTGGGAACGCAATTACGAGCATAACGCCAGCAGCGGAGCGTACCGTGCGGCGATACTGGCGTTCTCTGCCCGGATGCGTGAGCTGTCAGAGTCCCGGGAGCTGATAGAGCAGCCCCGCGAATATGCTTATAACGCGCTGCGCGAAGCTTATATGCGGCGTCAGATCCGGAGGAAGATTGAAGCCGGCCATCCGCCGGATAAGATAGTAGTGATCTGCGGCGCTTACCATGCTGCGGCCCTCTCAGACCTTGCAGACGGGATGACCGACAGCGAGCTGTCGTCACTGCCTACACGCAGCACGAAGCTGACGTTGATGCCGTATTCGTATTACAAGCTCTCTACGATGTCGGGTTATGGTGCAGGCAACGGGGCTCCGCATTACTTTGAGCTGATGTGGGAGCTGATGGAGTCCGGCAGGGCTGAGGAGCTGCCGCATCTCTACCTGTCCTCCGTGGCTAGGCAGGTACGCGGTTCCGGGACGCACCGCTCCACGGCAGAAGTCATTGAAGCGGTCCGGCTGGCAGAGTCGCTTGCAGCTCTGCACGGCGGGAGCGCGCCTACACTGCGTGATCTGCGCGATGCCGCCCAGACGCTGCTCGGCCATGGCGACCTCGCGGTTGTTGCCGAATCACTGGCTCGCGTGGATGTCGGTACGGCGATCGGCAGCCTGGCCGAAGGTGTCAGCCAGACACCGATTCAGGATGACCTGAACCGGCTGCTGAAGCGGTATAAGCTGGAAAAATATAAGTCCACTGTAGCCAGTGACCTGGCGCTCGATCTGCGGGAGAACCGCCGGGTGTCAAGCGCGGAAGCGGCCTACCTGGATCTGCACCGTTCCGTGCTGTTTCACAGGCTGGAGCTGCTGGGCATATCATTCGTGCGGAATATGCCAAGCGGACAGTCCGGGGCAACCTGGGCAGAGCACTGGATTATCCAGTGGTCACCGGAAGTGGAGATTCAGGTAGTTGAATCGACTCTCCTGGGCGAGACCATTGAAGTCGCTGCAGCTTATGTGCTGAGGGAGAAGCTGCTGGAATGCCGCTCCATTACTGATGCGTCTGCGCTGATCCGCATCGCCTGCCAGTGCGCGATGACCTCGCAGATGGAGGAGAGCAGCCGGGTGCTGCAGAGCCTGGCGGTGGACAGCCGCGATGTAGTTGCTATTGCCGCCGCTGCCCGGGAGCTGGCGACAATTATCGGCTTCGGCGATATCCGCAAGGTGGATACCGCTCCGCTCGTGCCGCTGCTGGAGGAGCTGTTCCGGCGCGGCTGCCTGTTCCTGCTGGATGCGAGCGGCTGCAACGACGAAGCAGCGGCGCTAATGATCAGCGCCATGAATGAGCTGAACGGCATCTCGCTGGAACATAGCGGGACTCTGGATTCTGTCCTGTGGCTTCAGGAGCTGCAGCAGCTGTCACAGCGGGATGACCGTAACCCCCGGCTGTCCGGCTTCGCCTGCGCGATCCTGATGGAGCGGGCTGCGGTCTCTGCGGAAGATGTGGCCGCAGAGGTGTCGCGCCGGCTGTCTCCGGGTATCCCCGCTGATCTGGGGGCGGGCTGGTTCGAAGGGCTGTCGATGCGTAACCGCTACGGCCTGCTGTCACGGATGAGCCTGTGGGAGCAGCTGAATGATTACATTAATGCCCTGGACGATGAGGAATTCAAACGTGCCCTGGTCTTTCTGCGCCGGGCATTCAGCACTTTCTCTCCCCGGGAGAAGACGATGATCTCCGAGCTTCTGGGTGAGCTGTGGGGGGTTAACACAGAACAGGCTGCTGAGATACTTACAGGCGAGCTGAAGGAGGAGGAAGCCAAAATGCTGGATGAGCTGAACGATTTTGACTTCGGTGACCTATAGATGGCGGAGGATATTAAGGATAACGGGCGGAACGGGGCTGTGTCGCGCTGGAGGCTGATTCTGGGCCAGGAAGCAGAGGAAGCTTTATCCGGCTATGGGGCAGGCGGCGGGCCTACTCTGACCGAGGAAGAGCGGATTATGGATGCGGCGCTGGCTGCCATCTATAATGAGGCAGGTGCTGACGGGACCTCTCAAGCGGGTTCAAAGGGCAGGGGGGCGGGATCAGGGCATGCCGCCATTAACCTGTCCAAATGGCTTGGGGACGTGCGCACCTTCTTCCCGGAGGATGTTGTCTCGATTATCCAGAGTGATGCCATGGAGCGCAAAGGCTGGAAGCAGCTGCTGTTCGAGCCGGAGCTGCTGGCGGCAGTGAAGCCGGATATCCAGCTGGTGGGTACGCTTCTGGCACTCAAAGGCAAAATTCCTGAGAAAACAAAGGACACCGCAAGAATGCTAGTCCAGGCACTGGTTGACGAGCTGGTCAAGCTGCTGGAGACGGATATCCGCCGTGCGGTCACCGGTGCGCTGAACAAGCGCCAGCATTCTCCGCTGCCGTCCCTGAGCGGGCTGGACTGGAAGCGGACGATTGAGCGCAATCTGAAGCATTATGATGCAGAGCGGCGGATGATTATCCCCGAGCGGTTCTTTTATTTCGACCGGGCCCGCCGCAGCAAGGAATGGACCGTGATCGTGGACATTGACCAGAGCGGATCGATGGCCAGCTCTGTTATCTGGGCTTCGGTGATCGGCTCGATCTTCGCCAGCATTCCGGCGCTTAACACGCGCGTGGTTGCTTTTGACACTGAGGTCGTAGATTTGACTGAGCAATGTGCCAATGATCCTGTAGACATGCTCTTCGGCATTCAGCTTGGCGGCGGCACAGATATCCATAAGTCCGTGAAATATTGTGAGCAGTTCATTGAGGAGCCGAAGAAGACGCTGTTCATCATTGTTTCCGATCTGTATGAGAACGGCAACCAGGCCGGATTGGTCCGGCGGATGCGTGAGCTGCGCGAATCCGGTGTGCGGACGATGACACTGCTGGCCCTGTCGGATGAAGGGAAGCCTTCCTACGACGAGCGCCTTGCCGCCCAGCTCACCCGTGACGGAACCCCTTGCTTTGCTTGTACTCCGGCGTTACTGCCTGTTTTGGTGGAGGGAGCGCTCAAGGGCCAGGATCTCGGTGAATTGTCCAAGCGTCTGGGGATGGCGCGATAATTTTTTGCAACAGGAAACACTTACTTTATAATCACATATTGTGTAACATGCATATATCATTTATAATCGGTTATTAAAAAGCACCTATCGCTAGGCGCTGCTTGAAAGGAAATGAATTTCTTATGTCAAGTAAGTTGAGAGCGGGTATTGTTGGCGGTACCGGTATGGTCGGCCAGCGTTTCATTGCACTTCTTGAGAATCATCCCTGGTTTCAGGTAACGGCTATTGCCGCGAGTGCGAATTCGGCCGGCAAGACGTACGAGGAGTCCGTCAAAGGCAGATGGAAGCTGTCCACACCCATGCCGGAGGCCGTTAAGAGCATTATGGTTCAGGACGCCTCCAAGGTGGAGGAAGTGTCTGCGGATGTGGATCTGATCTTCTGCGCTGTAGATATGAAGAAAGAAGAAATCAAGGCACTGGAAGAAGCCTACGCACGCACCGGCACTCCGGTTATTTCCAACAATTCCGCGCACCGCTGGACGCCGGATGTTCCGATGGTGATTCCTGAGATCAATCCTGAGCATCTTGAGGTGATTGCCCAGCAGCGCAAACGTCTGGGTACCGAAACCGGATTTATCGCTGTCAAGCCTAACTGTTCCATTCAGAGCTACATGCCTACACTGCATGCGCTTCATGATTTCAAGCCTTCGAAGGTAGTTGTGACGACGTATCAGGCGATTTCCGGAGCCGGTAAAACCTTTGCCGACTGGCCGGACATGGTGGACAACGTGATTCCATTCATCGGCGGCGAAGAAGAGAAGAGCGAGCAGGAGCCATTGCGGATCTGGGGGAAGGTAACTAAAGAGGGGATTGTCAAAAGCGAACAGCCAGTGATCACGACACAGTGTATTCGTGTACCGGTTGCTGATGGCCATATGGCTGCGGTATTCGCCTCCTTTGAGCAGAAGCCTAGCAGGGAAGATATTCTGGAACGCTGGAACAGCTTCCAGGGACGTCCTCAGCAGCTGGGACTGCCAAGCGCACCTAAACAGTTCATTACCTATTTCGAAGAAGAGAACCGTCCGCAGACCCGTCTGGACCGTGATATTGAGAACGGAATGGGAATTTCAGCAGGCAGACTCCGTGAAGATTCACTCTATGACTATAAATTTGTCAGCCTGTCCCACAACACTGTAAGAGGTGCTGCCGGCGGTGCTGTCCTGATCGCTGAGCTGCTGAAGGCCGAAGGTTATATTCAGCCGAAATAAGCAGCAGGAACAACTCCATTTCAATTCGTATTGCAGCCTGCCGGAGCTTCTCCGCGCAGGTTGTTTGCGGTTTTACCTGACATTACCCCCGGAATAATGGTAAGATAGAGGAATGCATGACGAAAACTGAATACTGACGGAGTGATATTGTGGCAAAAAGTAAAGGCGGCGGCACAGGCAGAGGGACAGGGAGCAAGGGCTGGACCCGATGGAATAAGACGGCGAAACCCGTGAAGCCGGCAAAAAGCGGACCTCCCGGAAGCCCGGGCACCAAACCGGGAACCAAAGGAGCAGGCACTGCCAAGGGCAGCAGCGGCGGCAACAAAACCGGAGGCAGTAAATAAGGCGGCCATGTGCCCATAAATGGTTTCAAAATATTATTTCACGCTGAAACGGAACCGTCCTTGTTCAAGGACGGAATAACCGTTTCCACTTGGCAGCATCTGATTTGTAAGTGAATCAGGTGTTCTTTAATATGTAGGGCAGGAAAGCGGGTACTGGAGTGAGAATTAATAAATATATAAGTGAGACAGGCGTATACCCGCGCAGAGAGACGGATCGGCTGATTGCGGCGGGACGGATAACCATTAACGGTATAGCCTGTGCAGCGGGGGCCAGTGTAGGGCCTGGTGATACTGTGGCCGTTGACGGCGTTACGCTGAGCCCGGACCCGGAAGAACGGGTCTATCTGGCTCTTAACAAGCCAGTTGGGATTACCTGTACAGCTGCCCGGCAGGTGGAAGGGAATATCATTGATTATGTCGGTTATCCTTCCCGGATCTTTGCCGTCGGCAGGCTGGATAAACAGTCCGAAGGACTGATACTCATGACCAATGACGGAGCCGTGGTTAACCGGATGATGCGCTCCGAGCATGGGCATGAGAAGGAATATAACGTTACGGTGGACAAGCCGGTGACTGAAGCATTCCTTCAGGAGATGTCAGCCGGTGTGGATATTCTCGGGACCCGGACCAAGCCTTGCCTCACCCGCAGGATCACGGACAACGAGTTTGCGATTGTTTTAACCCAGGGACTGAATCTGCAGATCCGCCGGATGAGCAAAGAACTGGGTTACCGGGTGCTCCGCCTGGAGCGCATCCGGATCATGCACATTACGCTCAGCGGCCTTGAGCGGGGGCAGTGGAGGCATCTGACTACAGATGAGCTGGCTGAGCTCCACTCCAGACTGGACGCAGAGAAATAGGCATTCACAGGAGGATCAAATGAGAATAATAAGTTTGCTAGTAGCGCTAATGGTTATAGCCGGTTGCTCGGGAACCGGCAGTAATGAATCTGCGGAGCCGCCGGAAGCATCTGTGACTTCAGAAACAGCAGCACAGTCTTCTGCACCACAAGCCTCTCCGGCGGATACAACCGCTGATTATACGGGGGAAGTACCGGAAGTCTCCCCGGAGATTTCGGATAAATATTCAGGCTTCTTACATATGGATGCCGTTCAGCTGAACGGGCAGATCTACGAGGTGTATTACTGGAACAAAGGGGAGTTTACGTATAAGCAGTTTGCGATTGTGAAGGACGGGAAGATTGTCTTTGACAGCAAGCAGGCCGGAATTAAGATTGAAGGCGGCAATATCTGGAGTGAGGAGGATGATCTCTGGGCGGAAGCGCTTGTGCAGAATAACCATGCCACCTTTTTGTTCAGTCTGATGGATAACCGTCCTGAATCATCCTATATTGTCGTGGAGGAAATCGACGGAGTCATGCAGGTGACTGTTAACGATAATGTCTCGGTGAACTATGAGGATACGGATCAGGACGGAGATGAGGATTTGCTTGCAAGTCCCTTTTCCGGGCAATTGCCGCTTGGTCCAGCGCTGGTAGGCGTGTATGAGCTTCAGGGAACACGGTATGTACCGGATAAGACCCTCACCAAGCAATATGCGGAAGACCAGCTGCGGCTAAATGAGCAGGAGTACAAAAATAACCCCACAGACCTGACATTGGACAGCCTGCTCAGTGCTTATCTGATTCTGGAGCAGCGTAGTTTTGCGTTGTCGCGGTTTGAAGAATTCTATGAGTGGGCAGGACAGCGTGCCGGAGACGGCGGTTTTGTGGACGAATATTATGACCGCTTGAAGAAGAACGAGACGCCGGAATACTTCAGCGGATGGATGGACAAGCTGGAGCCATTGCGTACAGAGCGATAAACCTGGACTTGTCTATTCAATTCTAAAAAGGGATTCCGGAGGCAGCGGTTAATGGCCTCCGTGAATCCCTTTTTTCAATTCCGTACAACATCAAGTGGCGGACTCTGACGCCTGAAACTGCTTGTTATACAAATCCCTGTAGACCCCGTTGTCCGCCAGCAGAGAAGCATGTTGTCCATACTCCACAATAGCGCCGTCCTGAACGACGAGAATCGTATCGGCAGCCATAATGGTGGAAAGCCTGTGGGCGATAACGATGCTGGTCTTGCCCAGCAGCAGCTGATGCATCGCCTGTTGGATATAGAACTCCGACACTGTATCCAGTGACGAGGTGGCTTCATCCATGATAATAATGGGCGGATTCTTGAGCAGCACGCGGGCGATCGAGATCCGCTGCTTCTCTCCGCCGGACAGCTTGATTCCCCGGTTACCGACTACCGTATTGTAGCCTTCAGGGAGCTTCATAATGAAATCATGAATATAAGCGGCTTCACAGGCAGCAATCATCTCAGCTTCAGTGGCACTGGCGCTTGCATAGAGCAGATTCTCTTGGATGGTTCCGTTGAACAGATACGTATCCTGCGTAACCAGCCCGATCTGAGAACGCAGGGAGTGCAGTGTGAATTCACGGATATCTTTGCCGCCGATGCGGATCACACCCGAATCCAGTTCATAGAGTCTGGGGATGAGGTTGGTAATGGTCGTTTTACCCGCTCCGCTGGGGCCGACCAGCGCAGTCAGTGATCCGGCGGCAGCCGTGAAGGAAATCTCCCGCAGGGCCGGTTTGCCCGGCTGATAGGCGAAATTCACCTTGTCGAAGACGATATCCTGGCCGTCAGCACTGCTTGGCAGGGCCAGCGGCGAATCCACAATCAGCGGGTCCATATCGAAATAGTCAAAAATCCGTTCAAACAGCGCCACCGACCGGTTCACATCCACATACAGATTAGTCATTTGCATGACCGGCCCGTATAATCTGCCCAGCAGCGCCACAAAGGTGATAATCGCACCCACCGTCAGCTCTCCTTGAATAAATAAATAACCCCCGTACAGATATATCAGCATGGGCCCGATACTGGTGAAGGTGGTGAGGACCAGCATAAACCAGCGGCCGGCCATCGATTCTCTGATCTGCAGGCGAGTCGCCTGGGCATTAACGGTTCTGAAGCTTGCCAGCTCGGTGTCTTCCTTGGTGAATAGCTTCATGAGCATATATCCACTGAGACTGAGCGTTTCCTGGATGATCTGGTTTTGCTCGGAGATCTTCTCCTGGGTTTCCTTGGCCAGCTTCCAGCGTACATTGCCCATTTTGCGGGTTGGCATAATGAACAGGGGGACGACCAGTATGCCCAGCAGCGCCAGCTTCCAGTTCATAATAAACAGAGTTGCCGCTGTCGTAGTCAGAATGAACAGATTGCTGGCAAAATTAACGATGGTGCTGTTGAACACGCCCTGTATCCCGGCAATATCACTGGTCATTCGGGTGATGACTTCGCCTTGCTTGACCCCTGAGAAGAACTGCAGCGGCATGCCCTGCAAATGGCGGTACATCTGATTTTTCATATCATGGACAATATTTTGCGAGATAAAAGAGTTAAGGTAATTCTGCAGCACTCCCAGCAGACCGGACACTACAGTTGTTCCGAGTGAGGCAAGAACGAGCAGAACCAGCAGCCTCAGGTTTTTATCCGGAAGCGCGCGGTCAATAATATGCTGAATCAGGATCGGAGGGAGCAGCCCGAGCACTGCGGTAATGCACAGCACAATCATCACCAGCAGGGTCTGCTTCCAGTAAGGCAGGAAATATTTCACGATGCGGAGCAGCAGCGTCTTGGATATATCCGGCTTCGCCTCATCATCGTCGAACTTTAATTTGCCATGCCCGGGCCCGCCGAATCCCATTGGACCGAAGCCTCTTCCCATTATTCATCACCAGCTTTGTGTGTATTTAAGTTATCCTGATTCCGGGTCAGCTGTTCGAGCAGCTGTGAGTGCATTTGAATGAGCGACTGGACTTCTTCTCCGGAAAAATGATCCAGAGCCGCGCCCAGCATTTGGTATGAGTAGGCGTCTTCGTTATATTGTCTGCACAGCGCTTCACCTGCCGGTGTGAGATTCAGCCTCGTTTCCCTGCGGTCTGCCTCGGAGGCGGTCCGGGTCACCAGTTCCTTCTCGGCCAACACATCAATATGCAGGCTTACGCGGCTCTTGGCAAATACCAGACGCTCCGTTATTTCCTTCTGCGATTGACCCGGATGCTTGAGGAGAGAATTCAGTATACCGATCTGATGCACGGTTAAACCGAGATCCGCAGCGCTCTGATGGGCCAGCTTACGGAGCTGGCGGGCAACGGCAAGCAAGGAATGATACACCTCTATCGTCTGCGCCGGATCTGTCATGGGGCAACCTCCTCTGATCTGATAATAGTTTCTTTTGTTAACAGTTAACAATGTAAACTGATTATACGCCTGAATATTCCAAAAGTAAATGTTACGCTGAAATAGCGGTAAACAGATTATGCCGGAATACATAAGAAACACCCGCAGCGCCTGTGTGAAGGCAGCAGCGGGTGTATTTGTAATTGAAATACGCTCATTTATATAAGCTCATTCCGGAAGCATTCCGCATTGTATAATCCGCCCGAATGCCCTCGCGGTCTCCCGGATATCCTCCGCTCCGGCAATGGCCGAGATGACGGAGATTCCGTCTGCACCGGCCCGGATTACCGGCAGGGCGTTATCCAGGCTAATACCGCCGATCCCTACCAGGGGAACATTAAGTCCGCTGCGGCGGAGCGTTTCAATGACAGCCGTCCCTTGAACGGCTTCGGCATCGTCTTTGGAGGAGGTGGGGTAGACCGGACCGACCCCGAGATAATCGGCTCCGTCCGCAATAGCCTGCTGCGCTTCCGCGAGATTATGGGCGGAAACGCCGATGATCTTGTGCTCGCCGAGCCGCTGGCGGATCGTCCGGGCCGGCAGATCATCCTGGCCGGCATGGACCCCGTCTGCATCAAGTGCTACCGCCAGCTCCAGGTCGTCATTGACGATGAACGGAATCTGCCGGTCCCGGCAGATTGCCCGGAGCTGCTGGCCAAGCTCTAGCAGAGCAGCGCCGGTCAGAGCACCGGGACCCTTTTCACGGAACTGGAATAAGGTGATTCCCCCGTCTGCTGCGGCAGATAAAGTCTCGGCTGGAGAGATGCGGCAGTTCACGCTGCCCATAATGAAATATACCTTAAGGAGCTTGCGTATATCCTCACGGTCCATTCGTTTCATAGCTGCTGCCCCCTTGATCTGATACGGTTCCCGTAAGCAAAATGATTGGTCGGCCCGTGTCCTGCCCCGAGGTTCAGACTGTCCTCAATAGCTGCCTGAATGAAGGCTTTGGCTGTATGAACCGCTTCATCAATGGAGTGGCCGAGCGCAAGTCCTGCCGTCACTGCCGCCGAGTAAGTACAGCCGGTCCCATGCGTATGCCTGGTCTCGATCCGCGGACTGGTCATATATTGGAATTCCCGGCCGTCATAGAGCAGGTCCACCAGCTGATCGCCTGACGGATCATGTCCACCCTTAAGAACAATGTACTGCGGCCCCATCTGATGCAGGAGTCTTGCAGCCTGTTCTCTGTCTGCTATTCCATTAATCTTCATCCCGGTGAGAATCTCTGCTTCGGGAAGATTAGGAGTAACCACAAGTGCCAGAGGCAGCAATCCGTTAATCAGTGCCTGCACGGCTTCCTGCAGCAGCAGAGCGGACCCGCCCTTGGCAATCATTACCGGGTCGATCACAAGCCGCTGCTGCCAGCCGTACGCTGTCACCTTATCCGCGACAACACCGATAATCTTACTGCTGAACAGCATACCGGTCTTAATGGCATCTGGCGCCAAGTCGCTCCCAATAGAATCCAGCTGTGCAGCAACGGCTTCCGGCTCCAGCGGATATACACCTTGAACGCCTAAGGTATTCTGTGCCGTGACCGCAGTGAGCGCGGACATTCCGTAGACTCCAAGCTCCTGGAAGGTCTTCAGATCAGCCTGGATACCGGCACCGCCGCCGCTGTCAGAGCCGGCAATCGTTAACGCTTTACGTATAAGGGTCATCGGATATTCTCCTCTATAAGGTGCGGTTTATTGTTCAAGCAGCTGCAGGCGTGACCGGCTGCTGTAGATATCTGGTGTGACCAGGGACAATTGATTCAGGAACTCCATCTGGAAGCTGCCGGGTCCTTGTCCTTCCGCGGCTTCAGCGGCAATCTCGGCTGCCACGCCGTAGAACGAGATTGCTTCGGCAGCTGCCTCAAGCACATTCCCGCCGCTTACTGCAAGAAATGCGCCTACTACGGCACTGAGCAGACAGCCGGTTCCCGTCACTTGGGTCAGGATGGAATGGCCGTTGCTGGCGATGTAGGTGCGCGTGCCGTCGGTAATGATATCCTCCTTGCCGGTGATGATCACCACGCAGTCCAGCTTCCGCGCAGCCTTGTTCGCCAAGGCAATCACATCGCCGTCACCTGCTCCGGCGTCGACGCCTTTGCTCGCCCAGCTCTCTCCGGCGACATTGGCAACTTCGGCCACATTGCCGCGCAGAGCGGTCAGCTGCAGCTCACCGAGCAGCTTCGCGGTAACGTCAGTGCGGTACGGTGTAGCGCCTGCTCCAACGGGATCGAGCACGAGCGGGACACCATGCCGGTTCGCGGCTTGTCCGGCCTTCACCATTGAAGCGATGGCGGCTTCATTCAGTGTACCGATGTTCAGCACGACCGCCCCGGACATCGCGGCAACATCCGCCACCTCTTCCAGTGCGTCGGCCATGAACGGGGAAGCCCCCAGCGCCAGCAGTCCGTTAGCGGTGAAATTAGCCACAACAATATTGGTAATGTTATGTACGAGCGGATTTGCCTGCCGTACCTTAGATACAAAAGACATGATTATTCCTCCTGAAAGTTTGATAGCATACGCATGCTTGAGATCATTTCGCAAAACTAACTTCGAAAGCATGTTCTATAAATTAATAAAAGCATCTGCACTGTCAACTTCCTCTGCCAGCAGACCGCCCTCGCTCAGCCATTTACGGACATTCTCCCAGGAAGCGGTATCCTGATATCCGAAGGGCTGTGACCCGGCGTCCATAAGCGGCAGCAGAATTTCCAGGCTGCGCTTCTCGATGGCTTCATCAAGCGGTGCGGTGGCATCCTGATGCTCCAGCAGAAGCTTCAGCGCCTGCTCCGGCTGCTTAGTGACGAATTGCTGACCCTTGCGCGCAGCATTCATGAACTTTTGGAAATATGCCGAGGAATCCTGTAGACCCTGGTCACTTGCGACCAGCACCAGCTCATAATAATCAGGAACCCCGTAGTCTACCGGATTGAACGAACGCACAGGATGGCCTTCCTGTTCTAATATCAGCTGCTCATGGTTGATGAAGCCGCCCATAATTCCATCCACACGCCCGGTGGAGAGGGCAGGGATAAGCTCAAAGCCAACGTCAATCAGCTTCAGGGAGGCGGGATCGCCGCCATCGGTTTGGATCATAGTGTGCAGCATGGCTTCATACAGCGGAATGGAGGAGTAACCGGCTTGCTTGCCTGAGAGCTCTCCGGGGCGGGTTATTCCGCTGTCTGCGGAAACCATGAGATGGTTCAGGGGATGCCGTACCAGAGCGGCGACGGATTTGACCGGAATCTGCTCTCCCCGGGCCATCAGCACCTGCGGCTGGTAGCTGAGGGCCAGATCGACTTGTCCGGCAGCTACCAGCTTCAGCGCGTCGTTGCTGTCGGCAGGCATCTGTATCTCAACATCAAGCCCCTCTTCGGCAAAATACCCCTCACTCTGAGCTGCATACAAAAAGGAATGAACGGCATTAGGATACCAGTCGAGCATGATCGTCAGCTTATGGGCTGTACCGTCTGCGGCTGCCGCCGGAGCGGATGATGCCAATGATGAGCCGGAGCCAGCCGGCCCGTTATTGCCGGCGCAGCCGGGCAGAACCAAAAGAACAGACAGGAGCAGTACATAAGGCAGCAACTTATAAGGTTGAGCACTACGGGGGTAGAGATAACGGGTATAGCGGATTGGAGTCATGAATAACGTCCTCTTTTCTTCAAAAATAACTTCTCAAGCGTAGCAATACAAAGAAACAGAGTGATCCCAAGAGCGGACAGCAGCACAACAGCGGCAAACATATCGGCACTCTGCAGATTGCCGGCCATTCTCCGGCTGAAGTAACCGAGCCCCTGGCTGCCACCCAGCCATTCGCCGATGGTAGCGCCGATGACACAGTACACTACCGACAGCTTCAGTCCGGAGAAAAAGGACGGCAGGGCCAGCGGAACAGCAGCCTTGCGGAGAATCTGCCAGCGGTTCGCGCCAAGCGTCAACAACAGCTCGCGGTACTGCTCCGTATTCTTGCCCAGCCCGTCGTAGGTGCCGACAACCACCGGGAAGAAGGCGGTCAGGAACACTACGGCGACCTTACTCCACAAGGTGTAGCCGAACCACATGATAAACAGGGGAGAGAGGGCAACCAGCGGAATCGTCTGGCTGATAATCAGCAGCGGATACAGCGCTTTGGCCATCGGCCTGAATAGATGCATGCCCGTTCCCAGCAGACTGCCGCAGAAGACGGACAGAGCGAAGCCTGTTAGTACCTCAAGCAGCGTTGCGGGCAGGTGCACACCGAAGAGCAGACGCCGCTCCTCCATCAGAGCGCTCCAGATGGCAGTGGGGGCCGGCAGGATGAACGGAGGAATCAGCCCCAGCCGGGACACCGTTTCCCAGACTGCAAGGATCAGCAGCACGAGCAGAATAGCCGGGCTGTATTCCCGCAGCAATCTTCTATAAAAGACGGTTGTCATTCAGCTTCAGCTCCAACTCCTTCCGCAGGGCAACAAACTGCGGTTCGTAATTCAGACTGTGATGTCTGGGGCGGGGCAGACCGGTGATGAACTCCTGCATACCGCCCCCGGCACCGCCGGTCATCAGATAGATGCGGTCGCTAAGCAGAAGCGCTTCTTCAAGGTCATGGGTAATGAACAGCACAGTCTTCTCCAGTCCCGACCATAATTCCAGCAGCCAGCGGTGAAGCTCCCGCTTGGTTATGGCGTCCAGCGCCCCGAACGGCTCGTCCAGCAGGAGCAGCTCATTCCCGGCGGCAAGGGTGCGGAGCACCGCAACCCGCTGGCGCATGCCACCCGACAGCTCATGCGGATACGCAGCTCCGGTCTCACCAAGACCGAACTGCTGCAGCATGCTGCGGATCTGGATAACGGCTTCCTCTTTGGAGCCGCTCCGCTTCAGTTCCCAGGGCAGCAGGCAATTGTCCAGCACGGTTCTCCACGGCAGCAGGAGATCCCGCTGCGGCATATATCCGACCTGGCCGAGCCGCTCCAAGGCGTTTTTGGACGGTTGCCCGTGCAGTGCAACCTCGCCGCTGCCGGGTTCCAGCAGGCCGGCGATAATCTTGAACAGCGTGCTTTTGCCGCAGCCGCTGGCCCCCACGACGGAGATGAACTCCCCGCGGCGGACCTTCATGGAGATTTCGGAGAAGACCGGAGCCCTTGAAGCTGCGCCGAAAGAATAGGACAGGTTCGCGATGTTGATCATAGGATGGGGAAGCAAGCCTCCTTAGGGAAAAGTGATTACGCTACGAAAACAAGAAAGACCCATCCATTTCCGGAGGAAATGAATGGGTCTGAAGGTACAGTCAGTTTGCAAAGACGCGGAACCGCTGATACATTCTGCTCCACTTCCCTCCGCTGGTATGATCCAGATCAGGTTCCAAGGGTCCGGAGCTTAAGCTCCGTCTCAGTCGGCCGACTCCCCTAGTGAAATAACAGGCGCTATTGAATTCGTAATTGCTACTTAATATACCATAATTCCTCCGCTTGTAAAGAGCCTGTACTCAGCGCTTGGAGAGGCCGGTTATGAACAATGCAACAATTCCCTGCGAGATTTCCTCTTTGGAGGAGCCGTTCCGTTTCTGTTCATACAGGTAAAGATCGGGACTAAGTACAGAGATCAGTGCTGTGGCAGCGAAGCGGGGATCAATCCCGATAATCTCTCCATTCGCGGATGCACGGTGCAGAAGTTCACTCATAATCCTCCCGAGCCGCTGGAAAAAAGGATGTTCGAACTGGGTAAGCTGCTTCTTGCCTGTGAATTCAGATTTGATCATATTCAAGAGCTCCGCATATTGCTCAATGAAACCAACGACCTGCTCAATGCTGCTCTGCAGATGCGCGAGGGCAGCCGTTTCACCGGCGCTGGCAGCAAGCTGCTGTTCCATCCCCGACAGAAACTGCTCGGTGCTGTCCAGCAGCAGAGCCGAACAGATTTCGCCCTTATCGGTGAAGCGGCGGTACAGCGATCCCTGTCCTATGCCGGCCCGTTTGGCGATGCCGTACATACTGACAGCTTCGAGGCCGCTCTCGGTGAACAGCTGGCGGGCCGCTTCGAGTATCCGCTGCATATAAGGATCGGCGGGTTCTTTTGCAGCGTTATCTGCGTGCCCTGTGTTCTCTGTGTTCTCGGGAGCTGCTGATGTTACAGGTTCAACTTTCGTTTCTGTTTTTTTCATAATATCCCCTTTCAGTCATACAACAATCCATCCGGATACCCGGCTATCCATGAATCAAAGCTGCAAAATAAACAACATTTATGCCTACAGTGAGTTCTAATAAATCTCTATACTGCCGGTAACGAATCAAGTGAGGGGGAATTGACTTATTCCGCTAGCCCGAAGTAATTCACTGGTAACTTGTGTGTTGTTTACAGGAAATTATGTAAAACAATTGACACATCGGACAATTGTCCGTAGACTATGAAATGCGATAACGGACAATTGTCCGTTCACTAATTATATAGACAAACCTGCCCGCAGGTCAACGTAGCTGACTGCGGACAATTCAGGAGGAGAAGGAGTATGAATCAGACCTTGAAGCAGGATGCCGATTTCCGGTTATCCGGCATTCTAGTTCCGCTGCTGGCTATTATTGCCGGCGTATTTATGGTTGTGCTGGACAGTACCGCAATGAATGTGGCATTGTCCAGACTAGTGGTGGATTTCAATACAGACCTGCATACGCTGCAGTGGGTTGTAACCGGGTATATGCTGGCGCAGGCTTCGGTCATTCCGCTGTCAGGCTGGCTGTCTGACCGGTTCGGGGCTAAGAACGTCTTTTTGACAGCTGTTATTGTGTTTACGATCGGCTCCATTCTGTGTGCAACGCCAAGCAGTGCAGAATGGCTGGTCGTATTCCGGGTATTGCAGGGTCTCGGAGGGGGCTGTGTGCTCCCGGTCGGGATGGCTTATGTGTACAGACTGGCTCCCAAGAGTAAAGTCGGCGTTGTTATGGGAATTATGGGGATTCCCGTGCTGTTCGCACCCGCGATTGGTCCAGTACTGTCCGGCTGGCTGGTGGAATATCATTCCTGGCGCTGGATCTTCCTGATTAATATCCCCATCGGTATTATCTGTGTGCTGATTGGGCTGCGAAAGCTGCCGAATGCGGCGAAGAACACCGTTCCCGGCATGGATAAATTCGGAATGGTTCTCGGACCGCTGGCGTTTGCTTCACTCACTTACGGTGTAAGTCAGGGGGCGCAGAGCTGGACCTCGGACAAAACGCTAATCGGGTTATCCCTGGGAGCTGTTGCACTGATTGCCTTTGTCATTGCCGAGCTGCGTTCCAAGACCCCTTTGCTGGAGCTGCGAATTCTGAAATCTGTGGATTTCACCACCGGAATTATCGTGCAGTGGATCGCCCAGTTCGGCTTATATGGCGCCTTATTTCTACTGCCGCAGTTTCTGCAGCAGGCGCGCGGCTTCGGCGCATTTGATACCGGCCTAACCCTGCTGCCGCAGGCCATTGCTTCCGGGCTGATGATGCCAATTGCCGGCATTCTGTTCGACCGGATCGGGGTGCGCTGGCTGGTGGTCTGTGGACTCAGTCTGGTCTCAGGAGCATTATTCCAGTATTCCCATGTCGATCTGACTACCCAGAGCCGTGATCTCATTCTTCCGCTAATCATGTGCGGTGCAGGGATGGGGATGATGATGATGCCGATGAATACGCATCTGCTGAACAAAGCGCCAGGTAATCTCGTCAACCGGGTAACCTCTCTCACCAACTCCATGCAGCAGGTTATTAACTCGCTTGCAGTGTCGACACTGGTTACGATTCTGACGGCCAGAACTTCTGCACGTGGTCTTGAAATGCAGGAGGCGGCAGCCGCTGCCGGGCAGACGGTGGACGGAGCCTCAAAGGAAGCCCTCCAGCTGGCCAAGCAGACTGTATTGGCCCAAGGCTTTGCCGATACCTTCCACATTATGATTTTTGTCGCTTTAGGCGGTGCCGTCCTTGGACTGCTGCTGCGCCGGGGCCGCAAATCGGAAAGCGGAGGCTCCAAAGAGAAAGTGGTGCCCGAAATCATGCACGGTTAATAGGTGCATTAACATTCATAAGAAGTAAGGCGGCGACTCTCCTTTACTGGAGGGTCGCTGATTTGCGCTTTGATCATTTCGTTTGCCCCCACTGATGAAGAATTGCAATTTCGGGGCAAGCTAAAACTATCCAAAACCGATAGAGCATAAATCCGATGTTTATTATCGGAAAAACTATTGACGGATGTAACTGCTCAGTGTTACGATTCATTTTGCCGGCAATTCCGGAACATAAAGAGAGATGAGAGGGGATTAATCTTATGAAAAAACTTAGTCTGACAATTCTGCTGCTCCTGACCATGGCCTTGGTTGCGGCATGCGGCAACAACAATAACAATAACAATAATTCAGCAACAGGCGGCAATGCGGCGGCTGAACCCACTGCGGCGGCTACAGATAGTGCTGCACCTGCTGAGCAGAATAGTCTGGAAGCTGTCAAAGCCAGCGGCAAGCTGCGTATCGGAACAGAAGGCACCTATGCCCCGTTCACGTATCATGATGCCGACGGCAAGCTGACCGGTTTCGATGTGGAAATTGCTGAAGAGGTATCTAAACGTCTGGGCGTGGAAGCCGAGTTTATCGAGACACAGTGGGACGGTATTTTTGCCGGTATGGATGCCAAGCGGTTCGATACGATCTTCAACGAAGTTTCCATTACGGATGAGCGCAAAGTGAAATATGATTTCTCCGATCCGTATATCGTATCCAAGGCTGTGCTGATCGTCAGTGAAGATAATGAAGACATTAAATCATTCGCGGACCTCAAAGGCAAGAAAGCCGGCCAATCCCTGACAAGCAACCTCGGTAAGATTGCAACGGATAACGGGGCAGAGATTGTATCCACAGAGGGCTTCAATCAGGCGATTGATCTGCTGACCTCCGGCCGGATTGATGCAACCGTCAATGATGGCTTGTCCTTCCTGGATCTGAAGAAGCAGAAGCCGGATATCAAGATCAAGCAGGTTGACGAGATTGCAGAAGGCTCGTACAGTGCAGCGGTCTTCCTGAAAGGTAATGATGAGCTTGTACAGGCGGTGAATGAAGCGCTGACTGCCATTCATGATGATGGGACATATCTGAAGATTTCCGAGAAATACTTTGGAGCTGATGTATCGAAATAAGCTTGCCTGCTGGGCTGCAGTCTCAAATAACTTATGGACACAGGGCGGGAGCCGGATGCTTCGCCTTGCCGTTCCAAGAAGGATGTCAGAACGATGGATGACCGCAAAATACAAATATTTCTCGACTCACTGCTGCCTCTGTTCAAAGCCGGGGTGGCTTTTACCATTCCGCTGACCCTGGTCTCCTTTGCACTTGGGCTTACACTTGCTATAATTACTGCACTTGTGCGTCTCTCTTCCTGGAGAATTCCGAAGCTGATTGCCGGCTTCTACGTCTGGGTTATCCGCGGAACACCGCTGCTGCTGCAGCTGTTTATTATTTTCTACGGGTTGCCTACGGTAGGCATTGTGCTTGATCCGTTCATCGCAGCTGTGATCGGCTTCACCCTTAGTGTCGGGGCATATTCCTCAGAAATTGTCCGGGCGGCTATTCTGTCGATACATAAAGGCCAATGGGAGGCTGCGTTCTCCGTCGGTATGAGCCGTGGACAGGCTTTGCGGCGGGTGATACTGCCTCAAGCTGCCCGTGTATCGGTACCGCCATTATCAAATTCATTCATTAGTCTGGTGAAGGATACATCACTTGCAGCAAGCATCACATATGTAGAAATGTTCAGAAAAGCTCAGCAAATTACAGCCACTACCTATGAACCGCTGCTGTTATATTGCGAAGCGGGATTATTTTATCTGTTATTTTGCTCAGTATTATCGGTGCTGCAGAAATACCTGGAGAAGCGGCTGGACCGGTATTCGGCCAGTTAAGGAGGCATACCCATGATTGAAATACGTGATTTACATAAATCCTTCGGTCCGCTGCAGGTCTTGAAGGGTGTTGATCTTACAGTTGAGCATGGCCAAGTGATGGTCATCATCGGACCTTCCGGCTCCGGCAAAACCACCCTGCTGCGCTGCTTCAACCTGCTGGAGACCCCGGATAAGGGCAGTCTGGCTCTGAATAATATTAAGCTGGATTTCACTCCCGGCGGCAAAATTCCACAGCGTACCGTGCTGTCTCTTCGCCAGCAGACCGGAATGGTCTTCCAGTCCTACAATCTGTTCCCGCATATGACGGCACTCGGCAATGTAATGGAGGGTCAGGTGACCGTTCAGAAGCGTTCCAGGGAGGAAGCCAGAACGAAGGCGCTTGCCCTGCTGGATAAGGTAGGACTGGGTGACAAGGCGGATACCTATCCGCATCAGCTGTCCGGCGGCCAGCAGCAGCGCGTGGCGATTGCCCGGGCGATGGCGGTCGAGCCGGAGGTGCTGCTCTTCGATGAGCCAACCTCAGCGCTCGATCCGGAGCTGGTCGGTGAGGTGCTAAAGGTCATAAAGCAGTTGGCCCGGGAAGGAATGACGATGGTCATTGTTACCCATGAGATGAAATTCGCGGCCGACGTGGCCGACCGGATCATCCTAATGGATAACGGAGTCATTCTGGAACAGGGAACTCCGCAGCAGGTGCTGGAGCAGACGAAGAATCCGCGCGCCCTGCAGTTCCTGAACCGGCTCAGCGGAGAAGTCTAAGATTGTTTAAGCAATAACGCAAAAAGGCAGTCCGGGAGGGGAATCCCGGACTGCCTTTTCCGCTTGTGAATTTACTCAGCCATTAGTTAGTTCTGTGTTGCTGCATCACTGCGTGAATTCAAATAGTCCAGTGCATTGTAGAGCATAATTGCCGCTTCGGCGCGGGTGAGCTGGCTCTTCGGGTTGAACTTGCCGTTAGCATCCAGTGTATTGATGTTGTATTTCAAGGACCGCTGGATTGTGCCCTGGTAGGACGGCTCAAGCGCATCTGCATCGGCGATGTCCACCGGAACGATATTGATCATCGGCAGGTTGCCTGCCTTTTCAACGCCTTGAATCAGCAGGCTGGTGAACAGCTCTTTGGTAATCGGTTTGGATGGATCAATATCAGCGGGAATATCCACGTCATTATAGTGCGCATTGATGAATGCTTCTGCGTACCAGGCGTTGTCTTTTACTTTGGAGAAGATCGCACTGGCTACGGGTGCCTTGTTGAAATCAATTGCGGCCAGGCTAAGCTGGAGTCCGCCCGAGATAAACTGAACGCCTTGTGCTGTAGTTACAGTGGATGCAGGCAGAAACTGGGTATCTGATATTCCTTTGATCAGGCCCTGCTGCTTCAGAGAGTTGATTTTGTCCTTACCGGTTACACTGTCAATATCCTTAAAGCTGCTGCCGGCTGCAAAAATCTGTCCGCTGAAAGAGAAGGTAAGAAGCGTTACGGCTGTAAAAGCTGCGATCGTGTTTTTTTTGATACTCATCTGAATTCCACCTCTATCGTAGGTTGTACCACTAGATTGAACGCTGATCCGGTAATTGTCCGTTACAGTACCGGCTAAACCGTTTCAACTTGACTCTAATGACGCAAAGACACTAGAAAAGGTTGCAGATGGGTTGCAGACGATTTACATCATTTCCTGAAACAGCAGGTTGCGGTAAGGGTATTTACTGAACCTTGTTCTGAACAGCAGCGCGATCCCGCTGTCTTCAATGGTTACGGATTTAAGCGAATCTGCTGTAACGAGACTGCGTACCATCGCTGTTACCGCACCACGGTCCCGGCGCCGGATGGCTGCAGCAAGACTCTCCGCGAAGCTGTTATTTACAGAGAGCTCCCGGTAGAGCGGAATTACGGCCCGTGCGATGCTGCGGTGGGCTGCTGTACTGAAGGTGAACTGGACCGTGCCCGGCGGAATCGTTGTTCCATTCGTGTAGAACGCAACCGGCAGCGGAAACGGAAACGAGATGAAATAGCCGATGCCGTTCGTCCCATAATTATCAACCCTGGCAAGGGTGGGAATTCTGGCCAGCAGTCTGCCCATCAGATCAAGATCCGCGGAGACAACGGCGGTTGTCCAATCAGCGGCATAACTGCTGTTACCGGCAATTTTCCGGTAGAACGGCAGCATGGCCGTGGCGACTCTGCGCAGTACACGGGCTGTCACAAGCCGCTGGGTCTGCCTGGGTTTTATTTTCACCATCCGGATCATCCTCACTTATAAGAGATTTAGTCTATATAAGGTATGGAGGGAAGGCGCACTTCGGATTGGGCGTAAGACTAGCCGGTAATAATATAATCATTAGTAGCAGAACCTATTTATACGTTTTTGGGGAAAAGTGATGTTATACTGGTGTCAGGCCTTTTCTTTGGCGGACAAGTTTGTTATGCTTATATCGTAAAGATTACTAATTATTGTCGGGAATTGTTCAACTTCCGGAAAGGTGGGAACCCGGGTGAACCGAGTAGCAAATATCAGCCAGCAGTTTGCGGCACAGAATTATAAGCTTACGCCACAGCGCGAGGCTATAGTAAGAGTATTACTGGACAACGAGAAGGATCACTTAAGCGTGGAAGAGGTCTATATGCTGGTCAAGCGCAGTTATCCGCATTTGGGACTAGCGACCGTATACCGTACCTTAGAGCTGCTGTGTGAGCTTCATATTGTAGAAAAGATGAATTTCGGCGATGGCGTTGCCCGCTATGACCTGCGCGGTGACGATCATGTTCATATGCACCACCACCTGATCTGCAGTGTATGCGGCAAGCTCGAGGAGATCAAGGATGACTGGCTGGTGGACCTTGAAGCGCGGCTGGCCCGTGAGTACGGCTTCAGCGTGACCGATCACCGGCTTGATTTCAAAGGTACCTATAATACCTGCAAGGGAAACGGCTGCAAGGGTGATAAAGAATGCCGGGCTGTTTCCTGAGCCGCAACTGGGGCACATCCAAAGACGCGTGGCGGATTTAACAGCCGGCGTCTTTTTATTTAATAGCAGCGGAGAATCAGCGCATTTGCGACTTATGGAGCAGGGATATGAGGCTGGTGCACATGCTATAATGACGTTATGCCAAAAAAAGTGGACCATGACGAACGCCGTAATCATCTGGCGGAGGCGGCTTGGCGGATCATCCGGCGTGATGGTCTGGAAGCTGTATCCGTGCGGAATGTTGCCAGGGAGGCGGGCATGTCGCTGGGATCGCTGCGGCATTATTTTGCCAGCCAATCCGAGCTGCTTGCCTTCTCCATGAGACTGGTGAGTGAACGAAGTTATCAGAGAGTTGAGGTCTTTCAATACTCGGGGAATCCCCGGGAGGATGTGGAGAGGCTGATTCATGAATTAATGCCCATTGATGAAGAGAGGAGAGCGGAAGCGGAGGTCTGGCTGGCTTTTGTCGGACGGGCAGCAGCGGACCCCGCCATACAGGCGCTGAAACAGGAAGTACATAACGGGCTGTATAGCGGCTTCTGCCAGATGATGGAGTACCTGGATGCCGTGAATCTGTTAAGACAGGACCTGGATCTGGACCGCGAAATCAAGACGCTGCATGCATTAGTAGACGGATTGGTCGTCCATAGTGTAATCTATCCCGAAATGGTAACACCGGAAGATATGATTATGCTCATTTCCAGTCATTTCGACAAGCTGATGGCTTAAGTACCCGGTCAAACGCGGATGAATTTCCAAAAAAGATTGAACCTGTGATTCTTCTATTAACAGGTTCAATCTTTTTTAAATTTCGGAATCGGCAGCCCGCCGCTGCTACGGCCGGTTCGGCACGAAGGACTTGATCCACGTCCCGAAGCTTCCGGGATTGCGGGTCTGGACCAGAACAACACCTTCGCCGCGGAACCGGCAGACCAGGGCTTCCCCGCTGGTTAAGCTGTTCAGCCAGCCGGAGGCTGCCTTTTCCACTTTATACTCCATATAATCCGGCCAGGCCACGAGGTGACCGTTATCAATGATCATTTCCTCGCCAGGGCCGAGGTTAATGGCGTGAATGGCTCCGAAGGAGGAGAGGAAGACGGTACCTTTGCCGCTGATTTCTACAATGAAGAAGCCTTCGCCGGAGAATAAACCGCGGGTCAGATTCTGCATTTTGGTGTTTACTTGAATGCCGTGGGTTCCAGCCAGGAAACCATCCTTCTGCACCATCAGCTTGTACGAGCCGTCCAGCTCAATGGCTTGAATATCCCCGATTGCCCCTGGTGAGAGCAGCACTTCACTCTGTCCGCGGGTGGCGGTCAGCTCCTGGAAGAAGAATTTCTCCCCGCTCAGCATCCGGCCGAGGCCCCGCATGAGACCGCCGTCTACCGTTCCTCTCAGCTCCACATTCGGCGACATGGCGACCATCGCCCCCATCTCCGCCTTCACACTTTCTCCTGACTCCAGGACTACCTTCAGCATGGCAAAAGCGCCGTCATACAGCACATCGTATTTCATTGATTTCTCCTCCTGATTCTGCCTATTCAATTCCGGGTATGATGCATGACATTCTTGTACCAGATGCATGTACCTTGCCCATCAAGAATACTGTAACAAGCTGCTCCGCTGCAAGCCGGGGACAAGGCCGCGTAAGCTCGCCATAGGGTAATCGACTATTATAGTTAATTATACCGGGCAGTAGTGTGGTGATTATGTTAATATTAAAATAACAGTACCGCATGTACTGAATAAGCTTATGGCAAGGAGTGTTACCGCATATGGCACGTACACGCACGCAAAAAGCTCTGCTGAAGGCAGAACGCTCCGGCACCTGGTGTGCCGAAAGAAACCGCAGGATGAATCAGGATTACGGCGCCATCTCCCAGCATGTACGAATGACACCCGGCAAGCGCCAGCAATTGAATAAAGTCAAACACAAGGAGCGGATCTATAATGATGGCGCTCCTTTTGCATGCCTCCTGGTCTCCTGACCTTACGCCTGCGCCCTGCTATGGATACGGTACTGCTTGGGTGACATTCCGAACCGGCTGCGGAAGACACGGTGGAAGTACGTATAATTGGCAAACCCGCAAGTTTCAGAGACATGCTCCAGCGGCATCGGACTGAAGGTGATCTTCTCCCTCGCCATATCCAGCCGGACGTCATTTACATATTTCACAATCGTAGTGCCGAACGCCTCTTTGAACAGATGAACCGCGCGGGAGACGGAAATATCGACATGGCCGGCCACATCCTCCAGACGGAAGGCGTACGCGGCATGCTCCTCGACATATTGCTTCATCCGGTAAGCAAGATAGGCCTTGGGTGAAATTGCCGGCTGCTCGGACATTAGCCTGTCAATTTCCATACATAGAATCTGCAGATAACACGCGGAGATATCCGGTGAAGAATCCGATAAACGGCGCTGCTCCAGTACAAGCTGGCGGAACAGGCCAAGAATATGATCGCTGAGCGGCAGACGGAGTACGGCCGGACGATGCTTGCGTCCCCACCATTCTTCAATCCAGGGACCGCTGCAGAAAATATGATAGTCGCCGCTCTCAATCCGCGGCTTGCCGACAGGGTAGACTTCCTTGTCAATACTTAAATAGTAGGGATCAGTCGGTGCGAACAGCATCAGATTGCCGCTCTCGACAGTAGTGATGACTCCGCCTTCCATCGTCCGGCTGCGTCCTTCGGTCTGGAGGCGCAGCAGATAATACTGGACGCCTTCGCTGCGGGACATATGAAACGGCTTGCGGTGGAAGGAGAATCCGGCGGATAGGATGTGGCAGGCTGCGTTAGGTGTCATGAGTCCTCCTGGTTGTTAAATGATAAGCAGATTGTTCATGTTTTAATCATATTATTCATTTTATTATATACGCTTTCATATTACCATGTACCTAAGCAAAAAAACATACAAATGATGTGGGGGAGGCTGTATTGCGGCTCTGATCGCTACATAGGCAAACACTGGACGCAGCGGATGGCAGATAGACAGCTATATTCCATCCTATGTTTACAGCCCGTTTGTTCAGGTGGAATGCCTGGCATAGGTGCGGGCAAAGGGCGGTGGCGGCAAGATCAGTCTGACTCTCGGATCAAACTTAGGAGTGAGAGCAATAATGTTGAAGGTAGGACTTCAGCTGTATACGCTGAGAGACGAACTGGAACAGGATTTCGAAGGGACAATACGCAAGGTTGCCGAACTGGGCTATAGCGGTGTGGAATTCTTCCACTATTTCGGCCGGACGGCCGGGCAGGTGAAGGCACTGCTTGAGGAAACAGGACTCGCTGCTCTCGGAGCACATCGCCCGTATGATGTTATGCTGAACAATACGGAACAGGAAATCAGCTTCAATCTGGAGATTGGCAACCGTAATCTGATCGTGCCTTTTCTGACGGAAGAACAGCGCAATTGGCCTGAAGTGGCTAAGAACCTGCAACTGATCGGCGACAAATGCCGGGCAGGCGGGGCGGTTCTTTCTTATCATAATCATGATTTTGAATTTACTGAGAAGGTGGGCGGCCTTACTGCTTTTGACTATCTGTTCGAACAGGTGCCTGCTGAACAGCTTCAAGTGGAAATGGATACATGCTGGGTGTATTTTGGCGGATATGATCCGGTAGAATACATCAATAAATACGCAGGACGGCTGCCGATCATCCACCTCAAGGACCTGAAGAAACGCGAAGACGGATCTCCGGAGACTGTTGTACTGGGTGAAGGCGAAGTCAATCTGGCTGCTATCATTGAAGCGGCTGCTGCGGCTGGTGTGGAATGGGCAGTGGTTGAACAGGATTATTGCAGCCGTTCACCGCTTGCCAGTGTAGCTGACAGTTTGAATTGGATCAAATCATATGGTAATCAAGGAGGAAATATTCATGTCTAACGAACTCAAAATTGCTATTATCGGTTGCGGTGGTATCGCAAACGGCAAACATATGCCAAGTCTTTCCCGTCAGGCGGATGCCGAAATGGTGGCATTCTGTGACATCGTAGAAGAACGTGCCCAAGAGGCTGCCAAGACTTATGGCGCTGAAGGCGCTGCTGTCTTCACTGATTTCCGTGAGATGCTGGCCGCTGGCGGATTCGACATCGTGCATGTATGCACACCAAACGACAGCCACTCCGAGATCACTGTGGCCGCCCTCGAAGCCGGCAATCACGTGCTGTGCGAGAAGCCGATGGCAAAGACCACTGCGCAGGCGAAGGAGATGCTGGATGCCGCCAAGCGTACAGGAAAGAAATTGTCCATTGCCTATCAGAACCGTTTCCGCGCAGACAGCGATTATCTGAAGGGGCTGTGCGAGAGCGGTGAACTCGGCGATATCTATTACGGTAAGGCTATTGCGCTTCGCCGCCGTGCCGTTCCGACTTGGGGCGTATTCCTGGATGAAGAGAAGCAGGGCGGCGGACCGCTGATCGATATCGGTACACATGCACTGGATCTGACGCTCTGGCTGATGGATAACTACAAACCGCGTATGGTTGTAGGCTCCACCTTCCATAAGCTGGGCCAGAAGAAGAATGCGGCGAATGCCTTCGGTCCATGGGATCCGGAACAATTCAAGGTTGAAGATTCCGCATTCGGCTTCATTACAATGGAGAACGGTGCTACAATTGTGCTTGAAGCCAGCTGGGCGCTGAATGTGTCAGAATTTGGTGAAGCCAAGACAATGCTCGCCGGCACGGAGGGCGGAGCAGACATGAAGGACGGCCTGCGTCTGAACGGCGAACGTGCCGGACGCCTGTACGAAACCAAGGTTGATCTTGGATCAGGCGGAGTAGCGTTCTACTCCGGTGCTGCTGAGACTGAAGCTGACCGTGAAGCGCGTCTGTGGCTGGAAGCGGTAAGAGAAGATAAAGATCCGGTTGTATTGCCGGAGCAGGCTTTTGTTGTTACCCAGATCCTTGAAGCAGTGTATGAATCAGCACGTACCGGACGGGCCGTTTATTTTGACGGAAGTTCTGACAACTAAGAGCACCTCCGGTTCACGCGACTATTAGAGAAAACAGGAGTGGAATCCATGAGTTCAATCAAACATACTGTAGTTATCGTTGGTTACGGCGGAATGGGAAGCTATCACACGCAATTAATCAAAGAAAGTGACCGCGTGATAGTGAGCGGAGCCTTCGATCTGCTGGAAGACCGGCGCGCTCTGGCTGCCGAAGCAGGTTACACCGCTTATTCCAGCTATGAGGAAGTACTGGCAGATCCGGAGGTGGACATTATTCTGATCGCTACACCGAATGATGTCCACAAGGACATTGCTGTTCGTGCATTTCAGGCGGGTAAGCATGTGGTCTGTGAGAAGCCGGTGGCCATGTCTTCGGCCGAATTTACCGAGATGCAGGCAGCGGCAGATGCGGCCGGACGTGTGCTGATGGTACACCAGAACAGACGCTGGGATGAGGATTTCCGCGTAATCAAGGAGATGTATGAGAAGGAGACGATTGGATCACTCTTCCAGCTTGAGTCCCGGGTGCATGGTGCTAACGGAATTCCCGGCGACTGGCGTCATGTGAAGGCGCAGGGCGGAGGGATGTTGCTGGACTGGGGCGTTCATCTGCTGGATCAGCTGCTGTTCATGATTGACAGCAAAGTCACAAGCGTCAGCAGCAGTCTGAGCTTTATTCTCGGCAATGATGTAGATGACGGTTTCGAGGCCAGCCTGCAGTTTGAGAACGGGATCAAGGCTATCGTTGAGGTCGGAACCACCAACTTCATCACGCTGCCAAGATGGTATGTGAAGGGGCTTGAGGGGACAGCTATTATTGAGGACTGGTCTCTGAGAGGAAGAATGATCACCCGTAACCACGCATCTGAGAAAATAGAACCGACACCGATCCGTGCAGGTGTTGGCTTGACCAAGACGATGGCTCCGCCTTCAGAAGGCTCGACAATTACCGAAGACCTGCCGGCGGCGTCTGAGCTGTCCTCCAGCTTCTATGACAATCTGGCTGCAGTAATCGAAGGAACAGCAGAACCGATTGTCAAGAACGCTGAGGTGCTGCGTGTGCTTGTTCTGATTGAAGCCATCTTTGAAGCGGCAGAGAAGAATGAGACCATTAAGAATTTCGATATCTACGGAGCATAACAAGATACGAGAAGAGATCAGGGAGAGGTGGCAACATCAATGAAACTTGGAGTATTTATGGTATTGTTCGGCGGCCGCAAGCTGGAGGAAGCACTGGATTATGTGGCATCCAAAGGTCTGAAGGCCGTTGAGATCGGCACCGGAGGTTACCCCGGTAACAGCCATTGCGATCCGAAGCTGCTGCTTGAGAATGAAGCAGCGCTTAAGGAATTCAAGCATGCAGTAGAATCCCGCGGTCTGATGATCAGTGCGCTTAGCTGCCACGGCAATCCGCTGCATCCGCAGAAGGAGCTGGCAGCCAAGGACCATGAGGATTTCGTGAACACGGTTAAGCTGGCACAGAAGCTGGGTGTTAAGGTTGTGAATACCTTCTCCGGCTGTCCCGGCGATCATGAAGGCGCGAAATATCCGAACTGGCCGGTTGCGCCATGGCCGAATGATTACCAGGAGATTCTGACCTGGCAGTGGGAGAACAAAGTGATCCCTTATTGGACGGAGCAGGCTGCTTTTGCAATTGAGCATGATGTGAAGATTGGCCTTGAACTGCACGGAGGATTCTCGGTGCATACGCCAGCTACGCTGCTGAGACTAAGAGAAGCTGCAGGGGAAGCCATTGGCGCGAACCTGGACCCGAGCCATATGTGGTGGCAGGGGATTGATCCGGTGCAGGCGATTCATATTCTGGGCCGTGAAGGTGCAATTCATCACTTCCATGCGAAGGATACAGTGATCGATCCGGTTAATGTCAACAAGCATGGTCTGACCGATATGCAGTCCTATACGAATATGCTTGACCGCGCGTGGCAGTTCCGTTCCGTAGGCTACGGACATGATGTCAAGGTGTGGGCGGACATGATGAGCGCGCTCCGCCTTGTAGGATACGACTATGTGGTCAGCATTGAACACGAAGACGGCCTGATGTCCATTGAGGAAGGGTTCTCCAAGGCTGTAGACAATCTCCGCCAGGTACTCATTGAAGAGCCTCTTTCCGAGATGTGGTGGGTTTAACGTGGTGGAGAGCTTCACCAAGGTCAAGCTGAATGACCAGCAGCTGAGTCTTTTGACAGCAAGCGCCTTCGGTGCAGATTCAGCAGTTGTCGGCAGCAAAGAGCTGACCGGAGGTTTCTTTAATACAGGATATGATCTGGAGCTAAGCGATGGACGGTCGGTCATCCTTAAGGTTGCTCCAGGGCCGGAGACAGCGGTGCTCAGCTATGAGAAGGATATTATGCGTGCTGAGGTGGAAGCTCTCCGCCTGGTCCGTGCCGCAGGCGGAATTCCTGTGCCTGAAGTCTACAGTTATGATGAGAGCCTGCAGCTGATTCCATGCCCCTATTTCTTCATGGAGAAAGTAGCAGGCGAACCTTACATTGATGTGAAGGAGAGCCTGTCCGCTGAGCAAAGAGCTTCTATTGAGTACGAGCTCGGACGGTATCAGCGGCTGATCAATGAAATCAAAGGGTCGGCCTTCGGTCTGTTCAGCGGGGGTGCTGCTAGTGCCGGAGCATCCTGGCGGGAGACCTTCAGAACGATGATGGGGAATGTTCTCCAGGATGCCCGGAGACTGAATGCAGTGTTACCTGTATCTGAAGCTGAGATTGAGCAGGCGCTGGAGCGTTATCTGCCTGCGCTGGATGAGGTGACACAGCCGCGTCTTGTTCACTGGGATTTATGGAACGGCAACATTTTTGTGCAGGATGGCGTGATCGTATCCATTATTGACTGGGAGCGGGCGCTTTGGGGTGATGTGCTTCAGGAGTATTATTTCCGGCATTTCGAGAACTCGGAAGCGTTTTTTGAGGGTTATGGGACAGCACTCAACAGTCCGAATGAAGTGCTGCGGAAGCGGTTGTACGACCTGTATCTGGATCTTATTATGGTTATTGAGTGTTATTCGCGCCAATATAAGGATGAGAATCATGTGAACTGGACGCGTGATAATCTGGCGGAGACCTGGAAGCTGTTCTCGGCTGCAGAATAAGCTTAAGTCCTAAAGAATACAACGGTTTCTTGCATAAACGTGTCTGGTGCGAAAGCGTGCACAGGAAGCGGTGACGTTAATACACACACAGGAGGCCGGTTCTCTTATGAGAATCCGGCCTCCTGCATTTGTATTTCCGGAGATACTCCGGTTAGCCGCAGTACCTGTTACGGACAGGTACGACAGGATCAATATCGGCTTCATAATCGACGCCTTCGGCCTCAAATCCGAACAGCTGGAAGAATTCGCGTCTGTAGCCTTGCAGGTCGGTACATTCATAGACATTCTCCGTGCTTAGCTTGGGCCAGATGCGGTCCACTTCTGTCTGCACTGCGGGGCTCATCTCATGATCATCAATCCGGATGCGCCCTTGTCCGTCTACCGGAGTCCCTTCCGGGTTGTACAGGAAACCGGTATACAGCCGGTATGCTTGTTCGATGCAGCCTTCATGCAGTCCCTGTTCTTTCATAACCTTGTAGAGAACGGAGATGTAGAGCGGAACTACAGGGATCGCCGAGCTGGACTGGGTGACCAGGCCCTTGCTGACTGCTATATAAGCGCGGCCTCCGCCTGGTGATAATTGGGCATTCAGTTCTAAGGCTGTGGCTTCCAGATGATCCTTAGCCCGGCCGATGGTGCCGTCGCGGTAGACGGCCTGTGTAAGCTCCGAACCTATATAGGAGAAGGCGAAAGTGACCGCATCTGCCGCCAGAGCACCGGAATTCCGGAGCGCTTCAATCCAGAGCTGCCAGTCTTCTCCGCCCATCACATGAACCGTGTCATCGATTTCAGCTTCGGTGGCAGGTTCAATCTGTACAGTGCTTAGTTCTCCGGTATGGAAATTGACCGTTGTATTGATATAGGTGCTGCCGATCGGCTTCAATACAGAATGATGTACTGCTCCGGTCTGCGGGTCTGTTCTGCGTGCCGAGGCTACGCTGTAGATGACAAGATCAACCTGTCCGAGCTCACTGCGGATCAACTCTATGGTCCGTTCTTTCGTTTCTGCGGTAAAAGCGTCACCGCATACGCTGTAGGAGCGCAGGCCGGCCGTATAGGCCATTTCCTCAAAAGCTGCGGAATTATACCAGCCTGCGGAGGCCGTCCGCGTCTCGCTGGCTGTGCTGGGTCTGTATACACCTACAGTTGCTGCTCCTGCACCGAAGGCTGCTGCAATCCTGACTGCAAGTCCATACCCGGTTGAAGCCCCGATAACGAGTACATTGCGGGGGCCGGTAAATCTACCCTGATTTTGTACATAGTTCACTTGCTGCTGTACCTGATGTGCACAGCCTGCGGGGTGGGCAGTCGTACAGATGAAACCGCGCGTTCTGGGTTTTATGATCATTATAATATTTACCTCGCTTTCATCGATGGTTGCAGGGATTGTAGAATGGAGAGGATCTGCCTGATTCAGAGTGAGTATTTTCTCATGGTGAACCTCTCAGGGGATCGTTATAATGAAGTGAAGAAACATCTGAGCTGCCAGATCAAGCTGTATGATTGCTATATTGATCTAATTTACTTCATTGAATGTTATTCCCGCAAGTAAGACAGGGACGACGGCCAACTGGAAGGGGCCAGTGGCAATTTGCTTGAGGTTGAGGCATGGGGGAACAAACAATCGTCCAGCTATATCAGCGTCGCCCTCTCCGTCATTGCGGAAGCGCCTGGCGCCTATGATGGCATGCCACCAGGAATTTTGCTATGGATGTGCTCTTCGTGTATATTCTGATAGTGGGGGTAACCTTCACACATTTGGCACAAGTATTGTTCTAGGCTGTATCCCCCGGGTGTAGTGACAGCCGTGCTCGTAGCATTGCCGCACGCTATAAATACTTTTAACCGCCTGCAGTATGAGAATATTGTCAGCGAAGCTAACATAGGGTGGTCGGTGCTGCTCATGCTGATCCTGACACCACTGCTTGTATGGGGCTTGATGTAGTACGGGACAAGACATAACCGCACCTGAGAATGATGATTTGTTACGGTGACGTTTTCAGAAAAATCTTGACGTGACCCCCTAGTGATAGATAAAATAATATTATTGCGTGTTTTTTGACTACTGAGAATTATTATCATAATTTGAAAAGAAGCAGAGAGGGTGACAGGATGGAGCGCCTTTTAGAGGTAAAAGACCTAGCTATATCATTCAGAACACGCGGAGGAGAAGTCCAAGCAATCCGTGGTGTCAGCTTTCATGTAAATAAAGGGGAGACTCTGGCGATTGTAGGTGAATCCGGTTCCGGTAAGAGCGTAACCTCACAAGCAGTCATGAAGCTGGTTCCTCAGCCTGCGGGCGAATATAAGCGTGGACAGATTCTGTTCGATGGACAAGATCTGATCGGCAAGAATGAGAAGCAAATGCAAAAAATCCGCGGCAAGGAAATCGGAATGATCTTCCAGGATCCGATGACCTCGCTGAATCCGATGATGAAGGTCGGCAGACAGATTACCGAAGTTTTGTTCAAGCATGAGAAAATTTCTAAGGATGCTGCCTACAAACGCGGCATTGAGCTGCTTAATCTGGTGGGAATTCCTTCTCCTGAACGCCGTTTCCAGCAGTACCCGCATGAGTTCAGCGGCGGGATGCGTCAACGTGTCGTAATCGCTATGGCTCTTGCCGCTAACCCTAAGCTTCTGATTGCCGATGAGCCGACAACCGCGCTCGATGTAACCATTCAGGCCCAGATTCTGGATCTGATGAAGGACCTGCAGAAGAAGATTGATACAGCGATCATTTTCATCACCCATGACCTTGGGGTTGTGGCGAGAATGGCTGACCGCGTAGCAGTTATGTATGCCGGACAAATTGTGGAAATGGGTACAGCGGAAGAGATCTTCTATGACCCGAGACACCCGTATACTTGGGGCTTGCTGGCTTCCATGCCAAGTCTTGAGAGCAAGGGATCTCTGCTGACAGCGATTCCGGGCACACCTCCAGATCTGATTAAGCCGCCTAAGGGTGATGCCTTCGCACTGCGGAGCACATATGCTATGGCGATTGACATGGAGAAAGAACCGCCAATGTACAAGGTTTCCGATACTCATCTTGTGAAGTCCTGGCTGATGCATCCGATGGCACCCGCGGTAGAACCGCCGGCTGTCGTGAAGAAGCAGCGCCGCGTTTTGAGCAACACCTATCCGGAGCCGGTTCTAGTGCAGAACAGCAGCGAGTATTAAGAACAGGGCTATAGCACATACTATTAAGATTAGCGTCAGGCCGATTGCGGCTTGGCGCTTTTTTGCCTTTCAGGACCACACCTAGAACATGCATGACGGGTTTTCCAGACTTTATAGTTTAAATAAACCTAAAACAATATTAATAAGTATAAATAAAAATCTTGACTATTTGGTCTGTGCGCAGCAAAATGTAAGGGTATACATAAGGGGGGTTATAACTTGATAACAAGAACGCTAACCGCTTTGATATCCTTAGCTTTGCTGTCTGCCTGCAGCGGCGGGAATGCTGTAAGCACACCTGAATTTGAGAATGTATCGGTACACGATCCATCCGTGATCAAGGCTGACGATGCTTATTATGTGTTTGGTTCGCATTTGGCATCGGCCAATTCTAAAGATCTGATGTCGTGGACTCAGGTTTCCTCCGGGGTAACGGATGGCAACGTGCTTATCCCCAATGTAACGGAGGAACTCAGTGAGACTCTCAACTGGGCACAATCGGACACCCTGTGGGCGCCTGATGTCATTCAGCTGGCGGACGGGAAATTCTATATGTATTACGATGCCTGCCGGGGAGATTCACCGTTGTCGGCACTTGGCATCGCAGTCGCTGACAAGGTCGATGGTGCTTATAAGAATAAGGGAATTATTCTTAAGTCGGGAATGGCCGGCATCGGGGATGACGGTGAGGTCTATGATGCCACAGAGAAGCCGAATGTAGTAGACCCTGATGTGTTTTTTGATAAGGAAGGCAAGCTGTGGATGGTCTATGGCTCGTATTCCGGAGGCATCTTCATTCTGGAACTGGACCCGGCTACGGGATTTCCGCTGGCAGACCAAGGGTATGGGAAGAAGCTGCTGGGGTCGAATCATGCCCGGATAGAAGGGCCTTATATGCTGTACAGTCCGGAGACGGATTACTACTACTTGTTCCTGTCTTACGGAGGGCTAGATGCGAATGGCGGCTATAATATCCGTGTTGCCCGCTCCAAGCAACCGGATGGACCGTTTGAGGATTCTGAAGGCAAAGCTATGATTGACGCGCAGGGGACACCTGGTGTTCTGTTTGATGATCCGGCGTATGCCCCTTACGGGGTGAAGCTGATGGGGAATTATGAGTTCCTGAATACAGATCAGGAACTCTCAGCCAGCGGTGCAGGGTATGTCTCTCCCGGACATAACTCGGCATATTACAATGAGAAGAGCGGGCAGTATTATCTAATATTTCATACCCGGTTCCCGTATCTTGGCGAGCAGCATGAAGTGCGGGTGCACCAGATGTTCCTGAACGAAGCGGGCTGGCCGGTAGTGGCGCCCCACCGCTACAGCGGGGAGAAGATCGGCAAGTATTCCGGTAAGGATGTGGCCGGCGAGTACAAATATATCAATCACGGCAAAGATATTTCCGCTGAGATTGTAGAGTCGCAGCTTCTTAAGCTGAACACAGACGGGACGATAAGCGGTACAGTAACAGGCACATGGAGCCTGGGTGATGAGCATAATGCAAAGCTGACTATAGACGGGACGGAGTATAGCGGCGTGTTCCTGCGTGAATGGAATGAAGCAACCGCCAGCAACGTAATGACATTCACGGCATTGTCGGCGGAAGGCATCTCAGTCTGGGGAAGCCATGTATCCCCACAGAACAAGTGAATTTATCCCGGTCAAAGCTATTGTAAGCAGAAATATAAAGTAAAGGGATCACCTGTTATACGAAACAGCGGCAGCAAAGGACGAACTATAGTCCCTGGCTGCCGCTGTTTTTTATTCTAGAGAACTTTTTTGTTCCCAATTGCCAATTGAACGATAATCTGAAGCACGATGATGCCAGCCAAACCATAGAATGCTTGTACGAAGCTGCCCGTAGCATCGTAGTACCAGCCCATGGCCAGCGGCCCAAGCGCTCCGAGAATATAACCGCCGGATTGAGTCATTGCAGACCAGCTACTGGCTTCCTGGGCGTTGCTTGTTTCATCAATGGGCAACATTAATGCAATCGGGAACAGTCCGCCCGCACCAATACCGAGCGGGACCGCTGCGAGCCAAGGGCTAACGGATAGGTTCAGCATCAGGACACCGGTCAACTCCATTAACGCACACCCGACAAGCCAGAATACACGTCTTTGGTAGCGGTGTACAAGCATGGGAATGAACAACGTAGCGGGCAGCGATATCAATGTGAATAAGGTTTGGATGTTTCCGGCCGTCTCCTGGCTGTACCCCTGGCTTTGGATGGCTGGTGCGAGCCAGGCGGTTAAGGAATAGAAGATCGCTGCCATCAGCCCGAAGAATAGGGTCAGCACCCAGGCACGCCTGTTTTTCACCGGAAGAGGTGCATCAAGTACACTCTTATTTATACCGGATTGTCGGTCTGTGTGCGCAGACCAGGCTAACCGCAACCAGACAGGCAATGCAACGGCTGCGGGGAATGCCCATACAGCAAGTGAACTCCTCCATGATCCCCCCAGCAGATGCTGAAGCAGAACCGATAGTCCCACACTAATGCTCGCCCCCGCCACCATCGCTGAAGAGTAGATCCCTACCATGGCTGCCACCCGGTCAGGGAAATGCTGTTTAATGAAGCTGGACAACAGCGGTCCTGCCAATGCAATCCCTACACCCGACAGAAAAGAAGTGAACATTATCAATGGAGTAGTACCCACAAACCAGCGTAATCCCGTACCCAGCCCGATGAGGATTAGAGCCAGAACAATGGCCCCTTCGTTTCCCCACCTTCTGCTTAATCTAACGGAGAACGGAGCAAATAGGCCCATACACAATACCGGAAGTGTGGTTAAGAGACTGGCGGTAATCCCGCTTATACCCAGATCATTTTGTATGGTGCTCATTAGAGGAGAAATGGATGTAATAGGCGGCCGTAAATTCAGTGAAGCCAGGATAAGCGCCAAGACGATGTAAAAAAGTTTCATTCTGAATCTCCTCATGGTAGTAGTATTGTGGCTTTCACCCGTGAGCATGAGCCCGTGACAGAGCATTGGGGGATGCACGGTTAAGTATAGAATCATTAGAATGATTGAACAATACTATTGTTTCTATTAAAATGATTACTAAAACCAATGATTGGAGGTGGCTGATATGGAGATTCGTCAGATGGAAAACTTCATTGCGGTGTGCGAGGCGCTTCATTTCACACGGGCAGCTGAGAAGCTTGGCATATCCCAACCTACCCTGAGTCAACAAATACGTGCGCTGGAGGATGAACTCGGCGTTCCCTTATTCGACCGGGTCGGCAAAAGGATTGTGATGACACAGGCAGGAAATCTGTTTCTGGAGCACTGTGTACAGATGATCCGTCATTTACAGAATACCAGGGATGCATTAGCTGAATTCCGCAATGATCAGCGGGGCCGACTGGTAATCGGGGTTCTCCCTTCCGATCTGGACTACCGGATTACTCCTTTGCTGGCAGATTTTCATACCCGGTTCCCGAAGGTGCAGCTGAAGGTTGTCTCTTCGGTCTTCGTCTTGAATCAAGTGCTGGAGAATGAAGTAGACATCGGCATCGACGTCTTGTCTGCTCCTGATGACCGGCTTATACGCATTTCTTTGTGCAGTGAAGAATATGTGCTCGTCGTTTCCGAGAATCATGATTGGGCGAAGCGAAGTTCAATTGGTATCCGGGAGCTGCGTGATATCCAAACGGTGATGTTCCCCGAAGGATTTACAGGCCGAGAACTGGTGGATAACTATTGCCGTAAATATGGCTTCAGCTTAAATACGATCATGGAGATCAGTTCGGCCACTTCCATTATTAGCCTGGTAAAAGCCAATGTCGGAGGAACCCTGCTGCCGTATCCTCTGATCCAAGCGATGAATGAACCGACACTGCGCTGCATCCGAATTACAGATGATCCGCCATACCGTCACTTTGAGATCATTCACCGGTCAGACCGGTTTCTGACTCAATCGGCCAAGGCATTTATTGAGAAAACTATTGCGTATTTCAATTGATTTATATGCAGATCTTGATAGGGTAACTTCTTATAAAATCATCCTATAATACAACATTTCTCTGATCCTGCCGAACACCCGGCTACTAATCGGTCAGAGTTGCAGAACGTACAACATTTAGGTCTAGAGTGCTTCCTAAAAGACTCCATTCTCCCAGTAACGAATCCAATGTCAGATATTGTCGCCTGTGTTCCAGTCCCGCTGCGTGACCGGTAACTTGTATGACAAACAGCGGGTCTCCATCCGGAGATCCGCTGCTCAGGTAGCAACATTCTATTCCCACACCACTGAATACCGTAAGCTTACCTTGACTTACTCCTCATACCTGCGCAGTACGATGACCGCATTATGTCCGCCGAAGCCAAAGGAATTGGAGATCCCGATCTTCAGATCCGCCTGACGGGCATGGTTAGGAACATAATCCAGGTCGCACAATTCGTCAGGCTGCTCCAGATTGATTGTCGGCGGAATCAGGCCCTCCTGCATGCTTTTAAGCAGAGAGATCGCTTCCAGGCCGCCAGCGGCTCCGAGTGCATGTCCGGTCATAGATTTGTTCGCTGTAACCGGAATCCGGTAGGCGTCATCGCCGAACAGCTTCTTGATTGCCATGGTCTCAGAACGGTCTCCGACGATCGTACTGGTCGCGTGGGCACTAATTACATCCACCTCCGCCGGAGTGATTCCGGCCTCTCTCAGCGCCAGCTTCATCGCCTGGTAGGCACCTATGCCTTCAGGATGAGTGGCTACCATGTGATAAGCATCAGAGCTGGCACCATAACCGGTTACTTCGCCATAGATTACAGCATTTCTCTGCAAGGCATGGGAGAGCGACTCCAGAATCACAATTGCGCCGCCTTCCCCGATAACAAAGCCGTCACGGCTCTGGTCAAAAGGCCGGCTGGCCTTCTGCGGCTCCTCATTGCGGGTGGATAGGGCGGTTGCATTGCCGAAGCTGGCCAGGGCAATTTCGGTCACCGCCGCTTCGGCACCCCCGGCGATGATCACATCGGCTCCGCCGTAACGGATCAGGCGGAAGGCCTCGCCGATGGCCGTGTTACCAATCGAGCAGGCAGTGACCGGCGAGAGGGTCGGCCCTAAGGCTCCAAGCTTAATGCTGATCATTGCTGCTGCCATATTGGAGATCAGCATCGGGATCAGGGTTGGACTTACCCGCTCCGGGCCACGCGAGCGCAGCAGATCACCCTGCTCCATCAGGGTCTGGATGCCGCCTACTCCGGAGCCTACATAGACACCGAGCCGTTCGCGGTCAATCCTGTCCAGCTGCAGGCCGGAATGGGCCCAGGCCTCCTCGGCGGCGGCAAGTGCGAACTGGCTGAACCGGTCCATGCGCCGCGCTTCCTTGCGGCCGAATCTGGCGTCAGGATCGAACTCTTGTACAGAGCCGGCAATTCTGGTCTTAAAATGTGCAGTATCAAAAGTAGTAATCGGAGTGATCCCCGATTCACCAGCAGCCAAGCGGCTCCAGAACTGTTCGACGGTATTGCCAAGCGGCGAAATTACGCCCATCCCTGTGATCACTACGCGTTCCATACGATAATCCTCCTGTTCAAGCTTCTTTATAGATCTATTTTTCCATTTAACTTATCCTATTACAAGTTGTAGTTTATACTAGTATAATTACTACCACACTAATAGGCAGACCAACCGGAAGGCAGGGAGATTCAATGTCCAATCAGAACAGGCTGCAAGCATTATCCGATTTCCTGAAATCCAGACGTGCGGCCATCTCGCCGGCAGCGGCAGGACTGCCGGAAGGATCGCGCAGAAGAACGCCGGGGCTAAGACGCGAAGAGGTGGCACAGCTGGCCGGAGTCAGCAATACCTGGTACACGTGGCTTGAGCAGGGGCGTGACATCAAAGTATCTCCATCCGTTCTGGATTGTATTGCCGCAGCACTGCGGCTGACCAAGGATGAGCGGAGTTACTTATTTGCCCTGGCCCTGGATAACGGGCCGGGAAGTATGATTTATCCTCAAGAGGAGAGCTCAGTGATTCATCCGTCCCTGCAGAAGATCCTGCAGGAGCTGAAGAGCTGTCCGACAATTATCTCGGACCGGCACTGCGGTATTGTCGGCTGGAATGAGGCGGCCGCACATGTGTTTCTCGATTTCGCCAAGCTGCCGCCGGAGCAGCGCAATATGATCTCCCTGCTATTTGTACGCAAGGAATTCAGACGGCTGGCCGTGAACTGGGAGCAGTTTGTCCGAGGGTACCTGTCGATTTTCCGCGCCTATTACGGACAATATCTGGAGGACCGCTGGTATGATGATTTCATTATGGAGATGAAAGATCAGCATCCGGAGTTCCATCAGCTATGGGAGGAGAGCCGGGTAAGCTCCGCTCCGGACGTAGTACTGGAGTTCCGGCATGCCAAAGCCGGAAAAATGCTGTTCCATTTAACCTCACTTCAGGTGCAGGGCAGCACCGATCTGCGCTGCAGCATCTACACCCCCGCCGGAGATTCCAATACCGAATCCAAGCTGAAGCAGCTGATGGAGCCTGAATCATAGGGTGATAGATATTATTTATGGAATCATAAAAAACTATAAATATACAATATCAATTTTGACGTTTATACTCCTTATATGATGAATTAATTCCTGCGGGATCGTAAAAGGAGCAAAGGTCAATGGCTAAAGTAACCGGATTGGAAGGCGTAGTTGCCGGAGAAACTGAAATTGGATTGGTTGATGGGGAGAAAGGACATTTGGTATACCGCGGATATTGGGCCAAAGAGCTTGCGGTAAGCAAAAGTTACGAGGAAGTGGCTTATTTGCTCTGGAACGGGCGTCTGCCGGATGCAGAGGAACTGGCGCTGCTCAAGGCACAGATGGCAGAGGAAAGAGTTATTCCAGAATATCTTTGCAAAATGTTGGATCTGTTTCCGGCGTCGGTACCGCTTATGCTGGTGCTGCAGAGTGCAGTTGCCGCGCTAGGCGATAAAGAGAATACGACCTGGCCGCCAACGCTGAAGCAAGCGGTACGGCTGACAGCCGTTCTACCGGCGATCATCGCATACAGAGCCCGCAGCCTGCAGGGCCTGGCACCGCTGGATTCGCTTCCTGAGCTTGGTCATGCTGCGAATTATCTGTATCTGCTGACAGGAAAGCTGCCGGAGGAAGCCCATGTCAAGGCGCTCAGCGCCTATCTGATTCTCTGTATGGAGCATGGCATGAATGCTTCGACTTTTGCCGGGCGGGTAGTGCTCTCGACTGAATCCGATATGTGCGCAGCGGTATGCGGAGCTATCGGGGCGATGAAAGGACCGCTGCATGGCGGTGCACCTTATGAAGTAATCTCAATGTTGGAGGATATCGGGACGGTAGAGCGGGCAGAGCCTTGGCTGCGCAATGCGCTGGATAACGGGACGAAGCTGATGGGCTTTGGACACCGCATCTATAAGACCAAGGACCCCCGTGCGGAAGCACTGCAGATTGCCACGCTGGAGATGATCGGCAAGGATGCATCCTTTGACCTTGCTCTGCATGTAGAAGCCACTGCAATTGCACTGCTGGAGGAATACAAACCGGGCCGGCGGCTGTTCACTAACGTCGAGTTTTATGCCGCAGCCATTCTGAAGGCGCTGCAGCTCTCACCGGAGATATTTACTCCAACGTTTACGGCTGGTAGAATTGTCGGCTGGACGGCCCATATACTGGAGCAAGCGGCCAATAACCGGATTTTCCGCCCGCAATCTACGTATATCGGACCGATGCCTGAATCAGAGGTTGTGTCATAGCAGCACAAAAACATCCCCGGCCGTTAAACAGCCGGAGATGTTAAACAAGGGAATGTTAATGAGAGAGTATGAGGGGGATACTCTGACATTAGATTAGAAATCAGAGGTTGCAACTTCGATGGTGCCGAAGACTGCGCCTGCAGCTGAGCTGAGAAGTGCGGCAACAAGCAGCAGGTTTACAGAAATTGTGAGACTGTTCAGCGCAGGAATAGTATAAGTGACGACTGGAGCATTGACTCTGTAAAGAACAAGGTCCACAGGGAAACCGGAGTTGTTATTTACAGTTACAGCCGCGTTGATGCCTCCAGCCAGATTCTCATAATATGATTTACCAACGCCTGCAGCCAGGTTGAAGAATTGTTGCGGTAACAAGATTGCCATGGTAATGACCTCCTTTTCGTTTGATAGGATATCATATTCGCCGAAACTATGATTGCTGCAACGAATGTCTTGGGAGATTAGCACATTTTAATAGGGTGATGAGAGTTAGAATGAAATAGAAGAAGAGCCTCTACCCATGGCGGGCGGAGGCTCTTTGCGGTTCGATTACTCTATGGATTTGGTCTATGACCGAAGCTGGAGCATTTTACGCCCGAAGAGCATTCCGGCAAAAGACATGGCAGCTATGCTGAAGTAGAGCACTCTGCCGCCGTAAGCCTGATAGATTGCGCCTCCGCATAGGAGGCCAGCATGCCGGACACTCAGCTCCTTGCCCTTGCGCAGTCACCAGAAGATTAAGGGGAAGACTACAATCTCGCTGATTGCGGCTATGAAAAAGGACTGGCCTACCAGTGCAGATTTGCCTCCCAGCTCCAGAAGATAGACCCCGATAAAGGTGTCGTCCATCCGTGCCGGACTTAAGTCAAGGCTTACCGGGTGCGAATAGTATGGTACACTGGAGCTAATTCTAGTGAATGGTAAGGAGAATGACAACGATGAAGCTGGTGTCCTGGAATGTAAACGGTCTAAGAGCTTGTGTGAATAAAGGGTTTAACGAATATTTCCGGGAAAGCGCCGCAGACATCTTCTGTGTACAGGAAACGAAGCTTCAGGAGGGTCAGATTGTTCTTGACCACGGTGAGGAGTATTCGCAGTACTGGAATTATGCCCTCAAAAAAGGATATTCAGGCACAGCCGTCTTCACCCGGATTAAGCCGCTGTCTGTCAGATATGGTCTGGACAAGGAGACCGAAGACGAGGGAAGGATTATTACCCTGGAATTTGCAGACTTCTATCTGGTGAATGTATACACTCCGAATGCCAAACGGGATCTGTCGAGACTGGATTACCGGATGGAATGGGAGGATGAATTCCGCAATTATCTGCAGAAGCTGGATGCGCATAAGCCGGTTCTCGTCTGCGGGGATTTGAATGTGGCGCATCAGGATATTGATCTCAAGAATGCCAAATCAAACCGCGGCAATTCAGGATTCACCGATGAAGAACGCGGAAAGATGACAGAGCTGCTGGAGGCCGGGTTCGTTGATACTTTCCGGTATTTCTATCCTGAGCTTGAAGGTGCCTACAGCTGGTGGTCCTATATGCCGAAGGTAAGAGAGAAGAATGTAGGCTGGCGGATCGACTATTTCCTCGCTTCCTCGCGGCTGGCCCCGCGCCTCCTGGATGCAGGGATAGAGTGTAATATTCTTGGCAGTGATCATTGTCCGGTAGTCCTTCATCTTGCCGATGCGGCGGGAGTGTAGATTTATATTTGTTGTACAAAAGAACATAAAGCATAGAGGCGGTATCCCGGGTTGCGGGGTACCGCCTCTATTTGTAACATCAATCAGCTTCTCCGGCCGTGTCAAGAAGCGGAGGGCGCCGGTGTTTCGTGGCCTGCTCGAAGCTGTAAGCAATGCCGATCAGCACGGCTTCGCTGAAGGCTGAGGCGGAGAAGGTGACCCCCTGTGGACCGTTGGTGATATAGCCTCCCGGTGCAGTTATCCCGGTAGTGGTATATCCGGCCGGGACTGTAATGAGCGGATAGCCGGCTCTGGCTGCCAGGTCAGTGCCGTGAAATCCGGCAAACATGATGGCATCCAGACCGTAATGCTCCAGTGCATAATCGATGCCTTGTCTGCCAGCCATGGACCGGGAGAATTGCAGCTGCTCCAGATATTCCTGCTCCGTAATGTCGTCTCCGGAAGTATCCAGCCATTCAAGCGTTCCCTGACCATATTTCAGCGCCTGTGCGCTGTGCTGGTTGTTGAATTCGATTAACTCCTGCAGGGAATGCACCGGGATAGAAGCAGGCAGGCCGCTTAAATAACGGTTTAAGCCTTTTTTGAATTCATATTGCAGAATAACTGCATTCCACTCGGCATTCTGGCAAGGAAGCTCAATGGGATCAATGACTTCAGCGCCAAGTTCTTTAAGAACAGCTATGGCAGATTCCATCAGGAGCAGAGCCTCCTCATCCAAATCCCGATAATAGAATCTCGGGATACCAATCCGTTTGGATTTCACGTATTCAATATCCAGAGAGGCAGTATAATCCTGTCTGCCTGCTGTCCCATCCGATAAAGTCCCGTGGGGATGCTCTCCGGTACCGGCAATGATACTGAGGAGGAGTGCGGCATCCGATACGGTTCTGGCCATCGGACCGGCGGTATCCTGGCTGCCGATCCCTGGTATAATCCCCGCATTGCTTACCAGCCCCCACGTAGGTTTGATGCCGGTAAGCGAGTTCTGGGCAGCCGGACAAATGATGGAACCCGAAGTTTCCGTGCCCAGAGCGGCAGCTGCCAGGTTAGCGGCAACGGCCGCAGCACTTCCCGAACTGGAGCCGCCAATGAACAGCTCGCCGGGCCCGTAAGGATTCAGCACCAGTCCGCCGCGTGAGCTGTATCCCGCCCACATGGTGGGCGACATGAAGTTGGCCCACTCCGTCATATTTGCTTTTCCCAGAATCACTGCGCCTGCAGCGCGCAGCTTATTAATTACTACGGCATCTTCAGCAGCCCTGTAATCTGCCAATGCCAGCGCTCCCGCACTGGTGTGCAGCTTGTCCGAAGTAGCGATATTATCCTTAACAAGTACTGGGATTCCGTGCAGCGGACTACGCACTCCCTTGTCCCGGCGTTCCTGATCCAGCCCCCGGGCAATCTCTAGTGCATCCGGATTAATCTCCAGTACAGATTTCAGCAGGCTGTCATACCGGTCAATCCGCTCTAAATACAGCGCTGTTAACCGCTCGGAAGATAATTTTCCCTGCTCCATTTCCTGCTGCATGGCTGTTATATCCGCTTCAATTATCCATTCCTGCCATTCCCGGGCGGGGGATTGAATGTTGCTGAGGGGGTTGCTGCTAAGGTCTGCATCATTATTTTTCATGGCTGTTTTCTTCTCTCTATACATAGAATTTTAGTTGGCTAGCGTCTCAGCGGCAGCAGCCGGCTGCGGGTCCGGCCAGGTAATCACATTGCGGGTCCGGCTCCACTCTTCATAGAATAGCGGCCGGTCACGCTTAAACATCCGCAGAATCAGATGAATGAAGAAGATCAGATCGGCAAGCGCGGCTGTAATTCGTATAACCGTAGAACTGGCAGTGCCGAAATTAAGCATTAAGGCAGAATCAAGGGACAGGAAGTTTATTCCTCCAAGCAATCCATAGAGTAGTCCATACCTCACCCACACCATCCATAATTTGAGCGGACCGCCATCCGCACTGCCCAGCCGGATTCGCACCACCCATTTGCCGAGCGTCCGCCCTCCGGTAAAGAGAGGGACAATCAGGAAATACACCACACTGACTGCCCAGAATGAAATATTCAGAGATAGCTGATTGAGCAGAAGTGCCGCTGACATCCATAGGACTGCATCCAGCAGGCAAGCGAGGCCTCTGCGGGTGTAGGTAACCTTTTTGGCGGATAAATCCTCCTGGCTGTCCAGCTGTTCAATCCGCGGCAGCAGTCTGGAGATCCATAAGGCGATCCGGAATCCGGCTATTCCGCCGAACGTATTGGTGATCAGGTCATCGACATCAAAGATCCGGTAAGGATGGTCGAAGAAACCGTAAATTCCGGTAATCTGTGTAATCTCAAACAATAGCGACAGCCCGAAAGATAGCATGATGCACACGACCCATCGGGTCCGGAAATAGTAGCCCAGAAACAGCCCGAAAGGTAGAGTCAGTACAACATTGAAGGCAGCCAGCAGGAAATCCGTTTCACGCAGTACGTTAAGATAGCTTGACGGGTCATTACGCGAGAGATGCGTATTGCGCAAGATGTCCTGAATGAACTGCAGCGGCACAGGCTGGAGCATATGCCCGGTAGGCGCAGCATTATGGCGTGAGTCAGGCATGGGCAGCAGCACCAGGAAAAAGGCGTTCAGCAAGTATAGGAGCAGCAAATAGAGGATCAGTGCCCGAATCTTGTTGATATAACCGTGCCGGCGGTATTGAACGATCAGGAACGGCAAAGTGAAGAGCAGTGCCGCTAACGGAAAAGCCATAAATGCATAAGAGATCGGAAAAAGATAGGATTGAAACATGGTTCACCTGCTGCCTTTAGTTTTTGTCTGAACGATTTCTCGATAGGATGCTAAACATTATGTATGAGACCCCGGTACTTAACGTTGCAGACTATTCCCCTATTATAACTTGCTTGAACCGACTTCAGTATAGAATTAAACCTGGCCTTAATCCATGGAATTAATCATTCTATCCGTTCTTTCCTGCATACATATGAGGAGAGGAGCGTGAGACAAGATGGAGAAGAAGGTACAGCAGTATTATAAACTGAAGACCAGGCAGAAGGAGCTGGAAAAGGAGCTGGCCGGGCTGAGGCAGGATATTCTGGCCTATTTTGCTGAACAGGGCAAGGCGGAGTCGGTTATCGGCAGCTACAAAGTGAAGCTTGTCACGCAGAACCGGAAGGAATATGATGATGATAAGCTTTTCCAGACATTGTCAGATCCTGAACTATGGAGGCTGCTCTCCAAGGCAGATCCGTCCAAAGTAGCGAGTCTCACGAAATTGAAAGTGATTGACGAAGAGAAGATTTCGCATACGTATGACTTGAAGACAATTACGCTGCTGCAGGTGGATAAACAGTAGATTCTGCGGTACCGGAGGCGGAGGGGGAAAGCACTTTCCGTCTCCGGCGCAGCAGGTCCTGGAGATTAATATGATTGGAGGGGGATGGAAATGAACAGGACAAGGACCGGAATGAAGAAGGCCCGGTTTCGCCTCGTTGCAGGAGTGCTGCTCATTATCGCTCTAGGATTGCTTGCCTTTTTTTACAGGGAGATTTCTTCCGGACCGGAGAAGCTTCAGGCATGGCAGAAGGTATTCAATCTAACGGTTCATGCTGCAGACGGAACACCGGAGCTGGCGCAGCCGGATCGTGAGGCTTCTTATGGAAGCTACCGTGTAACCGACAGCAAGGCACCCGGATATACGCTGATTGTAAATGCTGAAGATGCGGATGAGATCAGGCTGAGTGCAAGTACGGGCAGCTTTATACGCTGGAATGCGCCGGATTATAAGGTGAACCAGGTTGGTAAGGAGATTACTATAGCGCCGGGTGAGACGATCTATTGGACTCCGTTAACCGGAGAATCATCAGAGACGATTACAGAGAGTGAGCTGACAATGTCTGCTTACCGGCATAACTCGGTGTTCAGCGAAGCCCGGTTTATTATCCGGAGTGATGAGAGCGGTGTCTATACAGGAAAATGGGCAGAGGGGGATTAACTGATCGCCACATGCCCTTTTTTGCGTTAAAATAACAAGTGGGTTTGTTCAAGCAAGGCAAGAATCATTTACAGACGGAATAGATACGGAGGAAGAGAAGATATGAAGGATTTTGATCTGATGCTGGAGAAATATGCAGAGCTTGTGGTAAAGGTTGGCGTAAACGTGCAGCCAGGGCAAGTGCTGATGGTGCATGCACCGCTTGAGACCGTGGAGCTTACCCGGCTTATCGTGGGCAAAGCTTATGAGGCAGGGGCTAAATATGTGCTTGTGGACTGGGATGATGAAGCTGTAACCCGCATCCGTTATGAGAAGGCTTCTGAGGATTCCTTCGGATATTATCCGCAGTGGCACGCGGACATGCTGGAGGGATTCGCTGAAGAAGGCGGGGCTATATTACATATTAAGGTGCCGGACCCTGAGCTGTTCCGCGGAATTGATTCCGCCAAAGTCTCAACAGCAGTTAAGGCTGCTGCGGTAGCACGCAAGAAATATCAGAACTATACCCGCAACAACCGAATCAGCTGGTCGCTGGTCAAGGCACCAACTCGCGCCTGGGCGGACAAGGTATTCGCTGATCTTCCTGAAGAAGGCCGGATTGAGGCAATGTGGGAAGCAGTATTCCAGATGAACCGCGTGGGCAGTGAGGACCCGGTTGCTGCATGGCGCAGTCATATCGGTGATCTGAAGCAGAGCCAGGAGCGGATGAATGCCAAGCGTTACAAGAGCCTGCATTACCGTGCACCGGGCACGGATCTGCGCGTAGAACTGCCTGAAGGTCATCTGTGGCGCGGCGGCGGAGGCGAGAATGCCGGCGGTGTATATTTTGTAGCGAATATGCCTACGGAAGAGATCTACACGATGCCGCATCGAACCGGAGTCAATGGTACTGTCAAAAGCACCCTTCCGCTGAACCTGAACGGACGGCTGGTGGACGGAATTACGGTTACCTTTACGGACGGCAAGGTTACAGCCTATGATGCCAAGTCCGGGCGTGAGCATCTGACCTCGCTGCTGGACACGGATGAAGGGGCCTCTTATCTTGGGGAGGTGGCACTGGTGCCGCATAACTCTCCGATCTCCCGGCTGAACAGAGTGTTCTATAATACCGGGATCGATGAGAATGCTTCCTGTCATTTCGCTCTAGGCAGTGCGTATCCGGTTAACATTGAAGGCGGGACTTCCATGACAAGCGAAGAATTGATTGCCAGGGGAGCCAATGTCAGCCTTACACATGTCGATTTCATGATTGGCTCGGCGGAGCTTGATATTGACGGGGAGCTGGCCGATGGGACCATCGAGCCGGTGTTCCGCCAAGGTAACTGGGTGCTGTAGCCGAAGGATATTCGGCGGCTTATCAGCTGCGTTCCACAAGTAAGGCCGCATTTTTTCCCGGTCAGCGGGGAATGCGGCTTTTTTTGTTATAATCATTGCCGCAGGATAAAACTGTTTGTGACACCTCTCCGTCTAATTCATGTAAAAGTGATGGAGAGGAGAGGGAGAGATGACGATGTCCGGGGCAGAGATGAAACGGGTTGCTGCCGCTGTGCCGCATGAAGAGATGGATTTTGTTAAGGCGGTTATGGAGCACAGCAATCAGCTGTATCATATTGCATACAGTTATCTGGGCAACCGCAACGATGCGCTGGAAGCCTTGCAGGAAACAACCTGCCGGGCCTGGATGAAACGAAGAACCCTGAAAGATCCCCAGGCCTTCAAATCCTGGCTGATACGGATATTAATCTATGTCTGCATTGACGAACAGCGGAGAAGGAAGAGGGCGGTCACAACCGCAGCGGAGAACATGATTGAGCCGGTCATTCATAACAGCACTCATACTATGGAGATGCAGTGGGCACTCTCGCAGGTGAAGCTGAAATACCGTCATGTGCTGCTGCTCAAATATTACAATGATATGACCTTGGCTGAAATCGCCGTCCTGCTTAAGAAGCCGGAAGGGACAGTCAAAACCTGGCAGCACAAAGGATTAAAGCAGCTTAGGATGATTATGAAGAACCGGGGTGAATGGAATGAACAGTAGCAGGGAAGAACGGGCGATGTTGTCTGATGCGGTCCGTATGCACGAGGCAGCTGAAGCGGACGCCGGAGGCAATGCGGTCAGAATGGCAGTTCAGGCGGGAATGGAGAGCGGACGCAGAAGAAGCTGGCAGAGCAGATTCACCAAAGGTTCTTTCATCGGTCTGGCTGCCGCTGCGGTTGCCGCAATGATCCTATTTTTCATTCCAGTAATCCACGATTCTGCATCGCATACTTCCGCGCCTCCTGGAGCAGTGAATTGGGGAGAGCTGGAAAAGTTTAAACGGCTCTATTCTTTTGATATGGAGGCAGCGACTCTGGATTCAGCTATCCGGCATAATTATATCCAGATGATTAATCATAGTGCCGCTAGCGGAGATTACAAGATCACATTGAATGCCGTTACAGCGGATGAGAATCGGATTATCTTTTTGTATACTGCAGAAGTGGCTGAAGGCCAGGAGGTCTATGGTACCAGCAGTGCACGAATGAAGGATCTATCGACAGGACAATATTTGGAGAACGGTGGCGGAATCGGAGGCAATAGGGCGGCTTCTGGCCTGCTCAATAACCGTATTTACTACGGCCTAAGCATTATTAATCTGGACCGGAACAAGCCGTTCCCGGAGCAGCTGGAAGCGGATTTCCAGATCGCCTCTGTAGACACCGGCAAGCTTGGTCAGCCGAAGACAGGGACAATTGTAGCCGACATGCATTATTCTCCCAGACTCAAGGTCAGCTTCAAGCTGGACCCGAAATTCAAAGAGCAGCAAACTGTCATTGTTCAGCCGGATGAAGACTTCGTCCTGGACGGGATCGAAGTGACACTGGAGAAGGTTGAAATCTCACCCCTTCTGATCCGGACGATGATTAAAATTAAGAATGAGTCAGATATTACCTGGCAGAACAGGCAAAATATATTTGAAGTTGTATACGGGAATGAAATTCAGTCGATTACAAAATATGGAATTGTCCATCTAGGAATGACGCTGGGATCCGGGACTTATGAGGGGTTTGAACGGAGATACGGCAGCAATCTGCTGGATCAGCCCAAGTCCCTGAATATGATTCTGAAGACAGGTACGGGGAAGAATGCCAAGGAAATTAACGTGCCCATTCTGCCGTAAAATATGATGAGAGCAGGCTGACCGCCGGTATTTTCAGCGCGTCAGCCTTTGTGCTGTGTCACCTGTGCAGTGTGTAACTATTAAGGTTAACACTTATTCAATCCGGTTATTGAATCTGAAGGCAAGCAGGTACCCGTCGAAGGTCTCTCCGGTGCACTCTGTATATTGACCCTGCGTATAGCGGGAGACCGTCTTCCGCCAGAATTTCTGTCCGGTTAGATTCTTCACCGCCGGATTGGTAAATAGCTCCCATTCGCCCCGGAACCGTCCAAACAGCTCCACAGCCGCTTGCTCCGCGATACCAATTCCCCTGAAGGGCTGCAGCAGAAAAAAGTCATTCACGAAATAATTCACCCCCTGCGCGCAGTGCGGCGGAGTGGCAATCAGTGCGAAACCAGCCGGCAGTGAATTCACCATGATCAGAAAAGGGTAGAGAATCCCGGGTTTCTCCCACCAGATATTCTGCACTTCATACTGGTCCGCCAGTGTGCGGCATTCGTCAGCATCCTCAAATATACCGTGCCGGTTAGGGGTATGCCCTAAGAGGGCAAGGCCTACGGGAAACGCTCTTAAACCGGGCTAATTCAGAATGCCTTCTCTGGACAGAAAACTTGATATTAAGCGGTATGCTGTGCCAATGACCTCGTGGCTATGGGGGCAATTATGGAATTAGGCCGTAAGGGGATAAAGTTGCCTGACGATCTCTCGGTGATTGGCTATGATGATGCTTTTTTACCGCATATACGAAGCGCCGCTTACCACCATACGTCACCGGTAGGAAGAAATTGGAATGCTTGCCGCTGAATTGCTGATTGAAATGATGAATGGCGGAGCCGGAAGAAGTCTGCGGCTTGATCCAGAACTTTTCAGACGGGATATAGTTATTTGTGTGAATTTATATTTAAATGAAAAAAAGGCCATGCAGCTGTTATATCAGTGCATGGTCTTTCGTTCTGGGCTTACACTTCAATATTGAAGCGAGCCAGTTTCTTTAGTATTTATTTCGTAGAGACCAGGCCAATAAAAGTTACGGGACCAGTCGAAAGCTTGGTTTTGGTTTTACCATCATTGCTGAACCGGTACAAACAATCGTTGTCTCCAGCGTTAATATAATATATACCCGGGATATCGTTTGTAATTACGGAGTAGTCAGATTCTACACCCGCCATCTTGGTCAGTGTTGAATCGGCATTCAGTACATAAGCATCGGTTTTGGTATAAAAAATGGTAGTAAGCGTGGTTCCATTCTTTACGGTTTGGACATTGATAACATTAGTCAGTGCAAGTGCCTTAGAAGAGGCTATTTTGCCATTTGCAAGAGTGCTGATATATGCTTTGCCTTTGGAATCCACATATGCCAGTTTGGTATTGCTTAACTCGCTGATGCTTAGGACACTATTCTGGCTCAGTTGAAGGATTTTTCCGTTTTTGTCAATCAGGAAGCCTTTGCCAGTAGTGAAGTTGTTCTCTCCATTTGCATCAAGTTTAATCCCTTTGTTAAACAGGAAGTAATTATTGGACCAGGTGCCCGCGTACACTTCATTTGAATCCAGCGGACTTTTGGCATTGGCTGCTTTGGGAGCCCCTCCGCTTAAGGGAAGCGTGTAGAGCACCTTAGAATTAAGGGAATATTCTGTTTCACCAGGAATAGTGTCAATCATCAGGTTAAGGCTGGCACCATACGGGTGGATGAAACTGGCATCCTGAATAGCTCCGCTGGCGATCCATTGAATGGCTCCGCTCCCGTCACTAGGCTTAGAAGCTACCCAGGTAGTGGTTGTATCCTTCAAGGCATTATAGTAGATTCGTCCATTCAGGACGTCGAAGCACTGGAAGTTCGCATCTGCATTGTCTGCGACCCGCGTAAGCTGGGTATCATCTTCAGCATTGGCTGAAGTCCGGTAGATGCTGCCCGTGTCATCCATGAAGTACAGGAAGTCGCCATCGATCAAGAAATAGACAATATTGCGATCTCCGCTAAAATTGGTGATTAAGGCATCGGGATCAGTTAAAGATAGGCGCTGTATACCCATGGAGCTTTCATAGTAAAAATAGAGATATTTACCTGTCGACATTAATCCGTTGCCATCGAAATTCTCGGCGATTTTCTGTGTTTCACTTCCGTCTGTCGTTACACGGTATAGAACTTCATTGGATACATAATACACATATGCTTTACCTGCTGCCGCTGAAGCCGTTTGTGTCCGGCTGGCGCCTGCTGTACCGATGGTAACCAGTAACAGTGCAAGTAGAATGCAACCTAGTTTTTTGGATAATAACTTTAAAGCGTTCATGTGAAGTCTCCTCTTTGGCAGATGTGGTATACAGTAAATACTGTCCTAATAAGATATCGGAGAGATTCACAATATGTAATATAAATCTAAAGAACCAATTATTAACTGAAACATAAAAGTTATCAAGGAAGTTGCTAGGGGATTCTGCGTTCTTATGTATGGTGAAAGGCGGTAATCCTACGGGGAGGAAAGGAAATATAGTCTGACGAGTGATGGAAAGAGTCCCAAGACTTGCACGAATGAGAAAATGTAACCGAACCGCATTATACGAGAAGTATAAGTGGAAGCACATGGCAGCGGACTGGGCCAGGGGGCGGCGATCGGGCTGGCCAAAAAGGGACATAAGGTGATCGCTTCCGTAGATACGATCTCACAAATGTTCCCCTTGCGGGAGGCGGTAGAGAGGTGGCAGAGAGGCGGAGGGCGTTGAGCTTGAGGTGGTGAAGCTCGATGTGAACAATAAGCGGGACCACAGCCAGCTGGAAACCTATGATTTTGATATCTATGTAACCAACGCCGGTATCGGCGAAGCCGGACCGGTTGCAGAAATTCTGCTGGAGAATGTCCGCCGGATTATTGAGACTAATGTATTCAGTTCACTGGAGATGACTCAGACGAGCATCGAAGCCAAACATCATCCGTTCCAGAAGGTCTATCCCGAGGCGGCTGAGCTGCTGGTGAAGGAGAATGAGCGGAAAATTTGGGATGAGAAAATATAAATTTGTAGTGAATACAGGGAAGCGGGGACCGGCGCATAGCTGATCCCCGCTTTTTTTGCGTGTGGTAGGTACGCTATCGAAAATTATGCTAGTGACTGCATATTATAAAGAATCTGTTCCTATATAGGCCTCAAGCAGTTCCCTTGAGGTTTTGCCCACCAGCAGGTTGCCGTCACTGGTCCATTTCAGCAGACGTCCCCTCTCCAGCTTCACGGCTTGCCGGGTCTTCTGATTAAGCAGCCAGATATCCGAATTCATACCTTGAACCGCATAATACACGGGCTGGTCTCCAGGCTCGGGGAGGAAGTGCAGCTCCTCCGGGAATTTCACCTTTCCGGCGGATTCCTCGAAGAGAAGCAGCAGGCCAGCGGGAAGTGAAGGCTTCTCCAAGAACTCAGTTACCCCAGTATCGGTATGAACCAGATTCACTCCACCGTTACCATATTGCTCATATCCGCTGACCGGAACTGTGAGGATACCGGGATCTTTCCAGGCCATCGGATAAATAAACAGAAATCCGTCACTGTGGCTTTGGACGCTGGCCCTCGGTTTGCTGAAGACTTCTTCGCCCTTACGGTTCAGCACAATCAAATCGGCGTCAGGACCTATATACGGCTCAGAGGCAACAAGCAGGGCAGCCTGGCTGTTATCCGGAGATGCGGTGAGGCCATATACCGGCCGCTTGGCAGTATACAGCTTTTTGGCTTCTCCGGTTGTAATATTCACCAGGTATAAAGTGCGGTTTCCTTTGACAGCGAAAATCTCATCATTCAGCAGCCGGTCGGCATAGAGCACATCATTGCCGTAGTCATTGCCGTAGGGAGGTTCCTCACCGGACCATTGCGGTGCCGGCCAGGATGTTATGCTTCCGTCCTCCGCCAGAAGCTCTGGCTGCTCACTGCCGATGTGGTAGATAAGCAGTTGCTGCTGTTCGTTCAGTCCGGTCCTTACCGGTTGAAACAAGTTAATGGCTGCTGAAGCCCATTCTCTTATAACCTCTCCCTGTTTGCTGACGAGCCGGACACCCCGGAAGGAATCTGCCGGATCCGGTATAGCCTCCGCACCAGGGGCTACGGTAACTCCAGGAGCAGACGGGGAAACGGCAGGTTCAGGTGTGCTTGTGGCCACCGTTCCTGTGAATCCTGGAGCAGCGGATGAGGAAGAAGACTTAGGGGGACCAGCCTGCACTGAACTGCAGCCGCCGAGTGCAGCAATGGTTACAAGCAATAGCAAGAATAGCCTAATACTGCGGTTCATAGATTCACATCCATTTCCTATTATTGGGATAATGAATCCCTATTATTAGGAATAGACGCGGAAATCATTGTGAAGTTGCAGCCGAGAGAGGCAACTCGAAGCTCCAGTCGGCGTCATTGAAGAGCTTGTCTGTGACTGTACGGATTAGCGTCAGCTCCTTCGGAATGGATTTCATACCGTCAACAATCAGATACACAAGATCAGAGTTCCCACTACTCTGGCCAAAGGTAACGAGATCCCCCTCCCGGTAGGAACCCCAGCGGATTACATCATACTCGGTGCCATTGCCGTCCCGGGCTATCCATTTGTCCATATCGAATTCATTGCTGAATTTGCCGCTGACAGCCATCCAGGCCGACAGACCCGGCAAGGTCTGAGTCTCAGTGATCTTTATATTATTCACATTCAAGATATCGCCCTCTGCTGCAAAGACAGCAGGCTTTGTCTTCAGCAGCGCCGGATTGAACGTTAATGAATCATCCGATTCAACAGGGATGGAGAAGCCGTCGAGTACGAAATAAATCGGCTCGCTGAGATATGGAAGTTCCGTTAAATGATAACTCCAGTTCAATTGGAGATCATGACCGACGTTGTACATCTCAGACATTCCGCCATATTTAGTATTAATGAGCGATCCTACGATTTGACCTTTGGCATTCTCGAAATGATACCTGACACCCAGATTAATCCTGCGGTTCTCCGGAACTTGGGAGGCCAGCTTATCCTTAAGCAGGGTACTGAATTCAATTTTGGCACCGGCAGGAGAATGCGTGATGCCTTTCATCAGAATTTCCAGCCCTTCAGGTGTGGTGTAGCTGTATTTACTCAAATCAGAGTTCACTGTCAGAGCGTTGGCGGTTGTCATGTCTGCAGCATAACTGAAGCTCCAATTCCCCGAAATCCTATCATTGGTCTTGTAGTCCAGCATCAGCTCATGAACCTTCCCTTCAATGAATACGGTATCCCCGGGCTGTTCTCCTTTGAAATAATAGGTTAATAACAGATATTCAATCCTGAACTTATCGGGGCCGAGCTTAGTACTCATATGATTGATGACCTGCAGGTCTCCAATTTCTAGCCCTTCCTCGTTACGGAGCTGCAGCTGGGTGATATCAAACATACTCATCATTTCTTCATCTGGCTGACCTTTGGCATCGGTAATTCTCAGATTCAGAATCATCCGGTTCGGGTCGGCAACAACCTCTTGAAGCGTCAGCGTATAGCCCTGATCCGTGACCTCAATATCAGGCAGCTTCACTACCCCGGCTTTCTTGGCTTCCAGCAGGTGATGGTCACTCCACTCGGAAGGCAGTATGAGCAGCCGCTGGGATTTGGCGGATTGGATCTGCTGTAGAGCAGATAAGTCCGGGAGCAGGAACAGCAGGACCGCCAGCGCAATGGCAGCTGTACCCAAGCCTGCCCATAGTACATTATGCCGGAACCTTCTGCGGCCGGGATTGCTGGTATAGCCAGCCATGGACCCGCTTGATGCAGGCAAAATCTCCGTCTGGCGGATTTGCTCCATAACACGCCCCGTGAAATCCTCATCCATCTGATGATCTTCATAACCGGACAGAGACATCAGCATAACCTCATCTGCCACATTATCGTGTGTGCGGTAATCCGATTTTTTCATTGGAATCCTCCTTCGGTTTCGGCCATTGTTTTTTGAGCTTTAAGCGGGCGCGGTGCAGACGGTTCTTCACCTGATGCAAGGTCATTCCCGTGATGGCGGAAATTTCCTCATAGGTCAATTCATTGGTATAACGCAGCAGCAGCACGATCCGGTAGCGTTCCGGAAGCCGGGCCAGCTTTTTTTGCAGCTCCAGCTTGTTTTCCTTGATCATATACCGCTCTTCAGGTGTCGGGGCCTGATCCCTCTCTTCCAGAATGGAGCCTCCCGAGAAAGAGAATGCCTTGCGCCGCTTCTGTGATCTGAACCGGTTGATGGCAATGGCGTAGAGCCAGGCGGCGAAGCTGGACTGCTCATTATGGCTGCGCAGCTTCTGATAGGCCTGAATGAAAGTCTCCTGCGCCAGATCCTGCGCATCCTGATGGCTCGCACCGAGACCCAGCAGCAGACGGTATAAACCGGATTTATACTGGTCAACCAGTATAGCAAAAGCCTCACGATTTCCGGCCAGCACCTCGGCAATTATGATTTCGGCATTGTCTTGTTCCTTCATCTATTGCCTCCAAATGGACGTATTTACTTATAAGACGCGCAGACGGTCCGATCTTTCTCACTTTTAGCGCAAATATTTCGTATCCGGTTCTGATCTTAGGCAGCAGTTTCTGAGAAGCAGGCTGTAAGGAACAAATTGAAAGCTGTCCGAAGACTGCCCTGAAGGAATTTATTTAATGAACAGGTTCAATCCGATCCTGCAGTTAATGGGATAAACAATAGATAAGAATGGCCTGCTGCAGATAGATCAGACTTTTCTTGAATCCGAATCCGGCAAAATAAGGTGAAGCAATCGCATCTTCACTTACTTCCTCATTGCGGAAGAAGGGCGGGCAAGGATTTAAGATTGCCTCCGGTTTGGCACATCTCATCCGCTCAAGGGTAATTTGGTAGGCACCAAGATACTCCTGCGTCAGACAAGTTACGGGCAACGAATCGGTAAGAATAACGTCGCTCTCCGGCAGAACACTGTCCAGACTGGTGTGAAACGCATAGTTGGTGGTATTTGTTCCCATTTCATTTCCAGGTGTGCATACATGATTAAATGAGAGGTTCAGGGCCTTGGCGGCTTCCATCCAGCTTCTGGATATATTGCCTGCCGGACCTATGAAGGTGTAGGTCAGTTCCCGGTAGTTCTCTCTGATGGAGCGCAGGGCGTACAGGTCAGCCAGAATCTCACAGGGGTGATTGTGCGCAGTCATGGCATTAATCACTGGAATCGAAGCGTGCGCCGACAGCTCTTCCAGCTTGGACAACTCCGGATATCTGGCGATAATACCGTCCCCCCAGTTCTCCAGATAGCGGATCATATCCCCGGGGGATTCCTTCTTATCCAAAGCGTCCGGAGGAAAGGTGATATAGGCTCCGCCCAGGTCCCGGATGCCTTTCTCGAAGCTGATCCGGGTCCGCAGACTGGTATCGGGGAAGAACAGAATCATCGTCTTACCATCAAGTAAAGGCTCCGGGCTTCTGTAACGAAGCTGATCGGTTAGTTCAAATATTTCAAGGATCTGCTCAGCGGTGAGCTGGCCTATATCCAGAAAATGCATTGTGGTATCCTCCTTGACATGGGTATATTCATTACAGTAACTGTATAAATATACATTAATGCGGAAGGATATACAAACCAATTAATGACAAAAAGTTACTGGTGTTGAATGATAGTATTAGAGCTCACGACTTTGACCAAGCGCCCGATATACTGAATGGGGAGGAGGGTATCCTGGGGACTCTTGGAGAAAGCCGAGTTTACGACAATTACCAGATCAAGGTCGGGTACGAGGGTCAAATATTGGCCGGCATAACCCATACCGAAGATGGCCTTGTGCCCGCTGTACTGATTCATCCACCAATGGTAGCCATAATTACCGAAATTCGCATTTCCCTCCGAATGCGGAGAGGTCGATTCCTGGATCCATGCCTCCGATACAATACGTTCACCATTCCATATGCCAAGGTTAAGCACCAATTGGCCAATCTTCGCCAGATCCCTTGGCATCATCTTCAGTCCGAAACCACCTGAATTCGAATCATCAGGTGAACTAGGCCACTCTACGCTATTAATGTCGAGAGGACCCAACAGATATTCCTTGGCAAAATCGAGTTCGGATTTTCCAGTCGTTTTTCTGATAATCGCCGCCAGCAATTGGGAACCGCCAGTATTATAATTCCAAATACTACCTGGAGCGTCATTCATTGATTGGCTAAGTATAAATTGGTTCCAGTCCTTGGTCTCCGTCATAGGTTTGAGCATATAATTCCACTCGGTCCATTCCGGGAAATGCAAGCCACTTGTCATACTGAGCAGATGCTCTATGGTAATAGATTTCTTAGCTGATGAATCGAACGAATCCTTATATTCGGGAAAAAAAGCCTCGATCGGCTCATCAATTCCTTTCAGATAGCCTTTGTCGATAGCTATCCCGATTAAGAGCGAAGTCACGCTCTTAGTGATGGAGTTTACAGCCAGCATAGAATCCGGCATGCCATCCTTGTAATACTCGGAGACGATTGTGCCGTCTCTAACAACAAGCATGGAGAGAACCGCCGATTCCTTGGCTTGTTGCATCACTGCCTCGATTTCCTTGGAATCCATCCCTACCTGCTCTGGAGTGCCGATCGGCCACTCCCCATTAGGCAAGCTAATCACCTTGGAGCTGTTGAGGGATGGCACAGAGGTTGAGGACTTTTCGGAAGAGCAAGCGGAAGTGGTAAGGATCAGACAAACTGCCCCAGCCACCATGGCCAGCTTAGCAAAGCTGAATAATTTGTTCACAGCGTAACACACCCCTTAAGTTTATAAGTCGAACTCCCTTATGGTAGTGTAATGGGCGCGTATCGTCTTCCAATTTCTTGCTAACGAATTAACAAATCTTGCTATAATAAAAAATAAGGCTGAACCTATGAATGGGATAAAGGAAAGGTGGGAAACGGATAGTGGCGGCAAAAGCCTTGGAATTGGAATACCGGTACAGGATCAACCATGTCGTCAACTACATGGAAGAGCATCTTACGGAGTCATTAACCCTTGAAGAATTATCGGACGTGAGTGCCTACTCCCCCTATCACTTTCATCGGGTGTTCAAAACGGTGATGGATGAGAACGTGCACGGGTTTATCCAGCGGATCCGCATCGAGAAGGCAATCAAGCTGTTATTGTTTCATCCAGGTAGAAGCATCACTGAGATCGCTTTGGATTGTGGTCTGCAAACTCAGGCCCATTTTTGCAGAGTATTCCGCAAGCATACCGGGCTCAGCGCTTCTGAATACCGGGACAGATTTCGCCTGCGGACGATCGCCGAACGGTTTAGGGCTAAAGTCACCTTGGAAAAGTCCACCGATCTGTCCTGCAAGCTGGCAGAGCTCCCGATCGAGATTCGGAGCCTCGCTCCGATGAATACGATCTATGCCCGATATAGGGGGACTATCAATGAAGGAAGGATTAATTCGGATATTACAGGGCTCTTTGAGCATGTAACCTCGTGGTTGGCCGCGAGAGAAGCCTTGACTAAAGACAGCTTAACTGTCGGACTCATCCTGGATGACCCTTACATTACACCGGATGGCAGACACAGGTACGATGCTTGCATTACAACGGAGCACCGGATGACACCGACTGGCGATCTAGGCGTCCGGACGATCCCGGGAGGCAAGTACGCCCTAGTGCAGCTGAGAGACAGACCCGATAAGGTGAAAGATTTGCTCCACTTAGTCTCCACCGAGTGGCTTCCTCTAAGCCCGTATGTATGGGACGTCTCACGACCAGCCCTGGAAATTTTCTTATCCAACTCGCTTGACCATAAGGCAGGACAGTGGAAAATGGAATTTGGCATCCCTGTTAAACTAAACGAAGCCGGCTTCTGAGGTAACACGTAATAACGGTATTCCGTATGTCTGTGAACACTAGGATATAACGTTATCTATGGAAACAGCGACAGTCAAGGACGCTATTTTTCTGTCCTAAGCTGCCGCTGTTTTGATTTTAGAGCTCAGTCCAATCCATTACTTTATGCTGACAACAGTAGTGCTCAGTAGTGCTATAACCCCAGCGTACTGCCTTTTTCCAGCCGCCGGATCTGCTGTTCTCCGTTATCCGCCAGTTCCCGGAACTGGTTGATCGTCTCCCGCATCTTGGGGAGGGCTTCCTGCTTGTAGGTGCTGATAGAATCGAGTGCAGACAGGACATCCGTGAACGCTTGCTTCAAGGTGTCAGCGGAAATACTGGTTTCGAGCGATTGCTTGTGAATGGCCGCGCCTTGGTCCTTCAACATTTTGGAGGTGCCGCTGATCAGGTTGTTGGTGGTCTGGTTCAGCAGCTCGATCTTTTTGAGCACGATCTTCTGATTGTATAAGGCACTTGCGACCGTAACCGATATTTTGAGCGCAGATACCGTAACATTCCGTGCTCTGTCCACACCGCGGATCAGCTCTTTGTTGTTACGTATTACGACTTCAATGGCCATGATCCCCTGTTGATTCACCACCAGCATCTGCTGCAGGTCCATAACCCGCTGGCGCAGAGGGAAGAGTACTTCTTCGGTGATGAACCGGATTTTATCCTCGTCTTCACTGCGCTGCTTAGCCGCCTCAATCTGCGTCTCGATCTCCTGATCCATGAGGATGCCGAGCTGAATTTCCTTTTTAAGCCGTTTAGTCAGCTCCCGCAGAGTCTGCTGCTCAATCTCTAAGGTGGTATTGTCATTTTTCAGCACGCTTTTGCCTTTATCCAGAGACAGAATGATATCGGAGATGACACTATCCGCCTTCTGGTATTTGGCGAAGTAATTGCGCAGGGGATGGAAGAACTTGCCCAGGAAGCCGTTTTTGGCGAAATCAACTGCACTCGGGTCCAGATCCTTCAGCTGCAGATGCAGCTCTGTTAATCCCCTGGCGACCTGGCCGCCTTTATCACCGGTCTTGGATAGATTACCTACAGATACCTGAAGGAGTGAATTCTTCTCAGAAGAGGAGCGCATGGTGCCCATCCCGAAGCTGTCAATCGACTGCAACACTGATTTGCGTTTCTCCAGTGAATCGAAATCCAGTGCAAGAATATTGGATACATTATTGACCGCCTGTTCCTTCAGCTGCGTAACTTCCTCCGGCTCCGGCTGAACCTGCTCTTCGACGGCCTCTTTCAGCTTCTCAGGGCTGGGAATTTCCATTGAGAATGACATGGGAACCCTCCTTCGGGAATATGGGACTTACATTTGTACATTGAGCAGATTGCCGATTTTGTAGACCACATCTTCAGTATCTGCATTGATATTTGCCGCCTCGTTGATGCTTGAAATGCTCTCGAGTGCCTTGATGTTGGCGTTATATCCAATTGTATATACGGGGATTTTGTAGCTCTCAATCAATCCTCTGATCTCATCCAATGAATGTCCTTCATTCGTTTCCCCGTCACTAAGCACGAAGATCAGCGGTTTCATCTCCGGATGCAGCGTGAGTTCCTCTTTCAGCATCTTCATGGCAACGACCATTCCGTCAAAAGTAGCCGTTCCTCCGGCAGCCTGCAGGCTATTGATCGCCCCAACGAACATGGACTGCTGATTGGTGTCGTATTTGCCGATCGGCAGATTAATCGTCACATCACTGGAGTAGGAGACAAATCCGATGCTGTTGTCCTTGCCCAGAAACTTCTGGCCCTTCAGCAGCGATTCCTTGAGCCGGTTCAGCGGTTCCCCGGCCATGCTGCCCGATACATCAGCTACGAATACTGCGGCAATCGGTTTGCTGCCGTCTTTTTTCTCCTTCCATAGCTTCTGGGCTGAGGAGAGGAGGGAGCCGTTCACCGGAGCCAGCTCGGACTTGTAATCATTCAGACCGTTAAAGCCTCTGTCCGAGGCTGCTGTCTGGGTTTTGTCCTGCACGGCAAATTCGGCGAACTTGCGTATAATCTCCAGCTTCTCTTCTGGCAAATCACCCAGTGCATAGAGCGGACTGTCATGCCGTACCCCGAAGGGGGTAAACACATACCCGCTTGTCAGATCCGCCGCATTGACATATGTCTGATATTCCAGCACAAAGGCATCCAGCATGCCCGACTTCGCCGCATCCCGCATCTGCAGGGTAGTGGAGGCAATGAAAGGCACATTCGCCTGGAACTTCTCAAAGCCTTGAACCGCCTTGTCCCCCAGCAGATCCGTACTGTCGAACGAGCCCAGTGCAGTCACGAGGAAATTCAATCCCGTGGAGCTGGCAAAAGGATCAGTGTAGCCCATCGCGAGCTCATTCGCTGCAATGGCATCGGTGATCGTCTTCACATTAATCGAGCCGTATTTGCCGACCAGCTGATCATATTTCTGCTTGCTCATGACCACCCCGGCTACATTGCCGGCCAGCCGCTCAGATACAAGTTCTGCAGAGACGCCGCTTGCCTTGACCATTTCACCCCATAGCTCATTGGACGGAGTGTAGGCGTCTGGCACATATTTGCCGGACCGGATATAATCCGCGGCTGTACCCGAAGCGATATTACGGATGCTGACAGAGACGGGCTTGCCATCCACGAGGATACCCGCAGCGTTGAAGTCATTGGCCACTTCATTCAGCCAGCCGTCGTTGCCGGTGCCGGATTTCTCGGTCGAGGAGAATATTTCGGCGTAGCTGTCCGTTGTACTGTTCACAGAAAGCGGGAATTTGGAGATCTCGGGCAATGAATCGCCGACTGCTGCCGGATCAAGATCAATTTGCCCTTTTACAGGTGCGGTACTGCTCACGTTAATATCTTTATAGATCCTGTTCAGCTTTTTATCAGCATCTTCTGCAGAGATCTCTGTCTTGGATTTGCCCATGTTCGCGGTCAGGCTGATTCCGAAGTAGACAAGCGCAAAGACGGACACGGCAATGAGGCCCAGAATGATGAATGTTTTGCTTTTCCTGGCCATAATCATCTTCCTTTCCCTACTGATTCACTATTGATAGAGTTTCGTCTGCCCGATCAGGGCGGTCAGCTCCTGCATGCAGGGCATTTCCAGAGCGGCATCATAATCAGCACTTCCGAGCTGGGAGATCTCCAGCAGCAGCTGGTCCAGCTTCAGCAGAATCTCTTCATTTGCTGCCAGACAGCCTTTGACATGGGTGAAATATTCGTTGAACAAGGCGTTCTTCTTCTGGATGAATGTACTTGTGAATCTGCCGGAGTTGAATGTATCCATAAATTGGGAGAACTCGGCGGCATCGAATACGCTTAGCTTGTTCAAGATACTGCGGATATTCAGGTATAGGAGCTTCTCAACGTCTTGAATCACCGTGTGGAACTTCCGGAAACTGAGCTCTGACCGCTCGAACCGCCCGGCAAGAACATTCAACAGCGTCAGCTTCTTCTTATCCATCCGCACCAGCTGATCCAGGGCCAGGGCGACATCCTCTTTCAGTACCCTTACATTACGGTAGCGGTTAAGTTCAGCTATATAGTCTTCCCGTGAATCGAGAGAGGGGACAGCGGGAATAATTGCCCGTTTGAAGAGCAGGGTATAACTCCCGTAGAGCACAATCAGCAGGCTGACAACCAGCAGGGTTACCCCTGCTGCAGTTCCAAGAGCACTGGACCCGCCGATGGCTACTCCGAGTAATCCTGGCGATAAGATAGCAATGTTCAGAATGACGACTCCGGCAATTACGCCCAGCAGCTTCACAGGTCCGGAACTATTCAGGATTAACACCCCCTCCAAGAGTATATTTAGCTACTGCTCCTTTTGATTCGTAAATGGAGAGAAATACTGTGCAGGGTCTGTTAATAATGGGGGAAGCTGATAGACCGTGTGAATCCCGGATCGCTCCAAAGCGTCAGTAAAGCGGAGTTTATTGCGTATTATGAGCAGTTTACCGGCTTTGCCCCTCCTTGTTTGATTACGGTAAGCAATAACACGGTTAATACCGTCACAGAGGTTTATGTTCCGTAACTCCACAAATTTTAAGAATTAAGGGTTGACGCCAGCTCACTTGACGTGTAACATATGAACAGTCGTCAACCCGATAATTACATATTGTTCTCGTATAACCTCGCAGCCATCAGGTACATCAGGGCGAGGGTTTCTACAGGAAGCCTACTCTTCCTAACTACGATGATAAGGACTTTGATACACAGGTCCCTATCCCGGAGTTAGGATTATTTGCGTGTTGCGGCCGACACAACAGAGATTCAGGAGGCATAATTGAAATGAAAGATATGAAATACTTAATCTCCGTGCTCATAGGCGCTATGAGCTACGGCATTTTATCCACAATCGTTGTATTAGCATACGGAGAAGGCTATAAGCTGGGTGAAGTCGTTGGTACGCAGCTGCTGACCGGCTGCATTCTCGCCTGGCTGCTGGCCTTATATACCAAGGTTAGAGAGAACCGCAAACAGCGCAGCCGCGCCAATACTGCGGCCGCGGCTGCTGTCAGCAAGGCTCCGGCTATGAAGCTGGCCTGGAAGCACAGACTGCTGCTAATGCTCGCCGGCGCACCAACAGTGGTTACCGGTCTGCTGTACTATCAGTCCCTCCGGTATATACCGGCTTCGCTCGCGATTATTCTTCTGTTCCAGTTCACCTGGATCAGCGTGCTGATCCAAGCCGTAAGCAAACGCCAGCGTCCTGATAAGATCACCGTGTTGACCTTGATCCTGCTATTCGGGGGAACGCTGCTGGCAGCCGGAATTCTGAATCAGGGAGCTGCCGAGTTCAACGCACTCGGGCTTATGCTCGGGCTGTTATCTGCGGTAAGCTACTCCATGTTTATTATCTTCAGCGGCAAAGCCGTTCCGGCTGCGCATCCTGCCTACCGTAGCGCCTGGATGGTTACCGGCGGCCTGCTGCTGCTGTTCATCCTGTTCCCGCCATACTTCCTGTTTAACGGTTTGCTGTGGAGTCAGCTGCTGTTGTTCGGCTTCCTGCTGGGATTGTTCGGCGCCTTCATCCCGCCAGTCCTGTTCGCCATCGGTGTTCCGCATATCGGGGGAGGCATGGCTGGTATTCTGGGTGCCGCTGAACTGCCGGTTGCCGTGCTGCTGTCCTCGTTCGTACTGCATGAGCATGTGAGCGGCCTGCAGTGGACCGGAGTGATTCTGGTGCTGATCGGAGTCGTACTGCCGGAGCTGTATAAGCTGCGTTGGAGAAATTCCCGGTCGGTCACTTCATCATCCGTGTAAGTTCTTATTCAACAGTAATATGAAGCAGAGGATTAATTTCCGTATTACCCGGAAATCAATCCTCTGCTTATTTGCATACGCAGAATGTTCCGGTCATCCGGACGGAATTTCATTGAAAGCGCAAACATTTTTGTTGCCAAAAGTGAAATAGAGTGCTATCCTGAATTTGGGATTGTTACTGAAAAGGCAAAACCCAAAACATGGTCACGTGTTTTGGGTTTTGCCTTTCTTTATGTTAAGGCCTGCGGGACGCCGCGGGAATCCTTGATTAATCCGTCTACATCCTGTATTGATGAATGAAATTCGGGATAAAGGAGGGCAGAGGGTTGATTATCGAAAAAATTTTCAATAACAATGCCATTATTGCCAAGGATTCAGGCAAAGATGAATTGGTGGTCATGGGACGCGGCATCGGATTCAAGAAGAACGCCGGCGATCCGGTGGATGTATCTCTGATTGAGAAGACGTTTGTACTGAAGCAGAATGATGCTTCGGAGAAATTCAAAGCATTAATGGCAGATGCGCCCGCCGAATATGTAGCCTTAAGCCACGATATTATCGAATATGCCAAGCAATCCCTGAAGGTGCGCCTAAGCGATTATATCTATGTTACATTAACGGATCATTTGACCCATGCACTAAGGCTCTGGGACCAGGGGATCCGCAATACCAATCCGCTCATCTGGGAGATACAGCGCTGTTATCCCAAGGAATATGGTATCGCAATTCATGCCTTGCAGATCATTCAGAGTTATACTCGCATCCGCCTGCCGGAGGATGAAGCCGGCAATATTGCCCTGCATCTGATCAATGCGCAAATGAACAGCTCCGGTCATAGAATTGCTGATGTCACCAGACAGACGCAACAGATCGATGATATTCTCAATATTGTTAAGTATTCCTATAACAACGAGATTGATGAGAGTTCGGTCAGCTATGAACGGTTCATTACCCATCTGCGGTATTTTTTCCAGCGGTCACGTAAGAAGGAATCGGTGGAGTCGGTTGATGATTTTCTGCTCAAGCAGGTACGGACCAAATACAAAAAGGCGCATAGCTGTGTACTCAAAATTGAGCAATATCTGGACACCCGGCTTCTGGATGAGGAAAGGCTGTACTTGACGATTCACATTCAGCGGGTAACACAAAGACAAACTGAATAAAACCTTTGGATTGTTACTGGTCATGCAGGCGAAACCAAATCGGCAGAACAATGCCGGGTGGTTTCGTTTTTTGTTTTTTAATTGGGAATGGGAGGGTTTAGGATGAAATATGATGCACTCGCAAATGAAATTATCAGGAACGTCGGCGGCAAAGATAATGTTAACGGATTAACCCATTGTATAACCCGTCTGCGCTTCAAACTTAAGAACGAAACACTGGCGAACACAGATGTGCTGAAAAATATGGATGGAGTTGTTACGGTCATTCAGAGCGGCGGCCAGTATCAGGTTGTCATCGGCAATCATGTATCTGAGGTCTATGCCCAGGTTATGGCTGCTGGCGGATTTCAGGAAGACCGATCAGAGGCAGCCGCTGCCGGTAAAACAAGCCTGTTCAACAGGTTTATCGATATGATCTCCGGGGTATTCTCTCCGACGCTTGGTGTGCTGTGCGCAACAGGAATGATTAAGGGGTTCACTGCACTGTTTGTGACGCTGGGACTAATTACGAATACTTCAGGTACCTACCAGATTCTTAATGCGCTCGGGGATTGCCTGTTCTATTTCTTCCCGATTTTCCTCGGGTATACGTCGGCGAAGAAGTTTGGCGCCAATATCTTTATCGGAATGGCGATTGGCGCAACGCTGGTGTATCCGGCCTTCGGCAATATAACAGCTGCCGGCGAGCCGCTGTATACCCTTTTTAGCGGAACGGTGTTTGAATCACCGGTGTACATTACGTTCCTGGGTATCCCGGTCATCCTGATGTCGTATACCTCCAGTGTTATTCCGATCATCCTCTCAACCTTTGTAGGCTCCAAGCTGGAAGGCTTCTTCAAGAAAGTGATTCCGAGTGTGGTGCGCACCTTCCTGGTTCCGTTCTTCACTCTGCTGATCATCGTTCCGCTGGCACTGATTGCGATTGGTCCAATCTCCACCTGGGCAGGACAACTGCTGGGAGAGGGAACCTTGTTCCTCTACAATCTCAGTCCGGTTATTGAAGGCTTGCTGGTTGGCGCGTTCTGGCAGGTATTTGTCATCTTCGGCTTGCATTGGGGTCTGGTGCCGATTGCGCTTAATAATATGGCTGTGCTGAAATATGATCCGATTCTTGCGGCTTCCTTCGGTGCTTCCTTTGCTCAGACCGGTGCGGTGCTGGCTATTCTGCTGCGGACGAAGAATGTCAAGCTGAAGTCATTGTCTATTCCGGCCATCATTTCAGGGGTCTTCGGTGTTACCGAACCCGCTATTTACGGGATTACACTGCCGCGCAAGAAGCCGTTTGTTTTAAGCTGTATCGCTGCGGCAGTAGGAGGCGGGATCATCGGTCTGATGGGGACCAAGGGCTACATTCTCGGGGGGCTGGGCATTTTCGGGATTCCAAGTTATATCAGTCCGGACGGTATGGATAAAGGCTTCTACGGTGCAATTGCGGCGATTGTAATCAGCTTCATTCTAGGCTTCATTCTTGTATTCTTCTCCGGATTTAAGGATGAAGAGGCTGCTGAGAGCAAGAGCACAGGCACCCCGCGCAATACGCTGGTGAAGCAGGAGACTGTGGGAAGTCCGCTGAAGGGCCAGATCAGAGCGCTGTCCGAGCTGACTGACGAAGCCTTCTCTACAGGAGCCATGGGCAAAGGAATTGCGATTGAGCCGCTGGAAGGCAAGGTATACTCACCGGTAGACGGGGTACTGACCACATTGTTCGCATCCGGGCATGCCATAGGGATCACCAGTGATAACGGGGTCGATATCCTGATTCATGTGGGCAAGGATACCGTCAAATTAAAGGGCAAATACTTCACTCCTAAGGCCAAGCAAGGTGATCTGGTCAAAAAAGGACAGCTGCTGATGGAGTTTGATGTAGCGGCGATCAGAGAGGCCGGCTATACCCTGACCACACCGGTCATTATTTCGAATTCCGCAGAGTATCTCGATGTGATTGAGACGGACCTGAAGAGCATTGATTACAGGGAGAATCTGCTGACGGTCATGATCTGATCTGTTCAATGAAACCCCAAACGAGGAGGAACTAGAATGAGCATAATGTACAAAAGTTTTCCGGAGGATTTCCTGTGGGGCGGTGCAACCGCTGCCAATCAGCTGGAGGGCGGATTCGATGCTGGAGGCAAGGGACTAAGCACTGCCGATGTGATTACTGCCGGAACGCATATAATATCCAGAAGAATCACACCTGTTCTTGAAGCCGGTTCTAACTATCCTAGCCATGAGGCAGTGGATTTCTATCACCGCTACAAGGAGGATATCGCTTTGTTTGCCGAAATGGGCTTCAAAGTATTCCGCTTGTCCATCGCCTGGTCACGGATTTTCCCGAATGGGGATGATGCGCAGCCGAATGAGGAGGGCCTTCAATTCTACGATCAGGTCTTTGCCGAACTCAAAAAGCATCCGATCGAACCGCTGGTGACGATCTCCCATTATGAAACCCCGTTTCATCTGGCTGAAGCCTATAACGGGTGGGCAGACCGCAGAACGATTGACTTCTATGTCCGTTACTGTGAAGTGATCTTCAATAGGTACAAGGACAGTGTGAAATACTGGCTGACCTTCAATGAGATTAATATTCTGACGATGCCGTTCGGAACATTCATGGCGGGAGCGATCATGCCACAGGGCAATGCAGAACTCGGTACTTCCGCAATCGGCGACAATGAGCAAATGCGTTATCAGGCGCTGCATCACCAGTTCCTAGCAAGTGCCAAAGCCGTGAAGCTGGGGCATGAGATCAATGAGAAGTTCCAGATCGGCTGCATGATTGCCTACATGTGTTCTTACCCGTTGACCTGTAATCCGGAAGACGTTCTGCTGGCGCAGCAAAAGGATAATCTGAGCAATTTCCTCTGCTCGGATGTACAGGTCAGAGGCGCATATCCGGGCTTCGCTACAAGATACTTCAAGGAGAAGAATATTAAGCTCCAGGTGGAGGGGGAGGATGGGCAGACGCTGCGGGAAGGCTGTGTAGATTTCTACACCTTCAGCTACTATTCATCCACCTGTGTAAGCGCAGCACCGGATCAGCAGGCAATCGGAGGCAACCTGTCGATGGGGCTGAAGAATCCATATTTGCAGGCAAGCGCATGGGAATGGCAGATAGACCCGCAAGGGCTCAGATGGTCCCTGAACCATATTTACAACCGATATGGCATTCCTATGATGGTAGTGGAGAATGGACTTGGAGCTGTAGATACCGTTGAAGCGGACGGTTCGATCAAAGACATCTACCGGATCGAATATTTGCGGGAACATGTCAAGACAATGGGAGAAGCGCTGGAGGACGGGGTAGAATTGATCGGCTATACTCCTTGGGGCTGCATTGATCTGGTCAGCGCAGGAACAGGCGAAATGAAGAAGCGCTACGGATTCATCTATGTCGACAAGGACAATGAAGGGAAGGGCACACTGGCCAGATCCCGCAAAGACAGCTTTTACTGGTACAAAAATGTAATCGCCAGCAGCGGAACACAGCTGGATTAATCAGGCTATCAGCAATGACTTCATAAGAATAGCAGCCAAACAGTGTTTCTGCACTGCTCGGCTGCTATTTTATTGTGTAACGAGAATGCTACGATGCTGACTCCTGTAAGTACAGATTGACAATCTGTACTTTTGAATATATTGTAGATACATTAAGTCTTTGATAGAGTGGTTTACGGCCTGTCTAATTAACCGGGAATATTCTGTCAGAAGTTAAGCGGTGAGCGTATTTCGTTTTTATTAAGGACTTAATATATCTTCAATATATCCAATAAAGCGAGACAGGTGGAGAGAGAATGGAAAAAAACAGACCCGGATTAATCGTATCTTCGCTGGTCATCGCGAATTTCCTCGGGCAGCTGATGCAGACGATGCTGAATACGGCATTGCCCAGAATGATGCTGGATTTGGGGATTGATGAGGGCAGGGCCCAATGGCTGATTACCGTATATTATCTGACTGCAGGCATAACGGTGCCTGTTGCCGGGTTTTTAATCGGAAGATTCACGACAAGAGGTTTATTCTTTACTTCGGCAAGTGCCTTTGCAGCAGGTACACTGATCGCGGGAATATCCCCGGACTTTATCTTGATTCTGTGCGGGCGTATTATTCAGGGCCTGGGCGCAGGCCTGCTGATGCCTCTGTTCCAGACAACGATTCTTAGGGTGTTCCCGAAGGGGAAGATAGGCTCGGCTATGGGATTAATCGGACTGGTAATGGGGCTGGCTCCGGCGCTGGGTCCGACCCTGTCAGGATTAGTCGTTCAGGAACACTCCTGGCGGATTCTCTTCTATGCATTGCTGCCGGTAGTGATAGCCAATCTGCTGCTCGCTGCGTTCAGTCTGCAGAATGTGGGGGAGAGACACCGGGAGAAGCTGGACTACATATCTATTTTATTCTCAACAACCGGATTTGCCGGTCTGCTATATGGAGTTAATCTGGCAGGGGATCAACGTGCTTCGCGGATATGGGCAGGAGCCGCTATCCTAAGCGGGATATTGTTCATAGTTCTATTTATCAGGCGTCAGCTGAAGCTTACCGCTCCATTACTTGATTTCAAGCTGTTCAAGAACAGAAGCTTTAGCCTCGCCTCAATCATTGGGGTGCTGTTGTTCATCGTAATGGTGGGTGCTGAGCTGCTGATTCCGTTATATGTGCAGAATGTCCGGGGGCTGACGCCAAGGGAGTCAGGTCTAATGCTGCTGCCGGGTGCGCTGCTGCTGGGGTGTACCAGTGTAATCTCCGGGAAAATATATGACCGCTATGGAGTGAGGCTGGTGCTTCGCGGCGGGTTTACCCTCATTGCCGGGGTATCTTTGCTAATCTCGCTTATGTTATCCCAGGATTCCTCCATACTTATACTCGCTGTGCTCTATGTATTTCTAATGGTTGGAATCGGGTTTATTATGACACCTGTTACCGCCTATGCGATGGCAAGCGTATCTCCCAAGATGATTGCACATGCCTCTCCAATGACGATTTCGATCCGCTCGTTAGCCAGCTCTATGGGAGGGGTTCTGCTGATAGCCATAATGACGATTACGATGAATTACAGTTCTTTCGCATTCCCGGTGAATATGATGCAGGGATTCCATGCCGCTTTTTGGAGTTTGACCCTAGTGGCCATAGCCGGATTAGGTTTATCGTTTAATCTGAAGGGGTTGTAACTGCGATCGGGAAAAAGGCAGAACCTGATCTGGAAGCGATCCTGAAGCTCAAACCGGATATTATCCTCAGCAGCACAAAGGAAAATGGAAGAAAACAGGAGAGAGCCCAGCCCGGCTCTCTTTTTGCTGCACTAAGAGCTGGCGCAATTTATTGGTGAATTATATATAGCACCTTATATTATGTTATAATAAAATTCTTATTGTAAATTACAAAGAATAGAGGTCGCTAGAGGATGAAAGTTAAAGTTAACCGCAATGCTGCGAAGGTTCTGAAGGATATGCTGAACACTCCTGAAGCGGAAGGCAAGAAGATCCGCGTCATTATTACTCAGGATCACGGCAATCACGGCCACTATGATGTTGCTCTTGATACACCGACGGAGCATGATGAAGTGGTTGCCACGGATAAAGGTATCGAGATTGTGCTGGATACACGTCAACCGCTGCTCGACGGTGTCTGGATTCAGTATTTCTATGTTCCCCAAGAAGGCTTCTTCATTACGAATCCCTCCACAGGATTTCTTGAGAAATAAGCAGCTGAATCTGATATAGCACCATATGGTTTGAGACGGCATTGTCTTAACAGCCTTATAAGGGCTGCTAAAGCTAATGCCGTCTCTTTGGGCTGTTAAAATAAACAGAACGGCAAAATTCATCATTTATTGTACTTCCGCCCAAAAAGTCGTTGCAAAAGTATGTATAATCGTTGACTGCCTACATTAGACCGGCTTGGATTTTTTATTATACTGTAATTGTAAGCGATTACACATACGCTGGGGGGAAATTCAATTGAATAAGAAAAAAAGATTAACACTGCTGTCCGGTATACTGATGATCTCTCTGCTTGCAGCATGCGGCAATAACAACGGTAATGCCGGAGGAAGCATGGCGGAGCCGCAGGCTTCGGCAACCGCGACAGAAGCTGCAGGGACGAATGCCAGCCCAGCCGGAGATTCCGGCACAGTGGATACGTCCCAGCCCGTAACACTAAAGATGATTTTTGTAGGACCTAAGCCGGTCGACTATGACCTGGTATTTGGAGAGATTAACAAGAAGCTGAAGGAAAAAGTTAACGCTACGCTGGAAGCCGAGTTCCTGGACTGGTCGGATTGGGCGCAGAAATATCCGCTTAAACTGGCGGCGAATGAGAATTTTGACCTCATCTACTCTGCCAACTGGGCAGGCTATAATGATCAGGCCCTCAAAGGCGGGTTTCTTGAGCTGACTGATGAATTGCTGCAGAAGTACGCGCCGATGACCTGGGAGGCGATGCCGGAGGTGGGCTGGGGTCAGGCGAAGGTGAACGGCAAGCTCTATATGGTGCCTCAGAACCGCGGGGAAACGATTGAGAAGCTGATCCTGTACCGGGAGGACCTGCGCAAGAAATATAATCTGCCGGAGATCAACAGTCCGGAGGCGTATGCTACTTATCTCAAGACGGTCTCCGAGAAGGAGCAGGGTGTCACTCCGTTCGTACCGGAGACAGGGGACTGGAAGCTGCACAATCTGGACCGGGTCCTGCTGAAGCAGCAGAATGAATGGAACATGTTCGACTTTGATCTGCCGATTGGCTTCAAGCTGACAGATCCGGCCGGTAAGGTATTCAATGTATACGAAACTCCGGAATTCAAAGAGCTTGTCTACTATTATAAAGATCTTGCGGATCACAATGCCTGGTCGAAGAGCGCACTCAACAGCAAGCTGGATCACCAGCAGGAGTTCCGTGCAGGCAAGACCGCATCGATCACACACAATCTTGGCACACTAGGCGCTTTAATGACGGATATGCGCGAGAAAAATTCACCGTATGAGCTGGCTCTGGCTGATATTACACCGGACAAGAAGAAGTCTGTTGCTGTCTCCACCCAGAACGGGGTCTCCATTCACGCTACGACCAAGAACCCGGAACGTTCACTGATGGTGATTGATCTGCTGCAGAATGACAAGGAACTGCATGATCTGATGATGAACGGCATAACGGCTGTGCATTATAATCCGGTTGGCGACGATAAATATACGAATGCTGAGAAAAATGCTAACTATACCGGATTCTCCAACTGGGGCTTTAACTCCCCATTGAACCGGGACAACGCCTCCTTCCCTGACGAAGGCAATGCACTGACTGACAAATGGGAAGGTGAGGTTTACCACTATCCGCTGGAGACCTTTGTCTTCGACAACAGTAAAGTGAAGACGGAGGTAGCTAATGTCGGTAATGTGATGCTGCAATATGGCATTCCGCTGGAATACGGTTCAGTGAAGGATGTGGACGGCGGACTGGCCAAGCTTCAGGCACAAGTGAAGGAAGCAGGAATTGATACCATCATCGCAGAGGTTCAGCGGCAAATTGATGAATTCCTGGCTAATTCCGGGCAGTAAAAGGCTGGAACCATAAGAAGGAGGCCCGCAGGATATATGCGGGCCTCTTTATAAGTTTAATCTTATTATTATACTTTACGGGCCGGGGGAATGCTCTGCGGATTGTTAAATACATTTCCGGGGTCATATTTGGCTTTGACTCTCCGTAACCGGGGATAGTTCGCTCCATAATAGACCGGGCCGGAATGTTTGATCCCCTGGTCCGGAACATTAATATAGCTTCCGACGATGAACGGCTGCAGCTTCCGGCGTGTATTCCGCACTATGGCAATATTTTTGGCAGCATCCGATTTCTTGACCCATGAACTGTTCCACTCTACATAGAATTTCGCTTTACGCCAGTAGAAGGCGGTAGATCTGGGTGATTTACGGCTTACAGCCCCGCCCCAGTTGAGGAAATAGAATCCTGCGAACTCGCCCTCCACGTTCTCAAGGAACTCACGCATAGACTTAAACGCTTTATCCGGGAAAGGTTTTCTTCCGAAACCGCTGGAGAACTGGTTGCTGAATCTTTGGGTCTGCACCGGATCGGGAGCCAGCAGGAAACTCACTACTTTGGGATAAGGTAAAGAGCGGATCAATTGATTCGTGGGCGTCCCTACGTCCGTAATGGGCTTTAAGAGGCGGACCGCCTCCGCTTTTGATCCGAGGAACAGGCCCAGCATGCTGACATTACCGCCCTTTTTGGGACCAATGGATAGCTCGCTGCCCAGTCTGGTGTTAACGGAAGGAGCCCAGCGCTGCCAGGCTTTGAGTACCTTCTCGAACTGATTCCAGGGCCAGGTGATGCGGAATACGGTCGCCGTGGCCGGCGCGGGACGCACTTTGAACTTATAACGGGTGCAGACTCCGAAATTACCTCCGCCACCCCCGCGCGAAGCCCAGAGGAGATCGGCGTTGCTGTTCTTATTGGCGACAATTATTCTGCCTTTGGCATCCACCATTTCGAGCTCAATCAGATTATCGCTGACAAGGCCTACGGTCCGCTGAAGCGGCCCAATTCCCCCGCCTAGTGTAATGCCCCCGATTCCGACAGTAGGGCTATCCCCAAAAGGGGCCATGTATCCCTGCCGTGCAAGCGTATGGGCGATTCTTCCCACCGTATTTCCGGTCCCCACAACTGCAGTTCCCGATTTTTTATTGAGCTTGATGCTCCTCAGTTCACTTACATCGATGACAATGCCTCCGTTGACCTGGGACAGATTGACCTCCAGCGAATGTCTGCCGCTTCTTGGCCGGATAGGGATGTTATTCTCGTTGGCCCAGCGGATGGCGTTGGCTACATCCTGCGTTTGCTGTGCAAAGACAAATACCTTCGGGAATCTGTCCGTATGCGGATCCCAATTTTTGCGTGCCGTTTCATAGCCCGGATCACCTTTATAGATAACCCGCCCGGTAAGTCTCGTTCCTGATTTCAATGATTCCAGCTCCTTTTGAGCTAACAATTTAACTGCATGTATGCAGTTAGGTCCCGATATAGTATGTAGGGCGTTAGTCTATGGAGTGGGCTTTCGCGGAGAGTTTGCGTCAGTACTATCCTTCTTTCTTCAATAGAAGATACAGGAAATAAGGAGCGCCGATAAATGCAACCATGATTCCGGCGGCGATACCGTCTGGCTGGGTCAGGTTACGGCCAATCGTATCTGCCAGCAGCAGCAGCCAGCCGCCGATTAATATGGATACCGGCACGAATTGCTGGTGCCTCGCTCCTACCAGGGCTCTGGCAATATGCGGAGCCATCAGGCCGACAAAGGCGATGCCGCCGGTCATCGAAACAGCCGACGCCGCCAGCGCAACCGCCGCCAGCATAAGGAGGACCCGGTCTCTGGAGACCGCCACGCCTGCACCGATAGAAGTAGGCTCATTCAAAGCAAGCAAATTCAGTGTTCTGGATTTGTACAGCACATAAGGAACCAGAAGGATCAGCCAGGGCAGCAGGGCCAGAACGAAAGGCCAGTCTGTACCCCACACATTGCCGGCCAGCCATTTGGAGATGAAGTCCACCTTGGTCCTGTCCACGGAAGAGATGAGTACGATCATCACGCCGGAGAGCGCCATGGAGAACCCGACTCCGGTGATGACCAGCCTGATCGGCTGAACGCTATCGGTGCGGGTGTAGGAAAACGCATAGATGAGTACAGCGGTTACCAGGGCTCCGGCGAATGCCGCAAGTGGAATCATGTATATGAAGGACCCGGCGTCAATGGATGCAAAGATGAAAAAGACGGTAACCCCGACCCCGGCCCCGGCATTAATGCCTATAATTCCCGGATCAGCCAGCTCATTGCGGGTAATGCCCTGCAGAATAGCACCGGATAAAGCAAGCGCCATACCTGCGAGCAGCGTAATCAGTATCCGGGGGAGGCGGATGGAGAACAGTACAAAATTATCCTCGAAAGAACCGTGCCCGAGGATTGTCGGAATCAGTCTCCCGTATGACACCGGGGAAGATCCGATCCCTATTCCGATAACGATGGTAGCCAGGATAAGAAGCATGAGCAACAATACGACAAGCGGTTGATTACGATACAGCCGGGCTGGTTTCATGAGAAGGATCGCACTCCTTTACGGACAATGAACAGGAAGAACGGCAGGCCCAGCACAGCCACGATCGCGGCGACAGGCGTTTCGAACGGGACGTCAATCATCCGGCCGAGTGTGTCGGCGAACACCATAAAGGTGGCGCCGGCAATGGCGGACAGCGGCAGAATGGCGCGGTAATCTGTCCCGGCAAACACCCGCACGAGATGGGGGATCATTAGGCCGACGAAAGCGATGTTGCCGACAAGCGCAACAGCAGCGCCTGCGAGCAGCGTGATCAATATGTACAGTGCAATTTTAACCTGAGTCGTCTTGAGCCCAAGACTCACAGCCGTTCCTTCGTTCAGACTAAGGATTGTCAGCTGACGGGACAACAGAATGGAAACGATGAGGCAAATGATAATTACAGGAGCTATTGCTGTAATCTGACCCCAGGTGGTGCCGATCAGCCCGCCGGATGTCCACATCGATACATTTTTAGAGATCTTAAATTGAAGGCTGATTCCTTCGGCTACAGCGGTCAGCAGAGCGGATACGGCAGAACCGGCCAGCACCATCCGCAGAGGCGACATATTCTGCCTCCGGAGTGCAGCGATCCCGAACACCAGCATCACGCCACAGGCTGCGCCGATGAAACAGGCGATCATGATTCCGTAGTATCCGATGGAGGGGATGAAGGCAAAGGATACCGCCAGTGCAGCATTGGCACCTGCGGTCAAACCAAGGAGTCCCGGATCGGCAAGCGGATTTCGGGTTAGTCCCTGCATGATTGCCCCGGCAACAGCAAGGGCAGCGCCTACCAGTATGCCGCCGACTTCACGGGGCAGCCGCAGTTCACGGATGATAGAGATATCACCACCCGTAGCCTTCGGGTTGCTGATGGCGCTCCAAATATCCGCCAGTGAAACATTTTTGGCACCAAGCCTGACCGCCAGGGCAAATACGGCCACAAATAAAATCATGCTGACGAGCAGCTTAAGCATAAAAGTAGAGTTTATCGGCTTTTGCGGAGACTGTTTTCCCATTTCAACCATCCGTTCCTTATCAGTTTGCGAAAAAAAAGAACGCGATTTGCGCTCCTTTTTTCGGTTTCACGTGGCTGGATTATTAAAGATTATTTAATTTCCCAGCAATGACTTGGAAATAAAATCAAGCTGATAGTCGAGTGACAGTGCATCGTTGAAATAGAAAGATGTAGCATCTATTTCGTAGACATGGTTATTTTTGACGGCCGGGATATCCTTGTAAGTGGAAGTCTCCTGGAAGGAAGCATCACCGGCAGGGTCTTTGCTGTAGATCACGTAATCTCCCATATAATCCGGCAGGATTTCCAGTGACAAATTGAAATATCCGTCTTTGGCTGTCATTTCCTTCACTTTATCCGGCATCTTCAGCCCCATGGCCTGATAGATGATTTCTGTACCGCGTCCCCAGGCGCTGCCGAAGGTGTACAGATTTTTGGAATCTCCTTCAATAACCGAAATCGTGCTATCAGCACCGATTTTGGCTTTGATTTCTTCACCGGCGGCCTGGGCACGTGCCTTGAAATCAGCAATCCAGTCAGCGGCTTTCTGCTCCTGGTTAACCGCTTTGCCGATCTCCAGGATCTGCGTCAGATAATCCACTTTGTTATATGTATAGGTAACTACTGGTGCAATTTGTTTCATCTTGTCCAGGTTTTTGGTGTCTGACGAAGCAATGATTAAGTCTGGCTTGAGATTCAGAATACTCTCCACATTCTCCTCGGAGACTTCGGCGACATCCTTCAACTGGTCCTGGAAATTCGGATTTGCTTTGATGTAGGAATCCACTCCGGCGAGGGGGACATCCAGAGCGAGCAGGTTGCCTGCGTATCCGGCAAGAACTACAACACGCTGGGGATTAGCGGGAACTTCGACAGGTCCGGTTTCAGACTCATAAGTAATGGTATCCGCGCTGCTGTTGTCAGCACTTGCAGTTGCGCTGGCTTCGGGTGCCGGTGTAGTTGTGGCAGCAGTTGTATTGCTGCTTGCACTGTTGCTTGCATTATTGCCGCAGGCACTTAGAAGCAGGAGGGTAAGGATGAGTAAGGGTAACAACAATTTCTTCATTACTGGTAATCTCCCTTTCCGTGATGTTTTATGAAATTGATAATCATTATCAATGATATGACTGTTAAAACTTTAAATGTTTATAGGCCGTTTGTCAATCCTTAACTTGATTTCGTAACCATGGTGCCAGTTGTTCGTATTAGGATAAAAAGCAGGATCCCCATCTGTTCAAAGGCCGAAATACAGCAAAATAAACCAATATGAAGCTAAGGTTGTGCATCCTATGAATGAAATTGTCAGAGATCATCCCCATACAGGTTATCCATTGGCTGAGCAGAAGGCCGCCCGCTACTTAAGCTCACTCCATGATCAGATGAAGAGCCAATCTTATGTGACGGCGTTGACGGCGGATATCCATGAATGGAAAAAAAAGCATATCCGGCGCTTCTCCGTGTTGTCCTTGTGGTCACCCGGAAAGAAAAAGCCGGATACCCAAGATTATTACCGCTACATCCAATGGCTGAATTACACAGGGAAGCTGGATGATTATCTGGACCGGAGCGTCTCGTACATTTATATGAGGGATCTGGGTAAGGCACCGGATTCTCCAGATACACAGAAACGGATCAGGAGAACCATCGCTGATCTGAACCAGCATCTGCTGAAGTCTGCCCGCTCAGGCAGTGGAGAAGTGCCGGATTTCATGAATCTGGACGGGGTATACCGCTGGGCCCAGAAGGAAGGGATAGAAGCTGCAGTGATCTGGGTGTTTGCCAAATTAAGATCTGTAGCTGCCCATATACCGGAGGGAATGAACGCGGAGCATGCCCAGCGCAAGCTAATCAAGATTATCGTTGGCGTTATTCTGCATGTTATCGAAGAGATGGACGATGATACTGCGCCTGTGGAACGCTCCCGGAGATTGGATGAAGCGATCAGGCTTGGCTATTCCTATGGACTGACGTATCCTTTCGTTGACGATCTGCTGGATTCAAAGATACTGACGGCTCGTGAGAAAGAACAGTACTCCGAGCTGATCCGTGAGGCACTGCTTACCGGGGTTGTCCCTGGGCTGGGCGGCTGGTCCGGCGAGAATATGAAGCTGATCGGATACATTCATTCGGAGCTTTCAGAGGCATTCGAGTATATTAAGCAGCAGCAGCGGCCGGAGACACAGCATATCTTTTTCGGCCAGTCCTATGTTTTTTTTCAGGCTCAGGATAGGGACCGTGTCAAAGTGCTCACCAAGAGGGATTACACTAACGAAGAGCTGTACATCCCCGTTATCTTGAAGTCATCGTCGTCCCGGCTCATTGCGCGTTCGGTGATTAGTGCGTCTGAGGATGAGGGATTTGAAGAGCGGACCTTCTTTTTTGGCCTATACAATCAGCTTGCCGATGATTTCGCGGATATGGCCGAGGATATGAGTGATGGAGCCGTAACGCCTTACACTTATTATTTGAAATATCATGAGCAAAGGCCGGATCTGATGAATCCTTTTGAATTATACTGGGCGGTGATCTCCAATCTGATCCACAGTGTATACCACTCCGATGCCAAAGCCCGTGAGGTAATACTGGATCGGGCGATTAACGGGCTCAAACGATACAAAGAACGTGTGGGATCAGATAAATATAATGAGACGATGAGGATTTTTGCACCAGGAAATACAGAGTTTAACAGGCTCATTCAGATCATGGTAGACAAAGCGGATGAAGTGGACTTTTTTGATAAGCTGCTGCGGGACCGGATGATTGAGCACTTGAAGAAGGATGCCAGGGAGCAGAAGGAGTTTGCCGATACGTTTAAAAGTGTCCGCAGTCTGATCAATGACGAACTGCTCTTTACCAAGCCACAGGAACTGCCGGCCATGAAGGAGCGGCTGATCGATGCGGCCAATTACAGTCTGGAGGGTGACGGCAAGCGGGTGCGTCCGATTCTAACCTGGGTGATGGGTGTGAAGGAATACGGCTTGGAGCCAGCAGCCATAGTTCCGCTTCTCCGCTCGCTTGAATATATGCATACCGCCTCCCTGATCTTCGATGATCTGCCTTCCCAGGATAATGCCGCTACCCGCAGAGGGCGCACGACCCTGCATGAGATTCACAGCAGTGCAGTTGCGGAGTTAACCGGTCTGTATCTGATCCAGAAGGCCATTGGAGAGCAGGCATCGCTTGACCGATTTAAGGCGGAGACTGTGCTTGCCTTGATCCGTTATTCGGCCCGGAAGGCAGAGGAGATGTGTATGGGCCAGGCGATGGATTTGGATGCAAAAGGCAAAACATTGACGCTGGAGCAGCTGAATAATGTGTGCTTTTACAAAACAGGAGTGGCCTTTGAGGCGTGTCTGGTCATGCCGGCTATGCTGGCAGAGGTTGGTGAAGCAGAGATCGCTGCACTCCAAAAAATCGCTTACCATATGGGGATTGCTTTTCAGATTAAGGATGATTTGCTTGATGTGGAAGGGGATACGCATGTACTTGGTAAGCCTGTCGGCAACGATGTTGTTAACAATAATTCGAATTTTGTCTCGATTCTTGGTCAAGAAGGGGCCAGTAAAGAGATGTGGGATCACTATTGCAAGGCCAATGAGGCACTGCGCGGGATCCCGCGTAATATTACCTTCCTGAAGCATCTAATGAATTATGTGGTGAACAGGGAGCGGTAAGCCCGGACTAATCGATCATCCGTCTGACCTCATCTGCGACCAGCCCGGGCTCGCTGTACATGATCATATGACCGGATTGCCGGGATTCAGGTTGCTCCCTCAGCAACCATGGTATGAGCTGCCCGCATAGTGAAATCCTCCTGCCGCTGTTCCTTGTAGACATCCGCTGGCAGAACCTTGCCCGGCTTGCTTCCCATCAGCTTGTATAAGCCGGTTCCGGCAAGCAGCGGAAGGAGGGTGTTCATCTTGGCGAAATGCTTCACGGAGGCTTCCTCGAAATACAGCCTGCAATGCTCGTCTGTCGGATCGACCAGAACAATTCCGCGGATGATGGCGGGGTTCCGTGCAGCTACAGTGCGGACGACAGGCCCGCCCCAGCTATGTCCGACGAGAATGAAGGGGCCTGCTCCTAAGCGGTTCAATAGGCACATGAGATCATCAGCCATTCTGCTCAGGGTCCTTGGGGCGTGGTCCACGTCACTCTTTCCGCTGCCCGCCCGGTCGTAGACGACGGCCCGCGCGTACCTGGCGACTACCGGCTGCACCAGCCCCCAGGCAGAGCGGGACATCCCCATGCCCGATTCGAATACGACAGTTACCGGACCGGATCCGTTCTCCATGTAATGGAGCTGAAGCCCGTCCAGTATTTTTATGTAGTGGCTGTTTCCATACGTATGAGATATCGCAGCTGGCAGCTTCATTTTCCACCCCATCCATTAAGAATGATTATCAATTGGACTCATTGTAAGTGAAGAACGGGGAAAGGACAAGTCCGGGAAAATTCAATTTATATACGCTTAATTGTTTACATTTCGTGTAATGTATATATACTTATAATTTAAAGGATTCATATCTCCGGGTTAACCGGCAAGGGAGGACTATATTAAACATGACTTCAAACATCAGAGTTGGGATTGTCGGTTACGGGAATTTGGGCAAGGGGGTGCAGCAGGCGATTGAACAAAATCCGGATATGGAGCTTGCAGCTATATTTACCCGCAGAGACCCGCAGCAGCTGGCGGAGATCACAGGAACAGTTACAGAGCATATATCCGCAGCCGAGCAATACATAGGCAAAATCGACGTAATGATTCTGTGCGGCGGATCAGCAACAGATCTGCCGGAGCAGACCCCACAGCTGGCCCGGCTGTTTAATACAGTGGACAGCTTTGACACCCATGCCAAAATTCCTGACTTCTTCACTGCCGTGGATAAGGCAGCCCAAGGCGGCGGGACAGTTAGTGTGATCTCAACGGGCTGGGACCCGGGAATGTTCTCCATGAACCGTCTGCTGATGCAGTCCATCCTGCCGGAAGGTGAGGAGTATACCTTCTGGGGCACCGGGGTCAGCCAAGGGCATTCGGATGCGATCCGCCGCGTTCCCGGTGTGAAGGCAGGCGTGCAATATACCGTTCCTGTCCAGGAGGTCATTGACAATATCCGCGGTGGTGAGACCCCGCAGCTGACTACCCGCGAGAAGCACCGCCGCGAATGTTTCGTAGTGGCGGAAGATGGGGCGGACCGTGAGGCAATCACCCGGAGCATTGTGGAGATGCCGAATTATTTCGCCGATTATGATACAACGGTGAACTTCATTTCGGAGGATGAGCTTGCTGCGAAGCATTCCGGCATGCCGCATGGCGGCTTCGTTATCCGTAGCGGTATAACCGGCGGCGGAAGCAAGCAGATTGTCGAATTCGGGTTGAAGCTGGACAGTAATCCGGAATTTACGGCCAGCGTGCTGGCAGCCTACGCCCGCGCAGCTGTCCGCCTGAAGCATGAAGGCCATAAGGGTGCCAAGACGGTATTCGATATTCCGCTTGGCCATCTGTCCCCAAAATCGGCAGAGACGCTGCGGCGCGAGCTGCTGTAGGCTGGCGAAGAGTGAGCAACGGGCATGCTGGTGGGAGCAGCCGGCTGCTGTGATGACGATGATCTGGCCGGGGCTCGCCCGGGGGAGACCCTGATCCTGCTTAAAAAGCACAGCAGTTGGAACAACGGTCCGTTCGCGGAGCGTTCTCACCACGAGTTTATGTGTATCTTATACTCAAAAAACTAGGGGTGTCTCAAGCAGCCATTTCATGGCCTTTGAGACACCCCTTCTGCAGGTTCTGCTGGAATCAAAAAAAAATCAGAGGTAGAAGTACCTCTGATCCATAGGGAGTGGAAGGAACCGGACAAACACGGTTACTAAATAAGCTGGACGAAATAGTCATACTGAAATCCTGCACGAAATACAACATTTCCTTCAGAATATCGGGTCTAATCAAGAATTGTTGTATAAAAAGCAGCATTTTCCACGTAATCAAGCGCAGGTAGCTTTACACATATAGCAACAGATCGATTGCGGGTAGTCCATACAACTCGCTGTAATAACCAAAGCTTGTTCCGCCCGCCATTAATCTGCTGCTTATTTAGTTACACAATCCCCTGCGCCAGCATGGTATCGGCGACCTTCAGGAAGCCGGCGATGTTGGCTCCGGCCACCAGGTTACCGGCAACCCCATATTCCTCTGCCGCCTGTACGGTTCTGCGGTAGATACTCTTCATAATCTCCTGCAGCCTGGCATCGACCTCTTCGAAGCTCCAGGCCAGCCGCATGCTGTTCTGGCTCATTTCAAGTCCCGAGACCGCTACTCCTCCTGCATTAGCAGCCTTGGCCGGAGCGAACAACACATCATTCTCAAGGAACAATTCAACCGCTTCAATCGTCGTCGGCATATTAGCCCCTTCGCCGATGGCCTGAACCCCGTTCAGAATCAGCGTCCGGGCGGATGCCAGATCAAGCTCATTCTGGGTGGCGCAAGGCAGGGCGATATCGCAAGGCAGACTCCAGATTCCGCTGCAGCCATCAATGTACTGGGCATGCGGATGCTCCTTCACGTATTCGCTGATGCGCAGGCGTTCGGTTTCCTTCAGTCTTTTGACAGTAGCGAGGTTGATGCCTTGCGGATCATGAATGTATCCGTTGGAATCACTGCACGCGATAACAAGAGCTCCCAGCTGCTGAGCCTTCTCGATAGCATAAATAGAGACGTTTCCTGATCCCGAGATAACTACCCGGCTGCCCTCGAAGCTGGTTCCCAGCGTGGACGACAGCATTTCCTGCACGAAGTATACACAGCCGTAGCCGGTAGCCTCCTTGCGTGCCAGACTGCCGCCGTACAACAGCCCTTTTCCGGTGAGAACCCCGGCCGCATGTCCTCCGTGAATCCGTTTATATTGTCCGAACATATAGCCGATCTCGCGTGCGCCGACACCAATATCCCCTGCGGGAACATCCGTATCCTGGCCGATGTGGCGGTACAGTTCCGTCATGAAGCTTTGGGTGAAGCGCATAACTTCCTGATCGGATTTATCCTTGGGATCGAAATCACTGCCGCCTTTGCCGCCGCCCATGGGCAGGCCGGTCAGGGCATTTTTGAAAATCTGTTCGAAGCCCAGGAACTTGATAATGCCAAGATAAACGGATGGATGGAAGCGGAGTCCGCCTTTGTAAGGGCCGATGGCGCTGCTGTATTGAACGCGGAAACCGCGGTTGACCCGGACCTTGCCGGCATCATCGACCCAGGGCACGCGGAAGGATATGCTGCGCTCGGGTTCAACCAGCCGTTCGAGAATCCCATGCTTCATATATTGCGGATGACGGGCCAGGACAGGCACGAGACAATCCAGGAACTCCTTGACCGCCTGATGAAATTCGGGCTCTTGCGGGTCGCGCTGCTGGACCTCCGCGTAGATCTGATGAACATATTGTACAGCCTGGTTAGTAATTTCTGAAGTAACGGAATGAACGGTGGACACTTTAGCTAGCACTCCCTGTCTGATAGTGGATTCGGGCAGCCCCGGATTTATTTTTAATTTAAAAGAATTCTATAAAACCTAACATCAATTTACCAATCAATTATTTTTGGTGTGGTCATTAAGAAATTCTATGAACCTTACATGCGATGCCAGATATAGCTTGTGAAAGGACTGATTTGGGCTTCAATATAATGGTAATTATGTTTCAATGTTGTCATATCCTTGTCCGTAAACTTTACAAACAGTATCGGAATAGATATAATTTAAGTATAATTTTTAGGGTTTGAAACAACAGAAAGGGGCCTAACGCCAGTAGGCTCCTTTTGTATTTCTTGCCCATGTTACAGGAGGGCGAAGGTCATTCACAAGGAAAAAATTATGGTATGCGTTCATTATGGTCCGCACGGGGAGCGTTTGATCCGGCGTGGAGTCGAGCTGTCTGAGATGCTGGGGGCACCGCTTTATGTGCTCAATGTGGATAGCTCGGATAGTGATGAATACAATCAAAGCAAAGAAATGTTCATGGCGGTCTGGAAGCGTCTCGCCGAGGAGGCCGGAGCAGAGTTTATGGTCCGCAAACGCCGGGGCCGCAAGACAACGGATGTAATCGTTGAAGCGGCAGAAGAGAAGGATGTCACGCAGATTATTATCGGACAATCCGCCCAGACACTGTGGCAGGAGCTGACCAAGCGCAATTTTGTCAATGAGCTGATCAGTAAAATGAAGATGATGGATCTGCATGTTGTGGCAGTACAGCGGATGCGCGCCGGTCTTGAAGAGACGCATGAAGAAGGTGTAATCTCCTATCTGGTGAAGAATGAGGGCGTTTATCAGCTCAGTGATGAGCCGGAAGGTCAGGATTTCATCAAAGGGAAATTTTTTCACGAATTGCACACGGAATTTGAGAATGGCTTATTCAGAATTGAGCAAGATGGTAAAGCGAGATATTTGCATATCTGCGAGGGGACACTTAGCGATCCCTTATAATCGTTTTTACTTCCAGTAGTATGTACTATTGTTCACAACTTAATTTGTAGAGTGGAAAAGGAGGCTTGCCTTTGCTGCATATAACCGTACTTGTTCCGTTTCTGCTGGCCCTAATGATAGCGCTTCTACGCGGGCGGATGGCCTGGCTCCACCGGGGTTGGCTAGTACTTGCCGGACCGCTGGCGTTGTTCATTTATTTCTTGACCCGGATTCCTGTCATTAAGGGAGGGGACTCCGGATATGAGACTGTATCCTGGATTCCGTCCCTTGGCATTAATCTGGTATTTCATCTGGATGGATTAAGTTTGCTGTTTGCATTGTTAATTACGGGAATGGGGATGCTGGTCATCTTCTACTCGATTTATTATCTGGACAAACGCAAAGAAGAACTGACCCCGTTTTATGTATATCTCCTAATCTTTATGGGCGCGATGCTCGGGGTGGTAATGTCCGATAACCTGATGGTTCTGTACGGCTTCTGGGAGCTGACAAGTGTATCCTCCTTCCTCCTGATTGCCTATTGGCACCGTAGACAGAAGTCACGCTACGGCGCACTGAAGTCGATGCTGATCACGGTCTTCGGCGGTCTGGCAATGTTCGCCGGCTTCCTGATGCTGTATGGCATAACAGGGACCTTCAGTATCCGTGAAATCTGGAGCCAGGCCGGGGACATCAGCGGACAAACGCTGTTCATACCGTCGATGATCCTGATTCTGCTGGGGGCTTTCACCAAATCGGCCCAGTTTCCGTTTCATATCTGGCTGCCGGATGCGATGGAAGCACCGACCCCGGTCAGCGCATATCTGCACTCGGCAACGATGGTCAAAGCAGGACTGTATCTGGTCGCGCGTTTCAGCCCGGTGTTTGCGGGGCAACATGAGTGGTTTTGGATTGTGTCGGGCGTCGGCCTGATCACCTTGATCTATGGATCGATCCAGGCGATGAAGCAGACGGACCTGAAGGCTCTGTTAGCCTATTCTACAATCAGCCAGCTGGGGCTGATTATGGGATTACTGGGAATGGGATCGGCAGCTTCATTCTATACGGGCGAAGAGGCTGTGTTCTTTACCGCCGCAACAACGGCTGCCCTCTTTCATTTAATTAATCATGCCATATTCAAAGGTTCGCTGTTTATGGTGGTCGGGATTGTCGACCATGAGACGAATACACGTGATCTGCGCAAGCTGGGAGGACTGGTGTCACTGATGCCGGTGACCTTCACGGTAGCGCTGATCGGCAGCTTCTCCATGGCAGGCCTCCCGCCGTTTGCCGGATTTCTGAGCAAGGAAATGTTCTTCACGGCTGTACTGAATATCAGACAGCTGGATATCCTCAGCCCGCAATCTTTCTTCACGATCTTTCCGGTGCTGGCCTGGATTGCAAGCATATTTACCTTTGCATACAGCATGATTATGGTTTTCCATACCTTTTTCGGCAAATACCAGCCCGAGAAGCTGGATAAGAAGCCGCATGAAGCACCGTTTGGGCTGCTGCTTCCTCCGATTCTCCTGGCACTGCTGGCCGTTATCACCGGCCTGTTCCCGAACATCCTGTCCAAGACATTGATTGTACCGGGAATGAATGCTATTCATCCGCAGCTTGCGGCAAGCTCGCCCTTTTATGTGAACATTTATTTCTGGCATGGCTTCACAGCTGAAGTGTGGATGACTCTGGGGGTGATCCTGCTGGGAATTGTCGTATACCGTGTGTATGGCCGGTTAAGTCTGGTCGATAAGGAATGGCGCAGCGGGTATACACTCAACCAGGTATACGACGGCAGTATCCGGCTGGTGGAGCGGGTGTCCCGTTCGGTGACAGGGCTATATATGACAGGCTCCATGCGCCATTATCTGATGTATATTTTCACCTTGATTATTGTTGTAGTTGGCGGTTCATTGCTGTACGCAGACGGAATTACGTTTGGCCAAGGGCAGTATGCTCCGGTCACCTTCTTTGAAGTCGTGGCAGTGCTGGTCATGCTGACAGGTGCGCTCGCGATTCCGTTCGCCAGGTCCAGGATTGCGGCAATTCTGTTAACGGGAATGGTAGGGTATATGGTGACATTGCTCTTCATCCTGTTCCGTGCACCCGATCTGGCGCTTACGCAGATGATCGTCGAAGTGGTGTCGGTGACGCTGTTCCTGCTCTGCTTCCGGCATTTGCCCCGACTGAAACGGGAGAAGGTCAAATTCCGGGTAAAGATCCCGAAGCTGATTATCGCCGTAGGATTCGGGGCAACGATGACACTTGTCGCACTGGCAGCGCTTGGGAGCAGTCCGTTCGAGTCCATCTCAAGCTACTACGTGGAGAACAGCTATACCCTCGGCGGCGGCAAAAATATAGTCAACGTGCTGCTGGTGGATTTCCGCGGCTTTGATACCATGTTTGAGATTACGGTGCTTGGTCTGGCCTCGCTGGCTATCTATTCAATGATTAAGCTGCAGCTTGAACCGGGTAGTAAGCCTGATCTGGTCAGAGATGTGCCGGACGATAACAAGCCGCGTTATGCGCGCAGTAACGATGTGCTGCTGCAGTCTGTGGCCAAAGTGGCCTTCGTGATTATTATTACCTTCTCGCTGTATTTGTTCTTTGCCGGTCATAACCATCCGGGCGGCGGATTTATCGGCGCATTGATGGCTGCAGCCGGGCTCGTGCTGCTCTCGATTGCGTTCGGTACAGAGTTTGTAGAGAAGGTGCTGCCTGTCGATTACCGTAAGTTAATTGCGGCCGGAATTTCTATAGCTTTTCTCACAGGGATAGGTTCCTTTGTATTCGATGTTCCGTTCCTGACCCAGACCTTCGGCTATTTCGAGCTGCCGGTGATGGGCAAGACTGAACTTACTACAGCAACACTGTTCGATCTGGGCGTATACCTGTCAGTGATCGGTGTTACCATGAATATCATCTTTACGATCGGGAGGGATAACTGATGGAGATCCTTATTGCCCTGGCGATCGGCGTCTTGTTTACCGTAGGTGTATATCTGGTCTTATCCAAAAGCCTGCTCCGCATCCTTCTGGGGACAACACTGCTGACTCACGGTGTTCATCTGCTGCTGCTGACCATGGCGGGACTTAAGACTGGCGCTTCACCGCTGCTTGGCGAGAAAGCGGAGAGTTATGTCGATCCGCTGCCGCAGGCGCTTATCCTTACTTCGATTGTAATCAGCTTTGGGGTATCCGCGTTCTTCATCGTGCTGGCTTACCGGGCATACCGCTCGGCAGGCATGGATGATGTGGAAGGAAGCAAGGGGGAGAGACCATGAACAATCTGCTGGTACTGCCTTTGCTGATTCCGGCCTTTACGGCGGTCATCCTGATTTTTCTGAAGGAAAGAATTAACCTGCAGCGTATAATCAGTGCAATCAGTGTATTTGTCAATATTGCTGTTGCGATAATTATTGTGTATCAGGTGAATACAAACGGGATTCAAACGCTGTACATGGGAGGGTGGCTGCCGCCCTACGGCATCGTCTTTGTTGCTGATATGTTTGCGGCATTGCTGGTATTAACCACGGCGGTTGTAGGCGCGGCCTGCCTGTTCTTTTCCTTCGCAAGCATTGGGGAACAGCGGGAGCGGTTCTACTACTATACCTTCTTCCACTTCCTGCTGACCGGTGTGTTCGGCTCCTTCCTTACGGGAGACCTGTTTAATCTGTTCGTATGCTTCGAGGTATTGCTGGTTGCCTCCTATGCGATGATTGTACTGGGCGGAACCCGGGTTCAGCTGCGGGAGACACTGAAATATATTCTTGTCAATGTGATCTCCTCCAGCTTGTTCGTAGCGGCAATTGCTTATCTGTACGCTGCGACAGGTACGCTTAACATGGCGCATCTGGCGGTCCGTGTAGCGGAGGCGGGGCAGGGCGGTGTCATGAATGTAATTGCTGTACTGCTGCTGCTGGTCTTCTCGCTCAAAGCCGGTCTGCTACTGTTCTTCTGGCTGCCGGATTCATACAGTGCTCCTCCCCTGGCTGTAAGGGCGCTGTTCGGAGCCTTGCTGACCAAAGTTGGGCTGTATGCCATCACACGTACATTCTCCCTGATTTTTGTTCATGATCCGGGGCTGACACATACGCTGATCGGCTGGATGGCCGGAGCAACAATGATTCTTGGAGCTGTCGGCGCGCTGGCTTACAATGATCTGAGCCGGATTTTTAATTACAATATTGTGATTAGCGTAGGCTTTATTGCCTTTGGCATATCGGTGGCAACCCAGGATTCATTAAACGGGGTAGTGTTCTATCTGATGCACGACATGATTGCCAAGGCGCTGCTGTTCTTCCTGGGCGGTATGATTATTGCAGCGTCAGGAACGGAGCAGCTACGGCAAATGGGCGGCCTGATCCGCCGGTATCCATGGACGGGCTGGATGTTTTTCATCCTGACTCTGGCGCTGGTGGGCGTTCCGCCGCTTAGCGGTTTCGCGGGGAAAGTGATGATGGTCCGCAGCGGCTTCGGGGAGCAGCACGTCGCTCTTGCACTTATTGCACTGGCGTCAAGCTTCGTTGTGCTCTATTCGCTGATCAAAGTGTTCCAGGAAGTGTTCTGGGGTGGTGAAAGAAGCGAGGAAGAAGTCCACCCGCTGCGCTACAAAGCAATGATGGCACCGGCCGCAGTGCTGTTTGTCCTCATCATCCTGATGGGGGTCGGCGCCGAAACGGTGAACGGGCTTGTGGCCCAAGCCGGGGCCGTGCTGGCTGATCCGGCAGAGTACATTAACGCTGTGTACATTAACGCTGTCATGAAGGAGTAGATGAAGATGGCCTTTCAAATATTATTAAATCTCATGATAGCGTTCTTGTGGATGTTCCTGAATAATGACTGGACGGCCTCCGGCTTCATTGTCGGGTATGTGCTGGGTATTGCCGTTCTTATGGCTATGCGGCGTTTCTTCGACGGGCGGCTGTATCTTGGCAAGGTATGGGCTATTGTGAAGCTGGCTGGCCTGCTGCTGCGGGAACTGGTTGTATCCAGCTATATCGTGGTCAAGGCGGTGCTTCGGCCGAACCTCAACATCCGCCCGGCCATCCTAATGTACCACACGGAGCTGGAGTCGGACTGGGAGGTTGCCGTGCTGATTACACTGCTCTGCTTGACTCCGGGGTCCGTGGTGCTGGAAGTATCCAAAGATAACCGGACGTTATACATTCATGCGATGGATATACAGGATGTGGAACAGTTCGGCGCGAATATCCGCAATACGTTCGAACGAGCGATTCTGGAGGTGACCCGTTCATGATTCATTTTATACTCATGCTGTCGCTTTCGATCATGGTCATTTCGATTGCAATTTGCGCCTGGAGGCTGGTCAAAGGACCCTCGCTGCCTGACCGGGTCGCAGCACTCGATACAATCGGAATCAACCTGCTGGCGATGGTGGCGGTTCTCTCGATCCTGTTCAAGACTGAGGCCTTCATTGAATACATTCTGCTGATCGGCATTCTCTCTTTCATCGGAACTATGGCGCTGGCCAGATATATCGAAAGGGGAGTGGTGTTTGAATATGGAAATGATCAAGACGGCCGTTGAATTGCTGTTCGTATTGCTTATCCTGACAGGTGCACTCCTCAGTGCTGTCAGCTCTGTGGGGCTGATCCGTCTGCCGGATGTCTACTTAAGATCACATGCTGCTGCCAAAAGCGCTACGCTTGGTGTATTGTGTGTGCTCAGCGGGGCGTTTCTCTACTTTGCTTTTTTTCTCGATTACGTCAGTGCAAAGCTGCTGCTGGGGATTGTCTTCGTATTTATGACTTCACCGTTGTCAGCCCACCTGACCGGCCGGGCGGCCTACCGCTCCGGTGTTCCGCTGTGGAACCGCCGTATCCAGGATGACCTCAAAGAGGTGCTGGAGAAGGAACGGATCAAGTCGGATTCTTCAACGTCATAGCCGTAAGGTGTAAACAGGGATGTCCTCCAGGCCATAAATGGTCTGAGGGACATCCCTGCCCTGGTTTATTGTGAAAGCTGCTGCGGAGAATTGTGATTCTGTGCAGTCCGTCTGCGGTACAGATGCAGCAGTGCGTATGAGAGGACGAACGCAGCTGTAACCAGCCATAGAGGGATTCGCGGATCGAGCTTGTACGCCCAGCCGCCGATGATGCCCGCAGGTGCAGTGAACAGCAGGATCAGCACGGACAGTGTGGAAAAGACTTTGGCCCGTTTATCGTCATCGATGGCGTTCTGTACGGCAGCCTCCAGATAAGGTGAACTGATCATCAGTCCCACGGCTGCCAGTATGGTGCTGAGTCCGATCCACAAGAGGCTGGACGAAGGATATAACACCAGCATAGCATTGGACAGCGCAGATAGTCCGAAGCCGGCCATCATGGAGCGGTTGGCGCTCTGGTCCGGGATTTTGGGCATAAGAAGCCATAAGGTCAGCAGCATGATTATAGAGGAGACTGCGGGAAACAGGGAGAGGATACCGCTATCCATATGCAGATAATCAGCCAGGTACAGTGACAGATAGGTGCTCTTCAGCGTGGCCTGGAAATTGAACAGGATGTATACGCCGAAGATCAGCAGCAGATTGCGTTCCACCCACAGCTCACGGAATGCTCCGCCATATTCGACCATAATTTCCCGCAGTCCAAGTTCACGTGTTTCCTGACGTTTCCTTATTCCGGCTTCGGTTTCACGGGTCGTTAGCTGACGGCCGACGAACTGGAAGGTCATGAACAGAAACGCGAGCACATACATCATCCGCATCCCCTGAATCATGCCGTACTGGTGTACAAGCAGACCGCCCAGCGGTGCAAACAGCCCTCCGATGACACCGATAATCTGCAGCAGCGTGAAGACATACGTCCGGTCAGAGGGCCGGGTGTCCTCGACAATCAGGCAGTAAAAGGCAATATGCGGGACACGCTGGAAGCCGTTTATGACCGCAGCAGCTACAAAAAACCACAGATTGTGTGAAAACGCCCATAATAGAGTTGCCAGGCTCCAGCTAAGCAGGTCAAAGTATAAAATAGCCCGCTTGCGTCCCAGACGGTCCGTCAAATATCCGCTGATTAATGAAGAGAATACCTGTACGATCAGTCCGATCGTGGTAATCCAGCCGATGTTCAGCTCCGACAGTCCCAGCTCGTACATATAAAGCGTGGCATAGGTGGAGAACATGCTGTAGGGAATCAGGAAAAAAGGTTCAAAGGTTAAGCAGCCCCGGCTGTTTCCCTGCAGCCGCGGAAATAAAGGTTTGGCCATGATTAAATCCTCCAGGGTTGTCTGTAAAGTAAGGAAAGGTCCAAACCATTAAATGATAATTACAGGACAATGTCAACAACAAAACACAGCTTAGTTGCAGTAGTGCCTGAAGTTACTGTAGACTGGTTAGAAAAGATTTTGTGCTCGGGATGAAATTTACATAAGGTGGTTAACATGTATATCCTTATCGGAATCGTATTTATCATTGTATATGCCTTAATTGTATTCTACATCGGCTGGAGCGGCTGGGGCTGGATCAAGCCGGTAGTGTCTGGCAGGTTCCGGCTATTCTATATCCTTGCGCTTGTTTTTCTGGCCAGCTCGCTGATCCTGTCCAGAGTGGTCGCAGGATCGGCCATTTTAAGTGTTATCGGCAGCTACTGGCTGGCATTGTTCAGCTTATTGATTATGCTGCTGCCGCTTGTTCATCTATCGGTCTGGTTAACGAAGCTGAGCAGGCTGCCGCGTCATGCCGTTCAGAAGTGGTCGGGGATTCTTACTATGCTGCTGCTGGCCGGTCTGCTTGGATTCGGGAGCTTCAACGCTTACAGTCCGGTTGTCCGTTCGTATGACATACAGATCGACAAGGCAGGTCCGGCGCAAGGTGAACTTCATATTGTGATGGCCTCTGATATGCATTTTGGCTATTTGTCGGGTAAAAGCCATGCGCTGCGGATGGTAAAGGAGATCAATGCGCTGAAGCCGGATATTGTCTTATTCCCCGGTGATATTGTAGATGATGATATTGTGCCGTATAAGGACAAGGGCATCGGTGCGATTTTAGCGGAGATTGAAGCGCCGCTCGGCGTGTATGCTTCTCTGGGCAATCATGACCGCTTCAAAGGCGGGACGGAGGAGATCATCAGTCTTCTGGAGGAGAGCGGGATTCAGGTCCTCTATGATGAAGCCATTGAGGTGGGAGACTGGCTGACGCTGATCGGGCGGAAGGATTATAGTGATAAGGAACGTGCGAAGCTGGAGGATCTGACCAAGAACACAGATCCTGCTAAGCCGGTGTTTATGCTGGAGCATCAACCGGTCGGTTTCGACACAGCAGAGGAGCAGGGGATTGATCTGATGGTCTCCGGTCATACCCACCGCGGACAGATTGCGCCTGCCAATATATTGACTGACAGATTGTTTGAGAATGACTGGGGATATCTGCAGAAAGGGCAGCTCCATTCCATAGTATCCTCCGGATATGGATTCTGGGGTCCGCCGATCCGTATCGGATCGCGGTCGGAGGTAGTATCCATTCATGTGAATTTTAATCATTCAGAGCGATAGTACAAGAAGGGTCCATCCGGATATTCGGATGGGCCTTTCTTGTTATAAGCAGCTCACTCTTGAGACGCAGCTCCTTTGCTGCTCAATATTTCCTTGTAGAGTTCTATAGCCAGCGCCCGTGACCGCTTAAGATCAACAATGGCATCAGCGCGGGGCAGGTGGATGGCCTGGTCTGACAGTTCTGACAGCTCAGGCATCCAGGTGCGTATATAGCTGCCGCTTGGGTTGTGGGTCTGAGACTGGGTTACCGGATTCATCACCCGGAAGTAAGGCGAGGCATCGTACCCGAGTGAAGAGCTCCACAGCCAGCCGCCGCGGTTCAAAGTATTGTCATAATCGCTAAGCTTCAGCCGGAAGTAGCGCTCCCCGTAAATAAACGGGCAGCCGAGATTCTTGGTCAGGAACATCGCAGTAATCATCCGCAGCCGGTTTGGCATCCAGCCGGTTTCATTCAACTGGCGCATAGCTGCATCAATGACCGGAATACCGGTCTTACCGCTGGACCATGCCTCGAAATTACATGTCCCCAGAGCAGACAGATCATATACATTCTCGTAGTTGAAATAATCAGGTTCCAGCCGCGCCTGATACAGATAGAAATCCCTCCAGGCCAGCTGTCTGAGCCATTCTTCCCCTAAGTGCCCGTTCTCCGTAAGCCGGCTATAGACCGTCCGGACAGAAATCGCCCCTGTATTAAGATGCCTGCTGAGCCGGCTTGTCCCTTCCTGCGAATAGTTATCACGGTGTGCCGCATAATGCTGCAGCTCCGTTTGCAGGAAATCCTCAAGCAGATGACGGGGACTCATCGTCTGCGCAGGCTGGGCAAGCGCTGTGAGCTGCCGGGTAATCTCTCCGGGAATCCGGAAGGTGTCAGTTATTTGCGGATGAATGTCCACGGTTTGCAGTTCCTGCAGACCCGCAGAGTAGGGAGGCCGGAAGCGTTCCGAGAGAAAACTGCGCCAGCGGCGGTAAAAGGGGGTGAATACCTTAAAGGGCTCACTCCGCCCGCACCAATCCATGAAATCTTCCAGGTCACAGAGCATGCTGTCATGATGGGTGTGAAACCGGAGGCTCAGCGCATGGGCCGTGTCACGAAGAAGCCTGTCTCTTTTCAGAGCATAGGGGGTATAGTCGGCATGGATCCTAACCTCATGAATCGGGTGAACCCCGGCCAGACTCCTTAAGATAGCATCCGGCTCCCCGTAAAGAATATGGAGAAGCTTACCTTGACGTTCATATTCCTGCTGCAGGGTGGATACATGCTGGAGGAAATTCAGGCCGCTATGCTCAAGATAACGTTCATTCCGTAACAAAAAAGGCTCCAGAATCAATACATGCAGGGAGTTTTCCTGCGCAGAGCAGATGGCGTCAAAAGCCGGAAGATCATCTGTCCGCAGATCCTTCCGGTGAATGAACAGAATCATAGCTGTAATTCCTTTGGTTCATACAACCGGGTTAAGGCCTGCATATGCTGATCGTTCATGGGAGCTACTCTCGAAAAATAAGGCAGCTGCCATTTCTGCGCAGCAGAAGCCTGCTTATTAGTCACGGTATCCCAGTCCGGATACACGCGCATTGCCATTTTTCCTGGTGCATCCTTGTCCGCCAGCACCCCTTGCATTCTCAGCACGTCTTTGGGAAAGACGAACTGTCCACTCTCCCCGCTGAAGGGATGGAAGGTGTGGATTACCAATATATCGGGAGCGTTCATATAGGCAAAAGCCCGGTTTTTCCGCTCCGCATCCTTTTCCCAGAAGACGACAAACTGCCCTGTCTTCGTTGGGGTGATTTTTGCAACACGGAACCGAACGGACAGAGTATTCAGCTGGAACCACCCTGCGCCGTATTCGGCATTCTGCGGTTCTTCCCGCACTGAATCAACAGTGAAGCGGGCAGGTGCATAAAACGCATCAGTTATATAAGCTAACGTATTATAAAAGTTATTCATGAGATGCCTTCTTCCTGAGTGGTTATAATGCTGTCTTCAATTAAGATAATACCAGTCCATCCGGCATAAATGTAAGCTGTCTGTAATGTTATGGAGATGATATTTGTTAGAATGGGGGAACTGCAGGAATTTACCCGACTAAAGGAGAGGTTTAATTGTCAAGAAAAGGATTTACCGTTATGTTCTCAATACTATTGCTATTATCCGGCAGTATCACGGCATTTACTGCCGGGAAAGGCAGCGGAGGAGCAGTGGGAGTAACCCCATCAGGGATTCCGCTGACCCGTTTGGAAGCTTTTGCCGGACCATTTCCTGACCAGGCTGAAATATGATGATCCCATTACGATGCTTCATCTGATGAACCACAATGCCGGATTTGAGGAGTATATGTTCGACATGGCTTATCAGTCCCCTGAGGAAGTGCGCTCTTTGGAAGAGGGGCTGCAGCTTGCCCAGCCGGCACAGATTTACAGACCGGGTGAGGTTGTAGCTTACTCTAACTACGGCAACTCACTGGCTGCCTATATTGTGGAGAGAATCAGCGGCCAGCCTTATCATGAATACGTTCAGCAGCATATTTTTGATCCCCTCGGGATGAAGGATTCGATTGCCTATTCTGTTGTAGAGGACCGTCCGGAGCTGCTGGAGCATAAAGCTAAAGGTTATTTCTTCGAGGGAGAAGGGAGTTTTACGCAAGGATCATGGAATTATATGTCCATGTACCCTAACGGAGGCAATAACGGCACTGCAGAAGATCTGGCTAAGTTTGCGATGGCATTCATGCCTGCAGCCGGAGAAGCATCCCCTCTGTTCGAGAAGCCGGAGACACTGGGCACGATGCTGACTCAGAGTTATACCTCAGCTGAAGGAATGCCGGGTATTGCCCATGGGTTCTGGGAATATCCCGGAATGAAGCGTACGCTTGGACATGGCGGAAATACGATTGCATTTGCCACCAATCTGCAGATTGTGCCCGAAGACCGGTTCGCGATTATAATTATGACCAATCAGGCCAGCGAATCCAATGCTATGAACGAATTTGTCAATCCCCCTGTTTCTTCCCTTTTTAACAAAGGTTTTTTCAATCCCTTGGGCATGGAGACAACATGCGAGTCGTCGGCTGGCACACTGCTATCCGTGGGTTGGTTCCACATGTTAGGCCTACGTCGAAGGAGCTTCCCTAAACTATTGTCGCACGTCAAACCCATCCGGGTTTTGTGCAGTTGGATTTCGTGGATTCTCCTTGAACCTTTCTCGTTGTCTCCATGCCCCAAGGATTCATCCTTTGGGGACAGGCTTTTTCTTGTTCTATATTATGCGATTCCTGCTTCTGCCTTTACCGCAACACACCAAATGAATCCGACCAATTCCCGTCCCACCGCTGCGATCACCAAGTTTCGGTGTTTTCCCCGTTTGACCATCTGCACATATTTTTTGTGCAATCTCTCCTGCGCCTTCCATGACGTTTCCTGGACATGAGCACTTTGCCCTTCTAACCGCTTTTCTAAATCGCCTTTGACCGCCGGAAGGTAACGGTAACTCCAGGCCGATTCCACCAAAGCACGCCTTACGGAGGCTTTTCCTGTTTTAGTCAGGCGGCCCCGTCTTGTCTTGGGTCCTGTAGAAGATTCCCGCGGAACCAGTCCCAGGTAACTCATCAGCTGCGCAGGCGAACGGAACCGCTCAAAATTCCCGATTTCAACGACGAGCGTCATGGCCGTGAGCAGGGCAATCCCCCGAAGACCCTGGAGCGCTTGAATCACAGAGGCGTACGGGCAGATTTCGGCTTCTTTCCGCATGGCCTCCTCTAGCCGTTTAATGCGCTCCTCCACCTCCCGCAACTGTTGTTGCATCTCGGTGAATACCCGTTCTTGCGCGGTATGCTCAAACGTCAAGGTAGAGAGCCACAGCCGGTATCGTTTCGTCCAGCGTTTTTTCATCTCTTCCGGGGTGTGGATCTGGTGCCGTAACAGAAAATGAACGAGGTGCTGCCGGGCCCGGTGCAGTTCTTCCCGAGCATTCTCCCGGGCTCGGATGAGATCCCGAAGAGCCTCGAGTTCCGGAGTGGGTACATGAATGGCCGTCAATTCTCCCGCACGGTGGAGCTGAGCGAGCCGCTCTGCATCCCGTCGGTCGGTTTTAATGGCATCGCCTGAACGCTGAGGAATACGTGAGGGGGCGATGACCGTGCAGGAAATTCCCATCTTGGTCAGCCAGCGATACAAATCATACCCGGTGGGTCCCGCCTCATAGCAGACTTCAAGAGTAACCTCCGGGCTTTTCAGTTTCCGAATGAGTCGTCCTACAGCATCTGGCGTATGGGCAATCGCTCCGTGATACCGTGCGGGGTCCCGTCCCTCGTCTGCAATCGCCACTGCAATTTTTTCTTTTGACACGTCCAAACCTACGTATTTTATGGTATTCTTCATAGTAACAGCTCCTTTCGCATTTAGCTCTGAAATGGTTGTCCTTACTCCCATTTTAACCTAAGGTGTGCGAACAGGGGCTGCCTTTCGTTCATCATAACTATTGTACATGGTCTGACCAAAGCAATACTGGGCACGCGTGAGCAGGAAGATGCCGGTGATCTGCCGGATTCGTCAGAGGTTCAAGGCGAATTCATGGCTGCGCGGCGCCCCGGACACGGCTTCATGAATCTATTCCCCTATCTAACGCTGATGAAGCTTGAGCCGCAGGGGGAAGATCAACTCCGGGTATCACTTGCCGGGATGACTGGAAGCTATAAGCAGGTTCAGCCCTATCTCTATGAGAAAGTGAGCGGAGACTCGGCGCTGGATGCCTGGCCAATGCTGCATGCCACGGTCAGTGAGGGTAAGGTGGAGGCCATCTCGGTATATACGACAGATTATTTGCCGCTGCCTGCTGGTAAGTCAATGCCGGTGCTGCTCATGAATGCCGTGCTTGCGGCACTGGTTATCCTCTATTTCGTTATCGCCCCGTTTGTCTTGCTGATACAGGCAATATTGAACAAGCGAAGAGCCGGAACACGCCCTGAACCACGTGCCGTCAGCCGCATGCTGGCAGCTGGCCTCACTTTGACAGGCACCGGCATTGTGGTGAATAACCTGATTCTGGCCTTGAGGATGCTAAGCAACAATTGAACGTGCCTACGCAGAAGTGTATCCGCAGATTTTGGTTAACTATGGTCTGACTGGACTGGCGGTGTTGTTCTTGGCCGCGCTGCTGCTATCCTGGAGGAAGAACCGCTCTGCTTCAACAGCCCGTGGCAAGTGGTCAGCTATTCTTCCTATAGTCATGATGGTTGTTCTGGTGGGGTTGCTTGTATTCTGGCAGTTCTACAGTTAATAGCGCAACCAATTACAGACGATTGAAATACATGTTGAAAAAGCCCAGCCTTAATGATCCTTTTCCCTATACTGATTACCAATATATGATAATTGAAGAATACATCGCCAAGGGACGCATGCTCACCGGCGATGTATTTTTTGCGTTCCGAAGAGAGTGCGGTGTAAATGCGACTTTATGCTCAGCTTGTTGTTGTCTGTCTATTCCACCGGCAGTATAGGACAACTGCTGCAATATCCATGATCCGCTCTGAGCTGGTAGGCCAGACAGCAGGTTGCCTTAATAGATATCAAGTGATGAGGGGGGCTTGGGTCCGTTCGGAATCTGGCTAGAATGCGGAACGGATTACTGCGAAGTCCGAAGTCCTCCGGCTTCAGCGCCCAGGTCACAGCCTTGAATTGTTCGGTGATCTGAGCGCGGCGGATCTCACTTGCTGCATCCTGGGCTTCCTCTTCCATGAAGGTATACAACTGACTGTACACCTGCTTCCACAGCATCACTGCTCCGGTCTGTGAAGCCTCGGCAAGCGCAGCAATAATCGGTCTGACATCATTATTGTAGAACATTCCAAGCTCGTCTATGAATTCATTTCCCTTACCCGTCCGATCATAGACACCCTCCCGCAGATTATGGATAGGGAAGGCGAATTCGGGGTATCCCTCCGTGCGGAGGAGCTGCACAGACATATTGCTCCCGCACAAATCATAAGCCATCGGGTGTCCAGCCGTTAGCAGTACAGCTTTGGCTCCGCAGATTCCGGCGATCCAGCTGCAAAAGATGGCCGCCGCGAGTCGTTTGTTCGCCGTTCCAAGCATAGAAGCATAAGTGCTGAGCAGATGCTCTGCTGCAGCAGGCTGGCATAATTCAGTAAGTGATATAGTAATCACTGCATTCTCTACGGCTTCAGGAAAGATAAAGAAACGTTCTGCCCACTGCATGTTTCCAGTTTCGCACATCCTGAAATCCCCTTTATTTCGAGTTGCCTCCGAAGGCCTCTAGAACCGCATCAATCGCATAGCGATTCGCCAGCGGAGACATGCCCAGGTTAAACCAATCCTTGCCCGCCATCATGTACACCTGATTATTCTTCACTGCCTTCATGTTCTTCCACAGAGGGCTGTTCAGCATATCCTCATAGGTTTGCTGCACCTCCGGGCTGTCCTCATTATTCAATTGCAGAATGAGGTGGTCGGGGTTGAACTCCGGTAACTTCTCCAGGGATATGGATAGTGACGGATCTTTATCAGGGAAGTTTGGAATCATCTCCAGTCCCAGGGTGGTATGAATAAACTTGCCGCGATCGATCTGATCCCCATAGAGAACGAAGCTGTTAGGCATAACCATCATATACATCACGGTTTCGTTGCCAACCAGGGCATCTAACTTCAGTTTGGCTTCGTCTTCCTGGACCTCGAGCTCCTGAATGACTTTCTCTGCAAGTTCCTTCTTGTCCAGCACCTCGGCGATATCCTTCAGTTCATCACGCCAGTCCTCACGTTCGGGCAGCAGAACCGTCGGTGCGATCCCGGATAACTGGTCATAGTCCTTGCCTGACCACCATGCGGGAGCAAGGATGAGATCTGGATCGGAGGCCAATATCATTTCAAAATTCGGGGTTTTGGCAATGCCCATTTTCAGAGTATCCTTGAAAGGCTCTTGTAGATAGGTAGGGAACTCTTCCTGGTAATTCTGAACTGCGACGGGTGTAACGCCTAAGGCTTGCAGAAACTCCGGGTAGACTACGGATAGGCCAACGACTCTAGTGGGATGGGCAGGGATCTTAATCTCTCCTTGTTCACTGTTCACTACACGATAATCCGCTTTCGCTGTAGCGTCAGCCTTGGCCTGTCCATCCTTATTTGAGCAGGCCGCCATGATCAATATCAGGACAATAGCCATACACAATGCCATACCTTGTCTCATCTGTCTCATATATTTTGTAACCTCCTGAGTATTGATACCTTCATCCTCACCTGATAGTGAGAATCAATATCACTGTTAGGAGTATAAAACAATCCTGAGTATTCGACTATTGACGATCACGCCAATATTTTATGTCCAATTACGCCACAGAGACAGTGCCAGCTCAAGAATCAGCTCCTGTGTAAACGAGTTATACTCTGTCCAGGGGAAGGGAGGGAGAAGCTCAACACGCGAATATCCGGCTGAATCAGGATGCTTCCACGGCGCCTTATCCCGGAGCCTGGACCAGATGGCCTGCGAGCTGGCATCCTCATCTACAATCAGCAGAAGCTTGTCCGTATCCGCAGACTCCAACTCTTCCAGCGTCAAGGTCTGCCCTTCAAGCTTGCGGTTCACAACGTTCGCCGGAATAAACTGCAGATCATCGTAGAGTACTTCACCTAGGCTCCGGTTAGACATCACGGTGATTGTCTGTGCAGATATCCGGGCAATCAGCAGTCTGACACTGGCGGGTTCAAAGACGAAGTCTGCCCGTATAGATTTGGCTTTGCGCTCATACCGGTTTAGCCATGCTGCCGCCTCCTTTGACTTGCCCAGGCAATCTCCAATGAATCTTAATTGCGTCCGCCAGTCCATGGGATGACGGGGCACCAGATAAGTGGAGGCAAGCTCTCCAAGCTGCTGCTGTATAGCCGGACTTAGCGTTTGCTCCAGACCCAAGATGTAATCAGGACGGAGGGAGGCGAGCTGCTCTATTCTGCTCTCATCATCCTCGGCAAGCGGCAGCACTGCACCTGGCTCATATTTACGGCGGTAATATTCAGTCCACGGATGGTCAGCCGGAGCAGCGAAGGGAATAATATTCAGCGTAAGCAGTGCCCCGATTAGATTGCCGTGGTAGGCAACGATCTTCAACTTGGCATTCCGCATGAAGGTGGCCGGAGCTACACCCGTAACTTGCTTGAACTTGCGCCGGAAATAAGCAATATCCTTGTAACCGACGTAAGCGGCAATATCCTTCAATTCATAATTCGTATGCGGCAGCATAAAACTTCTTGCTTGTCTGATCCGGTATTCGGTCAGGTATTCAATCGCGCTGAGACCGTATCTCTGCTTGAATAGCCGGATGAAATGCCTTACGCTAATGCCTGCTTCGCCCGCGAGCAGAGCGATGGAGAGATCCTCACGGTAGTGCTGCTCTATATAAGTCTTGACCCGCTCCATAACAGCGTCGGTATCGCTCGGCTGCAGCTGGTCTGCATCGCTGAGCAAGCTGTACAGCAGTTCATAGAATCTGCTCTGGGCCCGCAGCCGCTCCAGGCCGTTATCACTCCGCATGGAAGCGGCGATGGCTTCACAGTGTTTGCTGTAAGTAATCGTTGAAGCAACTGCGGCTTCGCCTTCCCATGGGAAGCGACAATGAAGCTCCGGAGAGCTTGCCGGTTCATGAGGTTCATGAGGCCCAGGCAGATCACGCAGCCCAAATACATCAAAGCGCAGAATATATAATCCCAGCTCTCCTGAGCTGTCTAACTGTGCTTCGATTAGTTGCCCAGGCAGGCACACGGACACATATCCGGGTCTGAGTTCGCTATACTTGCCGTCCACAGTGATCCAGCCCCGGCCCGAAACTGGAATCAGGAGCAGATGCGATTCAAGAAATTGCAGGCGGAGTGAACACTCTCCCGTGAGACTGCTGTTCTGCTCAATGCTGCGAAGCCTGAACCACATCTGATTAAGCTGTCCGAAGGTTCCCGCAGGAGGGATCCCGTTCTTGTCATTCATTCTTCGTACCACCTTCCGCTAACTGTCACCGTGCAGATCAATCTCCCTCAGCACCCTTGTGAGTACATGCCCCAGATGGATAAATGCCAGCCTGGAGTGACGGTAGAATGTAGGGGGCTCATATGAAAAGCTTCGGTTGCTGCAGTGTATATTGGACGCAGGGAACCTCTCTGTGAGCAAGACTGTTCTGGACCGCATCCGGTGATATCGTCCCGGGTCCCGCCGCTGGAAGTCTTCCCGCAACATCCGCGATACGAGCTGGTGCAGGCGGAGTCCGCTCAAACCGGTACGCACACAAGACAACCTGCTCAGTTATTGTCCGGCAAAAAAAAGCCGCCCGGCTTCAGCAAGCAACTGAGCACGGGCGGCCCGTCATATTCTTATTCGCAAACGGTACGTTAACCGTAATCAAACGTTTGTGCTTGCATGTTCGAGAGCGGTCACGGTGTTTTCCTTTTTAGAAGACTCGGAGTCCTGGCGCTTGACGGCTTCTTCGTCCCGCACACCATTTAATTCATATTCGTTCTGGTGAAGCTCCTTGAGCATATTCCGGTAAATATGGGTCTCCTGACGGTCCAGTCCGTCGCGATTTTCTTTCATAACCCAGTTCTCGACTGTCTTCTTCAGAATTTCGCTTTTCCGTTCCAGTAATTCCGTATAACTCAAATGACTTCATCCTTTCCGGTTTGCGGTTTCAGACGCCGGATGGACCTTGTTTACCTGCGGTTAGTAAGATTAACATCACATCCGGCGTAATGTTTACCATTATACAGGAAATACGGAACGCACCCAATGCGGTCCAGTCTTCTTCAGGCAGGGTGAGCACGGCTAAGGCCGGAACAGGAGGGCCTCAACGGACCGCTTCGCAGAAGTGCTGACAGATGCTCCGGGATGCGGACAGATGCTGCACGGAGACGAAGGAGTCTTTTTGAACAAGGCCGGCTGTTTACTTTTGTATACAATGCTTTTCAGTTGAATTATGTTGTGTACTTGTATAAATAGTGGAAATCAGACATGGATCAATTAAGAGCTTGGGGGTGAGCGTGCGAAGAGAGCTGGCAAATCTAACAGGGCGCCGTAGAAGCTGAGTCAAAGGTAATGGAGCTGCTGCAGTTTGACGATTACCGCTTTCAGCAACGCCATCCTGGTATTAAAGATTAACTGATATGATATTAGTAAAACGGGGTCTGTGCTAACCGGAGTTCATGGGCCGTTGTCAAATTATACGAAAGTGCATTGTGGCGCAACTCCAGGTACAGCTCGGCCTTAGTGGCATTGATATAGGGCTGAACAAATAATACGCCGATGCCGAGTGCCAGCAGGCCCAGCAGAATCCAGCCAATGAAGCTCAAATCAAGCACAAACATGCTGAATTTATGACCGCGTGTCATTTGCTTGCTTAATTCTACTGCGCGGTTATACCCGATATGCGGATTGTCCGCAAGGATGTAAGGCACCTGACTGTACGCATAGGATTTTACAATGCCAGGAATGATCAGCAGAAGGAACCATAAGAAATTCAAGAAACCTCTCCAGAGCATAGTTAGAACTATAGCCCAATACCGGTCCCTGTTAAACGCATAGCCGACATTGCCCATCCGGACTTCACCCTCGGCAGATCGTTTGAAGTAGCGCAGTGAACCTACAGTAAGAGGGGAAGCGATCAGGACATAAAACGCTATTCCAATTACTACGAAGATGCCAATTATGAATAATGCGATTGCAAGAAAAGACCCTAACACGCTCCAATCTACTTCCACACCGGAGCTGGAAATTTTAGAACGTGCCGACGATCCCCAGTTCCGATTTAAGCTTGGAAGACCTGAGCCTTCTCCGAGAAAGACCAGCAGTAAACTTACTACAAAAGCCTTCCAATACGAGGTGCGGAGAACATTCTTAGCCCTTCCCTTTATTTCTTTACGATCCCACATCAAAAAACCTCTTTCCTTGTTAGCATTTTATTCTTCGTCTTACAATTGATACCATAGATTATGTCATTAGACAATCCATTAATTACTGTAACCTTTGACTGAATACAGAATTGATCTTTTTTTATTATTTTAGCCAGCTAAAAGTGTCACACTAAGTATAGATACAAGCAAACGCGGCAAAGTATGCCCCGTCTCCTAACCTATTCGGAAGAAGGCGGGGTTTTGTGCGTTTAGAAGCAAATTACATTGCAGAGTGAGGGATGGACAATGGGCTTTAAGGAAGAACATGAGCATTGGCTGGCCGGACATTTTCAGGGACTACACCCGGAATATGAAGTTAAGGATTGGCGTGGCAGATCCTATTTTGTCGATGTATTATGGGAGGTAGGAGTCTCGCGTATTGCATTTGAGATTATGGACTTTGGCTCACATGGCACGGACCGGAGCAAATACCGGATGGACCTGAACCGCGGGCTTTTCCTACAGTCACAGGATTGCATGCTGCTCTTTATATCACTGGATGAGCTGAAAGAGAATCCGTCGTTCATCCTCTCCGCGCTGCGGAGTATTCTGTTTCCATATTTGTCGGCAGAAAGGTCTGTACATAGCAGCGCTAAGAGAACCTATTCTAAAATTGAATGTGATTTGATGCGGTCAGCCCTCCGTCCCCATCGTATCTTTCGCCCGGCTGAAGCTGCGAGAGAGCTGGAGCTGCATACAACGACGGTCATTAAAACTGCCGCATGCTGGTGGATAAAGGGGAATTTCACCCCGTGGCAAGAGGAGTATCTCAGCGAATTATTTATTATGAGTATATAGGTACGCTCCAAAGTCCAGATTTGATCTGATGAGTAATGTAACCGGCGAATGGTTATGGAAAACCAGCCATGTAAAGAGGCGGCGGGATGATGAATTGCTCCTCTAATTGGCTCTAATGTTGATTATTCGCCGGTAGCCACAGCTTTACATAACTAATCGATCGCTCCAACTTCCTGCAAAGAGTTGTACATTCGCAGCTGGCAACGTGAATGCTAGTTGGCTTCATGTTAACTTCGGAGTATAAAAAACGAGAGTTACATACAATTTACTGAGTCAAACAATGTTTACTATACTCATACATGTTCATAAAAGTAGGATTAGCTTCAAACCATCATCGGAAATTATTAGAAAGCTAGATTTAGAGGCGCTTTAATTACCTAATATCTCCACCAGCTCTTGAAACTCTTTTTGTATAAGTTCCTCAACGGATTGTCTATTTCTCTTAAGTATTCGAGCCCGTTTTTGCTTATTTTCATTTGAAAAATAGAATTCAAAATCTATCGTACAACCTTCTTTCTCAAAATACTCAACGTTTGTCTCACTTGTAAGCGGTAGTGGACCGATCTCCTCATTAAAAAAGACACCTTTGACTTTGTAGAGATCCATAATATCTTTAAGACCCCTGTCATGTGATAAAAAGAAGGGTAAATAAAATCGCCCTTCGCCAACATTCTTCATGAAATATTCCATAACTCGCGGGACAATAAAGTCCCATGATATATTTTCAATTTTTTTTAATAAATCAGATGTTTTACCCCTTTTTTGAATTTTGCTAAATATTCTAAATCCACCAGGTTTATTGAAATATTTATGTGCCAATATCATTTCACGATCAAAGTAGGCACCTACAATCTCATTCATGTATTCAAATAACTCAGAAACTTTCTTTGCAGCATTCTTTCCACTTTTAAAGTTTATTTTCAGTATTCCAATTAGTATTAGTGTCATTTGTTTTTGGATAAAGATAAATTGATTCAGAAATTCTTTCCCGCTTTCACTGCAATACAAGTCCTCAATTAATTTATTTGCATTGTTAACTGCTTGTTCTTTGGAAATTGTGTAAATTATTCTATTAGAATCTTTAAATTCATCAATATCTATACTTTTAAAAAGCTCTAAACTAACTAAATTCGAATGCAGATCCTGATGCTCCTTTATGAAAATTTGTAAGTCGAATTCCATATGTAGTGAAGTATCCTTGTAGTTTTCTAGTAAATAGAACCAATAGTCATAATTAAATCTTTCCTTTAGCAATATAGAAATTGTGTTGAATACATTATTATTGAAATCTATAGTATCAGCATTGATAAATCTATGTATATAGCTCGCATAATTTGAATCAACCATTATTGAATAATCAAGTGGAAAGTCTACTGATTTTCCGTCGTTTATCTCTTCTAATAATTTTTCATCAACAAAAAATAGATTTTCTGAAGAAAAATAAGAAACAAAATCATGTGCATCCGACCTAGCCAGGTTACTTAGTTGATTTGGGATTATATCTTTATCATAATTCACAAGTGCTACAATTGTTTTAAATTTTCTAGAAGTAATGCCGTAGATGTTTAATGAAAATAATACATGATTAGGTTGTTCGGCCTTAGATAAAAGAAACAAAAGCTTCTCAAGTTCCAAAAAAATGTACCTCCAGTATTATAAGTCACTCAACTTTCGCACCTGAATAAATGGCTAAAAGCCTTGAGTGCGTATGAAGAATTCTGTGGATTTTCTCAAATTAACAAAAAACACCTTACTTGTTTGGAGCGTTCTCCTGATCTCTCTCGATGTGTTCAGGGAGCGATAATTAGTTAATGTCCTTTATCTGCTTGCAAATGTTTTCTCCCGCTTGAGGTTAACTCCTTGTTGGCTTAAGATACCTCTTGGACTCTGTACGAATTCTAAACCTATATGATCCCAGCACAAATAGCCCGCGTCGGACGCGGGCTCATCATATTTACTCTTCCCCAGTCGCCACCGGATTCTCCTCGTACGAAATCCAGTCACTCCAGCTTCCCGCATACAGCCGCACGTTCTTGAACCCAGCCTTCTCCAAGGCCAGTACATTCGGGCAAGCGGTTACTCCGGAGCCGCAGTAGACGATGATCTCACAGTCCTTGTCGAGACCTGCAAAGTGCTCCGCAAGCTCATCGGCGCTCTTGAAGCTGCCGTCTGCGTTCTGCGTGTCTTTCCAGAAGTAATTAACCGCGCCGGGGATATGTCCGGCCTTCTTGTCCAAGGTCTCGTTCTGGCCGTGATAGCGGTCATTCGCGCGGGAGTCGATCAAGACAGCATTTACCGTCTTCTTCGACACCTCCCGAACCTCTTCAACGTCCACCAGCATATGCGGCTGTACATTTGCCGTAAAAGTACTTGGCACCCGCACCGGCTGATGATCCGTCACCGGGTATTTCTCGGCTTTCCACTGGCTGAAGCCGCCTTCCAGGATGAATACCTGCTCGTGTCCGAGGTAGCGCAGCAGCCACCACAGCCGGGCAGCGTTCATGCCGCTCTCATCGTCATAGGCGACAATACGTGAATCGTTGCCGATTCCAAGCTTCGTGAGCCGTGCGGCCAGCACCTCAGGATCAGGCAGGGGATGACGGCCGCCATGTCCGCCAACCGGAGATGACAGATCCAGCTCCATATCCAGATAGACTGCACCCGGAATATGCTCTTCTTCATAACTATTTCTGCCGGCCTGAGGTTTGCCCAGTGTGAAGCGGCAGTCAACGATGATCTGCTCCGGCTCGTAGAGTCTGGCGAGCAGCCAGCGTTTGGTTACGGTAGCGTGCATATGTATCCCATCCTTTACTTATATTCTGTGAAGTTAATTATAACGGAAAAATAGATTTCCGCATAACCGCTGAACCTGAATCATGGCAATTTGACATAGTCTCAATCCTGATTCTACAATGGCTTGAGAACCAGTGGAGTGAACTGAAGATAATTACAGTACATATATTTACTTGGAAAGGGGCAAAAGCCTACGGATACTATTGTAAGCCAGGCCTGGCCGGAGTGGAATGGAACGTTAAGGAAGCGGAGCGGAGGCTGGAATAACACCACCTACTTCGTGGACAAGGACGCCCGCCGCGCTGTACTAAGAATCTATGATACACATCGGGACCGGAATAAAATAGAGTTCGAGCATGCCGTGCTGCAGAAGCTGGCTATACTGGATTTGCCGTTTAAAACCCCTGTTCCCATTCTTACCTCCACAGGGGAAACGATGGTTCAGCTTGAAGAGGGGGAAGGGAAGCTCGCTTGCCTGTTCGGCTATATTGATGGTGAATCTCCCGCTGAACAGGATTCCGGCTTCTATGAGTCGTTCGGTGAGGCAGCTGGGACATTATCTGCTGTGCTCGCTGATGTGAAGCCGGAGAGCCCTCCTGTATACAGGCCCTACTATGAGCTGGGGCGGTCGTACCCGCTGTGCACCCGGGAAGCGCTCCGCGACCTGTTGTTGAATCCGCCTGAACCTCTCCAGGGTTTGCTGCCCGAACTGAAAGTGCTTGTTGAGGCTTATGAAGGAGTGGCAGACTCACTGGAGCAGCTGGAGGAGTTACCCCACCAGCTGGTGCATGGCGATCTTAATGCCTCTAACCTACTGGTGAATGCGGAGGATGCTGCGCAGGTGACGGCGCTGCTTGATTTTGAGTTCTGTACCTGGGATGTACGGGCCATGGAGGCTGCGGTCATCTTGTCCGGAATGCTGTGCCATGAAGAGGAAGAGCGGATTATCCGTGATTTCTGGCGGGGCTTCAGCCGCAAGATCATGCTTACCGCAGAAGAATTCACAGCGATTCCGACGCTGATCCTGCTGCGTAAGGTCGACGTCTTTCTTCATTTTGTCACCCGTTACTGGAAGGGCATTGATGAAGTGAAGGTGCTGCAGGAGCAGATCGCAGTGCTCGCGGCAGAGGTGATACAGATGTCGGGCGGGAAGCTGTAGCTGAATTTATTCATCCGCTAGTTTACTGCCAGCCCTCCCCCGTACGGAAATTAATGATTCGCCGGGAAGCAGGAAGATACCGGATGGCGGTTATTTCTGTTTCATGAGCAAGAATCAGATTGCTCATATAGCCATTAACACGGAATCTCCCCTGATCCGTGGTGTCTACGATGAGCGTACAGCTGCCGCTGGTTTCGCAGCTTTTCCTGCTGTCCGTAATTAGGGTAGAATACTCGGCGAAGCTGCCGCTTTTCCAATAATGAACCAGGTCAAGCGTCTACTGAGGGGTTTGGAAGACAAAGGTTAGAACCAGCAGCACCGCTGCGGGCCAATTCAGGAAGCTGAAGATATAGAAGAACCGGTAGCTGCCCTTGAATTTGTCCCTAGCTCTAATTGTGATGCCGTAAAGCTTCAATGTTAATATCAGTCCGGCTATCCATAAGATGGCACATTGCACCGTTTTGGCGGTGATGAGCCCCTGCTGCACTCCAAGCCCCCAGGCTGTGACATAATAGCGGTCAGCAAACCCCAGGATAACTACGGCAAAGGCAAATCCAGCTAACCGCCAGAAGTATTTCTGGAAGAAGGTTTCCTTGATTACCCGCTTTGGATTCATTTGAACAACCAAATAGGGCACACTCCGGCTGGGCGATACCGGAGCGTGCCCTATTGGTCTTGTGGATGCTACTAGATCAGCCGGTAACCCGAAGGCAGATTTCCGCTGCTGCGGATGCTGCGGATTTGTGCCAGGGTCAGCCTTTGGTTAGTTGAGATAATCGACTCTACATCGTTGCCTGAGATATAGTCATCCAGATCACGAATACTGTGGTTCCCGCGAAGTACACGGAAGCTGCCTCTGAACCGGGTTCTGCTGAACAGGACGAGCGTAGCATTGCTGCTGGTGGAGAAGAAACGGAGACTTTCGATTCCGTCCAGGATATTGTCTGTATTACGGATACCCAGATTGCCCCTGTAAATTCTGCTTCTTCCCCGGTAGTTTTCCTCGCTGTACACGGTCAGCCGCGGATAAGTCTGTGAGATATGAACCTCTTTGTCCATGCGAACTCCTCCTCGAAGCTGGAATGGCAAATGCAGTGCGATACTGCCAGTTGCAATACTATTCTATGATTGCTTTGGAAGACTGGTATGGTTAAACCCCACGCATGAATAGCCTGTTTCAGGTGAGGATAAGGAAAAAATTCACAAACGGGCTTTACAGATTGAAATGTCTAGTGTACTATTTAACTAACACACCAATACAACAATTTAAAAGCACAGTTGAAAACAATAACAATCCCGTACTACACAAGGAGGCTGTCATGAATACATCCACTCGTAATCAAGGGCTGTCAGGCCCGGTGAAGAAAGAAACCGTATTGGAAATGCAAGGCGTCAGCAAGGTGATAAAAGGGAAGGCAATCGTAGACAACCTTAGCTTCGACATCCGCAGAGGGGAGATTATCGGACTGCTGGGTCCGAACGGTGCGGGCAAAACGACCACCATCCGCATGATGACCGGACTCATCCGTATGAGCGGAGGAGATGTCCTCATTCATGGGCACAGCATACAAAAGGATTTCAAGCGGGCCATCTCGCAGATCGGAGCGATCATCGAGAATCCGGAGTTTTATCCCCATATGACCGGTTATGACAATCTGAAGCAGTATCTGCGGATGAGCGACGGGGCCGGAGAATCGCGGATTGATGAAGTTGTGGCGCTGGTTGGACTGCAGGAAGCGATGGAGAAGAAGGTAAAAGCGTATTCGCTGGGCATGCGCCAGCGTCTGGGCATCGCCCAGGCCTTGCTGCATTCGCCGAAGCTGCTCATTCTGGATGAACCGACCAACGGGCTGGACCCCGCCGGAATCCGGGAAATGCGCGATTATATGCGCACGATTGCCGAGGTGGAAGGCATTGCAATACTAATCTCCAGCCATATGCTGGCCGAGATTGAACAGATCTGCCACCGCGCAGTTGTCATTCAGAACGGGAAGCTTGTGACGGTTACGCAGATTGCTGAGGCGCCGGAAGCGCGCAGTGAAGTAGCCCTCACCATCCGGGTGGATAATACCGGGAATGCGCGTACTGTTGCCGAAGCATTGCAAGGTGTGGAGGTGACCGGGACAGATGAAGCTCACTCCGAGCTGCATGTAAGCCTGCCCGACGGGAATGTTCCGGTGCTTGTGGCTGCACTCAGTGAAGCTAAGGTTGGGGTATACCGGATTACCGAGAATAAACAGAGTCTGGAAGATGATTTCCTGAAATGGACAGGGGGGAACCGCATTGCGTAAATTTAATCAGCTCGTACTGAATGAATGGCTCAAAATCTCGAAGAAACGCAGCTTTACTGTTCCATATGCCCTTCTGGTGCTGATGGTATTTGTAATAGGTTATATTGTGCACACGGTGGCAGGGGCGGATACGTATACCTCTGCGGCGGAATTCACAGCAGACTCACTGCTGCCTACAGGAATCGGCCAGGTGCTGGTGATCCTCGTCATTGTAGGGATATCGGGGATTGTGTCCAAAGAATACAGCCAGGGGACCATCAAGTTTCTGCTGATCCGGGCCCGCAGCCGGACTGCGATACTGGCCTCTAAATATGTAACCGTACTGCTCTATTCATTGAGTATGCTGCTGATTGCAACGATCGCGCTGTTTGTCTCAGGAATGATCTTCTTTGGACTCAGCGGAGGGGATTCAGGACTCAGCGATATCCTTACCTCACTGTTGTACTCCTCCGTATACTGCATCGTGTATGCCACGCTCGGATTTATGCTCGGAATCCTGACCCGCTCAACAGGGGTGACGATCGGTGCGACTATCTTTGCCACTACCATAGATAAAATCATCATCAACCGTGATTTCTATAAATACTTCCTGTTCCCGAACCTAAATCTCGCAGCGTATAAAGATGGGGGTGCGCCGATGCCTGGAATGACGTTGAACTTCTCCATTGTGCTGCTGTGCATATATCTGGCGTTGTTCCTGTTCGCTGGATTTGCGGTCTTCAGACGCAGGGATGTTGCTTGATGGTTATCGAATTTGATAACAACCAGCCGATTTATCTTCAGATCATGAATTACATCAAAGGGGAGATCATTACAGGCAAGCTGAAGCCCGGTGACAAAATCCCCTCAGTACGTGAATTGGCGGCAGAAATGCAGATTAACCCGAATACGGTACAAAGAACCTTTCAGGAACTGGAGCGTGAGACAATCGTGGAGACTCGCCGCGGCATGGGCAGATATGTTACCGGAAGAAAAGAGACGATTCTGACCATCAAGAAGGAAATGGCACAGAATGTGCTGGACCGTTTTATCCGCGGCATGCAGGAGCTCGGCTTCCAGGGTGAAGATATTCTGGCGGCCGTAGCGGAGAATATACATCAGCGCGACCAAGAATAGGGGGATTACCAAGAGTGGATGAGTTACTTGAAGTACAGGGTGTGACCAAGAAGTTCGGCTCCAAACAAGCACTGCGCAATGTCTCTTTTAGACTGGGCGCAGGCAGAATTACCGGACTGCTCGGCAGCAACGGCAGCGGCAAAAGCACCCTCATGAAGCTGATCGCAGGATTGGCACAGCCGGGCTCAGGCCGGATATCAGTCCTCGGTGTTCCCATTGGGGTGGAGAGCCGGAAGCTTGTATCCTTCATGCCTGATGTCCCCGTTACGGAGTCTTGGATGAATGTGGGGGATGCGCTGAAGTTCCAGCGGGATTTCTACCCGGACTTCGATCAGGCCAAAGCACATCGGATGCTCGATTTCATGAACCTCAGAGGGCAGGATAAGGTCCGGACGTTATCCAAAGGGATGAACGAACGTCTCCAGCTCACGCTTGCGCTGTCGCGCCGGGCCAGACTCTACATGCTGGATGAACCAATCGGCGGTGTCGACCCTGTAGCACGGACCAAGATTCTGAATGCGCTGATGGAGTTCTATGAGGAAGACAGCAGCATTCTGATCTCTACACACCTGGTGAACGATATCGAACGAATTTTTGACGAGGTTATTTTCTTGAAAAACGGGGAGATCGTTCTCCAGCGCGAAGTGGAAGAGCTCAGACTGGAGCGCGGGAAAAGTATAGATGAGCTGTTCAGAGAGGTGTTTGCCGAATGCTGAAGCTGCTAAAATATGATCTGAGACGCAGAAGGGAACGGATCCTTGTCTTTATTGTTATTGCTCTGCTGGTTCAGCCTGCGATTTGGATATCCAGCACTAAAGTTAATGAACAACTAGTTTCGCTGAATCTGGTTATCTACTTTATACTTGCATTGGCGCTTGTATTTATAGCTGTATTCAGTTATTTCCGGAATCTGAAGTCTTACCAGCGGCGGCTTATCCCGGTTACTGCCCTGCAGACGGTCATGTCACCGTTGCTGTTTGCGCTGCTGCTAATCTTGACGGTGATCGCACTGGGCCTGGTGCATTTTAGCATTTACCAGCTTATCTACCCGCTAGACTTCCTGCCGGACAATATAGTGTCCGTTGGCTTAAGATGTTTACTGCAGTTTATGTGGTCAGCTGGTTTCATGATGATTATGGTCATGTTCTCTATTACTGTAGCATTAAGCTTACGGTTCAAGTGGAGAATATGGGTAGGGATTGTGATCCTCACACTTCTGCAGAATGGTATAGCCTATCTTGAAAAACTTATGTTTAACAGCTATTTCATTGGTCTGGACAATACCTTTAATTTTGAGGTTTACGAGAGTAATCTGCGGCCAGAAAGCGGAGTAACGATTAGATACCTTTCTACCAATCAATGGCCGCTTGTGCTCGAATTTGTAGTTGCCTTTATTCTGATCTATTCAATGGTTGTAATGGTGAAGAAAAGAATTGAAGTGTGATCGTGTAGGGAGCTGCCCTGAGCATATGTCCATTCAACAAGAAAGCAAGGCTGACGATGTCAGCCTTGCTTTCGTTTTTGTGCAAATTACAGTTACAATCCTTGAGCCCTTCTGCCGTGGGTCCAGATCTCCAGCTCCCGCAGCAGCTGTTCTTCTTCGGCTTCCTGCAGATCAAGCCTTACCCCGTACTGGAATTGTCCAAGGCCGAACATCCAGCCCCAGCGGACACTTCCTTCATACTGAAGCTTCTCTTCCGCCAGCTGGAAATGTATAATCAGCTTCGTATCACCTGCAGTAAAACGGAGGTTCAGAGAAGTACGTACCTTACAGCCGGAACGGCTAAGGTCTAGCAGGATGCCTTCCGTCAATTTACCGGCTCCGGGCCCGTTATTACTGGCCGGGATTTCAAGCCAGCAATCGATGGGCTGGTTCATAACATAACGGAACGGTTCTTTTCTGCTGGAGTCATCCATCATTTACCTCCGCGAGTTTATTTGCTATTATATCGAAACGGCTACACTTGGACAATCTCCTAAAGTAGTATATTTAAAAATAAATTATTATCCGGTATTCAGAACTTTAGAATCAATACCCATAGGAAGAGGGGTCAAAACATTATGTATCAATACCACAATGAAACCTTTCAGAATCATAACTTTGATTATGCCAATATGCAGGATGGAGAAATAAATGGTTGTACCTTTGAACACTGCTCGTTCAGAGGGGCTTCCATGGAAGAAATGACCTCCACCGGCTGCCGTTTTGTGGACTGTGATTTTACCGGTGCGCTGCTTAATGCTTCACTGCATCGAGACGGGGCTTTTACCAATTGCAAGTTTACCGGGGCGAATCTGTTTGTGTCGAAGTTTGAGAATTGCAAGATGATTGGTTCCGATTTTGCGAATGCCTATATGGATGGGATTACTCTCACCGGAGGGGACTGGGCTTATACGAATCTGCGCCATCTGAATCTCAGCAGGCAGGATCTGCGGGGCATCCGGTTCGCCGAGGCGGATATGCAGGGCTGCAATTTGCAAAAAGCGGACCTGCGCGGTGCCGACTTAAGCCGTGTACAGCTTGCGCAGTGCCAGCTTGCAGGGGCGGATCTGCAGGGTGCCAAGCTTGAGGGGATAGACCTGAAGAGTCTTGATCTTAAAGGGGTAAGGCTGGATGTGGAGCAGGCTGTGCTGCTGGCGCGCTCGATGGGAGCCAAGGTCGGATAACCGGAGGGGCTGGCCGGTTATTCCCTATACACCTGCATAGGTGAAGCAACAAAGGAACTGCCGCCCCGGAACGGGACGGCAGGGCTGCAGTTTTTGTTGGGGCTGCTTTATGTAACCTGGTGAAGAATTAGAGGCTATAGAGTGAAGCCATGCAATCTACGAACATTTTGTTGTACTGGGAACGGGTCAGATCGCTGGAAGAGGCAATATCTCTGCCAAGGAACTCAAACCAGGTAATTTCCGTGCCGTCTTTTTTATAGAGGAATCTCTGGTGTTCAATGGCAAAAACCTCATTCTCATAAGAAGGGACATGCTCAAATTTCAGCTCGGTCCCCTGTTTCTCCGATATAAGCGTTGCCAGCAGAATAAGCATTTTGAACGGATCATCATACATTTCAAATTGTTCTGTCATCATCAATCACTCCTTAAGGTGGCATGTGCTACAGAGCAGATTATACTATAATGCCACAAAGTAAACACTATCATCCGCCCAACTCCGCACAATATTGATACAACATATGAGCTAAATTAAGGAAATCGGAAAGTCTGCCGGTAGCTGTATTATATTTCCCCTGATTCCTTCCGATAAATAATTATCGACGCTTTTCGACATTGAGTGTGCTTCCAGGCAACCTCGGCGGTCGGTGCTACGAAAAGGTCTTCCGAAGAGGAGAATGTGAATGTCTTTAAATCTGCGTACGTTATTTGCAACGGCTTTTGCGGTCATTATTATCCTATTAACGGCGTTGCTCAGCTATGTTATCGGCCACCGGTCTACTCAGTCCGTAGAGATCAGCATTGGCAGCTCTCTGGCAGAAGAAGCCTACCAAATGTCTGAGAAGCTTGATCATTTCATGTGGTCACGTTCCGGAGAAGTCGAGGTACTCAGCAAGCTTAATGCGTTTCAGGAGCCGGTTGACTCCTCAGAGATCAGCGGATTGCTTCATCAGCTGAAGAAGAGTCTGCCGGTGTTCACCTGGGTGGGTTTCCTCGATAATAAAGGGAATGTCCTTTCTTCCACAGATCATATTCTCCAGGGTACGAATGTTAGCCAGAGGCCGGTGTTTCAGGAAGGCCTGAAGGGGACCTTTACCGGTGATGTCCATGATGCGGTGCTGCTCTCCAAGCTGCTTCCCAATCCTACCGGCGAAGCCTTACAGTTTGTGGATGTTAGCGTGCCGGTTATTGACAAGCAAGGCCGGACAAGCGGTGTACTGGCCGCACACCTCAGCTGGGAGTGGTCGCGTGAAGTCGAGGCTTCCATTGTGACTCCGCTTAAGGAGCGCCTGAAGGGCGTGGAAGTGTTTGTAGTCAGCAGGAAAGATGACACAATCCTTCTGGGTCCTGAAGCGCTTGTCGGCAAAAGAATGCCGCAAGAAGTGCTGCAAAAAGCCCGTAGCGGAAATAGCTCATGGATTATTGAACAGGAGCGGAATCAGGACTCCTATCTGACCGGCTACGCATACGGAGACGGCTATCTGAATTACCCCGGGCTGGGCTGGTCGGTTATTATCCGCCAGCCTGCGGATATTGCTTTTGCCTCGGTGCATCAGCTTGAGCGCTTCATTCTGATCAGCGGACTGATCACCGCAGTTGTCTTCGCGGTTATCGGATGGCTGCTGGCCGGATGGATCAGCCGTCCACTGAGGAACATTACCCGTACAGCCGACCTGCTCAGCTCCGGCGCTGATGTGGAGATTCCATCTTCGACCCGGTTCAAAGATGTAGCGATTCTGTCTGCGTCACTGCGCAACCTGGTGAATAATCTGACCAAAACAGAGAACAAGCTGAGCTATATGTCGGATATGGCGCTGCATGACAAGCTTACGGGCTTGCCCAACCGGGCAGCACTGGATGAATTTCTGGCCCATGCGGTCAGCAAAACCAAGCAGAGCCGCACAACGCTTAGTTTCTTATACCTTGATCTGGACGGCTTCAAAAAAATAAATGATACCTGCGGCCATGCAATCGGCGACGCTTTGCTGCAGGAGGTAGCCTTCAGACTGGTGGATTGTACACGTGATAATGAAATCGTAGTCCGGCTGGGCGGCGATGAGTTCGTCATTATTCTTAATACTTCTGCCGGTAAACCTATGAAGGAGGCAGAAATTGTGGCTTCACGGATTATCAGTAAAATCAATTTGCCTATTGTGATCAGAGGTGAGAATCTGCATGTCGGCTGTAGTGTAGGCGCGGCAGTATGGACACCGGACGGGGGCAGCGACATCGTTGAAACCCTGCGGCTGGCGGATGAAGCGTTATACATTTCCAAGCGGAGCGGAAAGAACCGGATTACCTTCGAAGCGGCTTCTTAAGTGATCCAGCGCAAGTTCATATACGCAGCGAATAACCTCTCTCCGTCAAATGACGGAGAGAGGTTATTCGGCATTCTAGTTATAGAGAACTATATGCAAATATGTATCTAACGAATTCAGCGTAATCTCTTGCGTGGCTTAGACCACCATTTAATCCACAGAAATCCTTCGTCATCACGGAAAAACTTAATACCTATCCAACTAAGCGGTGTCCAGAACTCCTTAAAATAATATGACGGCATAGTAAATTAGTCCCTCCGATATAGTTAATTATTACTAGTTTACGCTACGATGGAAGATTTCACAATACTTTTTTTGCTTATAATTACCATATTATGCATTAGCCCGGTTTTTTCAGGACCTCAGGCATATGATGCTAAGGAAAGACATAAACGACGGCACAGGCTGAGGGAGGAATTGCAATGGGAGAGAATGTGGCTGGTTACGGCTATGGCTGTATTGGAACGTCTGCTGCTACCATTTTGGTACTGTTTATCTTGCTGGTTATTATCCTCAGCGTATTTTAGCTGAAGCTAACTAGACGAATAACTTAAAGAAGCGCCGGAGCGGGAGCTCTGGCGCTTTTTGCATAAATGACCCTGAAGTATCAGGGATAAGCACAGGCAGCATAACTGAACGAGCATTTAATATAGTAGGAAGGGATGTGATGAAATGACGGATTCTGAGTTTATCAACCGAATGGTCTCCTTTGCCGTGGCTGATATGCACCGCAGTCATATTGCGGCTTCCCTGACAATTGCCCAGGCCGCGCTGGAATCCGGCTGGGGGAACAGCAGTCTGACTGTAAAGGCGAATAACCTGTTTGGCATCAAAGGCAGCGGCCCCGCCGGAAGCTTGTCAATCCGGACTACGGAATATAGGAACGGCCAAGCTGTGCAGGTATCTGCGCTTTTCAGGGCCTACAATAACTGGGGCGAATCTGTGGCTGACCACTCTGCCCTGATTGCCCAGGGCGTATCCTGGAACCGGGCCTTATACAGCAAGGTGATTGGAGCGGACGGCAGAACGGCTTCCAGGGAGATCGCCGCTGCTGGGTACGCGACCGATCCGAACTACGCGTCAAAGCTGATTCAGATTATGGATGCATATAACTTGTATCAATATGATGAGCTGAAGGAGGATGAGGAGATGTCGATTGAAGATAAACAAAGGCTTGCGGCTTTGGAAACGGAGCTTCAGGAGATGCGGGGATTGCTGGCAGGACTTACCGTAAGCCGGGATACGCTCAAAACGGGTGTTCTGGAACAGGGACAGTCAATTAAAGGAGTAGCAGAACGGCTTACCGCAATAGAAGGCCGTGCTGCAGTAAGCACACCTGCCTGGGCAGAGCCGGCGGTTCAGGCAGCGGTAGCAGCGGGACTGCTCGATTCCCCTACAGGAGGAAGCTATGATTTCTACCGGATATTGACGGTGTTGAACAGGGCCGGACTGCTGGTTACCAGGAAGGAGGTGTAGACCTTATGTATTACGATGCGCTTAACAATGTGCTGGCGTTTGCGTCGCTGTTGGCCGTCTTTGTGATGGCGCTGGTTCAACTGGTGAAGAACAGTGTGAACCTTCCGCGCAACGTTGTTCCCGCAGTGGGACTGGGAATTGGTCTGCTGGTCGGAGCTGTAGCCTATCCTTTTACAGACATGAACCTTATTCTGCGTTTATGGGCAGGCGGGCTTGCGGGATTGTCGGCAACTGGATTGTTTGAACTGGCCTTTAACAAGCGTGGAGGGACCACCAAGGAAGATTAAGCAGGTTGCTCGTAATATGGGGAGATGTGCATTGGCGTTATATCCAAGCAATTCTGGGGACTTGTTAATACACATATATGAAGAAAGGAGGTGCTTGATATGGGAACTTATGTTGATGGAAGAACTTCGCAGAATGCCAGTACTGCCAACTCTATTGCAATACCGATTCTGGTGGTTGATACTCCGCAGCTGTTCGGGCAGATTGGTATTATCACAGAGGGTGTAACCACTAACCCACGAGTCATAATGAAGGGTACTGTAAGTGTACAGCTTCCGCTTGCACTCGTTGGGATTACTATTTCAATCGTTAGAGGAACGTTGCCCACGGATCCTTTAGTGTACTCCGCTACCTCTACTTTCAGCCTTAGTGTGCTGGCTCCACAGGTTATCACCTTCTCTGCGGATGATTTCACTCCTCCGATCACTCCACAGCTGACTTATACTGCATTTATCTCCTCTAGCCTTCTCGGTACGGTTCGTGTAGGTCCTGAGAGCTTTGACGGAATTCTGGTTTCCGATTAATCCTTAGATTCATGCATCCTGTCCGGTTCGGTTGACCGGGCAGGATGCCCTTGTACATACCCCCAAATTTTGACCGTTTCGCCCAATCTGTTAAGGCATTCTGCTCATATTCTGTTCTGTAGTCATCATTTTGAAGGAGGTAATCTCATGGGTGCAGATTGCGGATACGGTGGTAATGTAGGCGGCGTTAATGTGGTTCCGGTAAGTCCTTGGACTTCAACCGGTGCGATTCTGGTACTTTATATCCTGCTGGTTATTATTCTGAGTGCCTGCTTCTACTAGACCTTAACGTCAATCAGCGCAGTCCTGGGCAAAGGCCTTGGGACTGCGCTTTTTTTCTGATTAGCTATGTCTGGCAGGAATATGCGATAATAGTAGTCATTGTCTTCATGGCAATCAATGCAGTGATGAAAGAGGTGCTTCATGGAAGAGAAGGAATTGGTCTATGCCATACTTAAGCGGATTGAATTGGGCAAGCCGGTCGGTCAGGATGAAATGGGGCTGGAGGCCGCAGAGTATGCCGATATTATGGAGGAGCTTGTGGACAGCCGGATGGTGGATAATGTGAGCTTCCTGAGAGCCGGCAATGGCACTGTAACTGTCCGGACTGCCGGAATGAAGCTGACCCGCCGCGGCCATGATTTTATTCTACTGAAAGAATCGGGCAGAATTTGAATTTACGCTGACTGAGATACAGAATTTGATGTTTCAGCACAAGGGGGCTTGTATGGATATCAGAAAATTGCTGACCGGCGAATTGCCGCCGATGGATTTGCTGCTGTCCGCAGATCCGTCCGAATCATTGGTGAAGGACTACCTCAAAAGAGGCGACTGCTATATTGCCGTCCAGGATGAGGAGGTATTGGGTGTGTATGTGCTGCTGCCTACCCGGCCGGATACAGCCGAGCTGGTGAATGTGGCGGTTGCTGAAGAGCATCAGGGTCAAGGGATCGGCAAGATGTTGGTGCAGCGCGCCATTGAGACGGCGAGGCAAACGGGCTATACAACTATTGAACTGGGAACGGGGAATTCAAGCGTGGTGCAGCTGGCGTTATATCAAAAATGCGGCTTTCGGATCGTTGGCGTAGATTTTGATTTTTTCACCAGACATTACGCGGAGATTATATACGAAAATGGCATACATTGCAGGGATATGGTGCGGTTATCACAGGACTTGAATGGCGGGAAATAAATTTGGGATTATGTAACTATCTGCCAAATGCTCCGTATAAACAAAAGGATGTGAGTATTGAAGGGAGTTGTAATCAATGAGAAGACCCAAACGATTCTTGTTGTCCATGCTGGCCTGCTCTCTGCTGTTATCAGCGGGATTTGTCACACCGCGGGTAGCGCAGGCAGCGGATAACAAAGTAACTCTGAGTGTGAACGGTGAAGTATTGAAGTTCCCCGTAGCCGAGGCGCCATATCTGGAGGGTACAATGATCATGGTGCCTGTCCGTCAGGCAGGGGAAGCTTTGGGGTTTGAGACGGCTTACATAAAAGAGAGCTCCAGTCTGCAAATCAAGCTCAGCGGTACAGAGCTCTTGATGAAGCTGGAAGGCGGTCAGTTTATCTTAAATGGAAAGGATACACTTACCATTGAAGGTGCAGCTGTTCTGAAGAACAATCGAATTTATGTACCGTTGCCGCTACTGGACGAGATCGGCTATATTACTAAGCCCGGTCCGGGCTCTGGCCAGGCAGAAATAAGCACACCGCAGAATTACACCGAGTCAGTAATGAAGCTGCTTGCTTCCGGCCAGTATGAAGCATTATCAGACCGGTTCTTCAGCACAGAGGTGAGGAAAAACTTGTCGAGTCTTAAACTTCAACAGGTCTGGGAGAGCTTTACTGCTGCTTATGGAGAGTATGGTAAGGTCGATTCGCTGAAAAGCAGCCGTGACAATGGGCGGTATTCTCTGTCCGGTATCGCTGTATTTGCACATGGAAAGCTCACGGTGAAGTTTACAGTCAACAGCAGCGGCCAGATTCAGGGGCTGTGGTTTACTCCGTACGAAGATCCGCAAGCAGCGCCGGAGCTGGCTCTGCCGGCAGGTGTTACCGAAGAAGCAGTTACAGTAGGAGCAGGGACCTCACATCCGCTTAAGGGCATTCTGACTCTCCCCAAAGCAACCGGGAAGCCTTTGCCTTCTGTAGTACTGGTGCACGGTTCAGGTATTTCTGATCTTAATGAAGCAGCATATGCGTACAAGCCCTTCCGTGATATAGCGTATGGTCTTGCAGAACAGGGAATTGCAGTTCTGCGTTATGACAAGCGGGGCTACAGCTATCCGCAGGAATTCATGGGAAGTGCCGCCGCATCGGTTACCGTTAAGGAAGAAACGGTTGAAGATGCCATTGCAGCGGCAGCTCTGCTTAAGCAGGACAAGCGTATGGATGCTGTGCAGGTATATCTTGCCGGGCACAGCCTGGGCGGGATGCTGGGCCCGAGAATTGATGCGGATGGCGGCAACTTCGCCGGGTTAATCCTGCTTGCCGGCTCACCGCGAAGCTTGTGGGAGATTATCTACGACCAGAATATGAGAGTGATCTCCAGGCTGGATGATGCTATTCCTGCTAAGGCAGAAGCCGCTGCCGGCGTGAATGCGGAGCTGGCCAAAGCCAAGGCGCTGTCGGCACTGACAGAAGAGCAGGCCAAAGCTGCTCCGGCTGTGTTTGGTGCAGCGGCGTATTACTTCAAGGAAATGGATCAGCACAGTACCGCCGAGCTGGGCCGGAAGCTTACGAAACCTGTGCTTGTGTTGCAGGGAAGCGATGATTTCCAGGTCTATGCGGACGTGGATTATCCGCTCTGGAAGGATGTTCTGAAGAATAATAGCTTGGCAGAGTTCAAGCTGTATCCGGGCCTGAATCATTTCTTCGTTGATTATGACGGAGCGGGGGCAGGAACACCGGATGAATACAATGTCCCCGGTATGGTCGATGCCCAGGTGATTAAAGATATGGGGCGATGGATTTTGAAGCAGAGCAGGTAGAATAAGAAGCTTGGTTCTGGTACAATCTATTTATTAAGTTTTAAGGAGCGGGATGCATGGATAATGATCTGGCAATGTTGTTAAGATCCGTCATTCGTGAAGAATTAGAGCCTGTGAATGAGCGCTTGGAACGGATTGAGACTGAACAGACCGGCTTGAAGCAGGAAGTTCAATTAGTGAAGCAGGATCAACAGACGCTGAAGCAAGATGTGCAAATATTGAAGCAGGATCAGGAATTGATTAAACGTGCGGTATTGGATACGAATGAACGGGTGATCCGGATGGAGTCCATTCTGGAGAATCAGCATCGGATCATCGAACTGCTGTCGGCACGCTCGATTGAGCAAGAGGCTCTCATTAAACGAATTAAATAAATTGCTTAGTCCGGCACTGCATGGTGCCGGGCTTTTCTTATAGGTTTCCCAACACAAAAAATCGAGGCTCCCTTTCGGGAGCCTCTTTCATGGGAGAGGAGAAACCGGACGAAGAGCTTATGGGGAAACGTAAGCCTGCTCCGCGGTTGTCTACGACATTTTGCGATGTCGATAGTTACATGATGGCCCGGTTGCCGGACTTTTATACATCCATTCTCCAAAACTTCTGAACTGCGCATTGTGACAAAGTCGGACAATCTTTTTATTTCACGGAATAATTGTGGTACTATAGGCTTGGACTTGTGCCCTGAAACGGCATAATAAATAGAGACATAAAAGCAGGTGGATGATCGGTGAGAGTAATATCGGGCACTGCAAAGGGCAGGCCGCTTAAGAGTGTTCCAGGCAATGGCACCCGGCCTACAACCGATAAAGTGAAGGAAGCCTTATTCAGTATGATCGGGCCTTATTTTGAAGGCGGAACGGCACTGGATCTGTATGCCGGTACCGGAGGGCTTGGGATTGAGGCCTTGAGCAGAGGGATGGAAGCCGCCGTATTTGTGGATATGGAGCAGAAGGCGCTCGACACTGTGCGGGCGAATCTAAAGGCAGCCAAGGTGGAGTCGCAGGCCGAAGTCTACCGCAATGATGCCGGAAGGGCACTGGCTGCGCTGGAGAAGCGGGGGAGAGCGTTTGATCTTGTTTTTCTGGACCCACCGTATCGTCTGAAGCACGGGGATGAGCTTATGATGACGATGGCAGCCAAGAATCTGCTGAAGCCTGATGCCGTAATTGTGCTTGAGCATGAATCGGGTTATGAATATCCGGAGAATATACCGGGATTCAGCAGGACACGGCAATCCGTATATGGAGAGACTACGATCTCAATCTATCAGTATGAAGCTGCTCTGCCGGAAGTTGCCGTCAGTGGCGAGGAGGTTAATGATGAGTCTGCAAATTAGAAAAGAGCGTGTGGCAATCTATCCCGGAACCTTTGATCCGGTAACCCTGGGACATATGGATATTATTCACCGTGCAGCGAAACAGTTCGACAGGCTGATTGTGGCGGTGCTGAACAATTTAAGCAAGAATCCGTTATTTTCAGTCGAGGAGCGTACAGAGCTTCTGCGCCAGGCTACAGCGGACATCCCGAATGTAGAGATCGACAGCTTCCGTGATCTGCTCGTTAATTATGTCCGGCAAAAGGATGCACAGGTGATTGTACGGGGTATCCGTACGGTCACCGACTTTGAGTATGAGCTGCAGAATGCATCGATTAATCATAATCTGGATCCCGAAGCAGAAACGATATTTATGATGACCAATCCGAGATATTCCTATCTTAGCTCAAGTGTGGTTAAGGAAATTGCCCACTTTGGCGGGAACGTCTCGGATTTTGTAACGCCTGAAGTGGAACAGGCCATGAAGCTTAAGTTCAAACGGATGGATGGCGGCGCCAAGTAAAAAGCTTTAGAGCTACTGATAAGCTTAGCAGGAGCAGGAGTATTAGTCCCTGCAGACTAAGAATCTGAGGGAACAAGCCCCATATTCCGGTTGCAGAGCCTAAACCGGTTTCCAGACTGTCTGAACCGGTACTGGTGAAGACCGGAAGTACAGCGGCGCGGATATTTACGAGCGGCTTCCAGAGCAGTAGGGTTAATGCAAAGGCGGTTAGTCCATGCAATAACCGAACTGCAGCAAACGGGAGAAAGCGGACATTCGCCGGTTTAAGCAAAGTCAGCGCCTGAAGCTGGGCGCAGATTCCGCTCCAGGCAAGCAGAGCTGACAGCAAAGCGGGACCGAGAAGACTGCCGGACAAGAACCCTCCAGGGCTGGCCGAATCTGAGGTTACCGCATGGGCACCTAGGTGAATCTCTAGCACTCCGGCAGCCAGCGGAGACGGGAGCTGCGGCAGCAGCCTGGTGATGATGTTAATAACTACTGCGAACATGATCATATAGCCGCCTACGATCATCAGATTCTGGACAGCGGCGGATACAGATTCGCCCAGCACTTTGCCGAAGCCCCGTCCGTCTCTCGCGCGGGCATCCAGTGCCGCCTGATGGATTCGCCCGGGCAAGGATGCTTTTTTGGCGTGCGGGCCGCTGCCTGGCAGTCTGCTGACAGTGGCGGCGGCCCCGCTACTCTTCCGCGTTCCGCTGAAGAGAGCGGATAGCCATCCGGCGGCAAGGCCTGAGAGCCAGTGAATGGCAAGCAGGGCGTATCCGGCTGCCGGACTGTGCAGAAAAGCGGTGCCGACGACTATAAGCAGTGTAACCGGGCTGGCATAATGGACCATGGAGGCCAGCCGTCCGGCATCCTTGTCCGTGATGTCCCCCTGCTTATGCAGCTGCATCACCGCTCCGGCTCCGGCCGGGAAGCCGGCGGTGATTCCGAGCACAAGCGTCCAGCCGCCTGCTCCGGGAAGCCGGAACAGGCGTTTCATCAGCGGCTCCAGCAGGACGCCAATGCCATGCACGAACCCTGAAGCGGTCAGCATCTCTGACAGGATCAGGAATGGCAGCAGTGCCGGGAAGACAAGGGACCACCAGAGCTTCAGTCCCGCAAGGGAAGCCTTAAATGAGGATTCCGGTGCCAAGACGATCGCTATTGCGAGCAGGATCGCAGCCGCCCCTGATAGGAATGGAGCCGAACCCCGGAAGAACCGCCGTATTGTAAAGTTAATCATTAGTAGCATCACCTCTTCATAGCTTAGGACATGGGCAGAGCTTGTTATCAATTTATGCAGGGGAGACAACCATCATGCCACAGCCGGAGAGAAGCTCCCGGCTCCTGGCAGCACATTCCAATGCCGGGGCTGCATGCCGCGGGAAAGAAGGGGAAGAGACTTGAGGCAACAGAAACGCCGTGTGGGTATCCGCGCCACAGCCTACTTATTTACATTTGTGGTCATTCTCTATGTTGCTGTCTTTATGAATACTCCGTATATTGTGTATCAGCCGGGAAGCGCCTCCGAGGTAGCCCCGATGATCAAGGTGGAGAATGCTGATCCCGCGGAGCAGGGCATGTTCATGATGACTACCGTATCTGCCAGTTATGCCAATGTGGCGCTTCTGGTCGCCTCCGTATTTAACTCGAATGCGGAGGTTGTCCTGAAAGAGACCCGCCTGCAGGATAAGACGGAGCAGGAATACGCGGCTGAGCAGGTCTTTTATATGAACAGTTCACAGTCTTATGCTGTACAGGCCGCTTATCATGCTGCCAAAGTGCCGTATGAGGATGTTGTGGATTATTTGTACGTGTTCTCAGTGCCGGACGCAACCAATCAGGGCCAATTTAAGCCGGGCGACAAGATTATCAGTGTAAAAGGACAGCACGCAGCTGATCCGGCGGCTCTGTCTGCCTTGCTGTCTGCATACAAAATCGGCGATACCGTTGAGGTAGTCCTGCAGCGTGGAGGCAAGGAAATTTCCGAGCAGGTGAAGCTGGTGGAGGTTAAGGATAAAGAAACCTCGGCCGGACGGCCTGGCTTCGGGGTTGTTATCGGAGCTGTTCAGAAGGTACAGCCTAAAGAAGAGGGGAAAGGCGTCAGTTTTGTGGATACGAATGTAGGAGGACCTTCCGCAGGATTGATGTTCACCATGGAAATCTATAACCGGCTCACTCCGGGAGATTTGACCAAGGGCCACCGGGTAGCGGGTACAGGTACAATTGATGCTGAGGGAAATGTGGGAGCGATCGGCGGAGTGAAGCATAAGATTGTGGCTGCTGACCGCAAAGGTGCCGAATTCTTCTTCGTTCCAGTCAAAAACTATGAGGAAGCCAAGGCAAAAGCTGACCAGATCGGCACGGACATGAAGCTGATTCCGGTATCGACTCTGTCTAATGCGCTGAAATATATGGAAGAACAGCCGGTCATCAAATCCTGACCGGCGGCTCCAGATAATCGCTGTACAGATCATTTCGTGCGGGATCGGCATAAGCAGCGGCGAACACAGCTGCCGCCTGCAGATCCCGCTCCAGCATAGGATGGGAGAAGCGGGCAGGGCTTGTGACCACCGGAAGTGCCGCGCGCTGCTTCATTTGCTTCAGCAGCCTGCGGCCGCTCTCCCGGAAGCCAAGAACCCGGATATAACCCGGACCCTGGGCCAGTGCGGCCGGGGTCATTTCTTCTTTGCTGTGATTCAGCAAGGTATGAAGCAGCAGACGCTGCAGCCGTGTATGGGTGTAACGTCTGCTCTTCAGCTCCTGCAGAAGACCGGCGACCGTGAACCTGCCGAGCTGGGGAAGGATGCGGAGTATCCGGTTCTCCAGCCCTTCATTCATATCCTGCACCGTTCGCAGCTCAGCGGCTGAGTGTGTGGAGAGCACGTGGCGCAGCGGAGTCTGGAAGTCCTCGAGCGTAACCGGCCCCCGGCCCGCTGCATGCTCTCTCTCCAGGATGGACACGCTATACTCCGGCATGTATGCCGCCGGAGAGCCGCCTTCCCGCAGCAGCCTGCGGATTGCTGTCGCACTGGCAATGGACGACCCGCCCTGCAGCGGGTCGTGGAAGCCCGCGCCGGTCCGCGGCACGGTGAAGGGCCTGATCGCGCTGCCGAGCCGCTGCAGCGCGATCAGGTAGTGCAGGCCGAGGCTGTTGTTCGGCTGCCGCAGCAGCGCCTCGGCATCAAGGGGACTCCCGTTCCCGGCGGGAGTCTCCCCCCAGGCTGCCGCCGCAGCTGCGCTGTATGCGGCGGGGAATCCCGCACCTTGTGCCATGCGCGCGCGGATCTCGTCCTTAAGCGCGCTGCTCTCCTCGGCCAGGAATCCGGCCAAGGGCAGCAGCGCGCCCAAAGTGCCGGCTTCGGAGCCAAAGCACAGGCTGTCCACGACGCCGGTAGCCTCCAGCAGGAATACCGCTCCGAAGGCGAACCATTCCGCCGGCTGTACGGCATAAGCCACCGGCAGCTCAATCACGAGGTCGGCGCCCATATGCAGCGCCATCTCGGTGCGGGCACGCTTGCTGACCGCCGCCGGCTCGCCGCGCTGGGTGAACGGGCCGCTCATGATGACGATGGAGCTTTCGGCTCCGGAGATTCTTTTGGCCTCGCTGAAATGGTGGACATGCCCGTTATGTAAAGGGTTATATTCGGCTATAATGCCTACAGTGGTCACGTTTGCTTCACGCCCTATTCTGGGATATCTGACGATTCGGGTTCCGGATTCAGACTCATTCCTTCCCGTTTTTTGCAGATTTCTTGCATTAAACTTATCTATATCATAAATTGTCTCTGTGCCTGAAACAATATAAAGGAAAAATGGTTGACAAAGTTCGGTAATAATAGGTATAATAAATTTTGTTTGTTTGGAGTGATAACTATGAACATTCACTTTCGCAAATTAGCGAATGCCGACGAGCCCCTGGTCCTCCACGATGTTGTGGATGTCAGTGAGGTTGTCAAAGGGCGCAAGGATATTCTTGCTGTTGCACCACTCTCAGTAGACCTTAAAGCGCTGCCCGCGGGAACCGATAGTGTGAACGTGGTGGGAACACTGAGTGGAGAAGTGGACATGTTATGTTCACGTTGTCTCACGGAGGTTAACAGTAAGCTGAACATTCCTTTCGCTGAGACTTTCAAGTGGCTTAAACAGCCAATTCTTCCGGAAGATGAAGGTGAGGAACTCATTTACATCAAGGATGAGATTGTGGATCTTATCCCCTATGTGGAAGAAAATTTCGTACTGCACTTACCGGATTCGGTATTGTGCAAGGCAGACTGTCTTGGTCTTTGTCAGAAATGCGGACAGAACTTGAACGAAGGCACCTGCAGTTGCGACAACACAGTGATCGATCCAAGACTCGCTGGGTTGAAAGGATTCTTTACCAAGCAAGATAACTAAGAACAAATCCCGGGCTATAACGGGTCAAAACCAAAATCAGGAGGTTGATTAACATGGCAGTACCACAACGCAGAACGTCCAAGACACGCCGTGACAAGCGTCGTACTCACTTTAAACTGGTAGTTCCAGGTATGGTGAAATGTGAACAATGCGGAGAGCTGAAACTGGCTCACCACGTATGCAAAGTTTGCGGAACATACAAAGCAAGAGAGATCATCAAACAATAGTTTGCATATTTGCATATAAGAGTAGCACTTCATCTGCCGGTGAAGTGCTATTTTTTTGGGGATATATGAATTTATATGCTTCACATGATAGTTCATCCTTCTGTTTCCCGTACTGTTTCCCCAAGTCCGCTGCGGGTTTGCGCCGGTTTTCAAGTCAAAGCTTTATTTTTGCGGCGTCATGCTTTATACTACATATTAGTACCTGGTTCTAATTGTTAATTAAGAACAGAGAGTTATAACTACAAGCGGCCACTCTTGCGGCCGGATGCTTTTCAGTAGAGGCATGTGCCAGGAGGTGAGTCGCCATCGAACGGTTGTCCAAGAAAGAACGGCAGCAGCAGCTGCTCTCAATCATTGAAGGTAATCCTTTTGTAACGGACCGGGAATTGACCCGCCAGCTGAAGGTGAGCATTCAGACGATCCGGCTGGATCGGATGGAGCTGGGGATTCCGGAGCTGCGTGAACGGATGAAGCAAATGGCAGAGCACTCCTATGATCAGGTCCGTTCCCTGCCTGTTGATGAAGTGGTTGGTGACATAGTCGATTTGCAGCTGGACCGGAGCGGGATTTCTATTTTTGAGATCCGTGAAGAGCATGTTTTCTCCAGAAACGGGATTGCCCGCGGCCATTATGTCTTCGGCCAGGCGAATTCGCTGGCAGTTGCTGTTATCAATGATGAAATTGCCCTGACCGCTTCAGCCGATATCCGGTTCGTGCGCATGGTCCGGCTGGGTGAGAAATGTATCGCCAAAGCGCAGGTACGCTCGCTTGCGGGCCGGAACGGCAAAGCTGAGGTGGACGTGTTTACATATGTTGGAGAAGAACTGGTATTTCAAGGCCATTTTGTAGTGTACCGTTCTGCAATTGAAGAGTACAGCGAAGGGGGAAACCGGAGTGCTGATCGCCATTGATGCCATGGGCGGGGATAATGCTCCTGAGTGTAATGTAGAAGGGGCCCTGGCCGCAGCTGCGGAGTGGAGTGATACGCAGATCGTGCTGGTCGGTGATGAAGCCAGACTTGCGCCGCTGCTCAAGAACAAGCCGTCCAATGTGACGGTGCGTCATGCAGGGGATGTGATCGGTTCCGATGAGGAGCCGGTGAAGGCAGTCCGCCGTAAAAAGGATTCGTCCATGGTAGTCGCCGGACGGATGGTGCGCGAAGGTGAGGCCGATGCCATGATCTCGTCCGGCAATACCGGAGCACTTATGACTACGGGGCTGCTGGTTGTGGGAAGAATGCAGGGTATAGAACGTCCTGCCCTGGCACCGATGATACCAACGCTGGATGATGTCGGCGTATTAGCCCTGGACCTGGGTGCCAATATGGATGCCAAACCGCAGCATCTGGCCCAATATGCCCTGATGGGCAGCATATACCGTAATAAGGTCCATGGCATTGCGAAGCCCCGGGTAGGTCTGCTGAACGTAGGGACTGAGCCTGGCAAGGGGAATGAGCTGACCAAAGAAGCTTATCCGCTGCTTGAAGCTTTGACTGGCATTCATTTTGTCGGCAATGTGGAGGCGCGGGATGTGCTCACCGGAGCCTGCGATGTGCTGGTCTGTGACGGGTTTGCCGGCAATATCCTTCTGAAGACGCTGGAAGGAACGGCAGGAGCCATGTTCTCTCTGCTGAAGGAGCAATTCAGCAAGTCGCTTAAGACCAAGCTGGGCGCAGCCATACTGATGCCGGAGCTTAGAAGTCTGAAGGGCAAAATGGATTATAAGGAGCACGGCGGAGCGCCGCTGCTCGGTCTTAGCGGTCTCGTAGTGAAGGGGCATGGCTCCTCCGACGGCAACGCGGTGAAGAATGCGGTAAGGCAGGCCCGGATTGCACTGCAGGCGGATCTGGTAGCCAGTATATCCAGAGAAATTAGCGGGAAGTGAGTGACGATATGAAACAATTACGTCCGGTAGGAATCATTGGTACAGGGAAATATGTACCCGAGAGAATATTGACCAACAGCGATCTGGAGAAGATCGTCGACACAAACGATGAATGGATTGTCAGCCGTACAGGAATCCGGGAACGGCATATTGCTGCTCCGGAACAAGCCACATCCGATCTTGCTTATGAAGCAGCGCTGAAGGCACTGGAATCCGCTGGCATGAAGGCGGAAGAGCTTGATCTTATTATTGTAGCCACAGTTACACCGGACAGCACTTTCCCATCCACAGCCTGTATTCTTCAGGACAAGCTGGGCGCTAAGGGGGCTGCGGCCTTTGACCTGTCGGCAGCCTGCTCCGGTTTCGTCTACAGTCTGGCTACGGCAACCGGCTTTATCCAGAACCGAATGTATAACAATGCGCTTGTTATTGGTGCTGACACATTGTCGCGCATCACGGATTATACAGACCGCAACACTTGTGTACTGTTCGGTGATGGTGCCGGCGCAGTCATTGTAGGTGAAGTACCGGAAGGCCGCGGCTTCCAGTCCTTCGATCTTGGCGCTGAAGGTTCCGGCGGCAGCCTGCTCAAGATGGAAGCAGGCGGTTCACGTCTGCCGGCTTCCCAGCAGACGGTAGAAGACAAGAAGCATTTCATCTATATGAACGGCCGTGAAGTATTCAAATTTGCGGTGCGTGTAATGGGGACGGCTACGGAACGTGTGCTAACCAAAGCGGGATTGACCAAGGAGAATATCGACTTGTTCGTGCCTCACCAGGCTAACATCCGGATTATTCAATCGGCGATGCAGCGTCTGGATCTGCCGCCTGAGAAATGTGTTATCAACGTTGATAAATATGCGAATACTTCAGCGGCGTCCATTCCGCTGGCACTTGTGGAAGCAGCAGAGGAAGGCCGGATGAAGGAAGGCGACACGGTGCTTATGGTCGGCTTCGGCGGCGGACTCACCTGGGGAGCTTCCGTACTGATCTGGTAAAGAACAGGGCAATACTAACAGAACGAAGCGGTTCTATCCGGGCGTAAGGCGGGAGGAGCCGCTGTTAACGGGAAGGGAGCTTTTAAGCATCATGGGTAAAATCGCATTTGTCTTTCCCGGTCAGGGTGCACAGGCAGTTGGTATGGGTAAGGATGTATATGAAGCCCTGCCGCAGAGCCGTGCAGTATTTGAAAAGGGTGACGAAGTACTTGGATTTCCGCTAAGTAAGCTTATATTTGAAGGACCTGAGAGCGAGCTTAAGCAGACTGTCAATACACAGCCGGCATTGGTTACAGCCAGTGTGGCTTATCTGGAAGCACTGCGGGATTTAGGGGTAACGCCTGATTATGTAGCAGGTCACAGTCTTGGTGAATATAGCGCTCTTGTAGCCGCCGGGGTCCTCTCTTATGAGGATGCAGTGCGGCTGGTCCGTCTGCGCGGACAATTCATGGAAGAAGCTGTACCAGGAGGACAAGGGGCTATGGCTGCTACACTTGGCGCAGACCGTGCGGCCCTCACGGAACTTTGCCGCAGTATTTCAGAGGCTGGCAATTCCGTTGAACTGGCTAACGTCAACTGCCCGGGACAGATCGTGGTTTCCGGCACCGTGGCTGGGGTGAATGAAGTGGTGCAGCGCGTTAAGGAAGCAGGCGGCAAACGGGCAATTCCGCTGGAGGTCAGCGGCCCGTTCCACTCCTCATTAATGAGGGAAGCCGCTGAACAGCTGGCTGCAGAGCTGCAGAAAGTAACCTTTAACGTTCCTCTTATGCCGGTAATCGTCAATGTCACAGCTGCCCCGGTAACGGATCCGGAAGAGATCCGTAATCTGCTGGTAGCGCAGGTATTCTCTCCTGTACTCTGGCAGGACAGCGTGGAATGGCTTATTGCAGACGGCGTGGACACTTTTGTAGAGATCGGCTCCGGCAGCGTGCTGGCAGGCCTGATCCGCAAAATTGACAAAAATGTTAAGCTCGTGAATATCAACAGCCTTGAGAGCGCTCAGACTGGCTGGTAATCCGCTTGACATGAGAATAGCGGCATGATTATTGAAGGGGGACAACTGGAAATGTTTGCAGCACTCAAAGGTCAGACCGCCCTGGTTACCGGCGGTTCCCGGGGGATTGGCCGTGCTATTGCACTGGCACTGGCGGAGCAGGGCGTGAAGGTTGCCGTGAACTACTCGGGCAGCCTTCAGTCGGCAGAGGAAACTGTATCCCGGATTCAGGAGCTGGGCTCGGAAGGAATTGCTCTGCAAGGGAATGTCGGTAACAGCGAACAGGCGGAGAACCTCGTGAAAGAGGTTATTAACACTTGGGGAAAAATTGATATTCTTGTGAATAATGCCGGCATTACCCGGGATAATCTGATTATGCGCATGAAAGAGGAAGAATTCGACCAGGTCATCGAGACGAATCTGAAGGGTGTGTTCAATTGTCTGAAGGCAGCGACACGTCCGATGATGAAGCAGCGTTACGGCCGGATCATCAATATTTCCTCTGTCGTGGGTGTGACGGGTAATCCCGGTCAGGTGAACTATACGGCTGCCAAGGCAGGGGTTATCGGGATGACGAAATCCGCGGCACGCGAGCTGGCTTCACGGGGAATTACCGTGAACTGCATTGCGCCAGGGTTCATCGATACCGATATGACCCGCGAGCTGTCCGATGAAGTCCGCAGTGAGCTGATCAAGGGGATTCCCCTTGCGAAGCTTGGGCGGGCGGAGGACATTGCTAACGCGGCGGTATTCCTGGCCTCGGAAGGGGCAGCCTACATGACAGGTCAGACACTTCATGTGGATGGCGGAATGTACATGTAAGGCTTCTAAGCGTCAGATCATTACGGGGGAAGAGAGCAGAGGCGGCCAGAAAGCGTTTTTTATGCTCTATGGTATTTTGACTTCATATCTCGTATAATACCAAAAGAGGAGGTGAACCGGATGTCCGATGTATTGGAGCGTGTAAAACGCATTGTCATCGACCGCTTAGGTGCCGATGAAGCTGAGGTAACATTAGAAGCGTCTTTCAAAGATGATTTAGGTGCTGATTCTCTTGATGTAGTAGAATTGGTTATGGAATTGGAAGATGAATTCGATATGGAAATCTCTGATGAAGATGCAGAGAGTATTACGACCGTGGGTGAAGTTGTGAAGTACATACAATCTCATACCTAGAGTCATATGATTGAGGGTCCCGTTCCTGCCAGGGCGGGACTTCTCCTCATTTTGAGGTGATTTAAGGGCAGCAGCAAAGGGTGCATGAGCATCTTTATGGGGAAAATAACAGAACCGCAGATGGGTTAATCTTGCGGCGACTGCAGTTTATATAGACTTCTGGCCGGAATACAATTACATGTTGTAGAAGTATTACAGCCTACAGATGGGGTGAGCGCGTTTGAGTCAAAGAGTGGTTGTTACAGGTATGGGAGTGATGACGTCGCTGGGCAAGGATCTGGAAACGTTCTGGGACAGCCTGATGAGCGGTACATCCGGAGTATCTCTTGTTGAAGCTTTTGATGTCAGTGAATATACTACGCGAATTGCGGCTTCGGTTAAGGATTTCAATGCTGAGGAACATTTCGGCCGTAAGGAAGCCCGCAAAATGGACCGTTTCGTGCAATTTGCGGTTGCTGCCGGCGAAGAAGCCCTGAAGGACAGCGGACTGAAGATTGGCGAAGATATCGATGCTGAGCGTATCGGCGTTTCTGTCGGCTCCGGTATCGGCGGTCTGGGTACTTGGGAAGACAATCACAATCTGCTGCTGGAAAAAGGCCCGAAACGGGTCAGCCCGTTCTTCATTCCAATGATGATTGCCAACATGGGCTCCGGCCAGCTGTCGATCAATCTCGGTGCCAAAGGTCCGAATACAACGACGGTAACCGCTTGTGCGACAGGCAGCCATTCCATTGGTGAATCCTTCCGGCTGATACAGCGCGGTGATGCGGATGCGATGATCTGTGGCGGTGCAGAAGCAACCATCCGTCCTACAGGTATGGCAGGCTTTTGTGCGATGAGAGCCATGTCCACCCGCAATGACGAGCCGCAGAAGGCAAGCCGCCCGTTCGATGTTGACCGTGACGGTTTCGTTATGGGTGAAGGCGCAGGAATCCTGATTCTCGAATCTCTGGAACATGCAGAGAAACGCGGAGCCAACATTTACGCCGAAGTGATTGGTTATGGCCTGAGTGCCGATGCCCATCATATGACCGAGCCTGATCCTGACGGTGCAGCACGCTGCATGAAGATGGCGATCCGCGATGCCGGAATTAATCCGGAGGATATCGATTACATCAATGCGCATGGCACCTCTACACCGGTAGGCGACAAATCGGAAACAGCGGCTGTCAAGAAAGCTCTGGGTGAGCACGCGTACAAGGTAGCGATCAGTTCCACCAAATCAATGACAGGCCACTTGCTTGGCGCTGCCGGAGGTGTGGAAGCGATTATCTGCGGTCTTTCGCTGCAGAAGGGCATGATTGCTCCTACGATTAATTTGGACAATCCTGATCCGGATTGTGATCTGGATTATGTTCCGAATGTGCCCCGTAAGGCGGATCTGAATATCGCAATGTCGAATTCATTCGGATTCGGAGGACATAACGCGACTGTTATACTCAAAAAATATAATAAGTAGGGGGACAGTGCAGTGAAAGGAGACCTGAAGCAGTTACAAAGCCAACTTCAAATCCAATTTCACGATCCTGTACTTCTGAAGCAGGCTTTTACCCATGCATCTTATGTGAACGAACACCGTTTCAATCAGCATCAGGACAATGAGCGCCTGGAATTTTTGGGTGACGCTGTACTGGAGCTTACGGTGTCCGAATATTTGTACAATCTGCTCCCGGACAGGCCTGAAGGTGAACTGACCAAGCTGCGTGCCGCTATTGTATGCGAGCCGTCGCTGGTCCGGTTTGCCGAGACGCTCGGCTTCGGACGGTTTGTGCTGCTGGGTAAGGGGGAAGAACTTACGGGCGGGCGTACCCGCCCGGCTCTGCTGGCCGATGTGTTTGAAGCCTTCGTGGGAGCGCTTTATCTCGATCAGGGACTGGAAACGGCCCGGAAGTTTCTGGATAATCACGTTTTCCCGCTGGTCGAAACCGATGGTAAGCTGCAAATGCAGATGAGCGATTTCAAAACAGAGCTTCAGGAACTGATACAGCATCATGGCATGGGTACGCTGGAATATCGGATTATTGAAGAGCGCGGACCGGCGCACGAGCGCGAATTCGTATCTGAAGTGTTCATGGCCAGCCGTTCGCTGGGCAGCGGCAGCGGCCGTTCCAAGAAGGAAGCGGAACAGCAGGCCGCAGCAGCGGCGTTATTGCATTTGAAGGAAGACGGTGCCTGAAGTAGACTTGAACAGCAAAGCTGGGCAAGCGGAGTAGAGCAGCAATGGTCTGAATGCCGGCGTTTAGGCGGAAGTCAGACTTTTGCTGCTCTTTTTCGAGATATCAGAAATAAAATGTTTTGGGGTCCCCGCAAAGTACTTGAGTAAACGTCGAAGCGAGTGCACCACTTTGTGGGGGTGTTTAGGCAAGGAAACGCTATGGTATAATGGGTTAGAGGTGATAGGCGAGTTATGTTTCTGAAACGGATTGAATTAGCTGGCTTCAAATCATTTGCCGACAAAACGGAAATGGAGTTTGTGCGCGGAATTACGGCCGTAGTCGGCCCGAACGGAAGCGGCAAAAGTAATATTTCCGACGGTATACGCTGGGTGCTTGGCGAACAGAGTGCCAAATCACTGCGCGGCGGTAAAATGGAAGATATTATCTTTGCCGGAAGTGACGCCCGCAAAGCGGTCAATTACGGCGAGGTCTCTCTTACGCTGGATAATGAGGATCATGTACTGCCGCTGGATTTCAGCGAGGTTACGGTTACCCGCCGTGTGCACCGCAGCGGAGAAAGTGAATATTTAATCAATAAGCAAGCCTGCCGGCTGAAGGATATCACAGAGCTGTTTATGGATACCGGGATCGGTCGTGAGGCTTATTCGATTATTGGACAAGGCCGGATTGAAGAGATACTTAGTACCCGTTCCGAAGACCGGAGGGGGATTTTTGAAGAGGCTTCGGGGATTGTTAAATATAAATCGCGCAAAAAAGACGCCGGACGCAAATTGGACGAGACCGAGCAGAATTTGCTGCGGATTCATGACCTGATCAGTGAGCTTGAGGATCAGGTGGGGCCGCTGAAGGATCAGTCCGAGAAGGCCATCCGTTACAAGGAACTGCGTGAGCAGCTGAAGCATTTGGAGATCTCCGTATATGTGCATCAGATTGAAGGCATACATACGGCCTGGCAGGAGGGGAATGCCCGGCTTGAGCTGCTGAAGGATGAACAGCTGGAGCTGTCGACAGTAGTCTCCGCCCATGACGCCAAGCTGGAGAGCGGCCGTGCTGAGCTGCGGAGCCTGGAGCAGGAAGTGGAGAAGCTGCAGGAGCAGCTGCTGCATTACAGTGAAGCGAATGAGAAAAGTGAAGGCTACGGAGAGTTGCTCAAAGAACGCCGCCGCAACCTGGAGAACAACCGCGAACAGCTGATGCAGACACTGGGTTCTGTAGGCGAGCGTTCTGAGGGACGGCAGCGTGAGCTGGCGGAGCTTGAGCATAAGCTGAAGCAGTCCCGCCAGGCACTGGAGGAACTGCGTCTGCAACTGGCCGATGAAGAATCCCGGCTGCAGGGTGTTGCCGGGGGCATCAGCCAGAGCAAGGAAGAGAAGCTGAAGAGCGCGCTGCTCGAGCTGATGAACCTGATGGCTCAGGCGCGCAATGAGATCCGCTATGCGGATCAGCAGAAGGAGAGCCTGGAGAAGAGGATGAGCCGCAGCCAGGAAGAGAGCGGTAAGTGGACTGCCCGGCTGGAGGAACTGACCTCTGCCCAGAGTGGGCTTAAGGATAAGATTGCCGGACTCGGCAAGGAAATCGGCACTTTGCGCGGCGCATACATTACGGAGAGCGAGCAGACCAGTAAGCGGCAGAAGCTGCTGGAGGAAACGCAAAGCGGCCTGCGCAAATGGGAGCAGAAACGCGAAGCCCAGGTCTCCCGGCATGAGACGATGAAGGAAATGCAGGATGATTTTGACGGATTCATGCTTGGGGTTAAGGAAGTGCTGAAAGGTGCACGCAAAGGACAGTTAACTGGCGTACACGGCGCGGTTGCTGAACTAATCTCGGTTCCGGAGAAGCTCGAAATGGCTATTGAGACGGCCATGGGCGCTTCACTGCAGCATGTTGTTATGGAGAACGAAGCTGTGTCCCGGCAAGCGATTGCTTTCCTAAAGCAGCGCCAGCTGGGACGGGCGACCTTCCTGCCGCTGGATGTTATCCGCCCCCGGCAGATTACCGGCAGTGACCGCAGTATGGTAGAAGGTGCCGAAGGGTTTGTAGGAATCGGATCTGAACTGGTCGGCTTTGAGGAGAAGTATTCTAGCATCGTAGGAAGTTTGCTTGGGAATGTCGTCATCGCTGAGAGTCTGGAGCAGGCAAACCGCATTGCTGCCAAATGCCAATACCGGTACAGAGTCGTAACGCTCGAAGGGGATGTAGTTAATGCCGGCGGTTCGATGACCGGGGGCAGCCAGCATAAGAAGAACAACAGTCTGCTCAGCCGCAAACGGCAGCTGGACCAATTGTTCGGCGAGATTGAAGAGAGCGAGCAGCAGATCGCCAAGCTGAAGCAGGGAATCCTCCGTCTGCGCGCCGAGCAGGACAAAGCAGCGCAGAAGCTGGAAGAGCTGCGGCATGACGGTGACGAGAAACGTCTGGAGGAGCAGCGGGTCTCCGGTGATCTGAAGCAGCTGGAGCAGGAGCTTCGCCACGTCAAGGAGCAGGTTGAGGGTGCTGGCGCAGAGCGCAGCGGATTCGAGAATGAGGTCCGCGGCTTCGAAGAGACCCGCAAGCAGGCGGAGGCGGAGCTTGCCCGGCTGGAGAAGGAAGAGAAGGAAGCCCACGAGGCCATCCGGAACGCCGAATCCGACCGTAAGGCAAATGAAACCGCCAAGGAAGAGCTGCAGGGTAAGCTGACAGGCATGAAGGTTACGGAAGGGAAGCTGGACCAGGAGATTTTCTCCCTGGAGGAGCAGCTGCGGCGTATGCGACAGGATGCCGGCTCGCAGGAGAAAGAGCTGCGGCAGAGCCGCAGCCTGCTGATGACCATCGAGCAGGATCTGGAAGAGAATACACGCGAAGCTGTGAAGCAGAAGGAAGATGTGAACAGCTTACGCCTCAAGAAGGAAGATACCTCAGCGAAGCTCGACCTGGCCCGTGCCGACCGTACCGCGATCTCTCGCAAGCTGGAACTGGCTGAAGGAGAGACCAAAGACCAGCGGCAGGCGCTTAAAGGGGTTGAAGACAAGCTCCGTTCAACGGAGGTTGCCGTCGGGCGGCTGGATGTTGAGCTGGATAATATATTGCGCAAGCTGAGCGATGATTATGAACTAAGCTATGAGCTGGCTAAGCAGCGTTATCCGGTTCCCGAGGATGTGCCAGCAGCGCAGATGGAAGTACAGCGTCTGAAGCGCAGCATCTCCGGACTGGGTGAGGTGAACCTTGGCGCCATTGAAGAGTATCAGCGGGTGCATGAACGCTATACCTTCCTCAGCGGACAGAAAGACGATCTGGTCGAAGCCAAAACTACGCTGTATCATGTCATTCATGAGATGGAAGAGGAAATGTCCAAACGCTTCAAGCAGACCTTTGATGCTATCCGCCGTGAATTCGGCACGGTATTCTCAAAGCTGTTCGGGGGTGGGCGGGCAGACCTGATGCTGCTTGATCCGGAGCATATGCTGGATACGGGGATTGATATTGTCGCCCAGCCTCCGGGCAAAAAACTGCAGAACCTGCAGCTTCTGTCCGGCGGTGAACGCGCTTTGACCGCTATGGCCTTGCTGTTCGCGATCCTTCAGGTCAAGCCGGTGCCGTTCTGCGTACTGGATGAAGTGGAAGCGGCGCTGGATGAAGCCAATGTCGTGCGCTTCGCCCAATATCTTCGCGAGTTCTCGGAACAGACGCAGTTTATCGTAGTCACCCACCGCAAAGGAACGATGGAGGAAGCGGATGTACTCTATGGCGTGACCATGGAGGAAGGCGGCGTGTCCAAGCTCGTATCGGTGCGGCTGGAGGATGAAGAGGCGGAAATTGCCTGATAGGCTGATGCTTACGAAGTGAGTTTTATTGCGGAGTAATTCTATGCAGTATCGCTTCATAAAACTTTTAGGAGGAACAATATGAGCTTTTTTAAGAAACTGAAAGAAAGCATCTCCGGCAAAACGGAAAGCGTAACGAAACAATTCCGCGACGGCCTGGAGAAGACCCGCAAGGGCTTCGTTGAGAAGGTCTCTGATCTGATCATCCGCCGCAAAAAGATAGATGAAGAATTCTATGAAGAGCTGGAAGAGATTCTGATCGGTGCCGATGTTGGCGTCAATACAGTAATGAATTTGGTGGAAGAGCTGCGCGTCGAAGTGAAGCAGAAGCGGATCGAGGATGCTTCAGAGCTGCAGCCGATTCTCTCCCGCAAGCTGATGGAGCTGCTGCGCGGCGATGACGATAACAGTCTGAACGAGAATCCGGACGGCATTACAGTCATTCTGTTCGTAGGCGTGAACGGGGTCGGTAAGACTACGACGATCGGCAAGCTGGCGCACCGTTATAAGCAGGAAGGCAAGAAGGTGTTGCTGGCGGCAGGCGATACTTTCCGCGCGGGAGCAATTGAACAGCTCGAGGTCTGGGGTCAGCGCGCGGGCGTGGATGTGATTAAGCAGCAGGCAGGTTCTGACCCGGCAGCTGTTATGTTCGATGCGGTACAGGCTGCCAAGCAGCGTAACGTAGACGTACTGATCTGCGATACTGCCGGTAGACTGCAGAACAAGAGCAATCTGATGGAAGAGCTGAACAAAATCTTCCGGGTGATTCAGCGCGAAATACCGAGTGCCCCGCATGAGGTATTGATGGTACTGGATGCAACGACCGGCCAGAATGCACTCAGCCAGGCCAAGCTGTTTGGAGAGAAGAGCGGTGTGACCGGGCTGGTGCTGACCAAGCTGGACGGCACCGCAAAGGGCGGAATCGTAGTAGCCATCCGCCAGGAGATGAATCTGCCGGTGAAGCTGGTGGGGCTGGGCGAGAAGATGGAAGACCTCCAGCCGTTTGATTCCGACCAGTTCGTGCATGCCCTGTTCGCAGGCATGATCTCTGAAGAGGAAGAGACCGAAGGACAAGCGTAATATCCGGGTCTCAACTCCTGCTGCACCAGTATGAACGTAATCTATAAGGCCTCCAGTGAGCGAAAATGCCCTGGAGGCTTTTTTGGTATGGGAAACTATAGACTACATGATTTGTGAAAAAGGCGTTGTTGAATCCGGAAATCCGGAAATCCCCAAGTATAACATGTGAGGAACCAGGCTTCATAGTGGAAGTAGAAGTAGAAGTAGAAGTGGAAGTAGAAGTAGAAGTAGAAGTGGAAGTAGAAGTAGAAGTGGAAGTGGAAGTGGAAGTGGAAGTGGAAGGTATGAGGAGGGCAAGAGGAAGGTAAGAGGAAGCTGTAGCTGCAGACAGTACGGGGAACGGACTTATTTCCTGAAAAAACCGCTTTTTGATAGTGCAGCGGGCTGAGATTCCGTTATCCTGTTCATTGGAGCTGAAAATGAGGTGTCAGAAGTCCATATAAGGGATTCTCAGTCCGAATGCTCCGCAAATCACAAGATTTTGCGCGATTAGCAGAATTTCAGTCCGCATCATAGGTGATGGGCATGAAGTAGCCCCACTCACTTCTTTAAGGCATGAAGCGGTCGAACCCACTTTTTTAAGTCGTGAAGCAGCCCGCCCACATTTAAATAGAAGGAACGGCTGTTGTTTTACCGAAATCAATATAAAAAAACATTATATGAAAAATTCATAATAGTACTGCTTGTCAACGCTCCTGCATACAATTTGATGTACGATTCCCATTAGCACGCCTCCAAAGCACCTTTAAGAGAAAGGAAGCGATTCCAATCATGCGGGATGGTTCATAAACTCCATTTTGCTGTTATATATATTGACATGAACATTATCATTTACGTATTATGAAGTTAGTATTTAATATTTTCATGATATATTTCTAAAAAGTAAGCTAATTTGTCAATAAACTTTACACATTACACTGATCCGAGAGGAGTCGGGCTCATGTCCAAACTAGATCCTTTGCCCGGTGTAGCTCCGTATTCATTGCAGCATTTTTACGATGAAATGTATGCCGATGAACGGAGTATCCGGCCTCATTACAAGCATGTGAACCGCATGTTTTCCGGGATGAGCCCCGAAGAGCTGCAAGGCAAGCAGAAGCTGATGCAGCGTCGGATGATGGAAGAAGGCATTACTTTTACACTCTACAACCCGGCACAGGATCAACCGATGGAGCGGACAATTCCCTTCGACATGATTCCACGGATTATTCCAAAGGCAGAATGGGAGCGGCTTGAAGCTGGCATTGTGCAGCGGATTACAGCACTTAACCTGTTCATTCATGATATTTACCATGAGCAATATATCGTGAAGGATGGGGTTGTCCCCCGGCGGATGATTATATCCAACTGCTATTTCCGGCCGGAAATGACTGGACTTCGGGTCCCTGGCGGTGCTTACGTTACTACCTCGGGGATCGACCTGATCCGCCATCATGACGGTGAGTATTATGTGCTTGAAGATAACTTGCGTACGCCTTCCGGATTTTCCTATTTATTCAAAGGCAGATCCCTTATGAACCAGCTCTTTCCCGAATTATCGTTCGCCAGCTCTATCCGCGATGTGGATCACAGCCTGAACCGGTTCCTGTCGGTACTTCGCAGCCTTTCCCCTTCGCGCACCAAAGATCCGGTGATCGCTTTGCTGACCCCTGGCGAATATAACTCCGCGTATTACGAGCATGCTTTTCTCGCTCAGCAAATGGGCATCCACCTGGTAGAAGGACGGGATCTGGTAGCCCAGGACCACAAGATCTACCTGAAGGAAATGAATGGCTTGCGCCGCGTGGATGTACTGTACCGCCGTTTGGATGATGATTTCATCGATCCTTTGGCTTTTCAGCCCAGCTCACTGCTTGGGGTTGCCGGCTTAATGAATGCCTACCGTGCCGGGAATATCGCAATTGCCAATGCACCAGGAACCGGCGTCGCAGATGACAAGGCCATGTATGTGTATGTGCCGGATATGATCCGTTATTATCTCAATGAAGAACCGATTCTGGGCAATGTTCCGACATACCTGCTATCCCGGCCGCAAGAGCGACAGTACGTGCTGGATAATCTGTCCGAAATGGTGGTGAAGGAGACCTCACTCTCCGGCGGATACGGTATGCTGATCGGAAGCGAGGCGACCAAGCAGGATCTGGTGGATTTCCGGCTCAAAATTCTGGCGGAACCGGAGCGGTATATCGCCCAGCCCATAATGTCGCTGTCCCGTGCACCGGTATTGTCGGGAGCTTCCATGGCGCCGCGCCATATTGATCTTAGAGCGTTCGTGCTAATGGGGGCTGACCGCAAGCCCCATGTGATTCCCGGCGGTCTTACCCGGGTGGCGATGCGCGAAGGCTCGCTGGTCGTGAACTCATCACAAGGCGGCGGAGTGAAGGACACTTGGGTAATGGCCTAGCGTGATATGGATTCACCAATAATGCAGCATCAATATGTAAGGTGAAGGGGTGGCTACGATGCTGAATCGCAATGCGGAGGCTTTATTCTGGATTGGCCGGTATATAGAACGGGCCGAGAATCATGCAAGGCTGATCGATGTGCATTATCATATTCAACAGGAAGAGGATTTCCAGGCGGAAGGCCATAAGTGGTCGAGGCTGATTGATGCGCTTGGTGTCCGGAATGAATATCTGCAGCAGTTCGAGAGCTTCGCTGAGCAGGATGTGCTGTCCTTCATCACACTGGATCTCGGTAATACAAATTCATTGTTCTCCTGTGTGCATCAGGCCAGGAACAATCTGCGCACCCTGCGCCAGCATTTGCCCAGTGAGCTGTGGGATATAGCCAACAGCTTCAATCTGTGGCTTGGCGAGCAGTCGGTAGCAGATATTATGAGCAGTCCCCACCAGTTCTATCAGCAGATCAAAGAACGCGCCGCCATGTTCCTCGGAGCAGAACAGTCGGTGATGCTTCGCGGCAACGAATGGCATTTCATTGAAAGTGGCCGGTTCCTGGAACGGGCCGAGAATACGACGCGTATTCTTCAGGCAGTAACGGTATCCTGTAAATCGAAGGATATCAATTCAATCTATACGCAATTGCAAGCGGTGCTGAAATCGGTGAGCGGTTATCAGTCATTCCGCCGGTATTACGCGGATGATATGTCCCCCGAATGCATTTTGGAATTCCTGATTGTGAATCCGCAATTCCCGCGTTCCATAAGATTCTCCTTCCATAAGCTGGAGGAGCATCTGGCTAAGCTGGAGCTGGATAGCTCCGAGAAGGGCTCGGGGCATGAGAAGGTCATCCGTCAGGCGGGGAAGATCAAAGCCGAGCTGGACTATATGGAGAAGGAGGAAATGTCCGGTGACTTGGTTGAGGATGTACTGCAGGCTCTAATGTTATCCTGCCAGAAGCTCGGCAAAACAATGGAGGGTGCATTTTTTCGCCGTGAAGGAGTCTCGGTATGAAGATCCAAATCAATCACACAACAACCTACACTTATTCGGAGCCGGTGACGGACAGTGTCAATGAGATCAGGCTGACGCCGCGCACCAATTACCGCCAATCCTGTTACCATCATGAGGTGGAGGTGCACCCGCCGGCCAATCTGTTGACCTATGAAGACTTCTTCGGCAACCGCGTCCATGCCTATTCTGTGAACAAGCCGCATACGGAGATGGTGATCCATACCAAAGCGACGGTGGTGACGCTCGACAAAGCCCAGGGTGCGGACCTGCCGCATATCCCGCTGGAGGAGCAGGTAAAGCTGCTTAATGATGAGAAGTTCCAGAACCGTTATGTGGAGTTTATTCTGCCGACAAGGTATACCGAGGTGACGCCTGAGCTGGTGGAGTTTGCTTCACAGCATCCTTTTGAGGAAGCCGAGGATATGTATGAGTGGACCAAGAAGCTCTCCTCAACGATCTATGAACAGTTCACATATGACCCTGAAGCGACCAGCGTAAACACAACGGTCAAAAAAGCGCTGAAGCTCAAACGCGGGGTCTGTCAGGATTATGCGCATCTGATGATTGCCGTCTGCCGCAGTGTAGGGCTGCCGTCGCGTTATGTGAGCGGGTATCATTTTGTCGGCGATCTGCAGGGAGGCAATGCCAATTTCGAGCAGGCCTCACATGCCTGGGTAGAGACCCATATTCCGGGAACGGGCTGGCTCGGCTTCGATCCGACTAATAATGTTGAAGTCAGCTGGCGGTATATCAAGCTTGGACATGGACGGGATTACAAGGATATTGTTCCGGTCAAAGGCGTCTACCGCGGGGTAGCGGGCACCCTTACTGTTAAAGTGGATGTCCGTCGGCTGGATAATTAAAGACAACAGGCAGGACCTCACAACGGTGGGGTCCTTTCTTATTGTGAACGTGTGATAATACTGTGCAAGTTGCACAAACTTTGTGCAATTTTTGCATAAAATGATTATAATCCAGGCTCAAATGGGTAATCTTGAAACAGAACCATTCTCATGAAGATGGACGATACGGAGGGAGAGAATACATATGAGCCCAAATATAGCTAAAAAGCAGCGTTTTCTCGGGAAAACGGCCATAATTACAGGTGCGGGCTCGGGGATCGGCAGAGCGGCCGCGATTCAGATGGCGCGTGAAGGTGCGAATGTGGCCTTATTCGATCTGGTGAATGAACGTACCTCGATCCTGGAGCAGAAGCTGAACAAACAGCGCAAAGACTGCGCATTAGCCATTGATGTAGATACTTCGGATGCCGTGCGAATGGAAGAAGCGGTGCGCAGGACCGTGGAGCATTTCGGAGGGCTTGATATTGTCTTCGCGAATGCCGGCATTAACGGAGCAGTCGGTCCGATTGAGGAGCTGAGCCTGAGTGATTGGGAGAAAACCATTTCAGTCAATCTGACGGGTACCTTCCTGACGCTGAAATACAGCATTCCCCACCTGAAGGAGAAGGGCAAAGGCAGCATCATTATCACCAGCTCGATTAACGGCAACAGCAGATTCGCCAGCTTCGGCTGGTCACCATACAGTACAACCAAGGCAGGCCAAGTGGCGTTTGCGAAGATGGCCGCGCTGGAGCTGGCCAAGTTCAAAATCCGTGTGAATGTCATTTGCCCGGGAGCAATATCCACGAATATCGATGAAAGCACAGAGTTCAATGAGGATGTAGAATCGATTGTGATTCCGATTGAATTCCCCGAAGGTGCACAGCCCCTCGCTGACGGTCCAGGTAAACCTGAGAATGTGGCTGATCTGGTGGCGTTCCTGGCCTCAGATGAGTCGATCCATATTACCGGTGCGCAGATTGTTATTGATGGAGCGGAGTCATTGTTATCTTGAGTAGCTTGTATAAATAGGCTGTAGAAAATAACCTTGTCCGAAGATCCGCGTGATCTGGACAGGGTTGTTTTTATGTGACCGGATCAGGTACGGACAGCACAGAACAAGGGCGCAGTATGTGGGCCAGAGTGAAGGGGAAGACGGAGAATGATCTGCGCAAACTGCCGTTCCGGGGAACCTACTTCTTTCGTCCGGGGTTTATCCGGCCTACTCCGGGCTTGACCCGCACACATAAATATTATTATGCTATTGGATGGATGTACCCCGTGCTGCGCGCCTTATCACCGGGGTATGCCGTGACTCTGCAGGAAATTGGACTGGCCATGATTCACATTGTGGGCCGGGGCCATGACCGTGATATTGTGGAGAACCGGGATATTGCTGCTATAGCCAAACCGTAAGAGCCTGCATCACATCCTCCAGAAAAAGGTGATTCCATGAATGAAGAGGTTACAAATTTCATTGCTCAAATCAAAGTACCCTGGCAATTGGAGATATGCTCTAAGTTACGTCAAGTGATTCACGAAACTATTCCTGACGTGACGGAACGGATTCAATACGGCAAACCGCATTTTCTCAAAAACGGAAAATATGCAGCTGTAATCTCCACCGCCAAAGGCTGGGTGAGCTTCTCCATATTCAATGCAGCAGCGCTGGAGGTGCCTGAAGGCCAATTCGAAGCGGGAAGCGGGGACCGTCTGACAACCAAGCTGCCGGAGGGCAAGACTGTTGATTATGAGCTGCTGTCCTCCTTGCTGAAACAAGCCACGGCTTCACTATAGAACGATTAATCAAATAACCACAGCGGGGAACTGAGACACTGCCTTAATTGGCGGTGTTTTTATTTTTTAAACAAACAATCTAATTAGATAGTTGTAAAATAACAAACGAAATGATATTATATCTATATAAAAACAAACAAAGAATGTGGTGATCCAGTTGTCGGAAGGAAATGAAGCGATGCGGATTTCAGAGAAATTCTGGAATGCCTCCATTGCAGAATTGAAGCAGGGCTATACCTGTGAAGGTGACGGGCACCTGGCTGTGTTCCATTGTCTGGTCTGCGGAGAGCCATTCGAGAAGGGGATTATTTATAAGGATGGGGACAGCTTCTATGAAGCTGAGAGGTTCGCAGCTCAGCATGTAGATACCATGCACGGGGGAATGTTCGCTTGGCTGCTTACGCTGGATAAGAAGCTGACCGGATTAACGGAGCTGCAGAAGGGTCTGCTGCAGGCCTTCCGTCAAAGTCTCAGTGACGCTGAGGCCGCCAAAGAGCTGGGAATCGGCAGCACGTCTACAGTCCGCAATCACCGGTTCACCCTTCGGGAGAAGGTGAAGCAGGCCAGGCTTTTCCTGGCTGTAATGGAGCTGGCCGAAGAGAAGCCGGGGGCTTCATCCCCTTTTGTCAGTATTCCGCGTACGGCTGTGATGGTTGATGAACGGTTCGCCATTACTGAACAGGAGAATACCGAGATCTTGGGTGCGTATTTCAAACAGGGCCTGGACGGCCCCTTATCAGAGTTCCCGAAGAAACAGAAACGCAAAGCGGCAATTCTGCGGCATTTGATCCAGCGTTTTGAGACGGGACGCGAGTACAGCGAGAAAGAAATTAACGCCGTGCTGGAATCGGCTTATCCTGATTATGTGACGCTGCGGCGCTACCTGATCGATTACGGACTGCTGGACCGCGAAGATGACGGAAGCAGCTACTGGGTGAAATTATAGCGCAGTTTAAGGGAGAACACAGACTAGCGCAGATATGAAGGAGAGACAAGAGAATGGACAAATTAAGACGCAAAGAGCTGGGATATAATTATGCGCACTCGCACCGGCCGATGGGGGTATACAGAATTGTAAATACCGGCAACGACAAAGCGTATGTAGGAAGCAGCCTGAATCTCGATGGGGTCTGGAACAAGCATAAGTTCATGCTGGATATCAACAACCATGACAACAAGGAGCTGCAGGCCGATTGGAATAAATATGGTGAGGCCGGGTTCCGTTTTGAGGTATTGGAGCAGATTAAGCCAGAAGAAGATTTCGTGGCAGATGTACAGGAATTGAAGAAATACCGCAAAATGCTGCCGGAGCTGGAGAACAAATGGCTGGAGCAGCTATCTCCATACGGGGAGCGGGGTTATCATAAGCAGAAAGTAAACCGGGAATGAATTTCATCAGCGCCTGTGCTAAAATAAGGGCAAACAGCAGGCGCTGGCGAATGGAGCGGTGTGAATGGCTATATTATCTTGGCTTGCAGAACAGAGAATTCAGGAGGCCATGCGCAGCGGAGAGTTCACTAATCTGCCTGGGCATGGCAAGCCGCTGGAACTGGAGGATCTCTCGGGAGTGCCTGAGGATCTGCGGATGTCCTTCAAGATCATGAAGAATGCAGGGCTGCTGCCCGAAGAAGTCTCGCTGCGTGCGGAGTGTGTAACCCTGGAAGAATTGCTGGCTGCCTGCCATCGCAGCGGGAACAGCGATAGCGGTGAACGCAAGGAGCTGGAATCTAAGCTGTCCCTGAAGCGCCTGCGTCTGCAGGCACTGCTGCAGGAGCGCGGACTGGACGACAGTGCGGCTTATATGGATTACGGAGATAAGATCCGGCAGCGGCTTGAAGGAATGGACGAGTAAGGAATATGTAGGAGCAGCCTCCAGTTCGAAGAACTGGGGGCTGCTTCTCTGTGTATATAGCTGGAGCGAAAATATAAGTAGTCTGTACAACAGCGGGTTGTACCGTGAGCTCTTATAGTGCAGACAATAATACAGAGCGTTAGCGGATAATTGTATATCCTGCAGTTAAAAGACGGGGATGAAACGGATGATCCGGGATAACTGCATTCTGTACAACTAAAAATAGGAGAATTATTCTTTTACGGCATGAGAATTTAATAAGTGTAGAGAGTGCAATTAAACCGGCTCCCAGGCAGAAATGGCTCGTTATAGTTGTATAATCTTAATTTGAGCTGAACTCCTTGATATCCAGGCCGGTTTCGCCCATGATAATGAAATGGATATACCTGATTAAAGTATGTTAATTCAAATTACACCTAATTTGTAGCGGATGATGGAGAGATGAAATGAAGCAGCTTCCAATTATGCAGGTGCTCCCTGACCTGAAAAGAATACTTAGAGATACTACTGCGGCAATACTGATCGCCGAGCCGGGAGCGGGTAAGACAACAGGGACCCCTCCGGCTTTTTTGGACGAGCCTTGGCTCGCCGGTAAAACCATTCTCATGCTGGAGCCCAGACGTCTAGCAGCCCGTTCGGCGGCGGCTTATATGGCTTCCTGTCTCGGTGAAACGGTCGGCCAGACGGTCGGATACCGGATGCGGATGGATACCAGGGTCGGCAGGAATACGCGTATCGTTGTAGTTACAGAAGGCGTGTTAACTAGAATGCTGCAAAGCGATCCTTCGCTCGGTGATGTCGGACTCGTGATCTTCGATGAATATCATGAGCGGAGCCTGCATGCTGATCTGGGGCTGGCGCTGACGCTCGAAGCACAGAGTGTACTGCGGGAGGATCTGCGCATTCTGGTGATGTCGGCGACACTGGATGGTGAGCGGGTATCGGCTCTGCTTGGCGGGGCGCCGGTAGTCCATTGTCCGGGACGGACTTATCCGGTTGAAACGGTGTATGTACCGGGCCCCGAAAAGATCTATCCAGAGATAGCGGCAGCGGCTGCCGTGCGCCGGGCACTTGCCGAGCAGCCGGGGGATGTACTGGTCTTCCTGCCGGGCGAACGGGAGATCCGGCGGACGGAGCAGGAACTGGCCTCCTGTGGTCTTCCGGAGGGAACTGTGCTGCGTCCGCTATATGGCCAGCTGCCGCAGCAGATGCAGGATGAAGCGGTCGCAGCGGCTGTACCGGGAGAACGCAAGGTCGTCCTGGCGACATCCATCGCCGAGACCAGTCTGACGATTCAAGGTGTGCGCACGGTGATTGACACGGGACTAAGACGGACCCAGGTGTTCTCTCCGCGCACCGGCATGCCGCGGCTGACCACAGTGCCGGTCTCGAAGGCCTCGGCGGATCAGCGGCGCGGCCGGGCCGGCCGCACGGCGCCGGGCGTATGCTACAGGCTGTGGAGCCGGGAAGAGCATGACCGCCTTCCGGACGATAACGTGCCGGAGATTATGGAGACCGACCTGGCGCAGCTCGCCCTGGAGCTGGCGCTGTGGGGCGTGCCGGGGCCCGGAGCGCTCGCCTGGCTCGACGCGCCGCCTGCCGCGCCTTACGCGCAGGCCACGGCGCTGCTGCGCCAGCTCGGCGCGCTAGACGCCGGCGGCGCCATCACGCCGCACGGCCGCAGCATGGCCGCGCTAGGCGCGCACCCGCGCATCGCGCACATGCTGCTGCGCGCGGCAGACCTTGCAGCAGCGCCGCTCGCGGCACTGCTCGCGGCGCTGCTGCAGGAGCGGGACCTCTTCAAGGGTCCCGCGGCACTAAGCAGCGACCTCACGCTGCGCGTGGAGGCGCTGCTCGGGTCCGGGCGCTCCGCTGCCGGCGGCGGAGCGGACCCGGCGGCCCTTCGCGCGGTGCAGCGCGAGAGCCGGAACTTCCTGGCGCAGCTGCAGGCAGCGCCGGGCGGACCGCCTGACAACATCAGCCTCAGCGGGCTGCTGTTGTCGTTCGCCTATCCCGACCGCATCGGGCAAAAACGCGGCGATGGCGCGTTTCTGCTCTCCGGAGGTCGGGGGGCGGCGATGCGTGAGGGCCAGCCGCTGGCGCGCTCGCCCTATATTGTGGCGCCCGGCGTGGATGATCGTGCCGGGCAGAGCCGGATCATGCTTGCCGCAGAGCTCTCCGAGCAGGATCTGCTGAAGCATCATGCGGACAGCCTTCTTGAAGAGCGCGAAGTCTACTGGGACAGCGAGAGCGGAAGCGTGAAGGCGCGCAGAGTAACCCGGCTGGGCGCGCTCATCCTGAAGGAGACGACGCATGAACGCGCAACCCCAGAGGAGACGGAACGCGTACTGCTGAAAGTGATTGCCGCAGAAGGGCTGGAACGGCTGCCGTGGGAAAAGGGAACCATCCAGCTGCGCCAGCGGATGGGCTTCCTGCATGCCCTGCGGGCGGACTTTCCGGATATGTCCGATGCTGCGCTGTGCGGTACCCTGGACGAATGGCTGGCCCCGTATATCCACGGAATGCGTAATCTGCGCGATCTGCAGCGTGTGAATCTGACCCAGGCTTTGGAGAGTATGCTGGACTGGAACAGCAGGCAGACGTTGAACAAAGAGGCGCCCACACATATTACCGTGCCTAGCGGGTCGCGTATTCCACTGGATTACAGCAATCCGGGATCTCCGGTATTGGCCGTGAGGCTGCAGGAAATGTTCGGGCAGACCGATACACCGAGGATTGGCGGAGGGAAGATTCCGGTACTGCTGCATCTGTTGTCTCCGGCCAGAAGGCCGATGCAGGTGACCTCAGACCTGGCCAGCTTTTGGCAGGGCACATATTTTGAGGTCAAAAAAGATTTGAAAGGCCGCTATCCTAAGCACTACTGGCCGGATGACCCGCTGCAGGCTATTCCAACCAACCGCACCCGCCCGTCCAAATAAACATTTTTGCATATTAACGCAAATTAGCCCGCAAAGAATTGGAATCGCTGTTTGGCACACCTGTGAATGGGTAATACAATAGCGAACGACAATTTCGAAGGAGGGCTTCAAGTGACAGATAAAATCGTAGGTGTATTCGACACAGAACAAGAAGCGACCAGAGCAATTGAAAGTTTACAGAGTCAAGGGTTCACTAACGACAATATTTCAGTAATTACACGGGATCGTGATGATTTAAAAAGCATTTCCAAGGATACAGGAACGATGGCGCCGGAAGGCGTAGCAACAGGAGCGGCAACCGGGGGCGTAGTCGGCGGAATCACCGGATTACTAGCAGGAATCGGCGCACTCGCTATCCCGGGGATAGGACCGATCCTCGCAGCAGGTCCCATTGTAGCCACTTTGACAGGCGCTGCAATTGGCGCAGGTGCAGGCGGACTGGTGGGCGGATTAATCGGACTCGGCATTCCGGAGGATGAAGCCCGTGATTACGAAGGATACGTGGACAGCGGCAAAATCCTCGTCCTCGTTGATGACAACGGCCGCGGCAGGGATATCCATAATATTTTCCGGGGGAACCGTTCCCTCAATGCAAGCCGTTACGACAGCCTCTATGCAGACGATACCGTAAACAGCACACTGGCAGACCGTGGACCTACGAATCCCGATATTATTCCGGAGGATACAAGGGTCGGCAACACGCTGGGTAATAGAGGTGCGATGAACGCCGACAGAGATCCGGACCTCTATAACCGCGACAAAATGTAAATCAGCAGATTCATTTCAAAATGATATAAAGGATAACAAGGACTGCCTCACAGGAGCATTCGGCCTGGGGCAGTCTTTGCTTTGGGAGGGATATCGAGCAGGTATCGTCTAAGAGTCCGTAGGGTCTATGAATGCTTTTCTGAAGTGATTATTGTTCCCTCTGCTGCGGTGCTGTTAAGCATTTTGGTCATTATATAATCAGTCTGTTCCTCGTCGCCCATATAGAAACAATGCGTACCGGTCTGGACAAACCCCATTTTTGTATAAAAAGCAATCGCACCCCCGTTTCGTTCCCACACGCCCAGCCAAATTTTATCGATATTCCGCTCAACCGCAATTGCTATGGCTTTATTTATCAGATATTTTCCAAGTCCCTGATTGTGAAAAGGCCTCCTGATATAGATCCGCTCGATTTCAAGCGAACGGTTACCCATATTTTCAGATTGGGCCTCATTCGTGTTTACTTTCAAATACCCGGCAGGCTCGCCTTTGGAGTAGATGAAATAGAATTCAGAAGCGGTATTAGATAACTCGATATTTAATTGCTCCAGGTTAAAAGCTTTCTCTAAATAGGTTTGCATAACCTCCGCTGAATTTTGATGCTCAAAGGTACCCCTGAAGGTCTCAACACTAATTTCTTGAAGCAAGCCCAAATCGCCGGCCGAGCATTTTGTTATAGTTATACTCATGTATGACTCCTCCTTAATCCAATCAAGCTCCCGTTATTACAACTACCCTGTATAAGCTGAACTTCAGAGACTAACGGCACTAACTAAAAATCCTTACGAATCAGCTTGGATCAATACATACAAGTTGCAATTTGTACAACATTTAGGACTGTTCGCTCGGGTGATTTTACCGTGACTTCTGCAGCCCGTAATAATATTGTCACATGGAGGTAAAAAAATAGTACATGATTTATGTTGCATTTACAACAATAAATATGTAGCGAGAATTGAAATTTCAATACATGAAAAATTCACAATAGTAACTCAAGCATTATGAAGAAATAAACAAAAGATACAAACAGACAAGGGAAAATAGAAAAACAAAAACCGACCAAGAACACACAAACAAACAAAACAAATGAAGTAATAGGAAAGATTAAATAGATCGATAAAATAAATAAATATAGACCAACTGGAGACCAACAAAAGACCATAAGAGACAACAGAAGTTCAAAGAACAAACCCCGAAAAATTGTATAATATCACTATGTGAAAAATTCATAATAGGTTGATAGCATTAAATAAACTCCCAATTAATAAATAAATATAGATAAGTCCGGTCAGTACAGGTATACAGCTGCCAAGAAACAAAGAAAACTCCAGCTCAACGAGGGATCAAAATGGAATCGACCGATAGTATATTTCGACACCATGAAATTGGAGGGTTCTTCCGACTAATCAGTCCGCTTGAGCAAGCAAGGCTACTTCGCCCCACTGATTCCTGTTATTCTGCAAATTCATTATATGAATAATTCACAATAGAAATATAAAAAAATACCAACACGTGCCTACACACTCATACACCTTAAATCACACTCAACATGTATCTATCAAATTTTCAAACCGGAAAAAGGAGGCTAGTATTCAAACCCTCCCGATGTCCTGAATTTAACTTGGGCATAACTTGTTGTGAAAGATGGGAAATAGGGTTTATACTAGGGTAATAAGGAAGCCAAAACAAACCATAAAAAAGCCATATCAAAAACCATATCAAAGAATCCAAATCAAAAAAACACCCAGGAGGTGACCTATGGCGTTCATGATTGCACAGCGGGCGTTTATAAAGGTATATCTGATTACTATGGTGGAACAGCACAAAGGATACGGTTATCAGATGTTGGAGGATTTGCGGAGAGATTTCAAAGCGTATGGGTATTCCCCTCCCCAAAGTGAAATTTACCGTGCGCTGCATGAATTAGTGCAGCAGGGGATACTTTTCCGCACGAAGCAGCTAAAGGGCAGTGATCCCAAAGTCGATTTTCAGGAGATTGTCCTATATCATTTCACTGCCGACGGGGAGGAGAAGGCCAAGCTGTACAAAAAGCAGGTGAAGACTGATCTGGACCGCTGTCTGGGGATATTGAATAAGGCGGTCGCAGACAACTTTTGAAGCTAATCTATTGACCCGCCATTCTGCCCGTAGCGCAGGAATCCTCTTATTCGGTATCCTGGCCCGGAGGGGGAACAGGTGAGCTCGCACTGCCGTAATCCTCGACTGCTTCCCAGGCACCGGCGTCATCGAATCTCCCGCTATGCTCCTGCCGTCCCTGGCCTGCGCCGGAAGGCGGCGGAGTCATGACTTCTTCTTCCACGGGACGCACGTCTGAATTCCGGCTGGACGGGGCATATTCAACAGCGTAACGGGTGTGGGGGATGGCTTCAAGACGTTCATAAGGAATTTCCTGCTTGCTGATTTCACAGATTCCATAAGTACCGTCTTTAATCCTCTGAAGGGCAGCTTCGATATCGGTTAATTCTTGGGATAGTGAAGTGTTGATGGACAGGTCACGGCTGCGTTCAAAGGTTTCGGTTCCTGTATCGGCAGGGTGGTTATCGACAGAAGAGAGTTCTCCCGTAGAGAGTGTAAGTGAATCGCCCAGCAGGCTGTCTTCCGCCCCGTTGCTGGAGAAATGCTGTTCCAGTTCTGTTCTGCGCTCCTCAAGTAGCTGCTGGAGCTTAGTCAACTCTGATTTTGTTAAGTGGCTCATCGGGTCATCTTCCTTTCGGATGTGTGTAGTGGTTATACTGTTGTAATCTTTCCTTACCCTATTGTCCCAGAGTGCAATCAGCAGGCTCACTTCTGCTTAAATGCAACTTTAGTGATGTTTTCAGGTTGCTTTCACCCTGTTATAATAATTACTGCCGGATGAAAGCAGCATAACTTTGGAGGTTACTTAAATGGACGAACATATGAAACGCCGGTTGGACAAGCAAAGAAAGCTGTTCAGCCAGCTAGGTATTACTCTGGATGCACTTACTATTCATGAGAAGGAATTCAGCATGAAGCTTCGCGGTTACGATGCCGAGGAAGTGGATACGTTTCTGGATAGTGTAATTAAGGATTATGAGCGGTTCTATGCTACCATTGCCGATCTGATGGACAAGTGGCAGGAGCAGCAGATTGAAATGAAGGAGTTGAAGGCCGAGACCAAGGCAGCAACAGCGCCTGCTCCGGTTATCAAAGGGATCGACCCGCTGGATTTGGAAGAAATTATTATTAAGCTTGAAGCTAATGTACGGCAGCTCAAGGACAGATTACCGCGTACAGAAGGATATTTGTAGGACTTTACACCTGGAAACCGGTCTACCTGTTACCCCTTGCACCAGACTTTACAATTATAGGAAATAAAGTATATTATAACGCAAAATGGGGGTTGGACCATTGCCGGAGAAGCATGCGTGGAGCTTGAAGATCCGTGGCAAAATCGCACTTGGATATGTCATCATTTTATTAATGCTGGGGCTGTTTCTGGTTATCGTCTCCAACAGGATTACCAGCCTGGAGAAAGAAACCGTGTTCCTGAGTGACCATGATATCGAGGTTCATGAACTTACATATCAAATTGAAAAAAATGTTCTGGATATGGAGACCGGGCAAAGGGGGTACGCCCTTACCGGGGACGAGTCTTACCTGGAGCCATATAGTAACGGACTTGTAGAATGGCGGATTAATTTCGCGAAGCTACACGGTCTGATTACAGATAACCCGGAGCAAGTCGGGAACCTGAATAACATTTCAGATAATATTGAGAAATGGATCGATGAGGCCGGTCAATATGTAGTTGATCTGAAGCGGAATGGCCAGAATGAGACTGTAAGTGCTTTTTTTCGCAATGACGCAGGTAAAATAGTGATCGATGCGATTCGTACGCAATCCGATTACTTTCGCGATATTGAACGCACGCTTACCAAAGAGCGCATTAACAATCTCAAAGACAGTAACCATAAGCTGCTTATTACGATGTACATTCTTTGGGGTCTCGTAGCCGTATTAGCCTCACTCATTACCTATCTGCTCTCAGCCAGCATTGTGAATCCTTTGCACAGTGTAATCCGGGCCATTAACGAAATAGCCAGCGGAGGGAATAGGTCAGAGCGAATCAAAGTGAAGACGTTTGATGAGATCTATGAATTGGGAGAAGCGACCAATGGCCTGCTGGACACTGTGCAGCGGGATCAGTGGAACAGCGAACAGCTTACTTCGATGTCCATTGCACTGCAGGAAACGACGGATATGGCTGCTTTGTGCCGGATCTTTATCAACCGCCTGTCGCTGATGCTGGAAATGCAGTACGCGACTATATTTGTGCTTAACCGGGATGAGCTTTTTGAGCGGAGGTACTCCTATGCTGGAGCCGAGAACAAAGAAGCCCGTTTAAGCGGAGATCTCGTTCAGCCTGGAGCGGGTTTGATCGGCCAGTGCGCATTGGATCAGCGGGTTAACATTATTGAGCATCTACCGGAGGATTATATTTATATCTCCTCTGGTTTGGGCAGGACTGCTCCGCGGTTTGCGGTCATCGCTCCGATTGTTTTTGAGAACAAGACGGTAGCAGTGCTGGAGGTTGCTGCGCTTACGCGGTGGGCGCCATATCATTTCGAGCTGCTGGATGAATTGCTGCAAATGATGGGCGTGACCGTCAATTCCGTAATGACCCGAATGGAGATTCAGAAGCTCCTGCATGAATCACAGGTTATGAATGAAGAGCTGCAGGTGCAATCCGAAGAGCTGCAGGTGCAGTCGGAGGAGCTTCAGGTACAGACTGAGGAGCTGCAGGACCAGACCAGTGAATTGCTGACCGTGAACAAGGAGCTTGAGGATCAGAAGTCTGTGGCAGAGAACGCAGCAATAGAGCTGGAGCGGTACAATGAACAGCTTGAGCTAAGCTCCCGCTATAAATCGGAATTTCTGGCCAATATGTCACATGAACTGCGCACTCCGCTCAATAGCATGCTGATTCTCTCACAGCTGCTTACGGAGAACCGTAATCACACATTGACAGAAGAAGAACAGGGGTATGCCTCTGTAATTTACAATTCCGGCAGTGATTTGCTGAGTATGATTAATGATATTCTTGATCTCTCCAAGGTAGAGGCCGGCAAAATGCTGGTGGAAATGGATGCCGTTAATCTTACAGAGCTGCCGTCCCTGCTGCAAGGTTATTTCGGTAAGCTCGCTGAGGGAAGGCATTTAGAATTTGAGGTGACCATTGGCGCAGAGGTTCCCGATCTGTTCTTCACCGATGAAATGAGGATGCACCAGATCCTGCGTAATCTGCTATCCAATGCGTTTAAATTCACACAGCATGGTTCAGTTTCTGTGGATGTCCATAAGCTGGATTCCTACTCGAATATGAATTACGCCATGAATGATACCTTACTGTCCTTTGCGGTAAAAGATACGGGTATCGGCATTTCGGCGGAGAACCGCGAACTGATCTTTGAGGCCTTCCGTCAAGCTGATGGGACGACTGCCCGCCGATTCGGAGGAACCGGATTGGGGCTGTCCATTTCGCTTCAGTTAGCCAAGCTGCTGGGCGGACATATCAGCCTGGAGAGTGAAGAGGGTGCAGGCAGCACGTTCACGCTTTATCTTCCATGCCGTGAGCTGGACAGCGGGGAAGAGCCAGATAGCCTTCCGGGGCAGACTCAGGCTGCAGCAGCTTCTGAACAGGCAGAGGCTGCCCTGCGCGGGACGGTGGCCAACAGCAAAGATTTACTGTTTGATAAGGAGTTCCAGAAGCTTCAAGGCAGAACTGTTCTGATTGTAGATGATGATACGCGTAATATTTTTGCACTGCAGAAGGGCCTGGAGCCTTATGAAATGAATATCCTCACTGCCCAGACAGGTTACGAGTGTCTGCAGATTGTCAGAGAACAGCCTGATGTGGATATTGTATTGCTCGACATCATGATGCCGAATCTCGATGGCTACGATACCTTGTCTATTATCCGGGAAGAACTATTACTCACAGAGCTTCCGATCATTGCGATTTCAGCCAAGACTATGAAGGAAGACCGTGAACGGTGTCTGACCGCAGGAGCATCAGATTTCATAAGCAAACCTGTAGTAATGAAAGATGTAGTCAGCCGGATGTGCCGGTGGATACAGGAACGGGCTTAATAAGTCTACAACTGAAGAGTCAGGTAAGAACTCCTCTAGAGAGTTTTGTCTGACTCTTTTTTCATGTGGAAATAAGGGATTATTATGCATAAATACTGAATAATGGTGCAGACTACAACGATACAGGCAGACTGGCAGGGGCAAAACTTGACTTTTCGAAAAACCCATTGACGGAACACAAGGTATGATTTATTATGAGATCATAAATGATCATTTATATGCAAGTGGCGTGTTACCTTTATAGGGCATGAGCCAAGATCTGATTTCATTCATTTGAGTCAGTCTTGGCTCTTTTTTGTGCGAAAAATCAGGCAATGGACGGAAAGGAGGGAGAACTTGGCGAGGGAAAATGAACAATTTCAGGTTTTGCGGGTGATCGGAAATAATGTCGTGATGGTTCAAGGAGGTAAGAAAAGCAAGGAATACGTGATTATCGGCAAGGGCATCGGTTTTGCGCTTAAAGACGCAGGTGTGATTGATGCGGATGATCCCCGGATTGAGAAGCTGTTTCGGCTGGAGGACCGGGAAGAATGGAGCCAGTATCAGATTCTGCTGGAAGATATAGATCCTAAGGTCATGAGGATTACGGATGAGATTATTTCGGATATCGCCCGTGAGTTTCCCGGCAAGTTAAACGACAAGATCTATTTGGCGCTCCCCAGCCATATCCAGTTCACCATTTTCCGCTTGCGGAGCGGGATGGACATTGTCAATCCGTTCCTTGAGGAAACCCGGATGACCTTTCCCAGGGAATTTGAGATCGCTTACAAGGCATCGGAGAAGATCAGCGCGGAATTTGAGGTGCGGATCCCTGAAGATGAAGTCGGATTCCTCACCTATCACGTATATTCTGCGGTCAGCAATGTGCCGGTTGGTCAGCTAGTCAAGGCCTCTAACATCGTCAGTGATCTGATGGATATGATCCGCAACGAACGCAATATTATTTTTGAACAGGGTAGTATGAATCATGTCCGGCTGATGGTTCATTTGAGATTCTCTATTGAACGGATTCTGCAGGGTTCGCTCATAGATAATCCATTCGTGAAGCACATCAAGAAAGAATACAAGGATGAATATAAGCTCGCTCATAAAATGGGAAAGATCATGCAAGGCAAGCTTGGTGTAGACGTACCGGAAGAAGAGATATGCTTTCTGGCCATGCATCTGCACCGCTTATTCCAGACCTTAGAGAAAAACAAATAGCAGAGGCAGGGAGTGGAATTTATGTTTTCCAGATGGAAATCTAAAAAAGAAGAGAAACATGCTGAGACCAGCATTGAGATATCTGCGCCGGTCAGCGGGCAAGCCGTGCCGTTATCCGAAGTGCCGGATGAGACCTTTGCTGGCGGACATATGGGCAAGGGGATTGCTATAGAACCTTCCGAAGGGAAATTAATCGCCCCCTTTGACGGCAAAATCGCTCATGTGGTCAAAACCAATCACGCACTTATCCTGGAGCATTCCTCCGGTCTGCAGCTGCTGATGCATATAGGAATTGACACCGTCAGCTTAAAAGGAAGCGGATTCACTAGCCATATTGTAAATGGTGATGAAGTAAAAGCAGGCCAGACGCTGATTGAGTTCGATCTCGAGGCGATACGGACAGCGGGGTACCGAACCATTACACCGGTCATTGTGACCAGCAGCGAGGAGTATACCCCGGAAGTCAAATGCCATTACGGCGCAATATCTGCGGGACAGAGCAGTATTCTTACAGTGGCTTCAAAGCTATAAAAACATATACGTACTAATATGAAACCGGGAGATGATTTCATTATGTTAGCTTTTTTACAGAAGTTAGGGAAGTCTCTGATGCTTCCAGTCGCAACATTGCCGGCAGCAGCGATTCTGCAAGGGCTTGGACTTCTCGATTATGAAAAGGATTTGCATCTGGGTAGCACAATAGGTGGATTCTTGAACCAATACGTTGCTCCATTCTTAAACGCAGGTGCTGGTGCGGTATTCGGCAACCTGGCCTTAATTTTTGCAATTGGTGTCGCCATTGGATTCGCCGGGGATGCCGTAGCTGCTTTATCCGCACTAATTGCTTATATGGTTCTTACCAAAGTATTGTTAATCGTACCGGCAACCTTTGGTTTCATTGGTGATGATGTAGTGCTGGATATGGGTGTGCTTGGTGGTATATTCGCCGGAGCCTGGGCAGCGTTCCTGTATAAGAAATATCATAATATCAAAATGCCGGATTGGCTGGGCTTCTTCGCCGGTAAACGTTTTGTTCCAATTGTTACAGCTGCTTCGACTATGGTACTGGCGGTCTTCATCGGTATGATCTGGAGCCCGGTACAGGATGTCATCAGTGATTTCGGGAACTGGGTAGTAGGCCTTGGCGCAATTGGCGCATTTGTATTCGGAACCGCAAACCGTCTGCTTGTTCCGATTGGCCTTCATCATGTCATTAACACTATTGCTTGGTTCCAGCTTGGTGATTATACGAACGCAGCCGGTGAGGTAATCCATGGTGATGTTTGGCGCTTCCTGGCCGGAGATAAAAGTGCAGGGATGTTCACCACAGGGTTCTTCCCGATTATGATGTTTGCTTTGCCTGGTGCGGCGCTTGCCTTCATCCATACCGCAAAACCTGAAAAGAAAAAGATGGTAGCATCAATATTCATTGGTTCTGCTATTGCCTCTATACTTACAGGTATTACCGAACCACTGGAATTCTCATTTATGTTTGTGGCACCGCTTCTGTATCTAGTTCATGCGATTCTGACAGGTGTGTCCATGGCAGTGATGTACATTCTAGATGTACGGCTAGGTTTCAGTTTCTCCGCAGGTCTCATTGACTACCTGACCAACTTGAAGCTCTCAACCAATGCATGGGTTCTAATTCCTGTAGGGCTGGCTTTCTTCGTACTCTATTATGTATTGTTCCGCTTTGTTATCGCGAAGTTCAATCTCAAAACACCTGGCCGTGAAGATGATACAGATGATGAGATGATTGACTTGGGCAAAGGCACAACAACCGTGTCGGCTTCTTCCCGTGCTGCTAAGATTCTGGAGAACATCGGTGGCCCTGCGAACATCCGCAGCATCGATGCCTGCATCACCCGTCTGCGTCTTAACGTTAACGATGAAAAGGCGGTTAAGGATTCCGCCCTTAAGCAGCTTGGCGCTTCCGGTGTAATGAGACTGGGGCAAGGGGCCGTACAGATTGTATTCGGACCGCAGTCCGAGCAGATTAAGGATGATATTAAAAAGCTGATGTAACTCTGCAGCACAATAGTTTAATCCGAAGCGGACATCTTGGATGTCTGCTTTTTTTACGCACAAACTAATTGTGGATAGCTGAGAAATAAGATCCGTATACCCCAATTTGTGGGGTTATTTTGCGTACCGTCAGCTCTTATGGTAAGAATTAGATGGACCATTTGGAATGGGAATGATACAAATCTGCCTCAGCCTTCGTCTTACTTATAGCTGCAGCGGATAAGGAGGATTACCTGATGGACATTCCGGAATCAGACAACTTTAAATCGATTTTTTATACACATTATCCAATCGTGCGCCGAAAGCTGGCTGCGCTTGTAAGGGATGAGAGTGCAGCCGATGATTTGGCGCAGGAGGTCTTTCTGAGACTGTACAGAAATCCGCCGGATGATCCCGAAGCTCTGGGAGCCTGGCTGCATAGAGTGCTTACACGGATCGGTTACGATTACCTGAACAAGCAAGTACGGGAGCGCAGACTGATTAATAAGCAGGAGTTAATGTACGACACAGATGCCTCAGCCCCTACGGGGGAAGAAATAGTGCTGGGCAAGCTGGACCAGGAAGATGTGAGGAACTGGCTGGACGGGCTACCTGAGCGGGACCGGCAGGCTCTGCTGCTTAAGTACTCGGGTTACAGCTATGCGGAGATCGCCGGAGAGCTCGGTGTGAACCCGCCGGTGGTAGGCACGCTGTTAAGCCGGGCTACCGCCAAATTGAAACAGCATGCGGTGAAGTCGCTTCCGCAAGAATAAGATCATCCGGGAGGAATGAAGCAATGAATAATAGAGCACATGGGAATTCCCAGCCTGCGGGAACAGACGAGGCTTGGGCTAAACTGCAGGAGAAGCTCGGGCAAGAACCGGTGAATCCGGTATGGGCAGATTGGGGCAAGCGGGAGGCAGTCCTAGCGGCTACAACAGAGGAAACCGTTAAAACGGATTCTGCGGCAAGCGGAATCCATTCTATATCTTCAATAAGAGCAAGGGAGAATACAGATTCAGGGCTTTCGCAGAATTCCGTCCGTAAATCACGCAGACCGGGACTAAGCCGCAGCCGTAAATGGGCTGCTGCAGCTGCAGGGGTTGCCATCTTCGCCGCTATCCTGGCTACTCCAGTAGGCAATACCGCCATGGCGGCTATCCTGAACCAATTCCGGATGCAGGATGTAGCCGTAGTCGAAGAGAGCGATCTTCGGGATATGTTCTATCAGGTGAGCGGGGAAGGCAATTTCAACCAAACTATGAATTCCTTCGGCACCTTCACATTCGCTAACGGATCTGTCGAGGGCAAGCTCCCGGTTGGGGAAATACAAGGGGTGCTGGGATATGAACACCTGAAGGGCCAAGATATTACTAATATGAAGACTGTAGAGGTAAGCGCGTCCCGTGATATTACCCTTACGCTGAACGTGGATGAAGTGAATCAGGCATTGAAGCGTGTAGGCTCGAACGATCTGCTGCCGGAGTCTGTGGACGGAAAACCGATTACACTGCATTTGCCCGAAATTGTGAATTATGACCTGTCTACAGATCAGGAGCATTGGGCTACTCTGTCACAGATGAATACACCTGTAATTACCGTTGATCCTTCTATAGATATGGATGAAGCGTTGGATGCCGTAGTTAACTTTCCGCTAATTCCCGATTATCTGAGAAGCGACCTGCAGAAGAGCCGGATTCTGTCTGGTGATATTCCGATGCCGCTGATAAAGGGCAGCAATGATGAACAGATTACAGTGGCTGACACCCCTGTTATTCTTACCGAAATGAAGTTCAGCGAAGGCTATAGCTATTCCGCAGTCTGGGTCCAGGATGGTCAGATGCTCCAGCTTACAGGCGGAGATGTCTATCCGGATAGGGATAAGTTCATTCAGAAGGTACAGGAGTTGATTACACAATGAGTAGCGCACCTGCAATTGATGCTAACGCCCTGACCAAAGAGTATCCTAATGGACGCGGTTGCCGGGATGTTACCATCACTGTGGGGAAAGGGGAAGCCTTCGGCTTCCTCGGCCCCAACGGTGCCGGCAAGAGCACCTTCGTCAAAATGCTGGTGGGACTCATCTCGCCAACGGGCGGGAAAGCTTCCATCCTGGGTCATCCGCTCGGTTCTCTTGAAGCCAAAGCCAAGATCGGGTACTTGCCTGAGCTATACCGCTATCAGGATTGGCTGACCGGAGAAGAGGTAGTCAGACTGCATGCTAAGCTAAGCCGGACCCGGAAAAGTGTGGCGGACATAAGGATCCCACAGCTTCTGCAGGAAGTAGGCATTGGTCAGCGGGGGAAGGACCGGGTCAAGCATTATTCCAAGGGAATGCAGCAGCGGCTGGGACTGGCTTGTGCGCTGGTCAACGAGCCGGAAATTATTTTTCTCGATGAGCCCTCCTCTGCGCTTGATCCAATCGGGAGAATGGAAGTACGGATGATTCTGGAGCGGCTCAAGGAGAGAGGGATCACGATATTTCTCAACTCCCATTTGCTTGAGGATGTTGAAGTGCTGTGCGACCGGATGGCCATGCTTAATAACGGGACGGTCCTGCGGCACGGCAAAGTATCAGAGATCCTGAGCCAGCGGACCAGCTGGCATTTCAAAGTGGGCGGGTATACGCCTTTTTTGCTGTCCTGGCTGAAGGAACATACAGGGCTTACCATCCGGCAGACGACCGCTGGAGCCGGAAAAACCAGGCAGGGAATCGGACAAGAGCCGGAATTAGGCAGCAGTGTCGTATGGCTGGAAGCAGAGCTGGACAACGAGGAGCAGGCGGGCTGGCTGAACGGGCTGATTGTGGAGCAGGGGATGACTCTATATGAAGTAACCCGCAAACAAGAACGGCTGGAAGAGTGGTTCATGGATGCTGTATCCGGACTTAGCCATAGGGGAGAGAGCGAATGAATACCATACTTGAAATGACATGGAAGGAAATGCTGCGTAAAAAGGTGATGCTGCTAACTCTGCTGCTCACGTTTGTCTTTCTGATCGCCTTCTGGTTTGTGGCCGATACGGTTGGAAAGAATGAGCCTGGGGCAGGGTCTATACATAACGGGAGTGAGTTGTTCACACGATTTACGAACGGCGCCTTTATTCTTAGTCTGGGATACTTCTTCGGCGCCTTTGTAATCGCCTTTCTGGCGATCTTCAGCTCGTTCTCGGTAATTGCGGGGGAAGCGGAACAGGGAGTCATGCAGGCATTGCTGCCCCGGCCGCTGCCGCGCTGGAAATGGTATGCCGGACGCTGGCTCGGTTTCGTAACACTGGGTGTAGTTTATGCCTTCATTCTATTTCTGGCTATCCTGCTGATCACAAATGTCCATGCGAGCGTTCCCAGAGATCCGGCAGCACTAGTGAAGTCATTTTTGCTGTTTGCTTCTGTGGTTCCATTGTTAATCTCCGTATCCATGCTGGGCTCAGGGATTTTCTCGGCGCTGGGTAACGGTGTGTTCATGACGATGCTCTATGGGGCAGGGTTTCTGGGAGGAATGCTTGATAAGCTAAGCGGTTCGCTGCGGCTGGAGAATGACGCGCTGAATGTGCTGCATAATCTGACCGGGATCATGTCGATGCTGATGCCGGCAGATGCCTTGCAGCGCAGAATGACCGCCGAGCTGTTCAGTCTGAAGGATATCAGCGGTCTGGTTTCCCTAAGTAATGGCGGACTTAGCATCATTAATATCAGCGCGTACCCGTCAGTGTCATTCATCGTATATGCTGTGTGTTATACCGTAATTGTATTTGTAATAGGAATTCTGCATTTTCAGCGCAAGGATTTATAAGACAAATAAACAGCGCCCTCAAAGTTTCCTGGTTAAGGAACTTCAGGGGCGCTGCTTCGCATGCAGGCCGGCAATCATTTGGTCACGCCAATCTCAATCCAATCCGTAGACCAGTTACCGATTTCACCAAGAATGGGAGCCAGTGCCGTGCCTTTGTCGGTCAACGAATACTCAATACGCACAGGCATTTCAGGATACACCGTGCGCTGAATGATGCCTTCGTTCTCCATTTCCTTCAGCCGGTCGGATAATACTTTGCCGCTTAGATTGGATAAGCAATGCTCGATTTCCCCGAATCGCCGCGGACCATCCATCAGGACGAATACGATCAGTGCAACCCACCGTTTACTAAGCACATCGACCGCTTTCTCGAAGCGTGGACACATTTCGAAATTGTTCATTAGCATCACCTCAACATTCATTATATCATAAACTTACAATAAGTAATCATTAATATTTAAATATATATTATAACTTGACGAACTTATATTACAATGATAAACTAACTTACAAATAGTTACTAGTGAAAATAATGAATATTAAAATTTTACGAACCAGGCATAGGCTATTACGCATTTTTTAGAGAAAAGTTGCTTGCCTGCTTATACCAACTAAGCCTATGCTTCCGATACGAGTTTTGCGTAACCAGTTCGGAGAAGCTTATGCTATCAAAACTAAGTGTATGCTTCCGAAGCAAGTTTTGCGAAATGAAATCGAAGAAGCTAATGCTATCAAAACTTTTAGGATGGTGCACTCATGATCAAACCCGATATCCTTTCCATATTACAGAACAAAATCAAACGGATCTCCAAGGATGATTCCACGAATATACTGGTTGGTCCCATTACCTTGCCGGTGAACCTGGACGGGGAGACCGTTACCTTCAAATGGTACAGCTGGCTGAAAGTGACGGATGAAGAGCTTCAGCAAGCGGAAGGTAAAGAGGCTACTGAACTGCTTATCAGCCGGTTGTCTTCAATGAACCTTGCGGATGGACAACAGTCGAGCGTTCTTGTCTATGGGGATTTCGAGAACTCCGACGAAGCGCTGATCCGGATGCACAGCATTTGCCACACCGGTGATATTTTTGGCAGCAAACGCTGCGATTGCGGCTTCCAGCTGCACACATCGATGAAGATGATTGCCCAGCATGGTTCCGGAGCACTCTTTTACCTGGCTAATCATGAGGGACGAGGCATCGGCCTGTTCAGCAAAGCCATGGCTTATATTCTGCAGGAAGAAGGATATGATACTGTAGAAGCTAATCTGGAGCTGGGCTTTGCTGATGATTCCAGAGATTACACAGACGCGATCAGTGTGCTTCAGCACCTGCGCAGCAAACCGGTGACCCTGATCACCAATAATCCGAAGAAGATGGAAGCTCTGAGAGCTGCCGGAATGAACACGGTCAAAAGAGTACCGCTATGGGGCGATGTCTCGGTCTTCAACGAAAAGTATCTGCGGACCAAAGTAGCCCGCTCCGGACATCTGGAGGCTGTGCAGAGCGCGGATTTTTTTGAGGGCAGAGTAGCTAAATAAGCCGGCCGTACTCTGGCAGAGCAGAATGGTAAGGGAAATAGGTAGTACTTTTGGATTCATTCTATTATAATGGGGTACTGAACCCAATACTTAGCTTAGTGAGGTAACCTATGAATGCTATTCAAGTGCAGGACTTGCGCAAGACATTTAAAGTCCAAAAAAACCGCGAGGGCCTCAAAGGAGCCTTCGCTGATTTGTTTAAACGGCAATATTCCGAAGTGACCGCAGTGAAGGACATTTCGTTCAGTATTCCGGAAGGCGAAATATGCGGATACATCGGGGAGAACGGGGCCGGCAAATCGACCACGATTAAGATGCTCACTGGTATTCTCGTACCTACCGCCGGCAGTCTTTCTGTAGGCGGCTTCGTGCCGTATGCGGAACGTGAGAAGTTCGTACAGAATATCGGAGTTGTATTCGGACAGCGCAGCCAGCTCTGGTGGGATATCGGTGTCATCGAATCGTTCCAGCTGCTGCGTAAGGTGTACCGGGTCTCCGAGCAGGATTTCAAAAAACGGCTGGATGAGCTCGTTGAGCGGCTGGAGCTGCAGGAGCTGCTGAACCGTCCGGTACGTAAGCTCAGTCTCGGACAGCGGATGCGCTGTGAGCTGGTCGCTGCGCTGCTGCACAATCCGTCGATTCTGTTTCTGGATGAGCCGACGATTGGCCTTGATATTGTCGTGAAGTCAGAGATTCGAGAGTTCCTCAAGGATATGAACCGTGAGCATGGCACGACCATCCTGCTGACGACGCATGATCTGCAGGATATTGAAGCTCTCTGCTCGCGGGTAATCATGCTGGATGACGGGCGGATTATCTATGACGGGGGTCTTGAGGATCTCAAGCAGCGGTGGGGAACGGGACGTGAAGTGCAGTTCCAGTTCGGTACCGCTACGAAGCTGCAGCAGCTGGTGCAGTGGACAGAGGGGATGCCGGTTACCTGGACAGCCGAGAATGAGCTGGGTGCCAAGGTATGGATTCCGCTCGAGCTGAATGTATCGGATGTGCTGGGCCGGGTGGTCGGACAGGCAGATATTACAGATATCAAAATCATCGAAACCAATACGGATGACATCGTCCGCAGTATTTATCAGTCAGGCTCGGCAGAGAAGCCGGAAGAGCGGATCGCGGCACTGAGTGATGAGAAAGAGGCACTCCATGTCTAAGCAGCTGGCAACGGCAGCTTCCTCCTCCGGCAGCAGAACACCGGGCGGCTCCCGGGAGAACGGACGAAGGCTGCTGCTCGGCGCTTATTTCGATTTCATCCGCATCCGCTTCCTGACGATGCTGGCTTACCGGATCAATTACTATTCAGGAATTCTGATCTACACGCTGAATATCGGGGTCAACTATTTCACCTGGAAAGCTATTTATGGAGGCGGAGAATCACTAGGCGGCTTTACCGGGGCACAGATGACTACGTATGTGGCCGTCTCGTGGATGGCTCGGGCGTTCTATTTCAATAACCTGGACAGGGAGATTTCTACGGATATCCGTGACGGCAGCATCGCGATTCAGTTCATCCGACCTTATAACTATGTGCTGGTCAAAATGATGCAGGGACTTGGCGAAGGCCTGTTCCGCTTCATGATGCTGATGATTCCGGGCATGGTGATTGCCATTCTGCTGTTTCCGGTGCAACTGCCGACAGAACCATCCGCCTGGATCGGTTTCCTGGTAATGCTCTTCTTCAGTTTCCTGATCAGCTCACAGATTAATATCATAACGGGGCTCTCTGCATTCTTCGTCGAGAATAACGAGGGGATGATGCGCATGAAGCGTGTTATCGTTGACCTGTTCTCTGGCCTGATCGTCCCGATTACGCTTTTTCCGGGCTGGTTATCGTCCATTCTCAAGATTCTGCCCTTTCAGGCCATCACGTACCTGCCGGGTTCCGTATTCACGGGCCGGGTGCAGGGAGTGGGCATTTGGAATGTGCTGGGCATCCAGGTCATCTGGTTCCTGGTCCTGCTGATTCCGATTGTCTGGCTATATCACGCAGCGCGCCAGCGGCTGTTCGTGCAGGGAGGTTGAGCCGGAATGTACTATTTAGGTTTGTTAATTGAATATCTGAAAAATTATATGAAGACAAGGTTAACCTATCGTGCTGATTTCTGGGTGGAGGTTGTTTCCGATCTTCTCTTCCAGGCAACGAACTTTATCTTCATTATGGTCATTTTCATGCATACCGACAGCCTGGGCGGCTGGAATCAGAACGAAGTGGTGTTCGTCTACGGGTTCTTTATGGTGCCGTTCGGCGTGTTCAGCTGTTTCGTGAATATGTGGGGCTTCAGTGAGCGATATATCGTCAAAGGTGAGATGGACCGCATTCTGACCCGACCGGCGCATAATCTGTTCCAGATTTTCCTGGAGAATGTGGACCCGCCATCACTTATGGGCTCCTTCATCGGACTGATTATTATGGCAATCAGCGGCAGCAATCTGGGCTTGCCGTTCGAATGGTGGACGCTTCCGATGCTGATTATCCTGACACTCAGTGCGGTAGCAATCTATACCGGCATCTATACGACATTGACTTCACTGTCTTTCTATTCAGATGCGCCGACGGGTATTCTGCCGCTGATGTATAATATCCAGACCTACGGCCGTTATCCGGTTACGATCTACAACCGGGCGATTCAGGTGCTGCTCACCTGGATTATTCCGTTTGCATTTGTCGGGATCTATCCGGCAGCTCTGTTCCTCCACCGTGATGAGATGAAGGGGATGGCGCTGTTGACCCCCCTAGTGGGTGCTGTGTTCCTCGGCATTGGGCTGATGGCCTGGAGCTATGGCGTTAAGCGGTATAAAGGTGCGGGTTCTTAAGGGATTCCGCTAAGAAAATCATACAGGGTCGTCCGAGCAGCTATCTATAGGATGGCACGGACGGCCCTTTTCGTGTAGAAAATACTATAATGATGCTCAAAAAATCCTACCTGCCCAATAAATGAAAGCGCATAATAAGGAGGGAGAGTGAAGCCAGGACAAATAATGTAAAGGAGCAGAAGCGATGGAAAAATATACGATAGGTATCGATTTGGGCGGAACGAATATCAAAGCTGGATTGTTCGATGGGGATTACAGAGCAGTCGGTGAGCTGTCTCTGCCAACGGAAGCGGCGGCAGGGCCGGCGCATGTGCTCGCCAGGATCAGGCTGGCCGTTACACAGCTGACAGAGGGCAAAGGGATAGATCAGCAGCAGATCACCTGTATGGGGATGGGAATTCCCGGTCTGCTGGACCCGGAGGAAGGCCTGTCCATCTTTTCGCCTAACTTTCCCGGATGGGAACAAATACATATAGTGAATGCAATGAAGCCCTTTTATAATTTTCCGGTCTACATCGATAATGATGTGCGAGTTAACTTATATGGGGAATGGCAGCAGGGAGCCGGACAAGGATGCCGTAACCTGGTGCTGCTCACACTTGGAACCGGACTGGGCTCAGGCATTGTCCATGACGGCAAGGTGTTGTACGGAACAACTTTCAGCGCTGGTGAAATCGGACACATGAATATGTACAGGCAGGGCAGGCCCTGCCGCTGCGGGAGCTCCGGCTGCCTCGGGAGGTATGTATCTGCTGTAGGCATGGTCCATACATTCAAGGAGAAGCTCCGGGAAGGAAGGAGCAGTCAGATCCTGGCCTGGACGAATCAGGATGACGGCCAAATTACCGCAAAGATGATCTCGGAGGCTTATGATCTCGGGGACCCGCTGGCGGTCGAAGTCATGCATGAAACCGGAGAGCTGCTGGGGTACGGTCTGGCAAATGTAATTAATCTGCTGAACCCGGAGCTGATCATTGTTGGAGGCGGCATGGCTGCCGCAGGAGAACGGCTGCTTGGCAGCGTCCGCGGCACTGTAAATGCTCATGCGCTGAAGCTCTCAGGAAGCAAATGCAGGATCGTTCAAGCCGAATTGGGCGCCAGAGCGGGCACACTTGGCGCGGCGGTATATGCGGACCAGAGACTGAATGCTCTAAAATGATGATTGACCGGGACAATGATCTCCTGAAATTGATCGGCGAAGACTAACTATGAGTGATGCAAAACTATTGAATTACAATAATTCACCATATCTACATATTAAGGACCTCAACCGACAATAATCGTCAAATTATCCCAATGATGACAGCATATTCTTGGCTGTATACTAATAACAGGTTAAGAATTCGGCAGCAGTTCTTTATCCGCAGTTTCTGTGGAAGCGGCATGTAACGGTTCTTCATAACTGCTAAACATCATCCCGGGCAGACTGAATAAACCGTGAAGCTGGTGGCTGAAGGTATTCATCCGCTCGATAAGGAGCCAGGTAATGTTATGAATCTCGTAATCGGAGGCAATGGCGGTTTGGGCCATTCCATCACCCAAGAATTACTGTGGCGAGGTAAGCTGGTAACAGCGACCTATCATCGTTCTAATGAGGCACTAAGCAGATTGAGAGGACCGCTGCTGACTATGGTTTCACTGGATATACAAGATGAGAGGGCACTTGCTTCTCTGCTGACAGGAGTGAGAACGGTCTACTTCTGTCTTAATGTGCCTTACCAGGACTGGTACACGATCATGCCCAAAGCGTTGGAACGGGTAACCGCGAAGCTGCATTCCGGGCAGACGCTGGTATTTCCCGGGAATGTCTACGGATACGGCAGATTCCAATACCTTCCCGCTGATGAAAGCCATCCCAAGGCGGCTCTTACCCGTAAAGGGAAGCTTCGTAACCAAATGGAAGAGCTGCTGAAGAAGCAGGCAGCGGAGAACGGCTTCCGCAATGTCATTCCGCGTTATCCCGACTACTATGGCCCCAACGTTACGAACAGGGTATTCGGACCCATATTTAACGGAGCGCTGCAGGCCAAAACCATCGCCTGGCCGGTCAGGCTGGATGTTCCCCATGATCTGATCTATATCCGCGATGCGGCTAAGGCAGCAGTGCTACTGGCGGAAAGCGGGGAAGAAGGGGAGTGGCATGTGTCGGGCTCCGGGGCGATTGAGGGCCGTCAGTTCCTGAATATCATCCAGGATGAAGCAGACAGTCCAAGGAAATGCCGGACACTCCCGGGCTGGGCCGTTGGTTTGGCAGGTATATTCGATAAAGAAGCTAAAGAATTCCATGAGCTGCTATACGAATTCCAGTATCCGCTGGTGCTGAGCGAGAACAAATTCATGAAGCGGTTCCCGGAATATTCTCCAACCGCCTACAAGGATGCAGTCAAAGAAACCTTGGGCTGGTTCCGGGAGCAGCAGGAATAGACAGGAGAACCAATAGGAGGCTTAGCCGTTCATGCATATCATTGCCGTATCACTCGGGACCGCTTTTTCGGTTCCTGAGTTGCTGCCCTATGTGTCACCAGAACGCCGGATGAGCAGCAGCCGGCTGAAACGTGAAGACGATGTTCGCAGGTCTCTTATCGGAGACATCCTTGCCCGGATGTTCGCTATGGATATGGAGGGGATGCGGAATGATGCGATCTGTTTTGACCAAGGGGTGTTTGGCAAACCCCGGCTGTCTGCTATGCGCGAACCGTGGGACTTTAACCTCTCACATTCGGGGAAATGGGTGGCAGGTATCGTCAGCCGCAAGGGACAGCGGGTAGGAATCGACATTCAGAAGATGGCAGCCATAAATCCGGTATTAGCCCGGTACAGCCTGTCCCCTGAAGAAATGGAGCGATACCAGAGCTTGAAATCAGAGGCTCAAATACGCTATTTCTATGACTTGTGGACGCGGAAGGAGAGTTATCTGAAGATGGAGGGCATTGGCCTGACGATTCCAATCCGTTCTGTATTCTCCGAGCAGTACGCTTTGAAGTATGAGCAGTCTGTGCTTAGCGACCGGCTGCCCGATCATGCGTTCAGGCAATATCCGGTAGATCCGGGCTACGTGCTGACCGCTTGTTCAACAGATTTCCGCTTTCCTGATCAGTATTTGGTGGTCCGGGCTAAGGATCTCGTCGAAGTGTTTCTGCGGCGCTGCCGGCTGCAGGCGGAGCAATCTGCTCCAGAACCTGACGGACTCACCGTCTTGTAGGGAAGAGGGTACCCGACAGCCGGCATAAGTTTTACTGGACGCAATATATCCTTGCACGGCGCTACACTTACATACAGCAGCGATTGCCATCATGGCACCGCTGCTTTTTTGGCTAGTATTTCCATTCAGTGCATAAGTTCTAAGTCTCAGAATTGTACGCGATCCGGAGTAGCATGATATGCTGTAGATATTGAAGCTCACAGGAGGGTAATGATGAAACGAGACATTCAACATGTGCCTTATGGTTATGAACCGCCAGCCGGTGAACGCAAAGGAACCTTGATCTTCTATGATTCATTCGAGCATATCTCGGATATGGATTTGCTGAAGGCGGCTGAGACAGCGATAGAGCGAAAATTCACCAAGCTGGTGCTGTATCCGCTGCATGAAGAAACCGTTAGACGGATGACGAAGGAGCCGGTGCAGGCTTTTCATAAACGGGAGGACCGGCTGCATGAGTGGAAAAGAGATCAGGGCCGGTCTTTCATTACGGTGGAAAGTCTGGAGGGGAAACGCAAGAAATACACCCCGCTCGATTCTGCGCTGCGCCATATCAGTGAGGTCTATTCCGCTCCTTACTTTCTCTATCTGACTCCGGAGATGGCAAATCTGTTCGCGTCTTATTCCTCCTTCGAGGAATGGATCGTCAAGCTGCGTTTGCTGGTATCAGAAGCGCCGGCACAACTACATCCGCGGCTGGAGAAATTCCGTCATCGCTGGGATGTGGCTGGCGAAGGCAATTAGGTAAATAGTTGTATACCCTATACCCGTGGGAGGGCGATGAGCATGAATGAGGCCTATCAACTCAATGTTAAATTGCAGCCCAATGAGACGCTTGCGCTGATCAAAGAGGGAATGCCGCAGGAGTCGGAGCTGCTGTACGAGGAGCTGAATGATCTCGGTGAAGGCAAGATGATCGGGACGCTGGTCTATGAGCGGTATTATTTCCGGTCCGGTAATCAGGCTGCGCTGGTGATCCTAGTCGATAATCTGAAGGGCAGAAGTAATGTCCGGCTTATTCCGGCGGGAGGCTCCAACGGGTTGATCCTTAAGCTCGATTGGGGCGCCGGCAAAAGCTTCGCTTCTTCGGTGGAGCGAATTCTGGCGGATTATATTGTGGAATAAGCGGGGAGGTTAAGGAGGGGAGCTTGGAGGCCAGTGTAGGTCCGGCAGCATACTGCTGCTGCGGCTTACTGGCCCTGTAAGATTCACCGCACGGGCAGCACGGACTCCTGCTTATTTGTGGAGAGCTGCCTGTTTGCGTCTATAGGTATACATTCTCCACTGGTAGTGGATGAAGCACCCGATGCAGAAGCCGAGGATAGCTACTGTGGCTGCTACCGCAACCATGATCGAGAAGATATAAGCGGCTACGGTCCAGCCGGCAAGGAAGCTGACCAGCCCTGCAGTCAGGCAGAAGACGGCAATGCTCTGGTTGAACTGCTGCTGTTCCCAGTCTTCCAGTACATAGGCGGAGCGCTCCTTAGTCAGGAATTTCGCCGCAACCTTGATCACCGGATTATATCCGAAGATTAGGCCAGACAGTCCTGCGGCAAGCGGCAGGGCAAGAATCCAGTAAGCTCCCGTAAATAGTGACAATAATACAGAAATTACGATAAAAGCCTGATTAGTTCTGACTAACGGCCGGGGAATTCCCTTAATGATTGAAGGCTCACTCATTAAATTCACACCTTTCGCATTGGAATAATTAAATTATAACCAATGATCTGCAATGTGGCAATCGGTAAGCGTAAACATTAAAATTTGAAATTATTATCCATTGACAGCGGAGCCCACTCGTGGTTTTATTATGTAGACCAATTGTTATAAAAGTGCAGAAACATCTATAAAGGAAGTGTCCGGCTTGTCAAACAAGCATAATGCACGTGAAGCTATTCTGGATACGGCTTCAAGATTGTTTTTCACACAGGGCTATCATGCAACCGGGCTAAATCAGATCATCAAGGACAGCGATTCGCCCAAGGGATCATTGTATTATTATTTTCCTCACGGCAAAGAAGAGCTGGTGTTGACCTGCATTAACCGGACAAGTGAAATGGTCTCCCAAAATTTGCGGCATTATGTAGAGAGTGAAGCCTCACCTGCCCAGGCGGTGCAGAATTTCATTCTGTCTATAGCCAGGGAAGCGGAGGAATCTTCTTTCGAAGGATTGGTGCCGTTCAGCTTCTGGGTAGCCGTTGAGACTTCCTGTGTCAGCAATGAGCTGAGGACTGCTTGTCAATGTGTGTTCAAGGATTGGCAGGATGTGATCGCCCAGCGTCTGATGAAGGAAGGCATGCAGGAGGAAGCTGCTCTGCGCAAGGCGACTGTTGTGGTCTCCTTGTTTGAAGGTGCGCTGCTCCTGGCGTTGACCTGCCGAAATGTCCAGCCGCTGGTTGCAGCAGCAGAGAGTATTCCGGCAATACTGGCTTAAGGTTCACAGTACCATCGTAACACTGTAACACTGCAATACTGCAACAAATAGAGAGAGAATAAACAGATTATCAGGAGGATATGAGAGTGAACGCAACTATGACTGGTAAGGGGCACACAGAGCCCCGCAAATTTAAGACCCTTCCAATTCTCGTCTCCTTATTGCTTGCCGGATTTATCGGCATGTTCAGTGAGACCGCATTAAATGTAGCCTTAAGTGATCTTATGAATGTATTACAAATTACTCCGACCACAGCGCAATGGCTGACTACTGCTTACCTGCTGACGCTGGGTATTCTGGTTCCGATCTCCGGGCTGCTGCTGCAGTGGTTCACGACCAGACAGCTGTTCATTGCTGCACTCTGCTTCTCGATTGCGGGAACATTCCTGGCTGCAATGGCGCCGAGTTTCGAATTCCTGCTTACAGCGCGTGTGGTTCAGGCGATGGGAACTGCACTCCTTTTGCCGCTGATGTTCAATACGATCCTGATTATTATCCCTGCGGAGAAAAGAGGCGCAGCGATGGGTCTCATCGGACTCGTCATCATGGTAGCTCCTGCGATCGGCCCTACCATTGCGGGTCTGCTGATTGAGAGTCTCAGCTGGCACTGGATCTTCTGGCTGTCCCTGCCGTTCCTTGTGATCGCGCTGTTCAGCGGAATTTTCTTCATGCAGAACGTCACAGAAGTGACCAAGCCGAAGATTGATATCCTCTCGATCGTATTATCGTCACTCGGTTTCGGCGGCGTTGTGTATGGATTCAGCAGCGCCGGTGAAGCGGAAGGCTGGGGAAGTCCGAAGGTGATTATCGCCATTGCTATTGGTGTAATTGCGCTCGTTCTATTCTGCATCCGGCAGTTGACGATGAAGCAGCCGATGATTAATCTGCGTGCCTTCAAATTCCCGATGTTCGTGGTCGGTGTTCTGATGGTCTTCATCTGTATGATGGTGATTCTATCCTCGATGCTGATTCTTCCGATGTACCTGCAGCAGGGACAAGGCTATACTGCGTTCAAAGCAGGCTTACTGCTGCTGCCGGGCGGAATTATCAACGGACTGATGTCGCCGGTGATGGGACGCCTGTTCGATAAATACGGTCCGAAATGGCTGGTTATTCCAGGACTCGTGCTCGTAGCTGTTTCGCTGTGGTTCTTCTCCAGTATTACAGCAACTTCTACCGTTATCTTCGTAATTGTACTTCACAGCGTGCTCATGATCGGAATCTCGATGATTATGATGCCTGCCCAGACGAACGGGATCAATCAGCTTCCGCTGGAATACTATCCTGACGGTACAGCGATCATGAATACTCTGCAGCAGGTTGCAGGGGCGATTGGTACGGCTCTGGCAGTAAGCATTATGACCTCCGGTACCAAGAGCTACATGAAGACTGTAACTGACCCTGGTGATCCGCTGAATATTGGCGCTGCATTTACCCATGGGGTACAGAATGCGTTCATCTTCGGCATGGTGATGGCCATTGTCGGTCTGGTTGTTGCTTTCTTCCTCAAACGTGTTATTGTCTCGCACAAGACACAGGCTTCCATGCACTAAACTAATCTTCTTATACAGCAAACAGCACATCCGGATTACGGGTGTGCTGTTTTTGTTATGTGCAATATGGAGCTCACAGAGCATTGATTGTAAAAAATCCTGCCCAAAATACAACATTTCTCTCATGATAACGCTCCTAATTCATAATTGTTGTAAAAATGGATTCCTGAGTTTAAGACGATGATTGGACATCAACTGGGAATTAAAGTATATTAAGCATAGATTAACGATGTATCAGTGAATTGCCATACGAACGGGAGGGGACGTCAATGAAAGTCAGCAAAGAAATGCTGAAGGGCAGCACGGGGACCTTAATTCTCACGCTGCTACTCGATAAGCCGTTATATGGCTACGAACTGATTAAAGAGCTGGAGCAGCGCTCGCAGGGGGTATTTTCCCTGAAGGAGGGCACGCTCTATCCGATACTCCATGCGATGGAGAGCGAACGCTGGGTAGAGGCGTATTGGCTTGAGGTAGAAGGGCGCAAACGCAAATATTACCGGCTGCTGGATGAAGGCAAGGCGAAGCTGCAGGAGAAGAGAGCAGAATGGAATCTTTTCAAAGGCGCGGTGGATTCGGTACTGGGGGAGGGCGGCGCATGATGGAGCAGCGGAAGAAGCTGGACAACTATCTGGACAGGGTGTGTGCAGAGGTTAGAGCCAAAGGGATGCACAGGGAGATAAGGGAGGAACTCAGCGGGCACTTCCAGGACTTGATGCTGGAGCGGCAGCAGCTTGGTGCAACTGAAGAAGAAGCACAGCAATATGCTATCGCGCAAATGGGTGATCCGCAGGGGGTCGGCCGGGATCTGCACAAAATCCATAAACCGCGGATTCCGTGGGGACTGCTCACCGCAGTAATGATGTTGTCAGCTGTAAGTCTGCTGGGGATGGGGGCGATAGAAGCCGGAACCTCCTTCAACCCGGCCTTATCTGATCTGACGATGCGCCAGACGGTGTATATCAGCCTTGGGATCGCCGTTATGACAGGAATGTACTTCGTCAATTTCAAGCTGCTTCAGAGAGCATCAGGATTCATCTATGCTGCAGCATTAATGGCTATAGTTGCCAGCCTATGGCTGGGACCTGAATTAATCAATGGGAACAGACGCTATGTTGGTTTTTTGGGCTTATATTTTGATCTGGTTGGATACAGTCCTTATCTATTTGTTATCGCTCTGGCAGGGATATGGACCAGCCGCAGCTTTATGCTGAAATGGAGCAGACGGACCAGGGAATTAGCGGAGTTAGCCTTACTGCTGCTGCCTGCGGCGATCTATGCGGCGCTCCGGTCTTTACCGGAGCTGGTGGTTTATTTGGCAGTATCGCTGACGCTATATGTATGGATAACACGGCGCTGGATTACAGCCGGATTAATGGTTATAACATTTGTGTCGGGCGGAGCCATCTATGTTTGGAATAATTTGAACTTGCGTGACAGGGTCATCGGAGCGATAAATCATAATTATATGCTTAATGGCCCGGGTTACCTCAACCGCAGAATTCACGAGACCATTACATCCGCAGGCTGGAGAGGGTATGGCTTCGGAGGTGGGGAAGAAGGACTGCCGTATGCGTATTCGGATCTTTTTCCGGTATTTCTGGTTCAATGCTTCGGCAGGGCCGGGGGCTTGCTCTTCATTGCGGCAGTGGGCTGGTTCGTTCTCAAAATGATCTCCTATACCCGCGCTGTACGCGATACCTACGGGCGGATGCTTATCCTTGCTCTGGCTCTCATGTTAGCCATCCGCTTAGTTTATGGTCTATCGATCCTCAGCGGAAGAATGCCAATCACAGCTATACCGTTCCCATTCCTCAGCTACGGACAGCATGTCTTCATTGAATTCGCCGCTGTCGGGCTGCTGATGGGTGTCTACCGGCGGAAGGATATGCTTCCTGCGGATACAAGTCTGGACTTAACTATGGACGCCTAGTGCTGCTGCACGTATACTGGTAGGGTGAAAAATACGGACGAGGCAGGAGAGGGGTTAGCATTGTGATGAAGCTGCGAATTACAGGCAGAAGGTTGGGGCTGATCTCATGTGCGATTATCCTAGGCGGAGCTGCCCTTCTAACGGCAACAGCAGCCACAGCTGCTGCTCCTAAGATACAGAATACAGCCGCAGCCCCGGCGCAAAGTAGGGTGGAGAAGAAACACAACCTGCCCGGCGGTTTTGTGTATCTGGATGAAGTGATTCCTAAGGCGCAATATGAGATACGCTACTACAGTGAGAATAATTTCACCGGAACAAGGGTGGACGGGTATAAGGCTCCGCTGGCGATTTTCTCGCGGACTGCAGCCAATGCGCTGAAGAAAGTCAGCGATGATCTGGACGGCAAAGGTTATATCCTGAGAATCTATGATGCCTACCGTCCGCAAAAAGCCGTTAATCACTTCGTACGCTGGTCACAGGATGCCGCGGATATTAAGATGAAGCAGCAGTATTATCCCAAGCTGGACAAGCGTAATCTGTTCAAGCTGGGCTTCATCTCCAAGAAATCAGGGCACTCGCGGGGCAGCACCATCGATCTGACACTGGCTGATAAAAAAACGGGGGCGCTGGTTGACATGGGCAGCCCGTATGATTTCTTCGGTGAGATTTCTTACTATAATACTACTCTGGTCAACAGTACCCAGCATGCCAACCGTAAAGTTCTTAAGGATGCCATGTCGAAGCAGGGCTTCAAGCCCTATACCAAGGAATGGTGGCATTTCACACTGATCAAGGAGCCGTATCCGCGGCAGTATTTTAACTTTAATGTGGAGTGAGGCTGTTCCAAAGCTGCGCAGAACGGTTAATGATTAATGTAAGTTTAGTGCCTGAAGTTTGCGTGCATAATAATTATATTACAGGAGAGGTGGGATCGATTTGAAGAACAGAATCGTAGCCGTTTTCCTAAGTGTACTGTTATTGGCAGCAGGATCGGGAGTATTAACCGGTAATAGTGTCCACGCAGCCCCGGGTGTAAATATTATAGTGAACGGACAAGCCTTGCAGCTGGATGGACCGCAAACCTATACTAGTGGAACAACCCCAATGCTCCCGCTCCGGGAGACTTCGGAAATCCTTAAGTACAAGACTACCTTTATAGGAGCTACAGGGCAGTTTAAGCTGAACCGGTTCCAGGAAACGATTGAATTCAGGCTGGGCGGGAAAGAGATCCTTCTGAACGGCAAGGATCGGGTGGCTTTTACAGATAGCATTGAACTGAAGCAGCAGCGGGCCTATGCACCATTGTCTTTTTTTAGAGCGATAGGGCTGGTTACATCCTATGATCCGGCAAAAGCTCAAGTTGAGATCTACTCACCGGAGGTAGCTGCCGGAGCGGTAGCCGGATTGCTGGCCGCAGGCAACTATACGGGACTCCGCGAGCGTTACTTCGCTGTGGAAGCAGAGCAGCCCTCGCTGCCCGTCATTCAGCAGAGCTGGGAGGGTGTAAGTGCTCCGGCAGGCCAGTACTTCGGAGTGAAATCTACGGAGAGCCGGCAGCATGAAGGGAATATGACAATAACAAGCGTGCTCTCCTTCTCCAAATCCGAGGCGCTACTGACACTGGAGCTGAATACATCGGGCAAAATCGTGAAGCTGGGTCTGGCGGAGCTGCAGGCAGCGGAAGTGCTGGCCAACCCGTCGAAATAACAAATAACGGATCATTCATAGCAGGAGCATCTCACAGCTGTAAACCGCTGCCGGAGATGCTTCTTTTTTATTAATGACCAACACTTTTGAAAATTTCTGAAAACTTCTATTGACAGATCACTCCAAAGAGAGTAACTTTAGATTCTGATTAAACGCTGTTTAAATCATTGATTAGAAATTGTGGTGAAGGAGGGCGACAACCTGCATTATGGTTAAATCCGACAACAAGGCTGATCCTTCAGATAAAGATACGAAGCAGATTATACTCGATGCTACCGTGGATTTGATCCGCGAGGAGGGGTTCAGTTGTATCACCCTTCGGAGTATCGCAGCAAGGGCAGAGACGAATCTTGCACTGGTGAATTATTATTACGGCTCCAAGGAAAAGCTATTTGGCGACGCAGTGAAGAAGCTAGTGTCTACATTTGATGATGCCTTCAAAACACTGGAAGATGACAGCCTGCCGCCGAAGGAGCGGATGAAGCTATTTTTCATGCGATATATTATGAATCTCAGCCGTTACCCGGGAATGGCCCGGCAGATGCTTGATCAAAGACATCATATTATGGGCTCACAGGATGAATATGCGAAGTACTCCAAATTGATGAGGCTTGAACGCATTAAGGAAGTGCTCAGTGAGATCACAGGGGAGCAGGACCGCGACAAGCTCATGATGATGATGATGCAAGTCTATGGGGCCATTGTTTTTCCGGTAATTATGGTCTCCAGCCTGCCGAAGGACCGGGAGGATCTCAAGGAGTTCTTCAGGCTTTCGCCGCTTGAGGAGCAGATTGATGGGTTATTTGAACTTTATTTTCATAAGTATAACTAATTATAAACAGAGAAAAGAGTGGAGAAGAGAATGACAAACGCCTCAAATAAAGGAAACAGTGCAGCAGTGGAAGTACCGTTCTCGCTGAAAGCCATTATTCCGCCGTTAATGGCTATTATCGTCGGCATGATTATGGTTATCTTGGACAGCACTGCTGTAAACGTTGCGGTACCGAATCTGGTGCAGTATTTCGCAACAGATCTTAAGACCGTTCAGTGGGCCATTACGGGGTATACACTGGCGCTGGCTGCTGTAATTCCGCTGGCTGGCTACATGACTGACCGCTTCGGGTCCAAGCAAGTCTTTCTAACGACTATTGTTATGTTTGTATTGGGGTCCGTTCTTTGTTCGGTTGCCCAGACCTCGACGCAGCTGGTCATCTTCCGTGTCATACAAGGTCTTGGCGGCGGGATGGTAGCTCCAATCGGTATGGCAATGGTCTTCAGACTGGCTCCGGCAGAGCGCAGAGGTTCTATTATGGGGATGCTCGGTGTTCCCATGCTGCTGGCTCCGGCACTTGGTCCGATCCTCTCCGGCTGGCTGGTAGAATACGTGAGCTGGCACTGGATCTTCCTGATCAACCTGCCTATCGGTATCGTTGGTATCATTCTGGGAGTTAAATATCTGCCTGTTACCGAGAAGAAGGGCAAAGCGCATCTGGATATCTTCGGTATCATTCTGGCTCCGCTTGCGTTCTCCATGCTTGCTTATGGCGTGAATCAAGGCGGAGGTGAAAGCTGGACCTCGACGGGGGCTCTTGTAGGTTTGTCTGTCGGTGGTGTGGCGCTGGTGCTGTTCGTCATCGCTGAGCTGCTGCAGAAGCATCCGTTGCTGGAGCTGCGTGTCTTCCGTTCATCGGACTTCACACGCGGCATTATCCTATCCTGGGTGACCCAGGCTGCCTTATTCGGTTCCATGCTGTTCGTTCCGCTGTATCTGCAGCAGATCCGGAACTACACACCGCTTGAGACAGGTCTCATTCTACTTCCGCAGGCGCTGGCATCCGGTATCGGTATGCCGGTGGGGGGCCGCTTATTCGATAAGATTGGTGCACGCCCATTGCTCTTTGTCGGACTCAGTATCATTTCCACTGCACTGTTCCTGTTGTCCGGTGTTACAGTAGACACCAGTCTTCCCGTTATCATGGGCTGTCTTGCTATGATGGGTCTGGGAATGGGCTTGTCGATGATGCCGGTCAACACCCATGTTCTGAACTCCGCGCCGCGTGAATGGGTTGGCCGGGTGACTCCGCTTACCGCCGCAGCCCAGCAGGTTGTTGTATCCTTCGCGGTTGCCGGTATGACCGGATACTTAACCAGCCAGATTACCGTTCATATGGGTGAGATGGCTGCCGGAAGCAACCCGCTTGTCGCCGCTGTTCAGGGTTTCAATGATGTATTCTTCCTCTCCGCCTGCATCGCGCTGGCCGGAGTGGTCATCAGTCTGATTCTGCGCAAACCGAAGACAGCCGGTTCCGCCGGAACTCCGGAAGGCCAGCAAGCGGACGCTGCTGTAATGATGGGACATTAATTCATATCTTGGGTTTACGACCGTCGCAGCATATCGCTGCGGCGGTTTTTTCTGATTTCACCCCCGTTGTTGCGATTACGATTCGAAATCCTGAACAAAATACAACATTTCTCCCAACCCTACGGGTATCTCGGTATCAGAGTTGTACTACGTACAACATTTATGTCCTTACAGCAAGAACTTAAGTAATTCAATTGCTGTCATCTTATAGTACGGCTATACAGAAGGGCGAAAGGAGGAATTAGAGGTATGCTGTTCTTCTTCCTGGAATCGAAGACAGAGAGAGCAGATCAGAGCCATCATCGGGAGGCTATAGATTAGCCCGCCGTTTCTTAAGCGTTCTTGCCGGGAAAGGGGCAAAGTGCAATCTGCCGAGCAGCTCGGAAGCTATAATGCCCAGCAGGACAAGGGCAGCGCCGGTGTAACCTTGCAGCGAAAGCTGCTCATGTGCGAACCAGTAGCCGAAGAAAGCGGCAAAGACCGGTTCCAGGGCGAAGATTAATCCGGTGCGGGTCGGCGTTGTGTATTTCTGGGCAACGGGCTGCAGGATGAAGCCGCAGGCGCTGCAGAAAATTCCGAGTGCGAGGATGGCGATCCAGCCGGGAAGAGTCGAAGGCAGTGCGGGAGTCTCGAAGACAGCTGACAGAATCAGGGCATATCCCCCGGCGAAGCCCAACTGGAGAATGCCGATATTCAGCGAATCGCTGGATTGTACAGCCCTGCTGGTGACTAGGATCTGTACGGCGTAGAATACAGCAGCCAGAATACAGAGCAGATCACCGGGCCGGATATGCAGCGAGCCGTTCAGGGTGAGCAGCCCGATACCGGCGATGGCCAGAATGGCTCCGAAGATCTGAGGAGGTGCGACTTTCTTTTTGAAGATTAGCACATCCAGCAGCGGTACAAACACAACGGTCAAGGCGACGAGGAAGCCGGCGTTTGAGGTCGTAGTGGTCTTCAGTCCGAAGGTGATACAGGTGAACACGCCGAGTAGAAGGAAGCCAAGCAGAGCTCCATATTTCAATGTTCTGGCGTCCACACCGCGCAGCCGTTTGTGGAACAGCAGAGCCGCCAGAATGAAGGCCAGCCCGAAACGCAGTGCAATCAGATTGAATTCTCCCAGTGTGCCGAGTCCCATTTTCATGAACAGGTAGGAGGAACCCCAGAACATCGTTACTACTATGAGCATCAGCTCGGCCTTTAGCGGCTTCATTCCATCATCATCCTTCTTTATTCCAAGTGATTATAGTATAATACGCTCAAATACATAAGGTAACTGAATGTTTATCATATGAAACATGAGGAAATCTCATGCAAACTTGGAGGACAGCGATGAGCATAGTCAAATACGAAGTGTTCCTCAAAGTCGTTGAACTGGGCAGTCTGACCAAAGCCGCCGAGGTGCTGGGCTTCACCCAATCCGGTATAAGCCATACCATCAGCAGTCTGGAGAGCGAATTCGGATTCCCGCTGCTTGTGAGGAGCCGTTCCGGTGTCAAGCTGACAGTCAATGGGGAGCAGGTTATTCCGCCTATCCGCGAAATCCTCAAATGGAATGAGCAGCTGAAGCAGCAGGTGGCCGATATTCATGGTCTGGAGACAGGGACCATAACAATAGGCACCTTCACAAGTGTATCCGTTCATTGGCTGCCGGACATGATCAAACAATTCCGGAGAGAGTACCCTTACATTGAATTCAAGCTGATGGAGGGCGGGTATCTGGAGATTGAGCAGTGGATTGAGGCCGGGGTGGTCGATTGTGGCTTCCTCTCATTGCCTACCAGGGAGAAATTCGAGGTGTTTCCGCTCAAGCAGGACCGGATGCTGGCCATTCTTCCGTTAGACCACCCTCTGAGCAAAGCCCCGTATATGCCGCTGGCCCAGATCGCCTACGAGGATTTCATCATTCCGAGGCCCGGCTCGGACTATGATGTGCAGCGGGTGCTGGAGAAAGCGGGGATTAAGCCGAACATCAAATTCTCGGCCGGAGATGATTATGCGATTATAGCTATGGTGGAAAAAGGCCTGGGTATCAGCATCCTCCCGGAGCTGGTTACCCGCTTCCAGCAAGAGCATGTGGCGATGCTGGAGCTGGAGGAGTGCAGCTTCCGTTCTCTGGGCATTGCGGTCAGCTCAATGAAATATGCTTCTCCTGCAACGAAGCGGTTCCTGCAGCATGTGCAGAATTGGTCGCCTGGCCAAGAAGGGATTTGACGGGGAAGTAAAAGCAGCGATTCTCCAATAACGGGAATCGCTGCTTTTTTAACGTTCGAAGCTTTTGAGAAATTTGAGAACCTAACTTGTCAGTAGAATATCTACTATTGGGACAGCCTCTACTTGGTTTTGCTTAATTGGCGCCCTTCTTTGTCGAGAAACAACAGCTCGTAGTATTTTTTCGGCCGGCCTTTACTGTTGTCACGTTTCTCAAATACCGTTTGGACGTATTTTTTTTCTTCAATTTTGTTAAGGATACGGTTTGCACCTTTGACGGTCATGGACAGGCACCCAGCAACATCCTCAGAGGATAATTTATTGGTTCTCATAATTTCTGCGTAGGACATGATTTTCTGCAAATTGATGTTGTTTATTCCAATATTTTTGGCCAATGCGATGATTTCCGGGTCCCCCTGTTCAGAGAACTGAATGACATTCATGCTCCGCATTGGGCCGATAACCTGCTGATCCTCGTTAATAAAAAAGCTGCAACTGCCCGTAAAGGCTTTGGCCTGTCTGTAAGCTTTGGTGGCGTTCTCGTTAGCTTGAAAATACTCATGTCCTGAGCCCCACCCGATCTTCACCTTGTAGCTTACGTACTCTTCCAGATACTCCAGCAGGGAGCAGTTCTGCGCGCCAGAGGTAATTTTCATGAAATTTCCGTAGGTGGTGTATAGTCTGACAAAGCCTTCCGAAATTTGGGCTGTGTCGGCAAGATTCACGCTGCGCAGAAACCTGCCGACAAGAATTTTCAGCTCATGAAGCTGCTCTTCGGATGGCGGCTGTGCCGTTTTGGTCGATACACATGCTACAACTGCCCTCTGGCTCTTAAGTTTGAGGATGGTAATTTCGTTGATGATCTCTCTTAGGGTTTCTTTAACATCTTCCAAAGTGGGCCGGATCAAGATATATCTGACTCCGTGCTTTTGGAGCTCTGGAACGAAGTGGCCGAACGCCGTAATGGACAGGTCAATCTTCTTGTCTTCCCACAGCGTGATATGGTTCTCCAGCATGGTCTCCACCCGTTCGAGCAGATCTTCGCCGTCAATGGGCTTTCCATCATGAGTCAGGTATTGTTGGAATTCACTGAAAGAATCAATGATATACGCATAATCCACATAGATCCTCGATATATCAAGCCCTGGTTCTGTGACCAGCAGCCGGAAAAGTTCTCTATACAGAAGATTCTCATTATCCTGCAAAATGTGAATAGGGACCTTCTCATCCAGGCAATCCTTATCTATTGACTCATAAAGCATCCTGCCGCTGACCACAAATCCATCCACTGAACCTAAGTTCTGCAGATATAGGTCTGTTGTTTCCCTGAAGTTGCTGACAGTAAGGAACCGGAACTGGCATAAGGGCCGCATTTCTTCTTCAATAGCGCGGAAATAATCCATATGGGTCTCTGGCGTGATAATACCCAGCTTGATTTTCATAGTAGATTCCTTTCATAAACAGTTCAATCAAAAGAGTTATATCACAATAAATGTGATATTACAATGTTCCGGCAGCCTTTAAAATAATGTTCTTAAAATGTCTATAAATATCTTGACAGCGAAGGAATTTAAAAGTACGATGATTATGTTCTTAAAAAGTCTTAAAATGTGAAGGAGGACATTTAAACTCTGTACTTACATTCATTCAATTTATGTTGCGGGAGATGTTCATTGTGATTGAAGAAGCTGGAGACTATTTGAGTATGGCTCATCAGCTGCAGGACAAATTGGTCATGTTCAGGCATCATCTTCATGCGATTCCGGAGCTTGATTTAAGTTTGCCCAGGACAACTGCTTATGTAAAAGAGGTGTTGGAGTCGATGGGTCTTAAGCCCGCTCCAGTAGGGGAATCAGGTCTAACGGTTACGATTGGCGGGCAGCATGACGGGAAGGTGGTTCTTATCCGTGCAGATATGGACGCTTTGCCTATTGCAGAGGAAACGGAGCTTTCTTACGCGTCGTTGAACGGGAACATGCATGCTTGTGGTCATGACATGCATACTTCCATGCTGCTGGGAGCGGCGGAGATCCTGAAGGCTAACGAAGAGCAGCTTCGCGGGACGGTCAAGCTTATGTTTCAGCCGGGTGAAGAGACGCTGCATGGGGCAAAAATGATGCTTGAGAGCGGGATTCTCGACACTCCTAAAGTGGATGCAGCTATGATGCTTCACGTGTTGACCGGAATGCCACTTCCTATCGGACAATTTGTAGTGCCTGAGGAAGGTGGAGCGATTTCTGCTTCTTCGGATTGGTTCGAAATCATCATCCGCGGAAGGGGTTCACATGGCGCAATGCCCGAGGCCGCAGTGGACCCCTTAAATGTGGCTGCTCATCTTCATCTGGCGCTGCAGGGTATACTTAGCCGTGAAATTTCGCCAATTGAACATGCAGTCCTTACCATCGGCGTGATGGAAGGCGGAAGTACAAACAATGTGATTCCCGATACGGCCAGATTGAAAGGCAGTGTACGCACATTTAACGCCGCACTGCGGGATAAAATGGAGATCCGTATCCGCGAAATTACAGCAGGTATCGGAGAAACTTTTCAGGCAAAGCTGGATGTGATCTATTCGAGGGGTTGTCCTGAAGTGAAAACGGATGGCGGGCTTAATGAGCAAATGAGGATTTCGATTGAAAATACCTTTGGTGACGGTTCCTACATTGGTATAACTGAGCTGGTACCCGGCGGTAAATTAATGGGATCAGAAGACTTCGCCTTTGTCTCACAGGCGGTGCCAAGTACCACAGTGTTTCTTAACGCAGGCAATATCGAAGATGGTTATAGTTACCCTGTACACCATCCGAAGACGATGTTCTCGGATGAGGTGCTTCATAGAGGGGCTGCGGCTTATGCAGCATTTGCCAGAGACTGGCTTGAAAATAACGGTTAAGCTCTAAACCAAACTTAGGAGGAATTACAATGACAGAGAGACGTATGATTGGACCCACCAAATTCGAAGAGTACTCGGAGAAATACAAGGAATTCCTGTTAATGACCCGCCGTGACGGAATCATTGAAGTGCGTCTTCACACGGGCGGAGGTTCGTACACGCACAATTGGGAAGCTCATACCGCCTGGTCTCATGCCTGGTCAGATATCGGCCGTGACCCTGAGAACGAAGTCATGATTATTACGGGAACTGGGGATAAATGGTTGATTGGCGACCCAGAGGTCTGGAATACTAAATTTATGGATTGGCCGAAGCAAAAGAAGCTCGAACAGTATCATGAATCGCTGAGACTGCTTGAGAACCTGATCTTCTGCATTGACATCCCGACCATCGGGGCAATCAATGGTCCGGGAACGCACTGTGAACTCGCGACTCTCTGTGACATTACCATTTGTACCGAAGACGCCGACTTCTTTGATCCGCATTATCTGGGAGGCACACCTCCCGGAGATGGAATGCTGCTCACACTGCAGAACATGATCGGTTTCAAAAAAGCAGCCTACTACGCATACACCGGCAAGAATATCAATGGTCAAACCGCATTGGACCTGGGCATTGTTAGTGAAGTTCTGCCCCGGGAACAGCTTCTGCCCCGCGCATGGGAGCTTGCCGAGATGATTATGCAGGCACCGCGTTCAACGAGACATCTGTCGCACTCTATCATCTCCCGTCCATGGAAGCAGGCTATGGTCGCCGATCAGGGATTCCAGCTTGCCCATCAAATGTACGACATGGCCATTGATGAAGAAGGTGCTCTGGAGCGCCTGAAGAAAATGCAAGGGCGCCTTATGGGCAAAGATGTTCAATAGAGAGATGACGGGACCTACACGATTCGAAGAATATTCGAAGAAGTACAAGGACTTGTTCATCATGACCCGCCGCGGCGGCATACTCGAAGTGCGTATGCACACCGGCGGGGAACCGCTTCAATTTGACTGGTCGGTACAGACTGCCTACGGTAATGTATGGTCAGATGTGGGCCGCGATCCTGAGAATGAGGTGATGATCCTTACAGGCACAGGAGAGCTGTGGCAGACAGGCAATCCTGAAGTCTGGAACACCAAATTCATGGATTGGCCGAATCGCCGGAAGCTGGAGATGTACCATGAATCGCTCAGAATGATTGAGAATATGGTTCATTGCCTTGATATCCCCACCATTGGGGTGATCAATGGCACAGGCTCACACTGGCAGCTGGGGACGCTGTGTGATATTACCATTTGTGCAGAAGACACTGTGTTCTTCGATGCCCATTACCTGGGAGGAGTACCGCCCGGGGATGGAATCGTCTTGGCACTTCAACAACTGCTGGGAACCAAGAAAGCGGCAATTCACGCATACACGGGGATGAACATTGATGCTCAAGAGGCACTAGACCTCGGTCTGGTCAATGAGGTGCTGCCTCGTGAACAGCTTCTTCCACGCGCGTGGCAGCTGGCAGAAAGAATCATGCAGGCACCCCGCTCTGTCAGACATCTTACTCATTCGATTGTGTCGCACCCGTGGAAAAAAGCTCTTGCAAATGATCAGGGTCTACAGATTACTCACCAATTGGTTGACATGGCCATTGATGAAGAGGGGATTCATGAGCGCCTGATGAAGCTCAAGGAACGTTTTCAGGGGAAGGGTCAATGAGCCTCAAGCCGCAGGATGAAGAGCTTAAGCCAAAGACAACTGAGAAGGGATAAGGGTGCTATGAGATCGTTGACTGAGCTATTTAAGATTGGCAGTGGACCGTCCAGCTCCCATACTATGGGGCCGGAGAAGGCGGCCAGGATCTTCAAATCAGAGAATGAAGACGCAGACCAATTCAAGGCGTTAATTTATGGTTCCCTTGCCAAAACAGGCAAAGGCCATTTGACGGACAAGGCTATTCTTAGAGCACTTTCACCCGTTCCGGCGGAGGTTGAATTTGTTCCACAGGCAGATTTTGTTCTGCCACATCCCAATACCATGGACTTGTTCGCTTACAAAGACGGGCGGCAAACCTCATCTATGCGTGTTGTCAGTATTGGCGGCGGGGACATCGTTATTGAGGGGCGGGAGGAGATGCAAACGCCCGATGTCTACCCGGAGAACTCCTTTGCAGCAATCAGTACCTTGTGTAAAGCGAATCATATCTCCCTAAGCGATTACGTTGAGCAGCGTGAAGGCGAACAGATCTGGGATTTCCTCCAAGGAATCTGGGAAGCGATGAAGCGTTCGATCGACGAAGGGCTGTCTGTCACAGGTATTCTGGAGGGCGGTCTTGAAGTCGAACGCAAGGCGAAATATCTGTATCATCAGCGGGATATGGATGAGAGCCCGGAGACGAGGGAGAACAGGATCGTCAGCGCATACGCTTTCGCCGTCAACGAACAGAATGCCGCCGCCGGCACTGTCGTAACGGCCCCGACCTGCGGGGCCAGCGGTGTCGTGCCCGCCTCGCTACGTTATATGCAGGAGAAGATGCAGGTTCCGGATGAACAGATCCTCCGGGCTCTAGCGGTCGGCGGGCTCATTGGCAATCTGGTCAAGCAGAACGCGTCCATCAGCGGCGCTCAGTGCGGCTGCCAGGCGGAGGTCGGCACGGCTTGCTCTATGGCAGCGGCTGCACTGGCTGAATTGTCTGGTATGGAGATCGACCAGATTGAGTATGCGGCGGAGGTTGCTATGGAACACCACTTGGGGTTAACCTGTGATCCGATTAACGGACTGGTTCAAATCCCTTGCATTGAGCGGAACGCTGTCGGTGCGATGCGGGCGATCAATGCGCTGAGCCTGGCCAAATTCTTGTCTGGTACCCGTAAGATATCCTTTGATCTAGTTGTACAGACCATGTATGAGACAGGCCTGGATATGAACAGCAGGTACCGTGAAACTTCAGAGGGCGGGCTTGCTAAGCTCTACAAAGCATAATTTCATACTTGTGAAAAATGACGAAGAACGTCCCATGCTGCAGGTTGGCAGAAGGGACGTTCTTTTTGATATATTAGGATTCACTGTCCATTCGATGAAATACGTTTCGAGGCAACGGAAGCGATTCATCCAATCTGTGCAGAGCTGGTCATCTGCGCAAGAAGCAATTTGACGGAGCGCCGCTTGGATGAGAAAATGTATGCGTGTACATGGAGTAGTGAATTTAGTAGAGGAGGCTTCAAATGAAACAGCTACGGATCGGAATGATAGGTTATAAGTTCATGGGCAAAGCCCACAGTAATGCCTACCGCAGTCTGCCCATGTTCTTCCCCCAGGCACTCAAACCGCAAATGTCTGTCATTTGCGGACGGAATGAAGAAGCGCTGCAGGAGGCCGCCGGCCAGCTGGGCTGGTCGGAAGGTGTGACGGACTGGAAGGAGCTGGTCTCCCGCAGCGATATTGATCTAATCGACATCAATGCGCCGAGCAATGCCCATAAGGAGATTGCGCTGGCGGCGGCTGCTGCTGGCAAGCATATTTTCTGCGAGAAGCCGCTGGCGCTGAATCTGGCAGATTCGCGAGAAATGCTCCAGGCTGCAGAGGCGGCCGGCATTGTTCATATGGTTGGCTTCAATTACCGTTTCTCCCCGGCGGTCAGGCTGGCGAAACGGCTGATTGAGAGCGGGCGGCTCGGAAAGGTCTATCATTTCCGTGCCTGGTTCCTGCAGGACTGGATTCTCGATCCTGAATTCCCGCTGGTCTGGCGTCTGCAGAAGGAGATTGCCGGCTCAGGATCGCATGGGGATCTGGGGGCGCATCTGATTGATCTGGCCCATTTCCTGGTAGGCGATGTGCAGGAGGTCATTGGCATGAGTGAGACATTCGTCAAGGAACGGCCGCTGGCAACGGAGATGACAGGTCTTAGCGCCCGGGCCAGCAAAGATGCACCGCGCGGCGCAGTAACGGTGGATGATGCTACTTTGTTCCTGGCCCGTTTTGCAAACGGCGCATTGGGCAGCTTTGAGGCGACACGGTTCGCTGCCGGGCATCGTTCGACCAATTCTTTTGAGATCAATGGCAGTCTGGGCAGTGTGAAATTCGACTTCGAGCGGATGAACGAACTGGAGGTCTATCTGACCTCGGATGACGAAGATGTGCAGGGCTTCCGGAGAGTGCTCGCCACCGATCCTGCACATGACTATGCTGAAGCCTGGTGGCCGCCGGGCCATACCATTGGATTTGAGCACACATTCATTCACGAGATGCTGGAGCTGTCGAATGCGATTGCCGAAGGCCGTCAGCCTGAGCCGAATTTCCGTGACGGTGTGAAATGCCAGGCTGTACTGGAAGCTGTGGAACGTTCGATTGAAGAGCGGCGCTGGGTTCCGATATCTGAAATGTAGATACTACAATGTATAAGGGGCTATCCCAAAAGTAGACATTCTACTGACAAGTCAGATTCTCATATTTCTCAAAAGCTTCAAACGTCAAAAAGCAGTGATTCTCCCGTTACTGGAGAATCGCTGTTTTCTGTTATGGGCGTATTGCTGCTTGCTTCAATTTTAAAAACAGAGGGCTATTTACGTACCATAGAGGGTGTCAGGCCTTTGTACTGCTTATAGAGCTTCGTGAAATAATTGGGATTGTCACAGCCGACTCTGCCGGAAATCTCTGTAATGCTGAAGCCGGTCTCCTTAAGCAGCCGCTCGGCTTCATCCATCCGGCACAGGTTCACATAGTCGATGAAGGTGCGTCCTGTCAGCTTCTTGAAGGTTTTGCAGAAATGGAAAGCGTTCAGATTGACAAAGCGGGCAGCACGCTCGACCGACATTTTCTGATCGACATGTGTTTCCAGATATTCCAGCAACGGCTTGAAGCGTTCGCGGTTGATAGAATGGCGTTCGCTCTGCTGCGCGGGAAATGTACGGGACAGGTGTGTGAAGAATAAGTGGAGCTGGTTCTTCACCACAAGCTGAAAAGCCGGTTGTTTTGCCTGCACTTCCTCAATAATCCGCTCAAGCAAGGGATAATACGAGGCGCATTCCGGGTTGTGGACCACTGGCATGACAGGAAACTGATACCGGTTGCTAAGATAAGGTGCCACATATTGCTCATGCTGGGAATCCTGATTGCGGTCCTTGAACAATGAGGCATGAAAAACAATTGAGACATAGGAAACATCCCCGCTATCCAGGCTATAGCCGACATGCAGCCCGCCGGAAGGTACCATGATCACGTCTCCGGGGCCGGCCTCATAAGGTTTGCTGTCCACATGAAAGATCGCCCGGCCTTCACGCATGACAATAATCTCGAAATGCTCATGCCAGTGCAGGAACAGGATATTCTGTTGGGGCTTGGCATCCCTGCAATGGTTGAAGAATAAGCGGAATGGATAGGTCTTCTCCTCGAGCGCAGGATATTCCTTCAGTTCTTTCGGATATGTCATAATGGCTTCAACTCCCACAAGATTCAGCTAGTTTAACGCAAGATAAGAAGAGATTTTGCCCGAAATGAGGGATATACTTGGGTTATTGAACTAACTATAAACCAATATTGGAGTGGTATACAAGATGCAGGATACAATGAGAATCGGGACACTGGTGGGAGGCGGAGATGCACTAAGAGTGATTCCGCAAATTATAGGACACGGATTCGAATCATTCAGCCTGACCTTCTGGCAGACGACGGGAAATACGGATCTGACAGAAACTGCTGCACGGGTGCGTGAATTGGCCGCGGAGCATGATTTCGTGATCTCTTCTGTAGGGATATTCGGGAATCCGCTTACAGGCACTGGGGATAACTCCGATGCTCTGGCTAGCTGGGAACGGCTGATCGATCATGCCCATTTGTTTGGAAGCGATATGGTCTCCGGCTTTACCGGACGTCTGCCTGGGGTTTCAATCGACGAATCCATTCCGAAATTCGCAGAGGTGTTCGGTGAGCTCTCCAAAAGAGCTGCGGACCGCGGTGTCAGAATCGCCTTTGAGAACTGTTCCATGGATGGAAACTGGCAATCCGGGGACTGGAATATTGCCCATAACCCTACAGCTTGGGAGAAAATGTTCAATGCGGTGGATGCCGATAACCTGGGTCTGGAATGGGAGCCCTGCCACCAGATGGTGCAGCTAATTGATCCGATTCCGCAGCTGCGCAAATGGACGGACAAAATTTTTCACGTGCACGGCAAGGACGCTACGATTGCCTGGGATATTATCAAGGAATACGGAATTCACGGACCTAAGCCGTATGTGTGGCACCGGACACCGGGCTTTGGAGATACGAACTGGACTGATGTAATCTCAATACTGCGGCAGGCCGGGTACACAGGAACGATTGATATCGAAGGCTGGCATGATCCCGTTTATCGTGATGACCTGGAAATGACAGGCCAGGTTCATGCGCTCCATTATTTGAAAAAATGCCGGGGCGGAAGCTTCGTGCCGAATCCGGTCTAATCCAGAAAGCGGGGAACACCTATGACAGCAGAGTATCGTGTAGTTGTAGCGGGCTGTGGAGCCATGGCTAATGAATGGATCAGTTATGCGGTGAAGCATACTGAAATTGAAATCGTCGGACTCGTAGACATCCGGGTGGAATCCGCGCAGACCATGGGTGAGAAGCATGGACTGACCTGCCCGGTATTTACAGATATATCACAGGCAATTGAAGCTACAGCGGCTAATCTGGTGTTCGATATCACCGTGCCTTCGAGCCATTTCAGTATTGCCAGTAAGGCACTGGAAGCCGGATGTCATGTCTTCACCGAGAAGCCGCTGGCAGAAACGATGGAGCAATGTAATGAAATCGTTAACATGGCCGGACGTACCGGGCTGAGCCATGCCGTAATGCAGAACCGCAGGTATGATCCGCATATCCGCTCTTTGCGCGGGTTAATCACCTCGGGAGCAATAGGGAGAACGGGTTCCATAAGCGCAAGCTTCTTTCTGGCCCCGCATTTCGGCGGATTCCGGGAAGCGATGGACAGCCCGCTGCTCCTGGACATGGCCATCCATACCTTCGATCAGGCCCGCTTTATCAGCGGCGCCGATCCTGTAAGTGTGTACTGCCAGGAATTTAACCCTCCCGGATCATGGTATGAAGGGAATGCGGCAGCCATCTGTATCTTCGAAATGTCAGACGGCTCCGTATTCTGTTATCAGGGCTCGTGGTGTGCGGAAGGCGCGCCTACGTCCTGGGAAGCGTCATGGCGGGTCCAGGGGGAACGGGGGGCAGCGATCTGGGATGGCCGGGATATGCCGTATGCCGAGATTATCGGTGGCGGTGAAGCTTCCGGACAGTTCCTCAATGAATATGAGCGGGTAGAAGGGCCGGCTGTGCAGATGAAGGAGACCTTCCATCAGGGCTGTCTTGAAGAGATGTTCCGCTCACTAGCGGAGCAGCGTCCCGCCGAGACTGACTGTCGCGACAACCGCTACAGTATGGCGATGGTGCTTGGCGCTTTGGAGAGTACGCGGACAGGCAGCAAGCTGAACATTGCGGAATTTATCCGGAATGCCGAGCGGAATGTGCCTGATAAATAAATTGAGTGGAAGAGGGGGCAGCCGATTGGCTGCCCCCTCTTCATTCAGTCAGACAGGAACGGAATCTGAGTCCGCTTGCGCAGTAAATTCGCCCAATCTGAGCAAATAGAGGAATGTCAGTCCGCTTCACCAGAGGTTGCAAAACAAGTCACATAAATCCATGGAAAGCTGACAAAGCTGTATTCCTGATCTCTACAAATGAGATTACAATGGATACCAGGGTAGTGAATGCTAACCAAGGAGTGGTCCGGTTGAATGAACCGTTAAAAGTAGTGATTGGAAGCGGAGGTGGCTCTTGGCGGATATATCCGCTGTGCTGTTCCGGACGGGTTCTTCCCTGATGAAGCTTATCAGAACATTGTGCAGATCGGCGGGCCGGGACCGCTGGACCATCCTGCTGCCTCCCACCGGATCGTACATACTTATATTACTCTGCAGAAGATGTTCACTGCCGCAGGGTATCAGGTTAAACTGCTGGAATACTGTGATGAATCCGGCCAATTTCATGAATTTCCCTGGGATGAGCGCGGCGGTTTCATCTACCGGTCGAAGCGTTTTGATCACCGTAATGCGGAGGGGAAGTTAGGTTTTATTTCATTAATTGCCGATGCAGTTAAACTGTGAGACTTGTATTCAAAAGTAACAAATAGGCTGATCCGGTTGCAGGGAAATCTGCGTATGGATCAGCCTATTTACCGTTCTTGATAACTAATGCAAGTTAGAACCCTTTATACTGCGGCTCTTCTTTCTCGATTTCGGTTACGCGGCCTTCCACTTGCTGGACAATTTGCAGCGTCTGCTCTGCAGCACTGGTGAACAGGGTCTTGGCTTCCTCGTTCTGGGTTTCCATGGCAAACTGCTCAAGACTGGCTTGGGCGCTCTTCAGCGAAGCTACGCAGGTTTTGACCTGTGATGCAACAGTCATTGGATCATTACCTCCTCGGGTCTGGGTTGGAACAAAATCTCACAGCGTAGTATCCGCATCCGGCAGTATGAAATACAGGTAATAAATCCCATTGAGCAGAAGGCCAGTGCGCCGTTTGGCAGCAGGAATTTATTCTCTTGGTTATTTTCCGCCTGTTGTGACAAATAATGAAGATACATATGCGGAACATGAATAACTTCACAGGAGGTTTTACGAATGCCGGAAGCACTGGAGGTCATTCTTCGGACAATTTTTGCTGTAGTAGTGCTTTTCTTCCTTACCAAAATGCTGGGGAAGCGACAGGTATCACAGCTGTCTTTTTTCGAATACATTACGGGAATTACTATAGGCAGTATTGCAGCATATATCTCGCTGGATACAGACAAAACCTGGCATCTAGGCATGATCGCCCTACTTGTCTGGGTTGCTTTCTCATTCGGGATTGAGTTCCTGCAGATCAAGAGCAAGAAAGCACGGGATTTCATTGATTTCAAATCGACCGTACTGATCAAAGACGGTAAGATCCTGGAAGACAATATGAAGAAGGAGCGTCTGTCGACGGACGAGCTGCTGGAGGAGCTGCGCAAGAAGGATGTCTTCAAAGTGGCCGATGTTGAATTTGCCATTATGGAGTCGGACGGTGCAATCAATGTGCTGCTCACCCGTGAGAATCAGCCGCTTACACCTAAGCATCTTGGAATTAAGGTTGCTCCAGAGAGAGAGACTCAGGCGGTGATAATGGACGGCGAAATTATGGATGAACCACTCGATGCCCTGAATCTGTCGCGCGGCTGGCTGCAGGGAGAACTGGAGAAGCTGAATCTGAGCGCGGAAAATGTATTCCTGGGCCAGGTAGACTCTTACGGTGAGCTTACCGTAGATTTGTACACGGATAGTGTGGAGGTTCAGCAGCCGCAGGACAAGCCCCAGCTGTATGCGCTGCTGAAGAAATGCGAAGCCGATCTGGAGCTGTTCAGCTTGTCTACGAAGCATAAAGAAGCCAAGCAGATGTACGAAAATTGCTCAGAACAGCTGCAGACCTTGCTGAAGAGACTGAAGCCTTTTATCCAAAATTGACAAAAAATATTGGTTGAAGCTAACCGGCAGCGGTATACTATAATCGATTTCATAAGATCTATTTAGCCAGAAGGAGGATCTGCCGATTATGGAATATGTGAAGCTGGGAACAACGGGACTGGATGTATCACGGATTTGCTTGGGGTGTATGAGCTACGGGGTGCCGGAGCGCGGGACCCATCCCTGGTCACTGAATGAGCAAGAGAGCCGGCCGTTTATCCGCAAAGCGCTGGAGTTGGGCATCAACTTCTTCGATACGGCCAACATTTATTCTGACGGTACCAGCGAAGAGATTGTCGGACGTGCGCTCAAGGATTTCACCTCCCGGGATGAAGTGGTCATTGCTACAAAGGTGCATGGTAAAATGCGTCCCGGCCCCAATGGCGGAGGTTTGTCGCGCAAGGCTATTATGAGCGAGATCGACCATAGCCTGAAGCGGCTGGGGACGGATTATGTGGACTTGTACCAGATTCACCGCTGGGACCCGTCGACCCCGGTTGAAGAGACGATGGAAGCGCTGCATGATGTGGTGAAGGCGGGCAAAGCTCGCTACATCGGAGCATCCTCGATGTCTGCCTGGCAGTTTCTGAAGGCGCTGCATGTGGCGGAGCGGCACGGCTGGACCCGGTTCGTATCGATGCAGAATTATGTGAATCTGCTGTATCGTGAGGAAGAACGGGAAATGCTGCCGCTGTGCGAAGCGGAAGGGATCGGAGTGATTCCCTGGAGTCCGCTGGCCCGCGGGAGGCTGACCCGGGACTGGCAGGAGACGAGTACCCGGTCGGAAAGTGACCAATTTGCTAAGCTGCTGTACTCCCGGACGGAGGAAGCCGACCGCCTTGTGGCGCTGAGAGTGAAGGAGATTGCTGAAGAACGGGGTCTTCCGCGTGCCCAGGTTGCACTAGCCTGGGTCCTGCAGAAGAAGCCGGTCACAGCACCAATTGTCGGAGCGACCAGCATGAGCCATCTGGAGGATGCCGCTGCAGCGGTGTCGGTCACGCTCAGTCCGGAAGATGTACTCCGTTTGGAGGAGCCTTATATTCCTCATCCTGTGATGGGCTTCTAAGGACAGATACAGCAACGATAATGCACCGTTTAATGGAGGAGCCGGGATGATCCGGCTCCTTTTTTAATAGAATTTATAGGTTTCGGGCCCCCGCATAGTGGGGCTATTTGCGCTTAGAGGCATAAATTGAGGGTGTTCTGGCACACTAAGGAAGATTCTCTATAGCCGGAAGGAGGCAGGCAGGGTGCCGGACAAGAATATACTTGAGCTCATCCAAGAACAGCTCACAGATTGCAGTGATGCTGTATACCAGTCGATACATGTGTACGGACACGCCTGCATGCTGATCTATATACCTGCCATCGTGGACATGCTCAGCTTGCAGGAATTTGTTGCCAGTCCGCTGAAATCAGAGGCTAACAGTGAACCGGACTGGCCGCAATTCATGGAGCGTCTGGACCGCGGCTCAGCCTTTGTGATTCCATATATGAAGGCTTTTCATCCGGACAGGGCCGTGGAGCTGATTGTCAGCGGGAATCCGGTTCTATGTATTGAAGGGCTGCCTTATGTCTATTATTTCGAAATTACCCAATATCAGAAGAGGGCAGTGTCCGAATCACAGAACGAGCTGGTGGTCATTGGACCCCAGGAGGCTTTTATCGAGGATGTTCAGACGAATCTGTCCTTGCTGCGGCACAAAATCAAACATGCTGATCTGAAGACCAAACATTTCTCGATTGGCAGATACACCAAAACCGATGTATATCTGGTTTATATCGAAGGGCTCTGTAAGCCGGAAATCCTGGATGAAATGGAAGAGAAACTAAATAATCTTTCAGTCGACGGAATTCTGGGCATCAGCTATTTGGCTGAGCATATGCGCCAGGGGAATTTTTCACCTTTTCCAATCTATCAATATACAGAACGTCCCGACTCTGTAGCCGCATCATTGATGGAGGGCAGAATCAGCATATTGCAGGACGGTACCCCGTCGGCATTACTGGCACCTGTAACCTTCTTTGCGCTCCTGCAATCCTCTGAGGATTATTACCAGAACTTCTATGCCGGCAGCTGGATCCGGCTGGTCCGCTTCTTTTTCTCGCTGATATCGATGATTCTGCCTTCTTTATATGTGGCGATCACAACCTTCCACGCACAGATTATTCCGTCCAACCTGCTGATTACCATTGCTGCCGCCCGTGAGAATATCCCTTTCTCCGCACTGACGGAAGCTTTGATCATGGAACTTACTTTCGAAGCACTGAGAGAAGCAGGGACCCGCATTCCGAAGCCGGTTGGCCAGACTGTCTCTATTATCGGCGGTATTGTCATAGGGCAGGCAGCGGTACAGGCGGGAATTGTCTCAGCACCCATGGTCATTGTAGTTTCCATTACGGGTATCGCCTCCTACATCATCCCCCATCTTGAGCTTGGATTGACCTTCAGGCTGCTGCGTTTCGTGCTCCTGATTCTGGGGGGGACGATGGGACTGATTGGCGTCTTCATCGCCGTTTTTATCATATATGGCCATCTGGCTAATCTAAAATCGTTCGGCACTCCCTTTCTCCAGCCGGTGGCTCCGCTGGTTCTTGAAGACTGGAAGGATACCGTGGTCCGTGTTCCGTCCCAGTATATGACGGAGCGCAGCTCTTCTTATACCGACAGGAAGAATAAAAGGAGACAGAAGCAATGAAACCACTCAAGCTGATCCTTGTGTTAGTGCTGCTTATGAATCTGACCGGCTGCTGGTCCAAGCTGGAACTGGACGAATTGACCTTTGTCTATGGCTTGTTTATTGACGTTGGTGAGGAACCCGGAACGGTTGAGGTGACGATCAGTTCACCGCTTCCGAACCGTCTGGGTTCAGGCGCACAAGAGGGCGGTTCCGGAGACGGAAAGAGCTATTCTATGGTATCCAAGACTGCACCGACCATTCCGGAAGCTATCCTGCTGATTCAGAAGGATTTGTCACGCAAAATGGAGGCTTCACATCTCAAGATAATTGTACTGGGCAAACAATATGCCAAGCAGGGGATAGGAGATATGCTGGAATGGTTCCAGCGGCAGCCTGAGAATTCTCTCGGAACCTATATTATGGCTGCTCCGGGCAAGGCTAAGGAGATCCCGTTGCTGACACCGGTCTTCGAGCAATTGCCCGATCAGGTACTCAATAATATGGCCCGGCAAAAGGTTCTGTTCAGCACTACAATCAGAGACTGCATACTGTCGGAATCCTACCATATGGGCTATGCCATGAATTATTTGTCTTTCGGCAAAAAAAGTGAAACTTCTGAGCAGGGGAAGAAAGAATATTGGTGCGGGGTAGACGGTGTGATGCTGTTTCAGGATAAGAAGATGAAGGCCATACTGAAGGTGAAAGAGGGTAGAGCCTTGGCTTGGGCGGCAGATCATTACGTTCAATCTGTAAATTCGTTTGCTTGGGAGGATGACGGAAAGGGGACTGCCACTGCGTATTTTCTGAATGACAAGGCCTCCTCCTCTGTCAAGATGACTCCTGGAGGGCCAGAATTCCATGTGAAGCTAAAAGGCCGGGCGAGTATAACCTCCTTCAAGGACTCCAATCAACGTAAAGCGGACCAGCTCAGCCATCTGCTTAAGACCAAACTTCAGGAGAAAGTGGTAAAGGAAGTTTCGGAGACGCTGGAAAATGTGCAGAAGGCGGGAGTAGATGTACTTCAGCTCGGTATGCTGCTGGAATGGAATTATCCGGAAGAATGGAAACGTCTGCGTGATCACTGGGAGGATTATTACAGCAGGGAGGCCCGGATCAAGGTGACAGCTGATTTTAAAATTGCAGATTTTGGTTCGGAGAAATAAGGGGGCGAAGGAGAAAATATGCGGACATCGAAATGGCAAATGACTCGGTTCTCGATTGTATACCTGGGCTCTCAAAGCACGATGTTTCTGATTCCCGGTCTCATTGAAACCTCATCCTACCAAGGCTGGATAAGCCTGATTCTAGGCGGTTTCCTCGGCCTGATTCTGTTATATTTCACGATCCTGGTGGGAAAGCTCAAGCCGGAAATAGGCTGGGTAGAGTTCGGGGCAGAGATCATGGGGAAGTGGCTGCATGGAATCATAGTGATTCTGCTCTTGTGCTGGTGTATTTATTACGTATCATATGATATACAAAATTTCGCACTGTTCTTCGGAGGCAATTATTTGCGCGGAACTCCCCCGCTTTTTATTATACTTGTTGTGGGTCTGGTCATTATGTACACCGCTCATCTGGGTTTGGCCTCTATGGTGTATATGTCGGAAGGCATTGCTCTGATCTGCATTGTCTTCGCTATTCTAAGTACGTATTTATTCATCCAGCATGCAGAATATGCTATGCTTCCGGCATTTCTCCATTATCATGACCCGCGTATCGTCATTAAGGATTCGATTACGGTGATGTCCTGGTTTGGCGAATGGGTTGTGTTTCTTTTTGTTGCCCCGGAGCTTAAGATCAGCAATAAGATCATGAAGCCACTGAGTCTTGGGGGGATCACTGTGATACTGATTGTTCTGATCGTATGGCTTATGACTATGCTGAATTTCGGCCCGTATCTCGGGAAGGAACTGCAGTTTCCCTTCCTGCAGATGATCCGCAGTTCCTCGAATGATGATCTCCTGGGAAACTCTGATCCGATTCTGATTGGCATATGGTCGTCCTCAATGTTTATTCACAGCTCTTTTATGATCTATGTTGCTTATAAATGCGCCTTGTATCTTACCAGACAAAAAGCAAAAAAAGTTATGATTCCGCTCCTGACGGTCTGTTCCATTACCATTGCATTTGTATACTCGATGAATGTGGCCGTATATTACCACAATTATTATTCTTTCAATACGACTATTTTTTGGCTGATTGTGGAGTTTATACCGGTGTACTATTTTATCGTGGCATGGGTACGCTCGAAGTCCGGCAAGCAGCTGAAATGACTGTTGATTCTCCCAATTATATAATGTAGACGCTTTCTGGTATGATGAAGCTATAGTACATACCTTTTTTTGGAATAGGATGGTGTCATTATACATGAATCTTCAAGAAGCATCTGCTCGAATTGAATCGATCCGGGGAAATTTGGCTAAGGTTATTGTCGGAAAAGAAGATGGTGTAAACCTGCTGCTGACCGCTTTGCTCGCAAATGGTCATGTCCTCCTGGAGGATGTGCCCGGAACAGGCAAAACGCTGCTTGCCAAAACACTCGCCCGCTCGCTGGACTGCACATTCAAGCGGATTCAATTCACGCCCGACCTGCTGCCTTCTGACTTAAGCGGCATCAACTACTACAACCAGAAAAGCGGGGAATTTCAATTCCGTCCAGGTCCGGTATTCGCCAGTATTCTGCTCGCTGATGAGATTAACCGGGCCACTCCGCGTACCCAGTCAAGCCTGCTGGAATGTATGGAGGAGCGGCAGATTACCATCGACGGTGTGACTCATGAGCTGCAGCGGCCGTTTCTGGTCATCGCCACGCAGAATCCGATTGACAGCCAGGGGACGTTCCCGTTGCCGGAGGCACAGCTCGACCGGTTCTTAATGCGGATTACAACAGGGTACCCTACATTCGATGAAGGGGTTCATATTCTGCAGCGGTTCCGCCAGAACAACCCGCTGGAGGATACCGGTGCGGTTGCAGGTGCAGAGGAAATTCAAGAGATGCAGCGGCTTACCGCCGGTATTAATGTAAGTGATGAACTGCTGGCGTATATGATCAGTGTGGTCGAAGCTACACGTAAATCTCCTGCTGTCCGGCTGGGTGCGAGCCCACGGGCAAGCTTCGCCCTCCTGCGTGCTTCGCAGGGGTATGCTCTGATTCAAGGGCGGAATTATGTACTTCCGGATGATATTAAGTCCGTGGCCGTTCCGGTGCTTGCACACCGGCTCATCCTTCAGCGCGGACCCGGAGTCCGCGAGGGGCAATCGGCAGAGGTCGTGCTACAGGTGCTGCGCGAGGTGGAGGTTCCGGCGGAGGCTGCTGTCCTGTCCAGAGGCGGAAGGGTGGAATGAACCATGTCGCTGCCGTGGTTCATTGCAAGCACGCTGTTCCTGCTGTTGTTCGTCTCTGCTGTATACGACCGTAACGCACTTAAGAAGGTTACATATACCCGCTATTTCTCTTCCAAGGCCGTATATGCAGGAGAGCAGGTGGAGATGGTCGAGGAGATCATGAATAAGAAGCTGCTTCCGCTGCCTTGGCTGCGTCTGGAATCCAGTATCGCCCGGGGGCTTGAGTTCGGTTCCCAGGAGAATCTGGGCATCAGCAGCGGCGAGATCTCACAGAATCACGTCAGCCTGTTCTTTCTAAGGTCTTACCGCCACATCAAACGCCGGCATAATGTGATTTGCCGGGAGCGCGGATTGTTTCTTCTGGAGACCGCAACCATGACCACGGGGGATCTCTTCGGCATGAGCCGCAGATCGAAGACCTTCCCGTTGCAGCTGGAGCTCCTTGTCTACCCGGGGCTGCTTCAATTTCATGAGCTTCCGCTGCCGGTGCACAGCTGGCTTGGCGAGCTGCCCGTCAAGCGCTGGATTGTAGAAGATCCGTTCCTGACCGCAGGTACCCGTGAGTACAGTGCAGGGGATTCCCTGGCTTCGATTAACTGGAAAGCGACAGCCCGGACAGGAAGCATGCAGGTGCATCAGAAGGATTACACGGCCGATTCAAGGCTTGTAATCTGCCTGAACGTGGAGATCAGCGATTCCATGTGGCGGACCGTAACCGATGTGGAGCGGATTGAGCTAGGCATCCGGTATGCGGCGACCGTGGCTGAATATGCCATCAGCCATGGCATTGAGACCCGGCTGCTCAGCAACGGAAGGCTGGACGGCGGCGGGGCAAGAGAGCCGGTGGATACCTGGCCAATATCACATGCTGAAGAATTCCTGGGCATGCTGGCCAGACTGAATCTGGACAGAACATTGCCAATGAGCAGGCTGATGGAGATTGAAGCAGAGAAGGGGGAGGGTGATGCAGATTATCTGATCATTACCTGTCACCGGGGGGCGGAGCTGCAGGCTGCTGCTGCTGCATTAAGCTTCATGGGGAATGGCGTAGAATGGCTGGATATTCCGGAAGAAGGCGGTGCAGCGCGATGAAGCTCCGTTTCTCGTCTTCCTTCCAGGCCAACCTTGCGCTATGGATTACTGCATTCATAGACTGGCTGCTGCTTCTGCCTGTCTGGCTGGTACTTCAGGCTTATCTGCAATCCGGTGAAGCAGTGGTCCGGTGGATTTACCTATTACCGCTGCTGGTTGCAGGCGGTGTACTGCTGCGCTATAAGTGCAGCCGGTTATGGCAGCAGCTGCTGGCAGCGCTGCTGATGGGTCTCTTAGCCGGACTGATAAGCAGCATACTGACACTTCCGGGCATCCCGCTGGTAGCGGGTGCCGCAGTCTGTGCCTATCTTGGCATGACTACTGCTTCACGGATGAACCGGTTCAGAATCTATCTGGCCGGAATCACAATCTATTTCATTGCTTCAATAGCCTTCTCCCGGATTCCGGAGCTGCAGGATAATGTGACTATTCTAACCTGGAGCGGAAGCTTATGTCTGGTGCTGGCACTGATTGACTCGAGCAGCAGCCATCTGCGCTACAGCTCCTTAAACAGTGATTCAGCACGTCTGCCCGAAGGCCTGCGGCGGCATAACCACCTGTATCTGGCGGGCTTCATTGTCCTGGCTGCAATCCTGGCGGCGGGCGGAGGCAAAGCGGTGGGTATGCTGCTGTGGAATGCGGCGAGGCTCTTCTTCACCTGGCTCAGCCGGCTGTCTTCCGGTGCAGAAGAACCTCCGCCGGAGGAGGCTCCCCCACAAGCCATTCAGGAATTCCCGGCAGCGGAAGCCGGCGAACCTGGCATTCTGGCCGCAATTCTTAACATTGGCTTCTATATTATAGGGGCGGCTGCAATAGTTGTGGTGCTGTATTACGGTGTACGCTGGCTTTACAGAAATACCGGTGGACTACTCCGCAGAGCAATGGACTGGCTGTTGACACTACTGCGTAGAGAATCGCCTGCAGCTGCTGCCGGTTATCAGGATGAAGAGACCAGCCTATTCACTTGGGAGCAGACCGTTCAGGGTTTCAGAGATTACTTGCGTACCAAGCTTACACCATCCAGCCGCCGGGACCGGTGGGAGACGATGGACGGAAGCCGGGCACGCATCCGCTGGCTCTATCGGCATTGGCTTCGCGCCAAGCATATCGACGGATATGAGGTGAAGGCATATCTGACCCCTCAGGAGACGGGTGCCGATGTGGCAGCGTGGTCGGAAGGACAGAAGCGGCAGCGCAAAAATCCGGGCAGCGAAGGGCAAGCCTATAGCCGTCTGCTTGCCCTTTATAATAAAGCCAGATATGCAGATGAACACTCAGACCTCACTGAGCTCTCTGCTGAAGAGATTACCGCACTTAAAGAACAGTTGAAGCTCTAGCTAATCCTGCAGGAAGGAGAAATAGGGATGACCCCATATTTACGAGGCGAGCTGGCCAAAGAGGCCGGAGTAAACATAGAAACGCTAAGATTTTATGAGAAATACGGGTTGATTCCGCAGCCGCAGCGCACGTCCAGCGGATACCGGATGTATCCGGAGGAAGCACTGGGACGGATCGCTTTCATTCAGAATGCGAAAGCTTGCGGCTTCACTCTGCGTGAGATCAAGAAAGCTTTGGTCAAATCTGCAGACGGCAGTATCGGAATACCGGACTTTATTACAGTCATTGAAAGTAAAATGGCCGCTGTAGATCTGGAGATTGCCAAACGGCACAAGACCCGCACAAAGCTGGAAGAATTGAAGAGCAGCCTCCTTACACAGGACATACATCCAGGTATTCAGGAGACTCTTGATATCTTGAACATGAAAGGCTGAATCGGCGGGAATTTAATCTGAGATAGCCACTTGACCCTGTACTCCGGTACAGGGTTTATATTGTGTCTATGAACGATTAAGAGGAGGAATGAACCGTTATGATATGCCCTAGTGTAACTCCGGCCGGACTGCTGCAGGCCATTTCCAACCAGTTGAAGTACAATAAACCGTATCCGGGACAACCTGCCCAAGAGATCCGCGCCGCCCTTGCGGAATCCACCGGACAACTGCCTGCGTTAAACGGTGTGCAGGTTGAGCAGGTAAGGACAGAGAGGTTCAGTGGGGAGTGGGTCAGGGCTGATGAAAAAACGGATGCAAATAGGGAGACTAAGGTAATTCTGTATTTCCACGGCGGAGGGTTTGTGGCCGGCAGCTGTGCAGTTTACCGGGATCTGGCCGCTAGGCTCTCGGCCGCCAGCGGAATTGCTGTGCTTACTGTGGAATACCGGCTGGCTCCGGAATTTCGTTATCCGGCTGCAGGTGAAGATTGCCTGTCTGCGTACCAGTGGCTGCTGGACCAGGGCTTCAAGCCCGGGCACATCATATTTGGCGGAGATTCTGTAGGTGCCACGCTGGCCCTTATGACGCTGATCTCTCTGCGGGATGAAGAGAAGGCGCTTCCTGGCGGCGCATTCCTGCTCTCGCCTCATGGAGATCTTGTTCATTTGGACGGAGAGTCTTATACGAGCCGGGCAGATAGAGATCCCACAGGAAGCAGGGAGACTAATCAGCGTATTCTGGAAGATTATCTTGGAGAGTATGCCGGGGAAGCTCCTGCACTATTATCACCGCTGAGACAAGACCTCACTGGATTGCCGCCTCTGTTCATTCAAGTAGGTGATCACGAGGTTCTGCTGAGCGATGCCGATCGGCTGGCCGGTAAGGCACTGATGGATGGGACACCCGCCACGCTGGAAGTGTGGGAGAACATGTGGAGTGTGTTTCAGATGCTGGCTGCGCTGCTGCCTGAAGCGCAGCAGGCGATTCATCATATTGGCGATTATGTAAAAGAGACGCTGAAGCTGGAAGCTGAAGTATAAGAGCTTAATACAGCAGACGCAGCAGCATCAGCGCCAGGATACCGGTAACTACGGTTCCGAGCAGGCTGCGGGTTTTGACGGCTATCCAGAAGGAGGGGAATGCCGCGATCAGCTCCATATTCGTGGAAAGCCCCGCGAACTTGCCGTCTGTTACGAATAGTTCCTGGGCGACCAATGCAGCCATTACCGCAATCGGCACAAAGCTTAACCAGCGCATCCCCCAGTCCGGAATGGAGATCCGGCTAAGCAGCATAAGCGGAAGAACGCGGGGAAGGAAGGTAACAAGTGCAGCACCCAGGATAATGAAGAAGATGTCCAGTCTTATTTCCATTGTTCAATCACCATTCCAATCGTAGAGGCTACAAGAGCTGCCGCAATCACTCCCATGCTGGGCGACCACAGAATAGAGACCAGAACGGCAACAATGACAGCTATGAAGCCGACGGTAATGTCCAGCAGATATTTGCGCCGTGCCATGACCGTCAGCACCAGCAGTCCGATGAACATGGCGGGCAGAGCGAAATCCAGCCCCCACTTCTCCGGACTGGATATCCACTGTCCGAGGAAGGCGCCGGCGATATTGGCCAGGAACCAGTTCAAATAGGCTGTAATATTAAGCCCGTGCATCCATTTCTCGCTGATCCGCTTCCTGGAGGCGCTCTTCTGGATGGCTACCCCGAAGGTCTCATCGGTAAGCAGTGATCCAATCAGCAGATTGCGCAGCGGATTCAAATGGCGGAAGTACGGCGATATCGCCGCGCTCAGCAGCAGATGACGCAGATTGACCAGCAGAATTGTGATAATGATGCTGGAGGCGCTGCTTCCGGCCGCAATCATTCCTGCGGCGATAAACTGTGCTGATCCGGCATAAAGAATAATGGAGATCATGGCGATTTCGGCGATGGAGAGGCCGGCCGTTTTCTCCACAACACCTGCTGCAAAGCCAATGCTTAGATAGCCGAGCAGAGTAGGGAGGCAGTCTTTGACCCCTTGCAGGAAGGTGTCATTCCCCTCCGGTACCTCAAGGGCATCCTGCTGCAGGCGGCCATTCGCCGGAGACTCCTGTTGTATGAATTCTGGCTTCACGGATTCACTCGCTCCTCTATAGTCCAAACTATTCATCTCCAAGCTATGTATAGCATCACATATAAACTTGTAATACCTACTTTGGTAAACTGCTTGCTGAAGGTTTGACAGTGACTGGCTACGGTATATCAGGTAAGCTTAATTGTACTTTGTACAACTAAACCATCTGTTTTACTAGTGTTTAAGCGTTTAGTTGTATATCGTGCAATTAAACTGCCCTATGTAGAGGGGGGCTCGCCCATTCGGGCAAATTTAGTTGTACAGACTACAGTTATAAGAGGCAAACATGCTTTTTCTCTGTTTATAATTGCACATAATACAACTATAACTAACTTCCACGTTGAAACTGAATATGAATTTCAGTTTTTAATATCTAATAATTCACAGCGTATTGCAAGGAAATTCTATATTTTATATGCTGCAATGCCTTCGCCAGTTTCGGTGCCGGGCAGCTTGCAGCAGCAAAAGGGTTCCGCTATCCGCAGAGCAATCTGCGGCGGCGGAACCCTTTTATTTTGATATAGTCATGCCCTAGACTTCATAGCAATTGTTATTCCAGCACCAGAACGCCATATCCATCCAGCGTATAATTTCCACTGAGGGTTTGTCCGCTCAGCAGATCCGTTCTGGATTTCTTAAGCACGATCTCTGCCGGTTCTTCACTATAGTTAAGCAGGAAGGTGAGTCCTGCAGTGGTATTCTCCTCAGAAGCGCGGATCTGCAGCTCAATCTCCGGCGGCAATTCCAGCCATTCAGCAGCTGGTGAATTCAGTCCCAAACTTCCGATCAATTGCAGCACGGCCTGCTCATTAAATACAGCCCCGTAGTACCAGACTTCCCCCTTGCCGCGCTTGTTGCGGGTTACTGCCGGTTTGCCGGCATAATAATCGGTAGCGTAGGTTCCCATAACCTCGACACTGTTCTCTTCCACATGAAGAATATCATTGAAAGCATCCGCACCCGTGAGCGTCTCTGGATTATTCGTCCAACGGATCGAGGTAGGCTGACGTGTTCCTTTGACCATAGTGAACTCTTCCACGGTTACACCGCACATCTCCTGGGCTGCTCCGGGAAAAGGCCGCATATAACATTGTCCGGTGGTATCCTTGTATCCGGTGCGGCAGCCGAAGATCAGCTTCCCGCCTTGCTGTACATATTGATCCAGCAGGGCCTCTGTGTCGTCGCTCATAATGGCCGGGTGCGGGTAGACCAGCACCTCGTAACGCACAAGCTCTGCAAGCGTTGTATTGCTGCGCATATACAGAACATCATTGGGGATATGCATCCGCTGCAGTGCCTTGAACCATTCCTTGTTGCTCTGCCACATGAATGGCCCGTGCCAGACGTCATATTCCCCGTCCCACTCATTATCATAATCCCGCACGATGGCGATATTAGCCTGAGTCCGGCTGCCGATGAAGGCTTTGCCGATCTTTGCCAGCTCCTTGCCGATCTGCTCGGCTTCCTTCACGCGCCGGTTCGGCTGGTTATGATAGTCGTTCAAGCCGTGCCAATAGATTTCGTTCCCCATAGTAGCTGTCCGCCAGCGGAAGTAGAGCAGCATATCCGCACCATGGGCGATAGACTGGTAAGTCCACAGCCGCATCTGCCCGGGCTTCGGAGAAGGCATATCCATCCGGTTTACCCAACCGCCGGGTCCCGACTGCTGTTCCATCACACAGAAGTTGCTGCTTACCGAGCGGACCGCAGAGAGTGACAGCCCCCAGCCGCGGTCACGCAGCGGGTTCACCTCTGCCGGATCAAAGTAAATGGTGGAGAACTGCGGATATGAATCATAGCTGAAGAAGTCCAGCAGCTCGTCATTCAGTTCATGGCTGTCCAGATGTCCGAATAAGCCATTCGTAGTCACCCACTGGTCAGGAGCCAGTTCACGGAGGATATCCGCCTGGATCTTGGCAAAATAAATCGTGTTATAAGAGATGAAGCGCTTCTCATCCAGTGCCTGATGCGGATTGGGCTGGTTCGGCGAGGGGGTTGGCCGGGTCAGATAGACCTGTGACCAGCGTGTATAGGTCTGATTCCAGAACACAGTACCCCAGGCTTCGTTCAGCTTTTCCAGTGTTACATATTTGTCCTGAAGCCATGCCCGAAAGGCAAGATGGTCACTCTCCGAGTAGAATACATTGACTTCACAGTTCAATTCGTTGTCAATCTGCCATCCGGACACACCAGGGTGGCTTCCGTAATGCGCGGCAAGCTTAGTCACAATTCTGGCGCAGAGCTCGCGGTATTTGGGACTGCTGTAATTATAATGACGGCGCATGCCGTGCTGCATCGTCACACCTTCATAAGTCACATTTAATACCTCAGGATATTGTTCGGTAAGCCAGGCAGGCGGAGTGGCAGTAGGTGTTCCCATAATGACCTTCAGCCCGTAGCTGTGCGCCAAATCAATAGCACGGTCAAACAGGCCGAATTGAAATTGACCTTCTTCCGGCTCAAAGACCGACCAGGCGAACTCGCCCAGACGAACAATAGTGAATCCGGTTTCAACCATACGGCGGTAATCATCCGCCCACATGGATTCAGGCCAGTGTTCGGGATAATAACAGACGCCAAGCTCGAATCGTTCTGCAGCAACAGGTTTCTTCATAGTAACCTCCAAGTGTAAATATTTGCTTTATAGTTGATACCAATCTATTGTATTATCAGCAGTGTATACACTTATATAACATAATATTGCTATTGTATTACTATATTGCGTGCTTGATATACGGCAGGTGGAGGTGAGAGTTAATATGAAAAAACATTGGGTTCTGCCGCAGCCTGCATATACGCACTATGTGTGCTATCCGGAGATGCTGGGCCATTACAGCGACTTCCCCCAGCATGCAGAGCGTAGAAGCGAAGGGCTCCTGAACAGCTATAATCTACATATGGTCTTTGGCGGAGAAGGGTATGTGTTCCAGGAAGGGGAACGGATATCCATGAAGCGGGGGAGCGGGTTTCTGTTCCCGCGGGGGGCTTACCAGCAATACGGTTCTGAGCCGGGCCAGGCCTGGAATGTGCGCTGGGTCCATTTCGCCACAGCTTTATCTTTGCCGATGCTGGAGGAGGCGGATCACTCCCGCGGTTATTTTTTCACCTTCGATCCCGGAACGGGCTATGAACCGGTCTTCGAGGAGATGTACAGGCTAAGTGCGGCTTATGAGACCCGGAGTGAACCGCGTCTGTCTACTCTGCTCTATGAGATTCTTGTGACCCTGATGCAGAATTCTGAGCCGCTGCACGGGGCGGTGCCGCTGGAGATCAGACATTCCATCCGGCTCACGGCCGACAGGATACACAGCGAATGCGAGCGGCCCTGGACACTGGAAGCGATGGCTAGGCTTGCCGGTTACAGCAGCTATCATTTTCTGCGGCTGTTCCGGAGCATAATGGGCAAGACGCCGAACCGTTATTTAAGTGACTGCCGGATGGCCCGTGCCAAGCTGCTGCTGGTCTCGACTGAGCTGTCTGTCGCGCAAATTGCACTGCAGAGCGGTTTTCACCAGTCCAGTTACTTCATTAAGGTCTTCAGACAGCTGGAAGGCATGCCGCCCAACCAGTACAGACGGTTGTTCAGCTCATAGAATCATAGTGTAGCCGAAACAATATTAACAAACTTTGTTACATTATCAGCGCTTTTTGTGCTGTACTTGACATGTTTTTGCTTGAGAAGGTTACAAACGGAAGCGAAGGGTTACAAAGTGGATACAATTTCCACGCGATCTGCAACTATAATATTGCTAGTAAATACATCTGGAGGGAAATAAATGAGAAAGTATAGAGTTACATATGCTGCTCTGCTCGTGAGTACGCTTGTAGCCGGTCAGCTGGCCGGCAGCATCGCTGCCCCCGTTGCCGCCGCAGCCGCAACAACTAAGAATGCGGCGGCATCTGCCGCTGCACCAGCATTCAAATTCAATCCCGTTACGCTGGGAGCCGGGGTGACAGCAGTCCTTGAGAACGTGAACATCTGGAGTCAGACCGGCGGAAATATCGTATCTTATACGCTGAAATATACCAATTCCGGTAATTCAAGCGCGAGTCTGCTGAAATATTTCTCACGGGTTGTAACACCTGGAGGTTCAGTGCTTCCGGGAAATCCGGTAGGTACGGATGCACTGAAGAAAAAGGTCGGAGCGAAAGAAAGTCTGAGCGTTACCTACTATGTAAATGTGGGACAAACTTCATCCTTGCAGGGCCTTAAGATCTCTATGCTGGTCTGGGACGCCAAGGCGAAGGGGTACTTGAAGCAGACGGGTTCTTACGCAGTTCCGGCGAATTACTCTACAGCTGCTGCAACCGGTACAAGTCTGAATACCACCATGAACGACATTCCTGTTACAGTCAGTGCGGATTCACTGCAGCTCTACAAATACGGCGGCAAAGTCTATGCCAAGGTAGGGCTCAATCTGACCAATAAAGGAAACAAGGTGCTGGGTGATCCGGGGTATTCCGCGTACCTGGTATCCGCCAGCGGGACTTCCTTTGAGCTTGCATTAAGCAGCACGCAGGCGGATTACAAGATTCAGCCGCAAGAGAAGCGGAGCATCTATTATCTGGCTGAAATACCAGCTTACCTCAAGACGGATAATATGAAGCTTCAATTTACGCAAAAGGATGAAACTACGAAGCTGGAGCTGCCGAAATCGGCCTATAAGCTTCCAGCGGCCACATCGCCTAATCTGGTCGTCGGCAGCGGCGTAGTCAAAAAAATCATCGTGAACAGCAATACCATAGAAACGCTGATACGCAATGCCAATGTATATTCACAGGATGCTGATGCGGTATGGACTTTTCAGATGCAGATCAAGAATACCGGCAACAAAGCAGTCACGCTGCCAAGCTATGAGCTGGCGGTCAAATCCCAGAAAGGCACAACCTTCCCGGTGAGTGCGAAGGGGTTAAGCGGAGTTACGCTCAAGCCGCTAGAGACCAAAATCATTCCGCTGACGGTCCGCGTACCGCTTGAAGTGGAGCAATCCGGGCTGCAGCTCATGATGATCGAAGCGGTTGGCGCGGATACAGCAATTGGATCTGGTACGGCAGGTACAGAAGGTACAGAAGGAACGCCTGGTGCAGGGAATGCTGGCAGTGGAGCAACGACATCCAAAATGATTTTCCCGGTTGCCTATTTCGTCATTCCTTACGCGCTTCGTGCGGATGTGCAGACGGGGCAGGAGTACATGACGACGAATTCATACGGCTCCTTCTCTTACAGTATTCAATCTGTGCAGCGTTACCCTTGGAGAGATGATGATATTGTAGCCGCCAGACTGAAAATTACCAATACACAATCCGTGTCGCTGACCCTGCCGGAACTTAAAGGTTCCATCAAGCTCGATAATGACAGTCTGCTTGTGACTACGGATCTGTTCATGGAGAATAAAGAATCTTCGGTTCTGGCCCCCGGCAAGTCAGTGGTACTGTATGTACTCGGCAAAATCGCCTATACGGCTGAGTTCCGGGATATCCGAATCGCCTTATACGGCACAGAGAATACAGAAACCGTTCCATTCCTGGATCTGAGCATTAACAACTCGATTAACAGTATCGCCATCATTCCGCAGGGCAAGAACTACACCGTCAATGGAAAAGGCAAAACAGCCACTGTGCAGGAAAACAGAACGACCGTCTATGAAGGGGAAAATTACAATCTGGTCTATACCGAGCTGCTCATGAGCAGTGAAGAAAAGCGACAGAGCAAGATGGCCCGGCTGCAGGCATATTACAGAACCAAAGATGGACAATATTTTGAGGCAACGCCTAGCCAATCAGATAACAGCGCTGCTCCCGGTGCGAAACAGCTCGTGGTCTTCTGGACCAAGCTGCCCAAAACCACGGACATCAGTGACATCTCCCTCTATCTGGGTGCCGGTATCAACGGAGGCAAGCTGATTGAGAGTAAGGAGGAAGCGACCGGATTTGTAGATGTGGCTGCGCTCCAGCTGAATCCGCAGGCCAATGTACCGGCAACCACACTACTGAATACGGTTCTATATCCTTATACCATTTCCTTCCTGAGCTCAGAAGGCAGACATATGATATCCACGGATACTATCAATATTTCAATTAACTACAATTTGAAGCGGGATTATCAATACGATGCAGGAGCCTTGGAGCATAAGCTTATTTTACAAATTACCGATCCTTTCGGAATCTCGCAGGAAAAGACGCTCATCATAGGTACCGACCTGATTGAGGGAACGAACAACGTCTATTCGCTCGCCATCAACAGAAGCCTGTACAAAACTCTCGGCGGTGGTACTTATAAATTAACCTTGTATGATGAATTCCAGGGCGAACGGCTGATGCTCGGCGGCCAGGTCTATATCGTCAAAGAAGAGCTTCCGCCTAAATCATAGTAATTGAAATTCACATCAGCCTAAAAAGGAGCAGCTTCCATGTTGCGTGTTGAAGATATTACGCATTCGTACAAAAGCGGTAATGAATGGACATCCGTTCTTCATAAAATCAATTTTTCGATCAATCAGGGGGAGATGGTTGCACTACTGGGCAGCTCGGGGTCCGGCAAGTCGACGCTCCTTAATCTGATGGCCGGCTTGATGAAGCCTACGGAAGGTCATATCTACATTGCCGACCAGGACATTGTGAAGATGGGCGAGAATAAGCTTGCCGAGTTCCGGCGCAAGAATATCGGCTTTATCTTTCAGGCATATGAGCTGATTTCAAGCCTCACGGTCCGTGAGAATGTGGAGCTGCCGCTGGTCTTCCAGTCGGTCTCTCCCAAGGCCCGCAAGGCAAAGGCGCTTGCGCTGCTGGAGCAGGTGGGGATTCCCGACAAGGCGGATTTATTTCCTTCCCAGCTCTCCGGTGGACAGCAGCAGCGGGTCAGTATTGCCCGGTCGCTGATCACAGAGCCGTCGGTCATCTTCGCCGATGAGCCGACGGGGAACCTGGATTCCAAGACCGAAGAGGAGATTATCAGCATTCTGCTGAATCTGAACCGTACGATGAAGACCACGTTTATTGTGGTTACCCATGAATACAAGGTGGCTGAACAAATGCAGCGGATTTTTACGCTCAGGGATGGCTTCCTGATTACAGAATCGCAGAGAGAAGTAGTGGTTGAACAGCAAATAGCCGAGGAAGCTGAACAGGAAGCAGTGGTAGTGGTTGAGGTTGAAGAGCAATTAGCTGCAGAAGCTGAGCAGGAAGCTGTAGAGACAGAACACCTGACAGCAGCAGCGGATGAACATCAGACCGCTGAAGAACCTGAACACCAGACCGCTGTGGAAGTTAAGCCTGCAGAGGGAGGGAAGCCGTGAAGATCAGAGATATTTCACGGATGGCCTGGGAACAGGTCAAACGGCGCAAGGTGGTCACAGGTCTATGTATGACCGGGATTTCCATCGGCTGCGCAGCTATTATCGTGGCCTTGAGTGTGGGCCAATCTGCTCAGGTCTATGTGACTGAACAGGTGAATCAGAATTTCAAAATGGATGAAATCATGGTCTCGCCGGGCGGCGGGATTCCATCAACCGGCAAGGGCGGCAGCGGGGGCGGCGGTTCTGGAGAGGTGAATGAGAACCTCGACCCGGGTAAGCTGACCGACCAGAAGCTGAAGATCATCCAGGGGTTAAATCATGTAAAGGCCGCTTCCCCGTTCCAGGAAGCCGGATACCTGCAGATGGTGACCGTAGATAACAAAATCGCCGATATCCGTATCATCATTGCCGATTTGCATATGCTGACGGCCTATGATCACAAGTTCAAGCAAGGGGCGGCCGGTGGTCAGGTGGGGTCAATTGTGCTGAATTACGGGGCCACTCTTGGCTTGATTGATCTGGAGACCCGTCAGAAGCTGTTTGACCAGATGAATGCGGAACCGTTCAATCAGGACCTGTACCAGCAATATGACAAATTAGCCACAGTGCCCACCGAAATGTATCGGAAGCAGATCCAGATTCAGGCTCAGGATTACAGCTCTACAACACCGGTTATCAAGCTTAGCTCGCCGCTTCAGGTAGACGGAATTCTGGCAACTCCCAAGGGAATGGATGACTTGCGGGCATCGTATGAGAAGATTATGTACATGTCGCCCGAAACGGCCTTGCAGCTCTCCAAGGAGCTGACCTTCGATAATTCCACCACCAGTGTGCTCACGCTTCCGCCGGAGGGGACGTATAACTCGCTTACGGTCAAAGTGGACGATGTGGCGAACATCAAGTCGGTGGAGCAGATGATTCAGAAGCTGACACTGAACGCTCAAGACAATCTATTCCAGCAGGAGATGCTGAAAGAACAATTCGACATGATTAAGATGGCTGCACTCGGAATCGGGGTATTCATCCTGGTGATCGCTTCGATCTCCATCATTGTGGCTATGACCATGTCGACTCATCAGCGGCGCCGGCAGATTGGAATTATGAAGGTGCTGGGAGCGAACATGGGGCAGATCCGCAATATGTTCATTACAGAAGCTGCGCTTCTGGGACTGCTGGGCGGAATGCTTGGTGTCTTGTTCTCTTACTTGATTGTCATGGGGCTGAATAAGCTGGTCGGTTCGGCAGGCGATGGAATGAATTTCTTCATCCCGCCGATGAATTTGCCGATCGGGATGTCCTTTGCCATTATGACCGGCGTATTGTCGGGGATTTATCCGGCGATCAGCGCCTCCAGAACCGATGCATTAACTGCCATTAAACGAGACTAACCCTAAGCTAGAAAGGAAGCCGAAATGATGAAGAGGACTCTAAAGAAGAGCCTGAAGTGGATCATAATCTTAGGTATCATCAGTACCGCAGGTTATCTGGGGTATACCAAATTCTTCAAGGGCAAGGAGGTTGCGGAGCTTCCGCCGGAAACGATGCAGGTGATCAGCTTCCCGGTAACAGAGGAAACGCTAACCACCTCGATACAGATCAAGGGCAGATCGCAATACCAGCAGGAGACGCTGGTATACGCACCTTTCGCCTCCAAGGTTACGGCTTGGAAGGTCGAGAATGGGGCGCAGGTGAAGAAGGGCGATGTGCTCTTCACTCTGGATCAGACTACGCTCCGCAATGAGATTGCGACAGCAGAGGCTGCCAACCGCAAGGCGAAGCTGGAGGGAGAGCTGAACGCTTTTGTCAGCCAGCAGGAGGACGATACTGCGGCTCCGGCCGGTACGGAAGCGGAACGGCTGAAAGCATTGGCCGCCCAGGAAACGGCGCGACTGAACGACGAGCTGAATCAGGTGACTGCCGAGATTCAAGCCAAGGAGCTTTCGGAGAAGAAGGCGAAGCTGGGCACTGCCGTGTATCATGCACCGGAGAACGGCATCTTCCTGTTTGACAGCAGCACTGAACGGCCGCAGACGGTAACCGACAATCAATACATCGGCAAGATTGTGGACATGAAGAAGGTGGAGTTCATTGCCCAGGTCGGAGAGCAGGATATCTTCCGCATCAAAAAAGGCATGAAGGTTAAGGTGAAGATGACCGCGATGAAGGACCTGATCCTGAACGGTGAGGTAACAGAAGTAGCCAAATTTGCCACCACCACCACAGGCCAGAACACAGCCGGACAAATTCCGCAATTTGAAGTCGTCATCTCCCTCCAGCCGGACGAGCATTTGATCGGCGGACTCAGCCTGAGCGGAGACATCGAAACCTCGCGCAAAGAGAAAGCAGTGGTTGTATCCAATATCGCTGTTATCCGTGAAGGTGAATTGGCCTTTGTGATGCTGGACAAAGGGAACGGGCAGTATGAACGGAAAGAGATTAAGGTCGGAATGGAAACAACAGACAAAACGGAAGTGCTGTCAGGACTGAAGGCAGGAGACACCGTAGTTCTGCAGTAGTATAGCAACAATGAATAGCCCCAACCGGGTTGATTGCCGGGTTTGGGGCTATTTTTAAATACAAATTACAGGCGGAGCGCGGCGGATGATCTAAGTGGAATTAGTACATCTAATTTGATGTCACGGGCACAATTCCTGGAAACAGTTGGATAAACAACACTTAATCAGACCGAATTCTGCTAAAATCCTTGGGGCTCAGTGGATTAATTGTACTTTTTCCAACTGCCTCCCTGAAGCGCATGGTTTCGGCAGAATTAAGTGCCTTTTTTCCAACTCTGCTGGTTCACACCTCTCGCTACTGCATAAGGAGTAAGCTTCACTTCCCCAGAGCGTATAAATTGTTGAGAGTGGTACCGATTCCGCTTGTTAACTACTTGTTCTGATGAAATGGCTTACGCCAAGCTTTGATCCCGTTGTTCAGCCCGGTAAGATCCGGGACGGGGACCACCTGATCAGTCAGCTCATATTTGGCTTTCAGTGCAAGAATGCGGTAGACACTTTCATCAATCCGTGATTCTGTGATCGTACCGTCCTTCACGCTGCTAAGCAGAGCGGCACGCACCGCCTGCTCATTCTTGTACTCGTGGGCGACCAGCAGAATATCGCTGCCGGCCCGTACAGTATCGACTGCAGCCGCAGCGAGGCTGTAGTTCTTGACGATAGCGCCCATCGTAAGATCATCGGTAATGACAACTCCCTTGAAGCCCATCTCTCCGCGCAGCTGCTCGCCGATGATTACTTTGGACAGGGAAGCGGGTTTCTCAGGGTCCAGCTTCGGATACAGGATATGGGCTACCATAACTGCATCTGCCTTCTCCTTAATAGCCGCCTGGAAAGGTAGCCATTCCAGCTTGGCGAGCTGCGCCTCGGTTTTGTTAATTACCGGCAGCTCCAGATGGGAATCCACGGAAGTATCCCCATGGCCGGGATAATGCTTCACTACAGGCACAATCCCTTCAGACTCCAAGCCCTTCATTTCGGCGATGCCGAGTCGGACTACCAGATCTGCAGTGCTGCCGAAGGACCGGTCACCAATAACCGGGTTATCCGGATTGCTGTTAATATCAAGGACAGGTGCGAAATCCATGTTGAAGCCGGAGGACTTCACGGCCCGGGCGAGAAGTTCGCCCATTGTTCCGGCATCGGTGGCAGTATTCCCTTTTCCTACCGCTGCATTTGAAGGGAACACTGCGTATTCAGCAGGAAGCCTGCTCACCTTGCCGCCTTCCTGGTCCACACTCATGAACAGCGGGGCAGGGTTGCCGTTATTGCTTTTCTTCAAGGCATTGGTCAGACTGACCAATTGCTTCAGGCTGCTGATATTATCGGAATAGAGGATGATTCCGCCAACCTTGTCTTCGGCAATCATCTTCTGTGCCGCTGACTCTGCCGCAGTTCCATCGATTCCGACCAGCAGCATCTGCCCGATCTTGTCCTCCAGAGTCATTCCGGCTAGCTTCCGGGAGATAACGTCACTAGTGTCTGTACTGTTTGCTGCCGAAGCAGGAGTAGCGGAGGGCTGGACACTGGCTGCAGGTGTTTCTGCTGCTGCTGCCGGTGTAGTTACCGGAGCAGAGGGAGAAGCTGACGCCGGTGCCCGGGAAGGACCCGTTCCTGCCTGTGCAGAGCTTCCGTTTCCTCCACAACCACTTGCCAGCAGAAGACAAACAACGGTTGTCACTAGGAAGAGAGGGCGCTGATGCAGGGACGATTTATATTGCCGTGGGCTGAACCATTTCATTGTTGGAATTCGTCCTTTCGGTTGCTGATTGGCGGGTAGGAATGTTAAGATGAAGTAGATTTTACATAAGAACTGCTTACTGTGTACACAAATGAGAAGGATGAGGTGACCTGTCAATGAAAGAACAATTAATGAACACGCTAAATGAACAGATGAATTTCGAGTTCTACTCCGCTCATGTATACCTGGCGATGGCCGCGTATTGTTCCGGTGAAAGTCTGGATGGATTCGCCAACTTTTTCCTGGTGCAGGCTGAAGAAGAGCGGTTCCATGCGATGAAAATCTACAAATTCCTCAACGACCGTGACTATCGTGCCACCCTTGCCGCCCTGCCGGAGCCGAACAATGAATATTCATCTATGCTGGATGCGTTCGAGCATGCCTTCGCCCATGAGCAGCAGAATACGAAGAAATTCTATCATCTGGCTGATTTGGCCCTGGATGAACGCGAGCATGCTACAATCTATTTCCTCAAATGGTTCATTGACGAGCAGGTGGAAGAAGAAGCGCTCTTCAGCAATATTATCGCCAAGCTCAAACGGATTGAAACGGACAGTAATGCTTTCTATATGCTGGATGCCGAGTTCGCCGCCCGTTCCTTTACACCTCCGGCGGAATAAAATAATTCCGGACTTGTCCCTTTCGTTTGCTTTTACAGCGGATACCTCCTATATAAGGAGGGGATCCGCTTTTTAATGCGGCTGCCGTGACGGCTTCTTATTAGTTAGACGATGTTTGCAATGAAAAGTTACAGGGTTCTGCGACAGGGATTCGTGCTCCATGTTGAACCGGGGCAAACAATGTTGCGCAAGGCAACATACTTCCGGCTCCGCAACTCTATTTGGCGGGGTTAACTCTTGCGCAGTCCGGCAACACTGTTTCTCTAGACCCACCCGCCAGTCAGCGTGTAGTATGGAACAATACTAATATTTGGAGGTCCTTTTTCTTGGATAATTACAGCGATATTAAACAAAGTGAAAAAGGGGCTTGGCTCAGTCTACTAGCCTACATCTTGCTATCTGCCGTCAAATTGTTTATCGGCTCCGTTTCAGGCTCGCAGGCACTACTTGCCGACGGACTGAATAACAGCACCGATATTATTGCTTCCATAGCCATTTTGACAGGCCTGAAGATTTCCCGCAGACCCCCGGATTCCAATCACAGCTATGGTCATTTCAGAGCAGAGACAGTTGCTGCACTGATCGCCTCCTTCATTATGATTGCTGTAGGCTTTCAAGTGCTGTATCAGGGTGTCAACAAGTTCATTCAGCCTTCGCTGGAAACCCCTGATCTAATTGCCGCGTGGACGGCAGCTGCCTGTGCTGTGATTATGATCGCTGTGTTTAGGTATAACATCAAGCTTGCCCGTAAATTGAACAGCAATGCGATGCATGCCGTTGCCCAGGATAACCGTTCGGATGCGCTCGTAAGCGTGGGTGCCTTTATTGGTATTATCGGCTCACAGTTCGGCATTCCCTGGCTTGATCCGCTTACTGCTACCATTGTCGGTCTGCTGATTTGCAAAACCGCTTGGGATATCTTCCGCAAAGCCACTCATGACCTGACAGACGGATTCGATGCAAGTGAGCTGGAGTTAATGAAGCAGACGGTATCGGAGATTGAAGGCGTAGAGTTAATTAAGGATATCAAAGCCCGCATTCACGGAAACAATGTACTAGTGGATACTACGGTACTTGTGGATTCCAGACTGAATGTGGTGCAGAGCCATGATATTACGGAAGAGATTGAGGACCAGTTGAAAGACCGCCATCAAGTAGCTACGGTGCTTGTCCATATTGAACCCTTGTGATTCATATATAGTTGCTTCGAACCATTGGCAGACAAACGGATAGCATATATGCTATCCTTATTTTTTTCTGGAAAACGAATGATGCAAAACGCTCAGTTAAAAGATAAAAGAAATAAATGTTTTTGTTTTTTTACGGTAATGTTCGAAATCATTGTCATACTTCTCGGCAAGGTACTTATCGAGCATCGGGATGTTGTAGAATGCGAAGAAACAGAACAACCATAGTGGTACGAGCAGCGCCCATGCGTTCCATGCGGTGAGCGCCATCGCAAGCACCCACAATACATCTCCGAAATAGTTAATATGGACGGAATAGCGGAAGTAGCCGCCTGTATACAGTTTTCCTTTATGCTCTGGTTTTTGTTTCCATAAATGACGGCATATACAATGTCCCATCCATTCAAAGGAAGTATCTCAAGTATCCATCTACAATTATTTCGGGAGCAAGGACGATCTGTTATTTGAAGCTATCAGTGAAATGATGGAGGAACAATTGAAGAGATATGAGCAGTTAATAGAAGGCCATATGTCTTATCCAAAGCTCATGTATACGGTAATGACGGAGGAAATGAAATACGTCAAGGTCATTCATGACTGCATGAATCAATCTGCTGATAGTCTTGCGATGCAAGGGAGAGTGGACCGGTTTCTGGCGATGAGGTTCGTTCCATTTCTGCTGAAGCTCGTTCAGCGCGGGAAGGAGGAGCAGTATGTGGCAGAGGATTTGAAGGAAGACGAACTATTCTTTTATTTCAATATGTACCAGAAAGCGATGATTCAGTTCCAAGAGACTGGACCTTCCGATCATCCTGTTATTTCCGAAGAACGCTTTATTCAATTTTTCTTCAAAGGTCTTATGGGCGATATGCGGCATGCCAAATCAGAATAGAGGTATTACCAGTTTTTGAAGTAATAAGAGGGTACTATAACGGGATTTTGTCATTTTTCCAGCTATACTTGTGATTGGCATGCATTCCAGGAACCGATATATAATAACACTATGTTATTAACAAGAGGTATAATTATGAGAAAAAGGAGTGCACGCATGCCAAACCAACCCGTCACTGATCACAACGGTCTAACCGAAGAGCAGTTCCTGAAGACTTATGACGCCGGGAACTATGAACGTCCGTCTGTTGCTGTGGATATGCTGATCTTCACCGTAATGGAGGAGCAGCAGGATAATTACCGCAAGCTGGCCGAGAAATCACTGCAGCTTCTGCTGATACAGCGCGGTGAACATCCTTTTCTGGGACAATGGGCGTTGCCTGGAGGATTCGTGGGGATCCACGAAAGCGTAGAGGAGGCAGCCCGCCGGGAGCTGTACAGTGAGACTAATATTGATAATATTTATATGGAACAGTTATATACCTGGGGCGATGTTCAGCGTGATCCGCGTATGCGTGTGATCAGTTGTTCTTACATGGCACTCGTGGACCGCAAAGCGTTGACTGTACAGGCAGGGGATGATGCGGCCGCAGCCGCCTGGTTTGAGGTTTCTTACAATATCCTGGAGACACGCCGTGAGGAGCTGGAGCAGGGCACCCGGCTGGAGACATTTGTGGAGATTATTCTGCAGAATGAACAGGCGAAGCTCAGTGGTGTGGTCAGGCTTACCGAAACCATCCGGGGGCATGTCCGCCATATGGACCGTGAGATTGTCCGGAGCTCGGGGTTTTCTTTTGACCATCTAATGATGGTGCAGGCTGCAATCGAACGCTTGCGCGGCAAAGCTGAGTATACCGATATTGTATTCAATCTGATGCCGCCGCTCTTCACATTGTCCGAGCTTCAGCGTGTGTATGAAATCATCCTTGGCAAAGAGCTGCTCGCCGCCGCATTCCGCCGCAAGATTGCTGAGCGGGTGATTGAGACGGATGAGAGTACCCGCGATGCCGGACACCGCCCATCGAAGCTGTACAGATACAATCTAGAGTGGAATCTAACTTGAGGATGCGAAATATAGGTTAACAGCCTGCTAGAAGACCAGTACAACCTATGTTACAGACTCAGCGGAATTAACATCCAGCCGACTCCAGAGACCTTACGGATTATCGTGGCTCAGTCCACCTTATTCGACAATTAGCATGACGTGTGATGTTGTTTATAGAGGTTTTATGCGGAAAAGTGGACAATAAATTATGCTTTTCATTATGTAATTTATTGTAAAGGGTAGGTGAGTCATTGATTACCTGGAAGGATTCATATGACATCGGAGTAGAGAAGATTGACTGCCAGCACAGACAGCTGCTTGTGAAGCTGAATGACTTTTTTGAAGCATGTACCAATCAGCAGGGCAAAGAGAAGATCGAAGAAACACTGAAATTCCTCAAGGACTACACCGTGGAGCATTTCGGCAGTGAAGAGCAATTGATGAAGGACATCGACTTCCCTGAACTGACAGAACACCAGAAGACGCATGCTGAATTCGTACAGACCGTTCTTGATCTGGAAGAGAGCATTAAGACCAAAGGGGTATCCGTATTGTCAACAATCAAGCTTAACCGAACTTTGACTGACTGGCTGATTAATCATATTCACAAATGTGACAAGCTGATCGGGGACTGTATCGCAGCCAAAGGTAACAAAGCCGTTTAACTACATAATCCGGAACACGAAGATGCCGCAGGGCATTTTCTTTTTTTAGAGGGGAGAGAGGCGCAATATGGATTGCCTGGGATGCAGAATCGCTAAGGGTATTGAACCAGACCTGAATATTATACTGGAAAATGAACTTATCACTTGTGTCCTTGATATCGCTCCGTTCAATGAAGGGCATACCCTGATTCTTCCTAAAAAGCATTACCTGGATACTGACGAGCTGGACCCGGAAACCGCGCATGCGGTTATGGATGCTTCGCAGAAGGTTACTGCGCTGCTCAAAAGCTTGTACAAACCGGATGGGATTAGAATTTGTGCTGACGGCGGTAAATTTAACAGTTAGCTGTCAGAATTCCCCCACTTCTCTAAGTGGCGGGATGAATGTCAGCGGTCTTTCTCATAGACAAATACAACCTAAAATATTACAATAAAAGTATTCAGTAGTATTATGAAATAGGTTGTGATATCCGTGGAATTAGACACAAATAATCATTCAGTATTCTCTCTTCATTATCATCTTGTTCTAGTCGTGAAGTACCGCAGAAAAGTAATAGACGATGACATTTCGAATCGGTTACAAGAGATATTTGAGTCTATTCAGCCTAATTACAATATCACCCTGCAGGAATGGAAGCATGACAAGGATCATGTTCACATTCTAATGAATGCTCACCCCAATAGCGATATTTCTAAATTTCTGAACGCTTATAAGAGTGCATCCTCCCGTCTAATTAAGAAAGAATTTCCTGTAATTCGTCAACAGCTGTGGAAGGAATATTTCTGGTCCAGAAGTTATTGTCTACTGACGACTGGCGGTGCGCCGATTGAAGTCATCCGGAAGTACATCGAATCTCAAGGTCAGAAATGAGGTGGACAGGTGTTAAAGGCTTATAAGTATCGAATCCATCCCACCTATAAGCAAGAGCAGTACTTCACTAAAGTATTCGGCGCAGTTCGCTTCATCTACAATCGAATGCTTGCAGATAAGATTGAACATTACAAGCAAACGGAAACGATGCTCCAAACGACACCTGCGCCCTACAAAAAGGATTTTGCCTGGCTGAAAGAAGTGGATAGTCTAGCCTTAGCCAATGCCCAGCTTCACTTGGACAAGGCATATCAGAATTTCTTCCGTGAACCGAACGCGGGATTTCCAAAATTCAAGAGCAAGAAGAATAGCCATAGCTTCACAACCAATAACCAGAAGGGAACCATTGCCATTACAGAGGGAAGGATCAAAATTCCTAAACTAAAAACGAAAATCAAAATCAAGCTGCACCGTCCATTCGAGGGACGTATTAAATCATGCACCATTTCCAAAACACCCACGGGAAAATATTACGCTTCCGTATTGGTGGAAACGGATATCATCCCATTGCCCCCACTCGAGACGAAGATCGGTGTGGATCTGGGGTTGAAAGACTTTGCGATTCCTTCACATGGCGAAATCATACCGAATCCGAAGTACTTGCGGAAGTCTGAACAACGATTAGCCAAGCTGCAAAAGGACTTGTCACGAAAGAAGAAAGGGAGCCGTAACCGGTATAAAGCAAGGCTGAAGGTCGCCAGACTGCATGAAAAAATAGCGAATCAACGGAAAGACTTTTTGCACAAAACGTCCACCCAAATGATAAACGAAAACCAAGTGATCGTGATGGAGGACTTGCGTGTAAAGAACATGATGCAGAATCATAAGTTAGCCAAAGCCATATCCGAAGTGTCTTGGAGCCTGTTCAGAGACATGCTGACCTACAAAGCGAAATGGTACGGCAGAGAATTAATCATTGCCCCCAAACACTTTGCAAGCAGTCAATTGTGTTCCTGCTGTGGCTACAAAAATGCAGAAGTAAAGAACCTAGCCGTACGGGAGTGGTCCTGTCCTGCCTGTCATACAGAGCATGACAGAGACCGGAATGCGGCACTGAATCTTCTACAACTAGCCATGTAAATGGCCATTAGCGGGTTAGGAACTAGCCTATAAGCTTGGGTAAACTTGGAGCAGTAGCTCTATTGACCAAGAAGCACCCACCTCTTAGGTGGTGTGTAGTTCACCGATCTGACCCATTACCATATGCATGTTGTTCCAAGGTACGAGGGTGATGGGATGGCCTGGAGTGAGCCCTTGCACCCGGATGGTGCAGAGACACGGTTAAACGAGACTAAAGGGAAAATTCTGAAAGCATTAAGTGAAGTATAAATGGAGCCTGCTGGGCTCTTTTTTACTGTGCATACACAGCTTAATAATCTTCCAGCAGTAATTTTTTATCTTCAGGCAGAAGTTTGCAGCAAATGCTGATGGATCTTGTTTGGTATGCTCGATTGAATCAATCAACAATCCAAGTATTATTGATTTCTGTATAGCGGATAATCATTACTCCATCATCGTCTAGCTTATGTTCACTAGTTGCCACCTTTTGTGTATCAGAGTAATCAAAACTCATGAAGTAAGGATCAATGTTTTCACAAAAGTATGATCCAAGGAAATCCTCACCTTTCTCCCGCTTAACGTAAATAGTTACTCAACTGTTACATAGAACGGATTCGTTTTTATTCTGCAAAGTTCCTGATGTGTCTAAGATTTTTCATAGTGGCAGAGCACAATTTATACCTCTCGAATACTTTGTGATATGATCTGAAGTAGATATTATAGAAACTTACCTTAAGGGAGTGGATAGGGTGAAAAACATGCGCATGCTGGCTTCGGGAATTATCATGCTTCTTGTGCTTGGACTTGTTAATTTCTACATTGGATGGCATCTGTGGGTTCTGCTCCAGGAATGGCTGCCGGGTATTCATGCTGCTGCGTACTGGCCTGTCTTTCTTGTGATTGCCTTCTCTTATATTATTGGCAGAGTTCCGTTGCCGAAGGCGCTTAAGCCGGTTGGCCGGTTGTTCAAGGTGGTCGGCTCCTATTATTTGGCCTGTATGGAGTTTGCCGTGCTTCTGCTGCCGTTGACCGATCTGGTATATGGAGTGCTGGCGCTCACTGGTGTGGGCCTCTCGGCGTTTGTGACCGAAGCTGGAGCTACCGTGCTGGCACTGCTTGCCGTATTCCTGCTATGGGGTTCACGTAATGCCTGGAGCACAGTGGTGCGGAGCCACAGACTGAAAGTCGATAAGTCTATCGGAACCAGCGTTCCGCTGACGGTAGCTGTAGCCTCTGACCTGCATTTGGGCAACATTGTCGGGAACCGGCATTTACGCCGGATGGTCTCGGAGATTAATGCGATGAATCCCGATATCGTGCTTCTGGCCGGAGATGTGCTGGATGACAGCATCGAACCTTTTATCCGCAATGGAATGGACCAGCAGTTGAAGCAGCTTAAGGCACGTTACGGGGTCTATGCTGTGCTGGGGAATCATGAGTATTATGGCGGTTCGATTGCGCAGTACACCGAAGTGATGAAGAACATAGGCATTAAAGTTCTGCAGGATGAGGTTGTGGAAACCTCGGGAGTATACGTTGTGGGCCGCAAAGACAAGACGGCGGAGGCGATGGAAGCGGGCGGACGGCTCAGTGTAGAGGCTCTGCTGGACGGACTTGACCGCACGAAGCCGATTATTATGATGGATCATCAGCCGACCGGCTTCGAGCTTGCTGCGCGGGCTGGCGTGGATGTACTGCTGTCGGGACATACCCACCGCGGGCAGATTGCTCCGAATCACTGGATTACGAGACGCCTGTTCGAGCTGGACTGGGGTTATCTGCTCAAAGACAAGCTGCATGTCATTGTCTCCTCCGGCTACGGAACCTGGGGACCGCCGATCCGTCTGGCCAGCCGCTCTGAGCTGATCAAGCTGGAGGTTGTTCTGGAGGGTAGTATGAGCTACAACGAAGAACCAGTAACTTCAACGGCTAAGGCGGTATTGATCTAAAAGATCCTCTAGTGGAGGCGACATAATTGTACGTGAGCCAGCTACTGTGTTCTGTACCATCTACCGGATTTGAACCATCTACTGGAACTGTACCATCTACGGTAACTGTACCATCTATCGGAAGTGTACCATCTACGGTAACTGTACCATCTATCGGAAGTGTACCATCTACCGTAATTTGTACCTTTTGACGTCCTCCGTGTGCCTTCCGCCTTGCCCCCTACCTTCGACTGAAGGATAGGGGGTTTTATTTATGCGAAAAGTGGAACATAGCAGGCCTGATCCGATCAAGCGAGGGAGAAATCCTGCAGAAAGTACAACAATTCGAATTCGATCTCGCTAATTTACCGGGAATCTTGCACAAACTACAACAATTCAGTCCGATAACCGGCTGAATCGTAAGAATCGTTGTAAAAGTACAACAATAACCATTTTTACAAGTAAATTAAGAAAAAATCTTGCATTTAATACAACAATCCGGGCTTAGTCCGGTTAAATCACCAGTAATCCTGCGCAAGATCCGAATGAATACCCAACCGAATGCCTAAACCAGCCGAGTACTGAAATCGTATGATCAAACTAGTACCAAAAACCGTTAGTCCAAACGCACCCCTAAATGCACACCCAAACGCACACCCAAACCCAAACTATGTGTCATTAAAATGGCTTTTAGTTTAAACCCACATCTACCGGGGGGCACTGATGCAACATTTTGACAATAAGAGCTGGTTGAGTTATTCTCTATTTAAATATAGTTAAGCTATTAACTATAATTAGTTTGCATCGTTAAGGGACCTTAAGAAGCGTTAAGAGGCGTTATGTCTCGTTAAGAGGCGTTATGTCTCAATAAAGGGCGATATGGACAAAACTTTGAATGATAGAATGGGTGATCAAATGGGTGAGCGGATGAATAAACCAGCCGACGAACAATTGAACGGACTGATGGATGATTCTATGAATGGACTTATGAGTGAAAGAATGAATGATCGGCTGGATGCACGGATGGATGCACTGCAAAAGTATGTGCTGGAGCTGCCGCTCCACAATGAGGTTTTCTTCGCTATGGTGGGAGCGACAGCCCATGCAGTAGCCGTATCCGAGAAATACTGGCAGGCTCAAGGGCTGAACGGGGCAAGAATTCGCGTACTGGTAGAGATTGCGAAGCAAGGGGGAGCGATACTGCCTTCACTGCTCGCTGAGAGAATCGGTGTAACCAAAGCCAATATCAGCCTCCTGCTCACTCCGCTGGAGAAAGACGGTTATATCTCCCGTGCGGATCATGCGAAGGATGGACGCAAGACGGTGATTTCGATTACCGAAGCTGGCCGCGTCCTGCTGTCTGAACAGTTGCCTGGAAACCGGGAAGCTGTTGCCAGCGTGATGAAGCGTCTGGATGAAACGGAGCTGCACCAGCTGCTGGGTCTGCTGAACAAATTGAGCGAACATACAAGGGAGAGATAAGAATGAAGATAATGATTACTGGCGCCACCGGACAATTGGGAAGTCTGATCATAGAAAATTTGCGCAGCCGTATCCCCGCAGAACAGATTGTAGCCGGAGTGCGGAAGCTGGAGCAGGCGGCGTATCTACGGGAGCAAGGCGTAGAAGTCCGTTATGCCGATTACGATGTGACGGAATCGCTGGACGAAGCTTTTCGCGGGATATCCCGGCTGCTGCTAATCTCCAGCTCGAATACGGATGACGGCATACGTCTGATCCAGCACAAGGGGGTCATTGATGCTGCTAAGCGAAGCGGTGTCGGGCATATTCTCTATACGGGTTTTGCTTTTCCCCGGCAGAGATCTGAGCAGAGCAAGCCGGACAATGTGCACACGCTAACCGAGCAGGCGATTATAGACTCCGGACTGGAATATACCTTTTTGCGCAATGCCTTATACATTGATTTCGTAGGAGTGCTGGGGCTGAAGGAAGCTCTGTCCAGCGGGGAATTGATTACCGCTCCGGGTGAATGGAAGTTCAATTCGGTAACCCGTGGAGATCTTGCGCTGGCAGCTGCGGCTGTGCTTCTTGAAGGAGAACCAGGCAATCATATTTATGAGCTGGCCGCTGCACATACCTGGGATTTTGTTGATCTGACTGAAGTATTAACCGGGGTTGCCGGGAAGCCCGTGGTACACCGTCAGGATGCCGCAGCTCAGCACTGGATCTATGCTTTTATGAGCAAGCTGGATACCTCATCCACTTCAGGAGACTTGGAACGGCTAATGGGGCGTCCTGTCACACCGCTGAAGGAGAGCATTATGCCTTTTCTCACAAGAACGGCTGAAGGCTCATAGGCTTGTCTTAAGAATGGTTTGTTGCTAGTATGATGTCATTGAATTCGGCAAGCCCGGAGGGAGAGCTTACAGTTGAAAAAAATTATAGTAGCCGACGATGATGTCCATATCCGCACGCTGCTGCGGCATGTCTTGACGAGAGAGGGGTATCATGTCCTGGAGGCCGGCGACGGCCGGGAAGCGGTAACCCTGATGCAGGAGCAGACAGTGGATCTTGCGGTGGTTGATGTGATGATGCCGCACATGGATGGTCTGGAGCTATGCTCGTACATAAGGGAAACTTACGATATTCCGGTGATCCTCCTGACGGCCCGCCAGCAGCTCAGCGACAAGGAGCAGGGGTATCTGCGCGGGACGGATGATTATGTGACCAAGCCTTTTGAACCGGAGGAGCTGCTGTTCCGCATTAAGGCACTGTTCCGCCGCTATTCGATTGCCTCTGACGATAAAATCCGCCTGAACTCACTGGTGATTGACCGAAAGAATTATGAGATCAGTGACGGGAATGAGGTGCTTTTGCTGCCGGTGAAGGAATTCGAGCTGCTGGCCCAGCTGGCGCAATATCCCGGACGGCTATTCTCGCGCAGTGAGCTGATCGAACGGGTCTGGGGAGCGGATTATGAAGGGGATGAGCGGACGGTGGATGTACATATCAAACGGCTGCGCCAGCGGTTCAGTGACTACCAGAATGATTTCACGATCCGCACCGTACGCGGGATTGGCTACAAAGTTGACATGGTGAACACATGAGGTCGCTGTATGTAAGAATGAGTATTGTGTTCTGCTCGGTTATAGTGATCAGCAGTGTATTGGGGTTCCTCGTTTCCAATCTCTATTATCAGGCCAAAATCAAACCGCAGAACGATGCCAAGCTGACCAAAATGGCCATCGGCTTGCAGCAGTTCATTCAGGACCACCCGGATGCGGTGGAAGAGTATCTGCTGAGTACCGCCTCGCTAGGCTACAAGATGTATCTGTCCAATGACAACGGCAATGAACAATTCTACGGCCTGCCTTTCCGCAAAAATGACCTGCAGGAGGGAGCGCTGCAAAAGGTACTGGCGGGGGACATTTACCACGGAGTCGGTAATTTCCCCAGCTCAGCGTTTATCACCGGCTTCTTCGATAATCAGCTCAGTAATTCGATTGGTGTACCTGTCCAGATCACCGGACAGACTTATGCGTTGTTCATGCGTCCGGATGCTGAGGTGCAATTTGGCGAGCTGCGGATCTTTTTTGCCGTGCTGATTGGCGTCATTATCTTATTCAGCCTGTGGTTCATGCTCATTACAGTATTTCATGTGGTGAAGCCCATAACGCGGCTAACCGAGGCTACGCTCAAAATATCCAAAGGCAGGTACGACATCAAGTTATATACCGCCCGGCGCGATGAAATCGGCCAGCTGGCTTCCCATTTCATGACGATGAGCCGGGAGCTGGAACGGACAAACCGGGCGCGTCAGGAATTTGTCGCCAATGTCTCACATGAAATTGAATCTCCGCTGACTTCCATCCAGGGTTTTGCCCATGCGCTCAAAGACGGTGCGCTGCCCGAACCCCAGAGGCTGGAGTACCTGTCGATCATTGATGAAGAGAGCCGCCGGCTATCCGTGCTCAGCAAGCAGCTGCTCACGTTATCTTCACTTGACTATGAAGAACATGCGCTGCAGAAGCGAAGCTTCGACCTCCGTGCCCAGCTCCGCCAGGTCATGCAGATTATGGAATGGCATCTTACTGAGAAGGAGCTTGCGGTCCGGCTGCACGTAGCTGAAATCACACTGGAAGGCGACCCTAACCTGCTCTATCAAGTATGGATGAATCTGGTATCTAATGCCGTGAAGTACACTCCGGCGGGCGGCACAATCAGCATTGCAGCACGTGCAGACGATCATACGTGTACTGTAACGGTGACGGATAACGGTGAAGGGATTCCTGCGGAGCAGCTGCCGATGATCTTCGACCGGTTCTACAAAGTGGATCAGGCGCGCACCCGTGACAGCAACAGCAGCGGGCTGGGGCTGGCCATTGCACAGAAGATTATCCAGGCGCATAACGGTACAATCGAGGTGGCAAGTACAGTTGGAGAGGGCACCACTTTTACTGTCACTTTGCCCAGCCACTATTCAGAGTGAGCAGACGCATAGTAACAGATGAACTATGGTTCAATCTGTATAATGTAATTCTTTATTCATACTCCGTTCATTTTCATCCTCTAAACTGTGGATATACAGATTAGAAGGAGTGGTTATATGTTTTTGGCTTTACGGGAGATGAGGCATTCCAAAGCACGCTACAGCCTCATAATGGTGATTATGCTGCTGGTTTCGTTTCTGGTCCTGTTCGTAACGGGGCTGGCCAGAGGACTTGCCTATGCAAATATCTCGGCACTGGAGAATATGCCTGCGAATTATTTTGTCGTGCAGAGCGACGCTGACCATACGTTTAGACGTTCACAATTAGGCGATTCGGAGCTTGCAGCAGCCCGTGCGGTAGCCGGGGAGGCGAAGGCAACTCCGCTTGGCGTGCAGACCAGTACTATTACTGCTGCCGATGCGGATGTGAAGGCGGACATTACTTTTTTTGCCGTAGATATGGCGGGGATGCTGGCTCCTGAAGTGAAGGATGGTGCTGGAATCACCAATGAAGTTCAAGGGAGTGCCGTGGTAGATTCGAAGCTGGAAGAGTCCGGTGTCACGATCGGCAGTACAATCAGTGATCAGGCAACGGGCATGAGCTGGACGGTTAGCGGTTTTGTGAAAGACAGCTCTTACAGCCATACGCCGGTGGTATATATTAACCAGCTGGATTGGCAGGCCATGAAGCAAGGGGCGGTCCAGAGCGGCAGCAGTTCAAGTAATTCAAGTGATGCTCCTTACAACGTTATTGCGCTAAAAGTATCTTCTGCACAGGCATCTGAAATTGCCGGACAGCAGCAGGCGGTAGAGGTGATTACCCAGAAACAGGCGATTTCCAGTGTCCCCGGATATGCGGCTGAACAGAATTCTCTGCTTATGATGATAGCCTTCCTGTTCATTATTGCTGCAGTTGTACTTGCCGTATTCTTCTACGTCATCACAATCCAGAAGACCAGCCAGTTCGGTATTCTTAAGGCAATGGGTACCAAAATGTCCTATTTAGCCTGGAGCGTGGTCGGCCAAGTCCTGATTCTGTCTGTAGCCAGTCTGGCACTGAGCCTGCTGCTTACGTTCGGAATGAATATGGGGCTGCCGGATGCGATGCCGTTCCAACTGGACGGGCAGACGATGATTCTGACCAGCCTGCTGTTCATCGGAATGTCACTGCTGGGTTCACTGATATCTGTAGCAAGAGTAGCCAAGGTGGATGCCTTGGAAGCGATAGGGAGGACTGGAGCATGAGCGCCAAATTAATCATGAAGCAAGTGACCAAAACCTACGGGGACGGAGACGGGGCAATGACTGTTCTGAATAACCTGGATTTTACGGTAAACGAAGGTGAATTCGTAGCGGTACTGGGTCCTTCAGGGTCCGGCAAAAGCACTTTTCTCTCTGCCGCCGGTGCTCTGCTCACCCCAACAAGCGGGGAAATCTTCATCGATGGTGAATCACTGCGTGACAAAGACAAAGGGGCTTTGACGGAGCTGAGGCTGCAAAAGATCGGGTTCATGTTCCAGAGCGCACAGCTGCTGCCTTTCCTGAAGGTGGAGGAACAGCTGCTCTATGTTGCCAAGCTGGCCAAGCTCACCACGAAGGAAGCCAAGGTTCGGGCAACCTATCTGCTGAAGCGTCTGGAAATCTGGGAGCGGCGCAATCAGTATCCCGAGCAGTTGTCCGGCGGTGAGAAGCAGCGTGTGGCCATTGCCCGGGCGTGGATGAACAAACCGGCTATCCTGTTCGCAGATGAGCCGACAGCGAGTCTGGATTACAGCCGCGGCAGAGAAGTAGTGCGGATGATCGCCGATGAGGTGCGGAGCGAAGGCAAGGCAGCTGTCATGGTAACCCACGATGACCGCATGCTGGAGTGGTGCGACCGTGTGCTTCATCTGGAGGATGGCGTGCTGGTTCAAGCCTAGGTTATGATTTGAGTGGATAGTGAGACTGAATCCCGGGGACGGGGTTCAGTTTTTTTGTTAGTTAGGAAGATGATGTACATCAGTTGTGGACAAATAAGTTTTAGACGATCCATAAAATGAAGCAGCGGTAGAAGAAGACTGCATAGATAAAGTCTTCTTCTGCCGCTGTTGTTGTTTAACTAACCTCCACTATGGGTCCAACCTGCCCTAAGTTCGCAGCTATGCCTTGAAATCGCTGCTCGCTCCATTCGTTAGAATTGCGCTCACAATAATACTAAAAACATGCTCAGCTCGTGGCACTGACGAGGGCTGGTCGCCGAGCCACGCAAGTGCAGCAGCTAGCGCGAACAGGTCATCACCGTTCATGTCGGTACGCGCAAGTCCCCTGGACTGAGCGCGAACGAGAAGCCGTGCACCTGCCTCTCGTAACGTGACGCACGAAGCGTGGAGTGCGGACTCCGTGTCCTCCATAGCCTCAACCATAACTGTCACAACACCCTGATAGATCCCAGTGAATGTAACGACCTCACGTAGCCAAGACACAAGTGCATCACCGGGTGAATCCGCAGTCTCGAGCTCACATGCCTTTACGGTCAACTCGTCGAAACCTGCACGGAGCAATGTATCAAGTAGCGCCTCTCTGGTCGGAAAATGACGATATAGTGTGCCGAGCCCGACACCAGCTCTGCGTGCGATATCGCGCAGCGAGGCATCGGCGCCGTGCTCAGTTACAACGACGTTCGCGATTGTCAGTATGTGCTCATAGTTTTTCTTTGCATCGGATCGCATAGTTATCCCCCTTGACAATAGGAGCAGTGCTCCGTATAATCATAAGCGGAACGGTGATCCGTTTAAACGGAGCGCTGCTCTGGTAAGTATAACTCATTTGCATGAAGGGAGAAAGCCAGATGTCTAAAGATACAATGAAAGCAATTCGTCAGTATGAATTCGGCGGCCCAGAGGTACTGCGTTACGAGGAGGCGCCTTTTCCCGAGCTGAAACCAGGTGAGGTGCTGGTCCGCGTTCACGCGGTTGGCATCAATCCGCCTGACTGGTATTTGCGCGAAGGGTATAAGGATCTTCCTCCTGAGTGGCAGCCAGCGGTGTCCTTTCCCTTGATTCTGGGGTCGGACGTGTCGGGCGTCGTCGAGGCGGTAGCTACGGATGTGCATGGCTTCTCCGTCGGCGATGAAGTTTTCGGTATGGTTCGTTTTCCTAGTATGGGGGAGAGCACTGCTTATGCCGAGTACGTCACCGCACCAGCATCAGATCTTGCGCTGAAACCGGCTGGCATCGATCACGTGCTTGCTGCAGGAGCGCCAATGGCAGGTCTCACCGGATGGCAGTTCCTGATTGAGCTGGGGCATAGTGAAGTTAATCCGTTTCAACCGGAGCCGCATCGTCCGGTGCCGCTTAAGGGCAAGACGGTACTCATCAATGGCGCTGCGGGCGGCGTGGGGCATATAGCGGTACAACTGGCTAAATGGCAGGGCGCGCATGTCATCGCGGTCGCATCGGGTAAACATGAGTCATTCCTGCGCGGGCTTGGTGCTGACGAATTCATTGATTATACCAAAAACTCTCCTGAGGATATCGCCAAAGACGTTGATCTCGTCCTCGATACCCTTGGTGGTCCAACAACCGGTCGATTCTTGCGCACGCTCAAGCGAGGCGGAGCTTTGTTCCCGGTATTCATAGGCTTCTCTGACGCTGAGGAAGCCGCGAAACTGGGCATCACGGTATCAATGACCCAGGTGCGCTCCAATGGTCCGCAACTGGCGGAATTAGGACGCTTACTCGACGCGGGGACGGTTCGCGTCGCCATTGATAGTACATTCCCACTCTCCGATGCTCGCAAGGCGCATGAGCGGGTATCCGGTGGACACATTCAAGGCAAAATCGTGCTCACGATCGTGTAAGGACGGCAGCTCGAACGATTATCACTCTCCTAGCAGAATTAGAATTAGTTCTGAAGCAATTTACTCACTTAAGAAAAGGATGAACAGCAATGATGATACTCATGGGTTACGCTCACCTAGATCCATCTGATGTGAATGAGTTCACTGCAGAAGTTCAGGCCGTTGTTTCCAGCACGAGAGCTGAAAAGGGATGCCTGTTTTATGCCTTTACTTTGGAAGATGCACGCACCGGACGTATGCTGACTGTCCAGCGGTGGCAAGATCAAGAATCGCTGACGGCCCATGTTGAAAGACATGAGTCAGCGCCGTTTTTGAAAAAGTGGGGGAACAAGATGACAATGGACATTCTAAAATACGACGTCTCGAACGAGCGCTCATTTATGTAGTGAAAAAGTTGTTTAGACCGGGGGACTCCCCCAATCTCTAACAGAAAAGATCAGAACGTGAAGTTTCCCACTCATTCGGCTTTTGTTATCCAATTGCGGGCACTAGTTTCATTTTCCACTACTAAAAGAGATTTGAGCTGTTCTTGGCAACAGAAGTAAGAAGGATCCGCTGCGGCGGATCCTTCTGCTTTGTATTAATAATGTATCGGCTCCTTAAACGAAACTGCCCGTTAGCTTAATAGGCATCTAATGATTTCGCCTGCCTATTGTCATAGCGCTATCGTTCCCGTCAGCGGAATTACATAAGATCAATGTACGTGTGCATATAATACAATGTTAAATCAATTTCTAATTTTATAAATATAACAACAAATCGGAAAACTTCTTAATGTTTAGATGTTTTGTAGTTTCATCAGAGTTTGGTCTTGAAAGGATTAAAATTGATTGCATACCCAAGGTTGATGCACTATCTAAGTTCTTTTCATAATCATCGATAAATACTGTTTCTATTGCTGGCAAATTCATAGCCTCAAGTGCGTGTCTAAACATGCCAAGACTTGGCTTAGATTCTCCAAGTTCAAAACTTAGTGTCATAGTATCAAAATAATCATATATACCTGCATTTTTTAAGACCCTTTTAATTGATGGGTCAGTATCTGAAATAACTCCAATCTTATACTTTTCTTTCAGACCTTGAATTGTTTTCTTTGTATTATCAAAAAAAATGTAATTAGAATCGTTATACCTCTTAAGCCCCCTAATCGAATTGGAGTCCTAAAGATGCATAAGGTACACTAATAGAGAAGGGGATGAGGACATGAAAAGTAACAAGTTGTACGATGAACAACGGATTAAAGTTGCCCAGGAAGCGATTAATGGGACGAAGCTCTCTTTCCTCGCCCGTAAATATTCAGTTTCTCCCAGCACGATTACGAACTGGGTGAAGTTCTACAAAGAACGATTTGGTGAGCAAGCGACACCTTCAGTTAACGAACGTATTGAAGATGCCAAACGTGTCCAAGAGTTAGAGACCAAAATGGACACTGCGATTAAACTGCTGGGCGAAAAGGATTTGGAGATCGAACTCCTGCGTGAACTGCTAAAAAAGACCAACCCCGCTTACAAGACAGACTTGAAATAGCCGATGAAAGCATTAAGCGGGGCTATGCGGTATCGGTGGTACTTCGGCTGGTGGGTGTGCTGGAATCGACCTACTATGCCCGCAAACAGCGTCAAAAGGAGAACACCAAATCTACGGTAAGCTTAGGGACAGCCGGAAGACCGATCCCAGCGTATTCGTTGACGAAAGACGGCCAGAAGGTCAGCGACGAGCAGATCGAAGAATGGCTTAGCGAACTCGTTGCAGGCGAGGAACACGGCTACGGTTACCGTAACTTAGCGCATGCCCTCTACATCCAGCATGACTTAATTCTGAACCACAAGAAGGCCTACCGGCTTTGTAAAAAGCTAGGGCTGCTCCAAAAGAAACCTGACAAGAAAGTGAGATATCCAAGACGGCTTGCCCAAAACCGCGTGGTTACCGGAGCCAACCAACTTTGGCAAATAGATATTAAGTACGGATACATTCATGGCTACGACCGCTTCTTTTTTATCTTTGACATGATTGATGTGTTTGACCGCTGTATTGTCGGCTACCACTTGGGTGCAAGTTGCAGTGCAAAGGAGATCTGCACGACCATTAAGCAGGCGTTGAAGGCCCGTATACAGCCTGGAGGGGCTAGGCCTATTCTTCGCTCAGACAATGGTCCTCAATTTCTCAGTCATGCTTTTGCAGAGATGTGTATGGACCCGGATGAACCTTTGATTCATGAACGGATTCCGCCTAAAACGCCGAATATGAATGCATATATTGAGTCCTTCCACAGCATTTTAGAACGAGATCTCTACAGCAAAATGTACTTTGAAACCTTTGAAGAAGCCTACGAGACTGTCACGGAGTACATTGAATTTTACAACGAACGCCGCTTTCACGGCAGTTTAAACCGATTGAGTCCTAACCAATACCATGCGGCATGGAGAGCAGGCCAAGTGGCAGAGGTAAACATCTCACTTTAAGAAACTGCAAGAACCAGAGATTTCAAGAGAATGACTCCATAATTAAGGGGCCGAACCGATACACTCTATCATATGCAATAATTTCAGCTTGTTCGTATGTAATATCGATTTCTGGTAACATTTCTGCAATCGTTTTATAGTAATTAATATACCTTTCAAGCTCCTCATTTTCAGTTTTGTAAATTTCATTTTTAACGTATTCATTTGCTTTTGAAATTACAGTATTAAATTTATCTTGTGGTATTGACCATAGAATTTGTGGATTTATATATTCCAAAGCTTTTACTGTTATTCTCCAATCACCTGTTGCTGGACGGAAAATTGTCCAACCAAGGTCAAAAAATATACCGCGAACAGGTTTTATTATAGTCATTTCAAATCCCCCTACTTTATCTTTTTATGAAATGATAATGGTAAAAAACCTTTTGTAAAAGAGAATTTAATCTGTGCTTATTTCCTATTTTAGATTCTCATTGAGGCCTATAGCCTGCCTGCTTACGAAAGTATACTGCCCGTTAGTTTGATGAAACCCGGTCAGACGAATACTTTATTCTTGAATACAGTACGGCCACTTTGTCCTGATTTAGGCAATTATGAATTTAGAAAAGAAGCCGCAGCTTTGTACTGCCATTCACATTCTTTGTTCAGCGGTAGATTTCGTTGCTGCCGAGGATGCCGCTCCGGTCAGCTCCAAGTTATGCTTAAAGGAACTGATAGCGAGGGGGAAGAAGCTGACATGGGAAAATCATTGAATCTGCCGGGTGTCTTGCTGCCGGCAGCGCTGGGTGGAGGCGGATATATTACCGGCTTGCTGCAGCATCCGGCGGACAACCGTGTATTATATGCCCGCTGTGATGTGGCCGGCGTCTTCCGCAGCAGTGATGGCGGAGAGAGCTGGGAGACCCTGAACCGGGGGCTAACCCAGGCATACCATCACCAGGTGCAGAGCTTTGCCATTAGCTGTCATCACCCGGAGGTGATGTTCCGCTGCTGTGGCGAAGTGAGGAGCCGGACCTTCTACGGCGCGGTGCACAAATCAGCAGATGGAGGGAACAACTGGTATGAGGTCTGCGGCGGGATGGGCTTCTACGGCAACGGGCCGACCCGGATGTACGGGGAGGTCATTGCCGTAGATCCCTTTCATCCCAGTATTGTAGCGGCCGGCGGGTATACCGGCGGACTCTGGATCAGCAGGGATGAAGGAGAGAGCTGGGAGCAGAGCAGCCTCCCGGGGGAGCGTTTCGGGTGTGTCGCTTTTCACCCGGATCAGCCGGGCATGTTATATGCCGGAACGATCAGCGATGAGGAGCTGAATATGGATTATGCCGATCCGGGGGAGTACGGCATATTAGGGCTGCTGCAGGACCGCCCGCGGGGGAAGGCGGGCAGGCTGTATCTCAGCCGTGACTCGGGACAATCGTGGGAGCTGCTGGTTGAAGGTCCCAGCTTTGCCGGGCTGTCATTCGACAGCCGGGACCCGCAGCGGCTGCTGGCCGCCTGCATCTGGGGCGGCATCAAGAGCAGTGCAGACGGAGGGCAGACCTGGCAGTCTGCCGGAGTAGGTCTGCTGAAGGGAGCGCAGCGGTACGGGACCCTTGTCCAGGATTGGCACATCCCGGAGCGCTGGTATACTGCACCTGATCTGCGCCCGCAGATGCAGGACATCCCGCCGATACCGCTATATGTTTCAGACGATGGCGCGGAGCGGTGGAAGCTGCTGCATCATCACAACGATAATGATTTAAGCGGCTTTCCGGCATACATGGACAGCTTTATCGGAGGTTCACGGGCTTCAGCTGCCGGCTGGGCGATCTCCAAGATTATCGTAGACCGCTTCACACCAGGCCGCCTCTATCTCTGCAACTGGTATGGGGTAGCCTACAGCGGGGATGGCGGAATGACCTGGCGGGCCGGGCAGTTCCGGGGGCTTGAGACCACCTGCATGGAAGCGGTTGTGGCAGATAAGCTGCTGCCCGGCAAGTTCTGTGTCACCATGGCGGATCATTCCCCGAAGGTGACTGAGGATGGCGGTCTCTCGTTCCGCAATCTGCCCGGACTGTCCGGCTATTCTGGAAGCTCTGCGGCTGTTATTTCTGCAGCAGATCCGGGATTGTATCTGTACGGCCTCATCGGCCACGGCCGTACAGCCTGTATCGCTGTATACCGCAATGGTGATGACCGTGCCCGAGCAGCTCTAACACTGGGTCCCGGGTTATTCGTGCAGGCTTTGCGTGAGGACGGCAATCAGCCGGGAAGCTATTATGCCTATGTGGACGGGGAGATAAGCGCAGGGGCAGGAATCTACCGCTCACGGGACGGCGGCACTTCATGGGACCGCACAGCTTATCGGCCTCCGGCTTATGTGGAGACACTTCCGCATCAGAAGCGCTGGATTGAAGCCGAGCTGCTGTCCGTTGTAGTCTATCAGGTCAAGAATGCCTGCGGGTCCAACCAGCTCATGGATACGGATCCGCATCAGGCAGGACAGCTAATTGCCGGAGAAGCCACAGAGGGGATTTGGCAATCCTCAGACCATGGTGACACCTGGGATTTCATAGGAGAGGGGCTTCCTTTTCAGCTTGGCGGACCCGCTTCAATACTGAGCGCAGTGGCGTACTCTCCCTCCAATCCGGGGACAATCTATGCGGGGTTTATTTCGGAAGGGCTATGGCGCAGCAGTGACGGCGGACAGAGCTGGCACAAGCTGTTTCCGGTTATGGCAGGCAAGCTCTTCAATGTATCAGCACTCTGTGTTGGGCGGGGTGAACACGAAGAGGATGTGCTGATTTCGGCCAGCGAACCGATGGTCCGGACCTCCACAGAATCTGAAATGTCCTGGAGCCGGGACGGGGGAGACACCTGGGAGGAGTGGGAGCATGCCCGGCTTGGAGCTGTCCGCTGGAAGGGGATTGCGCTTGATTGTGAGGTCAGACAAGTGCTTGCCGTCACTTGCGGCAACGGTGCTTTCCGCGGGACAATCAGCCAGTAGCGGGAATAGCTGCTTTTAACTGCGTTGTCATTGCTGAAACACAGTTTTCGTTGCTGCGGGTTCTTGTTGAGTCTCTAGGAAAACGCTTACATTTGATGAGCCGGACGATGTAATCATCGAATATAATCCGGCTCTATTCAAATGGAGGACTGAATAAAGTGGCTGCACGAACGAGCAAAAAATGGTTGCATGGTTGCCTGGCCCTCGCTCTGTTTGTTGCATCAATTCTCCTGCCGCCAACGGTATCATATTCGGCAGGGGAGAATCTTCTTGGAAATCCCGGCTTCGAAGCGGGAGATGTGTCGTGGGAGAAATGGGGGAGTCCGGTGGTGACAACCGCCGAGAAGCATGGTGGCGCGAAGAGTCTTCAGGTGAAGCGAAATACAGGCGGGGCATCTGCATCCGTAGCAGTGCAGGAAGGTAAAACCTACAGGGTGGGCTTGTGGGTCAAATTCGCAGGAACGGGAGTGACGAGTGCGGCGATCGATCTGGATGCCTTCGGCAATCAGCAGACGAAGCAATATCTCTATTTCTCCGGTTCGACCCAGTGGGAGTACAAGCAGCTGCTGTACACAGCGGCTCCCGGGGTGCAGTATATCCGCTTCTCGTTCTGGAACAGCACCAGCAAAGATTATTACATTGACGACGCGGTGATCCGGGAGAATGTAGATATTGAACGGCCGTCAACGCCAGGAACCTGGCTAGCCGAGCATGATCCGGATTCACTTAAGCTGACCTGGGCGGGCTCTACAGATGATATGGCGGTCGAATCTTACCAGCTGTCCTACAAAAAAACAGAAGACTCCGGCTGGAATACCTTATCGGTTCCGCATCTGGAGACCGTTACCTCGTACACCTATACTTTGCAGAACCTTGAACCGTTCTCTGTATACGCTATCATGCTGCGTTCCAGAGATACGGCCGGCAATACATCCGGTGCTGTGATGGGCATGGAGGCAACGCCGGGCGTGAATCTGCTAACTAATGGCGGTTTCGAAACGGCTTCGATCAGCCCGTGGACCGAAACGGGAACAGTGCAGACAATAACCTACGGAACATACGCTGGACAATATGCGGCGCGGTTGACGGACAATTCGGCAATCAGAAGCGAGGAGATTCCTGTATACGGGGAAGACTCTTATCTGGTTTCCTACTGGACCAGGTCAGCAGCTGTACCCCCGCTAGCATCTACCGTAAGCCTCAGTGTCTATCAGGAATCCTCTGAAACTGAGCATCCGCTGATCACAAATACTGCTATGGTATGGGCACGCTCGGAGAATCAGCTGCGGACAACAGGTTCCACCGAATATATGCAGCTGACAGCAAAGAATCAGACGGGGACGGATCAGTTCCTGGATCAGGTATATATCGGCAAGCTGCCGGAGCTTCCAGAGGACCTTGCACCTGGGGCGCCCGCAGGGTTTACCGTGAACCGTACAGATGGTGTATCCGCTGATCTGGAGTGGCTGGCAGCTACGGGTCCTTTTGGTGTGAAGAATTATAGCATTACCTTCAAAAAGGCGGCGGATACTGAATGGAGCAATATAACGGTGCCTTATGTTCCTGGTCAATCCTTGTATGCCTATAAGCTGGAAGGTCTGTCACCTGAGAGTCTCTATGAGGTGAAGGTGACAGCAGTCAGCGAAGGGACGGCAGTGTCGGCGGCGAGTTCACTTGAGCTCACTACCGGCAAGATGTTCCCGGTGAATCCGGGAGCATCGGAGGAAGCGGTGGCCCTTCTGGACCGGCTCTATGCCAGGGTCGGCAATGCTGTGTACACGGGGCAGCATAACTATTACGAAGCGCCATCCCTTTGGTATGATACGGCAGCAGAATTGACCGGATATTATCCGGCAATCTGGGGTTCGGATTTCGCCTATTATACCAGCGGGGATTTCAGCGCCCTGCGCCAGGCCATGATTGACGAGGCTATCAACAAAGGTCATACGGGCAGCATTATTACCCTGACGTATCATGAGCCCCGTCCTATGGATTCTGCCACCGCCGGATGGGAAAGTGTCACAGGAGATGTAACAGCAGCTCAGATGGCGGAGATTGTTACTCCGGGGACTGCACTCTACAATCAGTGGGCTGCTCAAGTGGATGAAGTTGCAGGATATCTTGCCCAGCTGAGAGACGAAGGCATTCCGGTGCTGTGGCGGCCGTATCATGAGATGAATGCCGAATTCTTCTGGTGGGGCGCGCGGCCGGAGCTGTTCAGGCAGCTGTGGGACAATTTGTACGACCGTTACACCCATCTGCATGGTCTGGATAATCTGATCTGGGTATGGAGCCCGAATGCTGAGAGCTCATGGGCCTATGATTCTGCTCCTTATTATCCCGGTCATGATGCCGTTGATGTGCTGGCGATGGATATCTATAACAACGATTACCGGGATACGTATTACAACAAGCTTGTGCAGCTTAGCGGTGGCAGACCGATTGCTATCGGGGAGAACGGGGAGCTCCCGGACATGGATCTGCTGATGGAGAAGCAGCCCCGGTATGCGTATTTCATGACCTGGTCGCAATATTTGACCGACAAAAATTCACTCAGTGCCATTCAAGCACTCTATAGCAATCCGCGTGCGCTCCATAACGGCGAAACAGGCAATGGCCCGTATGTTCCGCCGCCTGCGGACAGTTATCTCATTGATGATTTCGAGCAGTACGGCAGCTCGAACAGCAGCCTGCGTGCCAAATGGCAGCGGAATGTCTCCGGCAACCTGGCGACGGTGACGCTGGACACTTACCATCTGAACAGCGGCATCTACGGGCTTAAGCTGGACTATACGGTTGGCAATCCCGGCTATGCGGGAGTCTACCGCAGCATGGGCAAGGAATGGCCGGGGATGGAAGCCATTTCCTTCTGGCTGCAGCCGGATGGCTCGAACCGGCAGCTTGCAGTTCAGTTTCATGAGACGAACGGTGAGGTATGGGAAGCGAGTATTCCGGTCCAAGGCACATCGCCAGTGCTTGTAAGTATTCCCTTTACCGAATTCCTGCGGCCCGGCTGGTCTACCGGCGGCAACGGCGTCATTGATCTGGGTTCCATTAAAGAGTTCGCCTTCTATATTGCCCAAGGCAGCGGGACACAGGGAAGCGGAACACTGTATATAGACGATGTAAAAGCTATCAAATTGCCCGTGGAGGAAGAATAAGCCCACTGTAACTAACTCAACCAGCCGGAGTGATCCGGAAAAATCTCCGTTGCTGGACCACAGTTTTCGTTGGCTGCGCTACTGGTAGCTCCTTCCTGGAGATCATAGAATGAAGGTGTAAAGCAAAGAAACAGGAAGGATGACCAATGTGGAAATCGAGCGGAGATTGCCTGTCCGGAAGAAAGGAAAATCAGTATATTGGTGCAATAACTGGATCAGACAATGGGATCTTCAGCTGATGGTAGTGCCTGCTTTGATCTTCATCTTTATTTTCAGTTACCTGCCCATGTACGGAGTTCTAATGGCTTTCCAGGATTATCAGCTGTTCGGCGGATTTTTACACAGCCCATGGGTGGGACTGAAGCATTTCGAGGCTTTCTTCAATTCCCCGGACTTCTGGAGAGTCATGCGCAACACGATGGTGATCAGTCTGCTGAAGCTCTGCTTCGGCTTCCCGGCACCGATACTGCTGGCGCTGATGCTGAATGAAGTCCGGAGTATGATGTTCAAGCGGGTCGTGCAGACCGTAAGCTATCTGCCGCATTTTCTCTCGTGGGTGATCGTCGGCGGTTTCGTAGGCTCGATGCTGTCGACTGATAATGGAAGCGTTAACATGCTGCTGATGAGCCTGAATCTAACCTCTGAGCCGATCAGCTTTCTGTCTGTGCCGGAGTATTTCTGGAGTATTCTCGTTGGGACGGGGATGTGGAAAGAGATGGGGTTTGCCGCCATTGTCTATCTGGCTGCCATTGCCGGAATTGATCCGCATCTGTATGAAGCCGCTTCCATCGACGGGGCAGGGAGATTCAAGCAGATCCAGCTGATCACACTGCCATGTATCCGGCCCGTCATTATCATCTTCATGATTCTGGCGGTGGGTAATATTCTTAACGCCGGGTTTGAAGATATTCTCATTCTGGCCACGAATCCGATTCTCCGTGATGTGTCGGATGTAATCGATACCTATGTGTACCGGATGGGGATTCTGAATAACCGCTTCTCATACGCGGCAGCAGCAGGGTTGTTCAAGGCAGTTGTCAGTGTAACACTGCTGGCGCTGGCCAATAAGGCAGCCAGAAAAATGGGCTCCAGCCTATGGTGAGCGAAGCAGCATCAAAGCGGTATAGATGCAGAAATGTTCATGAAATCAGACGCTGCGGGGAAAGGGGTTACAGGTTATGATGAAGCTGTCAACGGGGGATAAAGTGCTGCAGCTGTTCATTTATATCATTCTGATCCTGCTGGGCTTCGTCACCCTGTATCCCTTCTGGAATTCCCTGGTTATCTCTTTCAATATGGGCTCGGATACATCGCTGGGCGGCATCACGTTCTGGCCCCGGGTCCCAACGTTTGATAACTATGAGGTCGTCTTCCAGGACAGCCGGATCGGGCAGGCGTTCATGATATCCATTCTGAGAACGCTAACCGGAACGATCCTGTCCGTGCTGTTCACGGCTATCCTGGCTTACGGGCTATCACGTCATGAGCTGATCGGGCGCAGGTTCTATATGGTCTTCTGCATCATTACAATGTATTTCAGCGGCGGCTTAATTCCTACCTTTCTGCTGCTGCGGGAGTTTGGCATGATGGACACCTTTTGGGTTCTCGTTATTCCCGGCTTAATCAGTGTATATAATATGATTATTTTCCGGACCTTCTTTCTTGGCCTGCCGGCGGGACTGGCGGAATCGGCACGGATTGACGGCTGCAACCATATCGGTGTGCTGATCCGCATCGTCCTTCCCATATCGGGTCCCGTCGTGGCAACCCTGTCCCTTTTTACCGCCGTCTATCACTGGAATGACTGGTTCTCAGCCAGCATTTATATTAACGATCCCAGCCTGATTCCGATCCAGACGCTGCTGAAGCAGATCCTGAGCTCCAATATTGTGACCGATCAGCTTCAGTCCGTCGGCAATGCGGCAGCCCAGGACCGTCTGGCTCTGGTGCAGTCTGTCACCACCAAGTCGCTGATTATGGCTACCACTATGGTGGCAACGCTGCCGATCATTATGGTGTATCCGTTTCTGCAAAAATATTTTGTCAAAGGGGTACTCATCGGTTCCTTGAAAGAGTAGCGCAGATTTCTTGAACTCACATGTAGAGAGGGGTTACTTAATTTGAAACGGACGACCAAACGATGGACACAAATGACGGTTGCATTATGCACGGTGCTGCTGATGGCCGGGTGTGGCGGAGGGAATAACGCGGCAGTTCAGGGTACGGCAGAACCCGTTAAAGAACCGGCGGCAGCCACTGCTGCAGCGGAAACGGCGGTACCCGCAACTACGGAGCCTTCCACAGACGCAGTAAGCACAGTGAAGCCGGTAACCTTCAGCTATTACAGCAATTATGACTGGGATACTACGGAGCAGTGGGGCGCCGACTCAACCACGCGCTGGATTGCCGATACCCTTAAGGTCAATATGACTCCCGTTCAGTCAAGCGGCGCTGCCGAGACGAAGTTCAGCACCATGATTGCTTCAGGCAGTCTGCCGGATGTCATTATGACGGACCGCGGTGCGAGTGTCGAGCGTCTGCGGCAAGGCGGAATGCTGGTGGCACTGGATGATTATCTCGACAAATATCCGAATCTTAAGAATAACGCCGGGGAAGCCACACTCGGTATGCTCCGCTCAGACGACGGCAAGCTGTACCAGTTCCCGAACTGGTATACCTCAAGCCCCAACGGCAACGGCGGTTGGATCATCAACAAGAAAATTTATAAAGAGCTGGGCTCGCCGAAGCTGGAAACCTTCGATGATCTGTATGCCTATCTGAAGCTGGTGAAGGAGAAATACAGTGATGTTGTTCCGCTGGAGGTTGGAGCCAAAGGCCGGGGCATTGATACCATGTATGGCGGATGGGCGGAGAACAAACCTTATCTGACGAGAGCTAATCCTGTGGGCAATGAACTGAAGTCGATCTTTGAAGACCCGATTTTCATTGAGAACATGCAGTATGCCAGCAAGCTGTTCCGCGACAAGCTGATTTCACAGGATGTATTCACGCAGACCGGCGACCAGATTAACGAAAAGCTGAAAACAGGCCGCGTCGCAGTATACGTGGATGGCGATGTGGTCAATCCGGGCCGGGGAGCGGACGGTGCCCTGAAGGCTACCGATCCGGAAGCGGGCTATGAGATCATCTGGCCGATCCATAAAGCTGGCCTGGATGCCACCAAAATCACTCCGAATAATTACAATTCCCTCGGCTGGAATGTGCTTGTTATTACGAAGAATGCCAAGGACCCTGAAGCGATCTTCTCCTATCTGGACTGGTTAACCGGAGAGGAGGGCCAGCGTATTATCAACTTCGGACGTAAGGGGCTCTACTGGGATGAGACTGACGCAGATGGAGTACCGATTCTGAATGCCGGGGGTCTTAGCACAGAGCAGGCAGGAAAAGACAAGGAAAGAATCGGCCGCTTCAACTGGGTAGGCAATACGACATTCATCGATCAGACCAAAGCCAAGATGGATGCGCAGCTGCCGGCTGACAAGCAGAATTGGACGACGCTGGCCCAGCAGAAAGTGACCTGGAAGACTTCCCGAAACTTTACGGAATTCGTGAACCTTGATCCGCTTCCGGATTCGGAAGAAGGAACCATTGCCACTGCCGTTAACGATATCTATCAGGAGGCTTTTGCCAAGACGCTGTATGCCAAGAGTGATGAAGAGGTGCTGAACCTGATTAACCAAGCGAATGAAGACGCCTCAAAAGCGGGTTACGGTAAGCTGCTGGCGTACCAGACGGAAAGATGGCAGAACAACCTCAGCAGGATGAAATAACAATAGAGTCTGCCTGGGGCGTGGGGTATACTGAAGCCAAGTATACCCCATTATTTGGGAAGGGGCTGCCTTCCGCCTTAAGGGGATAACCTCCGCTCTTGCGCCTTGGCAGCAAGCGGTCTGAAGGAGGGGATGGAATGTATAAGGTGCTGCTGGTTGACGATGAGCTGCTGGATCTGAAGGGTCTGCAATACTTCATGAACTGGGAAGATATGGACATGGAAGTGTGTGCAGCCGCAAGCAGCGGCTTCGAGGCGCTTGAAGTGCTGGAAGCGCAGCAGGTGGATATTGTCGTTACGGATATCAAGATGCCGATTATGACCGGGATGGAGCTTGCCCGCAGAGCACTTGAGCTGAATCCGATGCTGAAGATTGTTTTTGTCAGCGGTTATGAGGATTTCCAGTATGCCAAGCAGGCCATTTCCATGAGTGCCTGCGGTTATATTCTGAAGCCTGTGGACGATGAGGATATGCGGCGGACGTTGATTGATGTGAAGGAGGCCCTGAACAAGGAACGGGCGCATAGCCATCTGGAGCATTATTTCTCGGAGTCGGAACCCCTGCTGAAGCGTGAGCTGTTCATGCAGCTTCTCGATGGAACACCGGATGAGGACCGGGTATTGCCGCTGCTTCAACGCATGGGGATTGCATGGCAAAGATCCCGCCTGTACACCGCTCTGCTGGAACCAGATGACCTGGCCTGGAAGCTGAACGGATATAGTGAGGAGGCCCAAGCGGCAATAGAGCAGCAGCTGAGCCTGTCGGTTGAACAGTTCTGTGCGATGGAACGGATTCAGGTCTGCAGACTGGATCAGTTCCATTTTGCTCTAATCCTTGAAGAACGTGTAGAGCATGGACGGCTAAGGGAATTCATTCATCATGCGGTCAGCGGAACTCCGCTGACAGTGACCATAGGAGCCGGACCGCTGGTGAACAGTCTGAAGGAGCTGCATTTCTCCTTCCAGCGGGCCAAGGAAGCCCTAGGATTGAAGCTGTTCATGGGCAAAGGCAAGCTGATACTGCACACGGATGCCAGAGGGCCGGTTACGGCTGAAGCTAAGGATCTTGATGATATTCTCCAGGCCTTGTTTCAGGCCATGTCCTCTTACCGGCTGGTTGCCATCGACGATTGTAATGAGGAGCTGTTCGTGTGGGTAGGGCATATGGAGACCAAGCTGGAGATCTATCAGCTGTTTCTGCATGTGGTGTCGAAGCTCGATGCTTATTTGCATACGATTAATGAGGACTTCTACGGGGTGCTCGGACTGGACCGGAAGCATCTGAGCATTCTCTACCATTTCGAGACTACCCAGGATATGAAATCCTGGCTGCGCCGCCGTATGTTCGAGCTGTCGGAGCATTTGCAGCGTAAACGGCAGGGCAAGAAACGCAAGCTCGTACAGGAGATTGAAGCTTATATAGAGGAACGTCTGGAGCACAACGTGATGCTGCGGGATGCTGCCAATCATTTCTCCTTCTCGCCCAATCATCTGGGACAGATTTTCTTTGAAGAGAAGGGAGTCTATTTCTCCGACTATGTCTCCTTAAGACGGCTGGAACGGGTGAAGCTGCTGCTTGGTGACCCGAAGCTTAAGGTTTATGAAGCTGCCCAGCGGGTCGGCTATAAGAATCTGTCCCATTTCAGCAAGCAATTCAAGGATTATTACGGAGTCAGCCCGGGCGACTACAGGAGACATCTGTAAGATGTGGCGCAGGCTAAGCATGCCCTACGGATACAAGCTGATTCTGCCTTATGTGTTCTGCCTGCTGGTAGCTGTGGGTACGGTAGGCATGTTCGCCTACAGTCATTCCGTGAACTCGCTCAAACAGAAGACGAGGGAGAACATACAAGGCACACTGCAGCAAATGCGGGATAACATCACCTACCGTACGGATAATATTGAACGTATATCCAGCACTTTATACTATAATTTCAATCTGCAAAGTGCCCTGCGGCACTATGATCAAGGCTGGTACAGCTATGAGACCATGACGAAGACCCTGATGCCTACGCTTGAGAATCTGCTCAATTACACGGCAGGTAATGTCGGACTGTCGCTATATCTGGAGAATGACTCCATTCCTGAACTATACTACAGCGAGATTGGACCCAATCCGCTGCTTTCGACCAAACGTTACGAAATTTTTCATGTACAAAGAATACGGAAAGAGAAATGGTACCAGGCTCTTGTGATGCCGGAAGCTAAGGCCGGTACCGGACAATGGCGGCAGGTTCTGCGCGATGAGGCGAATGGCAATATCTCGCTGATCCAGCGGCTGGATGATATTCAGAAGCAGCGGAGCATGGGTCTAATCCGGGTGACCGTTCAGATGCAGGATCTGCTGGATTCGGTGGATTACCGCAAGATCGGCGAATATGCCACTCTTGTGGTGACCGACCGCAGCGGCAGAATGGTGCTGGAATCTTCGCCGGAGACTGCTGATTCCGGCACCTTATATTCCAGCGGTAACCGGCTACAGCTGAGTGAACCGCTGAACGGTGTGGGATGGGTGCTGCAGGCCTATATTCCGAACAGCCAGTTCGATGAGAGTGCAAACGAAGTGCGGAGAATGACTCTGCTGGTCTGTCTGGCCAGCGCGCTGGTCCTGGCCTGTCTCGGCATCGGAGTATCCAGCTATTTCACCCGGCGGATTCAGAAGATCGTCGGATCGCTGAACGCTTTTCACGATGGAGACTTTCACAAGAGAATTAAGTATAAGGGCAATGACGAACTGGCACAGATTGCGGTAGCCTTCAACCGGATGGGCAGCAATATCGAAGAGCTGATTCATAAGAATTATGTTGCCAATCTTCAGAAAAAAGAAGCGGAGCTGGAATCACTGCAGGCGCAGATCAATCCGCATTTCCTCTACAATACACTCTCCTCGATCAATCGTCTGGCCCAGTTCGGAGATATTCAGAAGCTGCACACCCTCGTTCAGGAGCTGGCCAAGTTCTACCGGCTGTCTTTGAACCGGGGCGGAATTATCACAACCGTGGGCAATGAAATTGAGCATGCCAAGGCTTATATTGCCATTCAGGGCATCAAATACGGGGAGCGGATGTCGGTATATTACGATATTGACCCCGGGGTGCTGGAGTATGCGACGGTGAAGCTGATTCTGCAGCCGATGATTGAGAATGTGCTGGAGCATGCCTGGTTCGGCAGCACCATCGGAATCCGGCTGGTAGCGGAGAAGAGGGAGGACAGCATCATCTTCAAGATTATAGACAATGGGGTAGGCATGAATGCGGATACCATCCGGCAGATTCTGGCCCCAGAGGGGACCCGGATCGGCTACGGCATCCGTAATGTAGATTCCCGGATTAAGCTGCATGGCGGCAGCGAATACGGAGTGCTAATCGCCAGCCGTTCCGGAATTGGCACCTGTGTGCAGATTTCGATTCCCTGCCGGTTATAACCGTATAAGCGGATAATTGGCTATGAAGGAGCTTGGACCGTAATGAAGACCATTCGCACGGGAGATTACGAGATTCTTCTTGAAGGAAGCAGTCCGGACTTTCAATCTCAGCTTCATGTGGAGCACGGAGTAGATGGCGTTACCTATACTGTCCTGACACTCAGTGCTCCTGTTCCGGCAGCTCCCCCCAAGCTAACCCTTCGCTGGTGCTACCAGGCCATTGATATTCAAGGAATGTGGCATCCGGCAGCGGAACGAAACAGGGGACTGGTTCCCGATTGGCGGGAGGGATTCCTGTCCAGATCCACTTTCTCTGCACCGGTTGTCAGCCTATATGGCCTCAGGGGGAACAATGCTCTGACCTTTGCCTGCTCCGATGTCTTGAATCCGCTGGAGCTGCGTGCGGGACTGAATGAAGAAACGTCCAGCTTTCAATGTGCTGTAACGTTGTTCGCAGGCGATGTCTCTCCCTTAACTCATTATGAGCTCATCCTGCGGCTGGATTCCCGCAGCGTTCCTTACTATGAAGCACTGGGCGCAGCGGGGAAATGGTGGGCAGGCTTGAAAGGGATTGAGCCGTCCCCGGTTCCTGATACTGCAAGGGAGCCGGTGTATTCCACCTGGTACAGCTTCCATCAGCAGCTGAAGCCGGAGACCGTAGAGCTGGAGTGCAGACTCGCAGCTGAACTGGGCTGCGGCGCGGTAATTGTGGATGACGGCTGGCAGACGTCAGATGAAGCCCGGGGGTATGCGTATTGCGGAGACTGGAAGGCCAGCCCGGACAAAATCGCGGATATGCAGGCTCATGTAGCCCGTGTCCATGAACTTGGCATGAAATACCTGCTGTGGTATGCCGTGCCGTTCATCGGCAAGCATAGTGAAGCCTGGCTGCGCTTCAAGGATAAGTTACTCTACTATAGTGAGAGCTTCGGAGCAGGCGTGGCAGACCCCCGTTATCCGGAAGTCCGGGAATATTTAATTTCCTTATATGAGCAGGCATTGCTGGATTGGGATCTGGACGGCTTCAAGCTCGACTTCGTGGATAGCTTCTATACGGCCAGGGAGGCTGAGGGCCAGAAGGATGAAGACTGGCGCAGCCGGGATACAGGTTCGGTTCCGGAAGCCGTCGATCTGTTGTTAAGCGGAGTCCTCTCCCGCTTGCGGCAGCTGAAGCCGGATATTATGATCGAATTCCGCCAGAATTATACCGGACCGCTGATGCGCAAATACGGCAATATGTTCCGGGCAGCAGATTGTCCAAACGATGCCCTGCAGAACCGGATGCATACAATCGATATCCGGCTGATCTGCGGGGATACCGCGGCACATGCCGATATGCTGATGTGGAATCCGGAGGAACCGGTCGAGGCAGCGGCATTGCAGTTCATTAACATTCTGTTCGCTGTGCCGCAGATATCCGTCCGGCTGGATACTCTGCCAGAGCCGCATAAGGCTATGCTGGGCTTCTGGCTAAGCTTCTGGCGCGAGCACCGGGATGTATTGCTGGACGGCAGATTGGAGCCGGTGAGTCCCGAGCTGCTGTATCCGCTTGTCATCGCCCGCACCGCGCAGAAGTGGGTGTTTGCCGCTTATCATGATACAGTGATCCCTTTAGCAGGGGATTTGCCCGGGCTGGTTCTGGTAATCAACGGGACGCTGAACCCGCGCCTGGTACTGGAGCTGGACCGCGATCCGGGTCTGCTGCTCGTGAATATCCGCGACTGCCGCGGAACTGTTATTGCGGACCACAGGCTGGTGTGGAAGAAAGGTGTGCATGCACTGGAGGTTCCGCCGGCAGGGATAATCATGATTCGGCCTGCCCCGAATAGCTGAATAATTGATCTTACAATACGGCCGGTCCCCCACATGTATTCCAGTGGAGGACCGGCCGTATTGAAGCTGTTCTGCTCTGGCTTCTGCTTGCTGATTAACTGGAGCAGAGTATATCAATCCAGCAGCTTCCCGATAAAGACCCGCATAGCCAGTGTATCTGGAGCATTCTTCTGCCGGATGATCCGGAAATCCCGTTCAGTCAGTGTATGCCTGATTCTTAGTTCACTTAATTCGCCGCTGGCCAGCTCTTTGCGTACTATCCATCTGGACAGCAGGGACAATCCAAGTCCGGCACTGACGGCTTCCTTGACACCCTGGCTGCTGTTGAATACATAGGAGCGTTTTACCGGAATACCAGACTCCTGCAAGAAGCGGTCGCTGAAGGCCCGGGTACCGGAACCCGGTTCCCGCAGCACCCAGACTTCATTATGCAGCATCTGGTCTTCTACAGCGATTTCTCCGCTCAGCGGATGACCGGAAGGGGCAACCAGAATCATCTCGTCCTTCATATACGGGATGATGATCAGATCGGAGCCCGACGTTTCACCTTCGATGAAGCCGATATCCAGCCGGTTAGACCGGACCGCCGCAATAATCTCTTCCGTATTGCCTATGGTGACCTGGAGACTGACTAGCGGATATTGCCGGGCGAAATCGGCCAGGCGGGCCGGGAGCACATATTCCCCAATCGTGAAGCTGGCTCCGATCTGCAGAGTGCCGGTCACTTCGTCCTGCAGCAGCCGGATCTCCCGGCCGGCCTCTTCATAATGCATGAGCATCTGTTTCGCATGCTTGTAGAGAATGGCTCCGGCTTCAGTAAGACGCACTTGCTTGGGGGAACGGTGCAGCAGCTTCACTGCGAATTCGTTCTCCAGATTGCGGATATGCAGGCTGACCCCGGGCTGGGAGAGGTTGAGCAGCTCACCCGCCTTAGAGAAATGCTGCTGCTCTACTACGGTAACGAAAACGCGGAGCGCATCAGTAATCATAATAATCCCTCATTTATTGATGATGGATGTAACGGTAATTGCGATTATTTACTATTTTAACATAGTGAATTCGCCTAAGCATAAGTATTTGTAATGATTGAAATAGCAAACCTGTATTTCACATTCCGTAAGCATGCTTATATAGTAAAGCTATAAAAGCGGCGTTATAACGAAGTAGTGAATGGGGCGCGGGTACGGATGAATGGAAGCGGAAGTTACAGATTGCAGCGGAGTAATCACAAATATGTCTACTTTGCCGGCGGGATTGTTGTTACACTCACACTGGCGGTTGCGGCGAAATATTTAGCCTTGCTGCCGGTCCTTGGCATTATGGGCCAGCTGGTGCTGGCCATTCTGCTGGGGATTGGCCTCAGAGCAGTAGCCGGTGTTCCGGAGCAGGCTATGGCAGGCGTACGGTTCTCGGGCAAAAGACTGCTCAGAGCAGGAATCATTCTGCTGGGGATGAGATTAAATCTGGGGGATATCGTACAGGCGGGTCCAAAGGTGGCCGGGATTGCAGCTATTAACCTGGTGTTCACGCTGTTCACTGTGTATGGTTTGGCGCGTTGGCTGAAAATTGACAGAAGACTGGGGCTGCTGACTGCGTGCGGAACAGCCATCTGCGGCGCAGCAGCAGTAGCTGCCATTGCCCCGCAGATCAAAGCGACCGACAACGAGACGGCAGTAGGAGCGGCAACAGTGGCGATTCTGGGAACTGTTTTTACACTAGTATATACGATTCTATATCCATATATGGGCTTAAGTGCTTCGGGGTACGGAATCTTCGCAGGAGCAACCCTGCATGAGGTGGCACATGTCATCGCTGCAGCCGTACCTGCCGGGCAGCAAGGCTCCGATCTGGCAGTACTGGTGAAGCTGACGCGGGTAGCGATGCTGGTTCCGGTCGCTCTGATTCTGGGCCTGATAGAAGGCCGCAGGGAGCGGAAACTAGACCGCCGTATGAAACTGTCCAATGGAGCAGAAGAAGGGTATACCGCTGAAACGGAAGGAAACCGGGAGCGCAAGAAGCTCCCGGTCCCCTGGTTTATTGCAGGCTTCCTGATGATGAGCGGAATTAATACACTTGAAGTCATCCCTCAGCAGCTTGCGTCAGACATGATCACACTTGCCTATCTGCTGCTGGCCATGGCGATGGCGGGACTTGGACTCGGCATAGACCTCAAGACCTTTAGCAGCATGGGGCGTAAGCCGGTGATCGCCGGCTTCATAGGTTCGGTATTCATGTCGCTGCTTGGATTTGGACTTGTACATGGGTTGGGATTATCTTGATCCGATGGAACCGCTGTATAGATCACGCTCAAACCCCGGAGTAAGCCATGAATCCGCCGTCCACAGGCACGGTGATTCCGGTGACGAACCCCGACATTTGCTCATCTGCCAGCCAGAGCAGGGTGCCGAGCAGATCCTTGGGCGTACCGAAACGGCGCATCGGGGTTTGGGAGATGATTTTGCGGGAACGTTCTGTCAGCTCTCCATTAGTGTCCACAAGCAGCTGTTCATTCTGAGCGGTTACGAAGAAGCCCGGGGCTATAGCGTTAACCCGTATTCCCGCTTCTGCCAGATGGACGGCCAGCCATTGCGTGAAGTTGTTAATCCCCGCCTTGGCAGCACTGTATGCCGGAACTTTGGTCATCGGCGAAGCGGCACTCATTGAGGAAATGTTGATGACGGATGTTCCGGTGCGCCCGAGCATCTGCTTGGCGAAGATCTGGGTCGGAATTAACGTTCCGGTCATATTTAAGTCAAGGACATTGCGGAACCCGCTCACAGACAGATCGAAGAAGGAGACGATATCCGGATTCTCCAGGTCTCCGTCTGTGAAGGTCTCATGGGTCGTAATTGCCGAAGGCTGATTACCGCCGGCTCCGTTAATTAATAAATCACAAGGCCCCCAGTGCTTCAGAAGTTCATCGGCTGCCTGCTGCACATTGCTGGAATCCATAACATCACAGGCCAGGGAAAGTGCTTGGCCTCCGGCTGCAGTTATCTGCGCGGCCAGAGTCGCCCCTTTGTCCGCAGTGCGGTTCAGAATGGCGACCTTGGCGCCTTGACGGGCTAATTCAAGGGCCATCACGCTGCATAGTGCGCCGGCTCCTCCGGTAATCACGGTGATTTTGCCTGCCAGTTGAGGCTGAAATGCCAACTCAGACATAGGTATCCAACCCTTCTCTAATGTAAGTATGATCCTAAATAGGACGAAGTCTGTTTACTATCGGGCATCATTACCCGCCGGGCGGGGCTTCTATTCAGTTCCTCGGATTCCTTTTTAAATGGACGCAGAGCCGTTTCTACTTGTAGTACTGCGGGTATTTCTCCATCAGCATCTCCTGATCGGCAATGGTTAAGGCCATATGCTCCTGCATCATATGATCACCCTGCGAAACATCATGTGTCTGAATCGCTTCATAGAGGCAATAATGCTGCTGATACAGATGCTCCCAATTATGATCTGCCGTAAGCTTAAGCATCCGGCTGCGGTTCAGATGGACCTTGATCTGCTGGACGACTTCCCAGGTGTTCTTCTTGCTGCAGCCTGTAAAGATCAGATGATGGAATTCTTCATCCAGCATGAACATTTCTTTATAGTCCTGATCTTCAATGCAGAGTCTCTGTTTATCCAGATTCGCCTTTAGATCTATAAGATGTTTGGCCTGAAAAGAGCTGCAGGCCTCGCGCATAACCGCCCGCTCCAGATGCTCGCGCATGAAGCGGGCTTCTTCGACGAGTCCGGAATCAATAAGAGAGACAACCGTTCCGCGCTGGGGATAGACATCGAGCAGGCCCTCTTGGGCCAGCCGGACGAAGCTCTCTCTGACGGGAGTGCGGCTAACATTGAATTTAAGTGAAATTTCTTTCTCCGAGATGCTGGTGCCGGGAGGCAGCTCCAACAGCAAAATCTGATTCTTCAAAGAACGATACACGATGTCCCGTGTGGAAACCGCTTGTGTACCGATAATGTATTCCATCGCGTAGCCCTCCTGTTAAGTTGTTCAGAAGCACTACCATACTACCATACAAGTATGGTAGTATGGTAGTGCAAACAGGCAGAAACGGCTAATACCGTCCTCACCAGGACAGGAATCCTCTTCTGCGGGAAAGATAAGAACGTTATATTGCGTGTAGCTTATACATTCTTATCTTCTAAAATACGGTATGACGAAAGGCTGGAGAACACATTGAGTACCTCACCTTTTATTCATGAAGATTGGCTGCTCCTCAACAAAAGTGCGCAAACCCTGTACCATGACTATGCCCAAAAAATGCCGATCTACGATTTCCACAGTCATCTGAATCCTCAGGAGATCAGCAGCAACCGCAAGTTCCGCAATATTGCCGATTTGGCGTTATCGGGGGACCATTACAAGTGGCGTGCGCTGCGCTGGCTCGGTATTGATGAACAGCTGATTACTGGGAACGCTCCGGACAAAGACAAATTTATGGTCTGGGCACGTTCCGTACCCGAGATGCTGGGCAATCCGCTGTACCATTGGACACATCTGGAGCTGAAGCGCTACTTCGGCATCGATGAGCTGCTCTCGGCCGATAACGCGGAGAGTGTCTGGCACCGCTGTAATGAACAGCTGCAAGGAGACGGCATGACTACACAGGGCATCCTTAAGAAGCAGAATGTTGACGTCGTCTGCACAACGGATGATCCGGCCGATTCACTGGAGCATCACATTCTTATTAAGAATGACAGTGCACTGGAGACCGTGGTTGCTCCAACCTTCAGACCGGACCGGGTGCTGAATATCCGCGATGAAGGGTTTGCCGGCTATGTTGCCACGTTAAGTGAAGCCAGCGGACTGGAAATTCACTGTTATTCCGAATTCATGAAGGCTGTGACTTCGCGGATCGATTATTTCCACAAGCATGGCTGCCGTCTGTCGGATCAGGCCTTCGGTGAGCTTCCGCACGCCCATTCAACCGAACATGAAGCAGCTTACATATTTGCCCGTGCCTTCAAAGGCGAGGAGATCAGCGCCCAGGAGGAACAGAAGTTCCAGAGCTACACACTGCTCAAATTAGGCCGGCTCTACCACGAGCGGGGCTGGAGCATGCAGCTGCATATCGGGGCGCTCCGCAATAACAACTCACGGATGTTCGATGCACTTGGCAAGGACAGCGGCTTCGATTCGATTCTGGACTTCAATATGGCACGCAGCTTGAACGCCTTGCTGAATGATCTGGATGCCAGCGGACAGCTTCCGAAGACCATTGTGTATACGCTGAATCCGTCACAATACGAGATGATTGCCACATCGATCGGTAATTTCCAGGGCTCTGGGATCAAAGGCAAAGTGCAGATGGGCTCAGGCTGGTGGTTCCATGATCAGAAGGAAGGCATGCTGCAGCAATTGAAGGCGCTCTCCAGCATCGGGCTGATCAGTCCATTCGTCGGCATGCTGACCGACTCCAGAAGCTTCCTCTCCTTCACGCGACATGAATATTTCCGCCGGATTCTCTGCAACCTGTTCGGCACATGGATTGAAGAGGGCGATCTGCCGCGTGATTATGCTTTTGTGGGCCGGACGATCGAGAACATCTGTTACAACAATGCCGAGGCATATTTCGGGATTAAATAGTATGTAGCTACAAAAAGGAACAGTCCTATCAGCCATCATATGGCTTGGGATTGTTCCTTTTTTTCATTTGGAATAACCTTTGGAGTCTTGCTGTTTTTTGTGCTTATATATGGACCCCTCCAGGTAGCCTATTAAGTTGTGCTCAGAGACTCTGCCGGAAGCAGTTGGATAAATGACATCTTATTCTGCAGGAATAACTAATTCGGCTAATCTAGTTGGAAAAACAACACTTACTTCTACTGAAAATAGGAAAAGTTAGAATATTCGCAGAATTAAATGCTGAAAATCCACTTACTCGCCTTTGAATGGGGAAACGGGATAATTAAGTGCCGAAAATCCAACTAGCATTCCTCGGAAGCGGTTTTTTGCCTAAAAGTCGGGTCCAGCGAAGTAACGCCGCACGTTCTGAACTGCTGGATCTTATATCAGCTATCGCAGTCTTAGCTGGAATGGAGCAGAGCATTCACCCAAGGCGCATATGATTATCGTACCCCAAGCCCCCTACTTCGTACTGCTCCGGTAAGCAGAAGGAGAAACGCCAGTAGTCTTCTTGAATACCTTGGAGAAATGGGCAAGCTCCATGCCGACCTGCTCAGCGATATTGGAGATGCTGAAATCGGTGTAGGAGAGCTGTCTTTTTGCGAGCTCCATCCGTTTCAGCTGAACGTACTGCATCGGGGGAACGCCGATGAATTTCTTGAAATAGGGAATGAAATAGTTCGGATGCAGATGAACGAGCTCCGCCAGCTCTTCCACATCAAGCGGACGCATCAGGCGCTGGTCAATGTAAGTCAGCACATTCGCCAGCTTCCCCTGATCGCTGGTATGTGTCAGGTCATCCAGGAAATTGCTGTAGCCTCCCGATTCCAGACACAGCGCCAATAGCGTGAGCAGCGAAGCCTGAGTCCGCAGAGTCGCCAGAAAGCCGGTATCCTGAAACAAATCAATCATTTCCGTGAAAATCGCCCTTACCGCATCCGGATCCGGCACATCGCTGATGTAGAGCTTATTCGCAGAATGAAACAGCGGCCATTCCCCGATCTGCGCATCGAAATGGCAATAGTAGCGCGTATAAGGATCATTCGGCGAGGTGTCCGTGGTCTGGGTAGAGCCGGCCGGCATGATCATTAATTGTCCGGGCTTGGGATAATACGCCACGCCGTTGATGATCACTTTGCCTTCGCCGGAATCAATATAGTACAGCCGGTTGAAGGAAGGGGTCTCGTTTGTCCTATTCCATCCGGGGTATCTGCTGGTTAACTGGGCATGTGTAACGGTAACGGTCAGATTCTGCAGCAGGCGTCCGGTCAGGTTTCCGTTGGCATTCATATTCATAGGGTTAGCTCCTTTACAACGCTCATACATTCATTATACCGCTTTCATTTATCTAATACATCTTATTATTATACAAAAACACCTTAATTACAGTCATGTTCAGCGGGGGCGATTAAGGTTATCCTCATATCATAAACTGTAATAGGAAGTGATTGGGAGATGGAAAAGGTACGATTTGGCATTATCGGAGTGGGCAATATGGGGCGAGCGCATGCGCAAAGCCTGCTGAGTGATATTAAGGGGGCCGAGCTGGCAGCCGTTTGTGACAGCAACCCGGAAAGGCTGGACTGGGCGGAGGAGCATTTGCCGGATAGCGTGCAGCGGTTCAGTTCACCGGAAGAATTGTTCAAGTCTGGCAGCATTGATGCTGTGCTGATTGCCACACCGCATTATGATCATCCGCCGCTGGCGATTGAAGCGCTGGGGTACGGGCTGCATGTTCTGATTGAGAAGCCCGCAGGCGTCTACACCAAAGCTGTTCAGGAGATGAACGACGCTGCTGCGAGGTCTGACCGCAAGTTTGGCATTATGTACAACCAGCGGACCAACCCGCTCTACCAGAAGCTTAGAGAGCTGATCAAGTCAGGGGAGCTGGGGGAGATCCGGCGGACGAACTGGATTATCACCAATTGGTACCGCTCTCAGAGTTACTATGACTCCGGCGGCTGGCGGGCGACCTGGGGCGGAGAAGGGGGCGGCGTACTGCTTAACCAGGACCCGCATCAGCTGGATCTCTGGCAGTGGACGACCGGAATGATGCCGAAGCGGGTACGGGCTTTTTGCCACTTCGGGAAGTACCGCAATATTGAAGTGGAGGATGATGTGACTGCCTATGTGGAATATGAGAACGGCGCAACGGGGCTGTTCATCACCACCACAGGGGAAGCGCCGGGCACTAACCGGTTCGAGATCACAGGCGACAACGGTAAAATCATAATCGAAGACGGGAAGCTTACGTTCTTCCGCCTGCGCACACCGGAGCCGCAGTTCAATGCTGAATTTACAGGAGGATTCGGAGCACCCGAGTGCTGGAAATGCGAGATTCCGGTTGCCCCTGGTGAAGGAGATCAGCATAAAGGCATTCTGCGTAATTTCACCAATGCCATTCTTCATGACGAGCCTCTCCTGGCGCCTGGAGAAGAGGGGATTCACGGACTGACACTGTCCAATGCGATGTACCTGTCAGCATGGACCGATAACTGGGTAGACCTGCCGATCGACAGCGACCTGTTCCACGAGAAGCTGATGGTACAAGTGCAGAACTCTACTTTTCAAAAGGCGCCTGTCAGCCAGAAAGCCCTGGATGTATCGGGAACCCACTAGCATCACTCTTTAATCTGCAGGTATAGCATCATCTAACCAATTCAAACTAATCTAGGAGTGGATGAATGAAATGGAGCGTTCAACGATTGCCGCACAAATGTATACCTTACGTGAATTTACCCAGAGCCCGGAGGGGTTAAGAGAAAGTCTGCGGAAGGTGAGTGAAATTGGCTACCAGGCCGTGCAGATCTCGGGGATTGGACCCATTGACTCCCAGCTGGTGAAGGAGTATGCGAATGAATACGGCTTGAAAATATGTGCAACGCATGTCCCCTGGAACCGGCTGGTGAATGATCTGGATGCGCTCGCGGCTGAACATAAGCTGTGGAACTGCAAGTACATCGGTCTTGGCGCACTGCCGGCAGAGTATCAGACCAGCCAGGAAGGCTACCGCACCTTTGCCAAGCTGGCTTCCGGAATCGCGCGTACGCTGAAGGAGCAGTATGGCCTGCAATTTGTCTATCATAATCATGATTTTGAATTTGAACGGTTCGAAGGCATGACGGGTATGGAGATTCTGCTGCAGGAAAGTGATCCGGAGGTTTTTGGCTTTGAGCTCGATCTGTACTGGGTTCAAGCCGGAGGCGGCGATCCTGTAGAGTGGATTCATAAAGTGAAGGGCAGAATGCAGGCGGTGCATTTCAAAGATATGACGATTCTGTCGCGCAAACCGGTTTTTGCCGAAATCGGCCAGGGGAACATGAATTACGGAGCGATTATTGAAGCCTGCCGCAAGACAGGTGTGGAATGGCATATCGTGGAGCAGGATGTGTGCCAGCGTGATCCGTTTGAGAGCCTGGAGATTAGTCTGAACTATCTGCACGCCAAGCTGGAGGTTGAAGCATGAGCCGCAAGGACGGAATGATGTATGCCCCGGTACATGAGGCCAAGCCTGTTGTGGGCCCCGGTGAATTCGTAATTGCCGCACTGGCGCTGGATCACGGGCATATCTACGGGATGTGCAACGGGCTTGTGGAAGCGGGAGCACAACTGAAATGGGTATACGATCCTGACCCCGAGAAGGTGAAAGTGTTCCAGAACACCTATCCCGGCGTCCGGGCCGCACGCTCGGCTGAAGAGATTCTTGAAGATCCTGAAGTACGGCTCATAGCGGCGGCGGCGGTTCCTTCGGAGCGGGGTCCGCTGGGTCTGCGCGTCATGGCGCACGGGAAGGATTATTTCACGGACAAATCACCGTTCACCTCACTCGATCAGCTGGCAGCAGCACGCCTTCAGGTAGAGCAGACACAGCGGAAGTACATGACGTATTACAGCGAAAGACTGCATGTGGAGAGCGCTGTCTATGCCGGTCACCTGGTGCAGCAGGGAGCCATTGGTCGTGTCCTCCAGGTAATGGGCATGGGACCTCACCGGTTAAATGCGCCAAGCCGTCCTGACTGGTTCTTCCAGCGCGATAAATACGGAGGCATTCTCTGTGACATTGGCAGCCACCAGATTGAGCAGTTCCTCTTCTATGCAGGCTGCCGCGATGCGAAAGTATTGCACAGCAAGGTAGCCAATTACAACAATCCGGCGTACCCGGAGCTGGAGGATTTCGGAGATGCCACGCTGGTTGGCGATAACGGGGCTACCCAATATTTCCGGGTGGACTGGTTCACTCCGGCGGGTCTGGGAACATGGGGTGACGGACGGACCATTATTCTAGGCACGGAAGGGTATATCGAGCTGCGCAAATACAGCGATATTGGCCGCTCCAGCACCCCTGACCATGTCTACTATGTGGACCGTGAAGGAGAACATTATGAACATGTAGCAGGTAAAATCGGCTTTCCGTTCTTCGGCGAGCTGATCCTGGACTGCCTGCAGCGTACAGAAAATTCCATGACCCAGGAGCATGCCTTCAAGGCGGCCGAACTATGCCTGGAGGCGCAGCGTCAAGCGCTCAATCTGACCCCGGATACTCTCAAATAGTTGCATGAACAGCTACTAGAAGAACGGAAGGTGTATAAGATGAATCCAATTGGAGCAGCGATTGTCGGCTGCGGTGCGATTGCTCCGCTGCATGCCAGGGCCATTGCTTCTATAGATGATGCGCGGCTGCTGGCCGTGGTGGACAGTGATCCCGTTCAGGCGGCACAATCCGCTCAGGATTATGGATGCGAAGCCTTGACGGATTACAGGCAGCTTCTGGAGCGGTCGGATATCGGTATTGTCCATTTGTGCACGCCCCATTATCTGCATGCCGGGATGGCGGTGGAACTGCTGAAGGCCGGCAAACATGTGTTAACCGAGAAGCCGATGGCGCTGGATGTACCTTCTGCCCGGTTCATGCAGGCAGCCGCGGATCAAGCGGATGGGCAGCTCGGTGTAGTTTTCCAGAACCGTTACAATGACCCTTCGGTCCGGATCAAGACAATGATAGATTCCGGCGAATTGGGAGCCCTCATTTGTATGAAGGGGGTAGTTACCTGGACCCGTAGTAGCGATTATTACAAGAATAGCAGCTGGAGAGGACGCTGGGCTACTGAAGGCGGAGGTGTGCTCATCAACCAGACTATTCATACCCTGGATCTGCTGCAATGGTTCGGAGGAGAAATTTCTTCCGTGAAGGGCAGTGTCACAACCGATGTGCTGAATGAAGTCATTGAAGTGGAGGACAGTGCGCATGCATGCATCAGCTTCAGGAATGGTGCGCGCGGACTCTTTTACGGTACCAATGCTTATGTGGTGAATTCTCCGGTTGAACTGGAGCTGGTCTTTGAGCAGGGAACGCTGCTGCAGCGCCGGGATTGCCTGTATCTGTTAAAGGACGGGCAAGAGACGCTGCTCAGCGAACCGGCAACCGGCAGCACCAAGGGGAAATCGTATTGGGGGAGCGGACATTCACGGTTAATTGATGATTTCTATGCCCATATCCGTGATGGCCGAAAGTTCTGGATTGACGCAGCGGAAGGAATTAAGACGCTTGAACTGATCGAAGGGATCTACATGTCCTCGACGAGCAGAACTGGGTTGACGGCAGGACAGTATGTGTAGAATGAACGGAATAAGATGATACGTAGTACCCTCATAGTGTACAAGGCAAAAGGATCACGTGCTGTGATCCTTTTTTGGCGCGCTGCAACGATCATACAGGGGTGTTGCCTGCAAGATTGACAAACCTATAATCTGCATGTGATAATTACCTGACGATCGTCAGGGGGTTGATGAGATGACTGCTAACGCGATACTGCAGGCTGCATGTTCACAATTCGCCGAGAAGGGCTTTGAAGGAGCTTCGTTGGCAGGGATTGCCCAGGCGGTAGGGATTAAGAAGCAATCCATTGCTACCTATTTTCCGAAAAAAGAGGATTTGTTCATGGCCGCCTTCGGCGAAATGGCCCGGCACTACTATGAATTTCTTGAACAACTGTATAAGGGCCTCAGGGATACACCTATAGAGATGAAGCTGCGTGAGATTATGTATAAGAACTACTATTACAAAGCGGAGCACCCGGTATTGACTGCATTCTACAAAATGGCCGTGCAATTTCCGCCGCCGTTCTTCCAAGATTTGCTGGAGGAGCAGATTGCGGTGATGGAGCAACGTTCCGCTGTGCTGTACCGGGCGATTTTTGAGGAGGGCATGAGCACGGGAGTCATACGGCAGCAGCGGACAGACAGCCTGCTCTCGGCCTATTATTGTTTGCTGGACGGGATCGCTATGCAGATGTTATTTTACAAGCAGGAGGAATTTGAACAGCGCCTGGAGGATATCTGGGGGATTTTCTGGGCGGGTATTAAGCAAGCTTAACCGGAGAGGGAGGCAGGATGATATGCGTGTAGACAAGGTTACGAATGAAGCAGGATTACAAGAGGCCTTCCGGATCAGACGTGAAGTGTTTGTGGAGGAGCAGGGCGTACCGCTGGCCGATGAATTTGATCAATATGAGAACCAGGCAGAGCATATATTGGTGTTTCACGAGGATGAGGACGCTCCAGTAGGAACAGCCAGATTGCGGGTTGTGGACGGATGGGCCAAGCTGGAACGGATTTGTCTGCTGGCCCCGTACCGCCGAAGCGGGCTAGGGTCCGTAATTATCGGCACATTGGAGGCTATGGCAGTAGAGCAAGGACTCCGGCAAGCTAAGCTGCATGGCCAGAAGCAGGCCGAAGGCTTTTATCAGAAGCTGGGCTATGAGACTTCCTCGCCTGTCTTTATGGAAGATGGAATTCCCCACGTCATTATGGTCAAAAGCTTGCAGGTCTAATCTCTCAAATTGACTTTATGACCAGCAGGCCTTATCTTCAGAACAAGCGTTAATGTATGAATTGCAGATGAGAGACAGGGAGAGGGATTAAGCTTATGGAACAGGCAATGTTTGCCGGAGGCTGCTTCTGGTGCATGGTTACACCGTTTGAAGAGCTTCCCGGAATTCAAGGAATTGTATCAGGGTACGCCGGAGGCACGGTGGAGAACCCTACATATGAGCAGGTCAAGACTGGGACAACGGGTCACTATGAGGTAGTACAGATTACGTTTGATCCGGCACTTTTCCCCTACGATAGACTGCTGGAGCTGTTCTGGCCGCAGATTGATCCGACGGATGACGGCGGACAGTTTCAGGATCGCGGCACGCAGTACCGGACAGCGGTATTCTACTATAATGAAGAGCAGCGGCTGGCGGCTTTGGCTTCCCGGGAGCAAGTGGCGGCCAGCGGCAGATTTGAGCTTCCTGTGGTGACGGAGATTCTGCCTGCACCCCATTTCTATCCGGCTGAGGACTATCATCAGGACTATCACAAGAAGAATCCGAAGCATTATAAAGAGGACCGTGAGCAATCCGGACGGGATACCTTTATTTCGCAGCACTGGTAAAAGCGGATACTGAAATAAAGTTTAGAAAAGCCTTTAATCACCTGGCATCTGGGGATTGATGGCTTTTTGCTATTTTTGCAGCGCTCTAGAGGTGAAACGGAAGAAATTAAGTCATAAAACCAAAAAATGGGAACCTGAATCCGAAATTCCGAGCCTACTAAATGAAGATTTGCCCTACTATAATCATATTTGTAAACGCATACATCTACACGTAATTCTGGTTTGATCCGGGGATGGGGGAGGGTGGATATTTTCTGAAATGCTGAATGATCTGTCTATAGCTTCCCGTTGCTAAAGGTAATGATTACAGCAATGCCACTATAATTCAGGAGGAATATATGATGCGTAAAAAATGGCTAATGTCCATGCTTGCGTTCGTGCTTCTGCTCTCTTGCCTGCCATTCTTTGGTTCCAAAGCTGCCGCCGCTGATTATACCCAGGGAGTAGAATTGTCGGGAACTACAGCGACGATCTGGTTCAAATCTACAGTAAGCACCAGTTGGGTGGATGTACATTACAAGGTCAATTCCGGAACGCAGCTCAATTACCGTACTACCTACAACAGCAGCAAAGCCCGCTATGAGCAGGTGGTCACTGGCGTTACCAGCGGAACGGTTCTCACCTATTTCTTCACGTACAACAATGGAACACCGGCATATGATACCGGCTGGTTTACGTATACCGCCGGAACGGCGCCGACTACCCCGCCTGGGGGTTCCTCTGCTTCGATCTATTCCATTACCGCCTCTTCCATTCCCACCCCGCCGGGAGGTTCCGTGTCGGTGAAGGTCATGAACGGCACGGGCGGAGCTTATCCGGACAATCAGGTATATTGGGGAGTCATCGGCATTAATCCGGCCAACGGTAAATGGAGTTATCTGGATCTGAGCGGCAATCTGCTGCCAATCTCTAATGCGCTGAATGATGCCTCCGGTCATCTGATCAAGAACGGCGTGAATTACGCGAATATCTACCATACCGTAAGTCAGGCTTCCTGGGTAACGATGCCCAAAATCACCTCCGGCCGCATGTTCCTCAGCGTAGGCACGCCGCTGTACATCAAGACTTATGATGACGGCTTTGCCGGACCGGATATTGATAATCCTACCGACCCTAACCGTAATCTCTATTTCGATTTCGTTGAATTCACGGTGGATGCTACAGGCTATCACGGCAACACGACACGCGTAGATGCCTTCGGCTTCCCGATCCAGCACCGGCTGGTAGGCTTGTCGGGTGGCTATGATAAGACCGTAGGCGAGCTGGAATCGGAGACACGGTCCGGAATCTTCACTAAATACCAGAATGAAGTACCGTCCGCCTTCAAATCACTTGCTACGGATCAGGCGCCTTACCGGATTATCGCTCCTGTCCATGGATCGTTTAAAGCCGGCGGGGCCAATGGCAATTATTTCGCAGGTTATTCCAGCTACAGCACCCAGGATATTCTCCGCAACGATGGCTCGCTTATTGATGCTGCCACCAGCGCTGCCATTAACCGCCATGTCTACACCTCCGGCAACTGGAACAATGTCGCGGACTATTACAAAGCGGCTCCAGCCAATTACTATGCGAAGTTCTGGCATGATCACAGCATCAGCGGGCTGGCTTACGGCTTCCCTTATGATGATGTCAACGGCCAGGCGGCCTATCTCGAAGTCGGCGATCCCAAAGGCCTGATTATCCGCGTGGCCTGGTAAGCAGCTTCATTCTTTCTACACATTTGTCCTCTACACTTCTAGGTATTCGCTAGAGCAACTTGAATGGAGGGACAATGATGAAGAAAAGACTACTGACGGCTACCTTTATCCTGCTGCTTGGAGCTATACTGGCGGGTTGCAGCCCGGGCGCGGATAACAAGGAAGAATCAAGCGCTATCCCTGCACAAACAGCGGTAACCACGCCATGGATCGCTACCAAGAATACAACACGGATTAACTCCTCTGACCCTGTTCAGGCGGCTGTACTGGTCTCCCGGACCTTATGGACGGCTGAAACGAAGGGCAACCGGCCATCGTCTGTAGTCCTGACAAGTGTGGATAACTGGCAGATTGCGGCGGTAAGCACGGACCTGATCCACCATCCGAACAACGGTCCGGTGCTCTTTTTCACCCAAGATGGTGTGCCGGATGAGACTCTTACTGAATTGAAGCGGCTGAAGCCGCTTGGTGCGGACGGCAATGACGGCATTCAGGTTGTAATTGTCGGTCCTTCGTCTGAAGCTGTCGAGTCGCAGCTCAGCTCGCTTAATCTGAAGCTGGACAAGATTGAAGGGGATGATCCAGCCGCAGTGGCAGGCGCTATTGATGCTTACTATGCGAAAGTGTCAGGCGAGCTGCCGCAGAGTGTAATTATCGGATCGGTGGATAGTCCTGAATATACCCTCCCGGCTGTGAACTGGATCGCCCATATGCCAGAACCTTTACTATATGTGAGAAGTAGCGAAATCCCGGCTGCAACAACAGACGCGCTCAAGGAACGCGGCGGCAGTGCAGCAATCTACATTCTCGGTCCCCAATCTGTCATTTCAGCTGATGTGGAAGAGCAGCTTAAGCAATACGGAACGGTTACGCGTATAGCGGGAGAGGATCCTTATGAGAATGCCATTGCCTTTGCCAAATTCAAGGATACGGCGAACGGCTTCGGCTGGGGAATCACTGCTCCCGGACATAATCTGTCCTTGTTGACTACGGATTCAACGATGCTTGCGATTGCCGCAGCCCCCTTCTCCCATCTGGGCAAACACGCGCCGCTGGTCTTCATGAAGCAGGACGGATTGCCGGATTCTCTGATGAATTATACGATGGAGCTGCAGCCCAAATTCAAGGATTCACCGGCGGAAGGCCCGTATAATCACGCTTGGCTGACTGGCGATGCAGCAACGATCAGCGCCGCGGCGCAGAGTGAGATCGATGACATGCTGGAAATTTCCTCCGCCTCCGGTGACAATCCGCACTCGGGGCATTAGACAGAGCAAGCCGGCAGCGGGACCCGCTGTCGGCTTGCTCTTTTTTCGCGGAAACGGACCTCACCCCAAAAGAACGGCATAACCGTTCCCACTTGGGTATAATGAATGCACGAACGATTAACCATTCCACAAAAAAGGGTGAACGGCTTGTCCAAATCTCAAATACTTATAGTAGACGATGAATGGAATATGCGGAATTTGCTGCGTATATATCTGCTGAACGAGGGCTTCACCACCAAGGAAGCGGCCACGGGGCAGGAAGCCATCCGCATGGCGGGGCAGCACGCGTTTGATCTGATACTGCTCGATGTGATGATGCCTGACATGGATGGCTGGCAGGTCTGCCGTGTGATCCGGGAGCAGAGCCATATCCCCATCCTGATGCTCACCGCGCGTTCGGAGATTAAGGATAAGGTGCAGGGTCTTGGCATCGGCGCGGATGATTATCTGACTAAGCCGTTTGAGCCGGAGGAGCTGCTGGCCCGGATACATTCGCTGCTCCGCCGCTCTGCACTGACGCAGTCACTGGCACCCCAGGAAGAAGTACTGGAGTACCCCGATTTGCGGATTTACCCGGAGGCACGCGAGGTGCGTGTACAGGGAAAGAATGTTGATTTTACGTTAAAAGAGTTCGATCTCCTGGCCTTGCTTGCGCGCAGCGGACAACGGGTATTCACCCGCGATGAGCTGGTCGAACGGTTATGGGGCAACGATTACGGCGGTGAAACCCGGGTCATCGACACCCACATCAAGAATATCCGCGAAAAGATGCAGAGAGCGGGACTGGCGTATAATCCGGTGCAAACGGTATGGGGCCTCGGTTATAAATTCCAGGTCACGGGTAGTCCGGATGAAACATAATATCATCGGCTCCAAGCTTGGGCTGGTCATCATGTCCGTATTCCTGATCGTGCTGCTGTCGCTGGGCATGGTGATCGACAGGATGTTCACCAGCTTCTATTACAACGAAATGCAGACGGAAACGGAGGAGCTCGCCTCCCATTTCACGGTCATGGCCCAGTCCAAGGAATCCACGACCAGCCAGATGATGACGACGTTTGCTGAATTCTCTAATGTCAGTATATTTAACATACTTCCCGACGGCCATACGAATCTCCATTCAGGCGTTCACGATTCTTCGGACAGGGCGTTTATCCGAACCGGGGATCTAACTGATATTTTCAACGGCAAAACGGTCAGCTTCCTGTACAAAGATCCAGAGGGGCACCGTTATTTCGTTACTGGTCAGCCTATCTCGGGCAGTGAAGGTGTCAGTTCGGCGCTATATGTGATGTCCTCCACCACGAATATGGAAGAATCGCTGGCCTCAGTACGTAATATACTGCTGCTTGCCGGGATCGGCGCATTCCTTCTGGCGCTCGGCATCACCTGGATTATTGCCGTGGTCCTGTCCCGTCCGCTTCTGCAGATGCAGAGAGCCACCCGCAAGATCGCCGCCGGTGAACTGGAGACACGCCTTACCATCCGCGGTAAGGATGAGATTGGTTTCCTCGCAGGAGCCATTAACGATCTGGCCGTTGATCTGCAGCGTTACAGGGATACCCGACAGGAATTCCTCGCTAACATTTCACATGAACTGCGGACACCGATTACTTACCTGCAGGGATATGCCAAGGTATTGAAGAGCGGGTTGTATGAGACGGAGGAAGAGAAGGGACTGTATCTCGACATCATCGATCAGGAAGCGCACCGGCTGCAGCACCTGGTCGACGACTTGTTCGAGCTGGCCAAGATGGAAGAGGGCAGAATTCCACTGAACCTGGAACAGGTCGATCTCAGACAGATCGTGGATCAGGCGGTCCGCAGGGTGGAATTACCGGCGAAGGAGAAAGGTCTGCTGCTGACAGCGTCGTACGATGGCGGGCAGGACGTGAGGGTATTAGGCGATGGCAAACGGATGGAGCAAATTGTGATGAATCTGCTGGAGAATGCTGTCCGCTATACCGAAAAGGGACAGATCAAGGTGAATCTAAGATTCACTCCGGACTCAGCAATATTTGTTGTAGAGGATACGGGAATCGGAATTCCGGAGGCGGAGCTTCCCTTTATTTTTGACCGTTTTTACCGGGTAGAGAAATCCCGCTCGCGGCAATACGGAGGCTCCGGCCTCGGGCTTTCAATTGTGAACAAGCTGGTCGAGCTGCTCGGCGGTACGATTGTATTTACAAGTAAGGTCGGCGTAGGAACACGCTGTGAGGTTACTTTTAAGAGATAACTAAGAATGATTTAGACTTATCCCTTGCAGGATGTAATCCCAATTCGCATAATCATTCATATCGCCAGGCACTTCCAGAACGCAGACATTGCCGATACCCCATTCCGCTTCTCTTGTTAGGGTAAGGCCGGGTATGGGATTTAGGATGAGTATTGTGAATTTCTTGTTGTCTAAAAGTTTTGATAATATCCTATGCAGCTCCAGTACCTGTTCAGCGCTTGCAAACCATCTGATAAAAAAACTATTGTCGCTGCTGAGCAGACTGTTCCAGAACCGGCCGACCCGGTATTCCAGCTTCAGTCTGTAGGCGGGATAGGAAGCGCTCCAGCCCTGACCTGGAATAATCGGGAAATCGTGGGCAGAGATGATGTTATACAGAGAGTCCCGTATGAAATAGGATGGTGACAGATTGTTCCTGGAATGATCCAAATATACGGGATCTCCATCATCCAGCAAAAAATGAGTCTCATCCAACGGATGCAGATTTCTGAAATCCATAAAGTTCTTGAACTCATTCTTTAGAAGCCGGTTGACGTCTGCCAGTGAATACGAAATCATCCAGTCTAGAGGCATTGAGAATTTACGTAGACCGTATCTCTTCAGGTTAATTGCTGGCGCACAAGATGAACCTAAGCTGACGATCAGTCCATAGTCCTTTTTGACGTCTTGTAGTTTCATGAATTCACCCATCTCTATCCAGACTTCATCGTTAGTAAATCATATACGAGATGCTCCGGGATTGATTGGACGGATGAGACAAAATTCAGCGGTACACATGCTTCGGATAGCTGAGAGGCGATTTCATTCTGAGGGGTTTGTGCGTAATGAAAACCAAAAGGCGCCCGGGCAGCTATTTCTATAGTCTCCCCGGACACCTGTCAATCTTTTATAAACTTAGGTGACTCAACTCTTAGTGGCTCATGCCAGCCATTCCGCCCATAATTTCCGGATTCACCATCCCGAAGATCATAGCGATGTGGGCAACAACGAGGAAGCCGCTGATCAGCAGGAAATGCAGCTTAAGCTTGCTCTCTTCACTGCGTTTGCGGGCGATGAGACCGAGATCCAGCAGGGCCAGAGGCAGCAGGAAGATGACTCCGCTCAGATAAAAGCTTACCGCAACCACATCCACCCAGGTGTGCCATTCACCATTTGCGGTGAGCGGAATGAAGGCGGTAGGGAACAAGTACAGGAAAACTCCGGTGAAATAGAGTCCGGCAAGAATACTACATACCCGGTTGAACGCTCGGAGCGGCCCGTTCAGCTTCTTGGTGAACAGAATAATAAACTCCGTAACCGTAATCGTCTCGGCAAAAATCACGGGAATCGCCATAAAAAGAATCAGATTCCATGGCTGATTGTCCGCCAGCAGGGACATATAATGCGTCATGTTCATGTTACATCCTCCAAATTCAAATATAGCTTACATAGTGATGTTAGTAGATAAGTGTGTGGAAAGTATGAAGAAAGGAAGGTATGATGGATAAAAGTTAAACAGGAAGGGAGCACGAACGGAAGTGAAGGACGCGTTGCATCATATTTTATTTGATCTGGACGGCACATTAACCGACCCCAAAGAAGGCATCACCAAATGCGTGGAATATGCACTGCATAAGTTAGGGATCGGGGTGGAGCATCCCGACCTGCTAATCCCGTATATCGGGCCGCCGCTCTACGATTCTTTTGTTCACATCCAGGGTCTGACACATGAAGCTGCCCTGCAGGGCGTGGACTTCTACCGGGAGCGTTACCGGACGCTAGGCATGTTCGAGAACAATGTGATCCCAGGGGTTCCGGAGTTACTGGAGAACCTGCGGAATCAGGGGTTCAGCCTGTATGTGGCGACATCCAAGCCCACGGTCTTTGCTGAGGAAATTCTCCGCCATTACAAGCTGGATCACTTCTTCAGGTTCACCGCTGGCAGCAATCTGGACGGGACACGCTCGAAGAAGCGCGAGGTGATCCAGTATGTGCTGGACCAGAATGATATTCCTGCCGCACAGGCGGTGATGATCGGGGACCGGGAGCATGATATTATCGGGGCGAAGGCCTGCGGTGTGCCCTCCATTGGCGTGTTATTCGGCTACGGTTCGGAGGAGGAATTATCAGCTGCCGGAGCGGATTATATTGCTCCTACGGTTGAAGAAACGGGTAAGATTATTTCACGGATTTCAAGTGAATGATAGTAACGGATAGATTGCCGGGGGGGCAGCGGCATACAACTATTTTTACATTGAGGTATTGACTTATAGCAAAGGCATTCAGTATTATGTAACCAGCAACACCATATCTAAGGCAATGACCAGAGACAGGATATCCTCCCAGGACTGACCAGAGAGAGAAGTGCAAGGTGAGAGCTTCTTACAGAGACCAGCCGGATGTTACCCCTTTGCAGCCGTGACACTGAACCCTCCTGCTGTTAGTGAGGCTGTAAATGCCACCGACCCATCCCCGTTAACGGATGCCATGAGGATTGTGCTTATCACGTTTCCGCCGAACAGCCGGGGGTCCGTGAATACATAGTCGAATTAGGGTGGAACCACGAGCGTAGACGCACTCGTCCCTTTCCGGGATGAGATGCGTTTTTTTGCGTTCAAATCACACTAACAGAAACCTGAAGAAATGGAGGCCACAATCATGGAGATTCAAGTGAAACTGCCGGATGGAACAATTAGGAGGTATTCGCGTAACACCACAGTTGCGCAGGTTGCGGAGTCAATCAGTGCAAATCTGAAGAAGAATGCGGTAGCAGGTAAGATCGACGGCAGGCTCGTTGACCTTGATCACCCGGTTGAACAGGATAGCCTCGTTGAAATTATAATGGCGGACAGCAGTGACGGTCTAATGATCCACAGACATAGTACTGCTCATCTGATGGCCCAGGCTGTCAAACGGATCTACGGGGATCAGAATGTTAAATTGGGTATCGGTCCGGTCATAGAGGATGGATTCTATTACGATATTGATATAGCACGTCCGTTGTCCGTGGAGGATTTGAGTGCGATTGAGCGGGAAATGGAGAAGATAATCGGAGAAAATCTGCCGATTCTGCGCCGGGTTGTCAGCAGAAGTGAAGCGATGGAACGGTTCCGGCAGCTGGAGGAGCCCCTTAAGCTTGAACTGCTCCGTGACCTGCCGGAGGATGCAGTGATCAGCTTGTATGAGCAAGGTGAATTCACTGATCTGTGCCGGGGGCCGCATTTGCCGTCTACTGGCCGGATCAAGGCCTACAAGCTGCTTAGCGTAGCGGGAGCCTACTGGCGCGGGGATTCAGATAATCAGGTGCTCCAGCGGATCTACGGAACTTCATTCTTCAAGAAATCCCAGCTGGAGGAGCATCTCCACATGCTGGAGGAAGCGAAGAAGCGTGATCACCGCAAGCTGGGTAAAGAACTTGGGTTGTTCATGTTCTCCGAAGAAGCGCCGGGTATGCCGTTCTATCTGCCGAAAGGGATGCTTATCCGTACAGAGCTGGAGAACTTCTCGCGTGAATTACAGAGGTCCAGCGGCTACGATGAGGTCCGTTCACCGTTGATGATGAATAAACGGCTATGGGAGCAGTCCGGACACTGGGATCATTATAAAGACGAGATGTATTTCACAAAAGTAGATGAAACAGATTTTGCGCTCAAACCGATGAACTGCCCCGGACATATGCTGATCTACAAGAACAGCCTTCGTTCCTACCGTGAGCTGCCGATCCGGATTGCTGAATATGGCCAGGTCCACCGCCATGAATTCTCAGGGGCGCTGAATGGTATGATGCGTGTCCGCACGTTTTGCCAGGATGATGCCCACCTGTTTGTCCTGCCGGAACAGATTGAGGATGAAATTAGCCGGGTGCTGGAGCTCATTGATCAGATGTACAAAGTATTCGGTTTCGAGTACAAGGTGGAGCTGTCCACACGTCCGGATGATTATATGGGGGCTGAAGAACTCTGGGATCAGGCGGAGCTGTCGCTCGAACGCGTGCTGAAGAATAACGGGACCCTGTATCGGGTGAACGAGGGGGATGGCGCTTTTTACGGGCCTAAGATCGATTTCCATGTCCTTGATGCCTTGAAAAGAAGCTGGCAATGCGGTACAATCCAGCTGGATTTCCAAATGCCGGAGAAGTTCGATCTGACTTATATTGGTGAAGATAACGTAAAACACCGTCCGGTAGTCATTCACCGTGCTGTATTCGGCTCCATTGACCGGTTCATGGGCATTCTTACAGAGCACTTCAGCGGAGCTTTTCCGCTATGGCTGTCTCCCGTGCAAGTCAAGCTGCTGCCTGTATCCGGGGTTCATGCTGATTATGCCTTCGAGGTTAAAGAGCAGCTGCAGGCTGCCGGACTGCGGGTTGAGATGGATGTGCGGGATGAGAAGCTGGGCTACAAAATCCGTGAAGCACAGCTGGAGAAAGTGCCTTATATGCTCGTACTTGGAGATCAAGAACAGAACAACGGTACTGTTTCCGTTCGGGGCCGTGCGGAGAGTACACAAATACCGCTCAGCGTGCAGGAATTCATTCAGCTGCTGGCCGGCCAAATCGCTGATCGGAAATAAATTGCTTCATTAATAGGTAGTCGAAGAATAGGTAGTCAAAGTTCAGGAGGGCTGATATGATTTCGAAGAATGCTGAGCAACTGGAGGGCAGCGTGATCAGGCTTGTGCCCCTCATGGAAGAGCATAAGCCGGAGCTGGTTAAGGTGCTGAACGATCCGCTGATCTGGGAATACACCTGGAGAAGAATCAGTACAGAAGAGCAGGTAGGGCAATTGATTGACGCGGCATTGGTGAACAAGGCTAAAGGTACGGATATGCCTTTTGTCATCATTGAGCAGGCTTCCGGCCGAATTGCCGGCACTACGCGGATCATGCATCTGGACCGGACACACCGCAATGCTGAGATCGGCTGCACCTGGATTTCGCCGGATTACTGGAGAACCGCAGTGAACACGGAGTCGAAGTCGCTGCTTCTGCAGTACTGCTTCGAGGCGCTCGGATTAATCCGTGTTAACTTCTCTATTGTCAGTAGCAACCTCCGGTCACAGCGGGCGGTTGAACGGATTGGTGCTGTCCGGGAAGGCGTGCTGCGCAAGCACCGCCTCACTTCTGACGGCATGGTTATGGACAATGCGCTGTACAGTATCATTGATGACGAGTGGCCGGCGGTGAAGGCTAATCTTGATTATTTGTTGAATGTGAAGTATAAGTAGCTGCATCCATCCGGGTGCCCAAGCGAAGCTTAGAGGGGTCCCATTGCGGGCCCCTCTATTATTTTTTTGCAAATAGCCATATCTGAGAAACATTGATATAATAGAAAGAACTGAGGATAGAAACATACATTCCCCAATATATCGTTTATCGTGATCCTAGCCCATACTTCACCCTTCGGGGCAGATGTGGGTTTATGTTATGTTGTGAGGTAAATTATGAAGTGATGGCGAGGTTGGCTGGAGCATGAACTGGAATGATTTTGGAGAACGGAATAAACGGCTGAATCCCCTATGGAGTCTGGGGGCAGGCATGAATCTCGGCGAGCTTCAGCCTTATAAGGAAATGATTGCTCTAAGCGTGCTGCTGCAGATCTATTATCTGGAGCTGGAATCGAATGAACAGAGATCCAGGGAGGATCTGGTCCAGCTGACCTGGAGCTCGCTTGAACGCTTCGGCATCGCGAAGCTTGGCAGTCCGGAATCGGTGGAACGGCTGGTGGACGGGCTACTGTGGAGCGGAGGCGGCGGGGATTTCGAGGCGAACTATTATGATGATCAGTCCCGTCAGATGGCGGTGCAGAAATACAAATATTTCTCAGTGGATGAAGATGCCACCCGTACCAGCTGGGAAGAGAACGGGACCACAATCTACCGGCTCTCCGAATATGCGATGGAGCTGATCTTCATGAGCCATGAGATCATTGACGAATTTCAAATCAGCATCAAGCTGCTCGAGATTCAGATGCATATCAAGCATGGACGGGTAACCCGGGCGATGCAGGATGTGAACGAGCTGATCTCCCGGGTGCGGAAGATGACCCAGCAGCAGCAGGAATACCGCAATGCGCTACGCCGTAATCCGAAGCATATCTTCAGCGAATATGGCGCTCAGCGGCACCAGCGGCTGGAGGAGATTCATCAGCAATTTGACGAAGAACGCAAGCATTTCGATAATATTCACCGCTCGCTGGCCCGGCTGGCCAATGATGAGAAGGATGTCATCGACTTCAATGAGCTGCGCCTGCTCTCCGAGCGGGTCGAACTCTCCCGTCGGGTGCATGATGAGCTTGCCGAAGTGGTACTTAGCATTTTTGAAGCGGAAACCAATCTCAGGCTCAACTTCCCCGAGCTGTTCTGGGGTGCCGCCGGCTTCAACTTCCGTACCCACGTCTGGGAGGAATGGGTGAAGCCGGAAGGGTTGCCGGATGGAGACAGCATGGAAACTCTGATCAGCGGGCTATTTTCTCCCAGCCAAGACTTCATTTATCCGCTGGCCTGGGCCTGGGAAGAGCAGGATGTCGGCTTCCTGCCGGACGAATTGCCGGAAGACCCGGATGAAGCCGGGGAGGAGGAAGAACTCCACTATGTCCCCAAAAGCATACCGTGGACCGAGGTATCTGAGCTTTGGCTGCCGGTCTTCGCCGGACTGGCAGAACAGGGAAGCTTTACATTCTCGGCAGAGGCTTTCTCTGAGGATGAACAGCGGCGCTGGGCGGATACCCCCAATGCGGTGGACCTGTGGGTTCAATTTTTCCATACCGAAATTAAGGTGCAGGAGCAGGAAGTGGAAGGTTACGGCGGGGCCGATGAATGTCAGAAGCTGATTGGGCGGCTGATTGCGGACCACCCGGAGCTTGAGACCTTGCGGGGCAAAGTGCTGCAGACCAGGATTGCTAACGGGCAGCAAGGCAGCATCCGCTGGCCCGGTCTGGAGATCAGTCCTTATACCATTACTATAGTAGAGAAGTGAGATGATTCAGCATGAGTTATTCGTTAGAGCAAGTACAACAGGCTTCACGGCTGTTCTTCGACCTGCTTCGCCGCAAGGTGATATCACTTGATGATCCCGCTGCGGCCGAATGCCTGCAGGATACCGTCGCTTATGATGCCTTACAATATGTAGCCAAAGAAGCCGGCTGCCGGATTATGAACTCCGGGCATCGTCTGCACCTGCTCGTGAGTCCAATGGGTTCCGGCTTTGCCAGCAACTTCACACAGCTGCGCAATAAATATTCGCGCATCGAACGCAAGACGCATCTGCATATCATCAACGTAATTATTCTGGTGTTCCTGGCTGAGATGGATCAGGATGAACAGCATTTCAAGCCGGGTCAGGACAGCATGTCCTACATACAGCTCTCGGATCAGGTATCCGTCCTGTTCCAGACATGGATGGACATGGACGAAGACGGCAGCTTCAGCAAGCAGTGGCGGCTGGATATTCAGGCGATGCACAAAGTATGGAGCAGCCTGTATATGCAGACCAAAAGCCAGGAGGAGGGCGATTCGCTGACCCGCGGCGCCGGCTCACGGATCGGCCTGATCCATGAGGGGATGAAGCTGCTGGAGGAAGAGCATCTGGTGTTCATCTCCGAGAACGAGAAGCGGATTTTCCCCCGGGAAGAGCTGTATGAGCGGATGCGTTATCTCTATCATGATGTGGACCGCTATAAGGAGCTGAAGGCCCTGATTGGCCGGACACTCAGCGAGAAGGAGGAGGAAGCCCATGCCGCGCATTGAGCGAATCCGCATCTCCGGACTTAAATATGAGAAGATGCTGAAGAAATATGAGGATATGATCCTCGACCTGTGCAATGAGGAAGGCCCGTCCAACACGCTGATTACACTGATGAACGGCGGGGGGAAGGGCGTGCTGCTGCAGTCGATATTCCAGCTGCTGATGCCCAAGGCGGCCTGGGGTAAAGATAATGAGAACCAGGTAGAAGCCTTCTTCCATAATCACAAAAAACAGCTGAAGCCCTATACGTTCCACGTTGCTATCGAATGGCGGCTGGACGAGCCGGAACGGACGGAGTACATAACCACCGGAATCGCAATGACTGCCCAGAACTCGATGGATCTGCTGGAGATCAAAGTAGATTATCTGCTCTATGCGCTGCTCAATTATGATGAGAATGCGGAGCTTACATTGTCTACCCTGCCGCTCTATGATCACGAGCTGAACACTCCGGCCAGCTTTGAAGCGATTCAGCAATTTGTCCGTGAGCGGCGTAATGAGATCGTTGCGTTTGGCAGCCACAGCTCGGATCTGAAGAAATATTATGCTTTTCTGGCAGACCGGGATATCCATATTGATGAATGGCGGAATATGCGGAGAATCAACGGCGAGGAGGGCGGAATTAAAGGCTATTTCCAGAAGAATGACGCCTTTACCAACCACAATCTGTTCGAGAAGCTGATTATTCCGGAAATCGGGTCGAGTCTAAACGGCAGCATGCGCGAGGATGAAGGCTCACTTCAGCGGATGTTCATAGATTCCGCTACGGTTGCACAGAGGCTGCCGATGCTGGAGCAGAGAGAGCGGGCTTTTGCTGAATTCACTTCACTTGCCGCCCCGCTCTATGAGGCCGTCAAGCAGGGGACTGAGGCTGACCGCAGCTTTCAGGAGACCGAATTGTTCGGGCGGCAGCTGTACACGGTGATCTATGATGAGCTGAAGAATGCCGAAGACAAGCGCCGCAAAACTGCGGATGAGCTGGCCGGGCATTATCAGGAAGCGAAGCAGCTGAAATTTGAGACGGATAATCTGAAGTATCTGAAGCTTAAGGAAGAGCGTGACCGCAAACAGGATGATTTCAAAGCGGTCTCAGATAATCAGGCACGGGCTAAGCAGCGGCTGGAGGAATCGAAGATCAAGGAAAAGGATCTTGAGGTTGCCCATTATCTAGCCAGACGCAGATTGCAGATCCGCCAGATGGAGCAGTGGCAGAAGGAAATTGAAGCCATCGAAGGCTCCCTTGCGATGAAGGAGCGCCAAGAGGTCATTCAAGCGGCCAAGCAGGAGCTTCGCCTGCAGTGGGATGAGGTCTACCGGCTGTGGCAAGCGCGAATTCTGTTCTTCAGCGGCCGCCAGCAGGCTCTGGGTGCAGAAGAGGGCGTTCTGCGCAAAGGCCGGGAGGCATTCCTGCTTGAACTCGGCGGACTGGAGGGCAAGATTCATGAATTAACGGCGCTCATCCGCCAGTATACCGAAGATCTAGGGGTGTTCGCTTCCCGCCACGGGCAGGAGGCTGCCCATTCCCCGGCAGCCGCACTTCAGCGCACGATGATTGCAGCCAGAAGCATGACCGAGAATATCGTTGCCCTGAACGAGCAGCGCAAATCCGCAGAAGAAGAGAAGCTTGCTCTGCATACCAGACATACACGGCTGACTGAGAAGCTGCTGGGGGCTGCAAGCCAGGCGGAGGAGCTTACGGACCGGATTGAAGCTCAGATGGGCAAGGAATCACAGCTCTGGTCACAGCTTGTAGTTCTGCTGGAAATGTATGAAGAACATCAGCAGCTCGGGACGACAGCATTGTTCGAGGCCAAATCACTTATTCAGGAACGGTTCATCCGCAGGCTGGATGATGCCGAGCAGCAGACGAAGCGGCTCAGACGGGAATACTATAATCAATTGCTGGATGTAGAGCTGCAGCAGGAAGCTTATTGGCTGCCTAATAATGATATCCTGACAGTGAAGGATGCCCTGGATGCCCTGAAGATCAGCTCCATGATCGGCAGTGCATATCTGAACGACCAGTCTTACCTGGTCCGTGAAGAGGAGCTGGAACGTCACCCGCTGCTGCCTTACGGGCTGATTGTAACGAAGCGTGAATCGGCTAAGCTTCAGCCTGAGCTGCTTCAGGAGCTTTTGCTCAAATCGCCTGTCCCGGTCTTCGTGCGTGAGGAAATGGCGGATGCCACAGGAGCTTCATTCCTGCTGCTCACCCATCAAGGGCCGCAGATGGTGCTGCAGCCGGAGCGTTTCCTGGACTGGAAGCAAGGGATCGCCTCCCGGCTCAAAGAGCGGGAAGAAGAGCTGCAGGATGCGGAAGGGTATCTGGCGAAGCTGAAATCAGCCAGACAGGAGTATGACCGTCTGCTCCAGGGTGAACACACCGTAAGTCTGCGGGCCAGACAGCAGGTATTAGAGACCCGGCAGCAGGAGCTTGGCAAGAGTCTAAATGAATTGAATGCTGAAATGTCCCTTAATGAAGAGACTATATCCGGAATAGCCAGAGATCTGGCTGTCAGTGAGGCCGAGAAAACCGAGCATGAGGCCAGGGCAGCGGCGCTGCGTGAATGGGCGGAGCGTAGCCGGAAGCAGGAGCAGGATTACAAGGACAAACAAAAGTCAGTTGAATTGAAGACAGCCTTAAGCAAAGAGATTGCCGTCAAGGAACAGCAGCTGGCACTTCTGAAGGCGGACATAGACAGCCTCGCCCTGCAACGGGAGAAGTGGCTGGGAGAAGCTAAGTATTCCTTGTTCCCGCGGCTGCAAAACTGGTTCCCGGAGATTCACTTCCCGAGTGAACATGGCGGTGCTGCACAAGATACTGTGCAGGAAGAAGCAGTGCCGGATGAAGCATTACAGGATAAGCTGCTGCAGCTGCTGAGTACCGTGGAAAGTCTGCAGCAGTCCCTCAGCCAGAATGAGCTGGAAATCCGCACACGGGCTGCCCAGATCAAAGCGGCGGGACAACAGCTGGTTGAACTGGAAGCTGCAGTACATCAGGTCGATGACGGATGGCAGTCTGCGCCCGAACCGGATGAATCACCGGAGGTTATTCAGTCGGCCAGAACACGGCAGAAGAGTGACACGGCGATTCTGGACGAGGATTATCAGCATATCCGCGATTCCTACATCCGCTGTATGGCAGAGCTGGACAACCTGCAGAAGGAGCTGGGCAAAGCCGAGAAGGCCATCAAGGAGAAGCACGAGCGTGCTGTAGAGCTCTGGCATGAGCCGCTGGTACAGAAGGAAGAAGAGCTAAGTGCGCGCTTCCGCGAGAATGAGTATTTGCTGAATACAAGCAAGCAGGCGCTTGCCTCAATGGATATTTGGCTGCAGACTCTCTCCAATCAGAGCAAGGTCATGGATACCCATGTGGAGAGCCGCATGCCGCTGCGGGATGTGCCCGAGGACGTGCAGCTGGATGTGCGGGAGAACTGTGAGCAGTTGGTTGCAGACTGGCTGCTGCGCAGCAAGGAGAGCCGCAGTCAGCGTGCGGAAATCTCGCGCAAGGTCAAGGAAGAGAAGACAACGCTCAGCGGCAGACTGGCCAAATCCGGATGGAACGTTGAGCTGGAGACCAAAATTCAGGACCGGCTGAACACAGTTCACTGGGATGATTTCTCGATTGCACTGCAGGTGCTGGACTCGATGCTCCAGAGCTCACGTGATCAGATTGAGAGTATCCGCAGTGACAAGGAAGATATGGAGCTGTCGCGTAAGCTGTGGGTAGGACGTGCCGCGAAGCGGGTCGTGCAGATTACCGACATTCTCAAGCGGATGGAACGCCGGATGATCATTCATAATGAGAACGGGCATGCCTTCCCCCTGGTCCGGCTGAATTACAAGAATATTACCGTTCCGAGAACGACAGATGACATCGAACCGCTGGTCAGTGAGTATTTCAACCGCTGCATCAGCAGCCTGCTAGAGAAGTTCCCGAAGATCGAGCAGGTTCCGGCTTCCGCAGTCAGAGAGCTGATTAATGACGGGCGGATGGTGTATGCCGCGCTGCAGAACCGCTTCCCGGTGCTCCAGGTATATAAACCGGTGACCGAGAATTATTTCCTCTACGCAGCACCGGAAGAGTACCATTACTCGGATTGGGAGGTCATTAACCGCGGGGCGCTGGATGAGGCCGTCGGCAGCGGCGGTCAACGCCAGTCGGTTCAGCTGCTGGTGGCGATGATGATTATGACCCACAAGCGCGTCAACCGGGAGAATAAAGGCTGGACGGTCTTCCTGTACGATAATCCGTTCGGTGAAATGGTCTCCAATAACGTGCTTGATCCGGTATTCGAGATTTCCAAGGCGCTGAAGTTCCAGTGGCTGATCGTTACGCCGCCGGAGCTGGTGAAGAATGACGTCAGCATCCGTTTCGGTGTGTACTGGCAGCTGTATTTTGGCGGGGATAAAGGAGATGCACTGGATTCAACCCTGATTAAGGGCGGACGCAAGCTGGTCCCTGCCTCATTGTTCTAGCAACAATCCAAATCATATAGATGGGTGGTACTCTGATAATGATGAACCTAAAGTCGGCAACGAAGTTAGCTAACGGTGTAGAAATGCCTTGGTTTGGTCTGGGAGTGTTCAAGGTCCAGGAAGGCCAAGAGGTTGTGGATTCTGTCAAAGCAGCAATTAAGGCCGGATACAGAAGCATTGATACAGCAACTGTGTATGGTAATGAAGAGGGAGTCGGTCAGGCGATCCGTGAATCCGGGATTGCCCGCGAAGAGCTGTTCATCACCACCAAGGTATGGAATAACGATCAGGGGTACGATTCTACGCTGGCGGCATTTGACCTGAGTCTCAGCAAACTGGGATTGGATTATGTGGATCTGTATCTGGTGCACTGGCCGATTAGAGCCAAATATAAAGACACCTGGCGCGCACTTGAGAAGCTGTATGCAGACGGAAAAGTCCGTGCGATCGGTGTCTCGAACTTCCAGATAGATCATTTGGAAGATCTTTTAACTGAAGCCAAGGTGAAGCCGATGGTTAACCAGGTGGAACTGCATCCGCTGCTTAGCCAGCTTGAGCTTCGTGAGTTTTGCCGGGTGCAGGACATTCAGATTGAAGCATGGGCTCCGCTGGCCCAAGGCCATCTGCTGGACAATGAGGTGATTGCTGACATTGCGGCACGCCATAACAAAACGCTGCCTCAGGTCATCCTGCGCTGGGATCTGCAGAACGGTATTGTGACGATTCCAAAGTCGGTCAAAGAAGAGCGGATTATCGCGAATGCCGATATCTTTGATTTCGAACTGTCAGAGGATGAAATCAGCCGTATTAATGCGCTGAACAACAACCAGCGCTTTGGATCGCATCCGGACAGATTTAATAACGAGTAACCTCCGGGCAGTCTCTTTTGAATATGTACTAGATTCGGACATAAGTATAAGGGGAATGGAACTATATCCCATTGTGAGCTTAACCGATATAGTATAGTAGAGATATAAGTAGCCGGAGGGGTATTAATGTATGAGAAAACTTTAAAAACTGCGCTTATCACTATTCTGATGATCCTGCTTCTGCTGCCGCTGGCGCCAAGCCGGACGGAGGCAGCTGTTCCCGCCCATTCGGAGTCCTTTTATGTGAATGACTTCGCGGGCGTAATCGATCAGAAGACAGAGAATTATATGGTCAATTACGGCGTGAAGCTGCATCAGCAGACTGGTGCTCAAGTTGTGCTGGTGACGGTGAATACTACGAACGGAACATCGATGGAAGAGTATGCGACCTCGCTGTTCAATGCATGGGGAGTCGGTTCGGCAGATAAGAATAACGGAGTTCTGCTGCTGCTCTCCACCCAGGATGATGATTACTGGGCGGTTCCGGGCAAAGGTCTGGAGGATACGCTGAACGACAAGGTGTTATCCCGGATTCTATCGGAGTCACTGGAGCCGGATTTCGCGGCGAAGAACTATAGCGCTGGTGCGCGCAAAACCTATGGTTCATTAATTCAGGAGCTTGGCGGAATCTATTCGGAGACTGTCGGCACCAAAAACTATGTATCGGATAATGCCGGGGTCTTCAAACAAGTTACGAAGGATTATCTGAACCAGTCCAGCAACCGTTATGCGGCAACGACCGGAAGCGGGATCTATGTAGTGACAATCAAGAATTCCGGTGATAAAAGCCTGCAGGATTATACGTATGCGAAGTTCGCCGGCGTAGCCGCAGGGCCTAAAGATGTAATGCTGGTGCTGGATATCGGCGGAGATAATTATCATGTCCTTCAGGGTAAGGCAATCGATGGAATTTTGACCAATGAACGCATTGGCGGAATACTGGACACGGTACTTGAACCGGAATTTGCTGCAAAGGATTACGCAGGCGGGGCAACCGGGACGGCGAATGCTTTCTACAGCTTCTTCCTGGCCAGAGCAGATGCCAGCCTGGAGGCTGCGGCGGCGGGCTCCAAATCTACCGCTGCAGCAGGAACCCAATCACCCGTAAAATCGCATATTAACGACAAACCGAAACCCGTCAGCGCATCTACAGGATTAAAGATTATGGGAGTGTATCTGATAATCATTGCTATATTCAGTCTTGCTGCTTCCGGCCGCAACCGTTTAATTGCCCGTTTTGGATCACGGCTTAATCCGTTCAATCAGCAGAATATTAACCGTCTAGTTACCAGGTTCGGCTCAGGTTCTACTATGCGGCAGCGGCGGCACCGCCGGCATGAGCGGCATCGTAACGAAGCCTTGAATCACAGCAGTTCGCAGAGCAGCTTCTGGGGTAGCAATGAGGGAGGTGGCGGTTCATCAAGCGGTGGCGGAGTAGGACGCCATTCCTCTTACCAGGATGAAAATGAGGGGGATGGCGGTTCTACCAATGGGGGTGGAGCGGGGCGTTATTCTTCCTATGATGACGATGATGATAATAATGCCGGCGGAGGCGGCAGTGCAAGCAGCGGAGGCGGTGTAGGCAGACACCGGTGATAGGCTGGAGCTGTAGACTATGCAAATAAAGTATTGTAAAAAAGGACAGTGGCCGTGTGACCGCCCTGTCCCTTTTTCATTGATAAAGATAAAGATAAAGATGTGACGAGCTTACGGTTTGATCAAGGTTTACAGATCAACCCTCAAGGTGCCCAGCATCTTGACGAACTTCGGATCGTGGTAGGATAAGAAAAGACTGTCCCGCGTATCGAGGGCGGTAATTTGTCCGATATCATCCGCGCTCAACTCAAAATCGAAAATATTGAAGTTCTCCGCGATCCGCTCTTTTCTCACTGATTTTGGAATCACAACGATTCCACGCTGAACAAGCCAGCGCAGCACGACCTGGGCGACGGACTTGTTGTGTTGTTCTGCAATCGAGGCCAGGACTTCGTTGCCGAACATGTTGCCCAGTCCTTCAGCAAACGGCGCCCACGACTGGTGCTGCACGCCCTGATCTTTCATAAAAGCAGAGCTCTCGGCCTGCTGGTAGAACGGGTGCGTTTCGATCTGGTTGACAGCGGGTACGATTTCGTTATGCACAATGAGGTCCATCAGACGGTCGGGCAGAAAGTTGCTGACACCGATCGCCCTGATCTTGTTATCGCGGTACAATTCTTCAATAGCACGCCAAGCGCCGTAGTAATCCCCGAACGGCTGGTGAATAAGGTATAGATCGAGATAGTCGAGCTGCAGCTTATTCAAGGATTTGGCGAACGCCAGCTTGGCACTCTCATAGCCGGCATCCTGAACCCAAAGCTTGGTCGTGATGAATAGTTCCTCACGCTTCACGCCGCTACGCTTAATTGCGCGTCCAACCGCTTCCTCGTTGAGGTAACCGGCCGCTGTGTCAATGAGGCGGTATCCAGCTATTAGTGCTTCATATACGGCGTTCTCGCATTCTCCAGCATCCGGGATTTGGTAGACACCAAAACCGATGATCGGCATTTTCACACCATTGTTTAAGGTTACGCTTAGCATTATAATTCCTCCCAGTATTCAGATGTACAACAGCAAACGGTGCGTATCCCCAAGTAGGATACTGAAGCGGGGATTCCACTTCCATCCGAGTTGCATTACAATAAGCCTATCGCCTTCGTGTAACACGAAGTCAAGCGGTCTTATCATTTTTTTCAAGGAGGATCACACATGCATACGGTCAAAGAAGCCGCCCTGATTACAGGACTCACTGAGCACGCTGTACGCTATTACACGGATAAAGGGCTGGTGCCCAGCGTACAGCGAAACCAGAATAATATCCGGCTGTTCGATGAAGAATCGATCAACTGGCTGCATGGCGTCAGATGTCTCAAGCAATCCGGGATGCCGATTGAAGTTATCAAAATATACATTGATCTCTGTCTCAAAGGTGATTCGACCCTTCCGCAACGCAGTGAACTCATGATGAAGCATAAAGAAGCAGCGCTCATTAAGCTTGAAGAAGCCAAACAGCATATAGCCCATCTGGAACAAAAAACTGCCCTATATCAGGACATTCTGGAGCATGGTATACCAGATACGACCAATCCCCGCAACTGGGCCGAAATTCAGCATATGCATGCTGACGTGTTGTACTCCCCCGCTGTCCGGAAGGCGTGAGATGCTCCGAACGAACAGATTTGCACAATATTGTTGTCTTTGAAGAAAATTCGAAATCGGAGGAGAAGCAAACATGAGAAAACTCGATTTGTCCGGTCATCTTGGGCAGTGGGAAATCAGCATTCCACGATGACGGTGAGAAAATCAGGCTCAAGCTGCTATCCAGCCGAACGCTCAAGTCGGGCATTATCGCGGCCCGCTATGAGTTGGAGAAATAGCCTTGCCGTACAAGGTGTTCCACTTAGCCTGACAATTCGCCGACATGAAAAAACTCCCCATACTGTAGACAGGTTGTATGATCTCACCTGTCTACCATATGGGGAGCCTATCCCTAGTTATTAAGCTGAATACTTTTGCGTATTAGCCTTTACTATGAAGAGTAACCTGATAACCGTCCGGGTCGGCAAATGTAAAGGTTCGTCCGAAGGGGCCGTCTATGGGTGCGGATGTAATCTTTACGCCTGCTGCAATAAGCTTGTCGTGGATTTCTTGCGTATCAGGGGCATGAAGCCATAGAGCGACACCAAGTCCAGGTTGAGTGCCTGTACCGAGTTCTATTCCAGGCATTAGATCACGAAGGGCAAATGCAATGGGCTTGGTATCAAAGACCACAGCATGAGGTGGGCCCGCCTGGGAGCGGACCAGTCCGAGATAGTTCTGATAGAATTCCGCAGAGCCTTCAAGATTGCTTACTTGTAGTGAAATGAAGTCGGGTCCAATTGCTGACATAATAATGTCCTCCTGTTTATGTTATTAGAATAATCATCTGACTCGCCATCGCCTCAAAATCAGCATTTGCAAATCTTCAATGCACTATTCGTATATCTTGATTATACAAGCCCCCTACTGCCAACAGCATGTCAGTAGCGTTCTTTCATTTTTTCGATTTCTTCTCTTATCCGGTTTTTGAAGGATTCAGGTTCAGTGACTACTACATCTGCCCCCCATCCAAGCATCCAGCTCAGCAATTCTTCCGGCTCGTGGACACGAAAAGTGACATGGTAACCGTCCTCTTTAGATTCGGCAGTCTCCATATAATAGTTATTGGCTTCTTCAACTCTATCTGTGACGTTTGGATTAAAAATTGCGCAGACCCGTACGCTACGGGTATCCTTCGGCCGGTAGGACTCAAGGTTGAAGTTATCGGGAGTCTGAAACGTATCCTCAGTCATGGTAAGGTCACTGATCCGGGAGACCCGGAAATGGCGAATATCCTCCCTTAGGTCACAGAAAGCAAGTAACAGCCAGCCATTCTGCTCATCATGTGCTAATCCGTATGGCGATACAATTCGCACATTTACCCGGTTCCCATCAGCTTCAGCCACCCGCTTGTGATAGGTTAAACGAAGTTTCTTGCCCTCCAGCATGGCTTCACGAATGATTCCCAAGTTTACTTTCTCCCGGGCCATTATGACCTTTTCATCCCTTTGAAGCAACCGGATGCTCCCTTGGATTCGGGTTGTCTCTTCACGCATGGGCCGGGAAAGAATGGCTTCTATTTTTCTGCGGGAAGAACGGGCACTATTGCGATAAGTCGGATCAAAACGTTTCTCTATGAATTCAGCTCCAAGAAGAAGTGATACTGCCTCTTCTGTGGTAAAACTGATGGGTGGAAGAAAATAGCCTTCCATTAAGGAGTATCCTAATCCAGTCTCACCGATGATGGGAACTCCCGCTTCACTCAGAGCCTGCATATCACGATAGATCGTTCTTACACTAACCCCTAAGACCGCTGCTAATTCATCAGCTGTCTGCAATTTACTTCGCTGTAGTTCTATCACAATCGATAAAAGACGCTCTGTTTTATTCAATTGAAGCTGCACTCCCTTGCTTAGAATTCAACCCTTGATCATATCTTTCGTGGTTTCAAAATAACGTATGATAGTTTCTACATTTCTATTTGCTGTATTCTGATTGATTCCTATCCTTGAGCAGAAAATAACAGATAATGGACAGAGAATTGACCAAACTGAAACTTTTAAACTTCTATATTGCTCTATTATGAGATATGTGAGTGTATAGAAGTATACAACAAAAGGCTTGTTTAGGGAGGATAACTAGAAGTGAATTCTTCATCATTACCGCAACGTTCCACTATCCGCAAGAAGAAAAAACCGGCCCGTAAGCGCAAGAAAAGGGGCTTTTTCCGTACAGTCTTCAGAGTATTTATGTTCTGCCTCATCCTGATGATTATAGCCGGAGGCTGGCTCTACCTTGCACCGTCTGCCCAGAACACCCGATATCTGATTGCCGATACACTGATTACGACACAACACCGGTATATGGCCAAATATATAATTGGCGAAGATGAGCTTAAGAACCGCGTCAGCGAATATACAGAGCGGTTTCAGGAGATGGGCAATGAGGTAGACACCCATGTGATTGAACCGGAGCCCGTGGTCCCGGAGGATAAACCGCTGGTCGAAATTGAAAAGGTTACTGGCAGCGGGTATGCCGGTTATGTGATGATTGTGAATGATCCGAAGAAGGTCCGTCTGGGTGTACCCGATAAGGTTGGTTCAGGGGAAAAGGTATCCAGTATGGTGGCGCGGACAGGGGCAATCGCCGGGGTGAACGGCGGGGGCTTCGCCGATCCGAACTGGAAAGGCAATGGCTTCAAGCCGATCGGGCTGGTCGTCTCACAAGGGAAGCTGTACTATAACGGACTTGGCGGCAAGAAGTCTACACAGATTGTGGGTCTTGATAAAGAAGGCAAAATGATCGCCGGAAACTACACGTTAGATGAGCTGAGCAAGATGGGAGTACAGGAGGCGGTGACTTTTCAGCCGCGGATTATTGTGAACGGCAAAGGCCAGATCAAGAATGCCGCTGAAGGCTGGGGGATCGCCCCAAGAACGGCTATGGGCCAACGGGCGGACGGTGCGCTGATCTTCGTGGTCATCGACGGGCGGCAGCCGGGCTACAGCATCGGGGCGAATCTGTATGATGTGCAGCAGATTATGCTGAAGCAGGGTGCAGTGATCGCAGCCAATCTGGACGGGGGTTCATCCACTGTACTGGTGAAGGACAACGAGATTCTTAACAAGCCTTCTTCACAATACGGGGAGCGTTATCTGCCTACGGCATTCCTGGTGTTTGAAGATCCCGGACAGGCGGATATCAGGAATATCTGGGAAGGACTTGATCCGTCCAAAATCGATGCGGGCAAGAAGCGGACCCAATAACTTCAGCTTTTCACGCTGCATAATCCCTAGTAGATTGGGTGCGGTAAGGTGTGATAGGATAACTATTAAATTCTTATTTGTAGTATAGGTGAATTCCTTGATCAGAGGGGGAACAGGTTTGACATTGCAGCAGCTCCGCTACGCAATTGAGATTGCGAACAGCGGCTCTATGAACGAAGCGGCCAAAAGGCTATTTGTGTCACAGCCCAGCCTCTCGAATGCTATCAAGGAGCTGGAGAGCGAGCTTGGCATTACAATCTTCGAACGCAACAACCGGGGGATCAGCATCTCGGCGGAAGGCATGGAGTTTCTGGGCTATGCCCGGCAGATTATTGAACAAACGGAGTTTATGGAGAACCGCTATACCGGCAAGAAACGCAGTCCGATCTACTTTTCGGTATCCACGCAGCACTATGCTTTTGTTACGGACGCATTTGTGAAGCTGATGAAGGAGAGTAAGATAGCGGAATACAATTTCAGCCTGCGGGAGACGCAGACCTATGAGATTATTGAGGATGTGCGTACCCTGCGCAGCGATATTGGTATTCTGTATATCAATGAGAGTAACTATAAGGTAATGAACAAGCTGTTCAGCGACGGTAACCTGAAGTTTACACCGCTATTCAATACGAATCCGCATGTGTATGTGCGGGCAGGACATGTGCTGGCCGGCAAAGAGAGAATCACTATTGATGATATTCTTTCGTTTCCTTATATTACTTTTGAGCAGGGGGATAACAACTCACTGCACTTCTCGGAGGAAATGCTTAGCTTCACGCAGATTGAGAAGAATATTAAAGTTACCGACCGCGCCACACTGACTCATCTGCTGCTCGGAAGCGACTCGTATACGGTAGGCACAGGGATAATGGCCTCAGAGCTTAATGATGCGGGACTGGTCACTATTCCTTTTGACAGCAAAGAGGTGTTCTCTGTCGGCTGGATTGCCCACAAGGACCGTAAACCGAGCGAGATTATGTCGGGGTATATTAACATTCTGAATGATCTGGTGTCGGATAATTATTTCGAGCTTGAGTCATTCTTACTTTAACAGCAGGAGGGACGTATGAGTAGTCCAGTTATCGGATCGACTAGAAATGCACCGCCCTTTCGCTATGACATTGTCGGAAGCTTCCTGCGGCCAGAGGCGCTCAAAGCTGCGCGCAGCCTGCATGCCCAAGGTACCATGACCGCCGGGGAACTGCGTGAGGTTGAGAACATAGAGATTGCCAAGCTGCTACAGCAGCAGAAATCCCTGGGGCTACATGCCGTAACTGATGGCGAGTTCCGCCGCTCCTGGTGGCATCTTGATTTCTTCTTCGGGGTCCAGGGGACACAGAAGATCACGCTCGGGCCGGCCGGCAGCTCCAAGGAATCGGTGAACCGGGCAGAGAGCTTCAAGATTACCGGGAAAATCGCATTCGGCGACCATCCTATGGTGGCAGACTTCAGCAGTCTGCAGCAGATGGCCGGAGTCACGCTTGCCAAAATGACCATTCCTTCACCGGCGCTGTTTCATTTCGTGCAGGATTATAACGGAAACGAGGTCTACTCGGATTCCGCAACGCTGTATGGAGATATCATCCAGGTGTACCGGGATGCGATACAGGCCTTCTACGATGCCGGCTGCCGGTATCTGCAGCTCGATGATACCACGTGGGGCACACTTTGCAGCGGCAAACACCGGGCGCATCTGCGCAGCAGAGGCGTCGATCCCGACCAGCTGGCGAAGGACTATGTCCGGCTGATTAATGAGAGCATCGCTGCCCGCCCTGCGGATATGACGATTGCGCTGCATGTGTGCAGAGGTAATCTCCGCTCGACCTGGTTTGCTGCCGGGGGCTACGGGCCGGTTGCCGAAGAGCTGTTCGCTGGCGCCGAAGTGGATGCGTTCTTCCTGGAGTATGACAATGAACGTTCCGGTGATTTCGAACCGCTGCGCTTTATTCGTAACCAATTTGTAGTGCTGGGGCTGGTGACCACGAAGCATGGCGGCCTGGAGAGCAAAGAGCAGCTCAAAGCCCGGATCGCAGAAGCGTCACAATATGTGGATATTAATCAGCTCTGTCTCAGCACCCAATGCGGCTTCGCCTCCTCCGAGGAAGGGAATATCCTGACCGAAGAAGAGCAGTGGGACAAGCTGCGGCTGGTGATTGAGACGGCGGATGAGGTTTGGGAGTAGAAGGTATATGCTGCATAGAGGGCGGGTTTGCCCGAAGGGGTGACCTGCTCTCTTTTTTGCAAAAGAAATGGGGGAATCTCCCAAGGAGGGACTGTTCCCGGTTAATGCTTTGTTATTGACAGATCCCTCCCTCCCGAAGTACACTTGCAAATAATTACTTACATACACACAAGCGATGAAGAGAAGAGTAGGCAGGCGGCAGCGTTCACAGAGAGCTCCAGAGTGGTGAAAGGGGGCAGCGAAGCGTCTGATCTGAAAAAAGTCTCTGAGCTGCATACGGAATTGGGCACAGCACCAAGGATGCTATGCCGGGATCTCCCGTTACAGAGATAGGGTATAAGCGTAAAGGCCGTACCCGAAGAGGCGGAAGATTAGCAATAGGTCCGCGAATAGAGGTGGTACCACGAAGCTTATTCAAGCTCTCGTCCTCAAGATAACAATCTTGAGGGCGGGAGCTTTTTTGTGTTCCCGGGCGGCCGGGCGTCGTGCCAAGTCAAATAAGCTCCAAATCGTATCCATAAAACAGTAGAGGTGATTGTCATGCATTGGGCAGAGAGAATAGCAAGCCAGTTAATCGTGAACCATCCGGAGCGGCAGACTTTTGTATGTGCATCGGGGATCAGTCCGTCCGGATCGGTCCATATCGGAAATTTCCGCGAGATTGTGACCACTTCGTTTGTAGCCAAAGCGCTGCGGCGGGCGGGGAAGGAGGTACGGTTCATTTTCTCGTGGGATGACTTTGACCGGTTCCGGAAGGTGCCGAAGCTTGTGGACCCTTCGTTCGGACAATATATAGGGCTGCCGTATTCGCAGGTTCCCTGTCCCTATGGCTGCCATACTTCGTACGCGGCACATTTCGAGGCGGAGTTTGAGCAGGCGCTGCAGGCGTTTGAGATCGAGCCTGAATTCATCTACCAGAGCCGGGAATACCAGTCACACCGCTATAATCCGGCAATCCTGCATGCCCTGCGCCACCGGGAAGAGATCTACGATATTCTGATGTCGTTCAAAACAGGGGAGAGCTCTGCGGAAGACCGGGCAGCTTTTTATCCGGTAAGTGTATACTGCAGACGATGCGGAAAAGATGCGACAACGATTCACAGCTTCGACGACAGCGCAGAGACCGTGGTGTATAGCTGTAAGTGCGGTCATGCCGATACCATTCGTGTTCCTGAGGCTGACAACCTGAAGCTGCACTGGAAAATCGACTGGCCGATGCGCTGGAACATGGAGCAGGTGGTGTTTGAGCCTGGAGGGCGTGATCATTCGTCTGAAACCGGCAGCTATAATGTGGCCGCAGTAATCTCGGAGCGGATCTTCGGCAACCCTCCGCCTATGTATGAGCCCTATGAATTTATCAGCATTAAAGGCAGTTACTCCAAAATGTCCAGCTCTTCCGGGCATAATTACACACCCGATGATCTGCTGAACATATATGCCCCGGAGAATATCCTGTTCCTGTTCGCCAAATACCAGCCGAATGCTGCTTTTCATATTGGACTGGATGAGGATGTGCTGCGCAATTATGCGGAGTTCGAGCGGTATGCTGCTGGAGTTCATACCGGAGCATTAACTGGTGATCTTGCGGATGCGCTGGAGTTATCGCTGCTAAGCGGCTCTACCGGAACGTCCCCGAGCTTCAATCAGGTGTCCAGTCTGCTGCCATTAATCAACTTCGACCGGGAACTGCTCCGGGATATTCTCACCAAGAATGGGGAGAAGGCAGATGAGCATCAGCTGCTGCTGACGGCGGACCGGGCGGAGCACTGGATCAGAAACTGGATGCCGCACAAGCTGATTACGGTCAATTCTTCGCCGAACTTAGCCTATTATCATTCACTGGACGCGGCAGAACTGAAATGGCTGCGCACCCTCTGCGGCCTGCTAAGAAACTGTGAGCTGGACGAAACGCAGAGAATGACTCAAATCTACGCGATCTGTCATCATGAAGACAAAAAAACAATGCGGACTCAGCAAAAAAGGCTGTTCACCATCATCTATCAGCTGGTTCTGAGTGCGGATGAAGGCCCGCGTCTGCCAATGCTTATTCAGGCTGCGGGGACGGACCGGATGCTGGCTTTACTGGATTTATGAATGAGCGCCGGACGGCCCTTTACGGGATATATCGAACAGAGGTATAATATACAGGACTGTTTTTAATCAAATGTTGGAAAGCGAGCGGTAACGATATGGGTCGTAAGTGGAATAATATTAAGGAAAAGAAAGCATCCAAGGATGCCAATACAAGTAAGGTCTACGCCAAGTTCGGTGTAGAAATCTATGTTGTCGCTAAGAAGGGCGAACCTGATCCGGAATCCAACCGGGCACTGAAGGTTGTTCTGGAACGGGCCAAAACCTATAATGTGCCGAAGGCGATTATCGACCGTGCACTCGAAAAAGCAAAAGGCAGCGGCGACGAAAATTACGTGGAGCTCCGTTATGAAGGCTTCGGTCCAAGCGGTTCGATGATCGTGGTCGATGCGCTGACGAATAACGTCAACCGTACAGCTCCGCTGGTACGCTCCACCTTCAGTAAGAACGGCGGGAATATGGGTGTCAGCGGTTCGGTAACCTATATGTTCGATCCGACAGCTGTAATCGGTGTAGAAGGCAAATCGGCGGATGAAGTGATGGAGCTGCTGATTGAAGCTGACCTGGATGTCCGTGATGTGCTGGAAGAGGATGAAGCAGTGATTGTATATGCCGAACCCGACCAGTTCCACGCTGTACAGGAAGCTTTCCGCGGCGCAGGCATTACGGAATTTACCGTAGCCGAGCTGACTCTGCTTCCACAGAATTATGTGGCCCTGCCGGAAGATGCACAGGCGCAGTTCGAGAAGCTGATTGATGCTCTTGAAGAACTGGACGATGTGCAGCAGGTCTACCATAACGTGGATTCGGAAGAATAGAATAAGCTGCTTTGCTAAGCGGACAAGCCCATTCTCAGGCTTGTCCGCTTTTTTACTTCTGCCATGCTGTGTATATTCTGTACCGATCTTTGCCAAAATAAACCGAACCGAGTAGCACACTACTTAGAGGAGGCAATACAGTGGAAGAATATACAGCACCGGATAAGAACCTGGTTAATACCGTCAAGGAGCTTGATCAGGACCCGGTCACCAGCCAGGAAGCGCAGCAGATGGAACAGAAGAAGAGTGACATCCGCAAGGAATCCCTGAGGGATGACAAAACGACCTATAAGAAAAATGAGCAGAATACGTATAAATGATTTACTCCTGTAAATGTAGCAGGGGCCATGCGGGCGGTGAGGGCAACCTTACCGCTTTTTGGCATTCAATGAAGAAGACAGTACCCTTTCCGTCTGACAAAGTACAGCCTGGTATGCTATAGTCGATTGTAAAAAGGCAAACTAATGTTCTCTTTAATTGGTTAGCTGATCATACAGGAGGGATTAACAAATGGAACCTTTCCGGTTGTTGAGTGTAGTCCATGTATTTCTGATCAAAGATGGGCAAATATTGCTGCTGAGGCGCTTGAACACAGGACATCATGACGGGGATTACGGTCTGCCTGCGGGCAAGTTGGATGGAGGTGAGGAGTTGTTCTCCGCCGCCATCCGTGAAGTCCGGGAAGAATGCGGTGCTGTCATCGCGCCATCAGACCTTGAAATGCTCGGAGCGATGCATATCCGGACTCCCGGAAATGAACGGATTGATTTCTTCTTCAAAGCGGAGCATTGGAGCGGTGAGATTTGCAACACCGAGCCGGATAAATGCGATGATCTGCGCTGGTTCCCGCTGGATGATCTTCCGGAGAATGTAATCCCTTTTGTGCAGGAGGCCTGGAGCAAGTTCAGGGATGGTGTCTGGTTTGCTTCACATGGCTGGGCGTGACAGGAGTAACCGGAGCCGTACGCATTTTCACAAATCTATGGTGCATCCTGCGAAAATTGTGTATGCTGAATGAAGTTTACTGAAAACAAATGTAAAGTACATAGCAGGAGGATTTGCACGGGATGGAAGATTGGACGATTGGCATGGTCGCAGTATTGGTGCTTTGCGGTTTTTTGGCCGGATTAATTGACTCTGTGGTAGGCGGGGGAGGACTGATTGCAATTCCTGCACTGCTGTCCGTAGGGATTCCTCTCCCTCTGCTGCTGGGCAGCAGCAAATTGGCCGGGTCAATGTGCTCCCTGACCAGTACGGCTTCTTTCGTGCGGTCCGGCAAAATCAATTTCAAGCTGGTCCGGACACTGATTCCGTTGTCCATTATAGGTGCGGTAGCCGGTACACTTACCGTCCGTCAGGTACCTTCAGAGTTTCTGAAGCCGCTGGTCATTGTCATGCTGGTAGTGATAACGGTCTATACGTTGTTCAAAAAAGCCTGGGGAGATGTATCCACCTTCTCCGGCAGCAATGGCAGAACACGGCTGATCGGGATTATCGCGGCACTGGTCATAGGCTTCTACGATGGCTTCTTCGGACCGGGAACCGGATCTTTTCTGATCTTTGCTTTTCTGATGATGGGCTTCGAATTTGTTACGGCCGCAGGCAATGCCAAAATGCTGAATTTCGCCAGCAACATCACGAGTCTGCTTACGTTTATAGCCCTCGGCTCTGTCAGCTATACCCATGGGCTGATTCTGGGCATTCCGATGGTGATCGGAGCTATTGTGGGCTCCAGAATTGCCATCCGCAAAGGCGCGGCGTATATCCGCCCGCTATTCATAACAGTCACTGTCATATTGATCGGCAAACAGATATGGGATACGATGCATTAAGTACATATATTGGAGTGGATGAGATGGAGATCAGGATCATACAGAAGGAAGAAGCATGGAAACTTAGGCATGAAGTGATGTGGCCCGAGCGTGAGCCAGATTACATCAAGCTGGAGGATGATGAGCGGGGTGTACATTACGGGCTGTATCTGGGAGAACAGCTGGTGTCGGTGTTATCTCTGTTTATTAATGGTACAGAAGCACAGTTCCGCAAGTTTGCTACGCTGGAGCTGGAGCAGGGTCTGGGCTACGGCAGCAGACTGCTGCAGACGGTGCTGAAAGAGGCAGAGCAGGCAGGGGTACAAAGGATCTATTGCAACGCACGAACCTACAAAGCAGGCTTCTACAAGAAATTTGGCATGCAGGCAACAGATGAGGTATTCAGCAAGGGCGGCAAGGACTATGTCGTAATGGAAAGGTTCTTCACGCCCGCTGAAGACGGTAACGGAAAGGAGTCTACGCATGACTAAGAAGCTGTATTATGATTCAGCCTACTTGAATGAATGGAGTACAATCATAAGTGGTACAGTTGAACGTGAAGACGGGATCTATGTGACACTTGCGGAGACAGCCTTCTATCCCCACGGGGGCGGACAGCCTTGTGATACAGGGTACATAGGTGAGCTTCCGGTGCTGGATGTAGTGCTGGAAGATAATGAGGTGCTGCATAAGGTAGCGCAGCTTCCTGATCGGGCTGAAGTCAATTGCAGGCTCGACTGGAGCCGGAGATTTGACCACATGCAGCAGCACAGCGGCCAGCATTTGTTGTCGGCTGTCTTCCGTGATCTGTACCAGGCGTTGACACTAAGCTTCCACCTAGGCAGTGACTATGCCACGATTGACATCGGAGTGCCGGAGCTGTCTGCTGCACAGATGGCGGAGGCCGAACAAGAGGTCAACCGCCAGATATACCTGAACCGCAGTATAACCAGCTACTTCGTCACTTCAGAAGAAATGGCCAGGCTACCGCTGGTGAAGCTGCCTAAGGTGACAGAGGACATCCGGATTGTGGAGATTGAAGGTGTCGAACATAACGCCTGCGGGGGGACACATGTAGCTTCAACAGGAGCCGTGGGCATGATCAAGCTGCTGCGTTCCGAGAAGCAGAAGGGCAACACCCGGATTACCTTCAAATGCGGAAGCCGGGCACTGGATGAATTCAATGACAATGTACGTATTCTGGGGCAGCTGTCAGCCAAGTTCAATACCGGTAAGGACGAAATTATCGACCGGATTGAGAAATGGGAGCATGAGCAGAAGCTGGTGCAGACTGAACTGGCTTCGCTTAAGGAACAGAATGATATTTATCTGGCCCGGGAGCTATTATCCGCACTGGAACCCGGCAGCGGACTGATTACACATATTTCTGATACCCGAGCGCTTAAGGATTTGCAGAGTCTGGCGGCGAAGCTTACAGCATTAACGGACCTGCCTGTTCTGCTGCTGAGCGCGGCGGAGAATAAAGCGGTGCTCGCCCACAGCGGTGCTGCGGATCTGTCCTGCGGAGCCTTCTTCAAAGCCCATCTTGGCGAATATCAGGGCAAAGGCGGAGGCAGCGACAAGCTGGCCCAGGCCGGCTTCCCGGTATGGCAATCAGCCGTGGCCTTTTATGATTTTGCCCAAAAACAATTCTAGTTTCAAGTGAAAAGGCCGCGGATCGCGGCCTTTTGTGTAATGTGACAACGGTTATGCGGATTTAGTGTTATAATCACCCCTGAGTGTGGATAGATGAATTTTGAGGTTATGAACCAGAGGGGCGATAGGTTTGAGCGTAATACGTATGGAGAATGTGACAAAGAAATATGAGGATACATTGATCTTCAGAGATATCTATTTCCGCGTAAGCAAAGGTGAACGAATAGGTCTAATCGGACGCAATGGTGCAGGTAAATCGACTGTATTCAAGCTGATCATGGGACAAGAACAGCCTACGGCCGGGAACGTGGAGCTGGACCCGAAGGTTAAGATCAGTTATTTCTCCCAATTCTCGGAGCTATCCGGGTCCTTGTCTGTGCAACAGGAGCTGGAGCTGTGCTTCGGGCAGGTGACGCTTATCGAACAGGAGCTTCAGCAAATTGGGGAACAGCTTGGGCAAGTAACGGATGATAACCAGATGAATACCCTGTTAGAACGGCAAGCGGAGCTTTTTGAACAGATGGATCATTTGGATGGCTGGAATGTCTCGGTGGAGATTAATACGGTGCTCACTAAACTGGGGTTTGATGAGAGATCACGGCATCAGCCTGTAGACGAGTTATCAGGAGGGTGGCGGAACCGCGCGGCACTGGCCAAGGTCTTAATTGAGGTGCCCGATGTCGTATTGCTCGATGAACCTACCAACTTTCTGGACATGGATGGCATCGTATGGCTCGAGCAGTGGCTGCACCGTTTCACCGGGGCGATGCTTCTGGTCTCACATGACCGGCAGTTTATTGACAGGGTAGTAACACGGACCATAGAAATCGAGAATTATCATTTCCAGGAGTACGAAGGCAATTATACCGATTATGTTCAAAAAAAGAAGATGCGCAAAAAGGTACTCGACCGTCAGTTTGAATGGGAGGAAGAACTTCTGCTTATGGAGTCTGAAGCCATGGATAACCGGGGCCGTAAAAAGTCTCCCAAAGACCGCCTGTCGCGCAAGCTGACGGAGATCAAAAAGCGGGTGGAGCCGCATCCTGTGAATGTCCTGATTACCGATATTTATAGCAATTTGCGTTTTCCGGACAAGCTTGCTGAAGTGAAGGGAATTGGCCAGACGTATGATGACCGGACCATCTTCCAGAACATTAGCTTCGACATTCAAAAAGAAGACCGGCTGGTCATCGTCGGCCCTAACGGAAGCGGGAAATCGACGCTAATCAAGGTGTTGACGGGTCAGGAGGAGCCGGATTCCGGGGTTGTGACCTGGGAGCGAGGTGTCAGCTACGCGTATTTCAACCGGATGTGGGACGAGCTTGATCCTAAAGATACAGTAAGCCATGCGGTTAATGTGTATGGTCTGGGTCTCGATGCGCCGCGGAAAAAAGTGAACAAATTCCTGTCTATGCTGCAATTCTCGGAAATAGATTTGAGCAAAAGGATCGGACATCTATCCGGCGGCCAGCAGGCCAGAGTAGCGTTAGCGAAATGCCTTCTCTCCGGTGCTGCTGTGATCATCCTGGATGAGCCTACCAATCATCTGGATCTGACCAGTATTCAAGTGATGGAGCAGGCACTCATTCATTTTCCCGGGGCGGTAGTTACTGTCAGCCATGACCGGTTCTTTATTGATAAAATAGCGACGAAGATGCTTACCTTTGACCCGGAATCGGGGATCTCGGAGCAGGACGTTTAGGTTAGAAGTAATTAGAGAGCTATGGATCATTCTGTAGCTCTTTTTTTGCGCGGATTTCTTTTGCAGCGACTTAAGGATTATTTAATATTTGCCCCGCTATAATCAGGACAGAGCTTGACGAAAGGAGAACAACATCGTGTTCCTGAAAATACTTAAAAAAGATCTGCGTCGTAAAAAAGTGATGAATACCGTTCTATTGGTACTCATTATTCTGGCTTCAACGCTCGTAGCGAGCAGCTCCAGCCTGATGTATTCCACCTCCAGCGCCCTCGACAGTTTTATTGACAAGAGCCGGGTGGCAGATCTTAATATTGCGCTGGCCGATCATCCGGAATATAACAAGGTCATCCAGGAATGGATTCGGAATGAGAAGAGAGTAGAGACTTCGTACATGGAGAAATTTATCTCAATAACGCTGAATCAGATAGAAATGCCTGACGGGCGTGCCAGCTTTTCCGGGAATATGAGTCTTATGCTGTCTACCGTGCCGGAGCAGGTCAATCTTATCTTTGGAGAAGACAATGAGCCTTATAGCCTTCAGCCAGGGGAAATAGGACTGCCGACAAGCCTAATACTAGCCAGTGGCATTAAGTCAGGAGAACCAATCACACTTACCTTTGACAATATAACGAAAACCTTCAAGGTGCACGGTTTCTTCAAGGATGCCTTTATGGGGTCGGATTTGATGGGCTTCAAACGGATTATACTGGCGGATGAAGATTTTGCAGAAATAGAGCAGAGCCTGCCAGACGATTCTCTGGTGAATCTGTGGAGCTTAATCGCGGTCCCGGGTATATCTCCCACGGAATTGTCGGGCTCATTCGCCACAACGAATCTGCCTATTAACTTCGATGCCGACAAGTCGCTAGTCTCCACGTCTTATTTAACAGACCAGATCATCTCCGTGATGATGTTTGCGATCAGCCTATTTCTGATCTTCATTGCATTTCTCACCCTGCGGTTCACGATTGTCTCTACGCTGCAGGATGAGTACAAGGAGATCGGCGTGATGAAAGCGATCGGGTTCAGGAGCCGGGGGATCAAGCAGCTCTATTTAACGAAATATATGGGTCTCGCCTTTCTTGGCGGCGCCATCGGACTTGGAATCAGCCTTCCGCTGACAGAGCTAATGTCCCGCAGGACCTCGCAGTATCTGATCTTACCCGGCGGCAGCATCAGCATCATTATTTCAGCGTGCAGCACTGTGGCCATTATAGGTTTCATTCTGTTGTTCTGTTTACTCTGTATGCGCAAGATTAACAAGGCTTCGGCCATTGACGCTATCCGCCAAGGCCAGACAGGAGAACGCTTCAAGGCTTCCCGCAGCATTCATTTACATAAAAGCCGGTTCCTGCATACCGCATTCTTCCTGGCGCTGAGCGATGTGCTGAACCGGCTGAAAAGCTATACCTCGCTTATTCTAACTCTAATCTTAAGTACAGCCATCATTCTGATTCCGGTGAATTTGACCAATACAATTGTTTCTCCTACATTTCTGGATTATTTTGGTACGATTGGAGCGGATTTCTATACCAAGACTGTGGTAGGGGATAAGACCACTCAAGAGATTCAGCAGGAGAAGGCAGAAATCAGCCGGAGTATGAAGGAGCAAGGGTTTGACGTGTCACTTGCGGCGAATTACGCATTGATGACCAAGTACATTTCTGATGACGGGCAAGAGAACCGGAGAATTAACGGACAGAAGAATGACTTCGCTGAATCCGTTCCATTCCTGGAGGGCACTGCGCCTATGCTTAAGAATGAAATTGCTGTTACAACCATTATGAGCGAGAAATACGGCAAGCAGGTTGGCGACAATATGATATTTGAGATTGATGGCGTACAAAGCACTTTTATCATTACCGGATTGTTCCAAAGTATCTCTAACGAGGGCTATGCGGTCTGGATTGCACAGGAATACAACCCGCAGGTGATAGGTGCTTATCTGTTCTCCGGAACAATCAATGCCCCGGCTGACCAAAAGGCAGAGATGATTAAGGAAATCCAGAGTCAGTACAGTGACCTGAATATCAAGACGGCGCTGGAAATGCTGGGCGAAATCACTGGAGGCTTCATGGGCCAGTTAAAAAGCATCAATTCGCTGCTCACGGCAATTATCTGCATCATTACATTCTTCATCACTAGCCTGTTTGTCAGGCTGATGATTACGAAGGAAGTGCACGGGATTGCGGTGATGAAGAGCATCGGCTTCACGAATTCAGCCATCCGGCTGTGGCAGGTGCTGCGCATTCTGATTATTATGGCAGCCTCATTAATCCTGGGTGTAATCGCCGCAAACACCCTTGGAGGACGTTTACTCGGCATCCTCTTCCGGATATTCGGTCTGACGAAGCTGGAACTCACGATCGTCCCGCTTCAGGTCTATGTGTTCTATCCGCTGCTCATCCTTGCTGTCGTCATGCTGGCGGTATACACCAGCTGCGGTCAGATCAAACGTGTGCAGATCTGGAATATGAATAAAGAGTGAGCTTCAGCGAACAGAAATCATTTACCCAAGGAGGAATATTGAATGGCAGCTGTACTTGAAGTGACCAATCTATGCAAAACCTATATTGTAAATAAAGGACAGAATAATGTCCTGCGGAATATTAATCTTACGCTTCATGAAGGAGAATTCGTGTCCGTGATGGGGCCGTCCGGCTCAGGTAAATCAACACTGCTCTACACCGTCAGCGGGATGGACCGGCTCACGGCGGGTGAAGTGGTGTTTGACGGGCAGAGTCTCTCGCAGCTCTCCGAGAAAGGAATGGCTGACCTGAGGCTGCACAAGATGGGATTCATCTTTCAACAGATGCATATGCTGAGCAATCTGTCGGTTTATGATAATATCATTCTATCGGGCTATCAGGCGATATCCGGGAAGGGAAGCAGGCGCAGCCGCAGCGATGTCAATCAGTACGCAGATGCGTTGATGCGGAAGCTGAATATTATTGAAACGGCCGGACATGACATTACAGAGGTATCCGGCGGACAGCTGCAGCGGGCCTGTATTTGCCGGGCACTGATTAATGAGCCGGCGATGCTGTTTGCCGATGAACCGACGGGTGCACTCCATTCGAAAGCTGCGCAGGAAGTCATGAATGAGCTGTGCCGGATCAACCGTGAGGGAACAACCGTTATGATTGTGACCCATGATGTGAAGGTAGCCGCACAGAGTGATAAGGTATTATATATGGTGGACGGCAATATTCAGGGCGAGCATGTCCTGGGCAAATATTCACCGGAGCAGGGTTCGAGGGAACGTGAGCGCAGCCTGGCGGGCTGGCTGATGGAGATGGGCTGGTAACAAGCAGCAGGAGGAGATAGCCGTGGCGGATATTCTGATCATTGAAGACAATGCGGAGCTGGCGGAGGTGATCAAGGATTTTTTGCAGTTGGAGGGGTATTCTGTATTCATTGCGGCTTCCGGGGAAGAGGGGTTGACATATTTGGAGATGCATCCGGTCAGGCTGCTGCTGCTCGATATTATGCTGCCGGAGCTTGACGGCTTCGCCGTCTGCAGAATCGCCAGGGAGAAGTTCAATTTGCCGATTCTGATTATGAGTGCACGCCATGGGGATGACAATAAGATTATCGGCCTTACGTTGGGCGCAGATGATTATCTGGAGAAGCCTTTTTCGGTCAACCTGCTGACAGCCAAGGTCAAAGCACATCTGCGTCGCAGCTATGAGATGAACGATGATAAGCAGCTGCTGGCCGATGGAGACCTTACAGTTAACCGGACCTCGATGATGGTATATAGAGGCGGGCAGCAGCTCGGGATGACGGCCAAGGAATATGAGCTGCTGGTGCTGCTGATGAATAACAAGGGAAAGGCTCTGCGTAAAGAGTGGCTGTTCCAGCAGGTATGGGGGGCAGACAGCTTCAGTGAGCCTTCGACGCTGACGGTACATATGAATAAGCTGCGGGACAAAATCGAACTGAACCCCAAAGAGCCAAGGCGGATTGTAACCGTCTGGGGGGTAGGATACAAGTATGAAGGCATTTAACAGACTGATTCTCTGGACAATACTCGGCGGGTTCATCGTGATTGCCATTCTGAATACATATGTATCCTACCGGGAAATAAGGGAGCCCGGCAAAGCTTACCGGGTGGAGATCAACCGGATTATTGAGCAGGTGCAGCGCGGGGTGCGGCCGGAAGAGATTATACTTACTCCGGGAGATTATACATACGTTAACGGCTTAAGCTGGATAGATCAGGGGGCGGAAGCACAGGCAGTTGAGCGGTTTTTTGCCGGAATAGGTGTAGCGGATTCATACGAATTCACGGTCAAACCTGTCTATCTGGAGCAGCAGCTGACAGGGTATTTAAGGTTCTCATACCGGTTGCCCGGTGCGGACCGCAGCGTATTCCTGGTCCTGAATGTGTTCCTGCTGGCGGTGCTTGGGGCAATGATAGCCCTGCTGTTCTATATCCGTAAGCAGATTCTGCAGCCGTTTCACACCCTACAAGAGTTGCCTTATGAGCTGTCCAGGGGTCATGTGAATACAGGGATGAAGGAGCACCGGAGCCGGTTCTTCGGCCGTTTCGTATGGGGGCTCGACCTGCTGCGGCAAACGCTGGACACCCAGAAGCAGACCAATCTCCGCCTGGAAAAAGACCGCCAGACGCTGGTCGCTTCTCTATCGCATGAGCTCAAAACACCGGTCGCCTCGATCAGGCTATACGCCAGTGCGCTGGACGAAAGCCTCTATGACAGTGAAGAGAAACGCAAAGCTGCTGCAAGGCTGATTGGTCAGAAAGCAGAGGATATTGAACAGCTGATCGGCGATATTATCATGGCTTCAGTCTCCTCACTGCAGGAAATGGAGGTCGTGCCGGGGGAGTTCTATATCAGTGAGTTAATCAAGAAGGTGGTCCTGGGTCATAAAGAACGGTTGGAGTTGCTGAAGATAGAGCTGAAGGTGGGTCCTTATCAGGACAAGCTGCTGTTGGGTGATCTGGATAGGCTGCTTGAAGTACTTAATAATCTTATCGAGAATGCGATAAAATACGGCGATGGCGGTACGGTCAGCATGACCTTCCGGGAAGAGGACTACCGCCAGCTCATCGTCATTGAGAATTCAGGCGAACCGCTATTGCTGGGCGAGCTGCCCTATATCTTCGCCAGCTTCTGGCGCGGCTCCAATGCGGACGGGAAGCCGGGTAACGGCCTCGGCCTATTCATCTGCAAGCAGCTGCTGGTGAAGATGGGCGGCGATATCTTCGCGGAGCCGCTGGAGCGGGGCATGCGGTTTGTGCTGGTGCTGCGGTACTGAACCCAAAAGACCTGAGTGGCGGCGGATCGCCGGATCAGGTCTTTTGGCGTGCGGGCTTGCATAGGCTATGAGCTTACCCGGCGCAAGCCGTAAGCCGGTTATGCCATCAGCAATACGGAGGAAGCTTTGATAATTGCCGTAACAGCAGAGCCTTCCTTCAGTTCCAAATCGCGTAGCGCTTCTACTGAGATAATAGAAGTGAGCTTCTGGCCTCCGGTGTCCACCACAACCTTCGCATTGACTTGTCCCTCTTCAATCGACACTACAGTACCTTCAAACTGGTTTCTGGCGCTGATCTTCATGATTGTATTGGAGGTTGAATATGGTGTGACCGTTGACTACAGGGAATTTACTGTTCTGGAGGCTCATGAAGAGGACCGTGAACAACAGTTATTTCATTGATGTGGTTACATACTCAGAAGCTGAGCGCGGTAAAGGATACGGGACGCTAGCCGCCCGGTCACTGATTAGTTATTACCTGGAGAGAGGCCAGCTACCCTTGTGGGAAACCACACATGAGAATACCGCGTCACATAGGTTGGCACTGAAGCTGGGATTCGAGCATGTGGAGAGCTATCCGGTGTTTGCTTATGTCATGGAGAGCTAGGAGCTTAAACTTCAGTCACCGGCTGTGCTCCATTAGAATGGAGGCGGTCTTTTTTAATGTAAACAACTCTATGTTGCATTTGGGTAAGAAATCCAGTGTTGTAGGATGCGGACTGAGATTCCGTTATCTAGTTAAATCGTGTCTGAAATGAACAGTATTGAGTAATTTAAGCGATTCTGAGTCCGATTGTTCAGCAAATCACCCTGATAAGCTCAATTAAGGGAATCTCAGTCCGCGTCAGAGGTGGATGGACTTGGAATCTCCCGCAAGAACGGACTAGTATGCAATCTGCGATTAAGTATGGGGCGGTATAACTATACAGAGACTGGACCTTACCGTGCAAACCATTCATAATAATAAGGTCAGTTGTTAACGGTTCCATAGGATTCATTATACTAACTAAACTCAAAACGGAGGTTCTACGATGAAATACCGCAAGCTGGGAAATACAGGTTTATCAGTAAGTGAAGTCAGCTTTGGCACTTGGGCAATCGGCGGGGACTGGGGCAGCAGCAGGGATGAAGACGGACTCAAGGGATTGCAGCTGGCTTTGGAGCAGGGCGTTAATTTCTTTGATACTGCCGATGTATACGGCTCCGGGCATGCGGAAGAGCTACTCGCCAAGGCAACCAAAGGCAAGCAGGATGAGATACATATTGCCACTAAGTTCTGCCGTGGTGGAGATATTCATGATCCGCAGAACTACTCCGCACGCAGAATTAGTGAATATTGTGAACAGAGCCTGCGCAGGCTGGAGAGAGAGGCCATTGATCTGTATCAGATCCACTGTCCTCCGATTGAGATTCTACGGGACGGCAGTGTCTTCGAAGCGCTTGACCAATTGAAAGCTGAAGGCAAAATCCGCCATTACGGCGTGAGTGTTGAAACTATCGAGGAAGGTCTGCTATGCCTTGAATATCCAGGTGTGGAGGCGCTGCAGGTGATCTTCAATCTGTTTCGCCAGCAGCCTGCACTTGAACTGCTGCCGCGTGCTGCCGCCCACGGAGCGGGTATTCTGGTGCGTTTGCCGCTGGCCAGCGGACTGCTGACTGGTAAATTCAAGGAATCCAGCACATTCCAGGAGAACGACCACCGCAGCTTCAATGCGAACGGGGAGCACTTTAATGTCGGGGAGACCTTCGCCGGACTGCCGTTTGTCACCGGTGTTGCATTGGCCCGCAAGCTCGACTGGATCGCAGAAGGACGCGGGAATATGGCCAGAGCATCTATGCGCTGGATTCTGGATCATCCGGCCGTCAGCTGTGTCATTCCTGGCTTCAAGAACGAGGCTCAGATCGCAGACAATCTTGCTACACTGGATGTTCCATCCTATAGTTCAGCTGAAATGGAGCGTCTTAGCGAATTTTATCAGTCCGAAGTAGCTCCGCATATCCGTGGAGGTGTGTAAGCGCACCGTATGAATAATATAACTGTCGGACTGCTCGCACATGTAGATGCCGGCAAGACGACCTTCGCTGAGCAGCTGCTCTACCATACCGAAGCGATCCGCAGCCGTGGCAGAGTGGATCATCAGGATACCTTCATGGATACCCACGAGATTGAAAAAGCGCGCGGAATCACTGTTTTTGCCGATCAGGCGGAATTTGTGTATAAGGATTCGCGGTATTTCCTGCTGGATACTCCGGGCCATGTTGATTTCTCTCCAGAGATGGAGCGCTGTCTGCAGGTGCTGGATTATGCGGTGGTCATCCTCAGTGCGGTGGAAGGCGTGGAGAGTCATACGGAAACCGTATGGCAGCTGCTGCGCCAGCATAACATTCCCACCCTGTTCTTCATTAACAAAACCGACCGTGCTGGTGCGGATACGCAGCGTGTACTCGAAGAGATCCGGCAGCAGCTCAGCGGCAATGCCTTCCTGCTGTCGCAGCAGCCGGGGGAAGCGTTGACTGATGAGCAGAGAGCATTTATAGCCGAGCGTGATGACGAGCTGTTGGAAGTGTATCTGGAAGGAACACTGTCTGACAACGTCTTCCATAGTGCTCTGCCAGACATGTTGAAGCGCGGAGAGATATTTCCGTGTATGCAGGGCTCTGCATTGCTTGATCAAGGGGTGGACGGGTTCCTGGAGGTTCTTAACGCGTTAACCTTCACGGAGTACGATCATGAGCTGCCTTTTGCGGGGAGAGTCTACAAGATCCGCCACGACGAAAAAGGCACGCGTATCACCTACATCAAGGCTCTACAGGGAGTTCTGAAGAATAGGGACAGCATAATGTACGGACATGGACCGGAACGTTTATCGGCGCGGGTCACCGGAATCCGGAAATATAATAGCACCAAATATATTTCCGCCGATTGGGCTGCCGCAGGGGAACTGTTCGCGGTTGTAGGGCTTACTGAGGCCCTGCCCGGTGAGGGCGTTGGTGAACTGATGGACTCACAGGAAAGCGGCCTGATACCTACGCTGAAATCCAAAGTCCTTTTTGAGCCGCCGGTACACCTGAAAGAACTGATGAATGCCTTTGGACAGTTGGGTGCGGAAGATCCTTCGCTCAATGTAAGCTGGGATGAAGAGCTGCAGGAGCTGCATATCCATGTGATGGGAGGAATTCAGCTGGAGATTCTGGAGCAGATCATGGCTGAACGGTTTCAGATCCGGATCACTTTTGGTCCGCCGGAGATTCTCTACAAGGAGACGATCACTGGCACCGTCTATGGCTACGGACATTTCGAACCGCTGGGCCACTACGCCGAGGTTCATCTGAAGCTGGAGGCTGGGGAACGCGGCAGCGGTATTACCTACATTAACAATTGTCATCCGGATGATCTGGCCGTGGGCTATCAGCATCAGATTGAGCAGCATTTGCTGGAGAGCGGCCATCACGGCCTGCTGACCGGTTCACCGCTGACCGACCTGAAGATCACCCTGCTTAGCGGCAGAGCACATAATAAGCATACGAACGGTGGAGATTTCCGTGAAGCGGCTTACCGTGCCTTACGCCAGGGGCTGGAGCAGGCCGTGAATCTGCTGCTGGAGCCAGTCTATGACCTGAAGCTCCGGATAGATTCAGACTACGTGGGCAAAGTAATGAGTGATATCCAGCAGGCCAGCGGCAGCTTCAGCCCACCTGAGATTACGGAGTCCAACGCTGTCATTACCGGTACGGTTCCAGTGGCAAGCTTCATGAATTATGGGGTGAGACTGGCTTCCATGACCCAGGGCAAGGGTTCGCTGTCGCTTAGAGTCGCGGGTTATCAGCCGTGCCATCAGACCGGGACAGTAATTCAGCAGCGGAATTATAATAAAAATGCCGATCCGGCTTACTCCTCTACCTCGATCTTCTGCGCCAAAGGCCAGGCGTATCCGGTACCCTGGGATGAAGCGGAGCAGCAAATGCATATTAAAGTTCGATGAAGAAAGGTGCAGACGGACAATGACAGAAGTAATTGATAAAATTGCCTGGATATATATTGTGGACGGCAAGGTGCTTGGTGCGCGTTCCAAAGGAAAGGACACTTATTATTTCCCGGGAGGCAAACGGGAGCATGGTGAGAGTGATGCACAGACATTGATCCGGGAGATCCTTGAGGAATTATCTGTTCAGATCATACCGGAGACTATTGCGGAATTCGGAAGCTTTGAAGCTCCAGCGCATGGCAAAGCAGAGGGCATTTCAGTCCGGATGACCTGCCTCACGGCAGATTTCACGGGTGAACTGAGTCCGGCTTCCGAAATCGAGGAATTGGCCTGGTTAACCTATGAGGATAAAGCCCGTGTATCAGCTGTCAGTGTGTTGATTATGGACAAGCTGCGGGAAATGAAGCTACTCTCCTAAACCATACAGTTATAAGCCCGTTTCGAGCCGGAAATCCGGTTTGGAATGGGCTTTTTATCTCTTTACCGGCCGCTTTCGGGCAGCTGTTCGCAGACACTTTTTACAACTCAGGACATATGTCCTTCCCGAATCCGGCAAACTGGCTTTTAATTAAAGCAGACAGTATATAGAGGAGAGAGACAGATGAAGGGGATAATTTTCGCATTTATAGGCGGGGCATGCATTACGCTGCAAGGGGTAGCGAATGCAAGAATCAGCCAGGATATTGGTACATGGCAGGCAGCAACGATCACACAGTTCACCGGATTCCTGATGGCGCTGGTCATTGCGCTGATCGTACGGGACGGGAAGAAACACGGCTTCCGCAAGGTTAATCCGTTGTATCTGATCGGTGGCGGATTTGCCGCATTCGTTATTTTCAGTGAGGTTACGGCGATTCAGAGCATCGGTGTCACCTTAACCATCTCCGCTTTGCTGATTGCCCAGCTGTGCCTGACTTTTGTCATCGACATCAAGGGCTGGTTCGGGGTAGCCAAGCAGAAGATGAAGCTGCCGCAGTTTATCGGGATCGGGATGATGATCCTGGGTGTGGTCGTGCTGAAGTTCTGATGATTAGGTCAAGCAATGTAGAATATATCCAGCAGGCAACAAGGCAATACAAATTAGTATATAAGGGAGCAACAGATATGTTAGCAGGAATATTACTCGCGCTAATCGCGGGTGCACTGGTTAGTCTTCAGAATATTTTCAATGCCAAGGTCAATGAGCATACAGGCTCCTGGACAACCACCACACTGGTGCTGGGCATGGGATTCGCAGCTTCACTGATTATGGGGCTGATTATGGAAGGGAAGAACATGTTCACGCTGCAGCATATGCAGCCCTGGTACTGGTTCAGCGGTATGATCGGTGTGGGTGTCGTCATCTGTCTGGTCCAGGCCACCCGAATTCTTGGCGCAACTTATGCCATCTCCATTGTCCTGACCGCTCAGCTCGGCTTCGCCTTACTCTGGGATTCCTTGGGCTGGCTGGGCCTGGAGAAGGTTCCGTTCTCGTTCAATCAGCTGATCGGTGTGCTCATCATCGTCGGGGGAATTCTGGTGTTCAAATTAGGAGGCAAAAGCGATTCTAAAGAATCCGCCGGAGCCATCGAGCGCCGCAATGCGCTGCATACGGATTAAATGTGAGGCGCGCACCGTTCAAATACGGACTGCGTGCTTTTTTTTCAATATACAAGAATTTATTGGCATCCACCATAAATTTATCCTTCTATTCCTTGCTGAAAAGATGCTTTCCTTATAGGGACGGGTAAGCTGCCGTTACAGGAGAGATGCTGATATGTGAGGGCTTGCTAAGAACGGGTACTGGTGGGGATGAAGGTACTGGTGGAGCTGGTAGTGCTGGTAGCGTACTGGTGGAGTTGGGGAATTGGAAATACTGGTGTGTTGGAGGTGCTTGTGGTACTGGAGATGCTTGTGGTACTGGAACTGTTCGACTAAGTGAAGAAGCGGACTGATATTCCTCTATTTCATGTAAAAAGCTCTATTGCAGCGTACGCGGACTGACATTCCGTTATCCTGTACATTCGGACAAAAAATGAGCGTGTTTCGGACACTTAACGGAATCTGAGTCCGCTTGTCAAGCGATTTCGCCAAAACTGCTGAAATAACGGAATCTCAGTCCTCATAATAGTGTGTTAGTTGTGTAGAACCCGGTATGCTCCCGCAGAAAAAGTGCCTGATCGCCAGTACTCCCGCAAAGGAAAGCAACACCAGGCAGCAGCCCGGTGCTTAACCGCGCGCAAAAAGCAGACCGCAAATACGGTCTGCCGCCCCTTTATACGCCTGCAAAGAGGCTACACCTGCCCAAGGGAGGCTGCCCTGCTTGCTAACATCGTGCTTTTCCATTTCGCATACGTATTCCAGGCCTGACCGTTATCCAGCAGATGCTTGCAGGTATAGACGCCTTCCTCAATAGAGTTGACCCTGCCGGCGGCATGGAGTCGGGCTGCGCCATTGAGCAGTGTCTGATTGTAGAATGCCAGATGTCCGCCGCCCTGCAGCACTTCCTCGGCGGTACGCAGCTGTCTTTCGGCTGTCCAACTGAACTCCGGAACGGGCACGTCCAGTCCGAGCGACTCCGGATCAATAATATCCAGCTCCGCCGCTCCATTCTGAATGCGGTATACGCGGTTCGGCCGGTCGATATACAGATCCTCTGAGCCTTCCACGCCTTGAACAACCAATCCCCGCTGATAACCGAGCTTCACAATCAGCCGGGAGATCCGGTCGAATACCGTATTATGAAAAATGCCGAAGACGATATAAGGTGAACAGGAATAATCAATCAGCTTCTCGGCTGTGTTGAAAATCGTGCGCAGCCCAATGTCTTCACGCAGGCCGCGCAATGCACCCAGCGGCGGGCACCACTGCTCAGAATTTGCGAACAGCACACCGCTGGCCTCCGCCGCCTCAATGGCGGCACTGCGGCTCAGACCGGCAATATCAATTCCGGATGCTTGAATGATATCCTGCAGCGTAATTCCCCACTTCGGAGGCAAGCCTGCGGAGCCATGCAGGGTAACCGGCAGACCGGCGGCAGACAGAAGGAAGGCTGCCGGGAATGTGGCGATGAAAGAATGAACCCTGCCGTCATAGGGGCCGGCACAATCGATCCCCTGTTGGACAGGTTCCCGTGAGGCATATTTGCGGCAGACCGCGACGAAGGCTTCCAGCTCTTCCAGGCTCTCCAGCTTCATGCGTTCGGCGATCAGGAACGCGCCAATCTGCACCGGAGAAGCAGTCTGTCCGAGAATGGCTTCCGCCGCATATTCCGCTTCCCCGTAGCTTAAATCCTTGGCACCGCGCTTGCCGCGGGCCACTTCTTTCAGAATATTAATCATATGGAAGTCTCCTTAAGTTTGATCCTGCAGCATCTGGTACACCTTGACAATGGAAGTAGCGACATCGACCATCCGTTTCCGTTCATTCATGGCCTGCTTGCGCAGCAGGTCGTAAGCTTCGGATTCGCTGATGTTCCTGGCTTTGGAGAGAATACCTTTGGCCATGTCGATCCATTTACGCTCCTCAAGCCGGGATAACAGCTGTTCCCGTTCCTTGAGCCATTGCTGGCGCTCGAAGCATTGTCTGGAGCTGAAGTGGAGGATCCAGTGGATCTCCTGAGGCTGCATCGCCGGAGACAATATTCCATCCACCATAATATCATCTCCACAGGCAGAGACGGATAACGTTGCGGTTCGCGGGGTACACCACCAGAGTACCGGGGCAACCTTGTGCTGAACCAGAATACTTCTCCAATAACTGATCTCAGTAACGGGGAGATGGAGAATGAAGGCATCCGTATCACTGATCAGCGGAAAGACCTGATCTTCCGAAGCAGCCGTCCCGGTTACATAACCGCAGGAACTGAGAATACTGTCAGGACTTGGTGAGGAGCGTTCTTCTGCGGAATTCTCTGTTCTGCCCGGATCTATAACTAACAGGGAATGCATAGTTGACGACGCTCCTTTTACATATAATAAGGGGTTAAGTCTGCACATCAGTGGAGAACAAGTACAGTCGGAATAAAGATGATGTAATATTATATAACACAGTTTAGGTAATTTTGTCGATGAATTAAAATAATAAAATTTTATATGTCATAATTATTGACGTAATCAGGATGGCTGTAGTATAGTCGTTTTAACAAATTCATCAATTCTTCGAATACAACGATGTATTCGGTTGAAGCGGCAATGGCGCCTGCTTTCACTTAAATCGCAAGGGAAGAAGTATGTTTCCGGGCGGAGTGAAGCGGGCTATTTCTGTTGTTTACCTGGAGAGGAGAGAGAGACATGTCAGCAATTCGCAAAAAACTGATACTAGTCGGCAACGGGATGGCGGGGGTACGGGTGATTGAGCATCTGCTCAAATTAGCGCCGGAGGCTTATGACATTACAATCTTTGGTTCGGAGCCGCATCCGAATTATAACCGGATCATGTTGTCTTCTGTTCTTGCAGGCGGTGCAAGCCTTGAAGAGATCGTAATCAACGATCTGGAGTGGTACCGGAGCTTCAATATTCAGCTGTATACAGGACACACCGTAACCTCCATTGATCCTGTAGAGCGCAAAGTCCATACGGATAAAGGAATTACTGCCAGTTATGATGAGCTGATTCTGGCAACCGGCTCCAACCCCTTCATGCTGCCGATCCCGGGTGCAGATAAGGAGGGCGTTATTGCCTTCCGGGACATCAAGGATACACAAATCATGCAGGAGGTATCGCAAAAATATGGCAAAGCGCTGGTGATCGGCGGCGGTCTGCTCGGACTGGAGGCGGCAAGAGGGCTGCTGCATCTGGGGATGGAGGTATCGGTAGTCCACATCCATGAATATATTATGGAGCGCCAGCTGGACGAGTCCGCCTCCGTAATGCTGCGCAAGGAACTGGAAGGCCAGGGAATGAAGTTCCTGCTGAAGAAGCAGTCCGAAGCAGTTCTTGGCAAAAAGCGGGTCAAGGGCCTTTTGTTCGCAGATGGCAGCATAGAAGACGCGGATCTGATTGTGATGGCTGTCGGCATCAAGCCGAATGTAGAGCTTGCCCGCAGCAGCGGGATTGAAGTCAACCGCGGGATTATTGTGAACGATTATATGGAGAGCAGCCTGCCCGGCATCTATGCCGTCGGGGAGTGCGCGGAACACCGGGGTATTGCCTACGGGCTTGTCGCCCCGCTATATGAACAGGGAGCCGTCCTGGCTAAAAGGCTGGCAGGTGTACCAACAGAAGGCTACGCCGGTTCGGTTACCTCTACCAAGCTGAAGGTATCCGGCGTCGATGTGTTCTCGGCAGGACAATTCACCGAACAGCCCGGCACCAAGGCGCTGCGGTTCCAGGATGAGACCGACGGTGTGTATAAGAAGCTGGTCCTTCACGGCGACAAACTGATTGGAGCCGTGCTGTTCGGTGATACAGGTGACGGAGCGCAGCTGTTCTCGATGATTAAGAAGGGCGAGAATATTAAGGGGAGAGAAAAAGAGCTGCTGCTCGGAATATCTGCTGATGCGCTGGCACCTAAAGGGAACCGGCTTGAAGGAATGGCAGATGATGAGATCATCTGCGGCTGCAATGGAGTCTCGAAAGGGGCGATTGCCGATGCGATTACCTCCGGCGGCTGTACCAGTGTTGGGCAGATCAAAGCCTGCACCAAAGCTTCGGCTTCCTGTGGCGGCTGCAAGCCGCTGGTGGAAGGACTGCTGCAGCTATATGCCGGTGAGGATGCCGTAACGGTCAAAGAAGGGATCTGCGGCTGCACCACGCTCGGGAGGGATGAGATCGTCGCCGAAATTAAACGGATGAAGCTGATGACTGTCAAGGAGGTCATGAATGTCCTGGAGTGGAGCAATGAAGAAGGCTGCGCCAAATGCCGGCCTTCCCTTAACTACTACCTGGGAATGCTCTGGCCTGAGGAATATCTGGATGAGAACGAATCCAGATTCACCAATGAGCGCTATCATGCCAATATCCAGAAGGACGGTACGTATTCTGTGGTGCCGAGAATCTACGGAGGTGTCACCTCTCCGGCAGAACTGATCAAGATTGCCCAGGTTGCGGTGAAGTTCGAGGTACCGCTGGTCAAGTTCACCGGCGGACAACGGCTCGATCTGCTTGGGGTGAAGAAGGAGGACCTGCCGAAGATGTGGGAAGAGCTGGATATGCCCTCCGGCCATGCCTACGGCAAGACACTGCGGACAGTGAAAACCTGTGTCGGCTCCACCTATTGCCGGTTCGGCACACAGGATGCCCTTGGAATGGGTATCCGGCTGGAACAGGCCTTTGAACGGCTGAACACACCGGGCAAAGTGAAGCTGGCCGTATCCGGTTGCCCGCGCAACTGTGCGGAAGCGACGATTAAGGACTTCGGTGTCGTAGCCATTGACGGCGGCTGGGAGCTGCATATCGGCGGCAACGGCGGCGTTCATGTCCGGGCCACGGAGCTGCTCTGCGTGGTGAAGACCGATGATGAGGTGATGGAGTGGGCCAGTGCGTTCCTGCAATATTACCGTGAAAATGCCGGGTGGAATGAACGGACTGCCCAGTGGGTGGAACGTGTCGGCCTTGACAGCATCAAGCAGGCGCTGGAGTCCCGCGAGGCACGATTGGCGCTGCAGGAGAGAATTCAGAAGACGCTTAGTCTCACCACCGATCCATGGAAGCAAATTGTGAATACACCGGAGCTGCGCAAAAATTTCGAACCGATCTCCTTGCCGGAGACAGTCTAAGGGGGCTTACAAATGACAATGACCAAGATGCTCATTGGTAACTTGAACGATATTGACATCAAGGGCTCGCGTAAGTTACGGGTGGGAAATACCGAGATTGCCTTGTTCCGGTTAAGCAGCGGGGAGGTGCTGGCGGTGGAGAATAAATGCCCGCATAAAGGCGGAGTCTTATCCGAAGGGATGGTCTGCGGTTCGAAGGTGCATTGTCCGCTCCATGACTGGCGGATCGATCTCCATAGCGGTGACGTGCAGGCACCTGATACAGGGCATGTGACAACCTATGAGGTAGAGGTTGATCACACCAGTGGCAGCTTGTACCTAACGATATAATTCATCCGAGCATATAAGGGGGATTCCTAATGGACTATGTCAAACCAAGTGAAGTATTGACCTCAATGATTGAAGCCGGCAAGACCAAAGCGGAACTGGGCATTATGCAGCTGATTGTCCGCGGCAGCCTTGGCGGTGCCATACTGGCCTGTGCCACAACGCTGGCCTTTACCGCAACCGCTCAGACCAAGATCCCGATGGTTGGTGCACTTCTGTTTCCTGTAGGCTTTGTGATGATCATTCTACTTGGGCTTGAACTCGTCACCGGCAGCTTTGCCCTGGTCCCGCTGGCTGTGCTGGAGAAGCGGACAACAATAAAACGGATGCTGGGTAATTTCTTCTGGGTTATTATCGGGCATCTGATTGGATGCGCAGTATACGCAGCTCTCTATGGACTCACAATTACGAAGATGGGGACGGATATGTCGAATCCGCTGATTCAGACACTGATTACGGCCAGTGAAGGCAAGACGACGGCCTACAAGAGTATGGGGGCAGAGGGGATGACACTCGCCTTCATCAAAGCCATACTCTGCAACTGGATGGTTACGCTGGGTGCGGTTCTGGCCATGACCTCCAAATCCACATCCGGCAAAATCTTCGCCATGTGGCTGCCGATCCTTACCTTCTTCGGGCAAGGCTTCGAGCATACGGTAGTCAACTTCTTCGTTATTCCTGCCGGAATGATGCTTGGCGCGAATGTCAGCTTCGCGGACTGGTGGATCTGGAACGGTATTCCCGTACTAATCGGCAATTTCGCCGGAGGCCTGCTGTTCACAGGCATTCTTCTATATCTGTCGCAAAAAAGTTTCAAACCCGGAGCCTCTTCTGAAGCCGGATTGACGCCGGGACGCGATACAGTAATCTCAGCCACAGCCGCCCTGGAGAAAAGCCTATGAAGCAGGGCAGCATATCCATTGTCGGTGCAGGCCCCGGTGATCCCGAGCTGATTACAGTCAAGGCACTGCGGCGTATTCAGTGTGCAGATGTGATTCTGTATGACCGCCTGGTGAATGAAGAGCTGCTGGGCTATGCCAAAAGCGATGTTCTGCGCATCTACTGCGGCAAAGCACCCGGACTTCACTCGATGCCGCAGGAATCCACCCAACAGCTGATGATCAACTATGCTGCAGCCGGATGTCATGTGGTACGCCTGAAAGGCGGAGACCCGTTTGTCTTCGGACGGGGCGGGGAGGAAGCGCTGGAAGCCGCCGCTGCAGGAATCCCATACGAAGTAATTCCAGGGATCACCTCGGCGATCGGTGCAGCAGCTTCTGCCGGCATCCCGCTGACCCATCGCGGTTTGGCAGCCTCATTCGCTATCGTGACCGGCAGCCGCTGCCATGATCAGGACTCTCCGGTACGATGGGATGCACTTGCCCATAGTGTGGACACTCTTGTCATCTATATGGGAGTCAGCAAACTGGGCGAGATTTGTGATCAGCTGCTTAAGCACGGGAAAGATCCGCTGACACCTATTGCACTGATTGAGAACGGGACAACAGTGCGCGAACGGACGGTGACCGGAACGCTCGGCAGTATTGGCAAACTGGCAGCGGCGATGAGAATCAGCAATCCTGCCATCATCATTATTGGCGAAGTGGTTAAGGTAAGAGAGGAACTACTCAGCCTGGAAAAGGCAGTGCGCTCACAGATCGGCTAAGATATAGTATAATCCCTAATCAGGCGTTGACATGACCCGGCGGCGGCCGGGGCACGTCAACGCCTGATTATATGTTATATTAATGTCAAACCCAAAGTGACTGCTGTCACAGGAGTCCAGGCAAAATACACACTATACTTGTCACCTGATCGAATTCTCAGGCATTTTGCCCTACAAAGGAGAGAAATATCTGATGCAAATACAACTAAACCCGCTTACTGAAGAACGTCTTACGCAGAGTCTTGCCGGCCAGCCCGGGCAATTCAAAATGTTCTATGATACGGAGGATTGCGGCTGTAATGGCGTTCTGGTCATCCGGATTGTAAGCGGTCCTTCCCCGACGGATATCGTATTTCAAACCGAACCCTTCACCTTTCTGTGTGACCGGCAGCAGGAATCCCTATTCGATGAGATCATGCGACTGGAAGCAGAGGAAGGCTACCCGGCCTACAAACTGACAAGCGATTCTACTTTGTTCGGCAGTAATATCAGGGTGCAGGATGCACGCAACTAACAACGGTATGTATTAAGGCCATCCACCGTGAATAACGGGAGATGGCCTTTCTTTTGAAGCAGGGCAGACTATTCATAAGCAGTCCATCCGCCATCGGCTGTCACTACAGCTTCATTAATAAAGCTTGCTTCGTCTGAGCCGAGGAACAGGGCAAGCAGCGCGATTTCCTCCGGTTTGCCTGTGCGCGGATTGAGAGCCGCCCCCGGCTGGGTATGTCCCTTCCCGAATTCATTAATATGCGTCATGGTAGATCCGACCACCGCATGCTTGGAGGCGGTGTAAGCTGCATCTGCCCGGGCACCAAATAGTCCGCCTGCGGATGCTACGTTAATAATCACTCCTTGCTGCCTGGTTGACGCTGTACTTCATGAAGGCTTACCATAGAGGCTATATGAACGGGAAGAGGATGAAGTATATGATCATGATCGGACTGGATATCGGAACCACCTCAATTTCCGGATTGCTCTACGATCTGGAGACACGAACCGTCCTGCATTCGACGACAGAGGAACAGGTAAGTAAACCCTTCAGCCTGAATCATGAATGGGAACGTCTGCAAGAGCCGGGGATTATTCTGCAGCAGGCTGAACGTATCCTTGGTTTCCTGCTGTCAAGGGGGCCGGAAGCAGCAGGAATCGGCCTGACCGGGCAGATGCACGGGATTGTATATATAGACCAGAGCGGGAATCCTCTGGGCCCGCTCTATACGTGGCAGGATGGCAGAGGAAATCTGCCTTGCAGGGCGGGTGACAGCCTCACTTATGCGCAGCAGCTTAGCAGGCTAACCGGATATCGTATAGCTCCCGGCTACGGACTAGCCACTCACTATTATAATTTGCAGCATCAGCTGGTGCCTGAGCATGCAGTCCGATTCTGCACGATTGCGGATTACATCGCGATGAGGCTGGCGAACAGCGTGGTACCTCTAATTGATGCAACGCAGGCGGCTGGCATCGGGGGCTACAGCTTGGAGACAGGTGCTTTTGATATCACTGCGCTTATGCAGGCCGGAATTGATGTGACGATATTGCCGCCGGTTGTCCCTTCCGGAACCGCAATCGGTACAACACTACAGGGAATACCGGTGTATACTTCGCTCGGTGACAATCAGGCCAGCTTCCTGGGCAGCGTACCGCAGCCCGCCGATTCATTGCTGCTGAACATCGGCACAGGAAGCCAGCTGTCGGCCTGGCTTCCTGAATACAACCCTGCTCCATCAGCAATGGAGGTGCGTCCTTATCCGGGCGGTGGAGTACTCATGGTAGGGGCTGCGCTTAGCGGCGGCAGGTCGTATGCTCTGCTGGAAGGCTTCTTCCGGCAGCTGATCACAGCTTACACAGGAGAAGCACCTGCAGATATCTATTCTCTGCTGGCCCAGTTGCTTGCGGAAGAGCCAGCAGATGGTATGACCGCCGGACTAAAGGTGAATACACAGTTTCTGGGTACAAGAGCAGATCCGGGCAAGCGCGGCAGCATCGAGGGAATCACTCTGGATAACTTCACACCTGCCGGACTGTCCCATGCTTTTCTCCAAGGTATGATTGATGAATTATACGGCTTCCTGAAGGATCTTGAGCAGCAGGGGGCGAAGGGGTTCACCCGCCTCATAGGTTCCGGTAATGCATTGCGGAGTAATCCGGTGCTGTGTGCCAAGGCTGAAGCAGCATTCGGAGTACCGCTAACAGCTGGTGCGCAAATGGAAGAAGCTGCGGTAGGGGCGGCTCTATGTGCCGGTGTGGGCAGCGGGGTGATCTCCAGTTTCAAGGATGCTGGTGCTTTTCTTAGGGATATTTATCTTTGACAAAATATATTAAATATGCTATAATTTACATATTAATGTTTTGTGTATATAATAAGATTCTCCCGGCCGGGGGAATCTTATTTTTTTTATGGGAGGATATACGTTTGAAGCAGAAAGAGTCCAGTTTAACTTCCAAAGTAGCAGCGTTTGGCCGAGCCTATCACAGTAAATATGACACACCCAAAATTTTTGATGATTATTTGGCCCAAGACTTGATTTCACCGCAGGAGTTTTCAGACATCAGCAAGAATATGGTGCAGGGCATCCCTTTTTTCAACACAGACATTGCAAATCAACATCAGGATGATCCGGACGCCATTCTGAAATGGATTACACATGTACAGCTGTCCCCGACACCGCTCGCGCGTGCTGCATACTGTGAGGCCATATTACTGCATGAGCTGATCTTAGGATTGAAGCAGTATGTCATCCTTGGAGCCGGACTTGATACCTTTGGCTACCGTCATCCTGAATTGAAAGACCAGCTGGAGATCTTTGAAGTGGATTATCCGGCTACACAGGAGTTCAAGAAGCAGAGGCTCAGTGACGCCGGGTTGGAAGTTCCGGTCAATCTTCACTTTGTACCTATGGATTTCACCAGGGAATTCTCTTCTTCCAATCTGATTGGGCGGGGGTTTGATCCACAAGCCAAGACCTTCTTCAGCCTGCTGGGTGTATCCTACTACCTGACGAAAGAGGAGAACGCCAGCCTGATTACTGAATTGTTCAACGGTCTCCCGGCAGGCAGTTCTATTCTACTGGATTATGCGGATGAGCGGCTTTTTGAAGAGAAGGGGCTGTCGGGCCGGGTGGAAAAGATGGTGCAGATGGCTGCCGCCAGCGGTGAGCCGATGAAATCCTGTTTCGCTTATCATGAAATGGAGCAGCTGCTGGAGCAAGCGGGTCTGCTTATTTATGAGCACTTATCCCCGGCGGAGATCAATGACAGGTTTTTCAGCAACCGGAGTGATGCTTTGACCGCCTTTGAGACGATTCATTATCTTCATGCAATCAAGAAATAACGTCTAATCACAAATCCGCCTCCCAATCTAATATTATTGATTGGGGGGCTTTTCAAGAAATGTGGAGGATGATAACCTATGCAGAGCAAAGGTGAAGAATGTGTACATACAGGGACCCAACTGATTGTTACGGAGCGTCTCAGTTTAAGGCCATTCCTATTGCAGGATGCAGCCAGCATGTACGGCAACTGGATTGGCGATCCGGCAGTTCAATCTGAATATGGAGAGCAGGCCTGCGATACTGTTAATGATGTGAATGAGCTGCTTACGCGCTGGACCGCCGCTTACGGCAATAAGGACATTTATAGATGGGCCATAGTGCTTCAGGAGGACGGAGAATGCATCGGGCAAATTGCCTTCTGCAGTATAGATCACGAACACCGGATTGCGGATATTGAATACTGCATCGGACAAGCTTACCAGCGGCAGGGATATGCCAGTGAAGCTTTGTCCGCTGTGATTAGATATACTTTTGCGGAGACGGGCCTGCACCGGCTGCAGGCTTTTCACCGCGGGAGGAATAGTGCTTCCGGAGGCGTGCTGCGTAAGGCGCAAATGACGTACGAAGGCACGCTCAGGCAGAGCTTTTATTACAGGGAAACCGGAGAATATGATGACAGAATCTATTATGGAATTATAAAAGGGGACTAGGCAGTCCCTGCACCTGCTCCGTAAATAAAAGCTTCCACAGCCGCAGCAGCAACGTTCCTGTCCGGATGGGAATTATCAATCTGTGCCACCTGCGAAGCCGGAAGCGGCCATGCCACGGTGCGGCTGCCCAGGGAAGCGCTGAACTCATCCCAGTGTGCGAACTTCCAGGCGTCCAGAGGGGATTGTCTGCCCTCAAGCCGTTCACGGAACGCTGCCGCATCCGGAAGACTGACCATCACAACTTTGACCTCGACCTCCTCCAGTGTACGTCCGATGCGCGACAGTTCACGCACGATCCACTCCGGGTCGGCCGCTTCTTTGGTGAAGGGACCTACGACGAATATATCGCTTTGTAGTCCGATATTGTCCAGTGCAGCGTCCATCGTAATCCGGTACCCCAGGTCTCGGCATAAGCTTTTATATTCATCCGAATCCCTGTCATCGGGGTCCAGTCCACGCATAGTCATGATCGCTGTAGCTGCCGGACGCAGCAGAATATCCATATCGAATACAGAGGCCGGGCGCCGGGCTGCTATGGTTTTGGCCAGTGTTGTTTTGCCGGCCCCGCCCGGACCGAGGAAAAAAACAAGTTTGTTCATTAGACTCACTCCTTGAAATATGCAGAATTCTCGGATACTCCTTGTGGAACCGGATAACCGCAGGAGAGATCAGGTAGCTCTCCACCGGATTTGGATTGGCTGAAACTATGATAATGATAGCCTATTCTGAATAGAAAAAGCACCTGCCATTCTCTAAATTAAGAGTTGTCAGAAACAACAAAACTAGAAAAGAGGAATTACAATGGCAAAAGCGGTGTTTTTTCATGCGGGTTGGAGTGAAATCTGTACCGGCACTTATTCTGGATGGATGGGCTATCATATTAATTTCGTAGCTTTTTTTGTGAGTTGATGGAGGAGGAAGTCTGCTGTTATGATAAAGTGTATAGGATAGCGGGACATAGCCCGGAAAAATGGCGGGAGGCTTAACAGAATGATGAATATCAGATACATAGAGCGAAGAGATAATGCGGCCATTGAAGGGATTATCCGGGAATGTCTGATTGAATTCGGGGGCAACCGTGAGGGTCTCGCCTGGGCTGATGACAGCATGCATGACCTTTACACCTATTACAATAGTGCTGCGAACAGGGCTTACTGGATTGTTGAAGAAGATGGAGAGGTGCTTGGCGGCTGCGGAATTGCACCTTTTGATGAGGAGAACGGGATCTGTGAGCTGCAGAAAATGTATCTGTCATCCGCCATCCGCGGCCAAGGAGTTGCTGCAGATCTATTAGGGACGGCGCTGGCATTCGCCAGGCAGCATTACGGCAGATGTTATCTGGAGACGCTGCAGACCATGCAGGCCGCAGGCCGCTTTTATGTCAAACACGGTTTCGGGCTGCTGGATGCTCCGCTTGCCGGCTCAGAGCATTATGCCTGTGATGCCTGGTATATCAAAGAATTGTCTTAGAATGGAATAGTCGGTCATCTAATCCTCCTTGAAGATTCAGGGAGGATTTTTGTCACATTCCAGAATAAACCACCGGGATTATAATACTCGGGTGTAAGCACCCAGTAATCGCAAGGAAGGTGGATTTTGAAGAAGCTTGTTTACAGAATCATCAGAGCGCTGTTTCTTATAGCCTTTTTGATCCTAGCCCTTGACTATTCCGGCAAGGTTGCCAAAGAAAAGCGTTATGAGAGCTATGCAACGGAAGCTGTTGATGTGGATACTATCGCAGCCCGAAGGGAGTACACCAAGTCGATACTCAGCCTGACAGAGCCGTTCCGTATCAGTTTCCAGAAGCAGTGGATTCCTGAGGATGAAGAGCATGTGATTGATATTCAGCAGGAGATCCGCAAGATAGGCGATACCGTCGTTACGCTGGAGAAAGCCTACCTGAGCCGGGGTGACGTAACTTTGGCACTGTCGCTGGAGCATCATACTGTAGTGCGGAGCGGTGCTTTTTTGTACGATTATATGATTGATAAAGATGGAGCGCAGCATGGGATAACCCCTGTGCTGAAATTCTATTCCCGCAACGAGCCGCTTGCTGTTGACTCCTTCGGTTACGGGTATGGTTCAGGCAGCAGCAGTGTCTCTGTGTCTATTCCCCTCGAAATCCTGGAACAATACAATTATTCTATTGATGTAGAATACGATGGTTTCGTATTATACGGGTACGAATATACGGGTGATTAATATGATGCAGGCATGATCCTTGAGCACTTCCCTGGCGGAAGTGCTTTTTTTTGATCACGATCATTGAATCGCCTATCTTTTAAGTAGAATTAGCTATTAAAGATCTTGCTGCATTATCTTTATAATTAGTGTGTATTGCAGCGAAGTGAAGGGAGGCGATGAAGATATTATAGATTGTTACGTAAAAAGATTAGACCAGAAGGGTGGCATAGACAGGTTGTAAGAAGATTGGCTCATGGGTTCTACATTTGTTGTAACCGCTCTCACAATCGAAATGAGGAGGAATATAATGCGCAACAAGTATGTCTTATGGTCACTTGTAGCCACGCTGCTAATCTCAACTCTGTTTATGGCCGCCGGACCGCTGACACATTCATCAGCTGCCGGGGGACAGAATCTGACGCTTAACAAAACCATCACTTCCAGCGGCCAATCTCAGACGTATACGCCTGACAACGTCAAGGACAGCAACCAGAGCACCTATTGGGAAAGCACAAATGATGCTTTTCCCCAATGGATTCAGGTTGATCTGGGTGGACTCACCAGTATTGATCAGCTCGTGCTGAAGATACCTGCAGGCTGGGAAACACGCACGCAGACGCTAGCGGTACAAGGGAGTACGAACGGTTCCACCTTTACAGATATCGTGGCTTCGGCAGCTTATGTGTTTAATCCATCGGCTGCGGGCAACAGTGTTACGATTAACTTTGCAGCAACCAGTACGCGTTATGTGCGCCTGCTCGTAACCGCGAACACCGGATGGCCGGCAGCCCAGTTCTCTGAGCTTGAAATTTACGGTGCCAGCACTCCAACGGCCACCCCTGCAGTCACTCCTACTGCAACACCGGTTCCAGCAGGTACCTATGAAGCAGAATCTGCCGCACTCTCCGGCGGGGCGAAAGTGAATACAGATCATGCGGGTTACTCGGGCACGGGATTTGTTGACGGTTATCTGACCCAAGGACCGTCAACCACCTTCACGGTGAACGTAGCCGCAGCGGGTTCGCGGAATGTTACGCTGAAGTACGCCAATGCGAGCGGAAGCGATAAGACCCTCAGCATCTATGTTAATGGAAACAAAATTCGCCAGTCCAGCTTGCCTAATCTGGCGAACTGGGATACCTGGAGCACGAAGGCCGAGCTCCTGACGCTGAACTCCGGCAGTAATACCATCGCCTACAAATATGATGCAGGTGATACGGGGAACGTCAATCTGGATCAGATTGTTGTAGCGGCAGCAGTGACCGCCACACCAACACCTACACCTACACCTACACCAGCTCCTACAACGGCTCCATCACAAACACCGGTGCCTACGGCTACGGTGGCGCCTACTTCCACAACTACACCTGCGCCTACCGCAACCCCAGTTCCGACGGCATCTCCAACGCCGACCGCCACACCGGTTCCAACGCCAACGGCTTCCCCTGGAGGGAACATCGCCATTGGTAAGGCAATCAGCGCATCCTCCAGCACACAGAATTTCGTTGCCGGTAATGCCAACGACAACAATACGGCTACTTACTGGGAAGGAAGCGGTAATCCAAGCTCGCTCACGCTTGATCTCGGTGCCAATCATAACATCACTTCGATTGTACTGAAGCTGAACCCGGCCACGGAATGGGGGACACGGACTCAGAATATTCAAGTACTAGGACATAATCAGAGCACGTCAACCTTCAGCAATCTGGTCTCCGCTCAGGCGTATACGTTCGACCCAGCCAGCGGAAATACGGTGACGATTTCCGTTACGGCAACCGTCAAGCGTGTCCAGATCAATATTGCTTCCAATTCAGGTGCCCCTGCGGGACAGATAGCCGAGTTCCAGGTCTATGGAACACCTGCACCGAACCCGGACCTGACGATTACAGGCATGTCATGGACTCCGGCTTCTCCCGTTGAAACGAATGAGATTACATTGAATGCCATCGTGAAGAATAGCGGCAGTGCCGCAGCAGCGGCCTCAACAGTTAATTTCTATCTGAACAACGAGCTGGCAGGCTCGGCCCCGGTAGCAGCTCTGGCAGCGGGTGCTTCGGCAACCGTGTCATTGAATGCCGGTACCCGAACAGCTGCCACCTACCCGCTCAGTGCGAAGGTAGATGAGACTAATCTGATCATTGAACAGAATGACAGCAACAACAGCTACAGCAGTCCTTCATCACTTGTTGTTGCTCCTGTATCAAGCTCCGACCTTGTAGGTACGACATCCTGGACACCGGGCAATCCGGTAGCAGGTAATAGCGTATCCTTTGCAGTCAATCTCAAGAATCAAGGAACAACTGCTTCCGCAGGAGGTGCTCATGGAATCACCGTAGTATTGAAGAACTCAGCTGGTTCCACCGTACAGACATTCAACGGCTCCTACAGCGGAGCGATTGCTGCAGGGGCTTCTGTGAATGTCTCCATCCCGGGAACATGGAGCGCAGTCAACGGCAATTATACCGTCACCACAACAATTGCTGCAGATGCGAATGAAGTAACGACCAAGCAGGTTAATAATGTAAATACCGTTAATCTAGTTGTATATGCCCTGCGCGGGGCCAGCGTCCCATACAGCCGGTATGATACACAGGATGCAACCCGTGGCGGATCTGCTACACTGAAATCCGCTCCAAACTTCGACCAGATGCTGATTGCTTCAGAAGCATCGGGCCAGAGTTACGTAGCCCTGCCTTCGAATGGCTCTTATGCCCAGTGGACCGTCCGTTCAGGTCAAGGCGGTGCCGGGGTCACAATGCGATTCACAATGCCGGATTCGGCAGACGGAATGGGTCTTACCGGAGCGCTGGATGTATACGTAAACGGCACCAAAGCCAAAACCATCCCGCTTACTTCCTATTACTCCTGGCAATATTTCTCCGGCGACCAGCCTGGTGATGCACCAGGTGCCGGACGCCCATTGTTCCGCTTCGATGAAGTACACTGGAAGATGGATACACCGCTCCAGCCCGGTGATACGATCCGTATTCAGAAGAATAACGGGGACAGTCTGGAATATGGTGTGGATTTCCTGGAAATCGAGCCTGTCCCGGCAGCGATTGCCCGCCCGGCCAACTCGGTATCGGTAACCGATTACGGTGCAGTTGCGGGTGACGGCCAGGATGATCTTGCAGCCTTCAACAGCGCGGTTACAGCAGCCGTGGCCGGCAACAAATCACTCTATATTCCAGCCGGAACCTTCAATCTCAGCAGCATGTGGGTGATTGGCTCCGTCAGCAATATGATCAATAACTTTACGGTTACAGGGGCTGGTTTCTGGCATACCAACCTGCAATTCACCAATCCTAGTGCTGCGGGCGGCGGGATCTCGCTCCGCATCCTGGGTAAACTGGATTTCAGCAATGTCTACATGAATTCCAATCTCAGATCACGTTATAACCAGAATGCCATCTACAAGGGAATGATGGATAATTTCGGCAACAATTCAGTCATTCATGATGTCTGGATTGAGCATTTTGAATGCGGCATGTGGGTAGGCGATTATGCACGGACTCCGGCAATCTTCGCTAACAATCTGCTAGTGGAGAACAGCCGTATCCGCAACAACCTGGCTGACGGCATCAACTACTCCCAGGGTACCAGCAACTCGACCGTCCGTAACACCAATGTGCGCAATAACGGAGACGATGGTCTGGCCGTATGGCCGAGCAACACTTTCGGTGCTCCGGATGGGGTGAATAATACCTTCTCGTACAATACAATCGAGAATAACTGGCGTGCCGGCGGGATTGCCTTCTTCGGAGGCAGCGGCCACAAAGCGGATCATAACTACATTATCGACACGGTAGGCGGTTCCGGCATCCGACTGAACACGACCTTCCCGGGTGCGCATTTCAACAACAACACGGGCATTCTTTTCTCGGATACCACGATTATTAACAGCGGCACCAGCCGTGACTTGTATGACGGGGAACGCGGCGCGATTGACCTCGAAGCTTCGAGTGACCCGATCAAGAACGTAACGTTCACTAACATCGATATCATCAACACCCAGCGTGATGCGATTCAGTTCGGATACGGGGGCGGATTCTCCAATATCGTATTCAACAACATCAATATTAACGGCACAGGACTCGATGGAGTAACCACCTCACGCTTCTCCGGCGCCCATAAGGGAGCTGCGATCTATACGTATACCGGCAACGGCTCGGCTACATTCAACAACCTGACAACCAGCAATATTGCTTATCCAAGCCTGTATTATATCCAGACCGGCTTTGGGCTGCTGATACAGTAGACAGGATAGTAAGGGGAGGGGCTCAAGCGGGCTCCTCTTATTTTACATGGAATATTAATATTGATCTTCGATAAATTCCGACAGCGTAATATCTGCCCCCCATGCTATCCTATTCCTAATACATAATGGCTTTACAAAGGGGAAACGTTGATGAAAAGGTTGCTTCATGTCATTTTGGCAATAGGTTTAATGTTGAGTGTAACGCTCACGGGAGGGACGGGCAATTCATCTGCTGCACAAGCTAATACTGTATTGCGTATTGGTCTGGGAAGTCTTCCAGAGGTACTTGACCCGGCAGTAATTGCAGATGACAGTTCAGTTACGGTTGTTAAGGGGTTGTTTGAAGGACTGTTCCGCCTGAATGCTGCCGGCCAGGCTGTTCCGGCAATCGCAAAATCATGGACCCTATCGAATGATGGCCTAATCTATACCTTCACCCTTCGTTCGAATGCGAAATGGAGCAATGGGCAGCAGGTGCTGGCCTCGGACTTCGAGTATGCCTGGAAGCGGGCGCTCGCTCCGGAAGCAAAGCATGTCTACGCTTTTAATATGTATATGATTAATAATGCGCAGAACTACAACGAGGGAATTCTCAAGGATGCTGCCAAAATCGGCGTAAAGGCGTTGGATACAACCACTCTTCAGGTCACATTAAAGGAGAAGACCTCCTATTTCATTCAGTTGCTTGCGGAGAGCATCTATCTGCCGGTGTACCCGAAGAACGCAAAAGCCAACAGCCAATGGGCATCAGATATTAAATCTATGGTAACGAATGGTCCCTTTAAGCTGAAGCAGTGGTCCTATAAAGAAATTGTTCTAGGCAAGAATCCGGATTATTATGCGGCCAAAGAAATCAAGCTGTCTGAGGTACGCTTGCTTCTGCCAAAAGCCGGAACAGCAAATCCGACGGCTGCTTTCGTCAATAAAGAGGTGGATTGGGTTGGAGGCGGAGGACAAGAGCTTCTGGATTCATCTTCTTTAGATTACAGAACCTCCAAGCTTACTTATGGAGCGCCCTATGCAACTAATTATTACTATCAATTCAATCTGAATAAGGCTCCATTCAAGAATCTGAAAATACGTAAGGCATTGGCTATGGCCGTTGACCGCGAAGGTCTGCGTTATGGTACTCCTGCATTTGGAGTTGTTCCCCCAAGCATTCATGGAGCGAAGCTGAATTTCAGGTCAGAGGTCTCCGACAAAGCCTACTTAAAAGAAGACGCTGCAATGGCGAAGGTGCTGCTGGAGGAAGGGCTGCGTGAAGAAGGATTGACCACTCTTCCAGAATTTACAATTATTATGAATGATGAGGGCAACCATGATTCCATCGCAGAATCTGTCATTTCGGATTGGAAAGAGAAGCTTGGCATTCAGGCAAGTCTTGAGGTGCAGAGCTGGCCGGAGCTGATGGATAACCGGGCGAATCAGAATTTCTCGGTGGCTAGAGCAGGTTGGGGAGCAGATTTCAATGATCCGGCATCTATGCTGGAGCCGTTCACCTCATGGAGTCCGGATAATGATACAGGCTGGAGCGATGAAGGGTATGACGCTTATCTAAAGGAAGCCCGGCAAACGGCAGATCCTGTTATACGCATGCAAATCTATACGAAAGCCGAAAAAATGCTTATCGACCAAATGGTAATTCTCCCGCTGTTTTATTGTGTTTCCGGTGTACTGCATAATCCTTCAATCCAAAATGTACACGTTGACTATGACGGGTCTATAGCGTTTACAAGAGGGTTTTGGATGTGAATCTATACAGGAGCTCGGTATCTTACCGCAGCTCCTTTTTTGCATCTAAACGCATCGCAAGACAAGGTATGAATAGAAGTGGTAAAATTTACTCAACTGATTTCACAGGAGGCAAAAGATGATGCGGATTGAACCCAGAGAGCTCAGCTACAAAGCATTCCCTGCATCGGAAGCGACAGCGGTGGGGATGAAAGTCCTGCCTATGAATCCTGACGCGGTCTATTGCAAGGTGCTGCACAATCATACCTATTGCGAGAGAGACGGCCGGCCCCTGCATATGCATCTGATATTACCGTCACAGCATGAACGTCCGGAAGAATGCCGGGCAGTTTAATATTGATCCGGAGCAAATCGTAATTTGGGGAGACTCCTCCGGCGGTCATACGGCAGTGATGACGGGGATAACTCCGCAGGACAAGACGCTCGATACGGATGTGTACAACGGATTTTCCTGCGAAGTGAAGGGAATCATCGACTACTACGGTCCTGCAGATATTACCCGGATGAATGAGGCACACTCAACGATGGACCATGCCGGAGCAGATTCTCCCGAAGGCCTGCTGATCGGAGGTCTGAGTGTACTGGTGAATCCGGAGCAGGCGGAACCAACCATTATTATGAATCATATTTCGCAGGAAGTGGACATTCCGCCCATCCTAATCATCCATGGCAATAAGGATCGTCTGGTCCCTTTTGAGCAAAGTGTGCTGCTGTATAACGACCTGAAGCAAAAAGGTAAGGATGTTGAGTTCTACAAAATAGAGGGAGCCGATCATGGCGGCCCTGACTTCTGGTCTGATGATGTGCTCGGTATTGTTCAAGATTTTATTATACGGGGAGGGTGAGGTCATAAGCGGATAACGGTTGTGGCCTTTTTAGAAGGTCTTCACTAATCGTTCAAGATCAAGCTGTATCCGGCCAGACAACGAAGCATATCTATGTTATTATATGAAATGAATGAATATAAATATATTCATTCACAAAAACAAGTCCAAAATATAATTATGATCTCATCACTACTCTGGAGGGACAGTCATGAAGAAAGTCACCGCAATTATTGGTAATCAGCAAAAGCATGCGACGTACAGAGCAGTCTGCGAATTTGAAGCTCAGCTAAGGACATACGGGGAGATTGAGTTTGAGTACATTTTCCTGAAGGATTACAGGCTAGAGTTCTGCCGGGGCTGCAAGGTCTGCTTCAGTAAAGGCGAAGAATTGTGCCCGCTCAAAGATGACCGGGATGTACTGATCAGGAAGATGGAGCGCTCCGATGGTGTTATTATGGCCACTCCGAATTATGCATTCCATGTATCGGCAACGATGAAGAATCTGCTGGACCGGCTGGCTTATGTATTCCATCGGCCGCAGTTCTTCGGCAAGACTTATACAGCGGTCGTCAACCAGGGCATTTACGGCGGCAAGGGTATCGTCAAATATCTTAGCAGTATGGGAGAGAATCTGGGCTTTCAGGTGACCCCGGGCTGTGTGCTTCATACGATGGAGCCGATAACACAAGCTGCCCAAGAGAAAAATTCACAGCAAATCCGCAAGGCCGCCGCCAGATTCCACAAAGGGCTTATGCGTCCGTCACCTCCAGCGCCCACGTTATTTAGACTGATGCTGTTCCGCTTGTCCCGGACCAGTATTCATAATATGCTGGATGACAAGTCCAAAGATTACCGGCATTACAAGGACAACGGCTGGTTTGAGTCGGCTTATTATGTTAAAGTTCCGCTGGGGCCCTTCAAAAGACTGGCCGGACGCCTATTTGATCTGATCGGTCGAAGAATGGCTAAGAATGCCAAACAATGAATGAGTACAATTATATTCATTCACGGAAAATGGGGGTGCGTTGGATACGCTGACTTGGCTGAGGCTACTTCAATAGCACAATTAAAAAAGAGCTATGCCTCCTGCAATAGCAGAGGTCATAGCTCTTCAAGACTCACGCAAGAAATCAGCTGTTCAGCAGCTCAGATTTCTTGCGGTCGAATTCCTCTTGCGAAATTACGCCCATATCCAGCAGCTGTTTGAACTTCAGCAGTTCATCCGCGGCACTAAATTTCTCCGGTTTCGCAGCAGCTGTTGTTGCCGGTTCTGGTTTGGAATCAAACCCTAAGTCAAAGAATTCGCCTTCAATTACATTAATCTCCGAATCTGCAACCGCACGCTGCACCTTATCCCTATCCTGCGCCAGCTGAGCTTCTGAATAATGATCGCAAGCATCGTACAAAGCTTCCCGCAGGCGGTGTCCCATAGGTTTCATGGAGAAATAGGTCATCCCACCGGAGAGAAGTCCGCCCAGAACAGGTATGAACTTGGATGCGCCTTGGGCGAAGGTTTTCTTGGTAATTTTAATCCCGATATAAGAAGAGATTTTCTTCAGCAGCGGGTAATACATCGTTTGGGCGAAGTCTTGCCGGGTCTGCTCATTCAGTAGCTGCCGGGAATTAGGTGCGTTCAGAATGCGCAGCATCGGAGCAGAGCCGGCCACTCCAAACATAACTCCCAGATATAATGTAAGCTCACGGCTAACCTGCTCCGAATCCGGGTTGTTGCCTTGCCACAGAGCTGCGCCCCCATACAGGTAGGCTAATTCCTGGGACAAGCGCATGGCTACGCCAAAAAACTGCAGGGTGTCTGCCGGAATGGTCGCTGCCATGGCTAATCCGCCCGGAAGGCCTGCTGCTGTGGAAGCTGCTGTACTCAAGATAGTACGCTTTTCAATTAGCGTCTTGGCTAGTTTGTCAATGACCGATAGGCTGATCCCGGCTTCAAGCGGTCCCCGCTCCAGTATGGTACTCATATTTCCATAAGTATCATATTTGGCAAACTGCTGTGCAAGGAATTCACTCCGGTCAACCTGTACCCCGGGAAGCTTCACTGCTCCAGCCAAAATCATCTCCATCGTCCCTTGTCCAGATTGCTGTTCGTTGGTCATCTCAGATCTCCTTAGAATCGGTATGTTGAATTATTTACTCTACAATATTCTGCACCGCCCTGCGGATCACCTCCTAAATGATGCCATCCATCACCTCATCTTAATGCAATCTTAATGCCACAGCCAATTCCATAATGTCATGCTGATTGTGCACATGATATACTGACGCTATCATAAAGAGTACGAACGCACGGCATGATGCTTATATAGGAAGGAACCATTCGAATGGCAGGATACACACCGGCTGAGAATCAGCGGGGCAGGCTGAAAATATTCTTCGGCTACGCACCCGGTGCAGGCAAGACATGTGCTATGCTCTATGCCGCGCATGAAGAACAAAAGGAAGGTCTTCAGGTGGCCGCAGGCTTTATTGAATCTCATAACAGAGCAGATACGCAGGAGCTGCTGAACGGGCTGGAGCTTCTACCACCGCTGGACATATCTATTCACGGGGAAAGGGTCCGGGAGTTTGACATTGACCTCGCGATCCGCAGAAGGCCGCAGCTGATCCTGGTCGATGATCTCGCCCACACCAATGCTCCGGGAGGCCGCCACAAAAGAAGATATCAGGATGTGGAGGAGCTGCTGCGGGCTGGAATTCACGTATACACCACGGTAAATGTTGAGCATATAGAGAGTCTGACTGATGTCGTGACCTCCATTACAGGTATTCCTGTGCTGGAGCGTATTCCGGACAGCGTATTTGACCGTGCAGATCTGGTGGAGTTTGTGGATGTCGGACCCGGCGAGCTGATTGAACGTTTCCAGAAAGGCCGGATATACCCGGATGAAGAGCTGCAGCAGAGACATGCAGGTTTGTTCATCCCCGAAAAACTGCTTGCCCTGCGGGAAATTGCACTGCGCTATACAGCTGACCAGCTGAACAGGATCGCCGTACAGCTTGGGGAGAAGGCGGTCAGTGCTACCTTTTATACGAAGGATCATATACTGGTCTGCCTGTCCTCGGCAATCTCCAGCAAGAAGGTGATCCGCACTGCAGCCAGAATGGCCGATGCCCTGCATGGAACGTTCACGGCACTGTATGTGGAAACGTCTAGGACGAAAGAATTAACAGTCAAGAACAAGGCAGAGCTGCGAGAGAATCTGAGATTGGCAGAACAGCTTGGAGCACAGGTCGCGACAGTCTATGGGGAGGATGTTCCCGGACAAATTGCCGAATACGCCAAAACAAGCCGGGTCTCCAAGATCGTTCTGGGGCGTTCTCAGCACAAAACCCGCTGGCCGGCCAAATATACCATTGTCGACAAGCTGTCGGCGTCCGCTCCGAATATTGATATTTACATTATTCCGGATAATGGGCCTTCCTTGTACAAAAAGTTCCCGCAATATGCCAAATCTCCGCTTCTGACGCTGGCTGATACCGGTAAAACGATAGGCATCCTGCTGGTCTGTACATTGATCGGGTTATGGTTCAAGTATCTAGGCTTCAGTGAAGCGAATATTATCAACGTGTATATCCTGGGTGTTCTGCTGGATGCGATGGTTACGAAAGGGCGGCTGTACAGCGCAGCTACTTCGATTTTGAGTGTGCTTGTATTTAATTATTTGTTTACTGAGCCTTTATTCTCTCTGCAAGCCTATGATTCCGGTTACCCAGTGACTTTTCTGGTCATGCTGTCAGCCTCGTTTATCACGAGCACACTGACCTTGCGGGTGAAGGAACAAGCCAGGGAATCCGCACAAAAGGCTTACCGGACTGAGGTTCTGCTGGAGACCAGCCGGAAGCTGCAGCAGGCCAAGGATACCCCGGCGATCATCAACGAAACGGCATTGCAAATGCTCAAGCTGCTGGACCGGAGCATTATTATCTATGGGGTAGTGGAGGGTGAGCTTGCCGAACCACTGATTTTTGCCAAGGAGGAAGCCGCAGTTGATCCGCAGAGCTGTATCTTCGATGATGAACGCAGAGTGGCGGAGTGGGTGCTGCAAAATAACAAACGGGCAGGAGCTTCAACTGATACTTTCTCAGCCGCTCATTGTCTGTATCATGCGGTGCGCGGAGGGGATACGGTCTTTGCGGTGGCGGGCATCGTAATGGAGCAGGAAGAACCGCTGGAGGTTTTTGAGAAAAGCCTGATGATTGCCATGCTGGGTGAATGTGCCCTTGCCCTGGAGAAAGATAAGCTGAATGAGAAGCAAAAGGAAATCTCTCTGCAAATCCAGCAGGAACAGCTGCGTACCAATCTACTGCGGGGCATTTCACATGATCTGCGCACACCGCTTACGAGTATTTCCGGCAATGCGGGCATACTGATCGGCAACTCGATGGTCCTGAATGAAGAGCAGAAGAAGGAACTGTATAACGATATCTACGATGATTCCATGTGGCTGATCAATCTGGTGGAGAATCTGCTGTCCATTACCCGGATCGATAACGGCGCTCTTCACCTGAATTTTCAGGCGGAGCTGCTGGAGGAAGTGATTGCCGAGGCGCTGCTGCATGTAAACCGCAATAAGGATGAGCATCATATTGAGATCCGGCTGGAGGATGAGCTGCTCATGGCCAGAATGGATTCACGGCTGATTATTCAGGTCATCATCAATCTGGTGGATAACGCGATTAAATATACTCCGCCCGCGTCACAGATAACGGTATCCGCCAGACTCGAGGCGGGCTGGGTGGTAGTGGAGGTCGCTGATGATGGCCCCGGCATTTCACCTGAAGCCAAAGCCAAGGTGTTCGAGATGTTCTACACGGCAGACAACGTGCGCGGAGACGGCAGGCGCGGATTAGGCCTAGGACTGGCACTCTGCAAGTCGATTATCCACGCCCATGGCGGTAATATTGAATTACGAGATCATGCACCGCAGGGGACGGTATTCAGCTTCACCCTGCAGGCAGAAGAGGTGAATGTCCATGAATAAACCTTTGATACTTGTGGTAGAGGATGACAAACCTATCCGCAAGCTGATTACAACAACACTGGAGACCCAAGGCTATAAATATCATACCGCAGAGACAGGGGAAGCTTCGATTCTAGAGGCCGTGTCCAGTCAGCCGGATATCATGATTCTGGATTTGGGGCTGCCCGATATGGATGGTGTTGATATTATCCGAAAGGTCCGGGCCTGGTCCAATATTCCGATTATTGTGGTCAGTGCGCGCAGTGAAGACCGGGACAAAATTGAAGCGCTCGATGCGGGGGCTGATGATTATCTGACTAAGCCGTTTAGCGTGGAGGAGCTGCTGGCCAGGCTGCGGGTTAGTCTACGCCGGATCCGGGGAGACAGCGAGAAGCTGATGAAGGATTCGTCTGTTTTTACCAACGGGAATTTGCGAATCGATTACTCGGCAGGCTGTGTCTGGATGGAGGATGAAGAAATCCATCTGACGCCGATAGAATATAAGCTGCTGTGCCTGCTGGCCAAGAATGTGGGTAAGGTATTAACCCATAATTACATCCTGCATGAAATCTGGGGCAGCCCTACGTATGATATTCCGGCACTGCGTGTATTTATGGCTACACTCCGGAAGAAGATCGAGAGTACACCCTCACAGCCGAAGATTATCCAGACGCATATTGGTGTCGGTTACCGGATGCTTCAGGCAGGAGACGACAGCAAGGTGATCTGAACCGGCTGGCGGAATTCGCACAGCTGCGGTCCCCAATAACATTCTTAACCATGTCCTTAACAGACATGGTTATTTGTCGTTCCAGCTATGGAGGCGCTAACTGGAGCGGTTGTGCTACCGGCATTTTAACGAAATCTTAATTCGCTGAAGCAAACCCTAACCCTGAATTAATGGCATGAGTGGTACGCTGAAGCGGAAGTGATACACAGAAGAAGGAAGGCAATGTAAATGGATCTGATGTTTAGAAATATTGGTCTGCTCACGGTCATAACAACATTACTGGTTCTGATCAAAAAGAGATACGACTGGATCGGTCTGCAGCAGGAAGGCTGCTATGAGAACTGTGATGTATATAAAGCAGCGGACCGGTTCGCTAATGGAGCGTCTCCAGAGGAGGTCAGGGCGATTCTCGTTGACAGCTTCGAGTTCGATCTAAAGGGGCCGGAACAGATTCTTGCCCGGGCGTTGCCCCGCAGAATGGAACCGGACGGAGGACATCGGGCTTTTATCCAGGCGGTCAATCAGGAGCTGGGTGAGGAAATTTACCGCTCATAATTCAGAAGAATGCACACGGATAGTCATGGTCCATTCGCAGAAAAGCCCCTGTAGGAGAAGCAATCATCGGCCAGTCGCGCACACCTCTATGGCGTGCGTTGTGGAATGAAGAAGATCCGCTGGGCCTGGGCCCAAGCTTATTAATAGACAATCACCTGCACTATGTTCATAAATGTACAGACATGCCCGCATTGGCAATTGCGCATCATCCCCTCTGCTGATAATCTAATGAACAGATGTTCAGAAAAGAACAAATGTTTGAAGATGAGAGGGGATTAATGATGCGAATATTAGTTATTGGAGCAGGTGTACTCGGCAGTTATTTGGCACATGTGCTGGTGCGTGGCGGGAATGACGTAACGGTGCTCGCCCGGGCGAAGAGAGCGACCCAGCTGCAGCAGGACGGGCTGGTGATCCGGCATTATTTTCAGCATAAAACGACTGTAGACCAGGTGAAGGTTATTACCGGACTCAGGACGGAGGATGTCTATGATCTGATCTTCGTGGTGATGAAGTACAATGACTTCCCGGCGGTGCTGCCGCTTCTGGCGGACAACCAGAGTACCAATATTGTTCTGGTCGGCAATAACGGAGATACTCACGGCATGCAGCGGTTCTTCAAGGAGAACAGCCGAATTCCACAGAATATCGTGTTCGGGTTTCAGCTTAGCGGAGGGATCCGGGAGAAGAACGGCCGTGTGATCAGCATTCGTATGGGTGTTCAAATGGTGCTGGGCAGCCTGGAAGGGGAGGTTCCCTTCAAGTCCGAGCTTGCGCAGGCCTTCCGGCAGACGAAATACAAGCTTGATTATCCGGAGGATATTACCGCATGGTTGCTGAGCCATATTGTTCCAATTGTAGCTATCACTTCAGTCAGTTATCTTCATAACGGCGATTTGGCAAAAGCAACAAAGGATAACGCCCGCTGGAAACAAGCCGTTGCGTTGATAGATGAAGGATTCAGTGTGCTTGACAAGCTTGGCATTAAGACGAATCCGGCAGCACTCGTGAAAGGGGTTAAGCGGCATCCAAGGCTGGTCTATCAAGGAATGAAAATGGTCCACAAGCTGCCATTCATGAAGCTGGTGGACGGCTCCTTCAGCGAGATTTCCGCACTTTATCAAGCGTTTGAACCGCTTAAACAGCAAGCGGGTCTGCCTACTCCGGCCTGGGATGATTTCAAGCAGCAAACGTTCACGAAATATGCCCTGGAGCAGAAATGACAAACTAACCAGAAACAACTCATGAAGAGACCGCTGCTGCGGAGCTTTATGAGTTGTTTTGTTATGCGGCTTGACAATTCCCTGAATAAGGGTATACAAATGTATACAACTGAAGGAGTGAACATAAACCATGACAATCATTGATACCATCCAGACCCGCAGAACAATTAAAGTCTTCAAACCGGAGCCAATCCAGGAGAACGATGTGAACTCTTGGCTGGAGGCGGCAAGCTATGCCCCGAATCACCGGATGAACGAGCCCTGGGAGCTGCTGTTTATTGGACCGGAGACAAGAGCAGCGCTGAACCATAAGACAGATTTCGGCGGAGCTCCATTGTTAATTGGCATTCTCTCCAAGCCTGCCGCCAGCCAGATGGAACGCGATGAGAACGTTATGGCTGTCTCCTGCTATATCCAGAATTTCATGTTGGCTGCCCATGAAGCAGGTGCAGGTGTGTTCTGGTCGTCCCTGGGCGCTTCAGTCCGGGGCCGTGAGATTCTTGGCGTTCCGCAGGAGCATGATGTGATAGCTGTACTCGCTGTGGGCTATCCGGCGGAAATCCCTGCTGCCAAGCAGAGAATGCCAATCGCTGATAAAATCACATACTTGCCGTAAACGGACGACTGATGAGATGAAGGTGACCTGAATGTGGAAACTCAGGGGGTTCATGAAGCCGTATGTACTCTGGTGCGTGCTCGCCCCGCTGTTAATGGTAGTTGAGGTAGTTATGGACCTGCTGCAGCCGGCACTGATGGCCAGCATCGTGGACAAGGGCCTGATGATGAATGATCTGCCGCATATTATTTCGACAGGCGGGATCATGCTTGGGGTTGCAATCATAGGTATGGTCGGCGGTGTAGGCTGTACTGTTTTTTCAAGTATCGCTTCACAGAATTTCGGGAATGATCTGCGGATCAAGCTATTTGAGCATATCCAGACCTTCTCTAACCGGAATCTGGACCGGCTCAAGACCGGATCACTGATCACCCGTTTAACGAATGATGTGGTACAGCTGCAGACTTTCATGCAGATGATATTACGGATGTTTGTTCGATCTCCACTGCTGCTGATCGGCAGTCTGGTGATGGCGATCCGGATCAGTCCGTCGCTGGCGCTAATCCTGCTGGCTGCGGTGCCGCTGCTGTTCATTCTGCTATACGTGCTGATCCGTCTATCTTTTCCTTTGTTTGCTAGAATGCAGGAGAAGCTGGATGCGGTAAGTAATGTGCTGCAGGAGAACCTATCCGGCATCCGCGTGATCAAAGCTTTTGTCCGCGCGGGACATGAGCAGAAGCGGTTCGATACCGCTAACACAGACTATACCAATACCGGAATTAGAGCCATTCGCCTAATGGCGCTCAACATGCCGCTGATGATGCTTATCCTGAACGCAAGTATTATTGCCGTCCTCTGGTTCGGCGGGCTGCAGAACTGGAGCGGCAAGCTGCCGGTGGGTGAACTGATCGCATTCATTAACTATGTAACCCAGCTGCTGATGTCCATGATGATGCTGAGCAACATGCTCGCGTTTGTATCACGGGCTAAGGTGTCAGGGGACCGGGTGAATGAAGTGTTCGCAACCACAAGCGAGATTACAGAAGCACCTTCGGCGAATAGTGATGTAATTACGCATGGACGGATCGAATTCAACCAAGTCTCATTCGCCTATAACCGGGCAGATGAGAATCTTGTGCTGGAAGATATCAGCTTTGTTGCGAACCCCGGCGAGACAGTTGCTATTCTGGGGGCTACCGGAGCCGGCAAATCCACGCTGGTCAGCCTGATTCCACGGTTCTACGAGGTGTTGTCCGGAGCTATTGCCATTGACGGAACAGACATCCGGCAGATTGGCATTGATCATCTGCGCAGCCGGATCGGCTTCGTTATGCAGCAGTCGCTGCTGTTCAGCGGCAGCATCAGGGACAATATCCGCTACGGCCGTCCGGAAGCCACAAATGCAGAGGTAGAGCAGGCAGCTATAGCCGCCGAAGCACATGGATTTATTAATACACTGCCGGATGGTTATGACACCTTGCTCGGGCAGCGTGGGGTTAATCTGTCCGGCGGACAGAAGCAGCGGCTGTCCATCGCGCGTGCGCTGCTGATTCAGCCCGTAGTTCTGATTATGGACGACAGCACCAGTGCGCTGGATGCGGTAACGGATGCGCGGATTCGTCTGCTTTTGAAGACTCAGCTGCGGAACTGTACCATAGTTATGATAGCTCAGCGTGTATCGTCGATCATCGATGCGGACCGGATCCTGATCCTGGAGAATGGCCGGATTGCTGCCCAGGGCACCCATAAAGAACTGATGGCAGGCAGCGAAATTTACCGGGATATCCGGGAGTCGCAGCTGAAGGGAGAGGAGGAACCTTATGTCCAGTCATCCTAATCAGACACAGGCACCCGTCCGCCCAGGCGGGTTCGGCGGGGGGCCTCCCGGCGGACGAGGAGCTGTGGTGCCGAAGGTTCGCGCGAAGAACCGCATGGCTACGATCAAGCGCATCTGGTCCTATCTGAACCGTCAGCGTACGGGACTTATTATGGTCTATGTATTTACAATACTTAACGCCGTAGTAGCACTGATCGGGCCTTATTTGCTCGGAAAAGCGATAGACTCGGCAATCATTCCCCATGATTATGGGCGGCTCGTCCGGTTCTGTATCATGCTGGGCGGTGTTTACCTGCTTGGCAGCGCCGTCTCCTGGGTGCAGGCCTACGTAATGACTTCCGTGTCCCAGAGAACGGTGTACGAGCTGCGGCGTGATCTGTTCGCTAAATATCAGGAGCTGCCTATAGGCTTCTTCGATACGCGTGCCAATGGTGAGCTGATGAGCCGGGCAACCAATGACATCGACAACGTGTCGAACTCATTGAATCAAAGTGTGACCCAGCTGCTGAACAGTCTAATCACATTAAGCGGTTCGCTGGTCATAATGCTGATGCTGAATGTTCCTCTGACGGTTATCGCTTTGGTGACGATCCCGCTGGTCCTGCTGGCCAGCCGTAAGATTACTGGCCTCAGCCGGATCTATTTCAAGAACCAGCAGCAGCATCTGGGTGAACTCAACGGCTTCATTGAAGAAGCGATCAGCGGCCAGAAGGTGATCAAGCAGTACCGCAGAGAAGAAGCTGAAACGGCAAGGTTCCGCGGAATGAGCGATGAACTTAATAAGGTCAGCATTAAGGCGCAGATTGTATCCGGGCTGGTCGGTCCGGTCATGAACCTGATTAACAACCTGGATTTCGCGCTGATTGCCAGTGTGGGCGGATGGATGGCTTTCAAAGGCCTGGCTACAGTCGGAGTTATTGTCAGTATGCTGAACTACGCCAAGCAGTTCAGCCGGCCGATATCCGAGCTTGCGAACCAGTACAATCTGATCCAGTCGGCAATTGCCGGAGCGGAGCGTGTATTCGAAGTGATGGATATGCCTTCGGAGTACATCGGCGAGCAGCCGCAAGAGCTGCCCCGGGTGCACGGGGAAGTGATATTCCGTGATGTCGTCTTCGGCTATCAGGCGGATGCTCCGATCCTGAGCGGTGTAAGCTTCGTAGCTAAGCCTGGCGAGAAGATCGCTCTCGTCGGCCCGACCGGGGCAGGGAAGACTACTATTGTTAACCTGCTGACCCGCTTCTACGAAATGAACAGCGGAGAGCTGCTGATCGACGGAAGAGATATCCGCGAACTGAATAAAAATGAGCTGCGCAGCCAGTTAGGTATGGTACTGCAGGACGCGCATGTATTCTCTGGAACAATTCGTGAGAATATCCGGTTCGGCCGCCTGGACGCTACTGACAGTGAGGTTGAAGAGGCCGCAAGCCTGGCTAACGTCAGCGGGTTCATCGCAAGATTGCCGCATGGATACAATACGATGCTTGGCACGGACGGAACATCGCTCAGCCACGGCCAGCGCCAGCTGTTGACGATTGCCCGTGCCATCCTTGCCGATCCGGCTATCCTTATTCTCGATGAGGCAACCAGCAGCGTGGATACCCGGACTGAAATGCATATCCAGCAGGCGATGCGGACCCTGATGCAGGGCCGGACCAGCTTTGTGATTGCCCATAGGCTAAGCACGATCCAGGATGCGGACAGGATTCTCGTCATCCAGGGCGGTCAGATCGCCGAGCAGGGCAGCCACGAGCAGCTGCTTGCTCTAAAAGGTATGTACCATGAGCTGTATAGCAGCCAGTTCAAGCATGCGGTTCAGGCAGGCTAAGGCAGCAACAGTACATTTGAATAGTTGCATTTCAGGAGGGCAGCGCAATGCGCTGCTTCTTTTTCTTAGAAAATTTGAATCAGGGCACATAAAGGACATACAACTCGACTATGCTGAGTGGTATAAACGGGGGGAAAGCGGGGACTACATTGAAGAAGAAATTGCTGCTCGTCGAGGATGAGCTGCGTATCCGTGAACTGGTATCGGATTATTTCATCCAGAACGGCTGGGAAGTGCGCGAAGCCGACAACGGACAGGATGCGCTCCTCTGGTTCGATTCACTTCTGCCGGATCTGCTGATTCTGGATATCATGATGCCCAAGATGAATGGTTTTGAAGTCTGCCGGGAAATCCGCAAGCAATCAGCGATCCCCATTATTCTGCTGACCGCCAAGTCTGCAGATGACGACAAAATATACGGCTTTGAATTAGGTGCAGATGATTATGTAACCAAGCCCTTCAGTCCCAAGGTACTGGTGGCCCGGGCAAATGCGCTTATGAAACGGGCCCAAGGCACACATCTGCCGGATTCGGGCATTGTGAAGTTTGGGTCGGCGATCTTCAATACGCCGGCCCACCGTCTGGAGTTAGAGGGTGCAGAAGTCGAGCTTACCCCGAAGGAATATGATTTATTAACGCTGCTGATCCGGAACAAAGGGATGGTGATTTCCCGGGATACGATCCTCAGCCGGGTCTGGGGAATTGAATTTGAGGGAGACTCCCGTGTCGTGGATAGCCATATCAAGAAACTGCGCAGCAAGCTGGGTTATGAATCCCGGTTTATCCGTACGGTCATCGGTACAGGGTACAGGTTCGAGGTTGAGGAATGAGAAGACGCGGAATTACCTTTAAGCTGTTTGTGATGACTGTAATCTTTTTTGTATGTTTTTACGGGATGGTGATCTTGAGCCAGCTGCTGTTCTTCGACAGCTTCTACCAGAGCCAGAAGGAGAACAGGGTGGAGAAGCATCTTAAGAGCTTCGGGACGGGCTATACGGAAGAATCCTGGGGGCGTAGCCGTACGTCCCGCGAACTGGTCCGCTTCATGCTGCGCAATAAGACTCAAATGGTCATTCTGAAGCTGGATGGCCGAATGAAGTCAGAGGACCCGTTCCGGATGAAGCTGACGGATGAGGCGGGCAAGATTCAGGTAATTCCGATGTCCCTGTTCATGAACGAGTACGGGGATACGCTTAGGGCAGCCAATCTGAAGGAAAATGATCAAGTCACTGTCCAGGGAGAACGTCTTGAGGAAGACAATGACTCTGGGAATCTGATCTATCCGCTCACAATTACAAAGCAAGGCGGACCGCAGATAGGCGAGGAGCCCGAAGACGGGATGAGCACTATTTCCGGGACAATCACTGAACTTGTATTACCGGATCTGAAGGTCTGGAATCCGCGGCAGGGCATCCTCTTCGAGGCCTTGGAGGACTGGTTTCCTCTGACTCTTGAGCAGAATGAAGAGCTCCGTAATCTGAACATACTGAAAGAGGAGTGGACCGCTCCCTGGAGCGGCATCCGGAATTCAGTCATCATTCTTCCGGTCAAGCAGGCGGACGGGGAGATTGAACTCTTATTTACGGTCACCTCCCTGCAGGATGTTAAGGATTCGAATGTAGCGCTGCGCTGGTTCTTTTTATATCTGGGGATCGGCGGGTTTGTTCTGATACTGGTCCTGTCCCTGTTCTATTCCAAGATGGTTACCCGTCCGCTGATTAAGCTCAATAATATCGCGAAACGGATGGTATCGCTGGATTTCACAGGTCATTCTTCGATCCGTCAAAAGGATGAGCTGGGCAGCTTGTCCAAAAGTATGTTCACTTTGTCGCAAAGTCTGGATGCTGCACTGGGTGACCTTCGTGAGGCGAATCAGCAACTGGTTGAAGACATGGAGCAGAAGAAGAAAATGGAGCAGATGCAGCAGGACTTTTTTGCGAGCGCCTCTCACGAATTGAAGACTCCGCTCAGTATTATCAAGGGATTCGCCGAAGGTCTGGAGGATGGGGTAAGCGCCGGCAAACAGGATCATTATATCAAGGTCATTATCGAGGAAGCCGACAAGATGGAGTTTCTCGTCAAAGATATGCTCGATTTAGCCAAGCTGGAGTCCGGGACCATCAAACTCCGCAAAAGCTCCTTTATGCTGAGTGAAATGACGGAGAAGGTGACGGACAAGCTGATCCATTCACTCGGTGACAAGCAGCTGAATGTGGTTATTATTCCGGCGAATGAGCGGCCGCTTTATGCAGATGTGTCATGGATTGAGCAGGTAATCAGCAACCTGCTGACCAATGCGATCAGACATGCGGAGCATGATAGTACAATAACAGTAGCTGTGGAGGGTCATGAGAAATCACTCTCATTCAACATACACAATAAGGGTGAGAACATCCCCGAAGATCAGCTGGAGCAGATCTGGGAGCGCTTCTACCGGGCGGAGGCTTCACGCAGCCGTCTGACAGGAGGAACCGGACTCGGGCTTTCGATTACGAAGCAGATACTCGATATGCACGGCTGCCGGTATGCAGTGATAAACACAACGGACGGCGTCTGTTTTAGTGTGACCTTTGAAGGCTGAACGGACTCCTTACAACCTGTCAAGAATTCTTATATTTTGAGAAAGGAGTGAAACAGCATGAAATGGAACTGGCTGCCTTCAATGTGCACACTGGGAAACCTGGGACTTGGATCAGTTTCCTTGCTTTTCACCATTCAAGAACGTTATAATCTCGCCTTATTAATGATACTGCTCGCGGCAATATGTGATGTCATGGACGGATTGCTGGCAAGAATGCTCCATTGTACCAGCGATTTCGGCAAACAACTGGATTCCCTGGCAGATATTATTTCCTTTGGGCTTGCTCCAACCTTCCTCATATTGTTGTACAGACTGGAGAATATGCAGTGGCTTGGACCTGTTGCTGCGATTACCTTCCTGATCTGCGGGGCGCTGCGCCTGGCCAGATTTAATCTGTCTGCACCTTCGAAGGGGTTCACTGGGATGCCGATTACAGCTGCAGGCGTTATTTTATCGATGATTACATTGGTGGATGAACGGATGAAGCCGGAACTGGTCATCGCCGTAATGGGACTGCTGTCACTGCTCATGGTAAGCCGGATTCCATTCCCGTCGTTCAAAAAATACGTCAACAGGAAGTGATGCCTTATGCCCTGGATCATGGAGATGATCTCGCAATACGGATATATAGCTATATTTGCACTGCTCGCGCTGGGACTTCTTGGACTCCCGGTTCCCGACGAGCTGCTGATGCTGTTCGTGGGCTATCTGTCTTCGACAATGGTGCTTGATTTCTCAGTTTCGGTGCTGGTGTGCTTCATCGGCTCCATAACAGGTATGCTGATCAGCTATACGATCGGTCTGAGACTCGGGCAACCGGTGGTGGATAAATACGGGAAGTGGATAGGACTTACGCCGAAGCGGTTCGCGAGTGTGAAACGATGGTTCTTCCGGTTCGGAAACTGGACGGTCTTCATCGCTTATTTCGTCCCGGGCCTCAGACATGTTACGAGCTATATCTCCGGGATCAGCGCAATGTCTTTCAGGAAATATCTGGTTGTCACCGTTGCCGGTGCATTTATCTGGTCGCTTCTGTTTGTCTCTATCGGGTATCTGGTGGGTGCAAGGTTATCCTTTGCATAGCTTGTTCATAGTTTTGCAATGACCGGAGCGGGCACGGTATGATGATAGCTATAGGTAATAATCTTTTATAATCAAAGAAGATATTACTATGGTTAAACCTTCTATTATATACTGTAAAAAACATCCACTTTTTGCCGTGTGTGTACATTGCATTAGGTGAGAAGCTATAGTGATCTGAGGAGGGAATATCGTAATGCCGGAAACACAAGAAATCGTCATTGAAGAATACGTGCCTGCCAAACATGCCGCATCCATTGCCGAGATGTGGAATCGGAGCTTTGAGAGCTGGGGCGGGGATAATACTTACCGGACAGAGGAAAGTGTGCTCCGTGAACACGAGAACAGCACGCTGCTCAAGGTATTTCTGGCCGTTGCGGGCGGAGAGGTTATCGGATATTGCAGCTTCTCCCACTACAAAGAGGATACAGGCGCGCTTTATATACCACTGCTTAATGTCAGACCGGATTTCCATGGACGTAAGGTTGGCAAGAGACTGGTGAGACATGCTGTCGAGGAGACGATTCGGCTTGGCTGGGCGCGGCTGGATTTGTACACCTGGCCGGGCAACGTCAAAGCGGTTCCTACCTACAAGAAAAGCGGCTTTTTCTGGGAGAAACGGGACGACACCACCCACCTGATGAATTTCATCCCTTCAGTGCTGCAGACCGGAGCGGTGAAGTCTTATTTCGGGACGATCGACTGGTATAACGACAGCATCCGCGAAATCAACGTTCAGCCTGACGGGCAGGGAGACAACGGTTTTGACTATTTTACATATGAATGGCTGAAAGACGGCCTGCGGCTGACAATGCAGTATGAGCGGAGCGGCCGCGGCCTGCGCCTGATTGAGACGGAGGATTACCGGATACAGGCAACGATTCCTGAACGGCATGAGCTGCCTTTCGGAGCCCGATACCCCATTGTCTATGAAGCTGTGAATAAAAGCAGAAAGCCGTTGGCTCTGGAGATTAAGGGCATAAGCAATCCGCAAATCAGCTTTGAGCTGAACGAAGCGCAGGAAATTGAATCCGAGGCACGGATCGAAGGCAGCTTCTTCATCCATCCGGCAGAAGAGGAACAGAGTATCTATCAGACTCATCCGGTTGTTGAGGCTGAACTGCTCATTAATGGCCTGCCCGCCGTATTCAAACTCGGGGTTGAACCCAAGTTCCCGGTCAAAGTACAGCTGCAGCTGCCGGACAGAATAGCTTATATAGGCGAAGAGCTTGAGATTGATGTGATTGTCGAAAATGAATACAACGCAGATACGGTGTTCGCCTTCGACCTGCCTGATGATGCTATACTCTCTTTCCGGCAGTCTGCACTTAAAGTCGAAGTTCCGGCAAAGGGCCGGAGAACGGTTACTGTACAAGCGCGGCTGCAAGCCTACGGTATTTGGCATCATCATGTGAAGATCCTTAATTGGGGCAGCAGTCCTGCGAAGGCCGCTTCATTAATTCTCCAGCAGGAGATGAGCCTGGTCTTCCCTGGGGCAGATGCTGCCTTTGGCGGCAAAACGGAGAAGGAATGGATCATCAGCAGCGGAAGATATTCGGCAGTCCTGGAGAAATCCGGCAATACGCTGAAGCTATATGACGGACGTAAGAATGTCGTTAGCCTGCCCTATCCGAAGTTCGGTCTGCCTTATACCAATGAGTTCAAGAAGGTATCGCCTGTTGAAGTGCAGTATGATACAGATGCTGGAGCCATTGTGCTTGAAGCCGTCTATGAACTGACAGCAAGAAAGGGCATGCTGCTGACCATGGTGGTGAAGCTGAACAGCAATGGGCTCATCTCGCGGCATTTCAGGATTCATAACCCGCTGGAAACGGATCAGGAGGAAGAATTGATCTTGAAGGACAGCTTCGAGTTCAGTCTTAGGGGAGGCGTTATTCCTTATAACGGCAAGTATCTGGATTTGAAATCAGGCGCAGAAGCTTCCAGCCCAGACTACTGGGATGTGCAAAAGTTTACAGAGAACTGGATGTTCGCTTCCCATGGAGCAATCACGCGGGGGATCAGCTGGCCGGCAGAATTAGAGCTTATCCAGGAGTCTTGGCTGCACGCCGTTGAGCATTCGCTGGGCCGGATTCCGGCTGGAGGCAAGCTGGAGACAAGTCCGCTGCGGATTGCATTGGGGACCTGGAACACCTGGCAGGATTTCCGTTCATTCGCACTGCAATGCAGCAACACACGCGATCTGAATGCTGCACAACAGCTGGAAGTGAAGCTTAATCAGGGTAACCCGTTCATCAGCGGTCCGCTTACACTCTCCATTCTGGAGCAGAAGAAGAGTTATTTGGACGGCGAGATCACTGTTTCTTCTTGTGCAGGCAGCATTGAGGAGACCTCGGTTACGGTACAAGGTGAACACAAGCTCTCGGAAATCAGCCTTCCGCTGACCCGTTCATTAGGCTCTGAGCCTGATCTCCTTACGCTGCAGCTGGATATGGATATTTATGAGAGCTCAAGAGCTTTCCTTGTCTTTCCTGTGTCGGATCAGGTTATCCGCCGTCAGACTCTGGAGATTGAGCAGTCTCAGGTGCTTGCCGTAGACAACGGAATTCTGCGGATACAGGCCAGCAGCCATTTTGCTCCGGGATTATTCTCGCTGGAGTATCATGGCCAGGAGTGGCTGGATTCCTCTTTTCCACAGCCCATAGCTAAATCCTGGTGGAATCCCTGGGTGGGTGGGATTTTAACTTCGATCAATGACATGTCCTTACGCAGCTTCATGGAGGAGCCGCGGACCGCTGAGTTCGCTGAGCTCACGGACAACAAAGGTAACCGCTGGTCGGGCATACGCATGAGCGTTACCATTAAGCAGAATGATAAATATAAAGGGCTAACCCTTCATCAGTATTTCATGCTGCTTCCGGGTGTACCTGTGCTTGCCTCTACTGTACACATTGAACAGAATACAGGGACGCCGTTATATCCGCTCGAGCTTGACACCTCGTCCCATTACCGTGCGGCCGCCGATCTTAAGGACAGCAGAGGGTATCTGAAGAATAGCAGTGGTGAAGAGATTGTGTATAAGGCAGGAAGAGTCCAGCTGGGGGTTAGAAGTACTAACGGAATCCTTCAGGTGGGCTCCACAGAACGTAAACAGCGCCTGACTCTAGTTACTGCAAAGGATCTTACTTCTACAGCCTTCATGGCCAACACTCATGCGGCACTGTCTTATGCCATAGACCCGCTGTATCTTCAAGACGGGGAAGAGCGGTTCAGCAAGCCTCAATTCTATCTTATCTCGGATCTGAAGGTTCCTGAGCAGGCCTACGCCGATCTGCTGACAATCCGGTTCAACAAATGAGCTGAAGAAAGGAAGCACCCATGAAAATCATTGACGCACATGTGCATTATTCGAATATTGATACCTTTCACGAGACAGCCCGGACTTTAGCGCATATCGATTATACCGGCAAAGGACTCCTGGAGGAGTTCCGCCGCTCCGGTGTTGTCGCCGGAGTCGGTATGGGCGTAACGGAGACGGCCGCAGGTAGCTTTCCGGATTCCGAAGCGCTTAATCCCATGCTGCTTGATCTTAGCGGGACACTTCCTGACAATTTGTTTACCTGTGCCGGAATTAATCCGCTGACTCTCCATCTGGACGGGCAGCTGGAGGCGCTGGAACAATCGCTGCAACAGAAGGATGTCGTTGGAATCAAGCTCTATGCCGGCTATTACCACTTCAATGTGGGGGATGAGATCTATGATCCGGTCTACAAGCTGGCCTCTGCTTACAGACTGCCGGTCGTTATTCATGGAGGGCTTACTTACTCTGACCGGGGACTGCTCAAATATTCGCATCCGCTGTCTATGGAAGAGACGTTCCTGAAGCACCGGGACATTACCTTTATGCTCTGCCATCTGGGCGATCCCTGGGTTATGGACACAGCGGCGCTTTTGGAGAAGAATCCGAATCTCTATACCGACCTGTCGGGCTGGATCGTCGGAGATCAGGCGAAGGTGGACCGTCTGCTGACCGAGCAGACCTACACCGATCATTTCCGCCGGGCGATTGTATTCGCCGAGAAATATGACCGGCTCGTCTTCGGTACCGACTGGCCGCTGGTTCCGCTGGATGCCTACATTACATTCGTGAAGCATCTGATCCCGGAAGCACACTGGGAGGATGTATTCTATAATAATGCGCTCCGCGTATTCCCTAAGCTGGAAGAGCGGATTAGAGAACTAGATTTGGCGGAGGCGTAAACGATGCACAGAATCTCTGACGAAGATGCTTATAAGTATGGCATTGAAACCAGACATGATCTTATGGATAGCGGTGAGCGCAGATTCAGATTAATCTGCTCAGCAGACGGAAGCTCCTATTGCCGGACGGTAGCCTCTGAGAAAGGTGCCTGGCAGAGCAGTCATTATCATAGGTCCGTCTCTGAGATCTACGTCGTACAGTCCGGCTGGATGGTGTATGCGGAACTGAAAGAAGAAGAATTCAAGCTTCGCGTATTACGGGAAGGAGAGACTGTCTCGTTTGCGCCTTTCGTGCATCATAATATTTATTTGTCCTCCGAGGCAGTCATCCATACGATTAAATACGGCATATCAGAGGACAATGACTGGCACGCCTCCCCGGAGCTGGATAGCCGGACACAACACCTCTCTTCGGAAGTACTTTTATCCTTGTGAAACTAAGAACAGTGATCCTCCTCTAACCGGGGGATCGCTGTTCTTTTTGTTTTTGCGTGAAATGGGTTGGGGCCAGGGTTTACTCCCGCCTGATGCTTGATTAGGCAACCTGTGCTAAGCTATTAAGGGTCATACTTGCCGAAATATAATAATTTCCTACAGATGGAGGGTAAGCATCATGCCTCATGTGAAAGTTAAAGATCTGGAATTGTTTTATGAAAAAATGGGTACCGGAGAGCCGATTATTTTTCTGCACAGCAGTTACTCACGTGGGTTATTAGCCTTCTCTAGTCAAATTCTGGACTTCCAAAATAGATATACCTGCTATTTCCCTGATTTCCGCGGACATGGCAGAACCAGGTGCGAAAGCCTTGAATGGTCTACACCTCAGCTGGCAGATGATATCATAGCCTTCATGGATTGCATGAATATTGAAAAAGCGCATCTGATCGGTTACAGCATGGGTGGCAATGTCGGGCTATACCTCGCGGTGAATAATCCGGCAAGAGTTGCTACACTGACGACAATAGGAACGGGCGGATTCTTCGATCCTGCCGGAGCGGAGGAATTTGAGCCGGAGCGTCTGCTGGAGCTTGGGCAACATGGCATCATCCGTCAGATGAAAGAGAGGCATGAAGAAGCGCATCAAGGGAACTGGCAGGAATTCATGCGTCAATCTGCTAATGATTGGCGTAGATACCCGGACCTGAGCGTAGCACAGTTAAGCAGTATCAGCTGTCCGGTTCTAATCATTGCAGGAGAGCACGATACATACGCTGCAGCGGATAAGATCATTCAGCTAGTCTCGCTGATCAAAGGATCACAATGCCTGATCGTCCCTGGTGCCGGCCACCGGCCGCATATGGGAAGAGAACAGCCGGTGCTGGTGAACGATACGATCCTTGAATTTCTCGCACAGAATTCTAACCTCAAGTGAAAGGGCTGTACATAGCTTATGAAGAAAGTCATCGTAATTGGAGCAGGGATTCTCGGGGCTTCTACAGCTTACCAGCTGACAAAAATGGGGGCAGAGGTGCTGATTGTCGACCGTAAAGATCAAGGACAAGCCACGGATGCGGCCGCAGGCATCATCTGTCCCTGGCTATCCCAGCGGCGCAATCAGATCTGGTACCGGCTGGCAAAGGCTGGTGCACGATTCTATCCTCAGCTGATCGCCGAACTTGAGCATGGAGGCGAAACCCATACGGGCTATGCCCGGGTAGGTGCGCTAAGTATTCATACGGATGCAGGCAAGCTGGATAAAATAGAAGAGCGGGCGCGTCTGCGGCGGGCAGATGCACCGGAAATCGGAGAAATTACGCGGCTTACGGCTGAAGAAACCCGTGAACGGTTCCCGTTGCTTGCTGAAGGGTATGCCTCTGTTCATATCAGCGGGGCTGCCCGGGTAGATGGACGTGCCCTGCGGGATGCGTTACTTCACGCTGCGCAGCAGCAGGGTGCCACCAGAATTACCGGAGATGCGGCGCTTCAATATGGGCCAGACCGGGTGACCGGGATTACAGTAGATGCGGAGTATTACCCGGCGGATGAAGTTATTGTATGCGCAGGCGCATGGGCGAACCCGCTGCTCCAGCCGCTTGGCATTGATTTCAAAGTCAGTTACCAAAAAGGGCAAATCCTACACTTGCAGGTTTCCGGTCATCAGGTGACGGAAGCATGGCCGGTAGTCATCCCGCCGAGTGATCAATATCTGCTCGCTTTTGACCAGCAGCATATTGTAATTGGGGCAACTCATGAGAATAATGTAGAAGGATATAATACCAGAGTAACCGCTGGCGGGATGCAGGAGATTCTGAATAAGGGGCTGGACGTGGCACCTGAGCTGGCAAACAGCACTTTGGGAGAAGTGAGGGTAGGGTTCCGCCCGTTTACACCAGGCTTCCTCCCGGTCTTAGGTACTGTCCCTGGATGGAAGGGGCTGCTCGCAGCCAATGGACTGGGAGCTTCCGGACTCACGATGGGCCCGTTTATTGGCAGCCAGCTGGCGAAGCTGGCATTAGGCAGAGAGACCGATATGGATATTAGCGCTTATGACCTTCAAGCAGCGATGGAGAGCAGATGATTACGAATTCATTTCCTGCAATGGAAGGATTAGATTCACTTCTGACGCTCAAATGAACTTTTGTTTGACAGGAGAAGATGTGTAATCCATAATACAATCCATACTAAACATATATGATTTAATAGGAAGGGTGGATCACACGTGACCAAGTTAAATGCAAAATTTAGAAAAACGATTGGAATGGGGACACTGACAGTAATGTTTGTAATGCTACTGGCAGGCTGCTCCGGTTCCAACAACAATGCGGACACCCGTAATGACGCTCAGGCAAGTGCGAGTCCGGCCGCAACGGAAAGCACAAGCACAGCAGAACCTGCTGCAGGAGGTACTTTTACCTATGGCCGGCCGGCTTCAGTAACCTCGTTTGATCTGCATAACCAGATCACCTCCAATAATGCGTTTGCAATTGATAAAGTGTTTGAATCACTGGTCGCTTTTGACAGCAAGGGTGAAATTAAGGACTTTCTTGCAGAGGCGCACACGATCAGTGAAGATGGCTTGACGTATACCTTCGTATTGCGTGACGGTCTGAAGTTCTCGAACGGAACGCCAGTCACAGCAGAGGACGCCGTGTTCTCTCTGAACCGTCATTTGACGGTTGAAGGTCCGCTGGCGATCTCGGCGACGGTCGAATCCTTCAAGGCACAGGATGACAAGACGCTGGTAATTAAGCTGAAAGAACCGTACACACCGTTCATCTCTGAGCTGTCGAACTTCTCCAACGGTATCATCCC